>NZ_JBWKWL010000001.1:0-692926 GCF_059422205.1 Bacillus sp. GW821-FHT01G09
CATCTGTCCGCTCGACTTGCATGTATTAGGCACGCCGCCAGCGTTCGTCCTGAGCCAGGATCAAACTCTCCGATAAATGGATCACAGGTTAAGTTCACCGCATCCTGCGGCGACACCTGTGTAACCTGCGTCGTGCAGGCCCTAGTTTGACTGACTACGCACATCGCTGTGCGATTTTTTAAAACTGAATTAACAGGTACGTTTTGTCTTGTTTAGTTTTCAAAGATCATTTCGTTACTTCTCAATGAAGCAGCTTTACTAATATAACATTCAGCTTCTTTTTTGTCAATAACTTTTTCAAGTTGTTTTGAAGCATCTAGTTTGTGTCCGCTGTGCATCAGCGACGTTTAATAATATAACACCTGTATTTATTTATTGCAATAGTTTTTTTAAAAAAATCTATAAAACAAATAAACTATAATCCTCGCCATGATTTCTAAAGCGTGTGTATCATATAACTTTCTTAAAAGAACATATACATCAGTCATGTGATCTTGTTGTTTTTTTCGTTTTCTTGTATAGTAGAAACGAACTAAATACTGATGACCACAAGGGGAGCATTAAAGCTGAGAGTGAGCGGTTTCGTTCTGACCCTTTGAACCTGTTAGTTAACGCTGGCGTAGGGATGTGGCAAAGTCAAATGAATTGCAGATCGTAAAGCAGTGCGTGGAACTTTTCTCATCCTTCCGCGTGCTGCTTTTTTGTTGTCCTTTTGGTTGTCTGTCAATGGAAGGAGATAGATATGAATCAATCTAAGCAACTGGTTCGCCTTATTGAAATTGCCATTATGACAGCGGCAGCCGTTATTTTAGACATTGTCTCAGGAATGTTTCTTAGCATGCCTCAAGGAGGCTCGGTCTCCATCATGATGATTCCGATCTTTTTAATTTCGTTTCGCTGGGGTGTCAAAGCAGGTCTTACTACAGGTTTGTTGACAGGTCTAGTACAAATAGCAATCGGAAACTTGTTTGCTCAACATCCTGTACAGCTATTGTTAGATTACATTGTCGCTTTCGCAGCAATCGGCATAAGCGGCTGTTTCGCTTCTTCAGTCCGTAAAGCCGCTGTATCAAAAACAAAAGGGAAATTGATTGTTTCAGTGGTCAGCGCAGTTTTTATCGGCAGTTTGCTGCGCTATGCCGCGCATGTCATTTCAGGAGCTGTGTTTTTCGGCAGCTTTGCTCCAAAAGGAACACCGGTATGGATTTATTCTTTAACTTATAATGCGACTTACATGGTTCCTTCATTCATTATTTGTGCAATTGTCCTATGTTTATTATTTATGACAGCACCCCGTTTGCTTAAAAGTGACAAAGCGTAAAAATAACAATCCCCCAGCGAATTCCGCTGGGGGATTTTTCGTTATCTGTTAAGAAGCGTTTTTAAAGCTGAAAGATCCGGCCAGCCAAGACCTACTTCTTTCAGCCTTACTCCGGCAATTTCAAAGTTGTCCTCCGCTACTCTTTCAGGTGAATAGGCCTGATAAAATATAATCGAGGGATTCTGCTCAATAACCCAAACAAACATACTTGAAAAACCATGTTGAAGCAAAAACTCCGCTCCTTTTGCTAAGAGCGCCCTGCCTGCACCTTGCCGCTGGCGCTCTTCCAGAAGATAAATAGCGTATAACTCGCCGTCATAGCCTTCTTGTTCAGAGCGAATAGGTCCAAATGAAGCAAAGCCGAATACTGAACCCATTTCGTCCTGAGCAACAAATACTCCCTTTAACGAGCGACTTTTCCATTTGTCTTCAAATTCCTTATAGTTCAGGCTGTTTAAATAATCAATCGGGATAGTTTCGTGGTATGTTGTCCTCCAGCTGTCTACATGCACTTTTGCAATGCCCTTTATATCCTCTAACTTCGCTTCACGTACAGTTACCATACGGTTCTGTCCTTTCCTTACTCTGATTTTTGGACCGTTTTGGCTTCTTTGATTTCATTTGTTAATTCATTGATGCTTTGTTTTACGTTTCCTTTTCCTGAAAAGTTCTCAAGCATTTCTTTTACATCGATTCCCGAGGATGCTTTTAAACTTTCTTGCAGACTTGACATTAAGTTCGTCGCATAGCTGGTTACTTTGTTTGCTCCGCTTGATTCACCGCTTCCTCCTGTATCGACAACGGTGATTTTATCAATATTTGAAAGAGGTGCGGCTGCTTGTTTCGCGTATTCCGGAAGCATTTTGACAATCATATCGAAAATCGCCGCCTGCCCGTACTGTTCAAAGGCAGCCGCAATTTTCTCTTTTGCTTCCGCTTCTGCAAGACCTTTCAGGCGGATAACCTCTGCCTCTGTCTCTCCTTTCGCTTTTTCTGCTTCTGCTTTTGCTAGCCCGTCAATTCTTACTTTTTCCGCCTCAGCCTTTGCCATTGCTTCAATACTGTACTTCTTGGCATCGGCTTCCGCGAGCTGTTTGGCTTTCTCAGCTGCTGCGGACTGCTCAACAGAATAACGGTCTGCATCGGCTTTTTTCTTTACCTCTGAGTCGTATTGACGTTCACGGCGAAGAATTTCTTTTTCTTCTAGCTCTATTTGTTTTTGGCGTTCGATAATTTTAACCTGCATTTCCTGCTCTGTGACTTGCTGGCGCGCTCTGGCAGTCTCTAAATCATATGCTTGGTCGGCATTCGCTTTTGCCGTATCTTGTTCTCTGCGGAATTCAGCCATTTTGAGCTGATTGAGTTTTTCAGCTTCAGCGATTTCCGTCGCCCGTTCAAGTTCTGATTTTTTTGCGTCTTTATCGGCTTCTGCCCGCTTAATTCGGGTTTCTTTATCAGCCTCTGCTGTTGCGATATCAGCATCGCGTTTTACTTGGGCAATTCTCGGTTTCCCTAATGATTCAAGATAACCGTTTTTATCACGAACATCTTTAATGGTAAACGAGACGATTACAAGCCCCATTTTCGCGAGATCCTGTGAAGCGACACGCTGCACCTCTTGAGAGAATTTTTCTCTGTTTTTATAGATTTCTTCTACTGTCATTGAGCCGAGAATGGAACGAAGGTGGCCTTCTAAAACCTCCCGCGCTTCCTGCTCACGGTCGTCTTTTGATTTCCCTAAAAATTGTTCGGCCGCTGTAGCGATTTCTCCTATAGAACCGCCGATTTTAATAATCGCAGTTCCATCGGCCATTACTGGCACTCCTTGTTCTGTATAGACTTCAGGTGTCGAAACATCGAGTTTGCTTGATAATAAGCTTAGCGGCTCTGCCTGCTGGAAGACGGGAAGGACAAAGGTTCCTCCGCCGCGGACGATTTTAATACGGTTGCCGCCTTCATCGACATGAACATTTTTATTGCCCAGATAGCTCCCTGTTACAATTAACGCTTCATCAGGCCCTGCTGTACGATACTTCGTAATAAACACAGCTATTAGTGCAATTAATAAAAAGAATACAACTCCGATGATCATTATAATCGGCATTGTCATATCAAATTCCTCCTTGTATGTTAAATGGGTTCATGCGGAGTAACCGAAAGAACTCCGTTGTTAATATCTACGACTAACACCGTTTTCCCGTAACTGATCTGCTGATTATCAAAACTGACTGCTGACTTTGAAATGGTGCCGCCTATCCCTTCTATGACCACTTCACCAAACCCGTCAACCGGAACAGCTGTAATCACTTTACCGAGTCTTCCTCTGAGATCATCTTCTCTATATGCCAATGATTCTTCTGCAGATGATAATGGCACCAGTACAAAAATGTGAAGCAATACCACCAGCATGATTGAAAGGATGCAAGATAAAAGCGCAATCAGCAAGCTTGACAGAGGCAATACGAGTTCACCTATATATCCGCCCGCTGAAAAACATGTGAAAAATGAGAGCACTAATGTCGGATTAAGAAACGGAATGCCTTCTGGCAGCCCTGCAAATACATCTCCGAAAAACAGGAATAACAGCGTAAGGCTGCCCGCAATAATAAGCGTATAAAGATACATTGTTTGTATAGGTACTCCAAATAACTCCAATTTCCTCATCCTTTCTTCATCAATGCATTGATGAACGGCTGCCGTTACCATTTATACGAGACACCACGGGAAAAGTTTCAAAATTTTAAGACAAATAACCCATTTGAAGTGCTTTATAAATGATAATTGCTTATATATATGGTAATGTCATTTTAGGAGGAGATATGATGAGTATCTTTAATGAAGCCAGATTAGAAACGTGGAACGAATTGAAAGGACTTTCTGACGAAAAGCTGAATCAAAAGCCTTCTGCTGAAGAATGGAGCATACGGGAAGTTCTTGACCATTTGAAAAAAATCGATATGACCGCACAAAAAATGTTGAAGGAACGTGTAAAGGACGCTCCGATTAAAGAAATTGAAGAAAAACCGCTTGAAGTAGCACAGGACAGAAATAATAAACGGAAAGCCCCGAGTCATCTTGAGCCTGCGCATGATTTTATTTCAGGCAGCCAAATGAAACGTGAGCTTGATGTGGTAAGAGAGCAGCTGACTGCTGCGATTGCCTCTCTGAAAGAAGAAGATTTTGAAAGAGTGCTTCCGCATCCTGTGTTTCAAGAGCTGACTGTCAGACAGTGGATCGATTTTATCGGCCATCATGAAAAACGGCACCTCAGCCAAATGAAAGAAATTAAAGAAAAGATAGAAAGGGCCTGATTTAATCAGACCCTTTCTGCTTTTCGTTTAACTTTTCGCTGATAGGAATGAACTTCTATTTCATCACCTGTGTAAACAGCACCAGGTCTCTCCACAATACAGACAATCCCTCTAATGCCCAGTGCGTGGCGGACGAAAGCCGGCGCCAGCTTCGGTTGGTCCGGATAATAAGACTGAATGACTTCTCCCGGCTGGATACACGGATCATTTTCGCCCTCACACAGCAGAGCCGCTCCGCTCGGAAAAATAATCCGGCTTCCTTCTTTTAATGAAGTAAGATCTGGCATACCGCTGACTGCCACATTCGCCCCGAGCCATTCCGGCAAAATCCTCGGCACTCCCATTTTTAAAGCGATTTCGTTGCATTCCTCTATTGAAACAATTGAAATTTGTCTGCGGTTGAAAATTTCAGTCCCTCTTGAAAACATTGGTTCTCTGGCTCCCGCTTTTTTGGTCAGGCCAAAATGCAAGTCGCCGGGGATGCCGCCATAATCAATATCAAGCTTGTCCATTTGCTTTGTTACGAAGCTTTCTGTATCTGCGATATATAAGCCTTCCGCTTTTGCAGTCATACGCTTCCACATCAGCTGGCACCTTCCTTCTTATCTAAAATTTCCACCTATGCTTCATTATCCCAAAAAATCCCGCTCTGTAAAGGAGCGGGATTTTGATTATACCGTTTTAGGCGTAAGGTTAAAGCAGCGTTTGTAGATCCAGTTGTATGCTTTTTCATTTAAATCTCTAGGGTTTCCGAAGGTTTGCGGATCTTTCATTGCTTCTTTAGACAAGCGTTCGATCATATCAGGTGATACTCCCTGCTCTTCTAAAGTCGGCACTTCTAAATCTTCGACCAGATCATACATCCAATTGACAGATGCTTTCGCAGCTTCTTCTGTTGTCATCTTGCTTGTATCAATACCGAACGCTTTCGCAATACGCGCAAACTTCTCAGGATAGCCCTTCCAGTTGTATTCCATGACAGGGCCCATCATCGCCGCTACACATTGGCCGTGAGCGACTGGGATAATACCGCCAAGCGTTTGGCTCATCGCATGAGCAGCGCCCGCTGATTCACTTCCGTAAGAAAGACCGGCAAGCATCGCAGCCTGCGCCATTCCGTACCTTGCTTCCAGATCCTCTCCATCAGCAAATGCCCTCTTGATGTAATGAGCGGCATACTCAATCGCCATTAAGGCAACCGCATCCGTGATTGGCTGTGCAAATTTCATTGTATAGCACTCAATGGCATGGGCGAGCGCATCAATTCCCGTCATAGCTGTTACATGCGGAGGCATTGAAACATGAAGCTCAGGATCAATGATTGTCAAGTGCGCTGCAATCAGCGGACCGCCCGTGTTGAATTTGAATTCTCTTTCTTCATCTGTGATAACCGCCCATTGGGTTACTTCTGATCCTGTTCCAGCTGTAGTGGGAATTGTCGTCAGCGGAGGAATGCGGTTTTCCAGCGGTTTTTTCCCATCTGCCGCTTCATAATCAAGCACGCTTCCTTCGTGAGTCGCTTCTACTCCGATTGCTTTTGCTGTATCCATGGAGCTTCCGCCTCCGACTGCCACCAAACCATTACAGTTCTCTTTTTTGTAAAGCTCAGATCCTTCATTCACCAGACGGACAGGCGGGTTTGGCTCAACTTTATTAAAGAGCACCACTTCAATGCCTGCTTCTTTAAGTGATTCGATTACGGGATCAGCAACACCGGCTTTATAAATCCCAGGGTCTGTGACAAGGAGCGCTTTTGAAACGCCCAGTGCAGCTACTTCCTCACCCGTATGCTTGATGGCTCCGATTCCATGCTTAATCACAGTCGGAATTTCAAATGTGTGGAATTTCTGCATGCTTTCTACCTTCATGTTTAATGTCATCATCAATCTCCCCCTCTTATGAATTGAACCAGTTAACCGCTGCCGGTTTTGTATTACGGTATACATGTTTGACTTCTGTGTATTCTTCAAGGCCTATTTTTCCAAGCTCGCGTCCGAACCCGGATTGCTTATATCCGCCCCATGGCGCTTGTGCAAAGTACGGATGAAAATCGTTGATCCAAACGGTTCCCATTCTCAAGCGGGCTGCTACCCGTTCGCACTTTTCAATATCTTTTGACCATACCGCTCCAGCCAAGCCATAGATGGTATCATTCGCAAGCTCGATTACCTCTTCTTCAGAGCTGAAGGTTTCGACTGTCAATACAGGACCGAAAACCTCTTCCTGAATGATTCTCATGTCAGAATTACAGTTTGAGAAAATAGTAGGCTCATAGAAAAAGCCGTTTTGAAGCGCAGGATCTTCCGGGCGTTTGCCTCCTGTCTCCAGCTTCGCGCCTTCCTCTAATCCGATCTCTACATATTTTTCTACCTTTGCCCTGTGCTCCGCCGAAATAAGCGGACCGCTTTCTGTCTCAGCATGAAAACCGTTTCCGAGTTTTATGCGTTTTGCCCGTTTGACCAGCTCCGCCAAAAATTGATCATGAATGGCGTCCTCAACAAGCAAGCGGGAACCTGCAGAGCATACTTGGCCGGCGTGGAAAAATACAGCGTTTAAGGCCTGATCAACCGCAACTTCTAAATCCGCGTCCTTGAAAACAATATTTGGGTTTTTCCCGCCAAGTTCAAGGGCGATTTTTTTGACGTTTCCGCTTGCCGCCCGCATGATTTTTTTGCCTGTTTCAATTCCGCCCGTAAACGAAATCAAATCGACGTCTTTGTTTACGGCAAGCTCGTCGCCCACTGTGGCTCCCGGTCCAAGAACAAGATTTGCGACACCTTTTGGAACACCGGCTTCTTCCATCAGCTTAAAGACTTTGATTGTCGTCAGCGGCGTAATCTCACTCGGCTTCATGACGATTGTGTTTCCTGCAGCCAGTGCAGGGGCGATTTTCCAGCTCGCTTGAAGGAGCGGATAATTCCATGGAGTGATCTGGCCGCAAACCCCGATTGGCTCCCTAATAATTTTGCTTTCTGAATCAGGAATCGGAGATGAAATGATCTCTCCGCCATCTTTGTCTGCCAAGCCGGCGTAATATTGAAAAACATTGGCGATATCGTCCATATCGGCCTTGCTTTCTTCGAGTGTTTTTCCTGTATCAAGAGATTCAAGCTCAGCCAGCTCCTCAAGATCGCGTCTGATTAATTCCGCAATTTTCAGAACAATTTTCCCACGTTCAAGCCCGGATAGCGATGACCATTCTCCTTTGTCAAATGCTCTGCGCGCGGCTGCGATTGCTTTGATGGCATCCTCTCGCCCTCCCTCGCTTACAGTTGCAATTTCTTCTTGATTAAATGGATTGATAATACTGCGGATCTGTTCTTTTTCGGCACTGATCCATTCTCCGTCAATGAATAATGTTTGACTCATATAAGCCTCCTTGACGTAAATAAAGTTTGTTAAATAAAAATTTAATGTTTTTAACAACCTTAATCTAACATATGGTTTTTAAACTGTCAAAGTCCCATTTTGATTTTTCTTTTTGACTTTTTCTCATGTTTCGTTAAGATAAAGAACATAAAGAAATAACTTAACGAATTTAATTTTCTAAAGGAAAAGAGGGTCAGTATGGATGAAAATCCAGAATTTGCAGCTATAGAACAGGCTCGGGATCTTGTTGTTGACTCCATTGCTGAAACGATGGATCTTTACGGAATTACCCGCAGTGTCGGGATTTTATATGGGACGATGTATATGAGGGATGAGATGACGCTTGACGAAATGCGTGAGGAGTTGCAAATGAGCAAACCAAGCATGAGCACAGGCGTCAAAAAGCTTCAAGACTTAAATGTAGTGAAAAAAACATTTCACCGGGGCATCCGTAAGCATACATTTGTGGCTGAGAAGGATTTCTTTAAATTTTTCACAAATTTCTTTCCACCTAAATGGGAGCGGGAGGTTCAAGTGAATGTAGCAGCGATCGAGGAAGCTCAAGCTGATTTACAAAAGGTTTTATGCAAGGAAGATCTCGATGAGGATATCAAAAATGAAGCACTGCAGTTATATGATCAGCTGGAAAGCTCTAAAGCTTACTATGACTGGCTGAAACGGCTTGCTGAATCGGTGCAGACCGGAGAAATTTTTAAATTTATACCGATCGAAACAAAGTAAAGCAGAAAACGCCTGGGAAAGCAGGCGTTTTTTTGATGTAACTACTACAAATTTGAAAAATACGGGAAAAACACCCCATTTACTTCCAAAATATTTGATGGTAATTTTATGTAGGTAAAATTTGTATTTGGCCTTTCAGAGGAGGTGAAAAGCGGGCAGGCCTGTTTAATTTATCATTTTTTAGGGGGAATTTTGTTATGAAACGCAAATTATTATCTTCTTTGGCAATTAGTGCATTAAGTCTCGGGTTACTCGTTTCTGCACCTACAGCTTCTTTCGCGGCTGAATCTACATCAACTAAAGCTCATACTGAATCTACTATGAGAACACAGTCTACAGCTTCATTGTTCGCAACAATCACTGGCGCCAGCAAAACGGAATGGTCTTTCTCAGATATCGAATTGACTTACCGTCCAAACACGCTTCTCAGCCTTGGCGTTATGGAGTTTACATTGCCAAGCGGATTTACTGCAAACACGAAAGACACATTGAACGGAAATGCCTTGCGTACAACACAGATCCTCAATAACGGGAAAACAGTAAGAGTTCCTTTGGCACTTGATTTGTTAGGAGCTGGCGAATTCAAATTAAAACTGAATAACAAAACACTTCCTGCCGCTGGTACATATACTTTCCGTGCAGAGAATAAATCATTAAGCATCGGAAATAAATTTTACGCAGAAGCCAGCATTGACGTGGCTAAGCGCAGCACTCCTCCGACTCAGCCTTGCGGTTGCAACTAATGTAAAAGACCGGTTAACGCCGGTCTTTTTTTGTGTTTTACCCTCCCCTTTTTCTCTAATCCCCGTTATCTTTTTTCTGGTTTAAAATTTAAATTGACAAACACTAGAAACAGGAGTAAATTCTTGAGTGTTCAATTTCATACAGTCTCTTTTACCGCTTAATCAAACACGAACGGGGGAACCAACGATTGGCTGTTTTATTAACAGCCTTGGGGTGAATCTTACTAAGTAAGAGGGGGTACTCTGAATCCCTAATCCGACAGCTAACCTCGTAGGCGTATACAGAGAGGAGGTCTATTATTTGGCCATTCTTTGCAATGGTCTTTTTTGCTTCAGAAACGTTAATTCACTAAGGGAGATATGAACATTGGGAAGAATTAAAAATAAGCAATTTGCCGTGATCGGTCTGGGCCGGTTTGGCGGCAGCATTTGTAAAGAACTTCATAGAATGGGGCATGAGGTCCTTGCGGTTGATATCAACGAAGAAAAGGTCAATGCATATGCTTCTTACGCCACTCATGCGGTAATTGCCAACGCCACCGAAGAAAACGAATTGCTTTCATTAGGAATACGCAATTTTGAATATGTGATTGTTGCCATCGGAGCAAATATTCAAGCGAGTACGCTGACCACCCTATTATTAAAGGAGCTTGATATTCCAAATATTTGGGTAAAGGCTCAAAACTATTATCATCACAAGGTGCTTGAAAAAATCGGCGCTGACCGCATTATTCATCCTGAAAAAGATATGGGGGTTAAAATCGCACAAAGCCTTTCAGACGAAAATGTTTTGAATTACATTGATCTATCTGATGAATACAGTATTGTCGAGCTGCTGGCTACGCGCAAGCTTGATTCAAAATCGATTATTGACCTGAATGTAAGAGCAAAGTACGGCTGCACGATCCTGGCCATTAAACATCATGGAGATATCTGTCTTTCCCCCGCGCCTGAAGACATCATTCACGAGCAAGATTGCCTGGTGATCATGGGCCACAAAAAGGATATTAAACGTTTTGAAAACGAAGGGATGTAGACAAAGGTGACACTTCAAAAGGATAAAGTGATCAAATGGGTTCGGTTTACACCGCCTCAAGTGCTTGCCATTGGTTTTTTCCTTACCATTATCATCGGGGCTGTCCTATTAATGCTTCCGATTTCCACTACGAAGCCATTGTCATGGATAGATGCTCTTTTTACTGCGGCTTCCGCTACAACTGTTACAGGGCTTGCTGTTGTCGATACCGGTACTCAATTTACGGTATTCGGGCAAACAGTTATTATGGGGCTGATTCAGATTGGCGGGCTTGGATTTATGACATTTGCGGTCTTGATCGTCATGATATTAGGAAAAAAAATCGGCTTAAAAGAACGAATGCTCGTCCAGGAAGCCTTAAACCAGCCGACAATCGGCGGTGTCATTGGCCTTGTCAAAGTCCTGTTTCTGTTTTCAATCAGTATTGAATTGATAGCAGCACTCATTTTATCCATCCGGCTTGTACCTCAGTACGGCTGGTCATCCGGCTTGTTTGCAAGTTTGTTTCACGCAATATCTGCTTTTAACAATGCCGGGTTTTCGTTGTGGCCTGATAATTTGATGAGCTACGTTGGCGATCCTACAGTAAACCTCGTGATTACTTTCTTATTTATTACAGGAGGGATCGGATTTACGGTTCTGTTTGATGTGATGAAAAATCGGCGTTTTAAAGCTTTTTCTTTACATACAAAGCTCATGCTTACAGGAACGCTGATGTTGAATGCGATTGCTATGCTTGCGATCTTTATTTTAGAATACAGCAACCCTGGCACGCTCGGCCACCTGCATATAGTGGATAAACTGTGGGCGTCCTATTTTCAGGCAGTGACGCCGAGAACCGCAGGCTTCAATTCTCTAGATTTTGGAAGCATGAGAGAAGGAACAATTGTATTTACTTTATTATTGATGTTTATCGGAGCAGGAAGCGCATCAACGGCGAGCGGCATTAAGCTGACTACGTTCATCGTGATTTTAACATCTGTTATTGCTTACTTGAAAGGTAAAAAAGAAACGGTTATTTTCCGCCGTTCCATCAAATATCCGATTATCATTAAAGCTTTAGCTGTGAGCGTCACCAGTTTGTTCATCGTATTTTTAGGGATTTTTGCCCTGACGATCACAGAACAAGCGCCATTTCTTCAAATTGTGTTTGAAACCTTTTCCGCATTCGGAACTGTCGGCCTTACGATGGGGCTTACTCCTGAACTGACAACAGCTGGCAAGTGTATCATTATTGTCATCATGTTTATCGGAAGAATTGGTCCTTTAACGTTCGTGTTTTCATTCGCAAAAACAGAGCAATCAAATATCCGTTACCCTGATGGCGAAGTGTTTACAGGGTGATATCAAAAAAATCCGGCGTGCAGTCGCCGGATTTTTTTATGATTCGATATGAGATTGATTTTGTCTTTTTTCCTGTTCCGCGATGATTTCGTTATCCTCCGCATTATCACGGGTCACTTTTTGTGTAAGAATCGCACCAACTGCTACAAGTATCATAACAGCGATGTAATAACCTTTTTCATTGAGTTCCAGGTTATCAGCATTATAGAGTCCGATACTAAACAAAAATACTCCCGCAAAAAAAGTAAAATAAGCTAATACTGTAAAGGCAACCGTGTTTCTGCGTCTATATTTCTGCACCTTTGTTCCCTCCCGAAAGCATAGTTAAAAAGTGATAACTTCCGTGGAATATTATACCTCAAATTCCCCGTAATGGAACAAAGAATTAAAAATACCAGTAAAAAGGGCTTAGGTTGCCTCCTTTATTTCAACAGCTGAATCATCAATCCAGCCGATAAGTTTATCATTGATTTGGAATTGGTACCATACAGACTGGCCTTTCTGTTTTCTAGACACAACCTTTATGTCTTTGCCGACATAAGATTGGGCAGAGGTAAGCCTTATGGACCGATCATCAGTAGAGGGCTTGGACCATACGTCTTGAACGGCACTGTCTTTAATAGAGGCGTTTAAATCCACAGACTTGAGGGATGGATTTACCTCATCGTACTCATCTAAATCGTATTTTTCCACAATAGCGCTGATTTTGTCAGCATAGTCAGGATCTGTAGCATATCCTGATGTTTGCAGGGCGGTTGCCGCTTCCTTATAATTCCCTGCCTCAAGCACCGGTTTATACTTCTTTTTATTCCACGATGTGCCACGGACGAACAATTGGGCGTGATCATCCATAGATTCAAAAAATGTGCTGTATTTTCGAAACTTCGCGCGAATGGTTTTTCTTTTCCCTTTTTCAACTTCGTCCGTTTCCATCGTGACATGATGGCCTTTATAATTCCCTTTTACGCCAAAAAGGTTGTTGGCCTTAGCAGCCAGTTCACTGTTCCCCCAGTCCGATTCGAGAATGGCCTGAGCAATTGTGATGCTGGGGAGAACATGGTATTTTTCATACAAAATTTGGGCATGTCCGGACAGACTGTCTATAAATACTTGCTGTTCATCGATTTCTTCAGTTTCTTTGGATGTTTCAATCGGTTTTGATAAAGTTGTCGCTAAAACAAACAGAGCTAGCGGAATCGATACAATGAAAAATAGTGAAATCAAGAGTTTACGTTTTTTAAGTTTTTTACGGGCCATGAAAACCTTCCTTCGAATTAAAAGATTACGAATGTAAAAGAATCTACCTTTTAGAATTTTACTTGCACTTCTAATATTTTTCAATTCTTTAGGGATAAAGTTGGGAAAAGATTGCAAAATAAAAACCTTTTCGCTCAATGAAAAGGTTTTTACCATGTTTCTATTTTTGTAAATTTCTGAGTGCATTACGATATTCCGTATCATTTATTACTTTATATGATTTGACAGTTGCCTTCGACAAACCTTCTGCTGAAACGGCCGGTTTTTCCGGAGCTGTTTTCGCTTTATCATGTGGTTTATGTGCCAGCTTGTGCCCCATTCCAGTGGCATTCATACAAAATGACAGGCAGACGAGCAGCACGCTAAGGATAAAAGAAATGAAGAAGAGATCATGATAAGCAGTCATCATAGAATCCTGTACCGAACCGCTTTGTCTGGCAGCATCTTTTTTCGTGAAAAAGCCGATGAGAATAGGAACTCCCATATAGACAAACAATCTTAAAAACTGAACAGCTGTCATTCTCTTGACCAAATCAGGCAGCGGGCCTCCCATGGCAGCTCCCATCAGCCCTGCGGCGACTGTCAGGCCTGTTCCCGCTGCAAGCATGATAAACAGTGCCGCGAACATATAAAGAGATGATCGATCCTGCATATGCAGCCATTGAAAATTCACAAAGACGAGAATGAGTCCGCCGATAATACCGAGCATCCCTGGTCCGACTTTATCATAAAACAGAGCGCTCAAAATGGCCGCGATCGCCACTCCGATTAAAAGAGTCAAGTTTAAAAGAATGAGATGCTCCTGAGAAATATCATACATTTGACGGAGCAAGCCTTGAAAAGCAGACAGGCTGACAGCTACCGTTATCGTCCCTGCAGCTATGATCAATAAGCCAAGCACCGGTTTTGGCAGCAGCATCAGTTTAATAGATATGAATGGGTTTTTCACTTTATATTCCACAATCAATAGACCAATGAGCAAACATAACGTCACCCCGAAACCAATCCATACATAACCCGATGACAGCCCCCATTTTTGCAGAAAAATGAATGAAACCGCTGAGGCTGCGGCAAGGAAAACAGATAAAAGAATTCCCGCACGATCAAGCGGCTGTTCTTGATCCGCCGCTCCGTGATGTTCGTCATGGAGAAAGAAATAGCTCACCGCGACACCGATCAGGGACAAGGTGCCAAAGATGAAAAACAGCCATCTCCAATGCCCGCAGCTTGTTGCAATGGTTCCGAGGATTGTGCCGATGATAACAGAACCATAGAATCCCCCGATCAGCACAAACAGTGCATAGTTCCTGCGTTCAATCGGGAATGACAGTACAAGCATTGGAATCATAATCATCAGCATGATGCCTGTTGCCGCCCCCTGTAAAAAGCGCCCTGCCGCCATCCATGCAATATCGCCTGAACATGCGATGAGCAGTGAGCCTAGTATAAAAACAGGTAATGAAGCCAGATAGACGGGACGCGCACCGAATTTTTTCCTCAGAAGCGGTCCTGTCGGAACTAATAAGGCAAAGGCCATATTGCCGATCAATATCGGATTTACTGATGTGAAGACACTTGTTCCAACCGCTTTCTGAACAAGGCCTTGAACTGACGACAATGCCGTGTTAGACATCAATCCCGGCCCGACCGCTAAGACGGCGAGCAAAGAAATCACCCAATAGTGTTTTGTCTTCATGTTGTCATTCCTTCCTATATGAATACATGCGAAACACATCATTTTTTGAAAACAAAAGAAGCTAATAGATTTTGCATACCATTAGCTTTCATTCTAATATTATCCCTTTCAGGGGAAATGATATTATTTTATTATAATTATGTGAATGAATGAGCATATAATCAAATATTATTTCAAATCGATTGTGTTTTGTCAATGGAGTAAATTTCAAGCACAACATAGAAAGCTTGAAAGCTTTTCCCCGATATTGTGTTTTGGAGCCAAGGGGCCTAGAACTGCACTTATGGAGCCCTGCTCGTTCCCTCAAGCGAATTAAAGCAGGCCGTTTTAATCCTTTCAATCCACTATTCCAACTAATAAACTCGAATAAGTTGGTGATAAGACAACATTTTGGCCGCACATTTTTTTGTGTTCACTGGGCGTTTGCCGCCTCTAAATTGTATATGGGTAAATACCATGAATTAACCTATGAAATACCAATGTAAGGAAATTCTAAATATTCCGGGAGGCAAAAACGAATGGAACTGTATGAGTGTATCCAAGACATTTTTAGCGGCTTGAAAAATCCATCGGTTAAAGATTTAGCAACGTCTTTAAAACAAATTCCAAACGCAGCAAAATTGAGTCAACCGTATATTAAGGAACCAGACCAGTACGCTTACGGCCGAAATGCCATCTATCGAAATAATGAATTAGAAATTATCGTGATTAACATTCCGCCAAACAAGGAGACAACAGTACACGATCATGGTCAATCCATTGGTTGTGCAATGGTGTTAGAAGGAAAGCTTCTTAATTCTATTTATCGTTCAACCGGCGAACACGCAGAACTCTCCAATTCATACTTTGTCCACGAAGGAGAATGCCTTATTTCAACCAAAGGTTTAATTCACAAAATGTCCAATCCAACATCCGAACGAATGGTGTCTCTTCATGTCTACTCCCCTCCTTTGGAAGACATGACGGTCTTTGAGGAACAAAAGGAGGTATTGGAAAATTCATGATTGACAGATAAACTGCTCACTTTGACTTCGCTCAACTGGAGGATTCAGAGAATGAAACCTTTTCCTCAAAACAAAAAAACCCTTATAGAATAAGGGTTTAAAGGTATGGAGCCAAGGGGGCTCGAACCCCTGACCTCTACGCTGCCAGCGTAGCGCTCTCCCAGCTGAGCTATGGCCCCGTATGTAACGTCATGTTTATTATAGATGATTTTATTTTGAAAAACAAGCTGTTTCCTCTTGAATTGACAGAAAAAATAAGGCTCGTAAAAGAGCCTTATTTTCGACTTACATCATGATCAAAAGTAAAATCACACCGAGAATAATTCGATAGATTGCAAATGGGACAAGTTTGATTTTGTTAATCAGCCTTAAGAAGAAACGGACGACAAACAGTGCGACAACAAAGGCACAGATAAAGCCGACGATGAAAAATGGCATCAGATCCGAGCTTAAGCTGTCCCAATGCTTCACGAGGCTTAGAAAGCTGGCTCCCATCATGATCGGCATCGCCATAATAAACGTAAAGTCGGCTGCAGCTCGGTGGTTTAATCCGAGAATAACACCGCCGGAAATGGTTGAACCCGAACGCGAGAAACCCGGCCAAAGGGCAAGACATTGGAATAAGCCGACGGCTATCGCCTGTTTATAGGAAATGCGGTCAAGTGTGTCTGTCGCTGTTTTCCGCTTATTGACCCAGTCAGCAAAAAGCATGAGGATTGCCCCGGCAATTAAACCGATGGCCACAGTTTTAACGGAAAATAAATATTCATCAATGTAATCTTCAAACAAAAAGCCGAGAACAGCTGCAGGCACGAGTCCGACGGCAATTTGGGCAATGCTTAATTTATGTCCCTGCTCCTGGTCGCTTGTGATATTTTTTTTCAAGCCGAGTAAGTTTAAAATTCGGTCTTTAAACACGATAGCTACTGCTAAAATGGAGCCTAGCTGAATAACCACCTTGAATGAGTTAGCAGCTTCTTCTGACATCAGATTACTTGATTTAAGCCAGATGTCGTCTACTATAATCATATGTCCTGTCGAAGAAACCGGCGCGTACTCTGTTAATCCTTCTACGATTCCTAAAATGGCGGCTACAAACAATTCCCATAGAGTCATGATTTTGATTCTCCCCATTAGACATTTATTTTTTTACATAACGGGAGCTTTCCATAAATGGAAAGCCCGTCTTATATAACTATAAACGAAAATCACACTTTATGACCCGGCGTATTTTCATTTTTTTCTTCGTCGTATAAATGTGACCGCATTTTAAACCAGTCAAATAAATGTGTCGTAATGACTTTAGCAACTGCATAGCCCGGAATGGCAAGAATGATTCCAACAACGCCAAACAGTTTGCCAGCTGTTAACAGCAGAAAAATAATTGTGATAGGGTGGATGTGAAGGTTTTTTCCCATAATTTGCGGAGAGATCAGCTTCCCTTCAATCAGCTGAACAATGGTCCAAACGATCACCAATTTAAGCAGCATAAGCGGCGATGTCACTATGGCAATGATAATCGCAGGCGTAATGGCAATCGTTGGCCCTAAATATGGAACGATGCTAGTACAAGCCGCAATGACGGCTAGCAATGAAGCATAATCCAGCCCGATAATCAAATAACCGATAAACAGCAAAAACCCGATACAGAAGCTGACAATGATCTGGCCTCTGATATAAGAGCTTAACCGATGATTCATTTCGCTTAAGACTGTGTATGTCTGTTCTTTCAATTGCGTCGGAACAAACTTCAGTATGTAGACCGGCAATTTTTTTCCGTCCTTTAACAAATAGAAAAGGATAAACGGAACCGTAACGATTGAAATGATAATCTCAGTCAGGGCGCCGATAAAATTCCCAACGCCGGTAAAGGTACTGTTCACAATTGTCGCTGCCTGATCTGAAACCTTTGTTGCGAGATCAGATATATTGATGTTCGTCGTTTGCTGGGCCTGATTGACGAAGTTGCTGCCGATCAGCTGTTTCGTCTGATTTTCAACGATATCCACATATCTTGGGATGTTGTCGATTAAACTCATAATTTGTTCTTTTAAGAAGGGAATGATCGACACGATTGTGATCGTGATCAGCCCGATAATCAATAGATACAACAGTAAAATAGAATAGATTCTTCTTATTCTTCTTCTCTCAAGGAAATCGACGACCGGGTTTAACAGATAAAAAACAATGCCTGTCAAAATAATCGGAAGTGATATCGTTTTGAGCAAAACAATAATCGGGGTGAAAATAAATGATGTTTTTGTAAATACTAGAATATTTAAACCAATCAGCAGCAGCACAAGCAAAAATAAAACAAACTTATTGTCCAAGAAGAATCGCTTGAATCTGCCGCTCCATGTTTGCAACGTCTCCACTATCGTTCCTCCGTCATACATAGTTTAATTAAATTGTACACTATCGTCCCTATAATGAAAAATAAAAACCGTTAATTGCTGGAAAAGCTTTCACGGTTTTAACATTCTATTTATATCTATCATGTGATTTTGTTCTTTTTAAGCTATAATTTAGCTATATCATACAAAAGGAGCGATACGAGTGATACGTTTTGCAATAATAGGAACCAACTGGATTACAGACCGCTTTCTTGAGTCAGCAGCGGATATCGAAGATTTTCAGCTGACTGCTGTTTATTCAAGATCGGCTGAACGCGCTGGCGAGTTTGCTGCTAAACACAACGCTGCGCATGCCTTCTCAGACCTTCAGGAAATGGCGGCGAGCGATTGCTTTGATGCCGTATACATAGCCAGCCCGAACGCTCTTCACAAGGAACAAGCCGTTCTCTTTATGAACCATGGCAAGCATGTGCTTTGTGAGAAGCCGTTTGCTTCGAATACAAAAGAAACAGAAGAGATGATCTCAGCGGCTAAGGCAAACGGCGTTGTTCTCATGGAAGCAATGAAGACCACTTTCCTGCCGAATTTCAAAGAGCTGAAAAAACACCTGCATAAAATCGGCACTGTCCGCAGATTTACCGCAAGCTACTGCCAGTATTCCTCACGATATGACGCGTTCAGAAGCGGAACTGTTTTGAATGCGTTTCAGCCTGAGCTTTCCAATGGGTCATTAATGGATATTGGCGTCTATTGTATTTATCCGGCTGTTGTGTTGTTTGGCGCGCCGAAGGATGTAAAAGCAAACGGATATGTTTTATCTTCCGGAGTGGATGGAGAGGGAACTGTCATTCTGTCTTACGACGGGTTCGAAGCTGTTCTGATGCATTCCAAAATCTCTACTTCCTATGCCCCGGCGGAAATCCAGGGTGAAGACGGGACGATTGTAATCGATACGATTCACCGGCCTGAACGTGTTGAAATCCGCTACCGGGACGGCCGCCTTGAAAACATTGCGATTCCTGATCCTAAACCGGCGATGTTCTATGAAGCAGAAGAATTTGTCACGCTCATAAAAGAGAATAAGCTGGAATCTGAAGAAAATACATTTGAACGGTCTTTGACCACTGCAAAAATTATGGAAGAAGCAAGAAAGCAAATGGGAATTATATACCCTGCTGATCAAGCTTAAAAAAATCCGCACGCGTGCAAATGCCGCGGCGGATTTTTTATTAGGCAATCGGAGAAGATGCCTTCCTTTTTAAAAGCACCTGTTGCTCATATTCTTTGATGTCATGAAGCCATGCCTCTTTTACCGGAACGCCCATTTGCTCACAGTAGGAATCCCAGATGGCTCCGAAAGGATATGTTTTGAATTCCTCCATCAGGGCCAGCCTTTCTGTATAGCGGCCCTCTTCCTGCAATTGTTTTAAATAGCCGTTCGGGAGAAGCAAGGCATACAATAAAGCTTTGATCATATTTCTCGTTCCGATGGTCCAGGCGGCTACACGGTTAATGCTGGCATCGAAAAAATCCAGACCGATGGCGACCTTCTCAAGAGCCTGATTTCGTACAATTTCAAGAGCGATTTCTCTCAATTCATCATCCAAAACCACTACATGGTCGCTATCCCAACGAACAAGCCGAGATACGTGCAAGGCAAGCTTGTCTGTGTAAAGCAGCATGGACGAGATCTTGTTTGATACTGTCTCAGTCGGATGGAAATGGCCTGTATCAAGTAAACAAAGCTTATGATTCGTCAAAGCATAAGCTAAATAAAATTCATGAGATCCGACAACATATGATTCGGAGCCAAGCCCGAACAGCTTGCTCTCGATTGAATCAAGATTGTGTTGTTCACTGATCTCCTCTGCGAAGATCCGATCCAGTGATTCTTTTAGTCTTTTACGCGGTGTCAGCCTATCACTCGGGATATCCTTATAGCCGTCGGGA
Organism: Bacillus sp. GW821-FHT01G09; assembly: GCF_059422205.1. Lineage (NCBI taxonomy): Bacteria > Bacillati > Bacillota > Bacilli > Caryophanales > Bacillaceae > Bacillus > Bacillus sp. GW821-FHT01G09. The sequence goes on from NZ_JBWKWL010000001.1 coordinate 20,127, forward strand.
ATCCAAATATTCGTCAAGCAAGGTGTTCCCAATTCTTTCCCGAAGTATTCCCCGATACGGCGGCAAGCGATGCAATGCCTGATCCAAAATTCTCTGATGTCCGGATCAGGGTGTGAAAGGGTGAGTCCGTCAGCCGCTTTCTCATGCGAAAACAAGGTCGGATTAAAATCTAAACCGAGACCAAGGTTTTTTGCCCATTTCACCCAGTTTTCAAAATGCTGCGGCTTCAATTCGTCACGTTCTACCGCTTCCCTGTTTGTTTCTGCGTATATCGCATGCAGGTTTACGCGGTGCTTTCCAGGAATGAGAGAAAGAGCCTTCTCCAAATCTCTTCTTAATTCTTCAGGAGTTTGCGCTTTTCCGGGATAATTGCCGGTCACGTCAATTCCGCCTGAAAGCTCGCCCTTATTTACTTCAAAGCCTCCAATGTCGTCACCCTGCCAGCAGTGGATCGAAATGGGCACTTGCTCTAATTGCCGAAGCGCCTCTTCAACATCAATTCCCCATTTTTCATATGCCTGTTTTGCACTGTCATAATTGGCTTTTATGGTCATACGGCTCTCTCCCTTTATCAGTTTTTCAATCCAAATAAAAAACTTCCTTTAGATCTATCGAAACAGGACTGAAATCCGAATTTGTTTTCATTAATGGCGCCATCGATTTCCACCATCTTCGGCAAACTTCCGTGTCCGCCATCTTTCTCCATTTCTCTTCATCCTCTATTTCTAAATATGCAAAAAGCCTGCCTGTTTCCTCGTCTAGAAAAATGGAATAATGGTGTGCTCCATGAGCTTTGAGTGCTTCTGCCATCTCAGGCCAAATGTCATCATGCCGCTGTTTGTATTCTTCGTACTTGTCTTGATGGACAAACATGATACTGGCTTTTCTTTTCAAACCTTTTCACCTCTTCATCATTTAGATAGCGCTTTCAAAACAGTTTGCTGAAATGACTGAATGATCGTGCTTCTGTCAATGTCTTTAGGTGTAAACACTTTGATCGGAAAGGAATTTCTGACGACTTGCCGGGCTTCTTTTATGTCTTTGACTTCTTTGGCAGCAATCATTTGCATCAAAAGATTTCCGGTGGCAGTTGCCTCTATCGGCCCTGCATATACCGCTTTTCCACTCATGTCTGCCGTTAATTGATTTAAGAAATCATTCCGGGCTCCGCCGCCGATGATATGAAATTGCTCGATCGGTTTTTCTGTGATTGTTTCGAGCTCTTTGATGGCTATCGCATAGATGATGGCTAAATTGCTGTAGATGCAGCAGGCAAGTTCGCCTGCAGTGCGAGGAGTCTTTTGGCGGGTTTGTCTGCAATAATGTTGTATTTCCTTTATCATGTTTTCTGGATTCAGGAAACGTTTATCATTTAAGTTTATAAATTGCTGGAATGGTTCTGTTTTTTCGGCTTCTTCTGCAAGCTGCTGGAAAGAGTAATCTGCTTGTAACTGTTGTCTGACTTCTTGTATCACCCACATGCCGATAATGTTTTTGAGAAAGCGAATGGTGTTGTTTGCGCCGCGTTCATTTGTATAGTTGTTTTCTAAAGCAAGATCAGTTATTATCGGTGTTTTGTTTTCAACCCCGATTAACGACCATGTTCCGCTGCTGATATACGCCCAGCCATCATTTATTCCTGGCGCTGCAATGACGGCCGAGGCCGTATCATGTGTTGCGACTGTCATCACCTTGCACGCCGGGAGATCATAATCCGGGAACCACTCATTTCTTAGCTTCCCGAGTTCACACCCCGGTTCAGTCAGCGGGGCAAATTGCTGTTCCTGAACGGACACGGCTTCAAGCAATTCAGGATCAAGATTTCCCGTTGAGGCGTTTAAAAGCTGTGTTGTGGACGCATTTGTGATTTCCGTTACAGCTTTTCCGGTTAAACAATAGCCTAAATAATCAGGAATCATCATAATTTTGTCTGTCTTTATTAGCAGCTCACGGTCTTCCTCATACAATTGATAGATCGTGTTGAAAGGCTGAAATTGTATTCCTGTTTTTTGATAAATTGCGGCTTTTGAGAGGGTATGTTCCAGTTTGTCTATTGTGTGATCTGTTCTTCTATCACGGTAGGAGATTGCTTCCCGCAACCGATCGCCTTTTTCGTCCAGTAAGACATAATCAACTGCCCATGTATCAATGCCTACGGTGCAGTGTTCATACCCAAGCGTCTTTACTTTTTGCAGTCCTTGCAGGATTTGTTTTAGCAAATGATCAATATCCCAAAAGCAATGCCCGTCTCTTTGACTGAAACCGTTAGCGAACCTGTGAATCTCTTGTATGTCAAGCTTCCCTTCATTCAGTTCACCTACCATGATTCTCCCGCTTGATGCGCCTATATCAATGGCAGTATAAATCATCCTTTCACCCTCTCTTCGAAAGAGGAACAGCTGTCACCTTCACCTTTTTGTCCTCAAGAGCTTTTACCGATGCCGGATCAAGTCCAGAATCCGTAATAAGGCGGCTGACATCTTGCAGCGAGGCAATATGTGAAAACTCGCGGTTCCCCCATTTGCTTGAATCGGCCATCAAAATGGTCTGGTCCGACCTTTCGATCATCCGTTTTTTGAGCAGCGCCTGCCACTCATTTGAATCACTCATCCCGTTGTGTACGTCAAATCCCTTACATGACAGAAAGGTTTTATTGACATGATAGGTCTCAAGTGAACGCTCTGCTAACGGGCCGGCAAACGATAATGATTTTTCCAGCAAAATGCCGCCTGTTGAAATGACTGATATGTTTTCTTTATTGCTGAGTTCAATAGCTGCTTTCATTGAGTTTGTAATCACGGTGAGCTCAATGTCAGGGAGTATTTTCGCCATGTACCAGGCAGTTGTGCTTGCATCGAGAATAATTCGGTCTCCGCTTTTTACATATTTGGCCGCTTCGTGAGCGATGGCTTTTTTTTCGATGACATTCGTGATTTCCCGTTCAGAAAAATGAATTTCTGATTCCTTCTGCTGAATACTGACCGCTCCTCCGTGGCTCCGGCTCAGTTTATGTTCTTTTTCAAGCTTTTCAAGATCACGCCGAATGGTTTCCTCTGTGACTGAAAATATGTCACTTAATTCGGAAACGCGGATGCTTGAACGCTTATTTACTATTTCCACTATTTTTTGCTGCCGTTCTGCTACTAGCATCGGTAACGCCCTTCCTCATATCGTAGTCCGTCTTATATTTTTTATCATAGCATATTTCTAACGCGTAAAAGCAGCAGGGACGCCGCCGTCTACCGTGATCATGCAGCCCGTTGTTTTTTCGGCTTTGGAAGAAGTTAAGAATGCAATGGCTTCGGCAATATCCTCCGGATAAATATTGACGAGCAATGCTGTCCGTTTCCGGTAATGTTCCTCCAGCTGATCTGGTTCAATCCCGTACGCCGCGGCTCGTTCCTCCCGCCAGCTTGAACCCCAGATTGCCGATCCTTGAAGAACTGCATCAGGCAAAACGGAGTTGACCCTAATGCCGAATTCTCCACCTTCTGCTGCGATGCATCTTGCTAAATGGGTTTCAAGCGCCTTAACAGAGCTGTAGGCAGAGGCGTTTTTGCCCGCATAAACCGAATTTTTCGATCCGACAAATACCATGCTTCCGCCTCTATTTTGGTGTTTCATCTGTTTAAACGCTTCACGGGCTACAAGGAAATAGCCTGTTCCTAAAACATTCATATTAAGATTCCATTCTTTTAGACTTGTTTCGTCAAATGGGCTTGATGTGGCCAGCCCGGCATTATTGACGACGATATCAATGCCGCCATAAGCAAGCGCCGCTCGTTCAAAAGCTGACTGTACGTCTTCCTCCTTTGTCACATCCATTTTGACAGCCATTGCCCGTCCTTCTCCGTATGCATCGTTTATTTCCCCGGCAATTTTCTGTGCGCCTTCTATATTCAGATCAGCTACGATCACGTGCCCTCCCTCAGCTGCAAATCGGCGGCATGCTGCACTGCCGATTCCGCCGGCTCCTCCAGTTATCAACGCTACTTTTCGGGAAAATTCTGCTTCCGGCGGGGCCAGCGTGAGTTTATATAGTTCGAGCGGCCAATATTCGACATGGTAGGATTCATTTTCATGTAAAGAAACAAATTGCCCCAGAGCGGTTGCTCCTTTCATCACGGCGATGGCCCTCCGATATAAAGCCCCGCTTACTTTAGACATGGCATAACTTTTTCCTGTATTCACCATTCCGATTCCAGGAATCAATATCACCCGCGGGGCGGATTCAAAGATTTGATCCCCATCCTGCTGATTGCGTGTAAAGTAAGCCTGATACTCTGATGTAAAGGTCTCGACTCCTGACTTGATCAGATCTGCAAGCTTGTGCACATCTTGAGTTTCCGGATTCCAATCAATGTACAGCGGAACCCGTTTTGTGTGAACAAGGTGATCCGGGCATGCCGCACCGATTTGCGAAAGTGCTGGCGCTTGGACACTGTTTACAAATTCCAAGACATCGTCATGATCATCATAGGAAAGGATCATTTTCTTTTCTTCACTTACTGCTCCTCTGATCACAGGCATGATGCCTGCCAAGATTTGTTTTCTTTTATCCTCCGGCAGCGGCTGATACCTTTTGCCTCCGAATACCTCATGCTGATTGATACGATCGTTAACATACTGCTCGGCTTCTTGAATGATGGATATCGTTTTTTGATAACATGTTTCAGACGTCTCTCCCCAAGTGACTAAGCCGTGTTTCTCCATTAATACAAGCTCGGCGTGGGGATTGTTTGCTACGCCTTCAGCGATCATTTTAGACAAAGTAAATCCAGGACGGACGTATGGCACCCATACAAATCGGTTTCCGTAAATGTCTTCAGCGATTTGTTTTCCATTATCTGCACAGCATATGCTGATAATCGCATCTGGATGGGTATGGTCAACATGTTTGTATGGCAGAAAAGCGTGTAATAGCGTTTCAATTGAAGGGCGGGGATGTTTGCTGTCTATCATACAATGAGACAGGTAGTCTACCATTTCTTCATCTGGCATTTGGTCCCTTTTAATCAGCGGGCGGATATCATCTAATTTCAAACCGGTAAAGTTATGCGTTTTCATTGTTGCCAAATCCGAACCGCTTCCTTTTACCCACATGACTTCTATTTCACGGCCTTTAAAATCCTTTTCCGCTGTTTTCATAGATGTATTCCCCCCGCCCCAGTTGCAGACAGTGCGGTCTGACCCGATCAGATTGGACCTGTACAACAATTCCTCTACACCTTTAGGCAGCTGTGCAGCTCGCTCTGAATCCCATATATGTTTCACCATATTTGATATTCCTCCATCCCCTTTTATTTGTATCCGTTTTCATTATATATGATTTCCGTTTGTTTTTGAATTGTTTTTGTTTATTTTTGTTTTTAATAAAAAAGAAAGCAGCAGATATGCCGCTTTCTCGTTTCATTATGATTCAATTTTAAATTTCTTCGTAATGTCCTGAAGTTCTTCCGCCATGTTTGCCAACGTTTCCGCTGAAGAGCTGATTTCTTCCATAGACGCAAGCTGTTCTTCAGCCGAAGCTGCGATATCCTGAATGCCTGCTGAGCTTTCTTTCGCCACTGCAGAAATATCTTCAACAGCACTTGACACTTCCTGTGATCCGGCTGACAGTTGTTCAACCGTCGCGTTCAAGTTTTGCAATTCGCCGGAAATTTGGGTTGTCATCTCATAGATTTGTTTAAAGCTTTCCGCTGTTTGATCCGTAATCTGCAAGCCTTCTTTCACTTCATGATTCACGGATTGGAACATCGAAAGTGAGGTGCTGATTTCTCTGACAATCTCTTGAATTAATCCTTCAATTTCCTTGGCGGAGTCTGCTGACTGTACAGCAAGTTTTCTAACCTCTTCCGCAACTACTGAGAAACCTCTTCCGTACTCTCCCGCTCTTGCCGCCTCAATCGCAGCATTTAATGCAAGCAGGTTGGTTTGATCAGCAATGCCATTAATCACATTCAAGATGCTTGTGATGTCTTGCGATTTTGTTTCAAGACCCTTCACAACCGCTTCCGCTTTTTGAACGGATTGGTCTATTGTTTTCATCTGGCCGACTGTATGCTCCACCAGCTTTTCTCCGCTGCCCGCTGCCTCAGAGGACTGAATCGATGATTTCGTAATGGTTGAAGAGGCCTGAGCCACTTTTGAAATCCCCTCGTTCATTTGAGAAAGATGATTTGAGCTTGTTTCCAGTTTCTCGCTTTGTGCCTCGTTGCCATCTGAGAACTGTTCGATGGCAAGTGTAATATGCTCAGTTGCCTTGCTCGTTTGGGCTGCGCTTGCCGTCAGCTCCTCAGAAGATGAAGCAACGTTTTCTACAGACGTTTGAATAACGCCGATTACAGAACGCAATGATGCAGACATTTCATTAAAGCTTTCGCCAAGCTGGCCAAACTCGTTTTTCGAGTGAATGTCAATGACTTCTGTGAGATCTCCGCTGCTGATTTTTGCAGACGTTGAGACAAGTTTTCTTAACGGCTTGGTGATGGCACGAATAATATAGAGAATGAGTATGCCGCCGATTACAATTGACACGCATAGAATGATAACCGCAGTGTTCAGCACCGGGCTTGAAGCATCTTGCAATTCACTGACAAAATATGTGCCTGCGATTTTCCAGCCAGTCAATTTATTTGTCGTAAAGGCCATTTTCTTTTCTTTGCCTTCGAATGTATATTCAAATGAGCCTTCTTTTTTGGAATATACTTGGTTTGTCCAATCGCCGGAACCGGTTGTCCCCGGCTTAATGGTCGGATGGGCGATATATTTTTTGTTGCCAGTTGTAATAAATGCAAAGCCTTCTTTACCGATTTTGATTCTTTGTGATGCAGTAAGCACTTCATCCAGGTTTAAATCAAGCGCTATAACCCCTGAACCGTCTTTTAATTGTTTTGAAATTGTGACAACGATATCTCCTGTCGCTTCATCAGTATACGGTTCTGAGAAAACAGCTTGTCCTTTTTCCGCAACCGCCTGTTTGTACCAGTCACGTCCTGTCGGATCGAAACCTTTCGGAACACCGCTATCCGGATATTTATAAAGCTTCTTATCTTCTGAAGCAGCATAGATTGCGCCTACATCGTCGTTAAGTGTCGTGTACTGCTTAAATTTCTCTTTCAGTAATGTTTTGTTTTTGCCTAGCAATATGTCTTTATCGACTGTCTCACTATAATAATCTATTGCTTTTACTTTATCTTCTAATTTATTTTGCAGCGTACTGTTTAGTTCTTCAACATTTCCCTTCGCACTGTTTATGAGCTCTCTGTCTAACGCGTTCCAAGCTGATTGATAACTGAAATATGCTAAAACCCCAACCGGCAAAATAAGCACTGCCAGAAACGCAGCGATTAGCGGTTTGCTGATCGATGGCTGTTTGATCCAATGTATGAATTTTCCCATTCTTGTTGACTCCTCCTTTAAGATAAATCTAATATCGTCAAACTAGGATAAAAGGTTTAATAAAAAAACTAAAAAAAACACCCAAGCGCAACAAGCTTGGGTGTTAAGGCTTATTATTCGATTTTGAATCGTTTGGTCATATCGCGAAGCTCTTCCGCCATAGACGAAAGGGTCTCTGCAGACGAGCTGATTTCTTCCATGGAAGCAAGCTGCTCTTCGGCTGACGCCGCGATATCTTGTATATGCGCTGAGCTTTCTTTTGAAATCGATGCAATGTGCTCAGACGCTCCCGAAACTTCTTCGGAGCTGGCAGAAAGCTGCTGAACCGTCGCACTCATATTTTGCAGTTCGCCGGCGATTTGGTTTGTCATTTCAGAAATGCGTTTGAAGCTCATTTCTGTTTTATCTGTGATGTCAAGGCCTGTCTGCACCTCTTGATTGACAGATTGGAACATGCCGAGAGATGTATTGATTTCCTTCACAATTTCGATGATTAATCCTTCAATCTCTTTTGCTGAATCTGCTGACTGTACTGCCAGTTTTCTTACTTCTTCCGCTACAACGGAGAAGCCGCGGCCGTACTCGCCTGCGCGCGCTGCTTCAATTGCTGCGTTTAAGGCAAGCAGGTTCGTCTGGTCTGCGATGCCGTTGATCACACGCAAAATGTTTGTAATATCTTTCGATTTCGTTTCCAATCCGCGTACGACTTGCTCCGCTTCTTTAACGGACTTGTCAATGACATTCATTTGGCCGACGGTTTGATGAACAAGCTTGCCGCCTTCACTTGCAATTTCTGTCGATTGAACAGATGAATCAGTGATCACTTCAGAAGCTTGAGCCATATTCGTCAACCCGTCATTCATTTGATAAATGTGCTCTGCTGCCGTTTCAATGTTTTCGTTTTGTTTTTCATTGCCGTTAGAAAATTGTTCAATCGCCAATGTAATGTGCTCTGTTGCCTTGCTCGTTTGCGCAGCTGATGCGGTCAGCTCCTCAGAGGAAGCGGCAACATTATCTACCGAATCCTGGATGGCGTGTATGAGAGAACGAAGTGACGACGCCATATTGTTAAAGCTTTTGCCGAGCTCGCCCAATTCATCTTTTGAACGGATATCAATGGTTTCCGTCAAATCTCCCTCGCTGATCCGCTTAGAGGAACCGACAAGCTGTTTCAGCGGTGTTGTAATCGACCGAATGATCAAAGTCATGACGATAATCCCTATGATAATAGCTGCGGCCAAGACAATTAAAGCAAGGTGAAGGACAGGCTGGGCTGCCTCATGGATTTCATCCAAATACATGGTGCCGCCGATCTTCCATCCCGTCAACTTGTTTGTGTCAAAGGCCATTTTTTTCTTATCGCCGTCCATGGTGTATTGAAAATCGCCTTTATCAGCGTTCAGCATCTTATCGAGCCAGTCGCCTTTTAATTCAGTTCCTGATTTTTCATTAGGATGAGCGACAACTTTTTTGTCCTTCGTCATGATAAATGCGTAGCCTTGTGTGCCGATGTTGACTTTTTTGGTTGTTTTCAACAGATTTTCAATCGTCATGTTGATTGCGATAACGCCTGAACCATCTTTTGTCTGCTGGGCGATTGTCACAACCATCGTATTTGTAGAAGCAGTTTTATAAGGATCTGTCACAACGACTTTTCCTTTATTTGCAACCGCTTTTTTGTACCAGTCGCGTTCAACCGGATTATAGCCGCTTGGCATCGGAAGATCCGGATAGCGGGTAAAGTGTCCTTTTGTGTCGCTTGTATAAATGGATTCTACATCCTTGTTAATGCTGATATATTGTGAGAATTTCTCTGCAATGCTTGCATTGCTTTTTGCATTGTATTTCTCTTTTGTCAGCCATTCGCTGAAATAATCAGCACTGTTTTCTTTTTCGCCGATGCTGGTGTTAATGATTTCGTTTAATTGCTGTACATTTTCCAATGCGCTCCCCATCATCTGTCTGTCGAGTGAGCTGCTAGCCGATTGATACGCAAAGATCGCCAATATGACAACCGGTATGATGAGGATCGACAGAAAGGAAACGAGAAGCTTCCGTGTAATTGATCTTTGTTTTATGAGTTGGAGTATTTTTTTCATCATTCATTTCTCCTTTTTTATGCTACCCTTCATATCGGCTGGAAATGGGTAAATATATACAGCAAAAAAGAAGAAATTTAACAAAAGTAACTAATTTCCCATAAATAAATAGTATTTTAGACCTATTATTTATCTACTTTAAATTGTTTTGTCAGATCACGGAGTTCTTCAGACATTCTTTCAAGCGTCAGTGCAGATGAACTAATCTCCTCCATGGATGCCAGTTGTTCCTCAGCTGAAGCGGCGATATCTTGGATGCCATCCGAGCTTTCCTTAGAAATGGCTGTGATATCATTTGAAGCTGCGGAAATTTCTTGAGCTCCCGCTGACAGCTCCTCAACCGTCGCATTCATGTTTTGCAGCTCGGAAGCAATTTGATTGGTCATTTGAGATATATGTTTGAAGCTCTGTTTAGTTTCATCCGTCATGACAAGCCCTGTTTCAACTTCTTTGTTTACGGACTGAAGCACGTTCAGTGATGTGTGAATTTCCTTTACGATTTCACTGATCAGCGATTCAATTTCTTTTGCCGAGTCAGCCGACTGTACCGCGAGCTTTCTCACTTCCTCAGCGACGACTGAAAAGCCCCGGCCGTATTCACCCGCTCTGGCCGCTTCAATGGCGGCATTTAAAGCCAAAAGATTGGTTTGATCCGCAATACCGTTGATGACACGCAAAATATTTGTGATATCCTTTGATTTGATCTCCAGCCCTTTCACCACTTGTTCCGCTGCTTTTACGGAATGGTCAATTGTGTTCATTTGGCCGGCTGTTTTCTGGACGAGTGTCTCCCCTTTACTTGACACTTCTGTTGAATCTGCGGATGTTTCTGTAATCACTGCTGCTGCCCGCGCCAGCTCTGCCAATCCGTCATTCATTTCATTAATTTGTTCGGTTGTCGTTTCTATTTTCTCGCTTTGGCTTTCGCTGCCGTTTGAAAATTGCTCGATAGCCATCGTAATGTGCTCAGTGGCTCTGCTTGTCTGGTCTGCCGATGCAGTCAGCTCTTCAGACGATGAGGCAACGTGTTCTACTGAGTCTTTGATCCCGTGAATGAGCGAGCGAAGCGAGTGTGCCATATGATTGAAGCTCTCGCTCAGAACGCCGAGTTCATCTTTTGAATTGATTTCAATCGTTTCGGTTAGATCGCCTTCACTAATTTTTTCAGCTGATGCGACAATGCGTCTCAATGGCTTTGTGATGGATCGAATCACAAAATAAATCGCCGTCATTCCAGCTCCGATGGCAATCGCCAGAACGATTGAAGCCATGATCAGAACCCTGCTTGCAGCATCGTGAATCTCGTTTGCATACATCGTGCCGCTGATTTTCCAGCCTGTTGTTTCGCTTGTTGCAAATGCCATTTTTTTCTTTTTGCCTTTGTACGTATATTCAAAGTCCCCGCTTTTATCCTTGTAGAGCTTATCAACCCAGTCCCCTTTTAGCTCTGTTCCCGCTTTTTCTCCGGAGTAGGCGATGACTTTCTTGTTTTGGCTCAAGATAAAAGCATAGCCTTCTTTTCCGATATTGATTCCTTTCGCGGTAGTGACTAAGTCATCAATTTTCATATCAATGGCGACAACGCCTGATCCATCCACCGTTTGACGGGCGATGGTGACGACCATTTTTCCTGATGAAATCGATTCATAAGGCTCAGTGAAAATTGTTTTGCCTTTATTGGCCATTGCTTCTTTGTACCAATCTCGTTCCAAAGCATTAAAGTCACTTGGCATGTCAGCGTACGGATAACGGGTGAATTCCCCGTCTTTGCCGCTTGAAAATATCGCAGCGACATTATCATTCATTTGGATAAATTGTTTAAATTCCTGTTTCAGCTCTGTTTTCTTTTTATCCTGAAATTTTTCTGCTGTAGCCCAATCGCTGAAATACGCGAGGCTTTTTTCAGTCGTACTGATTTTATCATCAATGATGTGATCTAATATCTGAACATTTTCCTTTGCGCTTTGCGTCATCTGTACATCAAGTGAGGCAACTGCTGATTGATAAGCGCTAACCGAAAGGGCGGTTATCGGAACAATTAAGATCAGCAGGAAAGAAATAATAAGTCTCCTTGCAATTGATGATCTGCGAATAGTGGTGAGTGTTTTTTTCATTTCCTTTTGAACCTTCTTTCAATAATTTACAAATTATATCGGCGGATCTTCCTTTAAATTACATTGAAAATGAAGGAAAAAATGAAAAATAGTTCTAAAATCACCGGTTAAACTAGGACTTTATTATTGTTTACCATATAAAAAAACAGCGCTTTGATAGCGCTGTTTTTCGGTTTTTACTCGATTTTAAATTGTTTCGTCAGATCACGAAGCTCTTCTGCCATCTGCGCAAGAGTGGTCGCTGAGGAACTGATTTCTTCCATGGAAGCAAGCTGTTCTTCAGCTGATGCGGCAATGTCCTGGATGCTAGCCGAGCTTTCTTTCGACACGTCTGCAATGCCGCTGACTGCTGCTGAAACATGCTGTGAACGGTCTGACAGCTGCTCGACGGTGGAATTCATCGTCTGCAGCTTGCCCTCGATTTCGTTTGTCATGCTGAAAATGCTCTGGAAGCTTTCTTTTGTATTGTCTGTGACAACAAGTCCGGACTGTACTTCCTGATTGACCTCTTTAAACATGTGAAGAGAGGTTTCGATTTCTGCGACGATTTCTTGGATCAGCTTTTCGATTTCTTTTGCTGAATCGGCTGATTGGACAGCCAGCTTGCGCACTTCCTCCGCTACGACAGAGAAGCCGCGTCCTGACTCTCCGGCACGCGCCGCTTCAATGGCTGCGTTTAGTGCAAGCAGGTTTGTTTGGTCAGCGATTCCGTTGATGACTCTCAAAATGCTTGTGATGTCTTTTGATTTTCCTTCTAAGCCTTTGACAACAGCTTCAGCCTGCTGAACAGATTGATTAATCGAGTTCATTTGTCCGACTGTCTGCTGCACAAACTTCTCACCCGTTCCGGCGATTTCCGTTGATTGAATAGATGCCTTTGTAATATCTGACGATGTTTGTGAGACTTGCTGGAGTCCTTCATTCATTAAGTTCAGCTGATGAGAGCTGGATTCAACCTTTTCGCTTTGCTCCTCGTTTCCGTTTGAGAACTGCTCAATCGCCATCGTAATATGCTCGGTGGCTTTACTCGTCTGCCCGGCAGATGCCGTAAGCTGTTCGGAAGATGCGGCCACATTGTTCACCGAGTCCTGAATAGCGCTGATCAGAGAGCGGAGAGATTGTCCCATTTCATTGAAGCTTTCCCCAAGCTCCCCAAGCTCATCCTTTGAATGGATTTCGATCGTTTCGGTCAGATCCCCCCTGCTGATCGTTTTCGATGATTGAACAAGACGTTTTAACGGTTTTGTAATCGAACGAACGATAAACAGAATTAAAATTCCGCCTGCCACAATGGAAGCAATCAGCACGATCATTCCTGTTGTCAGCACAGACTTTGAGGCATCCTTAATTTCATCCATATACATTGTGCCGGCTATTTTCCAACCAGTCAGTTCGTTTGTAGTATAGGTCATCTTTTTATCTTCGTTATTAAGAGTATACTGGAGTTCACCGCTGTCATTCGCATACATTTTGGCTACCCAGTCGCCTGAAAGCTTTTCTCCAGCCTTATGGTTCTTGTGGGCGACATAGGTTTTGTTTTTTGTTGCAATGAAAGCATAACCTTCTTTTCCGACCTTGATTTGTTTCATTTGTTCTAACAATTTATCAATGGTAATATCCATGGCGACAACGCCAGATCCGTCCTTCAGCTCCTGTGCAATGGTAATGACCATGCTTCCGTCACTCGCAGCCACGTAAGGATCTGTCACGACAATTTGACCGCCGGCCTTCATCGCATCCTGGTACCAAGGGCGTTGTCTCGGGTCGTATCCTTCCGGCAATTTCTCTTTTGGCGCTTGTACGTAAGTGCCGTTATCTGCGCCCCCATAAATTCTGGCTACTCCTTGATTAATAGATACATATTGTGAAAATTTAGCTTTGATCTCTTCTTGATTAGATTTCCCTTTGAATGCGGATCTTTTAAGAGATTCACTGAAAAAGGTGACTGCTTTCGCTTTTTCTCCCAGATTATTTGTAACAGTTGTATTAAATGTATCGACACTGTTTTTCGCATTTCCCATAATTTCCTGATCCAGCTTTCCGCTGGCGCTTCGGTAAGAACTAAATTCTAATATAAGAATAGGGATAATGAGAATCGCGATAAATGAGACGATTAATTTCTTTGAAATAGACGGTTTCTTCAGCCAATTGATAAAAGTCTTCATGTCACTTGCTCCTTCAGGTTTGATACAGTATATATCGGCTGCTTAAAAAAGTTTTAAAATAAAAAATGGAAGAAGTTCTTTTTGGCTGTCTTCTGTCTTTTTAACTTTCATTGCCCAAGCCCTTTGCATATCTTATAAAAAACAAGGGGGGCTAAACATGATTATTGTATCAGGACAATTGCTCCGTCCCCAGGATATTGAAAATTGGCAGATTGATCAAAATCTGAATCCGCTGTTAAAAGAGATGATTGAGACACCTGTTCAGTTTGATTATCATTCAATTGCTGAACTGATGTTTGAGCTTAAACTGCGGATGAATATTGTAGCAGCGGCAAAGACGCTGCACAAAAGCGGGGCGAAGTTTGCCACTTTTTTAAAAACATACGGGAATACAACGTATTGGAGAGTTTCACCGGAGGGCGCCTTGGAGCTGAAATACAGAATGCCGCCTTCAAAAGCGATTCGGGACATTGCTGAGAACGGCCCGTTTTATGCGTTTGAATGCGCAACCGCAATCGTTATCATTTATTACTTGGCCTTAATCGATACAATCGGAGAAGATAAATTCAATGCCAGCTTTGACAGAATTATTTTATATGACTGGCATTATGAGAAATTGCCGATATATACGGAAACAGGACACCACTTTTTCCTTGGAGATTGTTTGTATTTTAAGAATCCTGAATTTGATCCGCAAAAGGCGCAATGGAGAGGCGAAAATGTGATACTACTGGGGGAAGATAAATATTTTGCCCATGGTCTTGGAATCTTAAACGGAAAGCAAATTATTGATAAGCTGAATTCTTTTAGGAAAAAAGGAGCCTTACAGTCAGCCTACCTTCTGTCTCAGGCGACCAGACTGGATGTTCCGTCTCTTTTCCGCATCGTCCGCTAAAAAGCCCCATCGCCTATTTTCCGGACGATGGGGTTTCAAATGCCTTTCGTTTTCGATAGAAGGGGGCTGTGCCGAAATATTGGTTCGCAGCCCACTCCATTTTTTCAAGGTCATTTCTTGTCACGATTGGATCCTGGCTGCTCCATTTGATAAAGCGGACAAAATAGTAGCCTTTGATAGGAACCATTGTAACTTTTGAGTGAGGCCAGCCTTCAAATACAAACTCAATTTTCCCTCTTTTTTTATAAGAATATTGAAGAATGTTCATATCTGTCACCTCAGTTTATCAAGTTACGTTCGGCAAAGCTCGGTACGTTTACATCCATTGATTGACTATCCCTCATGCAGGCTTTCCTGAAAACAAAGGGTGAGGCGCGTGTCTCTTTCCCTCGCTTTTTATTTCGCATATGGACGAATGCCAAGCGCGCCTTCATTCGATAAAGCGGCAGCCGGGGCGGGTGTGACAAGCCCTCCGGCTATCGGCGTTTGTTCAGCGATCATGCTTTTGTCAAAAAAACAGCCTATTATCCCATCATTTTGATATAGCATGTCCGGGCGCGAGGGCCGTCAAATTCACAGAAATAAATGCCCTGCCACGTTCCAAGAATGAGCCGGCCGTTTTCCACAATGACATGCTGTGAAGCTCCGACCGTACTCGACTTCATGTGTGCAGCTGTATTGCCCTCCATATGGCGGTCCAGCTCATGTTCCCACGGATATACCTCATCAAACCTTCTGAGCATATCTTTTTTGACGTCCGGATCGGCATTTTCATTAATTGTAATACCCGCAGTCGTATGCGGACAGTAAATTAGCGCTGCGCCGCTCGTTATACCTGTTTCTTGAAGAAACGTTTCCACCTCACGGGTGATATCAATCATTTCATCTCGTTTGGTCGTTTTGATTTGCAGTGTTTTCAGCATTTGTTTCTCCTTTCGTTTGTCCGCTCTCATTGCTTAATTCTTTCTGTGTTCTTTTTTTCCTGTTAAACCGCTCTCATAAACCTGATACAACAAAAAAACTCCAGTCTAAGGCTGGAGATTAGCGCCATAGATATATTCTTGCTTCATACGGCTTTAAGAGTGCTGATGTCATATGCTTGTGCGGCTCTGCTTCAATATTTGACAAGACGAGTGCATCTGATGACAATGGCAAGCCAGAGTGCTTGAACAACGCTGGTGTTCCTGTCAGATTGGCCACAATCAGTGCAGTATGGCTCTCGTTTTTCCGAAGATATGCAAAGATTTGCTGATCTTCCGGTAAAATGAGCTCGTATGTCCCGTTAATAAAAACATCATATGTTTGGCGCAGCTTGATCAAGCTTTTGTAAAAATGGTAAACGGATGTTTTATCATTTTTTTGCGCCTCGGCATTCAGCCATTTGTAATTCTCATTGATTCCGATCCACGGTTTGGCCTCAGAAAATCCGGCGTATGGACCTGCATTCCATTGCATCGGCGTTCTTGAATTGTCTCTTCCCTTTTTCCAGACAATCTTCATCACATCCTCGTGTGATGTGCCTTTCGCTGTTTTTGTTTCATACAGGCGTTTCATTGCGACATCATCATAGTCCTCAATAGAGGGAAAAGCCACGTTCGTCATCCCGAGTTCCTGTCCCTGATAAATAAACGGTGTGCCTTTCATGAGAAAATAAACAGCGGAAAGCGCTTTTGCACTTTCTTTCAGGTACACTCCGTCGTCTCCCCACACAGAAACTGAACGGGGCTGGTCGTGATTCTCCATAAACAAAGCATTCCAGCCGATCCCTTCCAGACTGTCCTGCCAGTCAGTTAAAATTCGTTTAAATGCAACGATATCAATACTTTCATTGATCTCTACATCCCACAGGCCGAGATGCTCAAATTGAAAAATCATGCTGAATATGCCGTTTTTTTCTCCAGCCCAATCAGCTGCTTCTTTTGCAGCGACGCCGTTTGCTTCACCAACTGTCATAATCGGATAGCGGGAAAACGTGTTTTCCTTCAGTTCTGTTAACAAATCCATAATGCCGTCAGCATTCATATGATAAGGAAAGGAAGGGACATAGTCCAGTCCCTTTGGATTCGGCATGTCAGGAAACCCTTCTTTTTTCTTAATATGCGTAATGGCATCCACCCGAAATCCGTCAATTCCTTTATCAAGCCACCAATTGATCATGTCATAAACGGCATTCCTCACCTTTTCATTTTCCCAATTCAAATCAGGCTGTTTTTTATCAAAAAGGTGCAGATAATACTGGCTTGTCTTTTGATCATACTCCCAAGCCGGCCCGCCGAAAATGCTTTCCCAATTGTTGGGCGTTTTTCCGTTTATGCCGTCTTTCCAAATATACCAGTCGCGCTTTTCCGAGTGTATGGATGAACGGGATTCTATGAACCATGGATGTTCGTCGCTTGTGTGGTTCACAACGAGATCCATAATCAGCTTCATATCCAGATCATGAATGTCACCAAGCAGCTCATCAAAATCTTCCATCGTGCCAAACTCGCTTAATATGTTTTGATAATCCCTGATATCATAGCCATTATCGGCATTCGGTGAATCATACAGCGGGCAAATCCATATGACGTCAGCGCCCAGCTCTTTTATGTAAGAAAGCTTGGTTCTGATTCCTTGAATATCCCCGATTCCGTCGCCATTTGAATCTTTAAAACTGCGGGGGTAAATTTGGTAAACTACGGCTTCCTTCCACCAAGCCTTTTTCATACAGCCACTCCTTCCCAGTGTACCGTTCTTATATATCCTATGTAGAAAAAGGTCTTTACAGCATTGCTTTTTAAGAAATGACTTGATGACACAAAAAACAGCCGTTTGTTCCCCGGCTGTTTTTTATCAAAAATCAGTTTTTTTTATTTCTACAAAACGGATGTGGTGATCTTCGGCGTCGAGGATTTTAAATTCACAGCCCTCCGCGTGTATCACATCCCCTGCTTTCAGCTCCATTTTTTGCGTTAGAAGCCAGCCTGCAATCGTATCAATTTCTTCATTTTCAATCGCAATGTCGAGAAGGTCATTCACTTCGTCTATTAGCGCTTTTCCATCCATCACATAATGGTGCTCGCCCTTTTTCAGGATGTGCGGTGTTTCATCCTGATCATACTCATCGCGGATTTCCCCGACGATTTCCTCGATAATATCCTCTACAGTGACAAGCCCCGCCGTTCCCCCGTATTCATCGACAAGAATCGCCATGTGAATCCGCTCCTTCTGCATGCGGATTAAAAGCTGCTGAACAGGAATGCTTTCAATGACCCTGATAACGGGCCTCATGATTTGCTCCAGCTTTATCGGCTGGCCGAGAAAATAAGCTTTAAACATATCTTTGCTGTTGATGATCCCTAAAATATGATCCTTGTCATCTTTGATGACAGGGTAGCGTGTATACCGTTCATTAATGATGTGATGAATTGCCTCTTCAAGCGACTGCTCCAGAGAGATAACCGCAATTTCTGTCCGCGGAATCATAATCTCTCTCGCTACCCGGTTGTCAAATTCAAAAATCTTATTTACATAACGGAATTCAGACTGATTGATTTCTCCCTTTTCATAGCTTTCTGAAAGGATCAGTCTTAGTTCCTCCTCGCTGATGACAACCTGATGCTCCTTTACCGAATGAAAGCCAAACAATTTCACAAGAAAACTTGCAGAGCCGTTTAATGCTTTAATAAACGGGTACGTGATTTTATAAAACCAGATCAGCGGCTTTGCAATCCATAAGCTTACAGCTTCAGCTTTTTGAATAGAAACCGTTTTTGGGGCAAGCTCCCCCATCACCACATGCAAAAAAGTGACGATAATAAATGCAACTACAAATGTGACAATGTGATTAAACGGTTCCGGCATGCCTGTCATTGTAAATAAGGGATGAAGAAAACGTTCAAATGTAGGTTCACCAAGCCATCCAAGGCCGAGGGCAGTAATCGTAATCCCGAGCTGGCAGGCTGATAAATACTCGTCAAGATTGGAGATGATTTTATGTGCGGCTAGCGCTCGGCTGTCACCGCTTTCGATGAGCTGATTGATTTTTGAACCTCTGATTTTGACGATCGCAAATTCCGCTGCAACGAAAACAGCCGTAATGCCAATCAAAACAAAAATGGCGATCAATTGTAAAATAAGCAAAAAAAGCCCTTACCATAAATGGTAAGGGGCCACCTCCTTAACGTTAATTCTCATCACGACCGTTTAAGAAAATCATCACAAAACGAAGTAGTTCAAACAGGGAAACCAGGGCGGCGGCCACATACGTTAAGGCAGCAGCGCTCAGCACTTTATTTACCCCATTTTCTTCATTGTTTCGGATGAATCCTTCTGACACAATAATCTGCTTGGCGCGTGAACTTGCATTGAATTCGACAGGCAATGTAATCAGCTGGAAAAAGACTGCCGCTGAAAACAGTATGATGCCAAGCCCGATCAAATTCAGGCTGCCGAGAAGCATGCCTCCTAAGAAAAGCAAAGGAGCTACACCGGATGCAAAATTCACGACTGGGAAGATTTTATGTCTCAGCACAAGCGCACCATATGACTCCTGATGCTGCAAGGCATGTCCGACTTCATGGGAAGCTACGGATATGGCGGAAATTGAGCGGCCGTAATAGACCGGCTCAGATAAACGCACCACCCGTCTTGTCGGGTCGTAATGGTCTGTTAAAGTGCCTCTTACCGGTTCGACCGGCACGTCGTAAAGACCGTTTATATCTAAAATCCGTCTTGCCGTTTCTGCCCCTGTACGTCCGCTTGAGGCTTCCACTTTTGAATATTTTTCAAAGTTGCTCTTTACTTTAAATTGTGCCCAAAACGACAATCCCAATGCGGCTATTGTTAAAAATATAAACAGCATTTTTTCATCATCCTTTTTCCATGATCATTTCTCTATTACGATTATTTTAATGAGTTTTCTTTCCCGTGTACAGAAATGCGCTTTTTCTTCCGGCTTGGAGCACACAATCCAATCAGCAAAAAGAACAGGCCTGCTGAAAACAAATAAAAGGCGAAACTGCCGGCCAGTTCTTTCAGAAAATGAAGCCAGGAGAAGCTGCCGGAAAAGTGATTATATGAATTCAAATCGAAAATAAACAAAATCACCGCGGATGCCGCCAGCTGCGTACCGATTAAAACCACGATCGTTCTTTGAAAGATCGTCATCTTTTTCATCCTTTTTGTTTTAGTTTATGGAGAAATCCGGTTTTATATGTTTTGTACATTTTTTGAAAAACATCACCGGAAGTGGGACATACTGTTAGAAAAAAGCACGGGTGTGATGGAAGCTATGAAAGTGACGAGTGAGGAAAAGGAACAGCTGAGCACAGCAATCGACCGAATGAATGAAGGACTGGACGCGTTTATCCAGCTTTATAATGAATCGGAAATTGATGAACCGCTTATTCAGCTTGATGATGATACAGCCGAGTTAATGAAGCAGGCCCGAAATATGTACGGCCAGGAAAAGCTAAATGAAAAATTAAATACAATTATTAAACAGATTTTATCCATCTCAGTATCTGAAGAAGGAGAAAAAGAATGAAATCAAATCGGATATTTATTTCATGGCTCAGGTGGCCGTTATTTATCCGAATCGGGGTTATTATTTTATGTCTGATTCTTTTGTTCGGCCAAATCATTTATATACTTGAGCCTAAGCAGTTCACTTCGGTATTCGAAGGCATTTGGTGGGCTGTCGTTACGGTTTCGACAGTCGGTTATGGAGACTATGTGCCGCACACGCCGCTGGGACAGGCAGCCGGAATACTGCTGATTTTGAGCGGAGCAAGCTTTGTCACAGCATATTTCGCTACGTTATCAGCGGCCGCATTCAGCAGACAGCATCGCTACATCGAAGGAAAAGTTGCTTACAAAGGCCGGGACCACATCATTCTGATCGGGTGGAATGAAAAAACAAACCGGCTTCTGAAGGACCTTCAGCTTGCCGCCCCTTCCAAAACGGTCGTACTAATCGATGAATCCTTAACAGAAGGCCCGCTTATTGAAAACGTTCATTTCATACGCGGGCACGCTGCCGATGATGGGACACTGAAACGGGCCAATATTACTGAAGCGGAATCAGTGATGATTACTGCCGATCAGTATAAAAGTGAAACTGATGCTGATATGCTGTCAGTGCTTACTCTTTTATCTGTTAAAGGGCTTAATCCCCTTGCTTACTGCATCGTCGAGATTTTGACTGACCGTTTTGTCACCAATGCGGAGCGGGCAGGTGCAAACCAAATCATCGGAACTTCAGAATTTATCAGCCGGGCGATGCTGCAGCATTACCAAGTCAAGTTACGGCCGTCTAAACAGCAGAACGGAATCAAGCTGACACTTGATCAGCATGTGGAGCTTCTTGCTGTTCCTGACGAACTAAAGGGAGCGGCTTACAAAACCTGTGTTCTCTATTTCCTTGATCACAACACAACAATTATAGGCGTACAAAAAAAGGAGGGACCGATGCTTTCCCCTCCTCTTACATACAAGGTGCTCGAAACAGATCAATTCCTTGCCATCTAGTGTAACAGAACATCCTCCAATTCTTTCACGAGAGAGGCGCCGATATCCAAAAATGCCGGATCAATTTCCGCGTCCCGCCTTTCCGGTTCGGAAAATTGATTAAACAGTGATTGGAAAGGCCCTCCCTCGGCGTGATCGTCAACATCCGCCTGAAACACCTGTCTCAGCATGAATGGCGTTCCGATCCGGACGGCCGCCCCTCGTTCATCGAGACTGCCCTGTACCGCATTGACGGGAATTCTTAAAAATAAATAGCCGTCTCTATCATCAATTTTATAATCAAAGTAGCCATGATCGTATTCCCAGCCGCCGTTTACCACATAACCGAGCGGCTTCATCACTTGTTCCAGTTCTTGAAGCAGAAAAGACTGCCCATCTATCGCGGAAGGTATTGGTATCATCAGAATGCCCCTTTTTTCACTTATCCTGTCCCGCCGAACAAGACTTCATTCAGAGGCGCCTACATGGAAATCGTTGTTTCTTTCGCGCGGCCAACAGAAAAGAAAGCGCATTCAATTAAGAAGTAAACAGTCATTGCCGCTGCAAGCCATACAGCTGAATCCCAAGACACATAAACAACCGTTGCATAGAGTCCTAATTTAGTGAAAAGAGTATGGGTTCGTTTTAAATGCAAAATCCGATGTACCGCATCGGTAAAAAGGGCAAGCGGCAAACCAATGAGAAGAAAGGCGTGGATGAAAAAATGTGACAGCGTGCCGCCAAAGCTTGAAGAAAACTCTGTATACACGGCATCAAAGGAGATAAGGAAACTTAAAATAGCTGCAGAAAAACCGGCAATGATGAGATGTTTAACCAATTGTTTCATGAACATCAGCACCTTTCTGATTTTATAAAAAGCCGACCGGCAAATGCCAGTCAGCTTTCTCACATTAATCTTCCAGACGTTTTTCAAGCTCTGCTTTTTTCTCTTCAAAGCCAGGTTTGCCGAGTAACGCAAACATATTGACTTTATACGCTTCTACACCAGGCTGGTCAAACGGATTGACGCCAAGGAGGTAACCGCTCATCGCGCAGGCTTTTTCGAAGAAATATACAAGGTATCCAAAAGTATATGCATTCAGCTCAGGAATGTTAACGATTAAGTTCGGAACATTTCCGTCTGTATGGGCAAGCATCGTGCCTTGGAATGCTTTTTTGTTAACGAAATCAACAGTTTTACCGGCTAAATAGTTCAAGCCGTCAAGATCGTTATCCGCTTCCTCAATTGTCAGTTCATGTTTAGGTTTCTCTACGTTCAGGACCGTTTCGAATAAATCTCTGCGGCCTTCTTGTACATACTGGCCTAAAGAATGAAGGTCTGTTGAATAGTTCGCTGAAGAAGGATAAATGCCCTTCTCATCTTTCCCTTCGCTTTCTCCGAACAGCTGCTTCCACCATTCCGCAAAGTATTGAAGCGCCGGTTCGTAGTTGATGAGCATTTCAATTGTTTTGCCCTTATTATAAAGGACATTGCGAACAACCGCATATTGGTATGCTGGGTTATCTTCCAGTTCAGATGTTGCAAAATCTTTGCTCGCATCCAGGGCGCCTTTCATCATGTCATCAATGTTGACGCCGCTGACAGCAATCGGCAAGAGACCTACAGCTGTTAAAACTGAATAACGGCCGCCGACATCGTCAGGAATAACAAATGATTCGAAGCCTTCTTCGTTAGAAAGCGTTTTTAATGCGCCGCGCTCTTTATCAGTTGTTGCATAAATCCGCGCTTTCGCTTCTTCTTTACCGTATTTCTCTTCAAGAAGCTTGCGGAAAATACGGAAAGCGATTGCAGGTTCAGTTGTCGTACCTGATTTAGAAATCACATTAATAGAGAAGTCAACATCTTCAAGAAGATCCATGACGTCTCTCATATAAGATGAACTGATGTTGTTCCCGATAAAAATGACTTGCGGATTGCCGCGTTTTGCTTTTGGCAAAGTGTTATAAAACGCGTGATTCAGCGCTTCAATCGCTGCCCGCGCTCCAAGATAAGAACCGCCAATGCCGACAACAAGCAAGACATCAGAGTCAGATTTGATTTTTTCCGCGCTTTTTTTGATGCGCGCGAATTCTTCTTTATCATAATGTTCAGGGAGGTCCACCCAGCCTAGAAAATCGCTGCCCGCGCCTGTTTTTTCATGGATATTATGGTGTGCTGTTTTTACAAAGTCCCGCAGATATGTAAGTTCATGTTCGTTGAAGAAAGTCAACGCTTTTGAGTAGTCAAAGCGTACATGCGTCATTGCTTGTCCCTCCATAACGGTATAATGTTTTCATCTTTCACTTTATATGAACTTATCTGTGAAATCAAGTCAAGAAGAAAGGGCGGAATGACTGGATTCCGCCCTTTGAGTTTATAGAGACGCGCGAAGGATGGCAAGCACGTCATCTTTGTTCAATTTTTGGAAGTTGCCGAAGCCGCCGTGTTCCATTTCCTTGGCTGCGATATCAGCAATCATCTCAAGCTTTTCTTCTCCAATATTGTAATCAGCAAGACGAGAAGGCGCGCCAAGGCTTGTCCAGAACGCAGACAGTTTATCGATTCCTTCAAGCGCAATTTCTTTATCTGTTTTGCCTTCAGTATCAATGTCAAACATGTTGAGCATGAGGTTTTTGAAGCGGCCTACATTTGTATCAAGCGTGTATCTCATCCAGTTTGGGAACAGTATCGCCAAACCGCCCGCGTGCGGAATATCATACACAGCTGAAACGGCGTGTTCCATTGTATGAGAAGCCCAGTCACCAAAGTAGCCCATTTGGAGCGTGCCGTTTAAAGCGATTGTACCAGCATACAAAATCGTTTCACGAAGCTCGTAGTTTTCCAGATCTTCAAGAAGCTTAGGAGCTGTTTCGATGACCGTCTGCAAAACAGCAAAGCACATTCTATCCTGAAGCGGCGTGTTTTCAACATTGTGGAAGTATTGTTCGAATACGTGGCTCATCATGTCAACCATGCCGTATACTGTTTGATTTTCCGGAACCGTGAACGTATTTTCAGGGTCTAAAATAGAGAAACGCGGATGAGTGACATTGCTGCCCCATACAAATTTCTCGTTTGTTTCCCAGTTTGTAATCACGGAATCAGGGTTCATTTCAGACCCTGTCGCAGCAAGCGTTAAAACAGTTCCAAACGGCAGCGCATCCTCCGCTGTTACTTTTTTGCTGAAAATATCCCAAGCGTCGCCATCGTATTTGACGCCAGCTGCGATTGCCTTTGTACAGTCAATCACACTGCCTCCGCCGACAGCAAGCAGAAAATCAATGTTATGCTCTCTGCAAAGGTCTATGCCTTTTTCCACTGTCGCAAGACGCGGGTTCGGCTCTACACCTGACAGCTCATGAACAACAGCGCCCTCTTCTTTTAAAATGCCTGTGACTTGATCATAAAGGCCGTTGCGTTTAATGCTGCCGCCCCCGTAAACAAGCAGTACATTCTTGCCGTATCGTTTGAATTCTTTTCTTAATTGTTCAAGCTGACCTTTTCCAAAAATCAGCTTTGTCGGATTATAATAAGTGAAATTTTCCATAGTAAAACCTCCAAATGATGCTGGTAAAAAACAGATTTTCCATTGTAACATAAGTTGACAAAAAGAAAAAGGGAAGCAGCCAAACGGCTATTTCCCCTTTTTTTATAGAGATGCTTTCAAAATTGACAGCACATCTTCTTTGTTGAGTGATTTAAATTGGCCGAATGTACCGTTAGCCATTGCCTTGTCAGCAATTGTGTCAAGCTGCTCATCATTAATATCATAATCAGCAAGACGGTTCGGAGCGCCAAGGCTTGTCCAGAATGCGGACAGCTTATCGATACCTTCAAGGGCAATTTCTTCATCCGTTTTACCTGCTTCTTCAACATCAAACACGCGAACTGCAAGCTGTTTCATGCGGGCAGGGTTTTCAGACAATGTGTGTCTCATCCAGTTCGGGAACAAAATTGCCAGTCCGCCGGCATGCGGAATATCATAAACGGCTGATACTGCATGTTCAATATTATGAGTAGCCCAATCCCCTCTTGCACCCATAGAAAGCATGCCGTTTAATGCGATTGTTCCTGTGTACAGGATCGTCTCACGCAATTCGTAATTTTCGAGATCATTAATCAGCTTAGGCGCTGTTTCAATGACTGTACGCAGAAGTGATTCACACATGCGGTCCTGATACGGCGTGTTTGATACATGATGGAAGTATTGTTCGAATACGTGGCTCATCATGTCAACCATCCCGTAGATCGTGTGGTTTTTAGGTACGGTAAATGTATTCACCGGATCAAGAATCGAGAATTTAGGGAATACGAGCGGGCTGCCCCAGCCGTATTTTTCCTTTGTTTCCCAGTTTGTAATAACAGATCCCGAGTTCATTTCTGAACCAGTCGCAGCGAGAGTCAATACCGTTCCGAATGGCAAAGCATCTTTTGGCTGATGCTTTTTCGTAACGATATCCCACGCATCACCATCATACTTCGCTCCTGCGGCAATCGCTTTTGTACAGTCGATTACGCTTCCGCCTCCGACAGCCAGCAAGAAATCAATGTTGTGTTCTTTACTGATGGCAACACCTTTATTAACAGTCGACACACGCGGATTCGGTTCCACACCTGCTAATTCATGCACGGTCGCTCCGGCTTTATTCAGCTGTTCAATCACTTGATCATACAGGCCGCTGCGTTTAATGCTGCCGCCTCCGTACACAAGCAATACGTTTTTTCCGTAAGGTTTGAGTTCCTCCGGAAGTCTTTCCACTTCGCCGCGCCCGAAAATTAATTTGGTCGGATTCCAGTATGTAAAGTTTTGCATGACATCTCCTCCTTAGATTTTTTATTATGCAGAATGTCCTCACCACATGTAAAGCAATCAGCTCTCACCGGTCAGCATACCAGATGGTTTTATTTTGCAAGATGCTGGGAAAGAAGCTGATATAAGCGAGGGCAGGCCAGCTTCCCTCATATGGAGAATGCATGTATAGATTCTCCAATATGTCACAATCTATAACTGTTTTAATAATTCATGGAGGAGGTTGCAAAACATGAGTACCATTCAAAGAATTTGTCTTGTATTAACCATCATTGGCGCCATTAACTGGGGACTGATCGGATTTTTCCAATTTGACTTAGTAGCGGCTATCTTCGGCGGCCAAGGGTCAGCTCTTTCCCGAATCATTTACGGACTTGTCGGAATCGCCGGCTTAATCAACCTCGGTCTGCTATTTAAGCCAAACGAGGAAAGATCACGTGAAGAAGCACCAAATCCTGAAATGCGATAGGATATCAATCACGCTGAAATAGGATTTTGTATTAAATCAAAAGCACCGAACATTCCTGTCCGGTGCTTTTTTTCATGCTTATTTTTTGATAAGGTCTTTGCGGTTGGACATTTCGATCCACTCTTCAAGCTTATCTT
The DNA here is from genome assembly GCF_059422205.1 of Bacillus sp. GW821-FHT01G09. Taxonomy (NCBI): domain Bacteria; kingdom Bacillati; phylum Bacillota; class Bacilli; order Caryophanales; family Bacillaceae; genus Bacillus; species Bacillus sp. GW821-FHT01G09. Next base: position 46,707 of record NZ_JBWKWL010000001.1, read on the forward strand.
TTAATGTGTTGAAACCTTGTGGTGTAGAAGCTTCTTCGCTTACTTGAGCAGCTTTAGGTTTTCTTGGTTTGCTTTCTTTTTTCTCAGGCGCAGCTTGTGTCGCACGAATTGAAAGGCTGATTTTGCCTTTTTCTTCATCAACAGCAAGTACTTTTACTTGTACTTCGTCGCCAACTGAAAGGTGCTCGTTGATATCTTTTACGAAACCGTGAGTCACTTCAGAAATGTGTACTAAACCTTGAGTTTCTTCATCTAATGCAACAAACGCACCATACGCTTGTAATCCTGTAACTTTACCAGTGTAAACACTGCCCACTTCAAATTTTGCTGCCATTCATAACAACTCCTAAGTTAAATTAAATATCTGTTTATACGCAATTTAAAATTATATCACACTTGTCTTATTTCCGCAAAGAAAACTTTTTATAAAAAATCAGGTTTATGCACAGCAAAAAGGGGGTAAACTGAAAATACCAAAGGCTTTCTAGTATTCCCCCCTTTTATTGGATGCGAACAAAAGGTTCGTATCTTTTTTTATGTTGTTTTGTGCAGGAAGCGTTTCATTCTGACTAACGCTTCTTGAAGCTGTTCAATCGAGGTTGCGTATGAACAACGGATATATCCCTCACCGCTCGGACCAAACACACTTCCAGGAACAACTGCCACTTTTTCCTGCGTCAGAAGCTCCTCGGCAAACTGTTCTGAACTCATTCCCGTGCTTTTAATAGATGGAAAAGCATAGAAAGCGCCGCCCGGATGATGACAGCTGAGGCCGATTTCATTGAGCGATTCTACAAACAGATTCCGTCTTCTTCGATAGCTTTTTTTCATTTTTTCTACGTCTTCCATGCCGTTCTTCAGTCCTTCAAGGGCGGCAAACTGCGCCATTGCGGGCGCGCACATCATCGCATACTGATGAATTTTAAGCATGGCATCCCGAAGCAAGGATGGTGCCGCGGCAAAACCGAGCCTCCAGCCCGTCATTGCAAATGCTTTTGAAAAGCCTGAGATGACTACCGTCCGTTCCTTCATTCCCGGTAATGCCGCTATACTTGTAAATTCCTCATCATATGTCAGCTCCGCGTAGATCTCGTCGGCTAAAACGATGACATCATGTTTTTTGGCAAACTCAGCAATCTCATTCAGCTCTTCCTTCGAATAAACCGAACCTGTCGGATTCGATGGTGAGCAGATGAGAATGGCCTTTGTTTTTTCAGTGACTGCCGCTTCAAAATCAGCAGCCGTTGCTTTAAATCCTTTGTCTGCCGTTGTATGAACGTGAACCGGGATACCGCCTGCCAAAGAAACAAGCGCATCGTAAGCCACAAAACACGGCTCAGGGATGATGACTTCCTCACCTGGATTCACAATGGCGCGGATCGCAATATCCAAAGCCTGACTTGCCCCCACTGTCACAATCAGCTCATTATCTGGCGAGTAGCTAAGGTCAAACCTGTTGCTCAAATAACGGCTGATTTCCTCCCGCAATGAGTATAGACCCGCATTGGCCGTGTATGACGTATATCCTTGTTCAAGAGAGAGAATGCTTGCTTCGCGGACATTCCACGCGGTAACAAAATCAGGCTCGCCGACGCCTAAAGAAATGACGCCTTCCATCGTTGCCGCCAAATCAAAGAATTTGCGGATGCCGGATGGTTTTATTTGTTGTACATAGTCTGATAAATACGAAGTCATTTACGGTGACACCACGATTCTTTTGTCGTCGTCTCCTGTTTCAAACACTTTGCCGTCATGCTTGTATTTTTTCAGGATAAAATGGGTTGTCGTAGATACAACTGAATCAAGCGTTGAGAGTTTATCCGAAACAAAACGCGCTACGTCAGACATCGAATTGCCGCGAATCACGACAGACAAATCGTATACGCCTGACATCAGGTAAACTGATTCAACCTCTTGGAATCGGTAAATCCGTTCCGCCACTTCATCGAAACCGACGCCCCGCTTCGGCGTTACTTTGACGTCGATCATGGCCGTAACGCCCTCATGTCCGTCTACTTTTCGCCAATCAATCATAGCGGAATAATCGATAATAACCTTTTCTTTCTCCAGTTTGTCAATAATTGTTTTTACTTCATTTACAGGGATGCCTGCCATCTTTGCAATTGTTTCTAAATCGGCGCGGCTGTTTTCGTCTAAAATTTCTAATATTTCTGTTTCTTTTTCTGTCAATTTCATTTGATTCACACCTTTGCAATGTCAAGAAATCTCATGACATTATATCACGTTTTTTGACGAATGCTAAGAAAAAAACGAGGAGAAACTTCCGCTAGAATTGACAATTTCAGGGCATAATACAACCATCAAAAAAAGGGAGTGACACAGAATGGAGGCGATTTTACCAATAAGGCGGTTTACGGTCGATGGAGTCAATGTATACTACGAACATTATCAAAATCCCGGCAGGCAAACGCTGGTTTGCGTACACGGTTTTTTATCATCTGCATTCAGCTTCAGAAAAGTAATCCCTCTCCTTCGGGACAAGTACGACATCATCGCGCTTGATTTGCCTCCTTTCGGCCAATCTGAAAAATCAAGAACGTTTATCTATACCTATCAAAACCTTGCTAAGCTTGTCATTGGGATTTTGGAGCACTTGCAAGTGAAACAGGCTGTGCTTGTCGGGCATTCTATGGGCGGGCAGATATCGCTGTCTGCTGCTCTCCAAAAACCTGAGCTTTTTTCAAAGGTTGTGCTGCTTTGCAGTTCAGGGTATTTAAAACGTTCACACCCGACGATCATTTTCGGGACCCATATCCCGTATTTTCATCTTTACATCAAACGCTGGCTCTCGAAAGAAGGCGTGATGAAAAATTTATTAAATGTGGTGCATGACAAATCGCTGATTGATGAGGAGATGATCGACGGCTATGGCAGACCGTTTCAGGACGAGCAGATTTTCAAAGCCATGACAAGGTTTATCCGCCACAGAGAAGGAGATTTAGAACCCGAGCAATTGAAGAAAATGAACAAGCCTGCTCTATTGATTTGGGGCGAGGAGGATCGAATTGTCCCAATGGAGATCGGTAAACGGCTGCACGCAGATTTGCCTAATTCCGTGCTGTACTCACTTGGCCAGACCGGACATCTGGTGCCTGAAGAACGGCCTGAACTTGTTTCTGAACACATTGCTGATTTTATCAATTAAAAAAACCGGTGCTGAACCGGTTTTTTTAAGGCGTGCAGGAGCTGCTGTTTTTAATGAATAAAAGCTGGCCAGCCACTTCCCGGCAGCTGTCGATCGGCAGCGTTTGTTCAAAAGAAGTTTCAAATATTTGCTGAATGCTTTTCGCCAGCACGTCGGGATCGTCTTCATCATAGACTGCCTGCACGACATCAACAGCCTCCGTTTCGTAAAACTCTTCTCCATATTTAAACGGGTCCCATTTGGCAATGATCTTAATCATTTCCCTGACCGCTTGACTTTCTTCCATATTCATCACCGCTTATAATAAAATTTGCAGTTCTATCTTATCATAGTGAAGCTTAGAAGAATAAACATACATGAGGGGGTAACAGAATGAACTTTGATAAACGAGAAGAACGCCTTGGCACCCAATCTGTCAAATGGGACAAAACAGGCGAATTATTTGGCGTGACAGACGCACTCCCGATGTGGGTGGCGGATATGGATTTTCGCGCGCCAGAAGCGATAACTGAAGCGTTAAAAGAGCGTCTTGACCACGGTATTTTTGGTTATACAACTCCAGATCAAAAAACGAGGGATGCTGTGTGCGGATGGATGCAAAACAGGCACGGCTGGAAGGTGAATCCGGAAAGCATCACATTCAGCCCCGGCGTTGTAACGGCTTTGAGCATGGCGGTACAAGCTTTTACGGAGCCTGGCGATCAAGTAGTTGTTCAGCCTCCAGTTTATACGCCTTTTTACCATATGGTGGAGAAAAACGGCCGGCACATTTTACATAATCCGCTGCTAGAAAAAGACGGCGCATATGCAATGGATTTTGAAGATTTGGAGACGAAGCTTAGTGACCCAAGCGTTACATTGTTTATTTTATGCAATCCTCATAACCCTTCTGGGCGTTCATGGGGCCGGGAAGATTTACTGAAGCTAGGCGAATTGTGCCTTGAGCATGGCGTCACAGTTGTATCGGATGAAATCCATTCCGATTTAATGCTGTACGGACACAAACACACGCCGTTCGCTTCGCTCTCTGACGATTTCGCTGATATTTCCGTGACATGTGCTGCTCCAAGCAAAACATTTAATATCGCCGGATTGCAGGCTTCAGCAATCATTATTCCGGATCGCCTGAAGCGCGCCAAGTTTTCCGCAAGCCTTCAGCGCAATGGTTTAGGCGGACTGAACGCGTTTGCCGTCACTGCAATCGAAGCCGCGTATTCAAAAGGGGGACCGTGGCTTGATGAATTGATCTCTTACATTGAGAAAAACATGAACGAAGCGGAAGCCTTTTTGAGCACCGAGCTGCCAAAGGTCAAAATGATGAAGCCGGATGCATCATACCTGATTTGGCTCGACTTCAGCGCTTACGGCTTGTCCGATACAGAGCTTCAGCAAAGAATGTTAAAAAAAGGAAAAGTTATTTTAGAGCCCGGGACGAAATACGGGCCTGGTGGAGAAGGATTTATGCGCCTGAACGCAGGATGCTCTCTTGCAACCCTGCAGGACGGCCTGCGCCGCATCAAAGCCGCATTATCGTAAATATAGCTGTTAAACGCCTTTACGTCTTCATTTGTAAAGGCGTTCTTAATAAAGGAATTTTATATTTTACTTCTAATATTTAGTGTTATAATAGATTCATATTTTATACGAAAGGATTTCACACGAATGGAAATTCTAAAAGACTATCTTCTGCACATCTGCTTTATTTTGTTTCCTATTCTTCTTTACCAAGTGTTTTGGCTTGGAAAACCTGCGATTCTTGTGCCAAAAATAAACAGCGGTTTGGTCACGCTCTTCGCCTGCGGCGCCTCCGTTTTATGCATTATTTTCCCGATTCATGAAATGGACTACATACAATACGGCCTTCAGATGATTCCCGTTATCATTTGTTTATTTTACATTAGTACCGCTTCCGGACTTACAGTCGCCGCATCTGTCCTATGTTTTGAACTGCTTTTTTACGAACCTTCCGCAATGTTTGTTTTCACTTTGCTGCCTTTTCTTATCATTATCCCAATCTTATTTCAGAAAAAATGGCCATTCATGTCCAAAGCGAAAAAACTGCTGCTGTCTTTATTGATCAGCTGCGTGGAGATTTTCCTATTTTTCGCCTCAAGCTGGATTCTTTCCGCCTTGAATATTTTAAATTTTCAAAAATCAGGAATTTTCGTTTACGAGGCGGCAGTCTCAGGGCTTTTCCGCTCCAGTGTTCTTCTATTAAGCATCTATATTATCGAAAGCATCGCCGAAAATATCGCCCTGCGCTCACAGCTTATCCATTCTGAAAAAATGACGATTGTGAGTGAACTGGCAGCGAGCGTCGCTCATGAGGTCAGGAATCCGCTGACAGTTGTCCGCGGGTTTGTCCAGCTGCTTTTTAATGACGAAACCTTACAAAACAAGTCGAGTGCAGATTACAAAAAGCTTGTACTGTCAGAGCTTGACCGGGCGCAAGGCATTATTACAAACTATCTCGATATGGCCAAACAGCAATTATACGAAAAAGAGGTTTTTGACCTATCTGCCCTTATCAAAGAGACAAGCTCCCTTATGGTGTCGTACGCCAATTACAAGTCAGTAACCGTCGAGGCTGAAACAGAACCGGACCTTTTGATATACGGAGACGCAACAAAGCTGAAGCAGGCTGTCATCAACCTGATGAAAAACAGTATTGAAGCGGTTCCTCACGGTAAGGGGATGATCCACATATCAGCCAAAAGAAACGGCCATACGATCATGATCAACATCACAGACAATGGGGTCGGGATGACAGACCATCAAATGCAAAAACTCGGCGAACCTTATTATTCCCTAAAAACGAACGGAACGGGACTCGGCCTCACCGTAACCTTTTCCATTATTGAACATCATCACGGGACCATTTCATTTAACAGCAGCTTCCAAAAAGGCACTACGGTGACCATTAAGCTTCCCGCTGATCTTCCTCACTAGCAAATCGATTGCAACTTTAATAGAATAAATGCGAGGTGATGACAGATGAGCACGTTTGAGACAGGCTCTATCGTTAAAGGATTTTACAAAACAGGTGTATACATAGGAGAAATCACGGCTTGCAGGCCGCAGCATTATTTAGTGAAAGTGAAAGCGGTTCTTACCCATCCCGCTCAGGGAGACCTTCATCATCCAAAACAGGCGGATGTGCTATTTTTTCATGAGAGAAAAGCGCTTGCATATGGTGAACAGACCAATATCCCCCACCATATGGTGAAGCCTTATGATGGTGAAGTGCCGGATTATACAAAATCTCTGCGGGAGGCGACAGCACAGCTGAGAGCCAAATTGAATGAGGATGGTTCGGAGTGGGCGAAACGCTCCCTTCATAATCTGGACATTTTAGAAAAAGAATATTTTAACCGGCCATAACCCAGTCTGACAAAAGATTGGGTTTTTTACGTCGCGCGCTTCAACAGTTCGGTTAAATCGATTCTCTCGCCGATTGTGGGCGGTTTTGGCTTTTCGAGATACTGCTTATCCTGCTCAACAAGCTTAAAAAGTTTATATGCTGTAAGAGCATCATCAAGCGCTTTATGATGGGTGCCGGTTCCGGAATCTCCATACTCTTCGGCAGCTTTCCATAAACCCGTCAATGTCCGGTCTCCAAAAAAGTTTTTGTATTCAAGCGATAAATCTCTCATTTCTCCCTTAAACGGGAAAGGGATATGGTTAAACATACAGTTTTGCTTCAGCACTTTCATATCCATGTTTCCCCACGTAATAATTGTGCTGTTTTTCTCAGGATCCAGCTCGTTTAGTTTACGGATGAAATCCTCGAATCTCATTCCTTCGTCTACCTGTTTTTGGGTTATTTTCAAAAATGATTTGCAGCGTTTCGTAAGCTTCGGGAACTTTTTCGGTCTAACATAGCTAGAAAACGTCTCAACCACTTCATCATCAATCGACTTTACAATTCCGGCTTCAATGATTTCCGGGAAGAAGTTTTGAGGACTGTACTTTCCATCAGGCATTGTAAATTCGAAATCAATAATGAGTAAGCTGTTTGTCGTCACCTTTTTACACCTGCCTTTCCTCCGATCAGAAAATGCTATCTTTATAGTATATCAATTCCCCTTCTCGACATTTCTTCATTTTCTAAAAATAATGAATTTTCCCAGCCGCTTCGTTTCTTTTAAATTGTGAATCGTTTCTTTATAATTAGTAAGGAACCCGAAATAATAAGAAGGTGATGTTATTTCTATCCGTAAGAAAAACTTTGTCATTGTGTGGCTGGCGAACTTTTTTGTCTCCGCTAGCACAACGATGATCGTTCCTTTTCTCTCCTTATACATTGAGACGCTCAGCTCTTTTTCAAACGGCTTTGTGCAAAGGTGGAGCGGCTATGTGTTCGGCATTACATTTCTCATGGCGTTTTTGGTATCCCCGTTTTGGGGACGGTTCGGAGACAAACGCGGATATAAGAAAATCCTTATGGCAACCGGAACAGGCATTGCCCTCAGCATTTTCTTCATGGGCTTTGTTACATCGGTGTACCAATTGTTTTTTCTGCGTATGGCAATGGGTCTTGTAACCGGATTCATCCCGACATCTCTTGCGATGATTTCGGCACAGACTCCGAAGAGCTCAGCCGGCAAAACACTTGGCACGCTGCAAATGGGGCAAGTGTCCGGAAGCTTGTTCGGCCCGCTTTTGGGAGGCATGCTTGCTGATCATTTCGGCTTTACGTATACCTTTTTTATCACATCCTTTGTGATTTTCTCGTCTGTTCTTCTCGTGTTATTTGGTGTCAAAGAAAAGCCTCTTGCAGAGAAAACAGCCAAACGTACGTCTTACTCGAGAAAAGAAGTGCTCTCCTATATTTTTCACCAGCCGGCGCTGTGGGTCATGATGCTGTTAACCATGCTGATTCAAACAGGCAATTTCAGTATCCAGCCCCTGCTCGCTTTATATGTAAATGAGCTGCACGGACCTGTCAATCTTGCCTTTTTCTCCGGCATGGCATTTTCAGCAACGGGGCTCGGAAGTTTGCTGCTGGCTAGAAAATGGGGTGATCTGGGCGACCGCTACGGCCACCGCCGCATTTTAATCGGACTTTTGCTCGCCGCCTCTTTCTTTTTTATTCCGCAGGCGCTCGCGTCCTCACTCAGCGTGCTCCTTGTTTTCAGATTTTTATTCGGAATGGCAATGGGCGGTTTGCTGCCATGCATTACGGCAGCGATCCGCGTTCAGGCTCCCGGCAGCATTCAAGGTGAAGTTCTCGGCTACAATGTCAGCTTTCGCTTTTTAGGAAACGTGCTCGGGCCTCTGCTCGGCGGAATCATATCGAGCCATTTTACCATTTCGGCCACCTTTTACGTCACGGCGTTTCTCTTTTTCGCCGGCGCCTGCATGCTTTGGATCATGCAGAAACTTCGGAAAGATTCTTATGCCAAAGCAAGTTGATTCCGAGAAAAAACTGAGGAATCTTCTAAATTTAACCTTCTCGTAATCTCAAAAGAATGGTACGATATGGCTAGAATTTAGGAGAAAAGAGAGTGACCATGTTACGAAAAATTATCGGATGGATTTTGCTCCTTTGCATAATCCCATTGTTTGCATTTACAGTTATCGCTTCCGGAAAAGAAGTAAAACAAATGAAGTCCCTGGATCAGGTGCTTGATAAAAATATTAATCTGAAAGATATCAGCCTTGTTCAGAACAGCTACATGTATGACAGGGACGGCTCCCTTGTCTCGGAAATCGTCAGCGACCACGAAAACCGTGTGCTCGTTCCATTTAACAAGATTCCCGAGGAAGTCAAACAGATTTTCTTAACATCTGAGGACCGCCATTTTTACGAGCATAAAGGCTTTGACTTTATGGGAATGGTGCGGGCTACTGCTTCTAACGTAAAAGACAAGAAAATTGACCAGGGTGCCAGCACCATCACACAGCAGCTTTCTAGAAACTTGTATTTGAGCCACGAACGCTCCTTCAGCCGCAAGCTGACAGAGCTCGCGTATTCCTATCAGCTGGAGAAAAAATATACGAAAAATGAAATTCTTGAAGCTTACTTAAATACCATTTATTTTAACAATGGTGTTTATGGCGTCGGTTCAGCGGCTGAATTCTATTTCAGCAAACCGCTGAAATCTCTCACAGTGGGAGAAATGGCTTTTATCTGTGCTATACCTAATAACCCTACATTATATGATCCTCTCAAGCATTTTGACTACACGAAAAGCCGTCAAGAACGTTTGCTTAAAGGGCTAAAAGATGCCGGGGTCATTACGGACAAAGAGCTGAAAAAAGCCGTAAAACAAAAAATCAAACTGGATGTTGAAAAAAGAGAAGACAAATATCCTGACTACGTTTCCTACGTCAATGATGAATTCACTCAGCTGGTGTCTGAATCAGAAGGCTTTGATAAACGCCTTCAAAAAGCATCAGGAAAACAAAAAGAAAAGATCGAGAACGAGCTGTCCGCAAGAGTCAGCACGCTGATGAAAGACGGCGTGAAAATTTATACTGCACTTGATCCATACATGCAAAATCAAGTTGTGGCACAAATGAATTCCAAGCTCCCGTATGCGGACGTACAGGGCGGAGCGGCTGTGATTAATCACCAGACGCATCAAATCATCGCTCTATCCGGCGGGAAAAACTATCAAAAATATGACTTTAACCGCGCCTACCAGGCGTACAGGCAGCCGGGGTCATCCATTAAGCCGCTTCTTGATTACGGCCCTTATATTGAACAGACCGGCGCGACAGGAAGCAGCACCATTGATGCCAGCAAGTTTTGCAGCAAAGACTACTGTCCGCAAAACTACAATAACCGCACTTACGGCACAGTGACGCTTGATACGGCGTTTAAAAATTCATATAATACACCGGCTATTAGAATGCTCGACCGCGTCGGCATCCAAAAGGCATTCAGTTATATTGAGCCGTATCATTTTGCCAAACTTGTCGACAGTGACTATCTTCTTCCGGCGGCGCTTGGCGGATTTACAAACGGCATGACGCCTCTTGAGATGACAAAGGCTTATACGACATTCGGCAACAGCGGAAGCTATACGCCGAGCCATGCGATTACAAAGGTGACAGACCTTAAAGGAAAAACGCTTTATAAATGGAATGATAAAACGACTCAAATATTCAGCGTCCGCACGAACATGCAGCTGAAAAAACTGATGTCTTCCGTTGTGAAAAGCGGAACAGGGAAAAAAGCATATTTCAATGCGCCTTACATCGGCGGTAAAACCGGAACATCAAATGATTATCACGATATGTGGTTTGTCGGCCTGACTGATACGTATACAATGGGTGTCTGGGTCGGAAAGGACACACCGACCAGCGTTGAATATCTTCACAGCATCAGCCCTCAGCTTTCCATCTGGAAAGGAACGCTGCAAGCGGCTTATTAAAGGATCGGAGGGGATATGGGGTGACTTCAGAACAAATTCCAAATCGCGTTTTGCTGTTTGACGGTGTCTGCAATTTATGCAATGGCGCCGTGCAATTTATCATTAAACGTGATCCGGACGGATTGATTTCTTTCACATCGCTGCAGTCGGAAACAGGACAGAGCCTGCTGAAAAAAAGCGGGCTTCCGACTGATCGATTTGACAGCTTTGTCTTTATTGAAGACGGCCAAGTGTACACAAAGTCAACTGCAGCCATTAAGGTTTTCAGGCATCTGCGAGGCCCATGGCGGCTCTTCGTCCTGTTTTTCGCAGTACCGAAGCCTGTCAGAGATATGGTTTATTCTTTCATTGCCAAAAACCGCTATAAGTGGTTTGGCAAAAAAAATGAATGTATGCTCCCCTCCCCTTCTATTAAAAAAAGATTTTTACCGTAAATAAAAAATGGCTAGGAAGCTAGCCATCACAGATTGTTGACAAAATCCTAAAACGGCTTCGTTTTAGGATTTTGTCATCTTTTCAGCGTGATTGAACTTTTGAAGTCGATGAAGAGCGAGCATTGGATGTGAAACGGCGGAAACCTGAGAATCTAGCCACCGTTTTATTGCGTATAGAGTACGAAGCGCAAATCTGACCACCAAACGCTGAAATGGCTAGCTTACACAGGTAAGCTAGCCATTATGCTATTATAAAGCTTGATAAATATGAACAGAATACCGATAACAAAGGTAAACCAAAACAGCAGTTCCAATAGAATGAATCCAACTAATGACATGAGAGAAAGCGTCGAATAAATCCGGTATACGGTAAACACAAAGTAAGCGAGCGTGACGACCGCAAACCAGATCACAATCCAAATGACATTTTGCAAGAGCACAAAGGATAAAATCCCGCCGCCCAAATAAATCATGGAACCCATTCTGAGTTTTTTCAGGTTGTTCCCTTCCGGATCATTAGCAAAAAACAGCAATGACAGCTCGGTCACGGTATTTGCAATTAATTTCAGAGCGGACAGAACCATAAAATATAAAAGTGCAAAGGCAGCAAATAACGCAAGCCTGATTCCTTTCTCTGAAAAATAATCGAGCATTCCATCATACATTCCAAATGAAGACAGCATCTTCAACGCATAAAGTGAAGTTGAGATGGATAAGGACGAACTAAAAAGCAGGATCGCAATCAGCGGAAAATATCCTGTCAAATAAGTATTTTTCATATAAAAAAGTCCCTTTCTATAATCTACCTCATTTATTATGGAGGACTTAAAACACATTGACAAGATAAATTATTCCATTTTTTCTCCTTTTTACGAATTACGGTCCCAAATCTTCACAAAGCAGCATTTTGAGAGTAAAGTAGTACGCAGGAATCATAAAACGTAAGGAAGTTTTATATGAAAAAAACATTAAAACTGCAAACCAGACTCACCATATTTGTTTGTATCGTTGTATTAATCGCATTGCTCATTACGTTTTTTACAGTCGGTGCCCAAACCACCAAACGAATTAGAGATCAGGAAAAGGCCACTGCGCTGCAGACTGCTGAAATGGTAGCTGAAGCGCCGATGACAGCCGCTGCTTTAGAAAGCGGAAAAAAACAAAAGGAACTGCAGAGCTACACAAAGCGGGTTCAGAAAATTACCGGCACGGAATTTGTTGTCGTCATGGATATGAACGGTATCCGCAAAACCCATCCTGACCCGAGCAAAATCGGAAAAAAATTCAGAGGCGGTGATGAGTCCGAGGTATTAAAAGGGCATGTCCATATCAGCACAGCCTCTGGCACGCTCGGGAAATCGCAGAGAGCGTTCGTCCCTGTCTACGCGGAGAATGGAAAACAAGTCGGTGCAGTCGCGGTCGGCATCACCGTAAATGAAATTGATGAAGTGATCAGCCATAGCTTACGGCCGCTTTACTTTATTATTTGCGTCAGCATCTTCGTCGGTGTGATCGGAGCCGTTATCGTCGCCCGTACAGTGAAAAATATCATGTACGGACTTGAACCTTATGAAATTGCGACTCTGCTTGAAGAACGGAGCGCGATGCTGGAATCGACGAAGGAAGGAATACTCGCTGTCGATGAACATGGCAAAATTAAACTTGCCAACGCGGAAGCAAAACGCCTATTCGTCAAAATGGGCATCAACACAAATCCCATTGATCAGGATGTAGATGACATCTTGCCGAAAAGCCGCTTGAAAAAGGTCATTGAGACAAAAAAACCTCTTCAAGACAGAGACGTCCGCATTAACGGGCTGGAGCTTGTGTTTAATGAAGTTCCTATCCAGCTGAAAGGACAAACTGTCGGAGCGATTGCAACATTCCGCGACAAGACCGAGGTAAAACATTTAGCTGAACAGCTTTCCGGTGTTAAAATGTATGCAAACGCACTGAGAGCGCAGTCTCATGAATTTATGAACAAACTGCATGTGATATTAGGTCTCGTCCAGCTGAAAGAGTATGATGATCTTGGAGATTATATTAAAGATATAGCCATACAGCAAAAATCAGAAACAAGTGAAATTATAAATGATGTCAAAAGCTCCGTACTGGCCGGTTTTCTGCTTGGAAAGCAAAGCTTTATACGTGAGCAGGGCGCAAATCTTGATATTGAATGCAACGGTGTCATCCCGAACGCGGCAGACCCTTCTGTCATCCATGAACTTATTACAATCATCGGAAATCTCATCAACAATGGCTTAGACGCCGTTGCCGATATGCCGAAAAAACAAATCACCATGTCCATGCGCTTCCATAACAGCATACTTGATATTGAAATTACCGATACTGGAGCAGGCATGTCTGAAGAAGACCAAGCCAAAGTATTTGAACAAGGCTATTCAACAAAGGGCAAAAACCGGGGATTCGGCCTTTATTTCACACAGCAAAGCATCGAAAATTTAAAAGGCCAAATGATCCTCACAAGCGAAAAGAATGAAGGAACGACATTCAGTATTCGCATCCCGTACGAACCGAAGGAGGAAAATCATGATTAATGTACTAATAGTTGAAGATGACCCCATGGTGGGTGAATTAAATAAACGATACTTAAGCCAAATAGATGGCTTTCAGCTGAAAGGCATCGCTTCTTCCTTTCAAAGCGCTCTGCATATTTTAGGCGAGCACCATATCGACCTCATTTTGCTTGATATTTATATGCCGGGAAAAAACGGGCTGGAACTGCTGACGGAATTGAGAGCACAAAATGAAGCGGTTGACGTGATTGTCATCTCAGCGGCCAGCGAGCTTGACGTGATCAAGAAAACACTTCGGTACGGAGCTGTTGATTATTTAATCAAACCGTTTGAATTTGAACGCTTCCAAACGGCTCTGTCTGATTACAGACGAAAACAAAAGGTGTATTCAACCCATCGCAACATGAGCCAAAAAGAACTGGACGCCGAGCTTTTTCAAAAGAAAGAAGCAACAGAAAAAGTGCAGCTTCCTAAAGGCCTGACAAAAAGCACGCTGAAGCTGATCTGGTCCAGTATCCAGTCATTTGAAAATGAATCTTTTACGACAGAAGACTTGGCAAAGCACACAGAAATCTCTCAAGTATCCATACGAAAATACTTAAAGTTTCTTGAAGATATACAGGTTCTGAATGTAGAAATGGCGTACGGAACGATCGGAAGACCTGTGTTTCAGTACAACGTCAACAACAGTAACCTTAACGGAATAAAGCAATATCTATAAGAAAACGCACTGCTTGCTTTGAGCAGTGCGTTTTTCTGTCATATCTCTTGCCAAGATGCTTGATTCTATTGTTGATAAGTTATACAAGAATAACAAAGGGCCTTTCACATTTTTAAGCAAATAATTCTAAAAATAGATACTTTTTAAAAAATTATGCGAAATTCTATTTATTTCTTATTAGTTAAATGATAAATTATGATTGGTTAGTTGATCCCGAAAAACTAAGTCATAAGTCTTACTTCAGAAAACGATGTCACGGTTTTCCGCCCGGAACGCCTTCCGCATCCTTCTCTTCCCCGCCTTTCGAAGGAAATACTCACACCACGCTTATTCAGGGAAGAATAGAACTGTCTCAGCGCATTCCATTTGTTATTATCAGAAAATTTTATCGATTCTAAGAAATTGTTCAGGACAGCCCATCATATGACTGGCCGGATCAGCTTTGAACCAAATTTTTCTGGGGGGGTTATATCTTGAATAAACGAAAAATCGGATTGGCGATGTCACTTGTGATCGCAGCAGGCACCATATTAGGAGCATGCGGAAACAGCGAAAAAAGCAGCGGCTCCGGCGAAGGCAAAAACAAATTCAGTGTGGCGATGGTTACTGACGTAGGCGGAGTGGATGACAAATCCTTCAACCAATCAGCCTGGGAAGGCATCCAAGCCTTTGGGAAAGAGAATGGGCTGAAAAAAGGCAAAAACGGTTACGACTATCTTCAATCCAAATCAGATGCAGACTATACAACGAACTTAAATAAATTGGCGCGTGAGAATTTTGACTTAATTTACGGCGTCGGCTACTTAATGGAGGATTCAATCAGCGAAATTGCTGACCAGCGCAAAAATACAAACTTTGCGATTATAGATGCTGTTGTCGATAAAGACAACGTCGCAAGTATTACGTTTAAAGAGCAGGAAGGCTCATTTCTCGTCGGAGTGGCCGCAGCCCTATCAAGCAAATCAGGAAAAATCGGCTTTGTAGGCGGCATGGAATCAGAGTTAATCAAAAAATTCGAGGTCGGCTTCCGTGCCGGCGTACAAGCAGTTAACCCTAAAGCCGTTGTAGAAGTGAAATACGCAGGGGGGTTCGATAAAGCCGATGTCGGCAAAGCAACCGCCGAAAGCATGTATAAATCAGGCGTAGATGTTATTTATCACTCTGCGGGCGCCACTGGCACAGGCGTCTTTACTGAAGCGAAAAACCTGAAAAAAGAAGATCCAAAACGCGATGTCTGGGTCATCGGTGTCGATAAAGACCAATACGCAGAAGGCCAGGTAGAAGGAACAGATGATAACGTCACCCTCACTTCCATGGTGAAAAAAGTAGATACAGTCGTTGAAGATGTAACGAAAAAAGCGAGTGACGGAAAGTTCCCGGGCGGCGAAACACTTACCTACGGGCTTGATCAAGACGGAGTCGGCATTTCTCCATCTAAACAAAATCTATCGGATGATGTGATCAAAGCGGTCGATAAATGGAAGAAAAAAATCATCGACGGATTGGAAGTCCCGGCAACTGAGAAAGAGCTCAAAACCTTCAAAGCTGAATAAGAATCGCAGGGATAAGGAGGTCGAGCCCTTATCCCTTGTTTTTCTTTTATTTTGAAATAAAGGAGCGGTCAATCAATGGAATATGTCATTGAAATGCTCAATATCCGCAAGGAGTTTCCAGGTATCGTCGCCAATGACAATATCAATCTTCAAGTCAAAAAAGGCGAAATACACGCGTTGCTCGGTGAAAACGGAGCGGGGAAATCAACATTGATGAATGTCCTTTTCGGGCTGTATCAGCCGGAGCGGGGGGAAATTCGGGTGCGCGGCGAGAAGGTGCACATCAACAGCCCGAACAAAGCGAATGACCTTGGAATTGGAATGGTGCACCAGCACTTTATGCTTGTTGACACCTTTACAGTTGCTGAAAATATTATTCTCGGGAAGGAGCCAAAGAAGTTTGGCAGAATTGACCGGAAGCGTGCTGGCCAAGAGGTGCAGGACATTTCCGATCGATACGGCCTGCAGATCCATCCTGAAGCAAAAGCAGCTGACATATCAGTCGGTATGCAGCAGCGCGCAGAAATATTAAAAACCCTCTACCGCGGTGCCGACATTCTGATTTTTGATGAACCGACGGCTGTTTTGACGCCTCATGAAATTAAGGAACTGATGCAAATTATGAAGAACCTGGTCAAAGAAGGGAAGTCCATCATCTTAATCACCCATAAGCTGAAAGAGATTATGGAGATTTGTGACCGCGTTACGGTTATCCGTAAAGGAAAAGGCATCAAAACCCTTGATGTCCGTGATACAAACCAAGACGAACTCGCCAGTCTAATGGTCGGCCGCGAGGTATCGTTCAAAACTGAAAAGAGAGCTGCTCAGCCGGGAGCGGAAGTGCTTGCGATTGACGGCATAACTGTAAAGGATACCCGCGGAATAGAGACAGTCAGAGATTTGTCTCTTTCTGTCAAAGCGGGAGAAATAGTCGGCATAGCAGGCGTCGACGGAAACGGGCAATCAGAGCTGATCGAAGCGGTGACAGGACTCCGCAAAACAGATTCAGGAACAATCACCTTAAACGGAAAACAGATCCAAAACCTGCCGCCAAGAAAAATCACTGAATCCGGGATCGGGCATATTCCTCAGGATCGCCATAAACACGGTCTCGTCCTTGATTTTCCAATCGGAGAGAATATCCTGCTGCAAAGCTATTACAAAAAGCCGTATTCAGCATTGGGCGTTTTACATAAAGGCGAAATGTACAAAAAAGCACGCAGCCTGATCAGCGAGTACGACGTCAGAACGCCGGATGAATATACACACGCTCGGGCATTGTCAGGCGGAAACCAGCAAAAAGCGATTATCGGGCGGGAAGTAGACAGAAATCCTGATTTATTAATTGCCGCCCAGCCGACTCGCGGCCTTGATGTCGGAGCGATTGAATTTGTCCATAAAAAGCTCATTGAGCAGCGTGATGCCGGGAAAGCCGTTCTTCTCCTCTCGTTTGAGCTTGAAGAAATTATGAATCTCAGTGACAGAATCGCCGTTATTTTTGAAGGACGCATTATCGCCAGCGTTAATCCGCAGGAAACCACTGAACAGGAGCTTGGTCTCTTGATGGCAGGAAGCACGCAAAAGGAAGCGGGGAAAGCAAATGGTTAAACGACTCTCTCATTTACTCGTGCCGCTCATCGCAATCATACTTGGTCTTGCGGCCGGCGCGTTGATTATGCTTGTGAGCGGCTACAGTGTGGCCAGCGGATATTCGGCTTTGTGGAATGGGATATTCGGAGAGATCTATTATGTCGGAGAAACAATCCGGCAAATTACGCCTTATATTTTATCCGGATTGGCTGTCGCCTTTGCATTCCGAACCGGACTCTTTAATATCGGCGTCGAGGGACAGCTGCTCGTCGGCTGGACAGCAGCGGTTTGGGTCGGTACGGCGTTTGACGGACCGGCATATATTCACTTGCCGCTCGCATTGATTACAGCGGCAGCTGCAGGAGGATTATGGGGGTTTATTCCCGGCATTTTGAAAGCGCGATTTTACGTTCATGAAGTCATTGTCACCATTATGATGAATTATATCGCGCTGCACATGACCAATTACATCATTTCAAACGTCTTGACAGATCATCAGGACAAGACGGGGAAAATTCACGAATCCGCCTCCCTCCGCTCTCCTTTTCTTGAACAGATCACCGATTACTCACGGCTGCATTTGGGAATCATCGTTGCCCTTCTCGCAGCAGTTATCATGTGGTTTATCATCAACAAAACTACAAAAGGATTTGAGCTCCGGGCGGTCGGGTTTAACCAGCACGCTTCCCAGTATGCCGGCATGAGCGTGCGGAAGAATATCATGACCTCCATGCTTATCTCCGGCGCTTTTGCAGGCCTTGCCGGAGCCATGGAGGGGCTAGGAACATTCGAATACGCAGCAGTGAAAGGCGCATTTACCGGCGTAGGCTTTGACGGTATCGCTGTCGCTCTTCTCGGGGGAAACACAGCCATCGGGGTTATACTGGCAGCATGCCTGCTTGGCGGGCTGAAAATCGGCGCATTAAATATGCCGATTGAATCAGGCGTTCCATCAGAGGTCGTTGATATTGTGATTGCCATTATTATTCTGTTTGTGGCTTCAAGCTATGCGATTCGTTTCGTCATGGGCAAATTGAAGAAAAAGGGGGCGAACTAAGTGGACATTGTGCAGATTTTATCTATCATTGTCCCTGCCACACTCGTCTATGCGGCCCCGCTTATTTTAACTGCTCTCGGCGGCGTGTTTTCCGAGAGATCAGGTGTGGTGAATATCGGCCTAGAAGGCCTCATGATTATCGGGGCGTTCACCAGCGTGTTATTTAATTTATTTTTTGGTCAGGAATTAGGTGCCGCCGCACCTTGGCTTTCGCTCCTTGCCGCCATGGCAGCAGGCGCCCTGTTTTCACTGATTCACGCGGCAGCGGCGATTTCGTTTCGCGCCGACCAGACAGTCAGCGGTGTCGCCATTAACATGCTGGCGCTTGGGGCAACTTTATTTATCGTCAAACTGATCTACGGCAAAGCGCAGACAGACAAAATTCCAGAGCCTTTTTATAAGACGAAAATCCCCGGTTTGGGCGATATTCCCGTCTTGGGAAAGATCTTCTTTTCGGATGTCTATTATACGTCTATTCTTGCAATAGCACTTGCCTTTATTTCCTGGTTTATCTTGTTCAAAACGCCGTTCGGCCTTCGTATCCGTTCTGTCGGCGAGCATCCGATGGCGGCCGATACGATGGGAATCAACGTATATAAAATGCGCTACATCGGCGTGATGATCAGCGGATTGTTCGGCGGTCTCGGCGGCGGCGTATATGCCTCCACAATTGCGCTTGATTTCACGCACTCTACCATCTCCGGGCAAGGTTTTATCGCCCTGGCAGCGCTTGTATTCGGAAAATGGCATCCGATCGGAGCACTGGGGGCCGCCCTGTTTTTCGGATTCGCCCAAAGCTTAAGCATCATTGGATCGCTGCTCCCTCTTTTTAAAGACATACCAAATGTGTATATGCTGATGGCTCCTTATGTCTTAACGATTCTCGCTTTAACCGGCTTTATCGGGCGGGCAGATGCGCCAAAAGCCAATGGCGTGCCTTATATTAAAGGAAAAAGATAAACATTCTCCCCTGGGAAGACGATTCTCAGGGATTTTTTTCTAATCCAAAAGACCCCCTTAATTTAATTGTTTATTAGTTTTTTAACTTAAAAAAATATGAAGTGTTAACGCTTTCTTGTAGACTGTAACAAACAATACATGGGGGTGTATGACATGGGAGCAATTCCAAAAACGGGGACAATTTCACCTGAGCAAAAAGACTCACAGGGGAAAAACCTGTTTCAAAAAATCTGGTCTTGGGAAATCGGTGTGATTCCTCTGCCTTTATACACAGTATTAGCTGTTATTATTATTCTTGCAGCCTATTACAATGAGCTGCCGGCAAATATGCTTGGCGGGTTTGCCATCATTATGATTCTTGGTGTGTTTCTCGGAGACATAGGCCAACGCATACCGATATTGAAGGATATTGGCGGCCCTGCTATTTTATCTTTGTTTGTTCCTTCATTTTTAGTCTTTTACAATGTACTGAATTCAACATCTTTAGACGCTGTAACCAACTTGATGAAAACGTCTAACTTCCTTTATTTCTATATCGCTTGCCTTGTTGTGGGAAGTATCCTCGGTATGAACAGAATTGTTTTAATACAGGGGTTTATCAGAATGTTCGTTCCACTGGTTGCAGGAACGATCGCGGCTGTTGCAGCCGGCATCCTTGTCGGATTTATTTTTGGCTATAGTGCCTATGATTCCTTTTTCTTTGTTGTTGTCCCGATTATTGCCGGGGGAATAGGCGAAGGAATTTTGCCGCTTTCAATCGCCTACTCACAAATACTGGGCTCATCTGCTGATGTATTTGTGTCTCAGCTGGTTCCAGCCGCAATTATAGGAAACGTTTTTGCTATCATATGTGCAGCCTTAATGAAAAAGCTTGGCGATAAGCGTCCAGATCTAAATGGGAACGGACGTCTCGTAAAATCTAAAAAAGCAAATGAGATTTTCAATCAAAAAGAAGCCGAAGCAAAAATTGATTTCAAATTAATGGGAGCAGGAGTTCTGCTCGCGTGTACATTCTTTATTTTTGGCGGGTTATTGGAGAAATTCATCTTCATCCCGGGCGCGATCTTAATGATTATTTCAGCTGCGGCTGTCAAGTATGCAAATATTCTTCCGAAAAAAATGGAAGAAGGCGCTTACCAGCTTTATAAGTTTATTTCTTCAAGCTTTACATGGCCGCTGATGGTCGGTCTCGGCATCCTCTTTATTCCGTTGGATGACGTAGCGTCTGTGATTTCTATTCCGTTTGTCATCATTTGTATTTCAGTTGTTATCGCGATGATTGGTTCTGGATATTTTGTAGGCAAGCTGATGAACATGTATCCGGTTGAATCCGCAATCGTTACTTGCTGCCACAGCGGCCTCGGCGGAACGGGTGATGTTGCCATTTTATCAGCATCAGGAAGAATGGGCCTTATGCCGTTTGCCCAAATTTCAACCCGTCTCGGCGGTGCAGGCACAGTTATTTGCGCGACAGTGCTGCTTCGTTTTTTCACTTCATAAACAGAAAGAGTTCCGTTTTATGCGGAACTCTTTTTTTATTTATTCACAATCCGAATATACTCTCGGGGACCAAACGGCAGATCCTTTGATTCCGTCTCACTCATTCTGGCTGACAGGTGGTGCTCCAGTAAATACAGCTCCCACTCATCACTAGCCGCCACACCGCTGCGCCCGTCATATTGATTCAACATGAATGCCCCTGCAAATACTGAGCAGAATAAACCTGAGCACATCACGACTTTTCTTTTCACATGACCAGCTCCTTACCTTCAGCTTGATCAGGATTGATTTTAAATATACAAATAACCTCTTTTTTGTTAGACTTATTTTGAGGTCAAAAGAACTCATAAAAACCCATTATAGCAGTTCGAAGCGTGGCAGCTTGCAGAAAAGTGCGATATAATTTGGACTAGGTCGTTTGACCGTATATTTCATACATAGCGCATTTTTCAATTGAGAACGAGAAAAGGAGGTCTTATCTTTGCAGCTCTTACATCTTGCTATTTTATCGCCTTTTTTATTTGCTTTTATCATTCCCTTCTTGGCAAAATACGCAAAAAGAGTGCATACGGGCTGGTTTGTGTTGATCCTGCCCGTCTTGCTGTTTATATACTTTCTCCCAATGATCAGGATGACACAATCTGGAGAAACACTTCGATCGGTATTAGAGTGGATTCCGTCACTCGGCATTAACTTTACCGTTTATATAGACGGCCTCGGGTTATTATTCGCTTTACTGATCACAGGCATTGGCTCTTTGGTCACTCTTTACAGCATTTTTTATTTATCGAAAGAAAAAGAACAGCTTGGGCCCTTTTATGTCTACTTATTGATGTTCATGGGCGCCATGCTCGGCGTCGTTCTAGTAGACAATGTCATGGTTCTCTACATGTTCTGGGAGCTTACAAGCCTTTCATCCTTTTTGCTGATCGGCTATTGGTATAAGCGGGAAAAGTCGCGCTATGGCGCAGCCAAATCACTCTTGATTACGGTCAGCGGCGGGCTGTGCATGCTCGGCGGATTTATTCTCCTTTATTTGATAACGGATTCCTTCAGTATTCGAGAGATGGTTCACCAGGTTCAATTAATTGCCGGCCACGAATTGTTTATCCCGGCTATGATTCTCATTTTATTAGGGGCTTTTACGAAATCAGCGCAATTTCCTTTTTACATCTGGCTCCCTGATGCGATGGAAGCTCCGACGCCTGTCAGCGCTTATCTCCATTCAGCTACTATGGTAAAAGCCGGCATTTATGTGATTGCGAGATTCAGTCCTATTTTCGCCTTTTCAGCTCAGTGGTTTTGGATGGTGTCCCTCGTTGGCCTCTTTACGATGGTTTGGGGTTCATTCCATGCCGTGAAACAAACTGATTTAAAATCGATTTTGGCGTTTTCAACCGTCAGCCAGCTCGGCATGATCATCTCCATGCTCGGAGTCAGTGCTGCGGCCCTTCATTACGGCCATACAGAATATTATACAGTTGCCGCTATGGCTGCCATTTTCCATTTGATCAACCACGCAACCTTTAAAGGAAGCTTGTTTATGGCAGTCGGGATTATCGATCACGAAACAGGCACACGGGATATCCGGAAGCTAGGCGGCCTGATGGCGATTATGCCGATTACATTTACCATTTCCTTAATCGGGACATTTTCAATGGCCGGCCTACCGCCGTTTAACGGATTTTTGAGTAAAGAAATGTTTTTCACAAGCATGCTTCGCGTGACACATTTCGACCTGTTCAACGTGCAGACATGGGGCGTTCTGTTCCCTGTTCTCGCCTGGATCGGAAGTGTATTTACGTTTATCTACAGCATGAAATTGCTGTTTAAAACATTCAGAGGAAGTTACCAGCCTGAACAGCTTGAAAAACAGGCTCACGAAGCGCCTGTCGGCATGCTCGTTCCACCGGTCATTCTTGTCGCTTTGGCTGTCAGTCTCTTCTTTTTCCCGAATATATTGTCGTACAGCCTGATAGAGCCTGCGATGAACTCAATCTATCCGACACTGCTTGACGGCCATGAGAAATTCCACGTTCACATTTCACAGTGGCATGGGGTTACAACGGAATTGCTCATGACTGCGGGTATTGTTGTGATCGGAACAATTGGTTATTTGTCGCTGGATAAGTGGAAGGGAATCTATAAACTGTTTCCTTCGAAACTCACACTCAACCGGTTATATGATAAGCTTTTGACTCTGATGGAGAAAGGCTCTTACCGGGTCACAAAACAATATATGACCGGGTTTTTAAGAGATTATTTGCTGTATATCTTCGCTGGTTTCATCATTCTGATAGGCGGAGCTTTTGCCATTAAAGGCGGATTTTCATTTAAAACGGAAGGCATGGCTAAAATCGGTGTATACGAAATCATTTTGACGCTTGTCATGATCAGCGCCACAGTGGCGACTGTTTTTGCTAGGTCAAGACTGACGGCGATCATTGCACTCGGTGTTGTCGGTTATACGCTTGCATTGTTTTTTGTCATTTTCAGAGCGCCGGACTTGGCATTGACTCAGCTCGTCATTGAAACGATTTCTGTGGCACTGTTTCTGCTTTGCTTCTACCATTTGCCGAAACTGAGGCTGAAAACAAAAACGAGAACGTTCCGGATGACGAATTTTATCATTTCTTTAGGCGTCGGTGTTATCGTTACTCTGCTCGGCATCGCATCCTCAAGCCAGCGGACAAAAGACAGCATTGCGTCCTTCTTTGTCAAACACAGCCACGATCTCGGCGGAGGGGATAATGTCGTCAATGTCATTCTCGTTGATTTCAGGGGATTTGATACAATGTTTGAGATTACGGTATTAACGATAGCCGCTCTCGGCATTTACAGCATGATTAAAACAAAAGTAAAAGAGGAGGGGAAAAGCGGTGAATGAACAAAAAACAAATGACTTGATTCTTCAAACCGCGACAAAGCTTGTATCCTTTATCATTTTGCTTTTCTCTTTCTATTTATTTTTATCAGGGCATAACGCGCCCGGAGGAGGCTTTGTCGGCGGACTGATCACGTCCTCTTCCATCGTTCTCTTGCTCTTGGCATATGATTTAAAAACCGTGCGTTCCCTTTTGCCGGTCAATTTCATTTATGTCGCGGGAGCCGGCCTTCTGCTCGCTGTATTAACAGGCGTTGGCTCCTTTGTCTTCGGGGCTCCTTTTTTAACCCACACATTCGGATACTTTCAGCTGCCGATCCTTGGGAAAACGGAGCTCGCCACAGCGACGATATTTGATTTAGGCGTTTATCTTGTTGTCGTAGGCATAACGATGACCATTATTCAAACGATTGGAGAGGAAGAATAATGGAAATCTTAATGGCTGTATTAGCCGGTATTATTTTTATGGCTGCCACGTATTTGCTGCTGTCTAAAAGCCTGCTTCGCGTCATTATCGGAACAGCACTGTTAAGCCATGGCGTTCATTTAATGCTTTTGACTATGGGAGGATTAAAGAAAGGCGCCGCTCCGATTTTGAGCGAGCATGCCAAATCATTTGTCGATCCGCTTCCGCAAGCCCTGATTTTGACCGCAATTGTCATTTCTTTTGGCGTTACGTCATTCATCCTCGTCATGGCCTTTCGCGCTTATCAGGAATTGAAATCGGACGATATGGATCAAATGAGGGGAAATGATCAACATGAATAATTTTGTTATTTTGCCAATCCTGATCCCGCTTTTGTCGGCTATTCTTCTGATTTTCATGACGAAGAATCTTATGCTCATGAGAATCTTCAGCACGGCGGCATCGGCCATCGGGATTGTGATTAGCGGCATACTTGTACAGACTGTCTTCACAAAAGGTATCCAGACACTCAGCCTAGGCGGATGGAAAGCGCCGTACGGCATTGTGCTTGCCGCAGACCAATTCGCCAGCCTTCTCGTTCTCACAACAGCGATCATCGGTTTATTGGTTGGGCTTTATTCCTTCCGTTCTGTCGGTGAAAAACGGGAGCGCTCCTTTTACTACTCCGGCGTTCAGTTCTTGCTTGCTGGCGTCAGCGGAGCGTTTTTAACAGGCGATTTATTTAATATGTACGTATTTTTTGAGCTTCTGCTTATTGCTTCCTATATGCTGATTGTATTAGGCGGCACAAAAATTCAGCTGCGGGAATCCCTTAAATATATTGTGTTTAATATCGTATCGTCTGCCCTGTTTGTCATAGGGGTCGGCTTTTTATACGCTGTAACCGGTACGTTAAACATGGCGGATCTTAGCGTGAAAATCAGCGAATCAGGACAAACCGGGCTGATCACTGTGATTGGTGTCCTGCTGCTTTTGGTATTTGGCATGAAGGGCGGAATCTTCCCCCTCTACTTTTGGCTTCCAGGCTCTTATTACGCGCCACCGGCAGCAATCTCCGCGTTGTTCGGCGCTTTGCTGACAAAAGTCGGGTTATATGCGATTGCGAGGGTTTTCACATTGATTTTTATTCACGATACAGCCTTTACCCATCAGCTGATGATTTGGCTGGCGGCGCTGACTGTGATTTTCGGTGTGATCGGTTCACTCGCTTATTCGAATGTCATGAAAATTGTGATCTATAACATTATTACCGCTGTCGGCGTGATTTTGTTCGGTGTGGCAGTACACACCCCCGCATCTATTCAGGGCGCGATCTACTATCTGATTCACGATATGCTGATTAAGGGCGCTTTGTTTATGCTGGCAGGTACGCTGATCGCATTGACTGGAACCGCGAGCCTGCATAAAATGGGCGGGCTGATCAAACGCTATCCTGTTCTTGGATGGATGTTTTTCATTTCCGCTATTTCTCTTGCAGGCATTCCGCCACTGAGCGGATTTGTCGGCAAATTTAAAATTGCGGAGGGCGGCTTCGCAGAAGGTGAATTTACGATATCCATGCTGATTCTGCTTTCGAGTCTGCTCGTACTGTACTCTGTGCTGAGGATCTTTATACATGCGTTTTGGGGCGAAGAAAAAGCAACGCCAAAACCAAATCATCGAACAGCTAAAGGACTTCTTTATCCGGCAGCTATTTTTCTCTTGCTGTCTCTTCTCTTCGGGGTGGGTACAGAATGGGTGTCGCCTTACGTTGATCAAGCGGCCGAGACGCTGCTGAATCCGGAAAAATATATCGAAGCTGTTCTGAAGGAGTAGATCGCATGGCATTTCAAATTTTATTAAATGTGTTTCTCGCTTTTTGCTGGATGTTCTTAAGCAACAGTCCAAGCGCCGCAGGATTCATTACAGGCTATATTCTGGGAATGCTCTCTCTCTTTTTCTTCCGGCGCTTTTTCACTCGCCAGTTTTATCTATGGAAATTGATTTCTATCATCAAGCTCTGTTTCATTTTTATAAAGGAACTGTACCTTGCCAATGTCAGTGTGATGAAATCAGTCTTATCTCCAAAACTGAATATCAGACCGGGTATTTTTGCTTTTAAAACTGAACTGACGAAGGACTGGGAAATCACCCTGCTTTCTCTGCTCATTACATTAACGCCGGGAACCTTGGTGATGGATATTTCAGATGACAGAACAATACTTTATATTCATGCAATGGATATCGAGGATGCGGAAAAAGCGATTTTTGATATTCGGGAGTCATTTGAAAAAGCCATACAGGAGGTGAGCCGGTGATGTTTACGCTGATCCTGCAAATCGCGCTCGGCATTATGGCAGTGTCTACCTTTTTGTATGTCATTCGTGTCATTAAAGGGCCGACTGTGCCTGACCGGGTCGTGGCTCTGGATGCAATCGGCATCAATCTGATCGCAATCACGGCGCTTGTCTCCATTTTGCTGAAAACAAGTGCGTTTTTGGATATTATTTTGCTGCTGGGGATTCTATCGTTTATCGGAACGATCGCATTTTCCAAGTTCCTGGAGAAAGGAGAGATTATCGAAAATGATCGAAATCGCTAAGGTTGTTGTGGCTGTATTCATTTTGCTGGGTGCTCTTATATGCCTCATTGCGTCATTTGGCGTACTTCGCCTTCCCGATGTGTTTACACGCGCTCATGCTGCTTCTAAAGGCTCAACATTAGGTGTCAATATGATTCTGCTCGGTGTCTTCTTCTATTTGTGGTTTGTGACGGGGGAGCTCTCCGCTAAAATCCTGCTTGGGATTCTCTTTATCTTTATTACGTCGCCTATCGGCGGGCACTTGATCTGCCGTGCTGCGTATAACTCCGGCGTCAAGCTTGATGAGAGAAACGTACAGGATGACTATAACGGAATCAGAAACTTTGTGATTAAACGAAAAGAGGATTCTTATTTATAAAAATAAGCAGCCGGACAGGCAGAGTTCCGGCTGTTTTTTTATTTCTTGATGACAGCCAGCGTGCATCTGGATATACAGATCAGCCTCTCTTGCTCGTCATATATGTGAATATGATAGACAATCGTCGTTCTGCCGATATGAACGGGCTCGGCTACCGCCTTTACCGTTCCTTCCTTTACAGATTTTAAATGGTTGGCGTTAATCTCCAAACCGACACAAGCCTGTGTTGAATGATCAATCAGGTTCTGTGCACCTGCGCTCGCCGCTGTTTCCGCCAGGGCCACTGAAGCGCCCCCATGCAAATATCCGAACGGCTGCACCGTCCGATGATCCACAGGCATGACCGCAACGCAACGTTCCGCTGTGTTTTCAACAATCTCTATACCAAGCGCTTCAAGCAATGTGTGTTTCGTATCCATCATCTACACCCCCAACATTTAAAGTACACCGTCTGATTTCGCAATCAAAACCGCTTCCGTCCGTGAACCGACATTCAGCTTATTGAAAATCGATGTCAAGCTGTATTCAATGGACCGCTTGCTTAAATGAAGGGCATCTGCGATTTCTTGGTTTGTAAATCCCTTTTCAACTTCTTGAAGAATCAGGCATTCTCTAGGTGTGAGCACATCTTGTTCTTTTTGAGAGGAAGGAGCCGGCTTTGTTTTTTGCTGAGTCATCAGCTGTTTAAAGTAAGCAAAATCGACTAGAATTTCTCCGTTGAGTACGTGGTATATGTATTGGGTGATCTTTTCTTTAGATTCCGTTTTGCTGATGGCACCGTGCAGACCCGCACGAATCGCTTCCTCGAAATAATCCTCGACCTCATAACCGGTATACACGATAATTTTACAATGAGGATTCTCTTGTAAAATCTGTTTAGAAAGCTCCATCCCATTGACCTCGCCGCCTAAATTCAGATCCATTAAAATGAGATCATATGACGAGAAATCATGCTGCTTGATAAACTGTTCGCTCGGTTCAGGACTGAGACAATCAACAGACAAATTCGAATCCGTTTCCAAAATTGTCTTGGTGCCTTCCATGACAGCCGGATGGTCATCAATCACTAGTATCTTTTTCATGTTTTCCTCCCTTTTACTCACTCTTTTCCATTTTATAAAAAAGACTTGGCCTGTGCCAAGTCGTTTCCGTTATAAATCCATTACAATTCGATTTCAATATCAGCCTTAAAGCCCTTTCCTTCACTTGTTTCAATCCGAAGGCGCCCATCTAAAGCCCTGACTCTCTCCTTAATGCCAGAAAGCCCCATGCTCATGGAATGCTCAGTATTCTTTTCCTGATCAAACCCTACGCCATCATCCTCATAATGAAGAACGATTTTGTTTTGAATACTGATAAGCATAATCAGCACATCCGTCGCCTGAGAGTGCTTGACCGCATTAGACAGAAACTCTTGAATGATCCGGTACAAATTCAGCTGCGAATCCAGATCAAGGGAAGCCGTAAATCTCCCGGTATTTAAACGAATATGAAACGGAACCCGCTCCTGCTGCTGCGCCACCAGCTTCGACAGCGCCTTCACCAATCCAAGATCATACAGAAGCTGCGGCCGCAGCTCATGACACGTCTCCCTCGTCATCGAAATCACATCAGACATCTGCTCATTCATCTGTACAAGCTTGTCCTGCACCTCTTCACGGCACGGATTATCACCCTTCTTAAAATCACCCAAAAACAGCTCACACTGGCGTTTTAAGGAAATCAAATCCTGAAGAACCGAATCGTGGAGATCGCGGGCGAGATCCGAGCGTTGTTTTTCCTCGATCGTGTACATGAGTTTTTTGAGCCATACGGGGTTGGATTCTTGTTGTTTTATTTCTTCTAAATGACTCATCAGTTCTTCGATTTTCATGACGTTTTCGATCGATACGTTTGTATAAAAAGCCAAAGTTTTCAGCCAAGAAAGTTCTTCGAGTGTGAGACGAGGCGTATTCATTTTAGATAAACAAAGGATCACAAATGATTTACCACCGCGTTCACCTATTTTCATGACAAAGCCTTTATTAAATTCAACGATTTTACCTATTTCGGATGTTACTTTTCTAAATTCTTTTTCATAGACTTTTTCAAATGAATTTACGTTCTCATCATCATATAGTTTAATATTTCCGTCAGCTGAAACTTCATATACATGTGCTCGGCTAACAAGAGAAACCTCAAGTATAGTATTTTTCAGTTCTTCAAATACTTGAGACAGGGAAGTAGAGTCTCTTATCATCTGCGTGAATTTATATATACTGTCTTGATAATTGAATTTTTCCGAGACCCTTTTTAATCTAAATCTGAAATCAAGTACTTCTTTATAATAAAAGACCGCCAACATGATAATATAAATTAAAAAGGTTAGTTTAACACTATAAAAATCACTATCAGGACTACTAATTAATTCAATTGTAGAGATTAGAATAATTGTTGGCGTTAGAGCTAAAAAGCCATAGTACCTTAATCTGCTTAAAATAAAATCTACATTATAGATTTTATTTGTCATGAATTGAAATACTAAGGAGAAAGGTATTAGCATCATAAATGAAGCTGCTAAAAAGGATGAAACATAGTGCGCATTTAAAAAGACATAAGGTATCAAATATAAACACAAAAAAGGTGAGAAAGAAAAGATATTAATAATAGTGAGAACCTTAATAATATGCGCTTGTTCAGTATCTTTATTTTTAATTAAAATGATACAGAAATATATCCCTACTATGATAAATAAAAAGAAAAAGGATAGTAAACTTAATTTAGGCACATAATCACGAAAGAAAAGGTGTGAACGGAACATTTCACACACTACATTTATGATCGGTACCAAATATAAAATGAAAACTTTTTTATCAAATAAGGTAGTGCCTAACTCTCTAAAATAATGATAAAGAAAGAGAAGGTAGTTTAGCGGTACAGATATTAATGTTACCACCATAATACATCTGCATAGTATATCGCCTTTAACAGAAACTCCTGCGCTTATATAAGCAATAGAAGCTGATAACAGAAATATAATTAAAACTAAAGCAGATGGTAAATCCTTTGATTCATTTATTTTTATTATAAATAGGCAACAAAATAAACAAACAATATAAAACATTAACGGTATTAAGTAAGTAGAAAAATTTTTATCATTAAATAAAGTCAGCTTTAGCTCAACATCCTTGCCATTTCTCTCAACAACCATTGAGCTCACATTTTTAAGCTTATTCATTTTTATTTCTTTAGTGTTTATCTTTTGATTATTAATACGCTTTACGATATCCCCTTTTTCTATTCCGCTGTATGATGCCATTGAATATTCATCTACATTGGTAATTACAACGTCTCCGTTCTTCCCTTTCGAAACAGTTGCTCCAACTAACAAATTATTATTGCTTATATAGGTCAAATAAATAACATATAACAGACTTATTACAACTAACAATACAGAAATTTTATTGGTTCTAGACTTCATTTAACCCTCAATAGTGCCAATCCATCATTGAATAAATTTCTAACCCTTTAAAACCATTTATGATACATTCAGATTGATCTTTATCAACACCCAATAAACAAGCATTCCCTTCCATTACTTCCCTTAAAACATTTGGGTATTTAATTAAGTATCCTACCATTTCTTGCATAATAAATCCCCTCCTTATTTAATCATAACAGACAATAATTTTTCAGTTTTATCTTCTCCTAGTTTTAATTGTGACATTTCATTTTTTATTTTTTGGAGAGATAAATGTTTCATCACCAGTAAATATTGTATGACGCCTGCTTCTGTCAATTTTCGCTTCAAAGCCTTAGTATTAATAGAAACAAATTCCTCTGGTTTTTGATATAAACTTAGTAGCTCCGCTGAAGCATCGTTAAATTGTTTCTTTAAGTATAAGTATGCCAATGTATTTTTTTTCTGAACAAAATCGTTATTTAAGTAAAACAAACCTTTATAATCATTATCGATCTGTGAAATAATCCCAAGTTCATAAGAATAAGAAGCCACGATGGGATGGTATTTGCCTGTTGCCAACATTACTCCCATTACACAGGGCAATGCCGTTAGTGCTCCTGATTTATTTTTGATCATTTCAAGACAGGCTTCTTCAGTTTGCGGCGCATTCACAATATCATCATGCTGGCCTTGAATTGATTGTAACGCAAAATTCAATATCTTTTGTGAAAATTCTGGTTCATGACTAGCTTGACACATCACTTGTATACTTAGGGTGTAAAGAGCTGTAACTGCATTTAAAGCGATTGACGAGTCAATCTTCATCCAGACAGCACTTCCATTATCTTGATCCTCTAAGTCATCATAAATATCGAATGAGAGTATAAGCAATTCAATTCCAGCAGCTAGCAATTCGATTGCTTTTTGGTCCTGACCGTTAAAAGCTAAATAATGATGAAGAGCCAAATCGGCAAACTCAAACGTATCCTTAGACTCAATAAAATTCTGAAGATATCGTTCCAAGTCCTGATTCATTATTTTTTGGCTTACAATCTCCTTCATTTTCTCCTTGATCCGGACAGAATCTAAACATATCTGCTCAATAACGACTTCCCCCCTCCCATTCCATTTTACTAAATGGGACATTTAAAGGACAGCAGGTTTTTCGTTTTTTAACAATCATATAATACTTTATCCATTTATTGTATCGGTAGAACGAAAAAAAAGACTTGTTTCCAAGTCTTTTTCACGAAATTTTCATTGCATAATTGTATTTATCGAGTTGATCAATGCTTTTGTTAATGTTTCGTAATGAATCTGTCGTTTCTTTAATATCAAGTTCGAGTCGGAATAACAATTGTTTTACTTCTTCAAGTTTCTTTTCCATCGTTTCCACACTCCTTTTTTTGAAAGATCAATGAATTGTGTATGGTGAACGAGTCCTAGGTATTTGATCTGTTACTAATAGTGTATCTGCTTTCGGCTTATTTTTCACCGAAAAGTATACAAAAAAGTCCTGCGTGACACCGCAAATCTCAATAGGTCCTTATACTCAAAGGAATCACAACAAGAACGGGACTATCTTTCTATGCGAAAGAGCGTTTATATGTACTCAAATTGAGAAAGATTCTTAATTCCCTTGATTTTAACGTGTTTCGCATTTTTACTAAGTAAGACTATAGTCCTTCATACCGTATTTTCAAAATTGAATATGCGATTCTTGGCGTTTCCTGACCGACAAACACCGAAAAAGACCGCAACGCTAAAGTTGTGGCCTTTTCGCTTTGTCATATTCGGCAATTAGGGATCTATACATATAGAAACATCCTTTTTTTTGTGAGGTGCTCCCATGAGATATCGTTATCCCTGGTTTTACGTGTATCCGTATGAGGTACGCCGTCCGCCCGCTCCTGCCAACAATATTGATACCTTTATCCGTTCAGCGAAGCAGGCCGCAGGGATATTTGCGGATGCCCAGCTCGTTCTCGGCCGCATTGCGGGCTCGCGGGAGCTCTCGCGCCGCATTCTGACCGCAGCCGAACAGTCTGATAAACAAACTATAAGGCGCCTGATCAAACA
Organism: Bacillus sp. GW821-FHT01G09; assembly: GCF_059422205.1. Lineage (NCBI taxonomy): Bacteria > Bacillati > Bacillota > Bacilli > Caryophanales > Bacillaceae > Bacillus > Bacillus sp. GW821-FHT01G09. The sequence goes on from NZ_JBWKWL010000001.1 coordinate 79,378, forward strand.
AATGGGCGTCCGGCATGAAGTGGATACGGTCTTTAATCCCGACGGCATCTATATCAGCCTTATCGGAACGCAAAGCCGAATGATTCTTGCTTTGCGGTGGTCAGAGGACCGCAATCATTTTGCGTCCATAAGATTATGACACCATTCCAGAGCCTCAAGATAACTTTCATACGCTTCTTCTTTGTCGAGTTGATTGCCTAATTCCGAGCAAGTGTCCCAGTTGTTGCTTTCAATTAATTTCACAAGCTCAAGCATTTGGTAGTAGTCGTTTTGATGGCCTAATAATGCTTGCCCGACTTCATCTTTTAAAGGCAATTCTTGAACAATTTCCTCTATTTCTCTATGCAGGAGGGTGTCTATGAGAGAAAACATTCCGATCAGCATATAAGAAGCAGGCTGCGGCCGGGATGTCTTTCTCGCCAGCAGTTCGCAAAGCTTTGCTCTTATCAAAGAAATCTTAATGATTTCGTGCTTGCTGGAATGCCCTTTCCTGCTTAAATCCTTAAAGGAAAGAATATATATCCACCGTTTGATTTCATTAAATCCCAGCAGCATAATGGCCTGTTGAATGCTTTCAATTTTCTGGCTCAAACGGCTGTGGGATGAGTTTAAAAATTTTAAAATCTGATAGGACAGTGATAAATCCCGCTCTATGTACTCTGTCACACGCTTTATGTTAGGCTGCTCTTTGCTCAGTTCGTTAAGCAGTTCATAGTAAGAATAGAAATGAGTCGATAGGTCATGCCCGCTGATGATGCGCGGCTCGCTGAAAAAGTAGCCTTGGAATAATTGAAAGCCGTCTTGGACCGCCTGTTTATATTCTTTTCGGGTCTCTACTTTTTCCGCTAAAAAAATCAGGCCGCGGCAGCCGTAGGTTTGCAAAATTTTTCTGCGTTCCATTCGTGTTGTTTTGAGAAAATCAATTTTCAATATATCAATATAACTCATGAGTTTTTCCAGTAAGTCCTCATCTTGCGGGTTTATTGCATAAAAATCATCAAGTGCCAGCATATACCCCATTTTTTTCAATTCTTTGCATCTAGAAATGAGGGCCGGCGTGATCGGTATATCTTCAAGGATTTCAATGACAAGCTGTTTCGGATTGAAGGAGGTGGGAAGATTCGAAAACATCAGGCTTTCCGTAAAATTAACAAAACAGCGTTTCCCTTCCGTCAGCTTCTCAATTCCGATGTTTAAAAAGCTGTTGATCACCAAATCTGTTGTTGCCTGATCGCCGTCTTTAGCGCTATACACGTTCTCTTCGCTTTCTCTATACAGCAGTTCATAAGCAACAACCTGTTCTTTTCTATTAAAAATAGGCTGTCTTGCAACAAACACCCTCATTGATTTATCCCCCTTACAATACGCGCGGCTTTCATCCCTAAGTATATCAAATAATTTGACGAAAATTGTCTAAACATGAAAAATAATATATACATAAAGAAAACTGGCCCTTCGCGAACGAAAGGCCAGTTTTTCTTTATTCTTCCTCAAGCTCTTCTTCAATTCTGCTTTTCACTTCGTGGATCCGCTGCATTTTATTGCTCCAGCAGTCCTCGCTTAAATCAACCGGGTATTCCTCCGGCTTGCTGATTCTCTTATATTCCTCCCAAAGCAGGCTGAGGTTATCCTGCACATACTGCTGTATGTCTGAAATCTCAGGGTTTTGGTAGCAAAGAATACCCTTCTCAAAAATCAACTCATGAAGATCCTTCGCATAAAAATTCGTGACAAATTTGCTGATGAATGTATGAACCGGGTGGAACATTCTGAGCCGCTTCTGATCATTCACCTGCTCATCATAAAGCGCAATATAGTCGCCTTCAGAATGATGGTTGGACTGATTAATAATGCGGTAGACTTTCTTTCTGCCCGGTGTCGTCACTTTTTCAGGATTGGACGAAATTTTGATCGTGTCGACCATTTTCCCGTTTTCTTCAATGGCAACGAGTTTATAAACTGCGCCGAGAGCCGGCTGGTCATAGGCAGTGATCAGCTTCGTACCGACACCCCAGACATCAATGCGCGCTCCCTGAGCCTTTAAATTCATAATGGTGTGCTCATCCAAATCGCTTGAAGCAATCACCTTCGCATCTGTAAATCCTGCTTCATCAAGCATTTTCCGGGCTTTTTTTGACAGGTACGCCAAATCGCCGCTGTCCAGACGGATGCCAATGAAATTAATGCGGTCGCCGAATTCCTTGGCAACCCTAATCGCGTTCGGCATGCCTGAACGAAGCGTGTCATACGTGTCAACTAAGAAGACGCAATCCTTATGTGTTTCCGCGTATTTTTTGAAAGCTGTATATTCATCGCGGTAAGCCTGCACAAGCGCATGCGCATGTGTGCCGGAAACCGGGATATTAAAGCGCTTTCCGGCTCTTACATTGCTTGTCGCGCTAAAGCCGCCGATTAAGGCTGCTCTCGCTCCCCACATGGCCGCATCCATTTCGTGCGCCCGTCTTGTTCCGAATTCAAGCGCAACTTCATCACCGATGACGCCTTTAATCCGGGCAGCCTTTGTTGCGATTAATGTTTGATAGTTCACAATGTTGAGCAAAGCTGTTTCAATCAGCTGCGCTTCTACCAGGGGTGCCTCCACCCTCATAATCGGCTCATTGTTAAAAACGAGTTCTCCTTCTTTCATGGAGTAAAGTGAACCTGTAAAAGATAAGCCGCGCAAATATTCAATAAAATCTTCATGATACCCGAGTTCATCCTGTAAATAACTCAAATCGCTATCCGTAAACTTGAAATTTTCCAAGTATTCAATGGCTTTTTCCAAGCCCGCAAATACGGCATAGCCATTTTCAAACGGAAGCCTTCTGAAAAACAGCTCAAAAATCGCTTTCTTTTCATGAATGCCGTCTCTCCAGTACGTTTCCGCCATATTGATCTGATAAAGGTCTGTATGTAATGACAGGCTGTCATCTTTAAATCCGTACTCTAACACTGTTTTTCCCCTTCCTTACTCTGCCACTTGCGCTCCGATGCTGTTTGCAAAATGGGAAAGAGCCCATGCGTGCCCCTCCTGATTAAAGCTGGCAACAGCTTGTTTATGCACAACAATCCGAAAACCTTTGTTGTATGCGTCAACAGCTGTATGCAACACACAAATATCTGTGCAGACACCGGCAAGATGCAGTTCGCCAATCTGCCGCTCTCTGAGTTTGAGCTCTAAATCAGTTCCCGCAAAAGCAGAATATCTCGTTTTTTCCATGTAGTAAACATTAGGTTCATGTTCATGTTTCTGATATAGAGGCAAAAGCTTTCCGTACAGATCTTTTCCTTCCGTGCCTTTTATATTATGCGGAGGAAAAAGACGGGTTTCAGGGTGATATTGATCCCCTTCATCATGAGAATCTACTGCTAATACGACGTAATCACCGTTTGTGATGAATTCTTCGGTTAAATTGACGATCGCCTCTTCAATCATTCTGCCGGGCTCCCCGCAGGTCAATTTTCCGTCACTCGCCACAAAATCATTCGTATAATCAATACAAATAAGTGCTTTTTTCATAGCCGGCCTCCCCGCCATCAGTATGAGAACATTATATCTTATCTCCAGTTGTAAGTGAATTGCCATGAACAAAAAGACAAACGGTCCGTTTGTCTCTTAAGATTTCAGCACTGACCGATTATAAATGTCGTCCTGAATATATATCAATTCACGATTCACAGCGATGTCAGCCGCAATGACGATGCCTAAAGGCGTATGAAACTGAAGATCAGATACAATCTTGAAGGGCACTCCGTACCGGTTCGCCATTTGGATATAAGGAGAGTAAGACTGGTATTGAAGCTCTCCATTAATCAAAAGGGTGACGTTATGGCTGTTTTTCAGCTCGTGCTCTGCCTCTTTATACGGTTTGCTTCTAAGCACCTGTCCTTTCGTCAGTGCCAAAACGACTCTTTCTCTTAAAGAGCCTAAAAACAAATGGCGCTCGTCAGGCTTTGTCTCCAATGGCCCATACATTCCTTGCTGCAAATAGAGATCCATTTTATCTTCACTCAAAAGCCTGTCCTCCCGTCTTGTTTGTCTTCATTATCACCTGATCAGGCAGGAGCTAAACTTTCAAGCGCCGTTTACATTTCTGTTACCCAATGAATGATTTTTTTGGCCAGCTCACCAGCAGGGATTTCCTCTGTATGCCGGCGCAACGACGCTTCCAGCCGTTCAGGCAGAGTTGCTTTATCTTCTTCATAGGAAATGATCGTGCTCCACTCCAGCTGCGGTACCGCTACAAGCGTGCGCAGTTCTTTTCTGTTTTCATGCAGATACACGTCCGTGATCATTCCGGTTTGCGTATTGATATTTGCTTTTCTGATTTTCATAACATGACCTCTCTATTTAAAGACTACCCATATTATACAATAAAAAAGCAACAGCCTCTTGTGAAAAGGCTGTTACCCGTTAAACGAAACTGTTTCATCAGTGATATCGGCATCTTTGAAGAGAGTTTTACTCGTTTGGTTGTTAATCTTCACAAAATCACCAAGCTGAAATGCGCCTGACCCCGCCCCTGAATGAGCGACGCTTTTTGGCGAAATCGCAAATACGTCTCCAAAGCTTGCCGCGGCATTACCCGTAACTGACATGATATAAATCGGCCCCACAATTGCAGGCATTTCCCCACCTCCGCATTGATTTACAGCATCATATGCAAAGAGCCGCTAATGGTGCCCGCCTATTCAGCTGGCTTTGCGTTTTCCTCGAGTCGTGACCGCTGGCGCAGCTTGATCAAGCGGACAATATTTAGGAAGAACGCCTTCACTACCGCATAAACCGGCACCGCTAAAATCATGCCGAGAATTCCGCCGAAGCTTCCCGCTCCGATTAATAGCAAAATAATCGTAAGCGGATGGGTATTCAGACGCTTTCCGATCACAAGAGGAGACAGCAGGTTTCCGTCCAGCTGCTGAACGATGACGACCACAATAATCGCAAACAGCGCTTTGGCCGGCGAGTCCATAAAACCGACAATGACAGCCGGCGCGGCACCGAGAAAAGGCCCGACATAGGGAATGATATTGGTAATCGCCATGACAATCCCAAGAATCAGGGCATACGGCAGTCCGGCAATTAAATAGCCGATAAAACACGCTGTTCCGACAAAAAGACAGATTAGCAGCTGCCCCTGGAAATATGCCGCTAGCGTATCGGATAAATCTTTAAAAATCTTTAAGCCTTCTGTCCGATAAGAAGCCGGTAGAATTTTTACTGCCAAATGCGGAAAGCGGTGTCCGTCTTTCAGCATGTAAAAAAGGATAAATGGAACAGTAATAATAACAAGCGTGATGTTTGTCACGACGCCAAACACCGCAGATAAACTGGACGTGATATTTTGCGGCAGGTTTTGGAGAAAACTTGTCAATGACTGTTCAATTTTTGATATCGATACATAATCCTGGTTCATCATCCAGGTAAACCATTGAGAATGGGACAAATCCTTTGTCAGCGCCTGAATCTGTTTTATATAATCAGGAAGGTTGTTAAACAGCCCTGTCACCTGTGAGGTGATGATAGGTCCGACTGACGCTGAAATAAAGGCAAGCAAACCGATAAACAGTAAATAGATCAATAGAATGGATAATGTCCGCGGAATTTTTTTCTCAAGCAGGCGGACGACCGGATTAAATATGAAATACAAAATTCCCGCAATCAGCATCGGGAAAAACAATGTCGAGATAAAAACAATAAACGGCTGAAATACAAATGAAACTTTTGTTGCTACAAAAATAATCAGCAAAACAAATAAAATCTGCAATGTCCAAAAATGGACTTTTGATTTCAACAAGCTTTGTTCCTCCTAGTTTTTCTTTGTCTGTCAGATAAAAGAACTTATACCCCATCATTGTAACAAAAATGAACTCATATCAGAACTCTTAATATAATGAAAGGAGTGTTGGTGATGAAGGCCGTGACATACGATACAGATCCAGAACTGGCTTATATCTATGTTCATCCTCCGAAAAAAGAACAGGAATATGCGGTCTGAGGAGCTTAAGGTCAATGATTGTATCCTGCTGGATATCGACCAAGACGGCAAAATTGCCGGATTCGAATGTTTTGGTGAGCCAGCACACCTCTGTGCCCCATTTACCGGGAAATCCCGGCTGTATGTAAAAGATTCAGACGGTTATCATTTTCGTGTCCGTCAGCATGCTTCAGTCCGTTCCTGCTATACGGTGTACGGCGTCACTTTCTGTTTTTCAGATGGTGACTATCAGGAATTTGCCGGTTTTGACCTTGACGGAACAATGTATCATAGTGCGTTTTTACAGCGCTTAACTGAAAAATAGGACGTCCCGGTGTACGCCTATTTTTCATGCGCAAGCACTGTTAGACCCGCTCACTGTAATCTGGGGTGACGGAAATCATGTGCTGGATTCTGATCAAACAAACAGAATTTCGGGCTCCTTCAATTGTGATATGGTCAGGTTTTACATCGATCAGTCTGCCTCTGACCGTATCTCGTACTGTCTGTATAACGAACCTTGAGCCGATGAGCTTTTTAATGGTCTGATAGACATAAGGATCGACTAAAGAGACCAGTTGCGGACTACCTTGGTTGACCATACTTTTATCCCCTTTGTGTGTTTTATCTCAGCTTATGCCGCGCTTATGGATAATGACACAGGCTTACCTGATAAAACAAAGGAGTGCGGAGATTTTAGGAGAATACGTTTGGAAGCGGGTGTAAAGGAAGTATCGATGAAGCGGAGACAGCGAAGAAAGCTGGCGCTGTTCCGTACTTATACAGGCTTTATCACGGATGCCTGGGCTTGGTCGATTAATTGGTCCAGCTTTTCTATTTTTTTTCGTGCGGTTGAAGGATCAATTTGGCGGTAATGATGGTGGCCGCCCGGCTCTTCATCCAGTTCGTCCGCTTTTTTGACAATCTGCTGCAGCGTGTTTTTATCTAATTCGCCTTCAGGCAAATAGGAATCTGTATGAAGCAAAATGGCTAGTGCAATCTCTTTTGCCGCTTTCGGTTCCTCGCCAAGCCGAATCAGAAGCTTATGCGCCCGTTCCGCCCCTTTAATGGCATGAATGTCATTTCTTTTGTATTTCTCATAATCCCACTTTCCGTCTGTATACCATTCATAATGGCCGATGTCATGAAGCAGTGCCGCTTTTGCTGCTAAATCAGGATTAATGTCAGCCTTCACAGACAGCCTGTATGCATGATAAGCGCAGGCAATCGCATGTGCCACGCCGGAACGCTGAAGATATTTTTGTGCAATTGGATGGGTGAAAACATCCATTAATGTAACCTTTCTCATGGAAACCCCTCCTTTAGATATTTTTAGAATCCTAACATAATTTGCAGAGAAACTCAATTCTTATGTCACATCATTTTGATCTTCTTATCATCATTGTTATACCCTAAAAGCAGCGTTTCAGTCAGTATATGCGGCTGTTCAATAAAATGCGATGGCTGCAGCCTTTTGTATAAAAAAAAGAGCAGAAAATATCTGCTCTACAAAAACTCTTTAATATCATAAATGCGGCCGTTTTCCGTCCCTTTTTCTAGTAAAGAAAGCAGCGTGCCGGCAATAAAGTCCGGACTGCGAAGGCTTCCTGTTTCATTTAATTTCCGGAATCGTTCAATGTGGTGGAAATCCTTTTTCGATGAAGAACGGATGACGGCCTGCATCTCAGTGTCCATCACTCCAGGTGAGAACGAAATCATGTTCACCGGCAGCTCTTCATCCTCCTGTTCAAATCCGAATGTCCTCGTAAACATGTCGAGCCCGGCTTTTGAACTGCAATACGCGCTCCATCCCTTATATGGATTTTTGGCGGCTCCTGAAGTAATGTTGACAACCGTCTTTTTGCCGCTGTATGAAGCAAATCGTTTTGTAAACAGCTGACTCAAAAGCACGGGCGCAGTCAGGTTCAGCTGATAATGGCGCTGAAGCTCGTCAAGAGACGCTTCGCCAGCACGTTTGATCGGCGTTACCATTCCGGCGTTATTGATAAGGGTAATACCGGAATAACGATCTGGATCGATGGATGAGAGCAATGTTTCAAATTGCTGTTCAGCTTCTTCGAGATTGATGAGGTCTATTTGATGCTGCGTTAGTTTTTCATGAGAGACATCCGTTTTCGTTCTGGATAAGGCATGGACTTCATGCCCCTTTTCTAAAGCCTGTAATGCAATGGCTTGACCCAGCCCTTTTGACGCTCCGGTGATGATATAAAGTTCCATTGGAAACCTCCTTTTCCGTTATTATTGTACGGCACCGCTTTTACACAACACAAGCACGCGGCCTACGCCTTCTTGTTTTCCTGCGCTGTGACTTTTGGGATGAGGAACACGATGCCTGCAATTCCGAGCAGGATCAGTACGACATAGATCATCGGCAGCAGCAATGATGATGTTTCTTGTTCATCTTCTGTTTCCGTTGATGATGTCTTTGTTATTGGTTTTTCAGCAAATGTAATTCCAAGCTGTTTCGACTGGGCCGCAATCGTGTTGGAATCCTCGGCATTTGTTGATGTAAACAAATCTTTTATCAGCTCGGCGTCCTTGTCCTTCGGTTTATCAAAAGTAATATCCTTCTGTTCCTCAGGCAGTTCTGTTTTTTCTTCATAGTAGGTATCTTCATGCAAATAATTCGTATCGATTTCGATGTCTTTTTTCTCATACTGGTTTGGCGCGACATCTGTGTTTTCTTCAGTTTGGGCAGCCGCGGCAGAGGGTATGAAAAGGGAAAAGGAGAGCATACAAATCATGATCCCCTTTTCCATACTGCGATTACGCTTCATACGTTTCATCGCTTTCTGCTGTGTGTTCAGCCATCAGCCGGATAATCAGCGGCAGAGCCGCGGCAATCACCGTAATGATCAGCAGAACTGTTATTCCCATTGTAAACAAGTGCCCAGTACCGTACTGGATGTCGATATATACTTTCGAAACCGGATCTTCAAATGTAAAGTTCGGCATGATCAAATCAATAAGCGGTGCGACATAGAATAGAATCATAGCTGCTGAAGCAACCCATCCAGGGATTGATCCGAATCTGAATGCCGTCCGGATGAAGGCAGAGCTTGCGACCAGCAATAGAATCGTGAACACCGACCACTTAATCGTCTGATCGTCCGGCAGTGAATAAATATTCAAACCGAACAAGCTGATCATAAGTCCGACAAGGATATTCAGAATTCCGAATAACGCTCCTTTGACGAGAAGCGGTGCGTTTTGGTAATACGAGCTGAAATAGCCGATTAACAGACTGCTGATCAACACAATGACAAGGATGACAACCGGCGGTACCGTCTGAATTTTTTCTTCCGGAACCTCTCCGCTGATTTTAAGCGGATTCGCTAAGTAATCATATACATAGCCATTGTTTTGCCCGTCTACTAATGTGTTTCCGAGTATGCCGTATACGTCATTGCGCACGAGTTTCGTGGAGGCGACATTTTTCCCCCAGTTGTTGTTTAAGGTGTCGGCTTTCGCTTGAACATCATTGACGCTTTGCTGCATGTTGGTTGTGTAATCAATGATGCCTGACTGGCGATCAGACAATGAACCCATCATGTCTGACATTTGCAGCACTTCCTGGCCGACCGTATCTTGGACACTCAGTGCCATGGTGCCAGACAGCCCGTCGTTGCTGAACGTCGCAGATTCCTGTGTTGCGCCTGTTACCAGCTGTTCTGTCGCTTTTGCGGCACTTTCAGAGATTTTCGTCAGTTCGTCGAGAACACCTGCTTGAGAGTCACGGATAAAGCCGCTGTAGTCGTCCGCAAACTTGGTCATTCCGTCGATGAAGCTGTTAATGTCTTCATCAGTTTGCATCGTGTTGTTCTTGAGAGCTTCCCAGCTGGCTGATTCTTCAGGTGTGAGAGCCAGGACTGATTTGACGTTGCCCTGTTGGCCGTTAATAGCGCCGGCTTTTGCAGCACTGTCAATCGTACCGGATAATACAGAATCATAAACAGATAGATATTTATAGTATCTCATTAAAGCGGAGATGCTTTCTGTATTGATTTCTCCTGAAAATTGAAGCTGATCTTTATTTTCAAGCTCGCGAATCGTACTGTAAATCCCTTCAAACTCCCGCTTCCGTTTCGCTTCGAGTCTTTTGAGATTATCATCGAGTGTTTTCACTTGGTCTTTGAGATCATCTATTTCATCATTTAGACCGTCCATTTGCTCTTTCAATTCTTGAAGCTTCTTCTTCAGTGCTTCATTATGTGTATTTTCTTTTTCCTTCAGCTCTTCTTCGATTTGCTTAATTCGTTCTGACGCTTTGCTGAGCTGTTCTTTTGCTTTGGCGATATCAGAAATGTCATCGTTTCCTGGTTGATCTTGGTCCCCAGGCTCCGTCGTATCTCCGCCGCTACCGGTATCTCCTGAATCTCCGGTTCCGCCTTCATTTGCCAGCTTGATAAATTGAAGGGCTGAATCAGAAGATGCAGTCTGTTCGGCAGATGTGCCCGTTTCGGTTTGTCCGCTGTCGGACGCACCATCAGAGGCATCACCGTTCTGCTCCTGACCGTCTGTTCCCTTCTGCTGGTCTTGATCCTGAGTACTGCCGTCCGTTTGTCCGTCATTACCAGTATCACTGCTGTTATTGTCGTTCCCTGTGTCACCCTGTGTATCATCGGGCTTTGTACTGCCCCCGTCATTAGGTTTTTCTGGATTATCAGTGGACGGATCGTCTGGTTCAGTACCCGGGTCCTCCGGTGTTGGGTCCTCTTTTTCAGGCTCCTTCAGATTGTCTGAAATATCCTGAATATCAGCAGCGATATTTTTCAGTTCTTCACGCTGTTTTTCAAGATCAATTTTGAGTTCTTCAGGATCTTCTTCTTTAGGGTCTTTATCTTTATCATTGTTGTCAGAACCATCGTCTATGACTGGGTCGTCCCCTTTCGCAACTGTCAATGCCTGACGTGCCGGGACAAGCAATTCATACACCTGATTTAGTGCAGCCTGTCTTGATGCGGCCTGATATTGTTCGATTAAATTACTTTGGATTTTTGCCATGCCAAGTTCCTGCTGGGACACTTGCCCTTCCCTAATTTGCTGGGCGTTTGCCAGCACATTACTGGTTTGTCCGAGCTGTGTCTTAGCTTGGCTAATCCCGGTTGCCAATCCGCTCATGCGTTCGCTGAACTGATTCGCCTTTTGCTGTGCCTGGATGGCATCCAGACCTGTCCGGATTTGCTGCTGTGTTGAATCCTGGGCTGCCAAAAGCAGCTTTTTCTGATTCTCTTGATATTCTTTGTACCTTTCAACTGTATCAATGAATTCTTTCAGCGTGTTTTTAGCTTCCTCCGCTGTAGAAGCTTTTTCTTTTGTCGTGCCTTGCGCTTCATTCATTGATTTCTTCAGCTCATCGATTAAGTCTTTTTGCTGTTTGATTTCACCTGCTAAATCATTAGAGCTTGGTTTGTAAAAGTTGTACATGACATTCTGGAATTCAGATTCTTTATTGACGATCTTGTCAAATTCTCCTCTGATGTTGTCCACTTTTTGTGAAACAAAATTCCAGTATAAGGCCGACATTTTTTTGTTCATTGTCTTTTGGGCATCCTCAAGCTCCCGCTGAACTTTTTCTTTGTTAACCGCATTCAGGTTATCTTGAATGCTGAATTCGAGCGTTGCTTTTTGAGGATGGTCTTTGTCATAGCTCAAAATGTTTTTTGAGAAGTCTGAGGGAATGTAGACGATCGCATCATATTTCTTTGAAGCGAGACCGGTCTCGGCCGCGCTTCGGTTTACGACCGTCCACGAATAATCAGGACGTTCACCCAGAACGGCCGCTACTTCCTTGCCGAACTGGGCGGATTTGTCCTCTTCATCAGACTTTACCTCATCACTCAATACGCCTGTGTCTTCATTCACCACCGCGATTTGCCGGGTGGAATTGACTGCTTTTTTCGTCGGATCGTCTCCGATAAATCGGAAAAACAAAACCGGCAGCAGCAAAATGATGATGACGGCGGATATTAACTTGATCAAGCTTTTTCGTTGTTCTGTCATCTAGCACTCTCCCTTTCAGCAGAACATAAAGGAATTTGAACTTTTTGCTCCTTCCCGTTTTCCACAACATATCCGAAGCCCGGCTGAATCTCAGGCTCCTGTCTTTGGTACGGGAGAGGAATGACATTTTGCTCAGACTTTTTCATCAGCAGAATCGCGTGGCGGATTTGCTTCATCTCAGTCGTCAAGGAGTCATAGCCTTTTGAGAATTCGCTGTGATTTCCGCCCGGGATAAAGCTGAACCCAAGATGAGCGTATGATTTCATGAAGTTAGCGAGACGATCTTGTATTCTCGTATCAATCGTCTGCTGGAATCTCGTTATCCCGTCAATCATCAGCACCACTTGTGAGAATCGCAGATTTTGCGCGTCTCCTTGGCGGACGGCTTCCACATACATGGCCTCTCTAGTTTTGAAAATGTCTTCTGCTGTTTCAATCCACTGCTCAATATCTTCTTTCGTTTCCAAATATGAAACATCTGATTCCTTCGCATAATGAGATAAGCCGCGGTCAATCGAGTCAAACAGGCCGATCATTTCAGTTTCATCATCAATCAGATGTTCGAGCATTACTTTTAAGACGTTTGTTTTCCCGCGCTGAGTCTGGCCTAAAATCAGGCAGTGCTTATGCTTGCCTAAATCAAAATAGACTGGGCTGACTGTTTCTTCATGAAGCCCGATCGGTACAGATAAAGGCTTGCGTTCCAGCTTGAAGCGGAGAGAAAATTCTCTCGTAGACAAGCTCTCAGGCAGCATCGGAATCGGTGCCGGCTGCTCCATTGAAGCAAATCGCCCTTGAAGTTTTTGTACGTCTGATTTCAGCTCGTTGAACATACCGATATCATCATCGGCGTCAACAGGCAGGAACATTTGCGCGAAATAAAGCTCTTCCTTTTGAATGATGACGCGTCCCGGAATCGGCTCAAGATTGAATTTCGGACGGCCGTAAATGGAATATCCTTCTGATTGATCCATGAGATAATGGACAACCTTTGTTTTCAAGTTATTTAACAATGACTGGCGGACAGCATTCACCCGCGTTGCTGTCAGCATAAAGTAGATACCCAAGCTTTGTCCGTCTCTGGAAAGCTGGACAAATTCCGATTCAAGCTCATGCATCTCATCCTTGACAATGTCAAAGTTGTCAATGGTGATAAAGATGAACGGAAGCTCTTCTTCGCTCAGCGCATTGTACATTTTGATGTGGCTGATTTCTTTTTCCCGGAACAAACGTTTACGGCGGTCAATTTCTTCTTTGATGCGAATCATGAACTTTTCAATTTTCCTTGACTGGTCCATCAGGAAGTAATCCGCGGTATGCGGGAGCTTCGCTAATGGCAGCAGCGTTCCGTTTCCGAAATCAAAGATATAGACATGAAGCTCTTCAGGTGTGTATACGTCCGCAAAGCTCATCAGGAACGTTGCGGCTGCAATCGATTTTCCGTAGCCCGAAGAGCCGAAGATGCCGATATTTCCGTCTTCCATCATCTTATAAGCAATTGGCGCCTGTCTTTGCAGATCAGGTTCATCGACATACGCAAAGTGGAAATGGTCTTTTTCGTCTGAAGGGAAAAGAGTGCGCGGAATACGTTCCGCAAGCGGCGGCAGCCAAGGGCTTGGCAGCTTCTCAATTCCCATTTCATCTTGGATGCGTTCAATTTCGTCAACTACAGCTTCGATTTCGGTTTGAACGTCTTTTTTCGCGATATCTTCGGTATCAACCTCAGAAAGCGGGATCAGACCCGTATCTGTAACGATCGCGATTTCATCCTCGGTACCGTAGACTTCCTCTAAGTAAGGCGCCCCGCTCCATGCAGATTGGAACAGCTCATACACTTCATTGTTTCCGACCTGCAAATAGCCGCGGCCTGTTACGGTAATGTTTGCGGCATCGCTGTTTTTCAAAATTTCTTTACTGTCGGTGGCATCCTGGACCTTGAGCGCTACTTTAAAGCGCGAGTTACTCCAGATCTGGTCGTCGATGATGCCGCCTGGCTTCTGTGTCGCCAAAATCAAATGAACGCCGAGGCTTCGTCCGATACGCGCGGCGCTGACAAGCTCCCTGATAAAATCAGGCTCCTCGCTTTTCAGCTCGGCAAACTCATCAGAAATTAAGAACAAGTGAGGCATCGCCACTTCTGCTTTCCCTTGCTTGTATAGCTTTGTATAGTCATTGATGTGATTGACTTGATACTGGTCAAACAGGCGCTGCCTTTTTTTCAGCTCGCTTTTAATGGAAGCAAGCGCACGCATACTGAAGTTTTTGCTTCCTTCAATATTTGTGATCGTGCCGAGGAGGTGGGGAATGTTGCGGAACGGCTGCGCCATTCCTCCGCCTTTATAGTCAATTAGTAAGAAAGCCGCTTCATGCGGATGAAAATGCACTGCAAGTGACAAGATGTAGGTCTGGAGAAATTCACTTTTCCCTGATCCCGTTGTCCCCGCAAGCAAGCCGTGCGGACCGTGTGCTTTTTCGTGAAGGTTCAGATACACAATGTCATCTTTCCCTTTATAGCCGATCGGCACTGACAGCGACTTCGACGATTCACTTGTCAGCCATCTTTGCTGAATGCCGATTTCTTTTACTTCCTTCGCATGAAAAAGCTCCAGGAACGATACCGTTTCCGGAATGGAATTCGTAATGCCGACCTGGTGGTTCAGCGTCCGCAGTGTGCGTGAAAACCGTTCGTTGTCCTCACGCTGATGATGATCGAGACGGAACGGAATTCTTACCGCTTTTTTCTTTTGTATTAAAATGTCGCCTTCATGCTCATTAATGTAGCGGACAAGAGTTGTAATGTTTTCCGACAAGCTTTCCTTTGTTTCCGCAGCGACAATTGTCGAGATGCCCAGATGCTCATGCTGTCCTTCTAAATATTCGAGAATGACATGCTCGGAGATCAGCTGCTGTTTCGTGATGACAAATACAAAATGCGGTTTGAACTGCAGTTTTTCTTTGTCATCTTCGAGATCACGCTCTCTGATCAATTCGTAAAGTGAAGACAGGAGCTGATCTCGCGTTTGCTCATTATAAATAAACCCTTTTGCATAAATATGGGGCATTTGAAATTGCGGAAGCCACTTCATCCACTCCCAGTCTTTATACTCATCTTCATGAAAAATAAATACAAAACGCAAATCGTGATAGCTGTTAAAGAACGACAGCTGTCCGATCAGCTGGTGAATCTCATTTTTCACAATTTGTGATTTACCGACAAGCCCCATCGGACCTTCTGCCAAATCAACCGTCACCGGCGCATTGCGGATGTCCTTATAGACGTGCTGCATGTGCTGCGACTTCTCCATGAGGTCATCGATATCACGATTCGCCAAGTCTCCGCCGCTCATATTGATTTCATAGCTTGACGGAACTGTTCCCGTCCCAAGCCGCAGCTGGAGATAATCCTTGCTTTCAAGTGATTTTTCCCAGATCCGGTCACTGATTTCACTTGTTAAGTATTTCATTTGTTCAAATGAAGGAAAGTGAAATTCAAGAACCTGCTTTTGCTTTTCAGCAAGTGCCTGAAGCTCTTTCCGCTTATTGTCTAAGTAAAGCTTATATACACGCTCCCGTTTTTCCTCGCGTTTTTTCCGCTGGTTTTTATCACGGAAATATTGCACAGTCGAGGTAATGAGAGTCATCATAAACATCGCCAAAGAAACGAGTATAAATATGCCGCGCGGCTGGATGATGGCAACTACGCCCATCACGATCAGCATCACAAGCGGAGGCAGGATGACGAGCCACAGCCCTCTGTTGGTTTGATCGCTCTCCTGAGAGGGAAAACTGAAAGAAACGCGGTCATCCGGCAGATCGTATACCATCCGCGGCGTTCTTCTGTACTGCGGATATTTTTTCTGCATCTCTGTACTCGGTTTGACCGTTTCTGTTAACGCTGTTTCAAACTGGGCATAATGAACAATTTCTAACAGGTCTTGTTCCGTCACCCTCATTTGCGTGAAGTTCCAGAATATTTCATCCCCCGGCTTGAGCGGCGTATTGGCGTTGATCTTTTCTCCGTTCAAGAAGATCTTCCCGCTTTCAGGGCGGACCGACCAGCTGCCGCCTGCACGAAGCAAAGAAAACGTGCTTTGTTCTGCAAATGCAAAATCTTGCGGATTCAGATAAATATCTGCATTCGTTTTTTCTGAGGAACATACAATTTCATCCCGATTTCCCGTAAAATAAACGGATTTCTCAGGTTCACTGCCTGTCAATATCAAGCGTATATCCTGCTGATCCGTTTGGAGAGTAAATGATATATCCGTTTCAATCGTGCCAAGACAATCATTTCCCAGGAAAACTTCGTATTGGCCGCCGGATTCCTTTCTTTTAAGAGAAATCACTCCGCTATTAAATGGAATGGAGCTGATCGTAACAGAATCCTTCACATCAGGCCCTATGGTCACCGGATGAGACGACGGGAGGTTAGACAGATTTAATTTTTGAACGTTATTTTGGTAAAAAACCCATAATAGACTCAAATGGCGAACCCCCTTACGGCCGAATGGCAGCATGCGATGACCTGTGCTTCATGTCTCACGTTATTTGTCATCTTTTTTCTCATCTTTCTTTTCTGTTTCTTTTTTCTCGTCTTCTTTTTTCTTCTGTTCTTCTTTTTTCGCTTTTTCCTCGGCTGCGGCTTTTTCTTCTGCCGCTTTCTCTTCTGCTTGTTTTTCTTCGTCTGTTTGTGTCTGTTCTTCGCTTGTATCGACTAACGATGTTTCAGAATTAGACTGTTTATTTTCTTGACGTTCTTTTTGGGCTTTTTCAAGCTCACTATTTACTGAGTCAAGTTCTTTTTGTATGTCTTCATCATTTGTATCCTCAGATAAAAGCTGCTGTTTATATTTAGCTAGGGCAAAGTAAATATAATCATTGTATTCAAGCTTACGGCCGATACTGATCGCTTCTTTGTATTCTCCTCGACCATAATCAATCCAATACAAGAAATGCTGAGGGTCTGATTGAAGGGTGACTAAGTTATTTTCTATATTTTTGGTTTTTGCACTCCCCAGGTTTTCGACCTCAACATAGGACGTCGCCAGCTGATACTGCACCGATTCAGGCAGGCTTTCCGCATCGTACTTGGACAGTGTGCTGATGACTTCACTGTACTGCTTGTTTAAGAACGCACGGTTGCTGTCCACTATCGCCTGGTGCTTTGGCTGCGCGAAAAATAAGGCGTACATCGAATAAATAAGTGCCGGTACAAGCAAAACAATGAGCCCCAGGCCGATATATCGCTGGATGTTCCACTTCTTTCTCGGGATATGTATGTATGTTTTTGCTTTGGCTTCGAGCTCATCAATATGGGTTTGAATCAGCTCGAGCAAATCATCATAGGATTCAGCATCTAATATCGCCTTTGCCTCTGCGGAGAACGTCAGCGTTTCATTGAATTTCAGGTAGTCTTCAAACGCAAAAGCGCCGTCAACTGCCAAAGCCGCTGCCGCTTTCAGCTCCTGCCATACTCTTTCCTCATCACGCTCGTAAGGAGGAATGCTTTCTTTTACTCCATAATGGAGAAAATAAGGCGTAAGCCCTTTATCGAATACAATGTTTTCAGGAGCGACAATCAAATTCAGCCTCGACAGATTGTGCTGCTGTACGGCTTGAACAAGCTGATAGGCAAACTGCCATTTACTTTTTTTATCCTTAGCTTTCATGAAGCGGAATGCTTTATAGGAGGAGGGAGGTTGGATTGTGATGATTACTTCATCATCCGTCACATCGATTTCTTTATGAAAAAATGGATTTATATCTTTGATCACGTTAGCTTCAAGACCGTCGAGAAGCTTTATTTTTTCCCGTTGAAAGGTAAATGTATAGCCGGCATCTGTTTTCTCGGCAACAGCTTCTAATTGGTTTTCTAAATATGATTTTTGTTTACCTGACATTCAACCAGATCCTTTCATAATATTTCAAGCCGGTCTCCGTTTGTAATGCCGCAATCAGACAGCTTGCATTCTCCGGAAAACACCTTATCCTTGTTCACCACTCTGATCCAGTGCCCTTCGCGCGGAGGCATAGATACGCTTTGGGCCTGCCAAGCAATATCAATTACTTTTTTCACCGGGTGGTAATCTGACAATCTGAGATCAAAGACACTGCCGTTATAATGTTTCAAATCTATTGTAATATCAATATACATTTAGGATCACCCTTACATAGAAAGAGCGCCGTCTTCTTTTGAATCAGGCGCTCCTTCCCTTTCATACTGTTATCCGCGGATTTGATTTGCGATGTCTTGGTCAGTAGACTCAAGTGTATTTGCTGTTTGATCAAGCTGCTGATTCACATCTTGAAGCAAATCTGACATTTTGATAAATGAAGGTTTGAGCTGCTCGTATTGATCTGCGAACGCTTCGCTTGAAGCACCTTCCCACATGCTTTTCAAATCAGAGATCATTCGGTTTAAACGATCAACCTGATTTAATACTTCTTGGCTTTCAACGCCGTATTGCTTCGCCATCGCTCTTAGCTCTTCGGGTGTGACACGAATTAATCCTGCCATATTCCTCATTACCTCCTGTGCCATCAGCCTAAATATGGGCTAATTCACTTATTTTTAGAACGTCATTATTATAAAAACAGTTTTTCGGCATAGTCAAACAAATATGTTTTAATTTTACAAAATGAGTCCAATGGTTTACCCCGAATCACTTTAAAATGACATATACTGTAAAGTAAATAGGTTTATTTTCTTAATCTTCTCTTCATTCTCCGAATAATCCAAAAGACCCAAATAACTCTCCAACTCCCAAAAAAAACCTTTCAGAAAATTTGATGCTACAGCACCATTTCTGAAAGGTTCAGTTTTTTCTTTCCTTAATTAGTCTCGCCTCCGATGACTTTCTTAGAAGATTAATAGGATAAGCTGTCGTATTATATGAGGCATACAACTGTCCTGCAAAAAGGCGATTACACCGCCAAATGTATATAGAACGTTTCTCTCATGAAATTGTTTTTTTGCTTCTGTTCTTTGTTGTTGATTTTCACAAACAACAACAATCATAATAAAAGGAAGGGGATGAGATGTCAAAGAGAAATCAAGCACGAAAAGTAGGGAGATTTATGACCATGCCGAATGATCCGTTTAAATATAGTTTTGACAGACTTGAAGATGTGGCTGATCATATCAGCGACGTTCTGCGGTGCCCGATCACCATAGAGGATGTTAACCACAAGCTGCTTGCCTACAGTACACACAGCGACTGCACAGACCCTGCCCGGACGTCTACCATTATTGGCAGAAGGGTACCGGAGAAGGTGATTAACAAGTTGTGGAAAGATGGGACAATTCCAGCTCTCTTAAAAACGGACCAGCCGATCAGAGTCAAGCAAATTGATGAAGTCGGGTTGAGCAATCGCGTCGCTATTTCGATTTGGAAAAACAAGCAAGTACTTGGCTTCATATGGGCGCTTGAGATCCAAAAAACATTGTCCGATGAAGATCTGCTGACATTGCAAATGGCAGCAAAAGCAGTGAAAAACAAGCTTCTCAAACTTCAAATCAGAAAAACGAAAAATGAAGAACGCAGCCAAGAATTTTTCTGGAAAATGCTGACCGGACACATCCATCAGGAGGATGATATGGCGGATGGGTTCCATAAGCTTGGAATGGCCGCTCCTTCAGAGTTTTCCGTTATGATCATCCGCATAAATGGCGAGCTGACTGAAAAAATCGAACAGCAGCTGCAATATTTACAGGAAACGACCCAGCAGGTTTACGTGCTGCTGGCGACCGTAGATTCCAATGAACTTATTATATTAACCTCACCCAAAACAGATCATCCTTTTCAAGATTTAAAACAGTTTGCTTTAAGTACGCAAAAACAGCTGAAGGAGCGGTATAAAATAGAAGACGTTTCTATCGCTTTTGGCGGAATATACAACTCTATTTCTTTTGTCTCCCGCTCCTATCAGGAAGCATTGTCCGTCTTAAAAACGAAGGAACGGTTCGCTGAAGAGACCAAACATTTTTTCAGCTTTTCTGAGTTAGGCATTTATCAATACTTAGATGTCTTAAATGAAAAACGGAAACAGGCGGGCCATTATAATTACTCGCTTTCCAAACTGGAACAATATGACCGGGATCACCAGTCAAATATGGTAGAGACGCTAGAGCGCTTTATTGAAGCAGACAGCAACGTGAATACCGCTTCTAAGCTGTTAAATATACACGTTAATACGTTGAATTACCGACTCAAGCGGATCAGCCAGATCGCTGAAATTGATTTGAAAAATGTGAATCAAAAATTCACCATCTATTTAGATATCAAACTTCGGCACATGGATTTGTGAAATTTCACAAATCCATGTTTTTTTATTTTCTTAATCAAACAAAGAATTTTCCAAAATATCAAGCTACACTAAAAATATCACAGATACAGGAGGAGACAGATATGATCATAGGGGTTCCTAAAGAGATAAAAAACAATGAAAACCGTGTCGCATTAACACCCGGGGGCGTTTCTCAGCTCATTTCAAACGGTCACCGGGTGCTGGTTGAAACAGGCGCGGGCCTTGGAAGCGGATTTGAAAATGAAGCCTATGAGTCAGCAGGAGCGGAAATCATTGCTGATCCGAAACAGGTCTGGGACGCCGAAATGGTCATGAAGGTAAAAGAACCGCTGCCGGAAGAATATGTTTATTTCCGCAAAGGACTTGTGCTGTTTACGTACCTTCATTTAGCAGCTGAGCCTGAGCTTGCACAGGCCTTGAAGGATAAAGGAGTAACTGCCATCGCATATGAAACGGTCAGTGAAGGCCGGGCATTGCCTCTTCTGACACCAATGTCTGAGGTTGCGGGCAGAATGGCGGCGCAAATCGGCGCTCAATTCTTAGAAAAGCCTAAAGGCGGAAAAGGCATTCTGCTTGCCGGGGTGCCGGGCGTTTCTCGCGGAAAAGTAACGATTATCGGAGGAGGCGTTGTCGGGACAAACGCGGCGAAAATGGCTGTCGGCCTCGGTGCAGATGTGACGATCATTGACTTAAACGCAGACCGCTTGCGCCAGCTTGATGACATCTTCGGCCATCAGATTAAAACGTTAATTTCTAATCCGGTCAATATTGCTGATGCTGTAGCGGAAGCGGATCTCCTCATTTGCGCGGTATTAATTCCGGGTGCTAAAGCTCCGACTCTTGTCACTGAGGAAATGGTAAAACAAATGAAACCTGGTTCAGTCATTGTTGATGTAGCGATCGACCAAGGCGGCATCGTCGAAACTGTCGACCATATCACAACACATGATCAGCCAACATATGAAAAACACGGGGTTGTGCATTATGCTGTAGCGAACATGCCGGGCGCAGTCCCTCGTACGTCAACAATCGCCCTGACTAACGTTACTGTTCCATACGCGCTGCAAATCGCGAACAAAGGGGCAGTAAAAGCGCTCGCAGACAATGCGGCACTGAGAGCGGGTTTAAACACCGCAAACGGACACGTGACCTATGAAGCTGTAGCAAGAGATCTAGGCTATGAGTATGTTCCTGCCGAGAAAGCTTTACAGGATGAATCATCTGTAGCGGGTGCTTAATTCACAATGAGCTTGCAGAAAGATTTCTGCAGGCTTTTTTATTTTTTAAAAGGAAAAAAGAGACCATTTCACGAATTATGACTATGAAGTTGATCATAAAGGAGGATTCATATGGCTGTTCAGCAATATGGCGTGTTAAAAGGCATAGTCTTAGACATGAAGCGGGAAACAGATGATGACAGTCCTCATTTCCAAGTCAAAATGCTCGGTGAAGAGAATACGTATTACAGGTGCGCCATCAATGTGATGTCCAGTTCTGAGGAATCTGAAGTATTGTATTTGGCTGACGATCAGTTTGATTCGGGCTCAATTACCATCCTTCCGAACATGCCGTATGGATATACAAGGATCAATGAAGCAAACCGTGAAGTGGCACTGGATTATGTGCGGGGCAATTTGTTTGACCCGCGGGAAATGAAGCCTTTGCCTCATGAAATCACAGGACCTGATAATGATTTAAATGATTTTATTGAAACCTATATGAAGAAAGCACAAGATGAGAAAGCGCCGGTTTATATATTCGGTTCAAAATTCGGACCTGAACAGGCTGCAGATAAAATATTCGGCTTTACCCCGACCAACGGAATGCACAATATCCATATGAATCAAGGGAATGCAATGGATACCCGCTGGAAAAAAGACAACGGCTCTTGGCATGACGGGGGTATTCTGATTCAGTTTGCAGATCAGTGGGCCGCTGTGTTTTTAGCGTTTTTATCCCAATCTTGGTGTACAGATGAAAACGGAAACCCGGTCAGGGATTGTGATCATACCCAAACGTCTGCGTAAGATAGAAAAAGAGACTGCGGCGAGCAGTCTCTTCGGAAGTTTGTTGACAAAATCCTAAAGCGTTTTAAAAGCTTTAGGATTTTGTCATGTTTTCAGCGTGATTGAAAACCCTTGAATTCTAGGAAAGATGAGCATTGGAGCGGAGCGAATGTTCTAATTCGTGAGCACCAACGCGCAGACTTGACAACGAATGCGAGGGTTTATCGACACGCTGAAGAGACTGCGGCGAGCAGTCTCTTTTTGATACGATTACACATTTTCAACAGTCTTTAGGCTGTTTGGCCTCATATCGCTCCAATGCGATTGGATATAGTCCAAACAAGCTTCACGCCCTTTTTGCTCATGAACGACTGTCCAGCCGTTCGGCACATCTATAAAACCGGGCCATAGGGAATATTGGCCTTCTTCATTGATCAGCACCAAATACGTGCCATCCGCATCTTCAAAAGGATTTGCCATTCTATTTCTCCTCCCTTATTTATTCAACTCTTCCAATTTGACAGCGAGAACCTTGCCGATTTGAGCCAGAGGTTCCGGCTGACATAAATCTTTATGACGGCAGTCGATGTCGATTTGTTCAATCTGTCCGTTAATATAAGGCTTCCACGAGTCAGGTTCAATCGGGTCAAACCATTCAGGAATGATTGTTGATCTGAAAAACAAAACATTTCCACGGAAGGTTTTCGGCTTATAGGAACCTAAAATGCCGACAGAATTGACATACGTATTCTTCAAATTTAAAATGACCGTTTCATCCAGGCTCGCAAGCGCACTGCCGTCACGGCGAAGAATCTCAATCGCCGCTTCAAAATCTAGCGGTTTTTCCCCTAAGCTGTCTGGATCGTACCCGCCTAATGCCAGAAGGGCAATAAGCGCTTCCTCATCATCCGGTGCCTCTTTTATAGGAAGGAAGTGGTTCGGATAGGCGTCCAGCATCACCAACAGGGATACTTCTTCTCCTTGATTTTGCAGCTGGGTAGCCATCGCTTGAACGACATTCCCGCCCAGGGACCAGCCCAGCAGATGGTACGGGCCTTTTGGCTGGACCGTTCGGATTTGTTTAATGTAATCGGCAGCCATGTCATCAAGTGTTTTCGGAAGCTCCTCGCGCTGCCCGATTCCCCGTGCCTGCAAGCCGTAGATCGGATAATCTGTTCCTATATTGGTCATCAAACCGGCATAACACCAGCTGAGCCCCCCTGCCGGATGAACACAGAATAAAGGAGGCTTGTCTCCACTTGTTCGGAGCGGCAGCAGAACGTCAAGAGCGCTTTGGCTTGATCCCATTTCAAGTCTTTCAGCGAGCCCGGCTACAGTAGGTGCTTCGAACAAGTTGCCGATGCTGAGTTCAACGCCGAGCGCTTCACGAATGCGGCTCATGAGCTGTACAGCAAGCAAGGAATGTCCTCCTAAATCAAAGAAACGGTCATCAATGCCGACACGCGGCAAGTGAAGCACCTCCATAAAGAGGTCACAGAGAATTTCTTCCTGCGGCGTTCTCGGTCCTCGTCCTGTCACTGCCGCTGCGAAATCCGGAGCGGGCAGCGCTTTACGATCAAGCTTTCCATTCGGTGTCAGCGGCAATTCTTTCATCGTCACAAAGGCAGCAGGCACCATGTAATCCGGCAGTCTCTCCGCAGCATATCTGCGCAGTTCCGCCGTATCAAATGTTTCTTCCGAAGGGATGACATAAGCTGCCAACCGTTTATCTCCCGGCTGATCCTCACGAACGATCACTGCCGCATCTTCAAGCTGCGGATGCTGAACAAGCGCGGCTTCAATTTCTCCCAATTCAATCCGGAATCCCCGAATTTTCACTTGATGGTCTGCACGGCCTACATAGTCGAGAGAACCGTCAGCGCGGAGGCGGGCCACATCCCCAGTGCGGTACATCCGAGTGCCTGGAGGACCGAACGGATCAGCTATGAAGCGTTCAGATGTTAAACCAGGCCGACCTAGATAACCTCGTGCTAACCCCGCTCCTGATACATACAGCTCTCCGGCAACACCCGGCGGGACCGGCTGCAGGCGTTCATCCAGCACGTATACACCAAGATCGGGAATGCCGCAGCCGATCAAGCTGTTTGCCCGTAAAGCTGCCATGCTTCGGTCTAATTCGATATAGCTCACATGCACCGTCGTTTCTGTAATCCCATACATATTGATAAGCTGCGGTCTATTTTCAGGGTGGCGGTTATACCAATCCTCTAAACGGCTGAGTTCAAGCGCTTCTCCGCCAAAAATGACATAGCGCAGACTAAGTGCCTGTCCGAGATCCGGCTGTTCCCGTTCCGCCTGCATAAACTGATAGAAAGCAGACGGTGTCTGGTTCAGAACAGTCACACCCTCTTTGACAAGCAGGCGCAGAAACGCTTCTGGCGATCTGCTGACGTGGTGGGGCACGATCACAAGACGTCCGCCATGCAGCAGAGGACCCCAGATCTCCCACACCGAAAAATCAAACGCATAGGAATGGAACATGGTCCAGATATCGTCTGAGCTGAAACGGAACCAGTGCTCGGTCGCTGCAAATAAACGTGTTACATTTTGGTGAGGAATCATCACACCTTTTGGAACACCTGTTGAGCCGGATGTATAAATGACATACGCCGTATTCAAAGGCGAAAGCGGCTGAGTCCTATCCTTATTTTTTGGATTCTCTACAGGGTACGTGTTTAGTTTCTCTGCCAGCTCGGGATCATCCAGCACGATTTTCGGCACGTTTTCAACTGGCGGAATGTGATTTGCAGCTTTAGTGTTCGTCATGATAAACGCAGGCTGGGCATCTTTTAGCATAAAAGCAATTCGATCAGCCGGATAATCCGGATCAAGAGGGAGATAAGCTGCCCCGGCTTTTAGCACCGCCAATAGGCCGACAGCCATTTCCAACGATCGGGGCAGTGCCAATGCCACAAATTGCTCCGGCCCGACACCTTCACTAATTAGGAATCGGGCAAGCCGATTTGCTCTTTCATTCAGCTCTGCATAGCTCAGTGCCTGATCTTCATATACAACGGCAATAGCATCAGGACGTAAAGCAGCCTGCTTCTCAAACTGCTCTGGCAAACTTGCGTGCGGAATCTTTTCAGATACACTTTGCCAATCTGGCACCATGCTGCTGCGTTCCTCTGGCGCAAGAATATCCAGATTTCCGATTTGCTCGTCAGGATCAGACTCGGCAGCCTCCAACAGCCGCATCAAACGGTCAGCAAGAGCCTGAGCAGTTTCCCGCTTGAAAAGATCAGTGCTGTATTCAAGCAGTCCTTCCATTCCGTTTGGTGTCCCGTCAGCAAGGCGATCTTCACTGATTTCCAGCGTCAAATCAAACTTGGCAGAACCGACACTGTTGATTCGCAGGCTGCTCTCCATATCAGGAAGATGCAGTTCAGCGTCCGGTGTGTTTTGGAACGCAAGCATGATTTGGAATAAAGGATGCGTCGCACGCGAACGAGCCGGATTGAGCACCTCTACAAGTCTCTCAAACGGTAGATCCTGATTGTCATAGGCGGCCAGATTCACTTCCCGTACTCTGTCTAGAAGCTCACGAAAGCTTGGGTCACCGGACGTATCAGTTCTGAGCACCAATGTATTAATGAACAGCCCTACAAGATCGCCCAGCGCATCATCATTCCGTCCCGCGATCGGACTGCCGATCGGAATGTCGGTGCCCGCCCCGAGCCTTGTCAATAAAGCGGCGAGACCGGATTGAAGCACCATAAACATGCTCACCCTATTTGCGCGAGCCAGCTCCTGCAATCGCTTATGAAGCTCGGGCTCAATACGAAAATGAATCGTATCTCCATCATGACTCGGCTCAGCCGGACGTGAATAATCGGTTGGCAGCTCAAGCTGATCAGGCAGGTTTTTCAAGGTTTCTTTCCAGAAAGCAAGCTGTCCGGCAATCAAGCTATTTGGATCATCCTCGTTTCCAAGCAGTTCTTGCTGCCAAAGCGCATAGTCTGCATACTGCACAGCAAGAGGCGCCCATTCGGGAGCTCGTCCGTGGCAGCGAGCCGCATAAGCCGTCCCAAGGTCTCGGGTCAGCGGTGTTAAGGACCAGCCGTCCCCGACAATATGATGTACGAGAAGAAGCAGCACGTACTCGTCAGGACCTATCACAAAAAGCTCGGCACGAAAAGCAGGTTCAGCTGCAAGATCAAAGCTGTAGCGTACAGCTTCGGCAAGCCGATCAGAAAGCTCCTTCTCAGCAATTTCAGTAACATGTAACTCAGGATGGGCTTGACCGGCATCTAAAATATGCTGATAGGATGTCCCCTGTGATTCAGGGAAGATCGTCCGAAGGCTTTCATGACGGCAGACGAGGTCATAAAGTGCCGCTTTCAGCAATCCTTGATCCAGCTCACCCGACAAACGGACAGCAACTGGAATATTATAAGTAGGACTCGGTCCTTCCAGACAATGCAGGAACCATAGCCGGCGCTGGGCAAATGAGAGCGGGATCTTTTCAGGCCGCTCAGCTCTCTGCAAAGCGGGACGTGCACTCTGCGCCAAATCAAGATGGGCAGCGAGTCCGGCTACTGTCGGTTCGTCAAAGAGCTTGGCGATACCAAGTTCGGCTCCCATTACCTCGCGAACGCGGCCCATCAGACGGGCTGCAAGAAGAGAATGGCCCCCAAGCTCGAAGAAACTGTCATCGATACCGACGCGTGCCAAACCGAGAACCTCTGCAAACAAGTCACACAATATCTCTTCCTGAGGAGTCCGCGGGGCCCGATCACTGACAGATGTGCTGAAGTCTGGTGCCGGCAGTGCTTTCCGGTCAAGCTTGCCATTAGGTGTTAACGGCAGCTCGTCCATCTCCACAAACGCCGCCGGTACCATATAATCAGGAAGACTAGCCTCCATATAACGACGAAGCTCTGCAGTATCAATAGCAGCATCAGCGACTACATAAGCCGCCAATCGTTTGTCTCCCGGCTGATCTTCCCGTACAACAACCGCGGCCTGTTCAATGTGCGGATGATTGGCAAGCACGGCATCAATTTCTCCAAGTTCAATTCGGAATCCGCGAATTTTGATTTGATGATCCGCCCGCCCGATATAATCCAAAGACCCATCGGCGCGCCAGCGGGCCTGGTCTCCGGTCCGATACATCCGAGTTCCCGGCGGTCCGTATGGATCTGCAACGAAGCGCTCCGCCGTTAAATCAGGGCGATGGAAATAACCTCTGGCCAAGCCGGTGCCTGCAATATAAAGCTCTCCGACAACGCCCGGCGGCACCGGCTGCAATCCATTATCAAGCACATACACCTGCGTGTTCCAAATCGGTTTCCCAATCGGAGGAACGCCCTTCAGCCCTTCTTCAAGAAAAGCTGCGGCAGACCAAATCGTTGTTTCAGTGGGACCGTATAAGTTCGTGACTGAACAATGAAGGTCTTGAAGCGCCTGCAAAAGACCGCTCGGCAGCGCCTCGCCTCCTACAAGCACTCTAAGCCCCCGAAGTTTCTCAGGTTCACTCGTTACCAAAGCGTGCCACAGTGTCGGTGTCGCCTGCATGATGTTAATATCGAAATTTTCAATCATTTGGGCTAATGCCTGCGGCTCACGGATCGTTTCTTTCTTTGCGATCACAATTTGCGCTCCGCTAATCAGCGGAAGATATAACTCCAATGCTGAAATATCAAAAGCGACAGTCGTCACAGCCAACAGCCTGTCTTCTTCTCCTAGAGAAAATGCCTCCTGCATGGACAGCAGAAAATTGCTTAAGCTTTTCTGTGTCACAACGACACCCTTCGGTCTTCCTGTTGATCCTGAGGTATAGATGATATACGCAGGATGGTCAAGAGAAACCGGTACATCCGGATTTTCCGGCGAATAGCGTTTTATAATCTCCTGTGTAACAGCCTGATCAAGCACAAGCTCCGGTACAGCCAGGTTATCAGGCAGACTGGCTGCTATTTCCTCAGTCGTTATGATGCATGAAGGTTTCGCATCCTCCAGCATGTAAGAAATGCGGTCGGCTGGAAACTCCGGATCAAGGGGGAGATACGCCGCACCAGTCTTGAGCACACCAAGCATTGAGGCCACCATCTCAGGGGAACGCGGCAGCGCCAAAGCGACAAATTGCTCCGGACCAATCCCTTTTTCGATCAACAGACGCGCGAGGCGGTTTGCCTCTTCATTGAGCTTTCGATAGTTGACTTGAATGTCATCACACATGAGAGCGATACGTTCTGGCGTAAGAACTGCCTGCTTTTCGAACATGTCCTGAAGGCTGACCAGCTTCTCGGATATTGCCGTCTCATTCCATTTAGAAATGACTTTTTCTTTCTCCTCTGGCAACAGAAGCTCCATTTGCCCAATCAGCATGTCCTCTCCGGCAGAAGCCGTTTGCAGCAGCTGCAGGATACGCTGCTGATGAAGCTTAATATCAGACTCACTGTATACCTCAGGATTCGCATCAACATCAATTCGCAGCCCGCTGCCGTCTGTTCTGTCATATACATTGATTGATAGATCATCAACAGGACCGGCTGAAAGATTATGCGTTGTGCCCCGGGCCCCGGCAAAGTCGAGACCGTAATCAAACGGCATAAGATTGATTTGAGGGCCATATAATCTATGATTTTCTCCTATCAATTTCAGATCGCGCCGAAGCTCTTCATGGCGATACTTATGATGTCGCCGAATGCTGCGGATTTCCCGGGAAATTTGCTGAATCAGTTCAGAAAAGCTCATCGAAGAACTTACCGTCAGACGGAGCGGGAGAAGGTTCATCACCATAGCCGGTACATTTAGTGACGCGGACCCTATCCGACCCATCATGGGCAGGCCGAGCACAACATCCTCAGAGCCGGTCATACGGTGCACATAAACAGCTGACACCGCAATCATGACTTCATGCCAGCTTCCTGAGAAATAGCGCGCCGCTTCTTTTAACGCGTTTACATCAGACGGAGGCAGATATGCCGTATGACGAAGAAAACTGTTAGATGTTCTTGGCGCCCGATCAGCCAAGCTCACAACTTCAGGTGCATCTGCAAAACGGTCCAGCCAGAATTGACGATCCTTCTCATACTGCTCTGATCCGCGATAATCTGTATCCTCCTCCAAAATGGCCTGGAGAGACCCAAAGGAACGGCTTTTAG
Organism: Bacillus sp. GW821-FHT01G09; assembly: GCF_059422205.1. Lineage (NCBI taxonomy): Bacteria > Bacillati > Bacillota > Bacilli > Caryophanales > Bacillaceae > Bacillus > Bacillus sp. GW821-FHT01G09. The sequence goes on from NZ_JBWKWL010000001.1 coordinate 108,823, forward strand.
CTGTTTGTCCTTTTATAAGCGCAGTATATGTACTTGCCACACGCTGGGCTATCAGGGAAAAACCGAAGCCGTCGATCGCTATATGGTGAATGCGCTGATACCAAAAGAAACGATCAGGCCCGGCAATAAACAGAGCTTCATTGAACAAAGGGTCATACCCTAAATCAACCGGCTTTGCTAAATCAGCTTTCATCCAGTTTAATGCTGTTTTTTCCGGATCAGGCTCAGAGCTGACGTCAATGACGTGCAGCTGTACATCCGGAGACGGGTTTATCATCTGCCAAGGCCCGTCCATATTTTCACCGAAGCGGACATGCAGCGATTCCGCTTCCTTGATCACGTGCCGCAAAGCTTCTTCAAAAAGAGCAATATTGACTGGTCCATTGATTTCTATATATTCCGCTGTATTGTAGATTGGATTGTCCGGATCAAGCTGCTGAGCAAACCATATGCCAGTTTGCGCCCCGGTCAAAGAATATTGAAGATCTTTTGTATCAGGCATCCGTTTGTTTACCCTCCTTTTATAAATAATCCGCGTTTGGCAGCACTTGCTGGCTGCGGGTTGTGAGCAATTTCTGCCATTCTTCGATCGTTGGGCGTTCAGCCAATTCTACGAAAGTCACCTCTGCCCCTTCACGGCGCCATTGTTCCACCAATGTCATGATCCTTACCGAATCAAGACCACGATCGAGCAAATCCTCTTGATCTGTGATGTCTTCCGATGTTTCTTGTAGAAGCTCAGCAATTTGTTTACGGATATTCTCACATGTAAACACGTTCTTTTTGCCAGTGTTTGCTGACGTTTTTTGAACGTCTGCCGGCGCATTCTGCAGCTGATCAAGAAGACTGTCAGTCATCACGGTAAACGCACAGCGTCCAGCCGCATAGTCCAGCGCCATTTGATGTTTTTCTAATGAAAAATCAGCAACTGCATCTCCCACAAAAAAGGCTTTAATATCCTCCATAAATGCTTCGCATGCTGTAACAAGACAGCCGATATGGGCGTAAATTCCTGTAATGATCAGCTGATCGCGTCCCTCTTTGCGCATCATTTCAAGCAGATTCGTTCTCTTAAACGCGCTGTATCTCCATTTTGTCAGCACAAGATCATCATCCTCCGGTGCCAGCTCGGTTATAATTTTCTCCTCATAAGGACCGCTGTTTAATCCCGGGCCCCAAAAGTCTGTCAGCAGCGCACGGTCATCCGGATTTTGGCTTCCCGGCTGTGCGGTATAGACAACAGGAATCCCAAGCTGAACACATTGATTCTTCAGCTTTCGTATATTCGCTGAAAGCTCTATTACCGGAGATGCTTCCGCTGTGAAAGCATCGACAAAATAGTTTTGCATATCGTGTATTAATAGGACCGCCCGATTTGGATCAGGCACCCATGAGACTTTGTTTTGCGGCATATCAGATGCTGTCGGCATTTGATACGGCTGAATGGCAGGTATAGCCATATGAACACTTCCTCTCAAATTGTTGATTTATTTTTTTGACCCTGCAAGAAGTTTCTCGGAAATAGCTTCACGAAGAGCCTTTTTGCTTACCTTTCCTACCCCTGTCTGCGGAAAGGATTCGACAAATTCAACTCGATCAGGGATTTTATATGCCGCCAGTCCGCGCTCTCTCAAAAATGCTTTAAGCTCTGCGGCTTTTGGGGCTTCATCCCGGGGAATAATGAACACACAAGATCTTTCGCCAAGAAATTGATCAGGCATGGAGACCATTGCTGCATCATGGACAGCCGGATGCGCCAGCAGATGATTTTCTACCTCTTCAGCCGCAACCTTTTCTCCTCCACGGTTAATTTGATCCTTCGCCCGGCCTTCAACGACAATATAGCCGTCTCGTGTCAGCCTGACGATATCACCCGTACGGTAAAAACCGTCCTCAGTAAATGAAGCGGCGTTATGCTCTTCTGCCTTATAGTAACCGCGAATTGTATACGGTCCCCGCGTCAGCAGATGGCCTGTTTCACCAGGTTTTACGTCGCGATCCTGATCATCCCAAACACGCACTTCATCATATGGGGACATCGGTTTTCCTTGGGTGTTGACAATGATCTCCTCAGGATCATCCAATCTCGTATAATTGACGAGACCCTCTGCCATTCCGAACACCTGCTGCAGCGTGCAGCCGAAAACAGCTTTTACCCTGCGCGCGGCTTCAGCACTAAACTTGGCACCGCCGACCTGCAGCACTTGGAGGCTGGATAAATCATCACGGCGTGAGGATGCCGCATCCATCCATACCATCGCAAGAGGCGGAACAAGAGCAGTTATCGTGACCTTTTCCCGTTCAATTAAAGGAAATGCGTCATCTGGACTTGGAGAAGGAGATAATACCACTCTACCTCCAGCGTATAATACGCCGAGAACCCCGGGTGAGCTCAGCGGATAATTGTGTGCCATCGGCAGCGCGGCCAAGTACACCGTGCTGTGGTCGAGCCAGCAGACCTCCACACTCCGCTTCAGGCTGTATATGTAGTCATCGTGGGTCCTCGGAATCAGTTTCGATAGCCCGGTGCTCCCGCCAGAAAGCTGGAGGAACGCCACATCCGATGATTTGACTTCAGGCAGTTTTACAGGTTCTGCATGCAAATCCTCCAGCGGTAAAAATTCCTCTGCCTCACCTACGACAATGATGTTTTTCAAAGTCGGCAGCTTGCTTTGAACCTGTCTGGCAAGCGAACGGTAGTCAAAACCGGAATAAGCGTCGGGAATGATATATGCAGCCGCTTCAGCAAACTCGCAAAAATATGTAATTTCACTGCTTCGATGAGAAGGCAGTGCGAAGACTGGAAGCGCCCCCAGACGGAAAAGCGCGAAAATGACTTCAAAAAACTCTTTGATATTTGGCAGCTGCACCACAACACGATCCATCTGTTGAATGCCGAGCTTTTGAAATCCGGCAGCCAGGCGATCAGCCCTTGTGTCAAGCTCTCGATAGCTCCAATGGGTGTTTCCGCATGTAATGGCAATGCGATCACCATATTTGGCTGCCCGGTCCCTTAACAAATCTCCAAACGTCTCACCGGCCCAGCAGCCGTTCTTTCGATAGGTCTCAGCTAACTCATCAGGCCAAGGCGTAAATCCTTTCAGCATGTTGTATCCCTCCAGCAATTCATTCTGTTCATATGTGATCCACGCCCATTGCCCGCAGCATTGTCCGAAACTTTGCGGACGTCTCCTGAAGCTCGTCCTCAGGCTTTGAACCGGCCACAACACCAGCTCCAGCATACAGGCGGAGTGAGCGTTCTTCTGCTTCTGCACAACGGATGGTCACGATCCATTCTCCGTCACCGGCATCGTCACACCATCCGACCATGCCGGTAAAGAAACCGCGGTCAAATGGTTCAATGCTGAGAATCGCTTCTCTTGCAAGATCAGTCGGTGTTCCGCAGACGGCTGGCGTCGGGTGGAGCGCCGCCGCCAATTCAAGTGCGGTTACAGACGGATCGGAAAGCTCTCCCTTAATCACGCTGGACAGGTGCCACATCGTTTCCGTTTTGATCAGTGAAGGCTTCTCCGGAACCTCCAGCGTCCGGCAGAAAGGTCTCAGCGCTGCCGCAACCGCGTCAGCGACAACCGCGTGCTCATGAAGATCCTTTGCGGAAGAAAGCAATTCAGCTGCCCGGCGCTGGTCTTCAACAGGATCATTACTGCGCGGCCTTGAGCCGGCTAATGGGTTGGAAACGACCTGTGTTCCCATCCTTGAAACGAGAAGCTCCGGACTTGCTCCGAGCAATGTTCGGCGGGGAGACGTTTCCTCCTGACTGGACACGTCTGCGGCAAACGTGTAGCCATGCGTGTTATGCTGAGCCAGATGGCGAAGCAATTCATCCGTCTGAATCGGTTCAGGCGATGTCAAATGCAGTGATCTGGACAGGACGATTTTGCTGAGTGTTCCATCGGCAATGCGCGCCAGCCCTTGTTCAACACCATTTTTATAATCCTCAGGTTCAGGAACAGGCTTTATGTGGTATGTATGCCCAGCCTGCTGTTCCTTTTCCTCATGATCAAATTGAAGCGGTCCTGACCAGCGCACTTCTTCAGGTACAACGAGCCGCGCTGCTTTTACTTGATCAAAAGGAACGGCCCCGACAACAAGCGGCCGGCTTTGCCCTGATTGTTTTGCCTGACGCAGCGTCTCTGCAATTCGGCCAGAAAGGGTTTCCATTTGGTTTTGCCCGTCTGCCTCCGGTACGATTTCACATATACCTTTCGCTAACAGTACACGATGAGGAGACGCTAAGAAAAAGGCGCCCGGCTGATATTCATGAAGCAAATGCTCCGCTTTTGTTTCTGTTATAACGTTTTGATCCAACATTCTCATGAACCTCCTTTAAATTCAGTTACACGCCTAAGGTCGCGCCGCCATCTACGCATAAATTATGCATCGTAATATGCCCTGCCTGGCCAGAAACCAAAAAGAGCACCGCATCCGCAATATCCGAAGGCTTGGCTAGTTTTTTGAGCGGGATCCCTGTTTTAAATGTCTCAAGTGATCCTTTTATGACTTGCTCCGCTCCATTCTCGTCGGCCCATAATGACCACTGCATGTCAGTTTCCGTTGATCCGGGAGATACAATGTTGCAGCGAATATTGTATTCTGCAAGCTCAAGGCCAAGGCATTTCGTAAACATCACAGCCGCAGCCTTTGAAGACGCATATGCCGCCATAGATGTTCTTGGTACACCGGCAGCATTCGATCCGACTGTTACAATCGAACCTGATCTTCGGTCCATCATATATTTGCTGACTGAACGCGAGGCGTTAAATACGCCAGTCGAATTCACTGAGAACGTCGCCTCCCATTCCTCATCGCTAAGCGAATGGATCAGTCCCGGGCGAAGGACACCCGCTACATTCACTAAAATATCAATCGGCCCCATTTCACGTTCGATGCGCGCCGTGATCTCATCAATCGCCGCGCTGTCTCTCACATCCGCAGGAAAAGCTTCTGCATGGCGGTCTTCTGCTTTGAGGCTGCTCACAACCTTTTCCAGCTTTTCAGGATTATAATCAACTGCCGCAATATGTGCGCCTTGACTGGCAAGCGTCCGCGCAACAGCTTCGCCTATTCCTTGGGCAGCCCCTGTTATAAAAGCAATTTTTCCCTCTATACTCTTTGCATTCATATCATCAATTCCTTTCTTCGCTCCAATGCCGAACAGACATCCAGCGAAAAAGACTGCTGCGCCTTGAAAAACGCAATCCATTGATAATGATTATCATTATCAATTATAAAAATAATCATATCCAAATGTCATGGGACAGTCAAATATAATTTCAGTGACAAATATTTTTTTAGAGGGCAAGGCTGAGTATGTCTCAGCCCATTGATAGATGCGGTCCGTCAGGGTGAAGCGCAAAACGCAGCGCCCGGCTGACCAAAACTGGAAGAACTGAAATATGTCCTTCTCCTGAAAACTCGCAAAATTCTGCTCGTATGCCTTGTTCAGATAAAACGGCCAGCCGCTCATAAAGCTTCCTTGCATTATCATTCATCCGGCTTTTATGATGCTGCTCTAATTCTCCTGCGGCAAGCAGGATATTGATAGGCTGATTGTTTTTCTTGGTGAGAGAGACGAAATGGTCCGTTTTCTCGAGAATAAACGGTTTATTCCAATGAATGGACGGACTTCCTGCGATATACGTTTGAAACGCATCGGGCTTTGTTAGCAGCACCTGCAGCACGAAAAGCCCTCCGAGCGAATGGCCAAAGATTGTTTGTCTATTTTTATCAATCTGGTAATCTCGTTCTATCTCCGGTTTTAAATCCTCTTCAATAAATCTGAAAAAGCCCTCCGCTCCGCCATGCTCCGGCCATTCTCTGCCGTCGGGCCTTTCCGGCAGCTTCGATTGGGCTGTTGGCATTGTAAAATCCCGGTGGCGTGCTGAAGAGAACGGCTCCGCTGTCTCATAGCCAATGCCGACGATCACTGCAGGGATCACCCCGGTTTTTTCGGGTCGGCGTCCCTGTATTCGAACGGCTTCCGTCATCGTTCCGAAGACAGAATTGGCATCCAGCAGATAAATCACAGGATAACCAGCGGGTGGCGGCGGCGTACTAGGTTTCGAGATAAAAATGTGATAGGTACGGTTTTCATTGCGTGAAGACATCATACGCACTTCCGTACCAGGAATCGTAAATGCGTTTGATGTCCCGCCATTTGTCCGGTCTGTTGTTTGCTCTTTCATGCAGTACGACATTCCTCTCCTTAAACTAAACCGCAATGTATGATAATGATTTTCACTATCAACTAGACACCTCAAATAATAGGTTTTCTTCCAAAGAAAGTCAACTTTTTCCCGAATAAAAAAGGCACCTTGATCAAATAAGGTACCTGCAGACTAACAATATGGAAATAAAAACCTAATAAAGATGCGGATTGTCCTATTTGAAATAGAACCTTAATCCCATGTAAACCTTTGATTTTGCCATGGGTCGCCTCTCATGTGATAGCCATTCCGCTCCCAAAAGCCAGGGTGATTTTCTTTCGTAAATTGGATGCCGCGCAGCCACTTGGCGCTTTTCCAAAAATATAGATGCGGAAATACACCCCGCAGCGGAAAGCCGTGTTCAGGGGTTAAAGGTTCGCCATTATGCGCATAAGCCAGAAGGGAAGTTTCCGCTAAGAAATCATCAAGCGGCAGATTGGTCGTCCAGCCCTCTTCAGCATGTAAAATGACGTAGCCCGCTTCTTCTTTTACACCCGCTTTTTCCGCTATATCACAAGCCCGCACGCCTTGCCACACATTATCAAGCCTTGACCATCCCGTGACGCAATGAATGTCATTTTTCGATTCATACCGTGGAAAGGCTTTGACATCTTCAAAGCTTAGCAGCATCGGATGGTCAACCAAACCGTATACTTGAAGATTCCATTTCGTCATATCTTCGTAATATGGGACATCTCCGGTATGAAGCACAGGAAATGAAGTGGTGACGTTTTGATTTGACGGCACTCTTCCAGATTGATCGGATTGTCTTGTTTTTCCGAAATACATATGGGCCTCCTTTTTGTTAACCTAATTCAAAATCATGTTGACAATCTTTTTGTTCTTTATTACTCTATGATTGTGTATGTCAACCTAAGGGGGAACAACGATGAAACAACGTAAACTTCGTGCGGGAGATATGGCGCTGATTGGCATGTTCGCCGCACTTATGGCTGTCGGGGCCAACATTACATCAGTAGCACCCTTTTTACAAGTAGCCGGCATTCCGCTTTCGATGCAGCCGTTTTTCTGTCTCTTGGCTGCTTTGCTTCTTGGCAGCAAACGAGCAGCGATTGCCATGATTGTATATGCACTTGTCGGATTGGCCGGAGCGCCTGTGTTTGCTCAATTTTCAGCAGGCTTCGCACCGTTTGCAGGGAAAAGCGGCGGGTTTATTATCTCATACATCCCGGCAGCATTTGCAGCGGGATGGTTTTTAGAACGAAACATTCAGCCAAGTAAAATTCGATTTCTCATTGCTTCACTTATCGGAACGGCGATCATGTATCTCATCGGCACTACCTATATGTATCTTGCACTGAAGCTGTGGATTCATACGCCAGTGAGCTACGGCACGGCTTGGGGCTTTATGATTTGGTTTATGGTAAAAGATACAGCGCTGGCTGTGATACTGTCGTTTATCGCACCAGCAATCTACCGCTCTATTCATAAAGCAACCGGCTTTAACAGAAATCACATATCGTCCATGTAAGCCGTTCTATTGGACGGTTTTTTTATCATAACGAGAAAAGGCTCCCCAGTAAAGGGGAGCCTTTTTCCTATAAAACAAGCGCTGCAATCCAGCCAAAGATGACAAGCGGAATATTATAAAATATAAATGTCGGCACACAAGTATCCCAAATGTGGTGATGCTGGCCGTCCGCACTCAAACCTGAAGTCGGCCCAAGCGTACTGTCACTGGCAGGTGAACCGGCATCGCCGAGGGCAGCAGCAGCTCCGATAATCGCAATCGTTGCCATCGGGCTGAATCCTAGCTGCATGCATAGAGGCACAAAGATGGTTGTGATAACAGGAATCGTCGCAAAAGAAGATCCGATTCCCATTGTAATTAATAAGCCGACAATGAGCATCAGCAATGCGCCCAAGGACTGACTGTGTCCGATAAAACCAGCTGACGTTTTGACCAGTGACTCGACATCCCCGGTTTTCGTCAATACGTTTGAAAACCCGGCTGCAACAAGCATGACAAAGCCTATAAAGGCCATTAAAACCATTCCATCAGTAATCAGTGAGTCCGCTTCATCACGCTTCATCACACCGCTGACAAACAGAACAATCAGACCAGCGAGCGCCCCCATAATCATTCCTTCTACTCCCAAAGTCTGAGATAAGTAAAGCTGGACGCCGAGTGACACAACAATGGCTAGAACCGCGATACCAATACTTTTTCTCGTATATGGCGATGCTTCTGCACCTGAAATGTCTTTTGTTTCATATTGTTTCGGTTTACGGTATACGATCACTGATAAAATAAGGCCGACAACCATACCTGCAACTGGAATAATCAGTGCGTACGGAATATCAGCAAGCGGAACGTTTAACCCGGCATCCGCCATATTGTCCTTCAGCATTCCCTGGAAGATTTGACCGAAACCGACCGGAAGCAAAATATAAGGAGCCGTTAAGCCAAATGTAATTACACACGCGATCAGACGGCGGTCCATTTCAAGTTCATTAAAGATTTTCAAAAGCGGCGGAATCAGCACCGGAATAAACGCGATGTGAACCGGAACGACGTTTTGCGAAAAACAAGATACAATTAAAATAATCAGCACAATCAGCACCTTAGACAGTGCTTTTTTTCGAGAATCTTCTTTATTTCCGATTAATTTAACGGAGGCTTCCACCATTGCGTCCGGAAGACCCGTTTTCGTCAAAGCGGCGGCAAACGCGCCAAGCATGGCATAGCTGACTGCAACGGTGGCATTTCCGCCGAGACCGTCTGTGAAAGCTTTAACCGTTTCGCCAAGACCGAGCCCGCCTGTTAACCCGCCGGCCAAGGCGCCTATAATTAATGCGATAACAATATTGACACGCAGCAGGCTTAATACAAGCATAAGCAGGACTGCGATGACGACTGCATTCATGATGATACCCCTCCAAAAATCCTTTAGTTTGCTAATGTAGTAGATAAATAAAGTACGAACGTATCGTATCATAACCGATCCACTTTAGTCAACTAAAGATCCCGGAAGAAAAAAATCCCTGCCGCATCATACAGCAGGGATTTTTCATTACTCGTTTTTATCTTCTTCCAATGTAAATCGCTCCGCAAGTGTAGCCAGTGTTCTTGCCATAACGCCAGTAGCCCCGGACGGCCCGAAGCAGGTTGCTTTATTGGCAGTCGCTGTGCCTGCAATATCAAGGTGAACCCAAGGTGTTGACTCAGCGAATTCACCAAGAAACGTTCCTGCCATAATCGCATGTCCCTCGCGTCCCGGTGAATTGTTGAGATCCGCCATTTGGCTGCTTTTCACGCGTTTTTTATCCTTCTCTGTTATCGGCAGCTGCCAGATTGCCTCGCCGCACTCTTGTGCAGCATCAGCTACCTGCTGGTAAAAGATTTGATCATTTGTCATTGCACCGGTTGTTTCTGTTCCTAATGCCACAACGACGCCGCCGGTAAGCGTAGCTACATCGACAAGAACTGATGCGCCATGCTGTTTCGCGTATGTAATGCCATCTGCAAGCACTAGCCTTCCTTCAGCATCCGTATTAAGGATTTCTATTGTTTTTCCGCTTAAAGATACGATCACGTCATCCGGCTTCATGGCCCCGCCGGAGACCATATTATCGGTTGATGGAATAACGCACAGTACGTTTTGTTCAGGACGAAGCTCTCCGATCGTTTCCATAGCCCCGAGAACCGCAGCTGCTCCTCCCATATCTGATTTCATGCCAACAATTCCAGATTTCGTTTTAATGGAGTAGCCGCCTGTGTCAAAGGTAATTCCTTTCCCGACTAGTCCGACGACGTCTTCCCATTCCTTTTTGCCCTGATATTTCAACACAATCATTTTCGGCGGTTCGGTGGAGCCTTGGTTTACCGCAAGTATTCCGCCCATACCGAGCTCTTCCATCTCTGATTTCTCCAATATCTCACACTCAAAATCATATTTCGCCGCAAGCTCTTCAGCATACGAAGCGAGGTCAGTCGCTGTCAGCATGTTTCCCGGCATATTCACAAGCGTTCTAGCCGAATTTGTCCCTTGTCCGTATGCCTGGCCGACGCGAAGCCCCGCCTGCACTTCCTGTGTATCTTCATCTGTTACAACATACACGGCTTCAATTTGTTTGTCAGGCTCATTTGATTTGTGCTTATAATCCTGCACCTCATAGGAAGCAAGCAGACAGCTCTCAGCTAAAGCATGAGCGGCATCGGCTGGAGGCACGTCTTCCGAAATAAATGTATCAAGCAGGACAGCAGTTTCTTGTTTTCGATCTTTATGAATGGCTTGAAAAACATGAGCAAAACGTTCCTTCGCCTGTTCAAACGAATAATTTGCTTCTCTCCCCAGACCAACGAAATAAATCCGTTTCATACCCGCAGAAGATGGAGGGAATACTTTTGATACTTGATTCGGTTTTGCAGAGACATCACCCTCTTTTAAAAGCTGTGTCAGATGGCCTTCGAGCATTTCATCAATTTCCAACGCTTTTCCTGTCAGCTGGCTTTTTTGAAAAAGCCCGACCACAAGGGTTTCTGTATGCTCTGATTGTTGAACCGCATAAAACATGAGGCTTACACTCCTAACGTAATGGGTATTTGTAATGAACAATGGTATAATAGGAAAAACATTCTTTCCACTATACTTATTTTAACAAACAACAGTCTAAGACTTGCTTTTTTCTTTTGAAACACGAAGGATTTTTCAAATAGAAAGGATGTCGCCGATGGAACTTTTAACGAATTTTCCTTTATTATCAAGCCTGGCCGCAATTATTTTTGCTCAGGTCATCAAAGTGCCCATACAGTTTATCGTGTCCAGAAAACTGGACTGGTCGCTGGTCACAAGCACAGGCGGCATGCCCAGCTCTCACTCCGCAGCGGTCACTGCACTTTCAACAGGCGTAGCCTTGGAGCATGGATTAGACTCCTCACTCTTTGCGGTTTCCGCCATTTTCGCCGTCATAACCATGTTTGACGCAACTGGCGTCAGACGCCACGCCGGTGAGCAGGCAACAGTCATTAATAAGCTTGTCATTGATTTTAACCGTTTCGTAAATGAAGCGAAGGACTTCCCTAAGGCTGCAGAGAAAGAAAAGCAAAAAAAGCTGAAAGAGCTTCTCGGACATCAGCCGATCGAAGTCTTTTTCGGAGGCCTAACAGGTATTTTACTGACATTGGCACTCGCTTACTTTTTCATGTAAAAAAACGCTCCTGCTTTCGCTGGAGCGTTTTATTCTTTCACAGTTTTATATTGATTTCTGAACACTTGCAAAGATTTTGTTTCATTGAGCTTCTCAAGCTCATCCTCGGTAATCTTTCCCGTTCCCTTTTTAATCACATATACATCAAGGGTTTTTTTGCCCCATTCATTGTATACATCTTTGACTGTCTCAAAGTACAGATCAAGGCGGTTTCCCTTAATAGCTGATCCTGTGTCGGCCACAACTCCGAGACCGTAGTTCGGAATGAATAAAATTGTTCCGATCGGGAAAACGGACGGGTCAGCAGCAACCGTGGAATATAAATCCCGTTTCACTTTCACACCTGAATATGTAAGCCCGTATAATGGATCACCGGGATTTTTGCCCGTCGACTCAGCTCCTGCTGTGTAGCCTGTTGCTGTTACTCTTTGGACTGGATATTCATCCCAATCAAATGCCTCTTCTAACGGTTTTGTTTTATCCTCAGCCGCGGACGTGGTTTGTGTTTGTTTCTGCTGCAATGCTTTTAATGTCAGTCCTGCATGCTTCAAGTGCTTTTCCTGATGTTCCTGCACCCATTTTGACAAGTCCTTCGCTTCAATTCCTGACACTGATAAAAATGTCGTGCCAAATGCAAGCAGAAATAAACAGGTCATCAGCAAACGTCTGATCATATTCAACATCATTCACCTCTCCTCCGAATCATTGTTCCCAAGTGGAGAGAGCATTATTCAAAATGATGAATGAGCTGAACGCATAAAAAAAGCTTTCTTTAGAAGAAAGCGGCATTTAAAACATTTGATATCCTCTTTTTCTGAGCATGTTGATCGCTATACCGGACACGATGGCGCCGGCCAAACCGCTGACTAAAATCAGCACATCGGCAGCCGCTAATGATAAGACACGATGAAACAGGCTGGCAAAGGATTCTCCCGGCGACTGGACATAGCTGATCAGCTTTTCTTTGCTGATAATGAAAAGGCATACAATCGGATAAATCACAGCCATAATCCAAGACATTCTCAGCAGCATGTTTAATAAGAAACCGATTCCAAAAAACAAGACAAAAAACAAAACAATTGAGATGATTACGACTGGCAGACTAATCAACCTATTCCACCCCCCTGCGTTGTTTTTAGTGTAACGCGTGGGCTGAAATAAAGTCAACGGCTGGAAAAAGAATGACTGTCTTTTCCTGTCCCCTGGCAAGACGGACAAGTCTCTGAACCGCCGAGAATCAATTGAAAATATCCTTTCCCTGAACAAAATGGGCATGCATGTGAAGCGGTTGTCGTTGCAGTTTTCATCTAATCATCACCCTTTTTCTTAATTTTCTGATAATATACCATATCAAGCTGTCAACAATAAAGTCAGATCATGTGACAAATCTTTTGATGTAAGCGGAAACATACTTATTTTCCTCTCATTCTCTTTTTATTTTGGCGTTTTTTAATAAAGAAAACCCGCTTCCGCGGGTTTTTAGAAAAACTTGAACTTGCCTTTTTTCAGTGTCAGTCCGAGTCCGCCAATCATAAACAGCGAGCGGTTATCAATGACTTTTTTCATAAACGAAGCGGGCGTGCCTTTCAGCTTTCTGCCATAAACAACCCCAACCGCGTTATGCTCGCCAAGAGAAGCCACTGTTCCCTTAATGTCCGGCTTGAATTCCTCAAGCTCTCCGCCTTTAATAAGCCTGCCAAGGTTTTTAGCGACCGTTATGCCCTGCTGCATTGCAATTTGCGCAGTCGGCGGATACGGGCGCTCTGTATCTTCATTCATAAACAGCGAGCTGTCGCCGAGAATAAAGACATTGTCATGTCCTGGGGCGCGAAGATCAGGGTTGACTTTCACCCGGCCGCGCATATTTTCAAAACCGGCCTCCTCTACAATCGGATGGCCGCGGACACCTGCTGCCCATACAACGGTTTGCGATTTGATCTGCTCTGGTTCCTCATCTTTTTTGCCGACTCTGACTCCTTCCGGTGTACATTCTTGTACAGCCGTGCCGATCTTGAACTCAACTCCGTTTTCCTCAAGATAATGTACGGCGTAATCAACAAGTTCCGGATCAAAGCCCGGCAAAACGGTCGGCGCTGCTTCCACACAAATGATGCGGACAAGGCTTCTGTCAACGTCATATTCCTTACAGAGCTCCGGCACGCGAGCAGCCAGCTCGCCAAGAAATTCAATTCCCGTAAATCCGGCACCGCCAACAACGATCGTTAACCTGTCCGGCCGTTTTTCCGCTTCCGTATTGTAAGTCGCAAACTGCAGCTCAATATGTTCCCGCAGCAGGCGCGACGTGTTGATGTTGGCAATCGGAAACGCATATTCTTTTAAGCCTTTAATGCCGAACGTTTCAGGCACGGCGCCGAGCCCGATGACTAAATAATCGTACTGCAATTCTCCATTCGCAAGCACAACTTTTTTCTCATCAATTTTGATTGCCTTTACGGTATCCTGTACAAAATTCACCCGTGACTGGTTGATTACATCTTTTATCTGATAACGGCAGCGGTCATGATGGAGCGTACCCGCGCTCGCTTCATGCATCCATGTCGTTTCATAATGATAATTGTGTTTATTTACAAGCGTAATGTCAGCATCATTCGGCCCGACATACTTCGTCAGCCTTGTCACCGTCATCAATCCGCCATATCCTGCACCTAAAATCACGATTTTGGGCTTATTCAATGCCATCACATCCACCTTCTCTTTTTTTGCTTTTGTTAGACCCATAATAAAATCATCATTTGTGTTAGCTTCAGCTTATTGGCGGGATTTTATGAAATATATTGAAAAGTTTTTTGTGAAGTCCTTACCCGTAGCACTATTATCATGTTTATCCGGCTGGCCCAAGAAACATTCAGAAAAAGATCATTTCATTTGGTTATTATCGTAGCGGCCTGCGGAAATATTTTCAAGAACGGATGGGCACGTTAGATCCTTACGATTTTTTCTGCTGACTCGTCAATTTGAACGGCAATATGGTATAATTAATAACAATTTTCATTTAGGAGGCAATTTTCGTATGCGAGAGGATACAAAGGTATATGATATTACAATTATAGGCGGGGGACCGGTCGGCTTATTCACCGCTTTTTACGGCGGGATGAGACAGGCAAGCGTCAAAATTATCGAAAGCCTGCCTCAGCTCGGCGGACAGCTTAGCGCCCTATACCCTGAGAAGTATATATATGATGTAGCGGGATTCCCGAAAATCCGCGCGCAAGAGCTTATCAATAACCTAAAAGAGCAAATGGCGAAATTCGACCAAACCATTTGTCTGGAGCAAGCGGTTGAATCTGTTGAGAAACAAGCGGACGGCGTGTTTAAGCTTGTAACAAATGAAGAAACCCACTACTCTAAAACAGTCATCATCACTGCAGGAAACGGCGCATTCAAACCGAGAAAGCTGGAACTTGAAAATGCCGAGCAGTATGAAGGCAAAAACCTCCATTACTTCGTTGACGATCTGCAAAAATTTGCCGGCAGACGCGTTGCGATCCTTGGCGGTGGAGATTCCGCGGTTGACTGGGCGCTTATGCTTGAGCCAATCGCAAAAGAAGTATCGATCATTCACCGCCGCGACAAGTTCCGTGCGCACGAGCACAGTGTGGAAAACCTTCATGCGTCGAAGGTTAATGTCCTGACACCATTCGTCCCTGCGGAGCTGATCGGCGAAGACAAAATCGAACAGCTAGTGCTTGAAGAAGTGAAAGGCGACCGCAAAGAGATTTTAGAAATTGATGACTTAATCGTCAACTACGGTTTCGTTTCATCTCTTGGACCGATCAAAAACTGGGGCCTGGACATCGAGAAAAATTCCATTGTCGTGAAATCAACAATGGAAACAAATATCGAAGGCTTCTTTGCAGCAGGTGACATTTGTACATACGAAGGAAAAGTCAACCTGATTGCCAGCGGCTTCGGTGAGGCACCGACAGCAGTGAACAACGCCAAGGCTTACATGGACCCGAAAGCCCGCGTACAGCCTCTTCACTCAACAAGTCTTTTTGAAAATAAATAATAAAAAAAGGAGCTTGTGTCTGCGACACAGCTCCTTTTTTATTTGAAGATATTTATATAATTCAATGCAGTTCCTACAACCAGCGCAATCACAAGGGCTGCGACTACCCAGATCATTGCCATAATAATGCGGTCCTGAATCTTTTGGGACTTCGGTGTTTTTTCTTCGTTTTGGGCCATCTTATTCGCTCCTTTCCCATGTCCATGCCATAAAGAAAGCCTGGTGCTGAACGACCATGCTTTGCTGAACGTATATCATTCGCGTTTTGATCCGCTCTCTAAGACCATTCGTTAAAACTATGATACCTAAACTCACCCTGCATGACAAGCTTCGGCACTTGACCACACCTGCCAGCAAATCATAATGTTTGACATCCTAAATAAAACAGAGTACATTATAGAAGGCGAACATTTCATATATTATACTTTTAAATATTCGTTTTTAGGAGTGAAAACCATGGAAAACGTATTTGATTACGAAGATATTCAGCTAATTCCTGCAAAATGCATTGTAAATAGCCGTTCAGAATGTGATACATCCGTACGTTTAGGCGGACGTACATTTAAATTACCCGTCGTCCCTGCCAATATGCAGACGATTATAGATGAAAAACTAGCGATTTCATTAGCCGAAAATGGCTACTTTTATGTGATGCACCGATTTGAACCTGAAAAACGGATTAATTTTATTAAAGATATGAACGCACGCGGGTTATTCTCTTCTATCAGCGTGGGCGTCAAAGATGAGGAGTATGAATTTGTCCGCCAGCTGGCAGAAGAAAATCTGACTCCTGAATACGTGACAATTGACATTGCTCACGGGCACTCAAATGCTGTCATTGAAATGATTCAGCACCTTAAAAAACATTTGCCGGACAGCTTTGTTATTGCTGGCAATGTCGGAACGCCAGAAGCAGTCAGAGAGCTTGAAAATGCGGGAGCGGATGCCACTAAAGTCGGCATCGGACCGGGAAAAGTATGTATTACGAAAATCAAAACCGGCTTTGGTACAGGCGGCTGGCAATTAGCGGCGCTGCGCTGGTGTGCCAAGGCAGCCAGCAAACCGATTATCGCGGATGGCGGCATTCGCACCCATGGCGACATCGCAAAATCAATCCGATTCGGCGCAACGATGGTCATGATCGGTTCACTATTTGCCGGACACGAAGAATCGCCAGGCCAAACAATCGAAAAAGACGGAAAGCTTTACAAAGAGTACTTCGGCTCAGCCTCTGAATTCCAAAAAGGCGAAAAGAAAAATGTCGAAGGCAAAAAAATGCACGTGGCGCATAAAGGCTCAATCAAGGATACACTGATTGAAATGGAGCAGGATCTTCAATCTTCTATTTCTTATGCAGGCGGAACAAAGCTTGACGCCATCCGCAATGTGGATTATGTGATTGTGAAGAATTCCATTTTTAATGGGGATAAATATTAATCATAAAAAAACGCCAAGTCAGCGGTTCTCCGCTTGAGTTGGCGTTTTCTGCTACTTCTTCAGCAAAGTAAGCTTATATTTGCTTTTTGAATTTATCTTCCATCAGTTCTGCCATTTGTTTTGCATTTGGATTTTCTTCATTTTGCAACTGTTCAATGATGTTCATATAATCCGTTTCATTTCGGTTCTGGCTTAATTTATATGCCGCTTGAATATCTTCCACCTTAATCTTAAATCCAACGATACCTTTCAATTCACGTTCTAAGAGTTTTGGAGAAAGCTTATCCCATAACACAGGATTGTCACGATGTTTTTCGTATTTTTCCAGCATGATTGTTAATTCTTCTGCTAATTCATCTTTCTCTAACATACTTGCTTTTCCATACATGTGGACAGCCTGATAATTCCACGTCGGAACATTTTCGCGCGAATACCAGGAAGAAGAAATATAAGCGTGCGGTCCCTGAAACATCACAAGCACATCTTCACAGGCTTCAAACGTTCTCCACTGAGGATTTCCATAAGCGAAATGCCCCGTAATATAGTAATGATCATCTTTTTTATTGAATCCTAACGGCAAATGTGTGGCAATTGGTTTTCCTTGTTCTGTTGTGACAATCGTACCAAAGGAGTTTTCTTGTACAAAATTCCAAATTTCTTCAGCATTTGTGACCTTAAAATATTTTGGAATATACATCATCATCCACCCTTCGAAAAATGTTATATGAGTGTTTTAGCCATGATTAAATCCGTTTGTTCTTCATCGCCCATATAAAAAGAGTGGGCGCCGGTCTGAACAAACCCCATTTTCTTATAAAAGGCAATGGCATTTTCATTTTTTTCCCATACACCTAGCCAAATGTTCTTTTTATTACGTTCCAGCGCAATTTCTATAGCTTTATTCAGCAGATGTTTGCCAAGCCCATGTTTTTGAAAGCTGTTCTTTATATAAATTCTCTCGATTTCAAGTGATTCAGCACCCATTTCTTCAGACTGAGCATCATCGATATTGACCTTTACATATCCAGCGATTTCATGATCAAAGTAAACAAAAAAGAATTGCGAAGACATATTGGATAACTCTTTTTCCAGCTGCTCAGTGTTAAATGCGCTTTCTAAATAGGCTTTCATATTTTCAGGTGAGTTCTGTTCTTTAAAAGTGTCATTGAATGTTTCAATACTCAATTGTTGAAGTGTTTGTAAATCTTCCCGGCTGCATTTTTTCATTTTTACACTCATTGTTCGGATTCAGCCCCTCTATTTAAAATTCAATTGTCTTGTGTCCCTTTTTAATATATTTAAACACGGAACAGATACTGACCTTGTTACCATTCCAAAAATCTTCTTCATCATCAACTCCCTATCGCGATTTTGTTGTAAATGCAATAAAATATACTCTGCATTAAATATAGCGTAACTTTGCTGTATTTACAACAAAAAAACCAAACAACAAAGCAGCGTTTCTCTTGCCTAAGTCCCCGGTACTCTCTGCATCATTTACCCATAATAAAAACGCCTCCCTTAACGATGATTTATCGCTAAGAAAAGCGTCAGTAATAGTTGCTATCCGTTTTTAGTGCTTAGCACTCTTCAGGCTGGCCTGCATTCGTTGCTGTTCTGAACGAAGAACCGCAGCCGCATGAAGCGATGGCGTTTGGATTGTCGATGGTGAAGCCGCCGCCGAGCATGGATTGTTTATAATCAATCACGGTGCCGTTCATGATGTCAAGGCTTTCTTTGTCAACTAGAACAGTGATGCCGTGCTGATCAAACACACTGTCTGATTCACTCTTTTCATGCTCAAAGCCCATGCCGTAAGAAAGTCCGCTGCAGCCGCCGCCTTTGACGCCTACACGCAGAAACGCGTTTTCTTCTTCATGCTCTTTCATCATATCTTTTATATGCAAAGCAGCTGCTTCTGTAATTGTTACCGGGTTGCTCATCATTGTGAACCTCCTTTTAAAAACCGGTTGCTGTCTTTTATTATAAACATGATCGTTCCAATTCTCAAACAAGGTGTTTTACAAGAAATAGACACCCTCACAAACGGTTTCAGCCGGCCCTGTCATCATTACATGGCCGTTATCTTTCCAGTTTATCACCAAATCCCCGCCTGCTAAATGCACCGTGATGTCTTGATTTCGCTTTGATACGCCGTTTAATACAGATGCGACCGCCGCTGCACATGCTCCTGTCCCGCATGCCTGAGTAATCCCAGATCCCCGTTCCCAGACGCGGAAATGCAATTCTTGTTCATTCACGGTTTCAACGAATTCCACATTGATGCCTTCCGGAAATCTCGGATCTTTCTCAATCACCGGTCCCAGTGTCGTTAAGGGTGCCTGTTCAATGTCTGCGATCGGAAAAACGATATGCGGATTTCCCATTGAAACGGCAGTGCCTGTTAGTTCTACTTCACCAAATGCCATCGTTTCATTGATTGTGTGCTCTTCCCCGCCGTCAAGCATCGGAAGCTCGGATTTTGTCAAGCGCGGTTCGCCCATATCGACAGTGACCACATTCACTTTTCCGTTTTCGACTTGAACCTCCGCTTTCACAAGCCCGGAGAGAGTTTCAATCAGAAAAGATGTTTCCTCAACCAGCTTATGCTCATATGCGTATTTTGCGACGCAGCGCAGGCCGTTGCCGCAGTTTTTCCCTTCAGACCCGTCATTATTAAAAATCCGCATTTTAACAGGCGCTTGGTCTGATGGGCATATCAGGATCATTCCGTCGGATCCGATCCCTGTATAAACAGAAGAAACCTGAATTGCAATCTCTGACAGTTTTTCTTCTGGAAGCTGTTCTTCAAATTGATTCACATAAATATAACTGTTTCCCAGGCCGTGCATTTTGGTAAATCGAAATGAGTTCATAGGTGCCTCCAACTTTTTTTCTTTTTCTTAGTATAAAAGCTATTATAAGCGGACACAATACAATTATCCCCCGTTTTTCATACATAAAAGCTCCTTGCACTGACGCAAGGAGCTTTTATCGTTTATATAAACATGCCGGCAATGGCTGCGCTGAGCAGATTGGCTAATGTTCCTGCAAGAACAGCCTTCAGGCCGAGACGCGCGATATCTGAACGGCGGCTGGGTGCTAATCCGCCCAGCGTACCAAGCATAATCGCAATTGATGAAAAATTGGCGAATCCGCATAATGCGAAACTGATAATGGTAGCAGTTTTCTTAGAAAACTCGCCGATGTGCGGACCGAAGTTAGAATAAGCGACAAACTCATTCAGCACCAACTTCTGGCCGATATAGCTTCCCGCCTGCAATGCTTCATGCCAAGGCACGCCAATCAAAAAGGCGATAGGAGAAAACACATAGCCGAGAATGGATTCTAATGTTACGCCTTTTAAACCGAACAAGCCGAAAGCCCCGCCGAGAATACCGTTTACTACAGCGATTAACGCAACGAACGCAAGCAGCATCGCCCCAACGTTTAACGCAATTTGCAGTCCTGTTGACGCTCCCTTTGCCGCTGCGTCAATGACATTGGCTGCGCCTTCGCCTTCATCCATTTTGAAATCGCTTTTTACGGTTTGCGTTTTTTCCGTTTCGGGTATAATCAATTTACCAAAGACTAGTCCAGCTGGAGCAGCCATAAAGCTGGCCGCCAGCAAGTATTCAATCGGAATACCGAGAAGCGCGTACCCAAACAAGGTAGATCCCGCAACTGCCGATAGACCGCTCGTCATAATCGTAAACAACTCAGAGCGCGTCAGCCCGGCAATCAGGGGTTTGATCACTAACGGAGATTCTGATTGTCCTACAAAAATATTGGCAGCAGCCGCCAGAGATTCCGTTTTGCTTGTTCCAAGGAGCTTCGACAATCCGCCGCCAATGACACGGAAAACGAGCTGCATGATTTTCAAATGATATAAAACTGCAATCAGTGCTGAGAAGAAAATGATAACGGGCAGTACACTTAATGCAAAGGCCGGACTGTCTCCGACCTTTAGAAGCGGTCCAAAAATAAAACTGATGCCTTCATTCGCATAGTCAATCAGAAGCTGTACACGGCTTGAAAACCATAAAAAAACAGCGCGTCCCGCTTCCCATTTCAACACGATGTATCCAAACGCCACCTGTGTGCATAAACCAACGATGACGGTTCTTATCTTAATATTGCTTTTCTTTTCTGAAAATAAAAACGCGATAGCAATGATCGCAACTGCGCCCAGCAGCCCCCACAGAACATTCATGAATACTCGTACACCTCTTAAATTTTATTTAAAAAAATATCTTTTATACGATAACAATAATATTTTTTGATGTCTACACATTTTTTTAGTTCTTTTGTACGGCAAAATAAAAAAGGGCCTGTCCAGGCCCTTTTCTTTAAAACATTGGATTTTCTTCAATAAAGGTATATATATTCTCAACAAGCTCAGCAGGCGTTTCACCCATGACGACTTCTCCGTTTACCAGAGCGAAAAGCGATTCCATGCATGTCCCGCAATAGCTTAAACAGCCATATTCAAGGACATCAAGGTTGGGATCCTTCTCCAAAATCGCCCGGGCTTCCTGAGAGCCGTGAGCCAGATTGCTGACACAAAATTCAATCATTGGATTCATGCGGTTTCACCTCACATATGTCCATTATCGCGAATTTTTCACTATTCGTCAAAGACAACGGATGATTCAAAATTTATTATCGTAACATATTATTTCTCAAATAACGTTTTACTAATTTGTGTTTTCAGGCTAAATTGTAGGTTATTTTGAAACTATTATTGTGATTTTAGATCAAATTCGATATAATTCTAGATGTTATTTTACATAGTTCGTATTTTCTTCAATGTGTCTATCATACTCTTCGGATTAAAGGGGAATTCAAATGAAAAAATTGGTCTTGATCGGCGGAGGTTACGGGAACATGCGTGTTCTTCATCGCTTATTGCCAAACCAGCTGCCTGATGATGTTTCAATCACGTTAATTGACAGAAATCCTTATCACTGCTTGAAAACAGAATATTATGCTCTTGCCGCAGGCACAATTTCTGACCATCATATCAGAGTGTCATTCCCAGAGCACCCTCGCCTGGATGTCCAATACGGTGATATCACATCAATTGATATTGTACAAAAACAAGTGCTGTTCCAAGATCGTGAACCGATTTCTTACGATGACGCCGTAATCGGGCTCGGCTGTGAGGATAAATATCACAACGTGCCGGGAGCGCCTAAATTCACCTACAGTATTCAAACCATCGATCAGTCCCGCGAAACCTACCAAAAGCTGAATAATCTGAGCGCTAATGCCACCGTTGCCATTGTCGGAGCGGGCTTAAGCGGCGTTGAGCTTGCAAGTGAATTGAGAGAAAGCCGTGATGACCTGAACATTATTTTGTTCGACCGCGGTAATCTCATTTTATCAAGCTTTCCCGAGCGTTTAAGCAAATATGTGCAAAATTGGTTCGAAGAGCACGGTGTCCGCATTATTAACAGGGCAAATATCACAAAAGTAGAAGAAGGCGTTGTGTATAACCACGATGATCCGATTTCTGCAGACGCCATCGTGTGGACAGCCGGCATCCAGCCAAACAAAGTCGTCAGAGACTTAGATGTGGAGAAGGACGCACAAGGGCGTATTGTATTAACGCCTCATCACAATCTTCCAGGTGATGAACATCTGTACGTTGTCGGCGATTGCGCCAGCCTTCCTCATGCACCGAGCGCCCAGCTGGCAGAGGCTCAAGCAGAGCAGATTGTCCAAATCTTGCAAAAACGCTGGAATGGAGAAGCCCTGCCTGAATCAATGCCGCAGTTTAAGCTGAAAGGCGTTCTCGGTTCACTCGGAAAAAAAGCCGGCTTCGGGCTTGTTGCTGACCGTCCGCTGATCGGCCGTGTTCCGCGTATGCTGAAATCCGGCTTGCTGTGGATGTATAAACACCATAACGGTTAATGATAGAGAAGAACCGCTGATCAAGTCAGCGGTTTTCTGTATACCCAAGCTTCTCCATTTCCTCATAAACGTCTTTTAATTTTGGATTGCCTTCACCGACAATTTTGTCTTCTACGAGCACAAGCGGATAAAAATACTCGTCATTTCTGATTTTTTCCGCAAGCTCTTTCGCATGTTCATTGTCAGGCGGCTCATAAATATCGATGTACTGCATCTCAAAAGGCTGATTTGGATATTTTCTTTTCAGCGCAGCCTCAAGCCACTCGTATGTATCCTTGGCTGTCGGCATATTGACACAGCTCGCACACACGGTTTCTGCCCCATATACGCTTAGCATGACTGGTTTCATCACTTGTGAACGCCCCCTTCTCCTATGCAAGTCCTTTCTTTTAAGTATACAGAGCCAAAGGACATTTTTATAGAAAAAAACCGTTTTTGTGTTGAAGTCTGAATGTGCTATAATAGGGAGAGCAACTTTGCAAACCAAACAATAGATTTTTATTGTTACACTGAATATAATGGTTTTATGACGACGAAAGGAGCGAATGTCATGACTGAAGTTGAAATGAAAGAACAGGTGCAGGAAGTACTGGACAAACTTCGTCCGTTTTTACTTCGTGACGGCGGTGACTGTGAGCTTGTAGACGTAGATGAAGGTATCGTTAAGCTTCGTCTTCTAGGCGCATGCGGCAGCTGCCCAAGTTCAACAATTACGCTGAAAGCCGGAATTGAGCGCGCTCTTCTAGAAGAAGTGCCGGGTGTCGTTGAAGTAGAACAAGTCTTTTAATAAAGCAGCCAGGCTGATATTTGATCAGCCTGGCTTTTTTATTAGAGATATTGGTCAAACCATGAGCTGATATAATTCAGGCGCTTGATCCGCTGTCTTGGGTGTCCGGTGCGTGACAAATTGTGCGATGCATTCGGAAAACGGACAAGCTTGGTTTCCTTGCCCATTTTTTTCAGAGCGATAAACAGCTGCTCCGCCTGCTCGATCGGGCATCGGTCATCCCGCTCGCCATGCAGTATCAAAAGCGGTGTCTCCACGTTTGCTGCGTATTTTAAAGGAGACCGGTCCCAGAGCTTTTCTGTGTCCTCAAACATGTCATGCTCAAGCTGCCAGTCTGTAAAGAAATAGCCGATATCACTGACGCCGTGAAAGCTGATCCAATTTGATATCGAGCGCTGGGTAACGGCAGCTTTAAAGCGGTTCGTCTGCCCGACGATCCAGTTGGTCATAAAACCTCCGTAGCTTCCGCCCGTGACACCAAGCCGCTTAGGATCAATATGCGGATCTCGCTTGATAGCCTCATCCACAGCTTGCATCACATCGGCATAATCCTTTCCTCCATAATCCCCTCTGACCGCATTCACAAATTCCTGCCCGTAGCCGTGGCTTCCTCTCGGATTGATATAAACGACCGCGTATCCTTTCGCCGCCAGCACCTGAAACTCATGAAAATATGTATGTCCGTACATCATATGCGGACCGCCGTGTATGTTGAGAATAAGTGGATATGATGTCTCACCTTCCATTTGTGCAGGCTTCATCAGCCAGCCGTTCACCGTCACGCCGTCTTCTGTAGCATATTGAATCTCTTCAGGTATAGATATCGTATGCTCACTGACAAACTTGTCATTCGCGCCAGTCAGCTGTTTCTCTTCCTGTCCAAGCGGGATACTGTAAAGCTCACTCGGTCTGTCCGGCTTTGTCACACTGGCAATAAAGTGCAGTTCATCAGGTGAAAGAGAAAAGCTATTGATATACTCTTTTTCCAGACGAATCGGATACACAAGGCCTTCAATCGAAATATAATAGATGCCCGTACTGCCTTGATCTGTGCCGATGACATAAAACCCTTGGCTGTCCTTTGTCCAAATCGGGCGCTGTTCAGCACCACCGATCAATGAATCTCCAATCAGCGCATCCGCTAAATGAACGTCCAGCATCTCAGTCAGACATGTGAGGCGGCCTTGTTCGATATCATAGAGCCACGCCTTTGAGAGCGTTGCATTCTTATATTCCTTTTCATTTCCAAGCAAAGCAAGATACCTTCCGTCTGGTGAAAATGAACTAGATCCGAATGAGCCGCGATGAGGTGTAATCTGCTTAAGATCTCCAGACTCCAGTGACATTATGTAAACATCATGCGGCTTGCTGGCATCATCTGTTTCAGTTAAATTAGCTGAGAAAACAAGCCATTTGCCGTCAGGAGAAAAAGCAGGATCACCATGATCAGCTTTGTGACTTGTCAGCTCCTTCATCTCACCCGACTTTACGCTGACAAGCACAAGCTGGGCATACGCACCTCTCGTCAGCCCTTTGCCGTCCCGTTTGTAGGAGAGGCCTTGCACTTCAACAGGTTCATAGCTGTCCTGCTCTGTTTTTTCTCGGTCATCAATGCTTTCTCTCTCTCCCAAACTGACAGTGACCAGAATCGATTCGCCATCCGGGGACCATATTGGCTTTGACACGCCATACGGGATATCAGTCAGTTTTCTCGCTTCTCCGCCTTCAGCGCTCATCATATACAGCTGTGCCGCATCGCCTTCTCGATCAGAAATAAAGGCAAGCGTGCGCCCGTCCGGAGACCATCTTGGGTCGGTGCTTCGCTTTTCTCCATGTGTCCAAGGAACAGACCCGCCCGTTTTCGTTTCATAGATCCATATATTTGATGTATACGAATCTTTCTCTTGATTCACTTGTGATTTTACATATGCGGCACGGGTGCCGTCTGGGGCGTATTGAGGATCGGTCACAGAGACAATCGCTGTGATGTCGTCTGCGGTTATCAGCTTTTTCATATTCATCTCCTCCTTTTTACATGTATTTCGTTTTTCTAAATAAAAACTCCTTTATCTCCAGCAAAAAAAGCGCCCTCCGCTGACGCTGAGGAACGCTTGGCATGATCTATACACTTTTTACTTGATATAAAGGATTTCGCTCTATTATACTTCCCTCTTTCGGGACGGTCAAAGCGTCTACTTCACAATGAGGGAAATGAAGCGCGAGCTGTTCTTTTAGCTCTTCTCCCTTTCCTTTTTCGGTCATGACAAGAATCGTCGGGCCTGCTCCGCTGAGAGCCGTTCCATATGCGCCCTTCATCTCGGCGACGTGCTCTACTTTTGACAGCTCAGGCACAAGCATCGCCCGGTACGGCTGATGGAACCTATCCTTCTTCATGATTTTCCCCACAAGCGGCCAATCCTTGGACATGATCGCAGCAATGAGGATATTGCTGACAGCACTTGCTTTTACGGCGTCGGCATATGGAAACTCCTTCGGAAGCACGTCTCTCGCGTCTCTTGTCAGCACTTCGTAAAAAGGAATGACAACGACTACGTCAATGTCAGCATTCGGGACGCGGATCATTTGGGTCTCGTCATCCTCATGCAGGCCGATCACAAGTCCGCCGACGAGAGAAGCGCCAGCATTGTCCGGGTGTCCTTCTTCTAGACTGGCTAAATGCAGCTTGTCCGCTTCAGACAGCTTTAAGCCGCATAATTCATCAGCCAGTTCAATGGCCGCTACAATCGCCGCGGCGCTGCTGCCAAGGCCACGTGCAAGCGGGATGTCGCTCCACACCTTCACATGGACAGGAGGCATTTCTTTTCCGTACAAATCTGCGGTCCGTTTAGCCACTTGATAGATCAGGTTATCTGTACCCGCCGGAATTCCGGCGACTGTTTCTGTTTCAGCCTCAAAAGACCATTTGTCGCTTTCAAAGACGGTCAGCTTCAAATATCTGCTGAGCGCCATTCCGACTGAATCAAAGCCGGGGCCTAGGTTAGCTGTGCTTCCGGGAACAGTGACAGAGAACAGCATGTCGGCTTCGTTCATACACGGGCCGCTCCTTTTACATATTCAAGGATGCTGTCTTCATCAGTCGGCAATGTGACAGGCTTGATTTCTGAAATGTCGACCGCTGTGTTCGGATCTTTCAGTCCGTTTCCTGTTAACACAGCTACGACCTTGCTGCCTTTCGGAATTTCTCCGGATTTCACCTGTTTCAGCACTCCTGCGATAGACGCGCAAGAACCTGGTTCTGCAAACACGCCTTCTACACGGGCGATCAGCTGATATGCGTGAAGGATTTCATCATCAGTGACTTCGTCAATTTTCCCATTGGATTCCTCGGCTGCCTTTACAGCTTTGTCCCAGCTTGCCGGGTTTCCGATACGAATGGCTGTCGCTATTGTTTCAGGATTTTTAATCACTTCATTGCGCACGATTGCCGCCGCACCCTCAGCTTCAAAGCCGCGCATTTTCGGAAGGCCTGTGCCGTTTTTCTCATGATATTCCTTGAAGCCCTTCCAGTACGCAGTGATGTTTCCCGCGTTTCCGACCGGGATCGCTAAAACATCAGGCGCTTCCCCCAGCTGTTCGCACACTTCGAAGGCAGCAGTTTTTTGGCCTTCAATGCGGTAAGGGTTGACTGAGTTGACAAGGGCAATCGGTGATTTCTCACAGATGGAACGGACAATTTTAAGCGCATCGTCAAAGTTTCCGTCAATTGCGATAATCTCGGCTCCGTACATGACAGCTTGAGCGAGTTTTCCAAATGCAATTTTTCCGTTCGGGATGATGACAATGCATTTCATGTTAGCACGGGCTGCATATGCTGCCGCAGCAGCGGAAGTGTTACCTGTTGACGCGCACATAATCGTGTCATTGCCTTCTTCTTTTGCCTTTGCCACAGCCATAACCATTCCGCGATCTTTAAATGATCCCGTAGGATTGACGCCTTCCGTTTTGACATGAAGCTCAATTCCGAGCTGCTCAGACAGCTTCGGCAGGTGAATAAGAGGTGTGTTTCCTTCATGTAAAGTTAGCGCAGGTGTTTGATCTGTTACAGGTAAAAATTCTTTATATTGATGGATAAGTCCTTTCCACATTAGCTCCAACCGTTCCCTTCTACACGATATGTGCTTTTGACTTCTTGAACGACTTCCAAATCATTTAGGTTTTGCAAAATATCACTGAAATCAGCTTCTGATGTATGATGTGTGACAATTACGATTTCAGCTAACTCATCATGGCCTTTAATTGGCAGCTGAAGGATTTTTTCAAAGCTCACGCCCCGCTCTGAGAACACAGATGTAATTTTCGAGAATGAACCAACCTCATCTTTTACATGAATTCTTAAAAACTGCTGTGCATAAATGTCAGACGGCGATTTCATGTTTTTCTCATATTGCGGCCCGACAAAGCTGTTGCCGGTTACACCGAGGCGCATATTTTTCATGACAGCGACGAGGTCAGAAACAACGGATGTCGCTGTCGGCATGCTTCCGGCTCCCGGCCCGTAGAACATCGTCTCACCGACAGCCTCGCCGTATACATAAACAGCGTTAAACTCATTATGAACAGCAGAAAGCGGATGATGGTCAGGAAGCAGTGTCGGCTGTACGCTGACCTCGATTTTGCTGCCGTCACGCTGAGCAATCCCGATCAGCTTCATTGTATAGCCGAGGCGTTTGCTGAAGCTGATGTCCTCGTCTGTAATTTGGGAGATCCCCTTTACTTTGACGTCTTCCAGATCCACGTTCATCGAGAAGCCGAGGCGCGCCAATATCGCCATTTTCCGTGCGGCGTCAAGCCCTTCCACGTCAGAAGTCGGATCAGCTTCGGCAAAACCGAGATCCTGCGCTTCCTTGAGCACTTCCTCATATGGGCTTTTCTCTTTGATCATTTTTGTTAAGATAAAGTTTGTTGTGCCGTTCACAATTCCCATCATTTTTGTAATTCGATCTGATGAGAGGCCTTCCTCTAACGTGCGCAGAATCGGAATCCCGCCGGCAACACTGGCTTCAAAGTAGATATCGCATCCATTTTCCTTCGCTTCGGCAAGCAGCTCGGAGCCGTACACAGCCATTAAGTCCTTGTTTGCTGTGACAACATGCTTTTTCGATCTCAGCGCGTCGACCAAATATTGTTTTGTCTGCTCAACTCCGCCGATCACCTCGATGACGACATCAACATCTGGATCATCAATGACATCATACACTTCTGTCGTAAGCACTTCCTTCGGTAAATCTACTTCTCTCTTTTTCTCTAAATCTTTTACAAGCACTTTTTTTATCGTAACCGGACAGCCGACCTGATGCATAAGCTTATCCTGATGGTCTTGAATAATTTTAACGACACCGCTTCCGACGGTACCTAAACCTAAAAGCCCTACACGAATCGCTTTCAAAAAAACTCCACCTTTCTTTTGATTGTCCTCTTGAAAAAGACAATTGTTAACTCAAAACAGACATATAAGTTACAAACATTATATAAGCCCGCTACTGTTTTGACAAGACAGCACTAGGCTGAATTTTGCGAATGTAAACGCTTAACGCATTGATATGACAAGATTCTTTATTTTCTAATTATTTTTGTCAGATTTTCTCCTCACCCTGAGCTGCCTTTGCCGAGCCAGCTGACGCGTGGAACAAACAGCTTCTGCGCCCGCATATTCATGAATTCCTGCGCTGTATTGAGAAATTGTTCATAACGCCCACAGTCATTAAGAATGAAGTCAAGTTGTTCTTCAAAATAATGCTTTTCTGATTCTGATGACATGTAATAGCTTTCCACGATTTCAAAATAATGAAGCGGGAAAAGCAGACGGCTGTATAAAAGGCGTTTCGAAAATGAAGACAGCGGTGTGACTTGCTCGTATTCCTGTAAAAAGAGAAAGCCCTGCTGATTAAAATCTTGTCTGTGATGCAAAAACGTATGCCTCATATATTCAGCCAAATCACGGGAAGCATGGTCAAACACCCAATCCGCCGGAATCCTGATCAATGATTCCGGTGACCATGTATGCCTTTCCATCCGCTGATGGCATATCGTTCCTGAATCAGCGGCTTGGGGCTTGTCATCCAGCTCAGTGTCCACTAAATATTGTATCGCGTTTTCTGACAGTCCTAAATAATATGGAAATGATTCGATCATTTTTTTATCGAATGGCTCATGCGGAGGGGTCTGAACCTTTCTCTGCCAAAATGCTTCCAGCTGATCAATTCGTTTTCCCCACAGATCCTTCCACTGGCCGATTCTTCCGGCTGCCTTCACCTCATATGGATATCCTCGGCCTTTTCGGTGAAATTCCGCCAGCTCCGCTCCAATGGAGAACGCCCTATTTGAATAAGGGGGGGCCGCCTTCAGCAGAGCGTACGTTTTTCCCTCATGTTCAAATGTCAGCTCACCTTCTTTTGTAAAGATAAAAACCGAAACGTATGGGTCACTTTGTTCTTGTAAATACTGACTCATGTAATAAAGCTCCGCCAGCTCTGTATCTGAGAATTGGGAAACGGGGACAATCAGAAAGTATGAATTAGGCGTCTGAAAGCATTGATATGTGTGCTGGTACATGGAAAGCTGCCTGATGTGAATGCCGTATTTTTCTTTTATTGTACCTTTCACCATGATCACCTGCCTGTTGAATTAGGGCTCATCACATCGTAGTCATACACAGCCGGAATTATGAATACATATTTTAATCCGAAGAAGGCGCAAGAAAAAGTCGTAAACTTCTCAAGCATTTTGTATAAACTAGTAAAAAAGATTGGGTGAAGCTGATGTCAGAAAACGAACAATTCAGTCAGATGGAAGCTAAAGCAAGAGCACGGATGAAGGAGCGCGGCGTTGAGGTATCAGACATTGCCGAGCTTGTCTTTTTTCTGCAGAAAAAATATCATCCGGATTTAACCATTGATGAATGCACGCTGAACGTCAATCGTGTTCTCGCAAAACGCGAGGTGCAAAACGCGATTTTAACGGGCATTGAATTGGATGTTCTTGCTGAGCAGAAAAAACTGTCTGAACCGCTGCAAACGATGCTGGAAATAGATGAAAGCCTATATGGAGTAGATGAAGTTCTGGCATTTTCCATTGTGAACATTTACGGATCGATCGGGTTTACGAACTACGGTTACATCGACAAAGAAAAACCCGGAATCCTTAAACGATTGAATGATAAATCAACCGGTGAATGCCATACCTTTTTAGATGACATCGTCGGAGCGATTTCCGCCGCGGCTTCAAGCAGACTTGCACACCGCGCGCGGCATACAGAATAAGGGCACCCTTTTAGGGCGCCCTTTTTTCAAATGTATGGAATCCATTCAGTCAGAGAGTCAATGGCGTGAGTCGGTTTTTCCATATCGTCTGTCATATGTTCTCTTTTCGTTACGCCGGTGTGAACGAGCAGCGTATCCATACCCGCGTTAATGCCGGCCATAATATCAGTGGCGTAGTTGTCGCCGACCATGAGTGTTTCAGACACATCTGTGCCGAGAACGCGCATCGCCTGCTCCATAATAATTGATTCCGGCTTGCCGATAAATACAGGCTGTACACCTGTAGATACGGTTAACACCGATGTCAGTGAGCCGTTTCCCGGCAGAAGCCCTCTTTCAGTCGGAATCGCAATATCTCCGTTAGTGGAAATAAAGCGGGCGCCATTTCTGATTGCCAGGCAGCCGACAGCAAATTTTTCGTATGTAATGGAACGGTCGATGCCAACAACGACAAAGTCCGCGTTTTCTCCGCCAAATGTCAGGCCGTTTTCTTCAATCGCCTGGCGGATTCCTTCCTCCCCAATCACATACACAGACGCGTCTTTTTTCTGCTGTGCAATGTGCTGGGCAGTTGCCATGCTGGTCGTGAAGACCTGCTCTTCTGTTGCCGGAATATCAAAAGACACGAGCTTGTCCGCTACCTGCTTCGGTGTACGCGAAGAGTTGTTTGTCACGAAAAGATAAGGAACGCCGCGATCTTTCAGCGTTCTGACAAATTCACACGCTTCCTCGATTTTTTCCGTGCCATTGTACATCGTTCCGTCTAAATCAATTAAATACCCTTTATATGTTTTCATATCCAACACTCCTGTGGCTTTCCAGTTGTTATTTAAACGCGGAAACAGGCCCTAGCTCTGTTTCCAAATAGCTTCTGATCCGTTTCGGGAAGTCCTGAAGAGCTGTTTGATGCGCCTTGATCAGCCTGTAAAGCTCGCCGCTGTCAGCGAGCAGATACTGTTGAACCAACGTTTTGCGGTAGGCGATCAATTTCTTGAGCTCAGCACCCTCTTTTTCCGTGACAACTTTCTCATCAACAAGTATATCCATAATGTCGTCATAACTGCCCGGGTCCCGCATAATAAAGCCGTCAATCATGTCATTGCCTGTATCCAAAATGCATTCGATTAACAGATGGCCTATACGCTGAAGTGCCAATTCCCCGATTTCAGACTGCCAGTCTGTTTGTGAGTCAAATAGCGCCAGCTGGTGCTCGAAGAACCCTAGTGTTTTCTCGATTTTGCTTCTGTCAACAAAATACATGACAGCATCCCCTTTGTGTATATTTATTTTCTGATCCGTTTCAAGACAAAATACGCACAGCCGAAATTGCAGTATTCGTAAATATATTCATCTAATGTGCTGATTTTCGTTTCGAAGGTTGCCTTTTGATTCTGGTCGTCAAAGAAGCCCTTGAGCCTTAACTGACCGTATCCCCAGTCTCCCACAATATAATCGTATTTATTTAATATATCGGAGTAGCGGGCTTTAAAAGCCTCTTCGTTGAAGCCGTCTTTGAAATTGTGCACCAATTCAAATTCGGCATTTTGAATAAGAATCATGATCTCACCTCTTTTTCACTCATTCCTATCATAATTCATTGCCCCGTCCCCATCAATTGCTAAAGAATAAATCATGCGATTTGGCTACCCTACACATGAGGAGGGATTTATAAATGAAACGAACCGCTGTCAGCCTCTGCCTGCTGACCGGACTTTTATCCGGGTGCGGAGGCGCAGGATTGGATAATGCCCAAAATGTCCGGAATCAGACGCAGAATCAAACCAAACCCATTCATGTGTCGGACCGCAACGAAGCTTTTAACAGGCATAATGAGAACGAACAATTTGGCTATGTCCGCTATCAAAAAGAACAATTTGACGGAGACCAGCAGAAAACGCCGGTGATGAACCGGGAAGAAACCGCTCACATGATATCAAGTTTAACGGTTCAGCTCCCCCATATTCAAGATGCTGCGACATTGGTGACTGACCGAGAAGCGCTTGTCGTATACAAAACCGATTCTAAAAACCGGGAGCTGACCGCCGATCAGGTGAAAAAAACAGCGGCTTCCGTGATACCGCGATACTATCACGTGTATATTTCCGATAATCCAAACCATATGCAGTCCGTCGAAAATTACAGCAATCTCGGCTCTGGTTCAAGGGATATCAGAGAGATCATGTCGGGGACGATTCAAGAAATGAAAACCTCCCCGCAAGGAAGCCCTGTCTCAGAGAATGAAAATGCCAATGGAGAAACGCGTCAGGACATGAAAATCGATAGGAATGACAAAAACGCCAGATGATCTGGCGTTTTGGCATTATGCTTGTGCTTGACGCTTTTTAGATGCTTCGTTTACTTGTTCATCCGCATGGTAAGAGGAACGGACAAGCGGACCGGCTTCACAATGGCTGAAGCCTTTTTGCATCGCGATTTCTTTTAATTCTGCAAATTCATCAGGATGGTAGTATTTTTGGACTTTCAAGTGTTTCTTCGTCGGCTGCAGATATTGGCCGATTGCCATAATATCCACGTTGTTCGCCAAGAGGTCGTCCATTACTTCAATAATCTCTTCTTTTGTTTCGCCGAGTCCGATCATGATACTTGATTTTGTCGGAATGTCAGGCTGCATTTCCTTCGCACGGCGCAAAAATTCCAATGAACGGTCGTACGTCGCACGCGCGCGGACTCTTGGCGTCAGGCGGCGAACCGTTTCGATATTGTGATTCAGGATGTCTGGGCGTGTATCCATCAAGGTTTTTAGGTTATCGTAGTTTCCGCCCATATCAGACGGCAGCACCTCAATTGTTGTGAACGGGCTTTTTCTGCGGATCGCACGGACAGTTTCCGCGAAAATGCCTGCCCCGCCATCTTTCTGATCGTCACGCGCAACAGCCGTAATGACCGCGTGTTTCAAATTCATAAGCGCGACTGAATCCGCTACGCGTTCCGGCTCTTGCAGATCAAGCTCAGTTGGAAGGCCTGTTTTGACAGCACAGAAACGGCATGCTCTTGTACAAACAGAACCTAAAATCATAAATGTCGCTGTACGTCTGACCGCCCAGCATTCATGAATATTCGGACACTTTGCTTCTTCGCATACGGTATGCAGGTTGTTTTCCCGCATGAGTTTTTTGAGCCCTGTATAGTTTTCATTTGTATTTAATTTAATTTTAAGCCATTCGGGCTTTCTGAGGTGTTCGTCTTTCTTTGCCAATTCCCATCATCTCCAATATCCAATATACTCAATTTCTGACACGAAACATTCTGAAAACGAGAAAGGTGCAGGTTTTAGTTCTGCAACAAAAATAATGTTTTTCTAACTAAAGAAAGTCTTTTCTTTAGACACTTTAACATAGGAAAAATTTCTCGACAAGGGAAGATGATTACTGACATTTTTAAGCCGGGTTGCCGCAAACTATGTGTATTCAATATGAAAGGAGATTATTTTGTGAAAGTTTTGTTATCAGCTCTTCTTCTCCTTTTGCTTGCATTTGAGCCTTCTGCGTCTGGAAAAAAACTTTCAGATCCAGTGCTGTCGAAACGGATGGAATTATATCATAAAATCGAAGCTGTGACGCAGATCCCTTGGTATGCGCTCGCCGCTGTTGATCAATACGAGGAAAACGTGCGGAGCAACCGGAAAGATCTGCCTGACAAGGCGGGAATCATCAGCATCTATATACCCGATGACATCTGGAGCGGGCCTGAAAACCCGAATCCGAAAGACGATGCGCCGTTAAGCATTAAAGTGTTTGACGGAATCGGAATGGATGGCGATGGAGACGGGAAAGCCGAGGTCAGCAACGATGAAGATATTTTGTATACGTTCAGCCAATACTTACTGTCGTATGGCACAGATGAAGACAACATCCGGATCGGGCTTTGGAATTATTACCGGCGTGATCAGACAGTGGGGATCATATCTGAATTCATGAAGCTGTTTAAAGCCTACGGCCATATTGATCTGGGCGAGCATGCATTCCCGCTTCCGATCAGAACCGATTACAGCTATCGAAGCACGTGGGGAGATGCCCGCGGCTTCGGAGGAAGGCGGATTCATGAAGGTACGGATATCTTTGCCCATTACGGCCTTCCTGTCAAATCCACATGTTACGGCGTAGTTGAAATGAAGGGCTGGAACCGCTTCGGAGGATGGAGAATCGGCATCAGGGACATTAACAATACGTATCATTATTTTGCCCATCTCAATGGGTTTGCCAAAGGGATTAAAACAGGACAAATCGTTGAGCCTGGCCAAGTGATCGGATCAGTCGGCAGCTCCGGATACGGCCCGCCGGGAACCGCCGGGAAGTTCCCGCCGCATCTGCACTATGGCATGTACAAAGATAACGGAAGAACCGAATGGTCATTTGATCCATACCCGCATTTGAGGGCGTGGGAGCGATATGAATACCAAAAAAAGAAGTAACAAAAAGCCGCCTCTTCAACAGGCGGCTTATTTGCTGCTTTTTTCTTTTTTTGAATCGGCACCGTCTTCTTTGCTGCTCGGAAGCTGGACAGAAGGCGTGACACCCGAGCCGCCGCTTCCATTATAAAACTGCGGCACTTCGCCCTGCACTGCTTTAATCGATACAGGAACATTATTTGTGACGACAGCGGTTTTGCTGGCAAATGGAATGATGACCTTCACTTTAATTTCGACAAAGATGCTGATATCAATAAGTGCGTTATTTATGCCATACGGCTTGATTTTGGTTTTGACATCTGTAAAAGCGTCACCGATTAAATTGAACCGGACCGGGATTTTCGGCCCGAGGTTTCCAAGAAGGCTGTTGCCGGTTACCTGTCCCAGCGGAATGTTGATCATAATGTTTTCACTGGCGCCGCTGTGTCCGGTATGGGTTTCCATCTCTTTCAAATGAGCCTGAAGCTGCTTTGTCACTTTTGTTTTCACACTGTTTACAACCTGTGTATTAAAATCGATTGTCGTTAAGTTTCCGTTTTCATCAGAATTCATTTGAAACATATCTTTCATATTTTCACTGTCAGACATATAGTCCTCAATCGAATCCTGGATCACCTCTGTCGCTATACGCTTCGTTTCCATCTCGCCGATGTCCATTAAAACAGGTTTGATCGAGCCATTGATCATCCAAAGGCTGACCGTTGTTGACAGGATAAAAAAGACAACGGACAGGAGCATCACGTAACGGAAAGGCAAAGGTCCTCTCTTGCGAAAAGGGCCGCGATATCTTGGCAAGAAAATCCCCCCTTACATATCACAATGTATGCTTGTAAGAGGGGACATAGTAATAGCCGGAGCCAATTTATTTTATTTCACCATTTTTAAAAGCGCTTCTCTGCCGCTCATGCCGACTTGAATGCCAAGATCTTCCGCGGCGTACGTGACGGATTCTAAAGGTGCGTCTAACAGCTGGTCAATGGTGCGGACACCAACTGCCCGCCCCGCCACGATGCCGCGCTCCTTTAATTTTTCATTCAGCAGCGCCACATCAAGCGCGCCGCACATAATGTATCCGTGATCATTGGTGACGGCCATAAAATTCGTTTTGGGAAGCTTTACTGTCACAGCTGTAAAAGGCTGTCCTTCTATCATGATCGGTGTCAGGTTTACCACGTCAACCACTCCCTTCATTCATCACTTTATGATGAAGGGCACAGCTTGTTGTGGGCTGACTGCCTTATTGCGCAAGCTTCCAAGCAAGCAGATCCCGCAAAAATTCCGGCATAAAATATTCTTTTTCTGCAGCGTCGCGAATCAACGGAAACAGTTTGCCGAGCGTAAACATATCAAGCACCGCAACGGAGTATTGTTTATGTTTTTCAATATCTTCCCCGTTCAGCGTGATCCGGGTGACGTGGGTGATCCCGTCATCGAGCCGTTTCGTTTCTACCTCAACGCCGGCATACACCATTTTCCCCATCACTTCTCCGCGGAAGCCGAGTCCTTTGATCCGGAGCTGCTCCATTTGTTCGGAAGCGGCATGGACAATGGTTTCCTTCAGTTCTTCTCCCGTCAGGCGGACAGCCACCGGGTTGATCGGATGCGGACAGATTCGGTGCAGATCCAGCTTTGTCACAGGACCTGCTTTAAGCGGACCGAGAATGACACCTGAATTGACCATACTGATGTCCGTCTCGCACCATTCCTTTAAGGCGTATGCCAAAAGCAAAGGCAGCTCTGATTCTCCAAACCACTTCACCTCAGCATCTTGTGCAAGCTCTGCAACGGCATCGGACAGCTTCTCCTCGGCTTCACGTTCTTTTTCATTGAGAAACGCTTTTGTTTCTGCGGATTCTCCTGTCCATTTCGCCATGTTCTGCACAGAAGCCGTTTTGCTGATGATGCTTCGCTGTACGCTGTCCACCGTGATTTCTACACAGCCGACATAATGCCCGTATTTCTCGGCGCTGGCCAGCAGTACCCCATTAACCACTTGTCCATCTTCAAGCAAATGATGGGTATGTGATTCGAGGATTACATCAATCTCAGGCACCGCTTCAGCCACTGCTTGATCATCAAGAATGCCTAAATGTGACAGCAGAACGATAATATCAGCCTGCCCTTTCACTTCCAGAATGGTTTCCTTTATGCTTTCAAGGGCATCCGTTACTGTCCACCCCAGCTTGTCATAAACAGGATAATACGGCACAGTTACACCTAAGAAAGCAATGGACATACCGTTTTTCAATGATTTGATATGGTAAGGCACCGCCCAGGACGGACGGTTTCCATTTTTATCAAACAGGTTAGAGACGATGACAGGAAATTCAGCATGATCATATAAGGCAGCAAGCTCTTCATGCGGAAGCGTAATCCCTTCGTTATTGCCGATCGCCGCTCCATCAATGTGAAGGCGGTTTAAGAGATCGACATTCGCTTTTCCGAATGTCGCCTCTGTCACGAATTGA
The DNA here is from genome assembly GCF_059422205.1 of Bacillus sp. GW821-FHT01G09. Lineage (NCBI taxonomy): Bacteria > Bacillati > Bacillota > Bacilli > Caryophanales > Bacillaceae > Bacillus > Bacillus sp. GW821-FHT01G09. The sequence continues at coordinate 146,569 of NZ_JBWKWL010000001.1, forward strand.
AAACGATCTAGATGATCGCCAATATCAAAAACGAGCGTCTCTTCGCCGTCTGACTGATGCTCTTTTCTTTTCTGCTCGATATAATCTACAATTTTCGGCCAGTTTTCAAAATGGCTGTGCAAATCATTTGTATGATATAAGCGGAGCTTCTCCTTCATAATATCTCTCCCTAATCGTTCAGCTGAAAATGCCTTCATAAATGAGCTGGCAGCCGATCAAAATCAATACGATCCGCATGATCATAACGATCGTTTTCGTCTGCATTTTTCTGTTGATGGCGGCGCCAAGCTTTCCGCCGAACCAAGCGCCGGGCACAAGCGCGAGGGCGTACAGCCAATTGACGTGCCCGGAAATCATATGTGAAACAGACCCTGTCATAGAAGACAGGAAAATAATAAACATGGACGTTGCCACCGCAACCTTCGGCGGAAACAGAAATAACAGCATCATCGCCGGAACCATCAGTGATCCGCCGCCTATACCGAAAAGTCCGCCTAAAAAACCGACAACAAAGGCAATGGCAATACCGACAGGGGCCTGATATGAGTACGTATAAGGCTCACCGGCATCATCCTGAAATGTCCGAATAATGCCTTTGTGCGCTTTGTTGATTGGCCGGGCTTTCGCTTTCAGCATTAAGGATAATGAAATCAGAATCATAAAAATGCCAAACCAAACGGAAAACGAGTTTGAATTGAACAGCTTTGACACGTAAGCCCCGATCATGCTGCCGGGACCTGAACCGATAAAGAAAATGAGCCCGCTCTTATAATCAACGGTTTTATATTTAATATAAGCCAAAGTTGAAGAAAGACCCGTAAAAATAATGACCAAAAGCGAAGTTCCAATCGCAACCTGCGGCGTCACATCCTGAAACAGCTCCGTCACTGTGCTTAAAAACATCAGAGACGGCACAATGACAATTCCGCCGCCAAGCCCGATCAGACTTCCTACCGTACCTGCGATTAATCCCAGGACGACCAAAATCACAAACGACATCAGTAAAAACCTCTTTTCTAAAATAAATCGAGCTGTCTCGGAGCAAGTCCGCTGTACTCGATATCAAGCAGTTCAAGCATCTGCTTGCCGTTATCCGCGGCGTCACCGCCGGAATTGTTGTTGAACAGAACAAAAACATCCTTACATTGCTGCTGCAATTCATTCAGGTGCTTTTTCCAATCCTCCAGCTCCTGTTGGTTGTAGCGGTATAAGTACCTGACCTCCCGCCAGTTTTTCCCGCCATCAGGCTTCATCCAGCCCTGCTTGTTGCGTCCGTGAAATCTGACGAGCGTTTTGTTTTCATCGGTCGCGCGCAACACAGTCGGAACGCTGCCTTCTCCGATTTGTGGTTCATCACAGACACTGTGAATCCAGCCTTCCGCTTTCATAAATGAAAGCGTCTGCTCATAAAATGGCGGCGAGAACCAGGAACGGTTTCTGAATTCAAGCGCACAAGGGATATCTCCCATTTGGTGCTTGCACCATCTCAAATAGGCGACATTCTCCTTCTTGCAGTCAAACCACGGCGGAAATTGAAACAGCACCATGGCGAGCTTATTGCTATGTAAATATGGCGTTAAAGACACCTTAAACGCATCAAACATCTCCTCTTTTGAGTCAAAGGGAATTTCGCCGCGCTGATGCCCTGTCATGCCCTGATATGCTTTCACGATAAATTGGAAGGTTTCGGGCGTTTCCTTCACCCACTTTTCATTATTGCGCGCCGGCTGAATCGCGTAAAAACTCGCGTCTAATTCCACGATCGGAAAATGGGAGGAATAGGCCTGCAATTTTTTCTGGCTGGCCGTTTTCGGCGGATAGATGCTGTCATGATCCCCCCACCCCGTCAGTCCGATATAAATCACACTCATTCACCTCTCTTCCAGTTTATCACACGTGTTTTCAGGTTTCCTCGGAAATGCTGTTCATATGGCGGGAAAATGCAGAGCGAAGATGCTGATATTGTTCCTCATTCGTATCTAAAAACGCCTCTTCTCTTGAGGAAGGAATATGCTGATAATCAATAGGCGCCTGAAACTGCTCACTCGTAAAATCGAACATCACACCATTGATGCTGTTGTAAAAATGCCAGCTCTCACCGACTTTTGTTTTGAAAATCGTGCCGCCGAAATGGTCTTGAATCACCAATGCCGTCACGCCGCATTGGCCGCATGACGGGCATTCTTCCGTCCATTTAGAGCTCGAATGGCGCGACCAGGATTGCTTAAGTATGTATTTGACATGCTCCATTGCCTCCGCCTCCTTTAAAAAAAGATACCACGTTGATGAGATTTTAAAAACTAGAACGGAGGAAATCAAAAAACCCGGCGGTAAAATCCGCCGGGCTTACGAAGGAACGACCAGAGCTCCGTCAATTTCAGTGACTTTTTCCCCATCATTGTACACGCACCGGCCTTTGCTGTAAGTGGCCGAAATGCTGCAGGGAAATGTATGTCCTTCGTAAATGCTTTTTTTATGCTTTGCAAACATCGATTCTCTTGTAACAGTGTACGGCTCCATGCTGACGAGCACGAAATCTGCATCACACCCCGCCTCAAGCCGCCCTTTTTTCTGAAGGCCGAATCGTTTTGCAGGGGCCGCCGCTGTCCATTCTGCGATGGTTTCAAACGGAATCTGATGCTCAAGCGCCAGTTCCAGCATTCCTAATAAAGTGAACTGCCCGCCGCTGATTCCGCCCCATGATAAAAACATGTTATCCTCCCGTTTCAAGGATGGACGGCAGGGGGAATGGTCTGAGGAAACCATGTCAATATCCCCGGCAATGAGCGTCTCGATCAGCGTCTCTTTTGATTGCCGTGACCGGAGCGGAGGCGCGCATTTTGCGACAGAGCCCCTTTGCCGTAAATCGTCATGGCTGAACAAGACATAATGCGGGCATGTTTCAACCGAAACATCAAGACCTTCCTGTTTCGCCTCTCTGATCAGCCGGACCGCTTTCGCCGTGCTGATATGGACAAAATGAACCGGACAACCTGTCACCTTCGCATACTGAATCGTGCGATACACCGCTTCAACTTCTGCTTCCTCCGGGCGGGAGGCGGCGTACGCATCCGCGTCCACCTTTCCTTTATTGGCCAAAACCATCTGCAAGTAGCTTGTGATCGCGTCACTTTCCGCGTGGAGAGCGAGGATTTTTCCTGCAGCCGCGATTTCTGCCATGCCTTTGAGCAACGTCCGTTCATCAACAGAGCGGAACTCATCAGTGCCTGACTTTGATAAAAACGCTTTAAACCCGATCGCTCCCGCTTCAGCCATTGGACGGATGTCCTCGATATGGCCTGGCACAAGGCCGCCCCATAGCGCAAAATCCACGGCAGATTTTTGCCTGCCTAGCTCAGCTTTTGAGAGAAGATGCTCTGCCGTCACAGTTGATGGAATACAGTTGAGCGGCATATCAAAATAGGTGGTGCAGCCGCCTGCGGCCATCATTTGAGAACCTGTTTCAAACCCCTCCCAATCCTCCCTGCCCGGTTCATTAAAATGAACATGGCAGTCTATCACACCAGGAAACACGTATTTCCCGTCTGCCTGGATGATTTCCGTCCCGCTTGCTTCAATGTCAGAACCTATCTCGGCAATGACACCGTTTTGAACTGCAATATCAGCTTCTATAACGCCATCTGGCGTAACTGCCTTCGCACCTTTTATCACCATATCGTAAGCCATATTGATCCCCCCATATAAGGATAATGATTTTTCATGTCAGTTTATGTCACACAATCAGTTCTATTTTCCACAGTTTACTGCTACTATGATCGTATTACATCAGCAAAACCGCTAGAATTCCTATTGAAAATTATTCACCTTAACCAATGTTTTTATAGAAAAGGAGAATGCGCTATGAATATTTTTGATGTGATGAAAATACCGGCTTTTGAAAACGCCAATTTAATCGCTGGAAAAGCAGGAGGGGAAAGAGAGGTTCAGCATGTCAATATGATGGACGCTCCGGATATCGCAGACTTTTTGCATAAGAATGAATTGCTCGTCACCACCGCCTATCACCTGAAGGATCACCCGCATCAATTATCTGAACTGATTCGGCAAATGGCAAAACGCGGCTGCGCGGGCCTCGGCATTAAAACAAAGCGCTATCTGGAAGATATCCCGAAGGAAATCATTGAACTGGCCGATTCATGTGCGTTTCCGATCATTGAGCTTCCGGAACACATCCGACTCGGCGATATTGTGAATGCCACACTCAGCCATATTCTCGATATGCGTTCTAACGAGCTGCAGCAAGCCATTTACGCGCATAAAAAATTCACAAACCACATTATGAGCGGCAAGGGGCTGCAATCCCTCCTCAAAAAGGTGTCAGACCTCCTTCAGCTTCCCGTGCTGCTGCTTGACCAGCATGCCAAAATGCTGTCTGCTTCTCATCAGATTTCAGTTGAGACCGAAAAGCTGAAAGGCACCCTGAATACCGTATCCGGGCCGTTTTTTACTTGTTTCTCTACAATCTCAGATCAGAAAACATATTCTGTCCTGCCTATTTATAATCACGAAAAAAACTGCGGCTACCTGCTGATACCGGACATGGTGCAGGCCGGCGATAAAGGATTGATCCTCACTATTGAACAAGCAGCCAACGTCATTTCCTTTGAACTGCTGAAGGAAAATGCGCTGAAACAGTTCAGCCGGCGGGCCCGCAATGAGTTTTTCAACAATTTTATTGAGCGGTCCTTTTCTTCAGATGACGAAATCAAAAACCGGGCGAAAGAATTCAAGCTGCGCTGGGATCAAAAATACATGTGCATTGCCGGCAAACTCGATCGCAATGACGAATCAATCAGCTTTACAGAAAATCAGCTCGCTTCCGACAGCGTATTCGAATTTCTTGAAGGTGAATTATCAGCCTTCCCGTTTCCGCCTCACTTCTTTATGAAAGGAAATGTCGGCATTATTTTAATCGAGGCGACAGACAGCTGGAGTGAAATGCACGCCTCGGTGATCAGCTTTTTAGAACAGTTTCAAACACAGGTCAGCGCTCAATTTAAACGAACCGTGTCCTTTGGCATCAGCAATATCTGCCAAAAGCTCATTGATGTTCCCGACGCTTTCACAGAAGCTTCTGATGCTCTGCAATCGGGGCATTTGTCAAGAAGCACCGCATTTATCCAGGTGTATCACGCCAAAGATGTGCCTGAGCTTCTGCGCTTGCTCCCGGTTGAGGATTTAAAGAAATTTTACAACTCCACGCTTCAGAGCCTCGCTGAAAAACAGCAGGAGGATCAAAGCCTGCTTCATACGCTTTCCGTCTATTTAGAGACACACTGCCAAATTTCAGAGACAGCAAAGCGTCTGTACGTTCATCGCAATACGGTCATATACCGCCTTGAAAAATGCGAAGAGCTGCTGGGGAAAAGCTTAAAAGATCCTGAAACAACGATGCGTTTGCGGCTTGCCTTACGTATGCAGCGGCTGATCAGCTAATGTTTGTTATATTTTCTTACAAAATGAATCATTTTTCGTCACTTTCAGCAATCACACCTGTCTTTTTCAGCTACTGTATCCAATGACACCCCTCGATCGGCACGATATCATGTTACTAAAGTTCACATACAAGGAGGGACTATAGTGAAAAAAAGATCGTTTAAGGTGTTTACGCTTAGCCTGCAGCATGTGCTCGCCATGTATGCAGGTGCGATTTTGGTGCCCCTGCTTGTCGGCAGGGCGCTGAATGTAACAACTGAACAGCTGTCCTACCTATTGGCGATTGACCTGTTAACGTGCGGCATCGCGACGCTTTTGCAAACCTTGCGCGGAGCATACATCGGCATCGGGCTTCCCGTCATGCTTGGCAGTTCATTTGTGGCCGTCACCCCGATGATTGCAATCGGCAACAATAACGGCATTCACGCGATTTACGGTTCCATCATCGCGGCCGGTGTGTTCATCTTTTTGTTTGCGCGTTTTTTCGGCAAGCTGACTGTGTTATTTCCTCCTGTCGTAACAGGTACCGTTGTGACCTTGATCGGCCTTTCACTTGTTCCGACAGGTGTGAAAAATATGGCTGGCGGCGAAAAAATAAACGGCAGTGCCAACCCCGAATACGGTTCGCTCGAAAACCTTCTTCTCTCTGTCGGTGTCCTTGTTCTGATCTTAGTCCTCAACCGCTTTCTCAAAGGATTTGCCCGAACACTGTCCGTTCTGATCGGAATCGCCGCCGGAACAGCGGCAGCAGTGATCATGGGCAAAGTCAGCTTTTCTTCTGTTACAGAAGCACCGTTCTTCCATATCCCGAAGCCTTTTTACTTCGGAGCCCCAACGTTTGAAATCGGTCCGATCTTAACCATGCTGATCGTCGGAATCGTCATTATTGTGGAATCAACCGGCGTTTTCTACGCAATCGGAAAGATATGCGGCAGACCTTTAACTGAAAAAGACCTCGTCAAAGGCTATCGAGCGGAAGGAATCGCCATTCTCATCGGCGGGCTGTTCAATGCCTTTCCTTATAATACCTTTGCTCAAAACGCCGGCTTATTGCAGCTGACCAAAGTGAAAACAAGAAACATCGTCGTTACCGCAGGCTGTATTCTTGTCTGTCTCGGACTGATTCCGAAGATTGCCGCCCTTGCTTCTGCCGTTCCTGCTGCTGTACTTGGCGGCGCGACCGTCGTCATGTTCGGCATGGTGATTGCCTCCGGCGTCAAAATGCTCAGCACAGCGGATCTCAAAAATCAATACCACCTCCTGACCATCGCATGCTCAATCGCACTCGGCATCGGCGCCAGCACGGCCCCCGGGATTTTTGCTGAATTCCCCGCTCCGATCCGGATTCTGGTCAGTGACGGCACCATCACTGGCAGCCTGACCGCTATCTTTTTGAATCTATTTTTCAGCTTGCGCGGCAAAAAAGACAAAACAGCTCAGAAAACAGAACTTCCGGTATTAGAACATACACTCGTATTAGAAAAAGAGGTGTAAAAAAGATGAAGGAACAGCACAATGCCTTACAGCTGATGATGCTGGGGCTTCAGCACATGCTTGCCATGTATGCGGGAGCCATTCTCGTTCCGCTGATCGTCGGAGCGGCGATCGGGCTGAATGCCGGGCAGCTGACGTATTTAATCGCGATTGATTTGTTTATGTGTGGGGCGGCAACTCTTTTGCAGCTCTGGAGAAACCGATATTTCGGCATCGGCCTGCCCGTTGTGCTCGGATGCACGTTTACCGCAGTCGGCCCGATGATTTCCATCGGAAGCACTTACGGTGTCCCAGCGATATATGGTGCCATTATCGCCGCAGGACTGATTGTCGTCTTAGCCGCGGGCTTCTTCGGGAAGCTTGTCCGTTTTTTTCCGCCTGTCGTAACCGGATCAGTCGTCATGATCATCGGCATCAGCCTGATTCCAACGGCAATGAATAACCTGGCCGGAGGTGAAGGAAGCAAAGAATTCGGCTCACTCGACAACGTACTCCTCGGGTTTGGCGTCACAGCTTTTATCTTATTGCTGTTTTATTTCTTTAAAGGCTTTATCCGCTCCATAGCGATTTTACTCGGTCTTATCGCAGGAACAGCCGCTGCATATTTCATGGGAAAGGTCGATTTTTCTGAGGTTTTGGAGGCGTCTTGGCTTCATGTTCCGTCTCTGTTTTATTTCGGACCGCCAACCTTTGAGCTGCCGGCTGTTGTCACGATGCTTCTCGTTGCGATTGTCAGCCTCGTTGAATCGACAGGTGTTTACTTTGCGCTTGCGGATATCACAAACCGCAGACTGTCGGAGAAGGATCTGGAAAAGGGCTACCGGGCAGAAGGCCTTGCGATTTTGCTGGGCGGCTTATTTAACGCGTTTCCTTATACAGCTTTCTCACAGAATGTCGGCATCGTTCAGCTTTCAAAGATGAAAAGTGTCAACGTCATCGCCATCACAGGAATCATACTGGTCGCGATCGGCCTGGTTCCAAAAGCAGCGGCCCTGACAACAGTGATCCCCACCCCAGTTCTCGGCGGCGCAATGATCGTCATGTTCGGTATGGTCATTTCTTACGGGATCAAAATGCTATCCAGCGTTGACCTTGATTCGCAAGGCAACCTGCTGATTATCGCCTCTTCCGTCAGCTTAGGGCTTGGCGCTACAACAGTTCCCGCGTTGTTTTCATCTCTTCCGGGCGCGGCCTCTGTCTTGGCAGGAAGCGGAATTGTGATCGGCAGTTTGACGGCCATTGCACTGCACGCTTTTTTTCAAACCAAACAGCCGAATGGCACAGACATAAAAACGTAAAGGAAGATGCCAATGTTCACAATGGATGACCTGAACCAAATGGATACACAAACACTGACAGACACACTTGGCTCTATTTTTGAACACTCTTCATGGATTGCGGAGAGATCCTCAGCACTACGGCCGTTTACGTCCCTTTCTGATCTTCACCGCAAAATGACTGGCATTGTAAAAGCCGCGGATCGCGAGACACAGCTTGATTTAATCAAAAAGCATCCCCGGCTCGGAACAAAGAAAACAATGAGCGGTGACTCGGTAAGAGAACAGCAGAACGCGGGGCTCAACAAATTAGAACAGCAGGAATACGAGGAGTTTCTCAAGCTGAATGAACACTATTATGATCGCTTCGGCTTTCCTTTTATTTTAGCGGTGAAGGGAAAGACGAAACAGGACATTCACCAAGCCCTTCTGGCAAGGCTTGAGAGCGAACGAGAAACGGAGTTCCAGCAGGCCCTTATAGAAATTTACCGAATCGCCCGCTTTCGTCTGGCTGACATCATCACTGAAAAAGGAGAGACGCAAATGAAAAGAACTATGTCTTATGGCAAAGGAAATGTATTTGCATATAGAACGTTTTTAAAACCGCTCACTGGAGTGAAGCAAATCCCAGAATCATCTTTTGCCGGGAGAAGCAATACCGTTGTCGGCGTTGATGTGACATGCGAAATTGGCGGAGAAGCCTTCCTGCCATCATTTACAGACGGAGACAACACTCTCGTCGTGGCAACGGATTCAATGAAAAACTTTATCCAGCGCCATCTCGCATCCTATGAAGGAACGACAACCGAGGGGTTCCTACACTATGTAGCTCACCGACTTTTAGAAACCTATTCTCATATGGACACGATCACTCTGACTGGCGAAGACATTCCGTTTGAAGCAATGCCTGCATACGAGGAGAAAGAGCTCAGCACAAGCCGCCTCGTCTTCAGAAGATCGCGTAATGAACGAAGCCGCTCTGTGCTGAAAGCAGAACGAAGCGGGAATACCATAACGATTACAGAGCAATACAGCGAAATCATGGATCTTCAGCTCGTCAAGGTGAGCGGCAACTCCTTCGTCGGCTTCATCCGGGACGAATATACGACTCTTCCCGAAGACGGCAACCGCCCGCTGTTTGTCTATTTAAACATCAGCTGGCAATATGAAAATACAAATGACGCATACGCTTCTGATCCAGCCCGCTACGTCGCGGCTGAACAAGTCCGCGACTTGGCGAGCACAGTTTTTCACGAGCTCGAAACCCCTTCAATCCAAAACTTAATCTATCATATCGGCTGCAGAATATTAGCGAGGTTCCCGCAGCTCACTAATGTCAGCTTCCAATCTCAAAATCACACGTGGGATGCGGTTGTCGAAGAAATCCCGGGCTCACAAGGAAAAGTCTACACCGAACCGCGCCCGCCATACGGTTTCCAACATTTTACCGTGACAAGAGAAGACGCCGAGAAAGAAAAACAGAAAGCCGCTGAAAAATGTCGGAGCCTGAAAGCCTGATGGGAAAACTGACAACCCATATTTTAGATTTAACCTGCGGCAAACCAGCGGCGAACGTAAAAATTGAATTGAAGCGGCTGGGCGAAAGTATTATGAAAGAGGTTTACACTAACAATGACGGCAGAGCCAATGTCCCTCTGCTGGCTGGTGAAGAGCTGGTGTCCGGAGAGTATGTGATGGAATTTCATGCAGGAGACTATTTTGCGAATAAAAACGTGAATACGGTCGACCAGCCATTTTTAACCATAGTCACCGTCCGTTTTCAGCTTTCAGATCCAGATGCACATTATCATATCCCGCTCTTGCTGTCGCCGTTTGGTTATCAGGTGTATAGGGGGAGTTAAGAAGGAAGACCGCCGGTGAGGCGGGCTTCTATTTGCACTTCAATAAACTTTTGATCCTAGGACAGTATTTGCAGTAATCCCACGCTTAGTGAAACAACAGCTTGAATAAACATTCACCAATATTTTTCAGGATAATTGCCTACGAGAAAAACATCCTGTAGTCCTTTCATTTATAAATCGAGGTTTCAAACTAATAAGTCAGCTCTTAGCAGCCGAGTTCCCTTTTCCAATCCTATAAACAGACCGCGTTTTTTCTCAAAAAAATACTTTGAAGACAATTGCTGCGGTTTTAATAGTTTAGATAATGCGTTCTCTCTTACACCTTTAGACAAAATATTCATTTTTTCTTTTTTAGACTTAAATCTATGTCGAAAATGATCGTTTGGCATATCTTATACTATCTCCACTAAAGGAGGTGACATTATGGGATTCTACAATTCTGGTGGATACAGTGGAAACTCTGGTTACTCAAACGGTTTCGGGAGCTCCTTCGCTTTGATCGTGGTGCTATTCATTTTGTTGATCATTGTTGGAGCAGCTATCTTTAATTATTAAGTTTAACTTTCCTTGCCTCCGCCGTATCCAACACCTCCCTGTCCGACAGACGCCATAAGAAGTTTTTATGGCGTCTTTGCTATGGATTCACTAATCATTTTCTAATCCAGAAGCTATCAAGTTCTACGAGATTTATCGTGATGTTTCCCACAGCGCTTCTGCGTCTTGACTGCGCTGTCTGACTGAGGCTAAAAAAGTCCGGCTTTTAAAAGCCGGACTCCCGTCTACCCCCGTTCAACTCTCTTCTAATCCTGCAAACTGACCGCATAATCCCGCCATACCCGGTACACCGGCACAAATTCCCCGCCAGCCCTTCTTCTATATCTTCGTCAGAAGGTTGAGGGGTTTCCTGAAACAGAGCTTTAAGCGCAATTATCATTCCTGGGGTACAGTAGCCGCATTGGAAGCCTCCTTCTTCCAGAAAAGCGGTTTGGCAGATATCCAGTTCCTCTTTTTGTACGCCCTCGATTGTTGTAATGGAATGGCCGTCCACTTGGTAAGCCATGGTCATACACGCATTGGCCAGTTTTCCGTCGATTAAAATAGAGCAGGCTCCGCAGCGGCCGATTCCGCAGGACACCTTTGTCCCGGTCAGCTGAAATTCCTTTCTAAGCAGGTCACTCAGATGTGTCGTAGGAACGGCAGCAACCTCCCACTCCTGCCCATTCACGGTCATCCGGAACTGTTCCTTTTTTACAGGAAATGGCCCGGCCTCTTTTACGTCCATTGCTTCAGCCCCTTTCTGTCTATCGCTTCAAGCAGCTCTTCTCTTGAAATTGGCAGCTTGTTTATCCAGCATCCGACCGCATCATGTACTGCCTTTACAATCGCCGGAGTGATGGCGATTGTTCCAATTTCGCCAACACCGCGCGGTCCATATACGTCTCCCTTCATTAAGTCTTCTATTGCAATCAGCTTCATGTCAGGAACGTCTTTGACTCCGGGGATCAAATAGTGATCTAAATTTTCCGCGGCATAACGGCCGTCCGTCATTTTCGCTTCCTCCATCAGTGTGTAGCCGAGTGCCATGGCAGCGCCGCCTTCAATTTGACCTAGATATCCCTGCGGACTGACAACCGGACCTGCCGCAATAGCGTGCTCACAATCTATCAATTTGACATCACCTGTTAACAGATCTACCTCCACCTCAATGGCAGCCGCTCCAAATGAGTAGAGAAAATGGCCGCCCACCACAGGATCAGGCGTTGTTGGAAAGTCAAATGCAGTTTCCTCTGCCAAAGGGCCTTTTTCAGCCAGCTCCTTATACGTCACCACGAGCGCCTTTGTGTTTTTGTCACGCAAGCCTGCAGCGCCGGGAATAAGGTTTTCCGCTGAACAGCCGTTCCATTCCGCCGCCCGTTTTTTCAACTGAGCTAGAAACGGCTTCTTCAAACGCTGGATCGCGTGCCACACCATGCTTGTGCCGCGGGATGCTGTGGAGGAGCCTGACTTCGGCACTTTTGCGGTATCCCCAATAACAATGGAAATATCTTCTGCGGCACAACCCAGCTCCTCCATGACAATATGTTCAATCGCTGCTAGAATCCCCTGTCCGCATTCTTCAAATCCGAACGATGCTGTGATTTTGCCTTCACTCGAAAGGGACAAACGGCCTCCTGCCGCATCCATTCGGCCATAGCCCAGCCCGCCGCCGTGCATTGTAATTGCCGCTCCCGTGCCTCTTTGCAGATACCCGCAGTTCCGGCTGGTTCTTGTAAGAATGGGAGATTTAGATATGGCATTCAACACCTGCGCCGCTCCGTCAGTTGGTGCAATTCGATGCTCAAGCGGCCCCAAGTCATGCGGTTTTCTGATATTTTTTCTTCTCAGCTCGAGCGGGTCGATGCCGAGCATGCCGCTGAGACGATCGAGATGGGTTTCGAGTGCAAATGTGATTTGGTTGCCGCCAAAGCCCCGAAATTCCCCCGCCACCCCGTTGTTCGTAAATACTGATATTCCTTCAGTCCGGATATTCGGAATACGGTACGGCCCCGCGGCATGCTCGACAGAAAAATCAAGAACAGCCGGTCCGAGCGTAGCATATGCGCCTGTGTCCGCCACAATTTTCACGTCATGCGCCAATAGATTTCCCGAATGATCCGCACCCGTTTTTATCGTAATCTTCATCGGATGGCGCTTAATGCCAGAACGTACAGATTCCTTTCGTGTCTGATGGATTTTGACAGGACGTCCGCTTTTCAGTGACAAAAGCGCGGCATACGGCTGAATATTCAGCTCATCCTTCCCTCCGAACGAGCCGCCCATCGGACTTGACACAATCCTGATCTTCTCTTCAGGAATGTCAAAAATACGGGCAAGCTGGAAACGGTCTTTATAGCCGTGCTGGGTTCCTGCATACATCGTAAAACCCCCGTCGTCTTCCGGAACGGCTACGCCTCCCTCCGTTTCCATATACGTATGTATCTGCCGCGGCAGCTCATAGGTTTCTTCAAGGACTGTGTCAGATGCTTGAAACCCTTCTTCCACATCGCCGTTTGAAAAAAACGCGCGGTGCAGGATATTCCCGTCCTCATGCAGTCTTTGCGCATTCGGCCGAAGCGCTTTTTCTGGTGAATCCATGACTTCCAGCTCTTTATACTCAACTTGAATCAGCTCCAGCGCCGCTTCCGCGATTTCTTCCGTTTCCGCAGCAACTGCGGCGATCGCATCCCCGACATACCGCACTCTGTCCTCACATAAAACCGGCTGATCAGGGATGATAATGCCAAATCGGTTTAAGCCGGGAACGTCTTTATGTGTGACGACGGCTTGCACGCCTTCCATTTTCTCAGCTTTCATGGTGCAAACCGACACAATCTCTGCATGAGGATAAGCACTTCTCAGCACCTTGCCATACAGCATTCCTGGAAAGCTGAGATCGGTCATATATTTCAATTCCCCTGTGACCTTACCCCTTCCATCCGGCCTGACTCTTGACGGTTTGTTGATGATCATTTATTCCCCTCCCTCAGCCATCAGCTCTGCCATGATGACGTTGGCAGCGGCTTTTTTTCTGTATGCCGCTGACATAAAAGCATCTGAGGAAAACGGCAGCTCATGGATAAGTGTTTTGTACAGATCATGCGAGTCCCACCCTGGTGCCATCCATTTCGCTTCGCTGTCCAATAATCTCCTAGGAGTGATATCGGCATGGCCAGCGGCGAGGCGAATGCCGCCGTCTTTCAAAAAACGTCCAGCTGCAACAGCAACCGCTCCTGTAAAAGCCTGGCGCATTCCAAGCTTGTGATAAAATACACGCTCTCCCTCCGCCCGCGGGATGATGACATGCGTGACGATAGCCGTTCTAAAGTCTTCCTCACTGAGCCAAGCGCCAAGCGGCAGCCTGATTAGCTCCTTTTGATATACGATAAGCTCAGCACCAAGCACAAGCAGAAGCGGAATGAAATCACCGATTTTACTCGCTATGTTGCCGCCAATCGTGGCACGGCTGCGAATCCCCGGTGCAGCGACAGCGGAAGCAGCGTCACTGAAACAGCCAAGCGCGCTCTTGATCAAAGGGTTCTTTCTGCATTCATTCAGTGATGTGAGCGCCCCGATCGACACGTGGGTGTCACTGGCGCTGATCCCTCGCATCTCGTCAATCCCTTCAAGGCTGACAAGGTGCTGTTTCGGTAGAGTTCCTTTGTCCCACTGAAGCTGAAGCAGCGTGCTTCCCGATGCGGCACTCACATCCGGAGCAAGCTTCTCTAAAAGCGAATAGGCCTCATCAAGCGCTGCCGGCCTCCATAATTGAATATTCATCCTTGCTTTTGTCACTTGGCCGTTCAAGCCATCGCCCTCCTTACCATGTCATATTCCTCGGGTGTATCAATATCGTCCAACTCGCCGCTATCCTTTGCCTCCAAAACCGCTCCTGCTCCAAGCTGTCCGCTTTTCAGGAGCCTGCGAGCCCCTTCATCTCCCGTTAACCCCTTTACATAAGGAAAACAAGCCGACGAGAAGTAGATTGGCGGGGTGAACGCCCCTAAAAACGATGACACGGCAAATGACTCAGGAGCCAGTGCCATAAGGGCATTGAGATGATCGACGGAAATCTGAGGCTGGTCGGCTAACAAAATGACAACGCCGTCCGCCCCCATGCTTTCTGCTTTTCTCACCCCGCTGCTGACTGAATGCCCCTGACCCTTTTCTGCGTCTTGGCAAACGTGCAGGCTCCAGCGTTTTTGAAAAGGCGGAGCGTGATACGGCGCCCCTATCCACTCAAGGGAAGCATGTTCTGTCCGCTCGACGACCAGCACGTGATCAAGGCGGGACGACAGAGCAGTTTTCAAAGAAAGGGAGCCTATGTTTTCTCCTTTTAGCGGCAAAGCCAGCTTGTTTTGACCCATTCTTCTGCTTTTGCCAGCAGCGAGAAACACGCCGATCAGATAGGGGTTTCTCATACAACCGCCAGCCGTTTTCTTGTTTGAATAATTTCTGCAACTACACTTACCGCAATTTCCTCGGGACCTTCCGCACCGATTTCAAGCCCGACCGGACTGTAAAAGTGAGACGGGGGATGTTTTCCGTTCAGCAGCCGTTTCGTGCGGTTTGCCGAACCCAACAGTCCAATATAATGGAGGTTTTGAGAAAATAAGAAGTTGATGATCGTTTGATCGTGCTGATAATGATGGGTTGCCACAACAGCTGCATCATGCGGAAAAAATTGAAATTCGCTAAGCATTTGTTCCGGAAAAGCGGTGATCAGCTGATCCGCTTTTGGAAAAAGAGAGGATGTACAATAAGCGGGCCGCCAATCCGTCACGATAACAGAAAACCCTGTGTCAGCCGCCAAATTGGCCAGCGGTACAGTATCCGGTCCCGCCCCAAACAGAATGAGACGCGGCTTCGGTTCAATTCGCTGAATAAACATGTGAGTGGTTTGATCGAAATGCGGTAAATGAAGCGTTGAAACAGTACGTTGAATATCTTGCAGAGGCGCGTCCGGCCAGTTCCCAAAATGCCCGTTCTCCGTCAGAAATAAATAATGGGAGGATCCAATCTTTATAACGGAAGTGACAGCTTTGCCTGAATGAAGGCAGTCCCTCACTTTCTCATAGTGCCGCCTTTTTTCCTGAGTGATTCGCTCCGCATGAACATGAATAATGCCATTGCACCCGGCTCCCATGCCCCAAGAAAGATCGTCCTCCGACCTCATGTCGTAGGGAATCAGCGTTGATGTGAGCTGATCGCCCAGCGCACTGATTCTTTGGAATACATCTTCTTCCACACACCCGCCGCTCAGCAAGCCAATCCGTCTGCCTTTTTTCTTAAAGAGCATAGAGGCGCCTGCTTTTCGATACGCGGAGCCTTCAACTTGAACAATTGTCGCCAGTACAGCCTCCTCCTGGTCTTCCAGGAGCGCATCTAACATCGTGTGAAAATTCCCCAATGCCGCATCCTCCTCTCGAAAATTGCCGTGAGAAACAACTAGTTCAGCGTGATTTTATAGGTAACTTGTATAAAGAATAGACGATGGAAGAAAAAATGACTCATGATTTGTCAGAAAATAAAACACATAGAAAGAGGATTTGTAAAAAGAGTCAAACGAAGAAAATCAGATTGGAGAAAACACGAAATTACATCTAAAAAGCTTGCGGAGGTCCGCAAGCTTTTCTTTACACCGCTGCCTGGCGGTCAGCGTTTTCATACACATCCAGCGCTGCTTGGAGCGCTTTTCCTGCTTCGATTCCTGCGTTATGTCTGAGAAGCACAGCCTCTAACCCGGCAAGCACGAATAGCACGTTTTCTTTTCTGCAGCTGTACCCCATCGTGCCGATTCTCCAGATCTTCCCTGCAAGCGGGCCGAATGAGCTGGCGATTTCAATGCCGAATTGTGCCAACAGCATGTCACGGACAGACTCGCCGTCAATGCCGCCGGGAATTTCGACACAGGTAACAACAGGCATTTTGCAGCTGTCATCTCCAAACAATCTTAGCCCCATTGCCTTTATCCCTGCTGCTAATGCGGCTTCATGGTGCCGATGCCGCTCGAAACGCGTCTCAAGACCTTCTTCAAGCACCAGTCTGACTCCCTCACGTAAGGCGTACAGCATCGTCGTCGCTTCTGTATGATGATTGAGCCGTCTTTCGCTCCAATAATCCTCAAGCTGGCTCAAATCAAAGTAGTTGCTTGTGATTGGCCGATTTCCCAAAAGCGCTTCCCTGTCAGCTTGTGTCGCAATCCCCCGCTCCACCTTTTTGCGAGCTGCAATCACGTCCGCCACCCGCTCATTATATGTAATCGGCGCCATTCCTGAAGGCACAGACAAACATTTTTGCGTTCCGCCGATGGCAGCGTCAATCTTCCATTCATCGACTTTAACCTCGCAGCCCCCAATCGTTGCGACTGCATCGACGATAAACAATGCATCCTCGGTGCGGCAGGCTTCGCCGATGGCTTTCAGCGGGTGAATCCGTCCTGTCGATGTTTCTCCATGCACCATGGCCACAATTTTCGGCTTCACTTTTTTTATCTCCCGTATGATGTCCTCCGGGTCAAAAACTGTTCCCCATTCGCACTCCAGCATATGAACATTTGCCCCATATCGCTCGGCAATTTCAGTCAGCAAATAACCGAAACGGCCGTAAATGGGAATGAGCACATCATCTTCCGGCTCTATCACACTAGCCAACACTGCTTCAATTCCCGCCCGTGAAGTGCCGTCAATCGGGTATGCCCAGCGGTTTTTTGTTTGGAACAGCTCCCGAAGCATCTCCATCGTTTCATTCATAATACCTGTAAACGCCGGATCAAATTGGCCGACAACCGGGGTGCTCATTACTCTTAATACACGCGGATCAACCTCAACAGGTCCCGGCGTCATAATCGTTCTTAATGGGGTGCATAATTCTCTTCTGCCTGACACAGCCATTCCTCCTTTATCAGTAAGCCAGTTTATATAATAAATCAGTCAGTGCGCGGACGCCGATCTCAAGCTGTCTGGCTGACGTATATTCCTTCGGTGAGTGGCTGATGCCGCCTCGGCTTGGCACAAACAGCATACAAGCAGGATAGCGCCTTCCGATCATTTGCGCGTCATGCCCTGCTCCGCTCACCATTTCCTCACAGCTGAAGCTGTTTTCTAATGCTGTTTCAAAAGCCGCAGCCTTCAGCCTTTCGTCCATCGGCACAGGCTCTATCCGCATATATTCATCAATCACGGCGCGAATTCCTTTTTGAAGGCAAATGCCGTTGATCAAAGCAACCATGTCTTGATGAAACTGCTCCAGCACATGCTGATGCTGATGGCGAATATCGATTGAAAACTGGACGCGGCCCGGTATGACATTGGCTACATTGGGCTCTGCCGTTATTTTTCCGCATGTCAGACGGAGCTCCTCCGGCAGCTCCTCCGACCGCAGCAACAGCTCATGAATGATACGGCTGCTGGCTGCGAGCGGGTCCTTGCGCCATTTCATGGAGGTAGTTCCCGCGTGATTGCATTCCCCCTCCAGCGTGACGAGATATCGCCTCTGCCCCGCAATGCTTGTCACAATCCCGAGATCCCGTCCTGACATTTCCAATGTCTGTCCCTGTTCAATATGGAGCTCAACAAAAGCGCTGATATCTGTCCGATATGCTGCCTGAAACACACCTTTGCCAAAACCGTTCTCATGCATCGCATGTTGCAGCGAGACTCCTGATTCGTCTCTTGGCTCTGCTCCATCCTGTAATGAAAAAACACCCGTCATATTCCCTGATCCCCAATAGGTCATTGGAAAACGGCTGCCCTCCTCCTCACATAAGGATACCGCTTCGAGTGTTTTTTTCGGCGCTCCATATGTCTCTTTGAGCCGCTTTATCGCAAGCATTGCCGCCAGAACACCATAGGCGCCGTCGTATTTTCCCCCATTGATGACAGTATCGATATGTGAACCGGTTACAATGACTTCATCCGGAGACTGGGTGCCCGAAAGCCTTCCAAACACATTGCCGACATCGTCGAATCTTGTTTCAAGCCCGAAAGAAGACATTTCCGTTTTCACAGCAAGCTGTGCGTCCATCCACTCTTTTGTGTATAAAAGCCTCGTTACGCCGCCATCCGCAGACGCACCGTATTGGGCGAGCCATTCAATATAATCTGTGATGCTGTTTTTTACTGAAAGCTTCTGCTTTTCCATGTACTCCCCCCTCTGGCCGCTATGGTGACTTCATTATAGAAGGAGCAACATGATAGTTCATTGACAGATTAACCAAAAAAACGTTTATTTTTTAGCCACAGTATCCATCCAGCAACCAGATACACCCTACATGTCACAACTATTTTGATGTAAAGGTCAAAAGAAAACACGGTAAGGAAGAGAGCCAGCAAGAGCGAAAGAGAGGGTCAAAATGCCTTTCATATGAACAAGCTAAGCTGGAGAGGCGATGTTCGCGGAACGGATGAAAACAGAAATGCCGGCAGCCCGCAAAAACAGGACCTAAAGATATGGAAACAGGAGATTTCCGCCTCCTCCAAAGGGACTAATTTACAATTTTAATGAAAAATATACAAAATGACACTTCTATCCTTTATTTCAATTTTAGATAATAGACATGATCTGATAAAAGGAGGGCAAGTGATGACAAAAAAAGCATGGTTTCTGCCGCTCGTCTGTGTATTACTGATTTCCGGATGGCTTGCGCCGGCAGCTTCAGCAAGCGCGCAAACCACATTAAGCCTTAATGACCGATTGGCGTCTTCCCCTTCAGGAACGGGAAGCCTTCTCTCATTAGCCGCCCCCGCTGCACCCTATGCTGACACAGATACCTATTATGAAGGGGCTGAAGGTAAAACAGGAGACTCGCTAAAAAGCACCCTGCACCGTATTATCAGCGGACACACGATGCTGTCCTACAGCGAAGTGTGGAACGCGCTGAAAGAAACGGATGAAGACCCAAGAAATCCGAATAACGTCATCCTGCTCTATACGAATGAATCGCGTTCCAAAAACCTGAACGGCGGCAATGTCGGCGATTGGAACCGCGAGCATGTCTGGGCGAAATCCCATGGCGATTTTGGTACGAGCAAGGGACCTGGTACTGATATTCATCATTTGCGCCCGGCTGATGTTCAAGTTAACAGCGCCAGAGGAAATATGGATTTTGACAATGGCGGCACTGAATATACGAAGGCACCCGGAAATTATTATGACGGCGATTCATGGGAGCCCCGCGATGATGTGAAAGGCGATGTTGCCCGCATGCTGTTTTACATGGCTGTCCGTTACGAGGGTGATGACGGCTATCCTGATCTTGAGCTTAATGATAAGACAGGCAACGGCTCAGCTCCTTATCATGGCAAACAATCTGTCCTGCTTGAATGGAATAAGCAGGATCCGGTTGACGACCGCGAGCGGAAAAGAAATGAAATCATTTATGAAAAATATCAGCACAACCGCAATCCATTTATCGACCACCCTGAATGGGCGGATGAGATTTGGCCGTAAGAAAAAGGTGCTCCTTTTAAGGAGCACCTTTTTCTAATACACAGCCTCTTCCGTTTCCGCATCGAAAAAGACGACGTGGTCCATTTTCACTGAGAGCTGGATTGAATCGCCTGCTGCGATTCGGGTGTTTCCGTCCAGGCGAACCGTCAGCCGCTCGTCTCCAGCCATAACATGCACTATGAGCTCCGAGCCCAGATTTTCATTCACTTCCACGTTCGCTTGAAACACTGAATCAAACAACTGGTCATTTCCTGTCATTTGTGTGATGTGCTCCGGCCGTACACCGGCAATCATCTGTTCTCCGGCATATCCCTTTTCCTTCAGCCGCTTTGCTTTTTCTTCAGGAATATGAAGCCGGATCGAAGAATTTGTGAAAAACAGCTCGCCATGCTGCTGTTCTATGATGCCTTTCAAAAAGTTCATTCCGGGAGAGCCAATGAAGCCTGCGACAAACAAATTGGCCGGGTAATGATAAATGTCATGAGGTTTCGCCACTTGCTGGATTTCCCCTTCATTCATGACGACAATCCGATCTCCCATTGTCATTGCTTCGGTCTGGTCATGCGTGACATAAATAATCGTTGCCTCTAATCGCTGGTGCAGCTTGCTGATTTCTGTCCGCATCGTCACTCTTAGTTTTGCATCCAGATTAGAAAGCGGCTCGTCCATTAAAAAGACCTTCGGCTCCCTCACAATCGACCTGCCAAGCGCCACCCTTTGCCGCTGCCCGCCAGAGAGCGCCTTCGGTTTTCTCTTCAGCAAATGTTCAATTTCTAAAATTCTAGCTGCCGCATGAACCCGCTCGGCAATTTCCTGTTTCGCCATCTTTCTGAGCTTTAATCCAAACGCCATATTATCAAAAACCGTCATATGCGGATAAAGCGCATAGTTTTGGAATACCATCGCAATATCACGTTCTTTCGGCGGAAGATCATTGACCCGCTCCCCATCAATAAGAAGATTTCCTTCAGAAATGCTTTCTAATCCAGCCACCATCCGCAGCGTTGTTGATTTTCCGCATCCTGACGGCCCCACCAGCACCAAAAGCTCCTTATCCTTTACATCTAAATCAAAGTCCTTCACGGTTAATTGTGAGTGATATGATTTTTTGACGTGTTCAAATGTTAATGAAGCCATCAGAAAAGTCCCCCTATCTTTTGACCCGTTATTTCGTCACTGGAAACAACTTGGTCTTTCTGTTATTTTTAGAGTAATCGATTCCCATTTTTGCTATATCTCTAAAATAAAAAATGTAAATTTGTATTATAACGTCATAATACATTATAATATAAATAATAGGTTAAAAGGAGGCTACCCTTTGTTAAACAACGGAAGTTCTACACCTTTATACATTCAGCTAAAACAAATCATCACTGATGACATCAAAAAGGGCGTGTATTCCCCAACTGCCAAGCTGCCTACCGAAAACGAGCTTTGCAGCAAGTATAACGTCAGCCGCATCACCGTCAGGAAAGCCATTCTCGATTTAGTCGAAGAAGGCTATCTGATCAGGCAGCAGGGAAAGGGAACGTTCGTTAAAAGCCCTAAATTAAAACGAGAGCTGATCGCTGTAAACGGCTACTCGGAATTTATGGAATCCACCGGCAAAAAACCGAAGCATCATGTGCTGTCCCATGACATCATTCCAGCGACAAAACCCATCGCCGAAAAGCTTCAAATCCATCCCGAGAGCCCTGTCGTTGAATTAAAACGGATTTTATATAATGATGATCAGCCTCTCACCTTTGAAGTGACGCATTATCCGCTTGATTTGTTTCCCGGCATTGATACCTTTATTGCTGACGGCGTATCCATGCATGATATTTTGAAACAGCAATACAAAGTTGTACCCACGCACAATACGAAGCTATTAAACGTTGTATATGCCCAACAGGAGGAAAGCAAATACCTGGATTGTGATATCGGGGATGCGCTGTTTGAAATTGATAAAACGGCTTTTACATCAAACGACCAGCCAATCTATTGCTCATTGTTTTTGATGCACACAAACCGTGTCACTTTTACCATCAACAGCCCCTACACATAACAGGCATAAAAAACGAGACACTGCTTATAGTATTCTCGTTTTTTCACTGCTTCCCCCGTCCTCCAAGCGATAAGGATAGCCATAGCCGAAAGCTCCGTACACACCGCATGTTTTCGCAGCCGTTTCAGCAGCCTGGCGCAAAGCGTACGTTATATCCTGCTTCACGCAAAAGGCAGTCAAAAAGCCTGCTATAAAAGAATCACCCGCTCCAAGTGTATCTATTATATCAGTTTCCACAATCAGCTGATGATAGATTCGATCACCCGCAGACAGGATTGCTCCTTGGCCCCCTCGGGTCATACAAACCATTTTGGCTCCGTACCCATGAGCTGTTTTGGCAAGCTCGCCGCATTCCGACTCACTCAAATCGCTTCCCGAAAAAAACGCATACGTCACATAAGGACAGACCCTCCTCAAATAATCATCCTCCCGATTGGTTGAAAAATCAAATGAGACCGGGACAAGCCCGCACAGCTGGGGAAGATCGTTCTCAAGCCTGCTGTACACGCTCGTATGCAGCAGATCATGTCCGCTGATAAAGGCTATATCTTTCTCCTGGAACACGAGCCGAAGCCGGGACTGAATGCCGCCTTTATTTGACCTGACAAAAATGCGGTCCCCCTGTTCATCAAGGGTGACAATCGCCATCCCGTTTTCTCCGTGCGCCTGGCGGATATAATCTGCATTGACCTGCTCCAGCTTGAGAACGTTCAACAGATGTGCCGCGGCTTCGTCATTGCCGACGATTCCGATATAGGAAGACTCATGCCCGAGCCGCTTGGCAAGCACAGCAACGTTTAAGGCATTTCCTCCCGGGTAGAATGTTTCTTGATCCTGGTAATAATCTACAACGTTATCTCCAACCGCAATCAACTTCATAGCGCTTCCTCCTTTATCCTTTTACACTGCCGCTTGCAATCCCGCGGACAAAATATTTCTGCATTAATAAAAATAGAATAATAATCGGCGCGGCTGAAATCGTTAACCCCGCCAGCAGGACGCCCCAGTCTGTCTGCAGCGCGTCTCTGAACTGCATCAGCCCGGCTGGAATGGTCCGCAAATTCTCATCATCTATGAAAATAATCGCAAACATAAACTCATTCCATGTATGGTAAGCCGTCAAAATGCCGGATGTCACCAAAATCGGCACACTCATCGGTAAGAAAATTCTGAAAAATACTCCAAAACTTGTACACCCATCCAAATAGGCCGCCTCCTCCAATTCTTTGGAAATAGAAAGAAAATAAGAGCGGATCAAAATGATGGTGAATGGGATCCGATAAGCCGCATACGGCAGGATTAACGCCCAATACGTATTGTACAGGCCAAGCGACTGAATAATAGAATAAAGCGGCACAAGACTGACCTGCGGCGTCAGCATCAATCCGCCAAGACATAGCACCAAAAAGAATCCTTTTCCTTTAAACTCAAACCGGGAAAGGCCATACGCTGCCCATGCACTGATAAAGACAGTGATCACACACGTCAGCGCCGTAACGATGACACTGTTCATAAAATAAGAAGAAATCCCCTGGTTCCAGGCGGAAACAAAATTTTCCGGATGCCACGGAGACGGCAGCGACCAGCTGTGCTCAAAAATATCGTCAGAGTTTTTAAAGGCGCTCATCACCATCCAGAGAAGCGGATAGGCAATCGCAATCAGATAAAGAAACAGAAAAACCCACACAGACGTTTCTCCGATATACCATTTTCGTCTAGGCTTTCTTTTCACCTCAATGTGCTGGTCAGGCACAGGCTCCAATCTGAACGAATCTGTCTTCTTCTGAGGCAGCATCAGTTACTCCTCCTTTCCGGTTTTAAAGAACTTCATTTGCATGAGCGATAATGCAAGCGTAATGATTAACACGACAGTGGCAATCGCTGAGGCGTAGCCCATCATATCCTTTGTAAAGGCGCTTTTATATAAAAACGTGCTCAAGACTTCTGACGCGTTTCCCGGCCCGCCGCCTGTCAAAATGTACGGCTCATTAAAGACCGTAAAGGCCCCGGTCAGCGTCATGACCACCGCAACAAAAGACATCTCTTTCGTCTGGGGAACAGTAATATGAAAAAACTGCTGAATTTTACCCGCGCCGTCAAGCCGGGCAGCTTCATACAGTTCATCCGGTATTTTTTGAATCGACACGATGTACAACATCGCAATATAACCGACAGATTGCCACTGGGACACAAAAATGACAGAAAGCATAGCTGTGCTGTCATCCCCGAGCCAGGCCCTCGTCAGCTGATCAAGACCGATGGCCTGAAGCAGCTGATTCAAAAGCCCTGTCTCCGGATTGTAAATAAAATCAAACAAAAGCGCGATCACCGTCATTGAGATGACAACCGGCAAAAAGAAAACGGTACGAAAAAACGGCGACCATTTTCTGACCAGCTTATCCTCAAGCACCGCCGCCAAAATCAAACCGCCAAATACCTGGCATACAATTGAGATCACTGCATAAAGCACATTATTGGTAAGTGCCTGATAGAAGACAGGATCATGAAATAATTCAACATAGTTTTTTAAGCCGATAAACGTTTTTTCCGGAGAAAATGAGCTCCACTGAAACAGGCTGAGGAATACATTCTCAAAAATCGGGATATAAACGAAAAGTAAAAAAACGAGAGCGGGCACCAAAAACAAATAGGGGATTATTTTATTCTGATTGACCAAGGGTATCTCATCTCCTTTATAAAAAGAAAAGGTGCGAAGCTTCACCTTTTCTTTGATTTATTCAGCTGACGCCCTCACCTGCTTTGCTGCCTTTTGAACGGCTTTCATCACCTGCTGCGGTGTCATGTCGCCGCCAAGCATTTGCTGGACGCCTGTTAGGTACGCATCTGCGACTTCAACATCGACATCCATATCAAACCATGGAACCATTGATTTGGCATCAACAATATGCTGAACGGCTTCACGCTGAATGGCTGTTGCATTTTCTTCAGTAGCCGTACCTTGCACTGCACTGTATTTCCCGACATCTTTCACGAGCTTTTCGCCCATTTTTTTCGACGTCAAGAACTGCAAAAATTCCATCGCTTCCTTCGGATGTTTTGTTCTTGAGGAAATCATGAATCCTTCCGGCGCTCCCGTTAACGCTTCTGAAGATCCTTTCTGCCCGCTGATTTTAGGAAATGGGAACATCCCGAGATTAACCGGTTCAACCAGCTTGATTTCCGCTGTTTCCGCATATATCATCGCCGACTTTCCGCTCTTAAATTGCTGTCTCACATATTCGTGGTCGACGGAGTTTACATGTTTATTAAAGTAAGGCATCAGCTCTTGAAGCTTTTCAAGTGCTTTTACGTAGCCTTCATCAGTAAATTCACCCGTTTTGGCGTTATAGTCCTTTTCCCGTGTTTTTTCATCGACCATCCGCTGATTAAGCGTGCCGATATAGTGCGAGATTGTCCAAGTCGCCTTTGTTCCGAAGCTGATCGGTGTGTAGCCATGTTTTTTCAGCTTTTTTGACACATCGATTAATTCATCCCACGTCTTCGGGGGATCAAGATTCAGCTTTTGGAAAATGTCTTTATTATAGAAGAATGATTTAGCGTCCATTTGCCACGGCACGCCATATTGCTTGTTTTCATAAGTAAATGGTGTAATTTGCGATTGAACGAGATGTGATGACCAATCGGTGTCATTTTTGTAGTAGGACGAGAGATCAAGTGCTTTATTGCCTCTGATAAATTTAAAAGCAAACTCATCGCTCCAAGAGAAGTAAATGTCAGGAGGGCTGGTGGTTCCCAGCATGACCTTAATTTTATCTTTATAGGAGTCATTTAAAACGGCTTCAATTTGAATGTCGATATCCGGATGTTCTTTTTCAAATTCCTTAACAACCTCTTCAAAATAACTTTTTTCCGGCTCCTTCGGCCATCTGTGGAAAAATTTCAATGTCACCTTTCCGTCCGCTGAACTGCTTTGGCTCGAACAGCCTGCGATGGTGAGCATACTGACAGCTGCAATGATCAAGAACAACAACATTTTCTTCAAAGGGTTGGCCTCCTCTGGACATTAGACTATAATGTTATATAACATTATAGTCTAATGCATAATGGTTCCTCATTTTCAGATCAATACTCAACTTTCCACATGTATCTTCTATGAGATAAAGGATGATTTCTCGCCTCTGCCAGCTCGTCTGCATAGCTTCTCAGCACACGATTGAGAACGAGCGGAGCAAGATAGCCTTTAACTGAATCGTCAATTGCAGTGAAGTCGTAAGATGCAGCATCAAGCACAGTGAGCTTTTTGCCATACTTTTTCGAGAAGGTAAGCGCCCGCTCTTCAAGAGGTCTTGTTTCATCTAAACCGAGCAGGATGATAAACGGCACGGATTCATCAATAATTTCAAACGGTCCGTGAAAATATTCTCCGGCATGAATGGCGTGGGAATGAATCCATTGCATTTCCATGAGAATGCAGATGCTGTAGGAGTAAGCGACACCGTAGTTTGCACCGCTTGCCATGGTATAAATAATACTTTCTTTTTCATGGGCTTTTGCAAATTGCTTGGCGTTGTCAGCTTCCTGCTTAAGGGCTTTTTCATATACAGCCTGCAATTGATCTAAGCCTTCAATTGCTTGTTGGAATTTCGTATTGTTTTCTAATACTTGCAGGATTCCAAAAACGATTTGATACAAAACGCCATAGTTTGTATTGATCGCAAGCGCCTCATCACCCCAATCGTACTGGGCAACATATTGCGCTTCCTGCGCTAAAGGAGACTCCGGTTTAAACGTCATCGCAATCGTAAGTGCACCCTTGCCCCTTGCAAACGCAGCAGCTTTGACTGTCTCCGGGGTATTTCCCGAATGCGAGCACAAAATAACAAGAGACTTTTCACCAAGCTGAACAGGGTTGCGCTGAATAAATTCGTTGGCGCTGTAGAGGTCGGAGTTTACTGATTTTGACTCTCTGTCAAACACATACTTACTCGGATACATAATGGCAGAAGACCCTCCGCATGCGACAAAGAATACATGATCAATGGTTTTCCCTTTCAAATCCTGCAAGAAAGCTTGAACCTCACGATTTACTTTTGCTGTGGCCTGACTCAAATCCTTCACTCCCCATTTTTATTATATAACGTTATATAACATTATATATTGTTATATTAAAGTCCGCGGCTAGGATTGTCAATATTATTTTCTGAAATTTCCCAATAATTTATTCGAATGATAGACAAAGGGTCTATATGCGAAAAAATGCCCAAATCAAAAGCCAGAACTTGACTTAAGCTCTGGCTCGCTGTTCAATCCGCAGACTGACGTCTTATTTAAAAAATACCTTGTCTATGTTGTACTTCGAGTGCTGTGTATTGATGATATATGTTTCGTAAATCTCTCTTTCCATTGGATCATCAACTACACATACCTCAATTTTATATACTTCGTCTCTGTGATGTTTGATCGGTGAAACAGTGTCTTCGAAATGCTTCTTAATTCTCTGTCTTAACTTTCTGGCTTTACCGACAAACAGCAGCTCGTCATGAATGTTGTAAAACATAAAAATGCCGCCTTTGTCCCTTGGGATCTGGTGAAAGTCGATGAATCCGTGAATCGGTTTTATCTTCGGTTCGTTATCATTAGCTGACTGCTGTCGTTCAGTGATGGTGACATTCGGTGCGGGTATATCAATTTTTATCAAAATCAGTTCACGTCCTCTTTTTCATTAAAGATAAATGCTAACACATACAGAAAAGAAAAGCCAGAACAGCTTTATACTATTTGTTTGTTAAGCCTTTATTTATTATGCAAGCGCTCCGGCTAGATCATACGGGCCAAGGTCGATTTCAGTCTGCTTTCCGAGAACTAGCTTTGCGAGCTCTGCACCCAAGAACGGCCCCATCGTCAGTCCAGAAGCACCCAAACCGTTTGCAGCGTACAGGCCTTGAACATTCGGCACGGCCCCTACGACCGGCAGAAATCCCGGTGTAAACGGCCTGAAGCCCACTCTTGTTTCAACAGCAGCCGCATCAGCAAGACCCGGTGCAACGGCTAACGCTTTGCTTAATACTTCGTGCTGGCCTCCGGCTGTCACACGAAGATCATCAAGGCCTGCATCGTTTTCGTGTGTGGCGCCGGCTACAATTCTGCCGTTATCAAACGAAAGAATGTACTGATCACTCGGCGGCATGACAACCGGCCACGATCCTGTATCTGCATCTGTCATTTCAAAATGCATAATCTGCGCTTTTTGAAATGACACTTGAAAATGAATGCCAAGAGGCTTCAATATCTCATTGGCCCATGCTCCCGCCGTCACAATGACCGCGTCAGCCGCAAACTGCTTTGTATCTGTTTGCACGCCGGTGACTGTTCCGTTTTCAAAAAGCAAAGACGCATTTCCTTTGATGACCGTTGCGCCGCGTTTCTCTGCAGCGCTTAAAAGCGACCGGCACAGCGCTCTCCCGTTCACACGGGCGGCACCGCTGATATGAACCGATTCATAGCCGTCAGCTAAAATCGGAAACAGCTTTTTCGTTTCACTTGCAGACAAGCGGGTAATGTCGCCGATTTCCGGCGCATCCTCCCGTCTCTTATACGCTCTTTCCTCCATTTTATCGAGTTTAGACGCGTCAGTATGAATGCTGATGGCACCGACACGTTTGTATCCTGTATCCGATTCACCGTCCTTTTCCAATTGATGGATTAAATCCTTATAGTACCGGGCTCCCCCCTTAGCAAGCTGGTACCAATCCTGATTACGGCGCTGCGAGAGCCATGGACAGACGATCCCCGCCGCCGCATCAGTCGCTTGTCCCGGCTCTTTCCGATCAATGACAGTAACGCGAGCGCCTGATTTTGCGAGATGATAAGCCGTCGACGCGCCCAGAATCCCTGCGCCGACGATGATGTACGATTTCATATGCAAACACCTTTTCTATTATAATGTCTATTCATTTTACCAAATAGAATGCTTTCCTTCGACCTTTTGCCCTAATGTGGAAAAACCGCGAAGTTCGTCCAATCTCTTTACTCTCCTATCGAATATCCTGTCACTATCAATAGAGAAAGGATGATACCATGAGCGAAAATCGTCATGAAAATGAAGAAAACAGACGCGATGCGGCAGTGGCAAAAGTCCAAAACAGCGGTAATGCAAAAGTCGTGGTCAGCGTGAACACAGATCAGGATCAGGCACAGGCGCAGTCACAAGACGGAGAAGACTAATGAACGAAAACATCATTCCTCTTAACAGACATACTCAAGAGATACCCACTACTGAATCTGTTATCAAAAACAGCGGCAACTCAGAGGTCCATATCGACATTCACATTGATACAATGCCAATTGCTTTTGCTATATTATGCTCTGCATTAGCCGCAAAGCAGATGACAAAAGAGGAATTCGATATGGCTTATACTCAATTGCGAGAGATGAACAGAGAAAATAACAGCAGATCATCTGTAAAGCAAATTATCAATCAGGAGACAGAAGAAGAGTAAAAAACCGCGGGCCCTGTGGCCAGCGGTTTTTCTTCTGCATACAAAAAGGACGCGACTGAATCGGTTACTTCTGTACAATTTGAATAAGGTTACCGCTTGTATCGTCGAAGACAGCTATTGTGACTTCGCCCATTTTTGTCGGTTCCATCGTAAACGTCACGCCTTTTTCCTTTAATCGGTTGTACTCTTTTTGAATATCTGCAACGCCAAACATTGTGGCCGGGAGGCCTTCGGAGAATATCTTCTTTTGATACTCCTTGGCGGCAGGATGTTCATTCGGTTCGAGTAAAAGCTCGGTTCCGTCTTGATCATCTGGAGAAACAAGCGTTATCCACCTGAATTTCCCCATGGGAACATCCTCCTTTTTTACAAACCCCAGTTTTTCTGTATAGAACTTCAGTGCCTTGTCTTGATCTTGCACGAATATACTAGTCACAATGATTTTCATATTGTTGTTGCCTCCTTTGATATTTATGGTACATGGTACTGTGCAAACAATCCGGCTTCAAGCAAAACAAACCAACATTTGTCAGAAACTCAGTACTGGTTTTATAAAATTACTCTATCCATCCTTTCAGCAAATTTTTAAGCGGTTCGTTGTTGAATATAAGTACTCGATATTTTCCCTTTCGTTTTGATGTTACAAGTCCTGCATCCTCCAGTACAGAAAGGTGTTTAGCTATCGCCTGTCGCGTAATAGAAAGGTCGTACTTTGTATTAAGACATATCGTAAGTTCATACAACGTCAGCTCGTTGCGTTCAGATAATTCGTCTAATATAAGCCGCCGAGTCGAATCGCCGAGTGCTTTGAATATAGCGTCTTTGTTCCAATTCATATATTGAGTATAAGCAACTCATTAGTTGCATGTCAAGTATAAGCAACTGTATGGTTGCGTGATATAGGAACTGAACCTGCCCGGCGCAGATCTGAAATATTCTAATCGATAAGGAATTAAAACCATCAAAATAACAGTGGATATGTCTCTGAAAAATAAAAGAAGACGAACTTCAAAAGTTCGTCTTCTACAATCAAATTCGGCACGCCGGCCATTTTAAAGTTGATAACTATCTCTAAACCCCTTGATAAACAAAGGAGTTTTCATCATTAACCGATAGAACCTTCCATTTCGAACTTAATCAAACGGTTCATTTCAACTGCGTATTCCATTGGAAGCTCTTTTGTGAATGGCTCGATAAAGCCCATTACGATCATTTCAGTTGCTTCTTCTTCAGAAATACCGCGGCTCATCAAGTAGAAGAGCTGCTCTTCAGATACTTTAGACACTTTCGCTTCGTGCTCCAATGAAATGTTATCATTTAAGATTTCATTGTAAGGAATTGTGTCTGATGTTGATTTGTTATCCATAATGAGCGTATCACACTCGATGTTAGAGCGGGCGCCTTCCGCTTTGCGTCCGAAGTGGACGATTCCGCGGTACGTTACTTTTCCGCCCTGTTTTGAAATCGATTTTGATACGATTGTAGATGATGTGTTTGGTGCAAGGTGAATCATTTTCGCACCTGCATCCTGATGCTGGCCTTTACCCGCAAGAGCAATAGAAAGCGTCATACCGCGCGCGCCTTCGCCTTTTAGGATACAAGCCGGATATTTCATTGTCAGCTTAGAACCGATGTTGCCGTCGATCCATTCCATTGTTGCGTTTTCTTCACAGACTGTACGCTTTGTTACAAGGTTGTAAACGTTGTTCGCCCAGTTTTGGATCGTTGTATAACGGCAGTAGCCGCCTTTTTTCACGATGATCTCAACGACCGCACTGTGAAGTGAGTTTGTTGTGTAAACAGGCGCAGTACAGCCTTCAACATAATGAACACTTGCTTCTTCGTCAACAATGATCAGTGTACGTTCGAACTGACCCATGTTCTCAGAGTTGATACGGAAGTAAGCTTGAAGCGGTGTTTCAACCTTCACGCCTTTAGGCACGTAGATGAAAGATCCGCCGGACCAAACAGCTGAGTTAAGCGCCGCAAACTTGTTATCAGTCGGCGGGATTACTTTTGCCCAGTGCTCACGGAAAATATCTTCATTCTCTTTCAGCGCGCTGTCAGTGTCCTTAAAGACGATGCCTTGCGCTTCAAGATCTTCTTTCATGTTGTGGTATACAACCTCAGATTCGTACTGAGCAGAAACACCCGCAAGGTATTTTTGTTCAGCTTCAGGAATACCGAGCTTGTCGAATGTTTGCTTAATTTCTTCAGGAACTTCATCCCAAGAACGCTCTGAACGCTCAGACGGTTTTACGTAGTACGTAATTTCGTCAAAGTTCAGTGAGTTTAAATCTCCGCCCCATTGAGGCATCGGCATATTGTAGAAATGCTCAAGTGATTTCAAGCGGAAGTCAAGCATCCATTGAGGCTCTTCTTTCATGCGAGAAATTTCTTCTACGATTTCTTTTGTCAATCCGCGCTCTGAACGGAAAATGGAAACGTCCTTGTCGTGAAAACCATACTTGTATTCACCAATATCAGGCATTTTTTTAGCCATCCATTTTCACTCCAATCCTTTTAATTGCCGCCTTCTTCTTTCGCGACTCCTTTTTCAAGTGCTTTCCATGACAGGGTTGCACATTTGATACGGGCCGGGAATTTTGAAACACCTTGAAGGGCTTCAATATCCCCGAGATCTATAGAATCATCATACTCTTTCCCTTGCATCATATCCGAGAAAATCTTAGACATGGAAAGGGCAGTTTCAATATCTTTCCCTTTAATCGCCTGAGTCATCATCGAAGCGGATGCCATTGAAATGGAACAGCCTTCCCCTTCAAACTTCGCATCTTCCACGATGTCTCCGTCAAGCTTCATTGTCAGTCTGATGCGGTCGCCGCATGTCGGATTGTTCATATCCACGACAATGCTGTCATTCAAAACCCCTTTATTTCGCGGGTTTTTGTAATGATCCATAATCACCTGTCTGTACAATGTATCTAAGTTTGCATTAAAAGACATTTGTAAAATACTCCTTTGTCTTTTGAAGAGCTTCCACAAGCTTATCAATCTCTTCCTCTGTATTATACAGATAAAAGCTTGCTCTTGCAGTAGCAGTTACATCCAGCCATTTCATCAGCGGCTGCGCACAATGGTGGCCGGCTCTGACTGCGATTCCCTCCGCATCAAGCACAGTCGCCACATCGTGCGGATGAACATCATCAAGGTTAAATGTGACAAGCCCGGCACGCTCTTCCGGCCCGTAAACCGTTACGCCGTCAAGCTGGCGGAAGCGTTCAAGCGCATAAGCAGCAAGCTTGTGCTCATGGCGGGAAATCTCATCAAGACCGATTTCTTCGAGAAAATCAATGGCGGCACCGAGGCCGATTGCTCCTGCAATAATCGGCGTACCCGCTTCGAATTTCCACGGAAGCTCTTTCCAAGTTGATTCATAAAGCCCGACAAAGTCGATCATTTCACCGCCGAATTCGGCAGGCTCCATGTTTTCCAGCAGGGCTTTCTTTCCGTACAGCACACCAACACCAGTAGGTCCGCACATTTTATGGGAAGAAAGCGCAAAGAAGTCGCAATCGAGATCCTGCACGTCAATTTTCATGTGAGGCGTGCTTTGTGCACCGTCCACCACAATTACAGCCCCATTGTCATGAGCGATTTTCGCCATTTCTTTAATCGGGTTGACCGTGCCGAGAACATTAGATACATGAGACACCGCAACAATTTTTGTGTTGCTTGTGACCGTTTCCCTGACGTCTTCTAAAGAAATCGTTCCGTCTTCCTGCAGCGGAATATATTTTAATGTGGCGCCAGTTGCTTTTACAGCCTGCTGCCACGGAATGATATTCGCATGATGCTCCATGTAGGTGATGACCACTTCATCACCAGGTTTCAGGTTGGCGCGCGCATAGCTTAACGCCACCATATTCAGTGATGTGGTCGTGCCTTTTGTGAAAATAATCTCAGCCATTGACTTCGCGTTAATAAACTTGCGGACTTTTTCACGCGCTCCTTCATAACCATCTGTCGCTCTGGTTCCAAGTGTATGGACGCCCCGGTGAACATTGGAATTGTATTGGTTATAATACTTATCCAGTGTTTCAATGACAGCACGCGGCTTCTGGGAAGTCGCCGCGCTGTCGAGATAAACGAGATCATGTCCGTTCACTTGCTGATGAAGGATCGGGAACTGTTCACGAATATCTGTGATATTCATTACTTCACTTTCCTTTCGATAACAGAAACTAATTGTTTCTTAACGCCTTCAATCGGAAGTTCATTTACTACCGGTGCAAGGAATCCGTAAATGACTAAGCGTTCTGCTTCTTCTTTCGGAATTCCGCGGCTCATCAGGTAGTAAAGCTGAATAGGGTCCACACGGCCGACAGATGCCGCATGTCCTGCAGTTACATCGTCTTCGTCAATTAAAAGAATAGGGTTTGCGTCTCCGCGTGCTTTTTCGCTGAGCATCAGCACGCGTGATTCTTGCTCCGCATTCGCTTTAGAAGCGCCATGTTCGATTTTGCCGATTCCGTTAAAGATAGAAGAAGCGGAATCCTTCATCACACCGTGCTTCAAGATATAGCCTTCAGAAGCTTTACCGAAATGGATGATTTGTGTTGTGAAGTTTTCTGTTTGCTCTCCTCTTCCGACAACAACCGTTTTCGTATCGCCGTATGTGCCGTCACCGTAAAGGTTTGTTGTGTTTTCGGAAATCGTGTCACCATCGTTCATCAGGCCGAGAGCCCACTCGATTTTGCTGTCGCGTCCGCGCGCAGCACCGCGGCGGTTCACATAAGTTGTCACACCGCTTGACAGATTATCCACCGCACCGTATGTCACGCTGGCATTATCACCTGTGATGACCTCACTGATAATATTGAAGACAGCGTCTTTCGGGTTTACAGTGCTGATGTAGTTTTCTACATATGTTACAGAGCTGTGGTCTTCAGCCACAATCAGCACGTGGTTGAATAGAGCTGTATCATTGCTTTCGTGGACATAAACAGCCTGAACCGGCGTCTCCACCTGAACATTTTTCGGAACATAAAGGAATGCTCCTCCGTTAACAAGAGCCGCGTGAAGTGCAGTTAACTTATGTTCGTCAACCTTCACGCCGTCCTTCATAAAGTATTTCTCCACCAAGTCGCTGTGCTCGCGTGCAGCAGTCAGAATATCAGTGAAGATGACGCCTTTGTCTTTCAATTCTTGAGAAAGAGAAAGATGTGCCGGCGTCTGGTCACGCTGTACGTATAATGTTTTATCTTCGTTTTCAATGTCGATCAGCGCTTTTACTTCATCAGTCAAATCTTCTAATGAAGAAAGCGGTTCGTTATCCACTGTATGCTTCGCGAAATTCGTGAAGTTCCAGTTTGTGATTTTTGTTTTGTCAGGTTTCGGCATCGGCAGATCCTCAGCTTGTTCAAGAGCCTGTAAGCGCAGGTTCTTCAGCCAGGCAGATTCTTGGTGCTTTTCGGAAAAGCTTTTGAGATACTCCTGATCTACGGATAGTTTTGTACCTAGTGTCATATTAATCCCCCTAACGCTTACGCTTCTTGGCCAACAGTTTCGTCTTCAATGCCAAGTTCTTGTTTGATCCAGTCATAACCTTCTGCTTCAAGACGCTGTGCAAGCTCTGCACCGCCGGATTTTACAACGCGGCCTTGCATCATAACGTGAACAACATCCGGAGTGATGTAGTTTAACAGGCGCTGATAGTGAGTGATCATCAAGCAGCCGAAGTTTTCGCTGCGCATTTTGTTGATCCCTTTTGATACAACTTTCAAAGCGTCAATATCAAGACCTGAGTCAATTTCATCAAGGATGGCGATTTTCGGTTCAATCATCATTAATTGAAGGATTTCGTTGCGTTTTTTCTCCCCGCCTGAGAAGCCTTCGTTAAGATAGCGCTGAGCCATTTCAGGGTCCATTTCAAGGAACTCCATGTTTTCGTCCATTTTGCGGATGAATTTCATGAGAGAAATTTCATCGCCTTCTTCTCTGCGCGCGTTGATTGCTGAGCGAAGGAAGTCGGCATTTGTCACACCGCTGATTTCACTTGGGTACTGCATCGCAAGGAATAAGCCTGCCTGCGCACGCTCGTCCACTTCCATCTCCAGTACATCTTTGCCGTCAAGCGTGATGCTGCCTTTTGTTACTTCATATTTAGGATGCCCCATAATAGCAGCTGATAAAGTGGATTTACCAGTTCCGTTCGGGCCCATTACTGCGTGGAATTCTCCACCTTTTATTTCAAGGTTTACACCCTTTAAGATCTCTTTCCCTTCGATTTCAACGTGAAGATCTTTGATCGTTAATGTTGAAGCAGCCATATCTATACCTCCAAAAATATATAATCATTATTCTCATTTTATTCTCATTCTAATTTTATAACAAATGAAAAGTAAATACAACTTTTTATCGTGCCTTGCACATTCCTCAAGTTTAACAAAGATCAGCACTTTATTAAAGCGATTGAAAAAGAAAAAGAGTGGATTCCCACCCTTTTTTAAAAGATTGATTTTCTCAATAAGCTCCCGCAGAAATCCGCTTGCTTTTTTCATAATCAAGCTCTCTCTGCCGCTCTACTTTCATTCTTGTTTCCAGCCGGCGTCCATATTCCTCGTATCCAATTCCGTGTGACAGCTGCATCGCTTTTTCCATTTCTGACGTATAATCGAGGTTCAGTCTGTCCTGGCTGCTGCAAATAATGAATCAATCCCTTCATATATTTGCTTTTTATTGTACCAGTGCTGCGTTGGATGCCGCAAAAACGATTTGGCGTGAAATAGCGGCAGATGAGACGAAAGCATCCTTTCAGAACAAATGAGAATGGTTTTTCGGAATATTCCTTCTCTTAATGCGTGGTGTTTCCGAATTCCTCAATGCACTGTTGAACGACTGTCACGCCTTGGCTGAAAGCTGCGCCGCCTCCAAATGCCGCTGCCACACTGACGGCTTCGAGAATGTTTTCTTCTGTCGCTCCCTGATCGAGACAGCCTTTTGTATGATAGATCATGCAATATTCGTCCTGAGCATTGATGGCAATTCCGAGGGCGATCAGCTGTTTTTCTCTTTCAGTCAGAGAATTCCCGGCAAAGCACTGTTCAGTAAATTCGTTAAATTTTCTTCCCATCAGCGGCATCTTTTGTTCAAATGTGCCTAAACCATGTTTATATTGTTTTAACGCGTCCTGCATGCTTCCTCTGTCTTGATTCAAAGAAAATCCCTCCATCTGTTTAACATTCCTTTTTATTATGAACAGCTTTTAGGAAAATACGCGAAAAAAACCCCGGAATTCTCATCCGGGGTTTCAGTCTTATTCAGATACAGGAAGCACAGCTCCGTCGTATTTTTTCTCGATGAAGTCTTTGATCTTTTTAGAGTGAAGAACTTCCATCAGCGCTTTGATTTTTGCAGAATCTTCTTCGCCTTTTCTTACTGCGATGATGTTAGCGTATGGGTTGTTTTTCGTTGATTCTACTTCAATTGCATCTTTTTTAGGATTTAATTTATTTTGGATCGCATAGTTTACATTGATGAAGGCCGCGTCTCCTTCTTTGTTTTCATATGCTTTTGCCGTTAATTCAGGCGCTACTTTTTTGAATTCAAGGTTTTTCGGGTTTTTCTTAATGTCTTTCAATGTTGCGTCAACTGTTTCTACCTTAGAATCAAGAGTGATTAATCCAGCGTTTTCAAGCATTGCAAGCATACGGCCTTGTTCAGCAACGTTGTTTGTCAGAATGATTGTCGCACCGTCTGGAAGGTCTTTCAGTGATTTGTATGTTTTAGAGTAAATACCGAATGGCTCTAAGTGAACAGCACCGGCATTCACAAGTTTGTAATCTGTGTTTTCTTTCATTTCTTGCTCAAGGTAAGGAATGTGCTGGAAGTAGTTCGCGTCCACTTCTTTATCAGCTAAAGCTTTATTGTACATTTTGTAATCACTAAGCACTTTCACTTTCAGCGTATAGCCTTTTTCTTTCAGCAATGGTTCAGCTTCTTTTAAAATTTCCGCATGCGGTGTTTTCGTTGCCGCAACGACAATTTCTTTCTTGCCGGATTCAGCGCCGTTATTCGAACCGCAGGCAGCCATAACTCCTGCAAATACAAGCAGTAATGCACCCAAAAATAGCTTTTTCAATGTAAATCCTCCCTTATCTTTTGTCTATAATATTTGTTATTAGATCACCGATGATTTGAATAATAAACACGATGATTAAAATAAACACAGTAGCAACGAAGGTAACATCAGCGTTATTAGACTGATATCCTTCTACGTACGCAAGGTTTCCAAGGCCTCCTGAACCAATGGCTCCGGCAATTGCCGTTGAGCCGATCAAAGCAATGGCTGTAACCGTAATGCCAGAAATAAGAGCAGGCATTGATTCCGGAATCAGCACTTTGAAAATAATCGTAGACGTTTTCGCGCCCATTGATTTAGCTGCTTCAATCACACCTTTATCCACCTCACGCAGCGCGATTTCAACAAGGCGCGCGTAAAATGGTGCCGAGCCGATTACCAGCGCCGGCAATGCGGCGTTTGGCCCTAAGATCGTGCCGACTAAAAATTTCGTAAAACCTAATAGTAAAATAATTAAAATAAGGAACGGAATCGATCTGAATATGTTAACAACGGCCGCAATCACTGAGTTGACCGCTTTATTCTGCCAGAGGCTTCCTTTGCTCGTCAGAAAGAGCAGCAAGCCGAGGATGACCCCGATGACAAAAGCAAACAGTAAAGAAATCAGCGTCATATAAAGTGTTTCATATGTCGCGTTCCATAATTCAGTTAAATCAACGTTCGGGAAGTATTTTTCAAACATTCGTGATCACCTCTGCTTTCACCTGTTTGTCATTAATGAATCGGATCACGTTTTGCACTTCTTCCTCGTCTCCGTCAATGTGGATGAACAGTGAACCGTAAGCCCCATCCTTCGTCTGCGAAATTTTCCCTTGCAGAATATTGACGCTGACATTGAAGTTTCTGATCATCTCTGTAATCAGAGGCTGTTCAGCTGACTCACCGACAAATGTGAGCTGAACCATTTTTCCTGATGCTGTATCATCAAGAAGGTGCTGAAGCGTCTCTTTCGTTTCTTCCGGCTCTGTCACCTGTTGAACAAATCGTTTTGTCATTTGTTCCTTTGGATTTTTAAAGACATCGAGAACCTCGCCTTCTTCGACCACCTTGCCGTTTTCCATGACGGCGACTCTGTTGCAGATTTTGCGGATGACATGCATTTCGTGCGTAATCAGCACAATCGTCAAACCGAGCCTTTCATTAATATCGGACAATAGATCCAGAATTGAATCTGTCGTTTGCGGATCTAATGCTGATGTCGCTTCGTCACAAAGGAGAACCTTCGGATTGTTTGCAAGCGCTCTGGCAATTCCGACACGCTGCTTCTGCCCGCCGCTCAGCTGGGACGGATATGATTTTTCTTTTCCTTCTAAACCTACCAGTTTAATCAGTTCATTGGCGCGCTTGATCCGCTCGCTCTTTTTCACCCCGGCAATTTCTAAAGGAAACATGATATTATCTCTGACAGTCCGCGACCAAAGCAAATTGAAATGCTGGAAAATCATACTGATCTCATGGCGTGCTTTTCTTAAACCGCGTCCATTTACTTCATTAATCTTGGTTCCCGCCACTTCCACGGTTCCTGAGGTTGGTTTCTCAAGGCCGTTCAGCAGACGGATTAAGGAACTCTTACCAGCTCCGCTATATCCTATAATTCCAAAAATCTCACCTTTTTTAATGGAAAGCGAGACGTTTTGGACAGCATTGACATCTCCATGTTTCGATCTGTAAACTTTTGAAACATCCTGAAGATTGATCAAAGCAATCACCTGCCTTAACACTATTCTAAGAAATCTTCCGGTTTTTTCTGCAAAAGAAAAGCCTTTCTGCACACTTGAGCAGAAAGGCTTATATAAAATGCCTTTCTCTCATCTTTCAAAGCTGAACGCTTCGTGTGAATTGGCACCATTTCAACAGTGTTGATGGTTGCCGGGCTTCATAGGGCACTTCCCTCCACCTCTCTTGATAAGAGAAATATATAGTCTTTTTCGTCCGGAAATTCTTAATGTAGAATAGCACGGCGAATGATTAAATGTCAATAAAATAAATGATGTCAACTTTTACTATTATAATAATTTATTATTTTTTAATTTTTTAAAATTCTCTGAAAAAATCCATTTGTCAGCCAGAGAATGGCTTCCAGCTTTAACAGGGCCCTGAATGACCCCTTTACTTTGAGGCTTCCGCTCTGAATAAGGTGCTGAAGGGAAATGTCTCCGTGCAATAAATCAATAATTTCCGTTTGGTTTCCGTAAAAGGTCAGGTTGGACGTTTGGGGCGGAGAAACTTTTTTCATTTCTCCCTGTTCGTTTATTGAGACGGTTAAGGCTTCTGCTTCTCCTTGGAAGGTAATGAGCAATGTTGAGGCATTCAAAAGGGGTTTTAAAAACAGATGCTGATACTCATCTTCTAAAACTTCCGCTTTCTCCATATGTACAACCTCCTATTTGTTGGTCATACATACACATTTCTCTCTTTGTCGCAAGAACCCCTTTATAAAACGAACGACAATTTCATTGGATATGCTGAGAAATATGTCATAAATGGGATGCGGAAGATGATTTTTGTTTGATCAGCTCATATAAATAAGAAACGGAATGAAATGCATATCCTCTTTCGACCATCTTTCCGCCTTTAAACAGCAGAAAACAAGGGACGCTTTCAATTTGATACGCTTTTGCGAATGTCGGAGAGTAATTGACATTGTTTTGATAGAAGGCGACATCCGGCAGCATTTCTTTCACCACTGTCAGCATTTTGCTTGCAAGCTGGCAGGTGCCGCAAAACGGAGTATATAAATATAGAAGGTACACATCATCTTCAATGTGATCAAGTTCGTGTTCTTGGAGTTCTTTCATGCTATACACCTCGGGACTTTCTTTCAAGAAAAATAGTATGGACATTCAGATTCGCACGCAGCAATACAGAAGCGATATGGTGCCTGGGCGCAGCCGCTACTTCCTTATAGGCTCTGTCGATATGGAGATGGCAGGCTTCATTAAATTCACGCTTCAGCTGTTTTCTCAATTTCTCACCTGATTCATCAGCATCAACTAATATATAGACGTCTTTATCATAAAGCTCGTCAGCCAATTCCTCGAGCCTCAGCTGGCTGATTGTTCCGTTTGTGCAGATAATGCGCACCGGTTCATTCAGGACGCTTTCGATTTTCTCTTTATCTGATTTCCCCTCAACAATCATAACCTTTTCCAGCTCATCCATCTTCATCTTGTTCACCTGCCGCGTCAAATTTGAAACGTTCAGATTGTAAAAGAAGGCAGTGAAATTCACCGCCAACATTAACACCAGCCGTTTTCGTAGTCACAATCTACATATTTTGCGTCGTCTCCAGAGACCACATCGGCTGTCTTATAAAATTTCTCATTTTCAAAGGAATAACCGGACTTAAGCTCATATTCATTCATGCTTGTCATTTGGCCGATCATCTCATTATCATGATATAACGAGAGCCGGCCATTTTGAAAGCGGCCTGTCACGTCATTGGTGACATCGAGCTTTTGTTTGTCGAAAGCCATATTGGACACCTCCCATAACGTTAGCGTGTCCAATTGCTTTTACGGCTATCCTGTTTTAGTCTTCTTGTGTCATCTCTTCGTATTGCTCTGCTGTCATCAGTTTTTCAATTTCAGAAGCGTCAGATGGCTCAACGACGATCATCCATGCTTTTTCGTACGGAGATTCGTTGACGAATTCCGGACTGTCATCAAGATCTTCGTTTACTTCCACAACCGTTCCGTTAATCGGTGCATAAAGCTCAGATACCGTTTTAACGGATTCAACACTGCCGAATGGCTCGTCCGCTTTGATTTCAGCGCCCACTTCAGGAAGTTCGACAAACACGATGTCGCCTAGTTCGGACTGGGCAAAATGCGTAATTCCGATTCTGGCTTTTTCTCCTTCAACTTTTACCCACTCGTGTTCTCCTGAGTAACGCAAATCTTTTGGTATGCTCAATTGAATCCCTCCATTTTTTACAGCACTACAATAAGAAGATACCACACTTTTCAAAAAAAATTTACATTAAGCCCAGTTTTCTTCAAATTGGTCTTCTTTAAATCCGACAGTCACTTTTTCGCCGTCTGTTGTAAGCGGGCGTTTGATCAGCATGCCATCTGAAGCCAGCAGCTCGAGCTGTTCGTCCTCTGACATGTGATACAGCTTTTCCTTGAGATTGAGCTCGCGGTATTTCATGCCGCTCGTGTTGAAAAATTTCTTGAGATCCAGCCCGCTTTTTTCATAAAGCGCTTTTAATTCTTCTTTGCTTGGCGGCTGCTCAGCAATATGTATTTCGTTTATTTCTTTCCCATGCTCTTCAAGCCACTTCTTTGCTTTGCGGCACGTTCCGCATTTAGGGTACCAGTAAAAAGTTAACGACATCTTCTTCCCCCTCAATAAAATAATCGAGGTTATTTTAACACAGTTTGTTTTAAAAACCTAAAACAGTGCTTCTTAAAAAAGAGCTCCGCGCATGCGGAGCTCATAGCCAATCAGACAATATATTTCTCAGCCTCAAAAATGCCTGCCGCCGCCTCGCGTTTTTTCTGAATCACGTTTTTAGGCGTTACGCGTGTCAGCTTGCGCAGAGCGGAAAGCATCATGCGGAGTGAATCTCCTTCTTCCATTGCGATAAGGGATTCCTTTGCATGCGCTTCAATTTCGTTAAAGGCCTCTTGAACGAAAATTTCTGTGTACAGCACCTTTTGCGCTGCTTTTTCAGCGCCTTGTGCGGCAATGGCCTTTTCCGTTCTGAGCACGGCTGATTCCATTGCGTATACATTGCTGACGATATCCGCTACGTTCACGAGAATTTCTTGCTCACGATCGATCGCTTTTCCGTATTTTTGCGCGGCTAGGCCGGCAGCAAACAACGCAATTTTTTTGGCTTGCTTGACGATATATTTCTCCTGCTCTAAGACGCCGCTTCCAGGCTCTTCAGGCATAAGCATCATGAGTTCTTCCTGCAGCGACTGCGCTTTTTCGAATAAAGGCAGCTCGCCTTTAAGCGCTTTTTTTAGGAAGGTGCTCGGCACGATTAACCGGTTGATTTCGTTTGTGCCTTCAAAAATCCGATTGATCCTTGAATCCCTATAGGCCCTTTCTACTTCGTACTCCTGCATAAAGCCGTAGCCTCCATGAATCTGCACGCCTTCATCAACGATATAATCAAGCGTTTCAGAGCCGAATACCTTATTCAGAGAGCATTCGATGGCGTATTCCGCAATCGATTTGGCAATTTGCCGGCCGTCCTTGAGATCTTCGGCCGTGAACTGGCTCATATTGTCTTCAAACAGCCCGACGGTTCTGTATACAGAGCTTTCCATCGCATACAGCCTTGAGGCCATTGTCCCGATTTTTTCCTGTGTCAATGAAAAACCAGCAATCGGCGTTTTAAATTGGCGGCGCTGATTTGCGTATGCCGAAGACAGCTCAATGACGCGTTTAGATGCGCCGATTGTGCCAACCGCCAGTTTGTAACGGCCGATGTTTAAAATATTAAAGGCGATGACATGCCCTTTGCCGATTTCTCCGAGCAGGTTTTCCTTTGGCACTTCAGCTTGATCCAGAATGAGGGTTCTTGTCGATGATCCTTTGATTCCCATTTTCTTTTCTTCCGGTCCCGTGGAGACACCCGGGAACTCTTTTTCTACAATAAAGGCTGAAAACTTGTCGCCGTCTACCTTAGCGTAAACCACAAATACATCGGCAAAAGCAGAGTTGGTAATCCACTGTTTTTCCCCTGTTAATACATAATGCGTTCCTGCTTCATTCAGCACAGCTGTTGTTTTTGCTCCAAGTGCATCAGATCCAGAGCCAGGCTCAGTCAGAGCATAAGCGGCGATCTTTTCGCCTGAAGCGAGTCCCGGCAAATATTTTTTCTTTTGTTCTTCTGATCCGAAAAAGACGATCGGCAAGGAACCGATACCGACATGCGCCCCATAAGAAAGAGAAAAGCTTCCCGCACGCGAAAATTTCTCAGTGATGAGTGCCGAGCTGATTTTATCAAGGCCGAGCCCTCCGTATTCTTCCGGCACATCGGCGCCAAGCAGCCCTAGTTCGCCCGCTTTCTTCAACAGTCTGACAGAATGCTCAAATTGATGGTTTTCGATATCATCTATATGAGGGAGAACATCTTGCTCGATGTAATCCTCTGTTGTTTTCGCAATCATTTTATGCTCGTCAGTGAAATCCTCCGGTGTATACATTTGATCGTATGTGACATCTTCGATTAAAAATCCGCCGCCTTTTTGTACTTCAGCCGCTTTTTTTGCCATTTGTTTTTCCCCCTTTAGCATAATTCAAATACACCGGCCGCTCCCATCCCGCCGCCGATACACATGGTCACGACTCCAAATTGCTCGTTTCTCCGTTTCATTTCATGGATGAGTGAGAGTGTAAGCTTTGTGCCCGTACAGCCAAGCGGGTGTCCAAGCGCGATTGCGCCCCCGTTGACATTCACTTTTTCTTCATCAATTCCCAATTCCCTGATTACTTGAATGGCCTGTGAGGCAAAAGCTTCATTCAGTTCAAACAAGCCGATGTCCTGCAGCTGAAGTCCGGCAAGCTTCAAAGCGCGCGGAATCGCTTCCACCGGTCCGATTCCCATCACTTCCGGCGGCACGCCGCCTACCGCAAAGGAGCGGAATTTCACAAGCGGCGCCAGGCCAAGAGCATCAGCTTTTTCCCGGTCCATCAGCATGACAGCCGCCGCTCCGTCACTCGTTTGCGAGGAATTGCCCGCAGTCACCGTCCCGTCAACGGAAAAGGCCGGGCGCAATGTCGATAAGATGTCTGCAGTCGTTTGCGGGCGAACACCTTCATCCTGAGAAAATACAAATTGTTTTTCCTGAGGCTTATGGTTTTCTCCAATTTCTGTCACCGTCACTTCTACGGGTACAATTTCATCTTTAAATTTTCCTTCTGCAAGGGCTTTAGCGGCGTTTAGGTGGCTGCGAACGGCAAACGCGTCTTGATCCTCACGGGAGACGCCGTATTTTTTCGCGACTTGCTCGGCTGTGTGCCCCATACTCATATAATATTCCGGTGCCTTTTCTGCCAAAGCAAGGTTCGGACGGGTAACATGCCCCATCATCGGAACTTGCGACATGGATTCCGCTCCGCCGGCGATCGCTGTATCGTAGGCGCCCAGCATAATTTTTTCTGCTGCGTATGCAATAGACTGAAGGCCTGAAGAGCAATAACGGTTAACTGTAATCGCTGGAACCGTGTACGGCAGGCCCGCGAGCGCACCGATATTTCTCGCCATATT
Source organism: Bacillus sp. GW821-FHT01G09 (assembly GCF_059422205.1). Classification (NCBI taxonomy): domain Bacteria; kingdom Bacillati; phylum Bacillota; class Bacilli; order Caryophanales; family Bacillaceae; genus Bacillus; species Bacillus sp. GW821-FHT01G09. The sequence goes on from NZ_JBWKWL010000001.1 coordinate 191,485, forward strand.
AAGCCCCTGCTCCGCTTCAGGCGTTGCACAGCCAATAATCAAATCGTCAATATTGCCTTCGTAACCGCCTGCCCGTTTCAGTGTCTCTTTGACACAAATCGCTCCCAAATCATCCGGGCGAACGGTGGCCAACGATCCTTTTTTTGCTTTTCCAACCGGTGTTCTTGCACCTGACACAATGACTGCCTCTTTCATAAGCTCCCTCCTAATTCCGTAAAGGTTTACCTTTCACAAGCATATGCTGCATTCTCGCTTGAGATTTTGCCTCTCCTGCCAAACTCAAAAACGCTTCTCTTTCGATCTCCAATAAATACTCTTCATCAACCTCTGTACCAAACGGCACTTTTCCGCCCGCAATGACATAAGCGAGTTTTTTCGCGATCTTGAAATCATGCTCAGATATATAGCCGGACAGCTTCATCTGCTCAGCGCCAAGCAAGAGTGCCGCATAACCGGTTTCTCCCGGCACCTTGACCTTTTCTTTTACAGGCGGCCGCCAGCCGGTATCGTATAAAGATGCGGCCAGCTGCTTCGCATCGTATAACAGGTGGTCTTGATTCACGCTGATCTGATCCGTTTCTTTTAAGATGTTCATCTCACGAGCCTCTTGAGCGGAAGCGGACACTTTCGCCATCGCAATTGTTTCAAATGTTTTCATTGCCGCATTCATCGGATCAAGACCGCGGCGAAGATGATTGATGTACAGCTCTTTGTTACCTCCTCCGCCAGGGATGAGGCCGACACCGGATTCCACAAGTCCCATATAGGCTTCGCTTGCCGCTTGAATGCGCGCCGCAGGCAGGCATACTTCCGTTCCTCCGCCGAGCGTCATGCCAAATGGCGCGGCGACGACCGGTTTCGCACTGTATTTGATCTTCATCATCGTCTCCTGAAAACGGCGTATCACAAAATCAACTTCCAAAAAGTTGTCATCTTGGACTTCCATTAAGATCATGGCGAGATTCGCGCCGACGCAGAAATTTTTACCTTGATTGCCGATGACAAGGCCCTTGTAATTCCGCTCTGTTTCCTCTAACCCTTTGTGGATCATCTGAATGATATCGAGACCAATCGCATTGCTTTTCGAATGAAATTCAAGAAGGGCCACATCATCTCCAAGGTCAATTAAGCTTGCTCCGCTGTTTTTCGCAATCACGCCTTTTGTTTCTTTAAGTGCTTGTAAATGAATTCGTTTTTTATTTTCTTTCACGGCTCTGTATTCGCCTCGGTCATAATAAAATACCGTTCCGTTCTCTTTGATGTAGAAGGTTTCATTTCCTTTGTCCAGCATCTCTTTTATCCAGCCAGGCATATCTGCTCCAAGCTGCTCAAGCTTTTCCGCTGACTGCTTGAGGCCGATGGCGTCCCACATCTCAAAAGGTCCCAGTTCCCAGCCGAATCCCCACTTCATGGCTTGGTCAATCGCATGAATATCATCGGCAATCTCGCCAAGCAGCTCGGCTGAGTAAAGCAGGGTTTGAGAAGTGATATTCCACAGCAAACGGCCGGCCCTGTCATCCGAATAAATAAGCGCTTTCATTTTGGCTTTTGTCCCTTTTGCCTGTTTTGCCGCTTCAAGTGCCGGTGATTTCATTTTTGTCCGCTCGCCGTAAGTAAGCGTCACTGGGTCAAGCTCATAAATCGTTTTTCCTTCTTTTTTATAAAAGCCTTGGCCGGCCTTACTTCCGATCCACCCTTTTTCCAGCATATCGTTCATGAAGCTTGGAAGGCGAAACACTTCTTTTTCATCGCCATCAGCTTTGTCATACACATTTCGGGCAACGTGGGCGAATGTATCGAGACCGACCACATCAAGCGTTCTAAAGGTAGCGCTTTTCGGCCTGCCGATCAGCGGTCCTGTGATCGAATCAACCTCCCCGACCTGATAGCCGCCTTTCAGCATTTCTTGGACTGTCACGAGAAGCCCGTACGTCCCGATGCGGTTTGCGATAAAGTTCGGTGTGTCCTTTGCTGTAACAACACCTTTCCCGAGGACATTTTCTCCGAAAGCTGTCATAAACTTTAAAATATCAGGATCCGTTTCCTTAATCGGAATGATCTCCAGCAGCTTTAAATAGCGTGCGGGATTAAAAAAATGCGTTCCGAGAAAATGGGCTTTAAAATCATCCGACCTGCCTTCAGCCATTTCCTGCACTGATATGCCGGATGTGTTGCTTGAGACGATGCTTCCAGTCTTTCGATGTTCATCCACAAGAGCGAAAATTTTCTTTTTGACTTCAAGGTTTTCGACAACGACCTCAATAATCCAATCTGCTTCTTTCAGTTTTTCTGCATCATCCTCCAGATTGCCCGGTGTAATATAGGAGGTATTTTTCGCTGATGTGAGGGGAGCGGGCTTTTGTTTCAGCAGTTTTTTCACCGCCTGCCGGCTCAGCCTGCTGCGCACCTCCGGACTGTCCTTCGTCAGCCCCTTTTTTTCCTCTTCCTTTGTCAAATCGTTCGGCACAATATCTAGCAGCAGGACAGGAATTCCGATGTTAGCCAAATGCGCCGCAATCCCGGAGCCCATTACCCCCGATCCTAAAACGGCTGCCTTCCGAATGTGTTTGTGCATGAGATATCCCCCTTGAACATTGAATGAATAGTCATTCATTTTTTGACTAAAAAAAATGAAACCCGTTTCTTCTTTCATCTTAAAAGATTTCCGGTTCGACTTCAATAGCTAATTTGTTATTTTTTTGTATGAAGCCTATAAAAGTCGGGCAACTTAAGCCCGGAGGTGAAGGGAATGGTACGAGAGAAAAAAAATCCGTCTTCAGCGGCAGTCAGCGCGGCGAGCGTAAAGGGAGATGCCGGTCCGACTCAGCATTACGGCGGCGGAAAACGGACAAGTCAAAATCAGCAGTATAAAAAACATAACATGGAACAATCATAATGCAGCTGCTTCCCGCGGCTGCTTTCACTTTTTCAAAATTCCTTTTAACACAAACGCTGCATTGGCAGGCCGTTCTGCAATTCTTCTCATAAAGTAGCTGAACCAGTCCGTTCCATATGGGACATACACACGCATTCTGTAGCCTTCCTTGGCGAGTTCCTTCTGACGCTCCGGCCTGATGCCGTATAGCATTTGAAACTCAAATTGCGACGCGGGGATTCGATGTTCGGCGACGAGCTGTTTCGTAAATGCAATGATGTCATCGTCATGTGTGGCGACAGCCGTGTAGTTCCCGCTTAACAACTGCAGCTTTATTAAGCTCTGAAAATGAAGGTCCGTTCCTCTTTTGTCGGGAAACGCTACGGCCGCAGATTCTTTATAAGCGCCTTTTACAAGTCTGAGATTCGGCTTTAAGTCCCGCATCTTTCTGATATCTTCTGCCGCCCGGTACAGATACGCCTGAATGACCGTGCCGAGCTTCTCAAATTCCTGTTTGCATTGCCTGTAAATAGAAAGTGTCTGTTCATAATGGGAATAGTCTTCCATATCAATGGTCACAGCAACATCATATTGCTTCGCAACGGAAAGAATGGCGCGCAAATGAGTAAGAGCAAGTTCTTCTGAAAGATCGAGCCCGATTGAGGTCAGCTTAAGTGAAAGCTCTGAGTCCAATTGATGTTCGGCAATGGCTTGAATGGCTTTCTTGCATTCCTCCGCGACTTGGTTTGCTTCTTTTTCCGAAGCTGCATACTCGCCTAAATAATCAATTGTTGCACACAAACCGGATCTGTTTAGCCTTTTGACGGTCTTAACCGCCGATTCAATCGTATCCCCTTCGACAAACCTTCGTGCTCCAAGCCGCGTTCCGTATGCTTTTGCGAACTTGGTAAGTGTTTTATTTTGAGATAAGAATAAAAACACATGTCTCAACATCCGACTCCCTCCCACCGTCATCTTCAAAACCCTGTATATAACTCCCAGTCTGAAGGAAACTATAAAATGAACAGAAACCAAAGGAGGATCACAATGGATAATCAGCAGCAATCTCAAATGCCGCCTTCCGTTATTTCGACAAAGGATCATTTGTATCTCAATGACATGCTGAACTGGAATTTGCTCGCGATGAAAAAAGCGCATTTCATGGCGCAGCAGTGCCAGGATCAAACGTTAAAGCAAGAACTCGACCGCATCGGACACATGCATCATGATCACTATCAAAGAATATTAAAGCACCTGCAGCCAGGCCAGCAGCAGTCCGGCTACATCCAATAAGGAGGCGCCAGAATGAATCAGCAAAATCAAAAAATCAGCAATCCGCAGACACCTGTACCGACAACATCGGAAATGAATGACAGAGATTTCGTCAACGAATTGCTGACAACCGAAAAATACATGACAACAGCTTATTGCACTGCCTTGCACGAATTCAGCCACGAGTCTCTTTATCAGGATATTCAATCCATTTTTGATGAGTCACAAAAAGCGCAAAGAAAACTATATGATCTCATGTTCCAATATGGATGGTATTCTGTTGAAGCGGAGGATGCACAAAAGCTGCAGCAGTCCTATCAAAAATTCCAGCAGACCATTCAGCAGCAGTCTCCTTATCAGCAATAACAATATCAGTAAAAAGGATACGATGTTCTTTCAGGCATCTATCCTTTTTTTGTGTAAAATCAGTTGACTTTTCATTTACGCTTATTTATATTTAATAAGCATTAACTATTTTGTTATCAAAATATATATACAGTGTATGTAACAGAGGGGAAATGAATATGAAGAGTGCGGATCAGTTAATGTCCGATATTCAATTATCGCTTCAGGCGCTCTTTCAACAGATACAGCCTGAAATGCTGGAAAGCATGGAGAAACAAGGTGTCACCCCAGCGCAGCTGTTTGTGCTGGCCAGCCTAAAGAAACACGGCAGCCTCAAAATTTCTGAAATTGCCGAGCGTATGGAGGTAAAGCCAAGCGCGGTGACGCTGATGGCAGATCGCCTTGAACAAAAAAATCTTATCGCCAGAACACACAACACAAAAGACAGGCGAGTGATTGATCTCAGTCTTACTGACGAAGGAGACAGAAAGTTCGAGGAGATTTTGGCAGGCAGAAAGGCCATTATGGCGCGCTATCTTTCCTTTTTGACGGAGGAGGAGATGCTGCAGGCGGCGCATATTACAGCAAAGCTCGCACAAGCAGCAGCAGAAACGGATGAAAGCAAAACATGAAAAGAGGAAACGGATGAAAATGAGTAAAGAAGGCAAACAATCAAAACGAACGTTATTAATAACAGGCTTAATTATTGCCATGTTTTTTTCAGCCCTTGACGGTACCATTGTCGGAACGGCCATGCCGAAAATTGTCGGTGATCTGGGCGGTTTGAGCATGATGACCTGGCTGACAACTGCATATTTGTTAACATCAACAACCATTGTTCCAATTGCCGGTAAACTGGCTGATTTATTGGGACGCCGCATTGTCTATGTATCAGGTTTGATTATTTTTATGGCAGCTTCTGCTTTGTGCGGAATGGCCAACAACATGACAGAATTGATTATCTTCCGTGGACTGCAGGGAATCGGCGGAGGCATCATGATGCCGATGGCGATGATTGTTATCGGTGACTTATTCACAGGAAAACAGCGTGCTAAATTCCAAGGTGTCTTTGGCGCAATTTACGGGCTGGCTTCAGTGATTGGGCCGCAAATCGGCGGCTGGATTGTAGACTCGTTAAACTGGAAATGGGTTTTCTATATTAACCTGCCAGTCGGAATTATTGCGGTTATTTTTATTGCCAGAGGATTACAGGGACGCCAGCAGACTGGTCCGATCAACTTCGATATCGCTGGTATTTTCACAATGATTGTCGGTGTGGTCAGCCTCCTGCTCGCCTTAAGCTTTGGCGGAAAAGATTATGCATGGGATTCATGGCAGATTCTTGGGTTGTTCGCTCTCGCACTGATCGGCATTGTCAGCTTTATCATCGTAGAATCAAAAGCAAAAGAGCCAATCCTGCCAATGTATTTATTTAAAAACAGAACATTTACATTTCTAAACTTGATCGGCTTCTTTATGAGTATCGGTATGTTTGGCGCCATTACGTTTGTTCCTTTCTTTATGCAGGGAATTGTCGGTGTAAGTGCGTCTGAATCGGGTACAATTATGACACCGATGATGATTTCTATGATTATCACAAGTATCATCGGCGGACAGCTTGTTTATAAAATTGGGATTAAACCGCAAATCATTACAGGCATGCTGGTTATGGCCGGCGGATTCCTGCTGTTAACGACATTGGATCTCGACACGAGCAAGCTTGTCGCTACATCTTTTATGGCGATTATTGGTCTGGGAATGGGTCTTGTTATGCCGATTCTGACATTGGCTTTACAGGAAAGCTTTTCGAAGGAGGAGCTTGGAGTTGTCACTTCATCCAGCCAATTCTTCCGTTCTATCGGCGGAACATTCGGCATTACCATGCTGGGAGCCGTAATGAATGCGAGATCAGGAAATCTATTAACAGATAAATTGGTGCCATATTTAGACTCTCTTCCGGCACAGGCAAGCTCGTTTGCCGCCCAGCTAAAGGGTATGATTGATACAAATCCGCAAGGGCTGCTGCAATCACTGTTCAGTCCGGACGCAGTCAAACAAATCCCTGCGGCTTTCTCATCCCATATTGTGCCGATTTTAAAAACATCGTTGATGGATTCGCTCCACAGCGTGTTTTATACAGGCCTGATCTTTATCGCAGTCGGAGCCGTATTCACCTTGTTCTTAAAACCTATCAAGCTATCAAATAAGAAAACGGAAGACCAACAAGAAAAAGAGAAAGCGGCAAAAGCCGTTGAATCACCTTCCCATTAATAGAGCACCCCGCGGGTATCAATCCGCGGGGTTTTTTATTCAATCATCTGGGCTCTTCCATTTCCGAAAGACCAATCCTCAGCCTGATTTCCGGCCAGCATGATAAACACATCTTCTTTTCTTACACCAAGCTCGGAATGAATCCGGCTCGCGATTGAGCGGTAAAGTGCTTTTTTCTGTTCAGTTGTTCTTGACTGTTTCAGTGTAAAATGAATGTATATCAGTTCATCAGTACGCTCGACTTGGAGATAAAATGGATCATAAAAAAATTCGCTTTTTTCATATTGTCTGATGACTTGGAAATAGTCATCTTCCGGCACATTGATTTCTTCAATCATCGATTGGTGGATAGTCCTGCTCAGTTTTTGAAGCCACACTTCGCTTCTTCCCGACCGTAAATGAATCTGTACAAATGGCATCTCCCCGCATCCCTTTCTTTACAGCGTCTGTCCGCTGTCAATTGTGATAATTTGGCCTGTGAGTGATTCCTGTTCAATTAGTGAACAAATCAATTTGGCAACATCATCTGGTTCAGCAATACACTGCAGCGGCAAAGAGCCGATCATGCTTTTCATTTTTTCTTCCCGTCCGGCCCACCATCTCGTTGCCACAGCTCCTGGTGCTACACCGCTCACTCTGATTTCAGGCGCTAAGGCGTGGGCCAATGATTTCGTTAAACCGTGCACCGCTGATTTTGATACTGCGTAAGGCATAGATGAGCCGACACCAGTTATCCCTGCGATGCTGCCGACGTTTACGATCGCCCCGGCCTTGCTTTTCTTCATGAACGGAACCACTGCTCTCGCGCAAAAAAACATCCCTTTCACATTGACGGCATACAGCTCATCCCAGACGTCTTCTGTCGCAGCCTCAAGATCATCCATTGGAATATGCCGTGTAATGCTGGCATTGTTGACTAAAATATCAACCGTGCCGTGTGTGCTCACGATTGCTTGAATCATATCCTGCACGTCGCTGTTTTTGGATACATCTGCTTGGATGGCGAAGGCTTGCCCGCCAGCTTTTTGAATCATTTCCACTGTTTCCTCCGCTTCTGATTGCGAGCGTGAATAATTCACCGCCACAATCGCCCCGCGCTTTGCCAATTCCATACTGGCTGCTTTTCCGATTCCTGTGCCGCCCCCCGTTACGAGAGCTATTTTGTTCAAGACATTCATTGCCGCCACTCCTTGCTGTTGACTAAAGTATATTTCTGCTTCCATTGTAATCCAGCTTTGATGTTACGTATAATGATTGTTAAAGATACTAGATATCACTCAGATTGATAGCAAACGAACGGAGGAGTTCAAAATGGAAAGCGGAGATTTACGTGTGTTTCAAATGGTAGCTCGTGAAGGGACCATTACGAAAGCAGCCCTGCAGCTTGGCTATGTACAATCGAATGTCACGGCCAGAATTCAACAATTGGAAGCTGAGCTGGGTACCACACTGTTTTTGCGCCATAATCGGGGCATGACTCTTTCCGCAAGCGGAAAGTTGCTGCTGGACTACGCAAATAAAATTATCGGCCTTCTTGATGAAGCGTCTAAAGCGCTCTCATCCTCCGCAGAACCAAGCGGGCCGCTTATGATCGGCTCCACTCAGACAACAGCCGCGGTAAGGCTTCCAAAGCTCCTGGCATCTTATTATGAAGAACATCCAAACGTCCAGCTGTCTTTAACAACAGGACATACGCAATTTCTCCTTGATAAAGTTCTTCGTTATGAATTGGATGGCGCGTTTATCGGATGCGAATGCCATCATCCTGAGCTCGAATCCTATCCTGCGTTTGAGGAAGAACCAGTAGTTGTTTCGGCTGCCTCCGTGCCCGATGTTGAGGAAGCCATCACAAAGCCGATTCTCGTTTACAGCACAGGCTGTTCGTATCGAGAAACACTTGAAAAATGGCTGCGCTCCGTCGGTGTCACACAGCCAGTCATTATGGAATTTGGGACGCTTGAAGCAATTATCGGCGGGGTTACAGCAGGTCTTGGCATCTCGTTGCTGCCAAGAACGGTTGTGCAGAAACATGAAGCAGAAGGATCAATTCGATTGTACCCGCTGCCTGAAGCTCTCAGCCAGATGAAAACAGAATTTATTGTTCGAAAAGATTCGTTTATCAGCAGCGCGCTGAGAACCTTTATGGATTCCTTTACGCCAGATAAAACGGCTGAATCACAAAAAAGCAGTCTGCTATAATGAACAGACTGCTTTTTGGCTATTGTTTGTTTCGATGCGCTTCATTTAATTCCTTAATATGCTGAATGATCTCTTTAATGCCCTGCTTTGCGTCGGGGTATGTCGCATTCCAATGCTTAGCGAGCGGAGGCATGCTTTTGGCTATATGGGTGTACAAAATCCATTGCTTCACTTCTTCTTTTAGCTCATCGTTTGTTTCACCAAGCAGAAGCTCAGTATACTTCTCCAGCAATCCATCAAGCTGCTCCTGAAGTTTTTGTTCCATTTTCCATCTTCCTTTCGAAAAAACAGCAAGGAGCTTTCTCAATTGAAAGCTCCTTCGCTGCGTTATTTATCCATGTGATGTGAAAGCCGCTTCCTGGACAATGCATCTGCCCCTGCCATGAGGAATGCAAAGAGGCGTTCCGAAGAGCGGGTCCTGTGTAACCTGACAGTTCATAGAAAACACATTTTGCACAAGATCACAAGTGATGACCTCTTCCGGACGGCCTTCTGCATAAATCCGTTTGTCTTTTATGGCCACAAGATGATGTGCATAGCGGCACGCCAAGTTTAAGTCATGGAGAACCATAACAATCGTCCGGTCTTCCTTTTCATTCAGCTCAAACAGCAAATCAAGAATTTCAATTTGATGCGTCATGTCTAAATACGTCGTCGGCTCGTCTAGAAGGATGATATCCGTTTCCTGGGCAAGCGTCATCGCGATCCAAGCCCGCTGGCGCTGTCCACCTGACAAAGAATCAACGGCGCGGTCAGCCATGTCCTCAAGCTTTGTTGCTTTAAGCGCTCTCTCAACTGCTTCCTCATCCTCTTTTGACCACTGCTTCAGCCAGTTTTGGTAAGGATATCTTCCTTGCTTCACCAGCTGATGCACCGTCAGCCCCTCTGGAGCCGAAGGACCTTGGGGCAGGATTGCGAGCTCTTTTGCGACTTCCTTCGTCGGAAGCTTGGCAATGGCTCTTCCTTCCAGCAGCACTGAACCGCCTCTCGGCTTCATCAGGCGCGCTAATGAACGTAAAAGTGTCGATTTTCCGCAGCCATTGCTGCCAATAAATACGGTAATTTCACCTTTGGGAATTGTTAAATTCAACTCATCAATAATAACGGCATCCCCGTATCCTAAGCTCAGCGTTTCTGTAGAAATTGCACTCATACCCATAACCGCTCCTTTTTGCTGGCTTTTAGCAGCACTATGTATTGCACGTTTTCTATATACATGCTTTTAAGTCAATTGTCATCAATGCAAGTGATTCCGATATTCAGCCATTTGATATGGTCATATATCCCTCATTGTAGCAGAAAACACTGACTTTGAAAATCATTTTCAATTAGTTTTATGGACATAATTGACGTTTATGGGTTTTTTATCACAAGATTACTTCTTGATTTCTCTGATGGAGCCGTCCTTCAGCTTCAATTTTAAATCGATATGATCATAATGACTGTCCAGATTAAATGCTGCCAGCACACTGTGTATCACTTCTGTTTCAGCCATTTGGTCTGTCACGGAAAGCTCGCTCAAAATCATTTTCATCTCATCCAATGCTTCTTCTCCTTCCTGATTGACACCGGAGAGCTTATCCTGTATTTCCGCTTTTTCCTGAGTCCCGTTCTTTGTATAGATTCCTTCATAACGGTTATGCTCACCATCCCCGTAGCTCACACGAAGCGAGAAATTGCTGTAGGGAACGGACTTCAGCTGGGTGACGGCTGTATTTTCTCCTTCTGCCTGCTGCTGGTCTTCATTGAGACGGCAGCCCGCAATCAGAACCACTGCGAGACATACAGCCCCGGCTGCTCTGACCAAATGCATATGTTTCCCCCCTGTAGGATTCCATTTATTTTAGGTATATCCAGAGAATGAAATCCTCATTCAGAGAAGAATTGAAAAAGCCGGGGCATTTAACGCCACGGCTTTTTCTTTAAGATTCGGTCATTTGTAAAAAGGTTTCGGCGTCACGCACAGCCAGCTTGATGGCATTCTCCCAGAAATCGCGCTTCGTGATGTCAGCGCCCAAATGCTTCATCGCCAAATCCTCCACTGTCATAGAAGCCGTATCTCGCAATAGCGCCATATACTTCTCTTCGAATGCGTTTTTTTCTTCAAGCGCCAGCGCGTAAATGCCAAGAGAAAACAGGTAGCCGAATGTATAAGGGAAATTGTAAAACGGCACCCTCGTGATGTGAAAGTGAAGTTTTGATGCCCAAAAAAGCGGATGATATTCTTCTAACGCATTGCAGTATGCCTCTCTTTGTGCCTCTTCCATCAGCTCATTCAAGCGGCTGGCCGGTACCACTCCCCGCTTTCGTTCCTCGTAGAATCTCGTTTCGAATAGAAATCTTGCGTGAATGTTCATGAAGAACGCAACACTTCTTTGCACTTTATCCTCCAGAAGAACAAGCTTTTCTTCCCTGGTCTCGGCCTGCTGGACAGTCGCGTCCGCCACTATCATCTCTGCAAACGTTGAAGCTGTTTCTGCAACGTTCATGGCATAGGAGCGGTTTAACGGCCTGACGTCGAGCATTGCTTCCTGATGGAACGCGTGCCCGAGTTCATGCGCAAGAGTAGAGACATTTGAGGCGCTGCCCGAAAATGTCATGAAAATTCGGGATTCCCCGCTGTCAGGAAAACTGGTGCAAAAGCCGCCGACTCTTTTTCCACTCCTGTCTTCCGCCTCAATCCAGCCGTCCCGAAAGGCTTTTTCAGTGAATGAGGACAGTTTTTTGCCAAACGTTGAAAACTGGCTGGTAATGATATTTGCGGCTTCATCATACGAATAGACCTTTCCGTCAGAACCGATCGGTGCCTCGACATCGTACCAGCTGAGTTTTTCAAGGCCGAGCATGGATGCTTTTCGGTTCAAAAACTGAACGAACGGCTTCTTGTTTTCAGTGATGACCTGCCACATCGTATCAAGTGTTTCTTTTTTCATCCTGTTAATTTGCAGCGGTTCCTTCAGGACATTCTCCCAACCGCGCGCTTTATAGGTTTCAAGCCGGAATCCCGCCAAATGATTCAGCGTGCTGCTGAAAATATCTTGCTTACTCTCCCAAGCTTGGCGGAAACGTTCATATACTGTTTTTCTGACAGTACGGTCTTGATGGTCCATCATATTCTCCGCCTGACCGACAGACAATTGCTTGTTTTCACCGTTTTCCTCATACGGGATCGTCATTTTCCCGACAACCATATTGTATAAGTCACTCCAAGCGTGATATCCGTCCACGGCAAGGTTCCCGATCAGTTTTTCTTTACCGGGGCTAAGCTTTTCGGCAACCCTCTGTCTTCTTTCATTTAATATGTAAGATACATCGCGCAATCCCGGTTTTGTTAGCAATTCATTCCACACGTCTTGATCAATGTCCACAAGTTTATGATCTAATGTAACGAGCGACGATTGAAAATCTGCGGAAAGCCGGTTCATGAGTGCCTGATGCTCTATAGCCTTTTGATCATTGATATTCTGGGCCTGGAGGCAAGCAACAAAAGCGCCAGCCTGCTGAAGCTTGACGGATGTCTGTTCGAATAAATCAAGCAACGCGGTCAGCCCTTCAGCCTCTTCAGGCGATTCAGGCACCTGAAACGCATCAGTCCTGTCTTGAAATGCACACAGACTTTGTGACAGCTTCTCAATATATCCTTTGAATTCTTCTGATTGGCTCCCGCCCTTAAAAAATGAATCAAGATCCCATCTTTGGCCTACCCCTTGCAGCGCCATATCACAAAACCCCTTTCCTTCTTTCGTTCTATTATAGAACAATTCTGAATTATTGTATAAAAATTTCTTTTACAGACGTCATTTCCTGTTCAGGATTGTACAATAGCTGTAGCAGTTTAATAGGAGGGTTAGGATGAATAAAAAAATAGCAATCGTAACGGGAGCCTCCAGCGGCTTCGGTCTGCTGGCAGCTGTAAAGCTTGCCCGATCATTTTTCGTGATAGCCACATCAAGACAGCCTGAAAAAGCGGAACAGCTTCGAGAATTGGCTGCAGCACACAATGTGTCTGATTCTATTCACATTACAGCTCTCGATGTCACCGATGAACAATCTATAGTCTCATTCGGAAAAGCCGTTAGTGCTTACGCCCCGATCGACTTACTCGTTAACAACGCCGGAACAGCTTATGGAGGATTTATCGAGGATGTGCCGATGGAACATTTCAGACAACAATTTGAAACGAATGTCTTCGGTGTGATCCATGTGACAAAAACCGTTCTGCCTTACATAAGAAAGCATGGTGGCGCAAAGATTATAAACGTGAGCAGCATCAGCGGACTGACCGGATTCCCAGCGTTGTCGCCATATGTTTCTTCCAAGCATGCATTGGAAGGTTTTTCTGAAAGCCTGCGTATCGAGCTGCTTCCGTTCGGTATCGAAACCGCTTTGATCGAGCCGGGCTCATACAAGACATCGATCTGGTCAACGTCATTATCAAATTTTATGTCGGTGCCTGCTGACGATTCAGCCTATCATCAATACTATAAAAAGATCCTTTCCTATGTTCAAAAAAATGGAGAAGAAAGCGGAGATCCCCAAGAGGTTGCCGACCTCATTTATCAATTGGCAACAAAACAGCACATAAAGAAATTGCGATACCCGATCGGAAAGGGCATCAAGCTCACCCTGCTATTCCGATCGCTTTTTCCTTGGTCTGCGTGGGAGTCTATCCTGAAGAAAAAGCTATTCAAATAACCTAAATTATAATTATTATAATTTAGTATTGATTTTTATTTAGTATATGGTATAATTAAATCAACAGATCACAAGGAGGACGTTATCTTATGAAAACTGAAAATGCAAAAACAAATCAAACATTAGTTGAGAATTCAATGAACACACAATTATCAAACTGGTTTCTTTTATACTCTAAGCTCCACCGTTTCCATTGGTATGTGAAAGGGCCTCATTTCTTTACATTGCACGAGAAATTTGAAGAACTTTATGACCATGCGGCTGAAACAGTCGATACAATCGCTGAGCGCCTGCTGGCGATTGGCGGACAGCCTGTTGCCACAGTGAAAGAATACACTGAGCATGCATCTATCACAGACGGCGGAAACGAAACATCAGCTTCAGAAATGGTACAAGCATTGGTAAACGACTACAAACAAATCAGCAGCGAATCTAAATTCGTGATCGGCCTGGCTGAAGAAAATCAAGACAATGCGACAGCGGACTTGTTTGTCGGATTAATTGAAGAAGTTGAAAAACAAGTGTGGATGCTTTCCTCTTACTTAGGATAAAAAAAGCTGAACCCTATTTTGGGTTCAGCTTTTTGTTTTTTTCTTAGCTTGAACTGCTTTCTGTCTGCTTGGTCAGTGTCGCGTTCAACGTTTTCGTTTTTCCCTTTCGCAGCACTTGGATTGTTGTTTTATCTCCGACTTTTAAGTCTTTGTAAAGGATCTGACGGATATCCGCACTGCTTTCCACGTCTTTACCGTTTAGTTTGACAATGACATCCTCAGATTTAATACCTGCTTTTTCTGCCGGTGAATTTGCTTGAACTTCTTTTACATAAACACCTTTGCCCAATTGATCTCCAAACAGGCCGAGCGTATTTTCCTGATAGGTTTCAGGAACTTGTGACATGTCAATCATCTGCACGCCTAAAAACGGACGGTCCACCTTCCCGTTTTGCAGCAGCTGGTCAACAATCGGCTCGACATCATTGCTTGGGATCGCAAATCCAAGTGATTCCACGCCGCTTTCGCTCACCTTCAAGCTGTTGATGCCGATGACCTGGCCACTTGCATTGATTAATGGGCCTCCGCTGTTCCCCGGATTGATCGCTGCATCGGTTTGCAGCACGTTCATTTCCACCGTCCCTTGTGTTGTATCCACATCAATTGTCCGGTTCAGTCCGCTAATGATGCCTTGTGTCACCGTACCGGAAAACTGCTGTCCGAGCGGGTTACCGATAGCGATTACCTTTTCGCCAGTGCGCAGCTGTGAAGAATCACCAAAGCTCGCCACTTTTTTGACGTTCTTGCTGCTGATTTCCAAAACTGCCAAATCAGTAATGGTATCGCTGCCGACAAGCTTGGCAGTTTCCGTTTCTCCGTTGTATAGCGTAACAGTCAGCTTGTTCGCGCCTTCAACGACATGGTTGTTTGTAATGATATACGCTTTATTGCTGTCTTTTTTGAAAATAACACCTGACCCGGTTCCGCTTTCACTTTCTGAGCTGGAGCCTCCTCCCGTGCCGAATGTGTTATTTTGAGAGGTTTGGATATTTGAGATTCCGACAATCGTAGGCTCTAAATCCTCTACCATATCAGCGATGTTTGATGCGTTCGTTATCGGCGCCGTTGTAAAATTATCAGACTGCACCTGTTTATTTGCGGAAGCGGTTTCGGTCGCCTGATTTTGGTCTGACGGCAGATAAGGCGCGATGCCAAGCATGAGGCCCCCGCCGATAATACCGCCTAAAATCGGGCTCAGCCATGCGGCTCTCCGTTTCTTTTCTTTTTTCACAGCCGTTTCTTGCTTTTCCATTTCTAAAGCAGAAGCCGTTTCCTGCCGTCCCGCTTCATACGACACAGGCGCGTCAAGCAATTCTTGTTCAGAATGTCCAATCAGCTTCTGGTTTTCTGTATTCTGCTGTTCTGTATGTGAAGGTTCAGTTTGATGTTGATCGTTTTGGCCATCACGTCGATAATCCATGTTCTTACACTCCTTTAACGGTTATTCATTTATCGTTACATATTCATCGCATGTACAAGTTCAATTGTCCCAATAATGAGGAGAAAAGCAAAGCACCAAAATAGAATATGTTTGATCATCCTACATCTTCCTCGCTCTTTTTCTCTTCCTTTCTTCCCTTATACATATCATAAACAAACATTGTGGGATAAAAATGAAAAGAATATGTGAAATTATGAAAATTGCCTGCCGTATGTTAAAACTAGTTTATAATGACGTTGAAAGGATGTGAAGAGCCTTGTCATACACCATTTATCTAGTTGAAGATGAGGATAACCTGAATGAACTACTGACGAAGTATTTAGAGAATGAGGGCTGGAACATTACATCTTTTACGAAAGGTGAAGACGCCAGAAAGAAAATGACACCGTCTCCCCACCTATGGATTCTCGATATCATGCTGCCGGATACCGACGGCTATACATTAATAAAAGAAATCAAGGCGAAAGATCCTGACGTGCCGGTCATTTTTATTTCCGCCCGAGATGCGGATATTGACAGAGTGCTTGGCTTAGAGCTTGGCAGCAATGACTACATTTCAAAGCCGTTTCTGCCGCGGGAGCTGATTATCCGTGTGCAAAAGCTGCTGCAGCTCGTATATAAGGAAGCTCCTCCTGTACAAAAAAATGAAATTGCCGTCTCCTCGTATCGGGTCGCTGAAGACGCCCGCGAGGTCTATGACGAAAACGGGAATATTATCAATTTGACGTCAAAGGAATTTGATCTGCTGCTATTATTTATCCATCATAAAGGGCATCCGTACTCTCGTGAGGATATCCTCCTAAAAGTGTGGGGACATGACTACTTCGGAACAGACCGGGTCGTTGATGATCTCGTCCGGAGACTGCGCAGAAAGATGCCTGAATTGAAGGTGGAGACGATTTACGGTTTCGGCTACAGGATGATGTCATCATGAAAAACAAGCCGCTCGCGTTTCAGATATGGGTTGTCATATCCGGCATCCTGTTAGCAATATCGATTTTACTGCTTGTGTTATTTTCAAACACGCTGCGAGATTTTTTCACTAATGAAACGTATACGACGATTGAAAATGAGCAGCATGTTCTGACAGAGTACCGCCTGCCAGGTTCGATTGAAAGGCGCTATTACAGCGAGGAAGCGACGGCGCCGACAACTGTCCGCTCCGTACAGCACGTGCTCCTTCCTGAAAATGAAGAGGCTTCTTCAGACAAGGATTTAAGCATTCTGTCATCTTCATTTATCCACAAGGTGTACAAGCTGGCTGATAAGCAGGAAGCTAAAAAGAAACGTTACAGCGCCGACGTCAATGGAGAGAAAGTGTTTTTTGTCATTAAAAAGGGACTTTCCGTCAATGGACAATCAGCGATGATGCTCTCTTACGCGCTTGATTCTTATCGGGACGATTTGGCCTATACCTTGTTCAAACAGCTTCTGTTTATTATAGCTGTCGTCATTTTATTAAGCTGGATTCCGGCTATTTGGCTTGCAAAGTATTTATCAAGGCCTCTTGTATCATTTGAAAAACACGTCAAACGGATTTCTGAACAGGATTGGGATGACCCAGTAAAAGTGGACCGGAAAGATGAAATCGGCAAATTGGGCCATACCATCGAAGAGATGCGCCAAAAGCTTGTGCAAAAGGATGAAACAGAAAGAACTCTATTGCAAAATATCTCTCATGATTTAAAAACGCCGGTCATGGTCATCAGAGGCTATACACAATCAATTAAAGATGGGATTTTTCCTAAAGGAGACCTTGAAAACACTGTAGATGTTATTGAATGCGAAGCTCTTAAGCTGGAGAAAAAAATAAAGGATTTATTATATTTAACGAAGCTGGATTATTTAGCGAAGCAAAAAGTGCAGCACGACATGTTCAGTATTGTGGAAGTGACAGAAGAAGTCATCGAACGATTGAAGTGGGCGCGGAAAGAACTATCGTGGGAAATTGATGTAGAAGAGGATATTTTGATGCCGGGCGATCCGGAGCAATGGAACAAACTCCTCGAAAACATTCTGGAAAATCAAATCCGCTATGCTGAGACAAAAATAGAAATCAGCATGAAACAAGATGATCGAAATATCGTGATCACCATTAAAAATGACGGTCCGCATATTGAAGATGAGATGCTCTCCAGCCTCTATGAGCCTTTTAATAAAGGGAAGAAAGGCGAATTCGGCATTGGTCTAAGCATCGTAAAACGAATTTTAACTCTTCATAAGGCATCTATCTCAATTGAAAATGACAAAACGGGTGTAACATACCGCATAGCAGTGCCAAAATAGACTGTAGATGTTTTGCAGTCTATTTTTTTATGTGAAAGAATAGCCGTTAAAATCTCTGTAATTTGTTTTGAGCGGCTGTTTGCATTGATGAACCCATTTTTTCTCTGACAAGGTCTGCTTCGGATATTTGACTTTCTCCACTTTGATTCCTCTGTTTCGCAAGCGGCTGATCATTTCGTCCAATTCTCTCATTCTAGATTCACCCTTTCGCTTGAGCTTTGACCATTCGGTCATCTCAATTTATAATATAAATAATACATGATAAAAAAACAAGTTACAATAAGGTTAATTTTATAACAGACGGTGTGACTATATGGTCATATCCTAGCAGGCCTCCGGGCTCCGAAAGGGTGGAACCATTGAAGGAAAAAGAAAAACTGATTATTGAAACAGCCTTAAAACTATTTGCCCAAAAAGGATACAACTCAACATCAGTTCAGGAAATCGCAAAAGAATGCAAAATATCTAAAGGCGCTTTTTATATTTATTTTCCTTCGAAAGAAGCGCTTCTTCTCTCTATGCTGAACTACTATTATGATAAAACGTTTACCCGAATTTTAAATATTAAAACGAAGGGCGACAGCCCCAGAACGGCTTACCGTAAACAGCTGACCGTCCTCTATGAAAACATTCTTGAACACAAAGATTTTATCAGTATGCAGTTGAAGGAAGGTTCTCTGCCTTACACAGAAGAAGTGGAGCAATGCGCAAAAAAAATCCGCCAGTCCTCACTTCAATTTCATATCGACAGCCTGCTGAACATCTATGGAAAAAAAGCGGAACCGTACACTGCTGAGCTTTGTTTTTTAATAGAGGGCATCAGCCAGATTTACCTGGAATGCATGATTTTGCTCGGGTACACTGTGAAGCCGTCTCAATTAGCTGATATCATTATGAATCGAATAGATGATATGGTAAAAGGCATGTCTGAACGAAACGATAAGCCTTTCATTACATTGGAAGAAGCGAGTTCTTTATTCGGGCCTCTTACGCACGGACGGCCTGACCCGCTGACTGAATCGATTGTGAAAAGCCTACGTGACAAAATTAACAGCTTAAACACAAACTCCTCTCTTGAATTATCGGAGAGCTTGGACATACTTGAAGCAGAAATGAAGAAAAAAACACCGAAGCTTGTGATCATTAAAGGAATGATTCATAATCTGACGGAGTCTGAAGCTCTCGCCAAAGATGCGGAACAGCTTAAATATTTATTAAAACAGCAACATATTTAGAAGAACGGCTGCTTAAAAAGCAGCCGTCTTTCTTTCTATTACGCCTTTGGTTTTACCATGTCTTCCGGCTTAACCATTTCGTTAAATTGCTCCTCTGTCAGCAATTCAAGCTTCAAAGCTGCTTCTTTGAGCGTCAATCCCTCTTTATGGGCAAGCTTGGCGATTTTCGCCGCGTTTTCATAACCGATATGCGGGTTCAGCGCCGTAACAAGCATTAATGAATTTGACAGGTTTTCCTGAATGGTTTCTTTATTAGGCTCAATACCGACAGCACATTTATCATGGAATGAATTCATGCCGTCACTGAGCAGCTGCACAGATTGCAGGAAGTTGTAAATAATAACAGGCTTAAACACGTTCAGTTCAAAGTTCCCCTGACTTGCCGCAAAGCCGATTGTCGCATCGTTCCCCATGATTTGCGCTGCGATCATTGTTAACGCTTCGCTTTGTGTCGGGTTGACTTTACCAGGCATAATGGAGCTTCCCGGCTCATTTTCAGGAATGACGATCTCCCCGATGCCGCAGCGAGGTCCGCTTGCGAGCCATCTGACATCGTTTGCGATTTTCATTAAGTCAGCCGCAAGCGCTTTTAATGCGCCATGCGCATAAGTGATTTCGTCATGGCTTGTCAGCGCGTGGAATTTATTCGGCGAGCTGCTGAACGTTTGGCCGGTCAGCTTAGTGATCTCTTCTGAGACAAGCTCTCCAAACTCTGGGTGGGCGTTGATACCCGTTCCGACAGCCGTTCCACCAATTGCAAGCGCACGCATTTTATCTGTCGCTTCCAAAATCATTTCCTTCGAACGGTCCAGCATGTGAACCCATCCGCTGATTTCCTGTCCGAGGGTCAGTGGCGTAGCATCCTGAAGATGCGTGCGTCCGATTTTGACAATATCATTGTATGCTTTTGCTTTTTCATCCAGTGTATTGCGAAGCTGATCAAGCGCCGGCACAAGCTGCTCGTAAACAGCCAAAACAGCGGCAACATGCATCGCAGTCGGGAATGTGTCGTTTGAGCTTTGGCTTCGGTTCACGTCATCATTTGGATGAATCGTTTGATCAGAGTTCTTCTCTTTTAATAAAGCAGTCGCACGGTTGGCTACCACTTCGTTCATGTTCATATTGCTTTGTGTGCCGCTTCCGGTCTGCCATACGACAAGCGGGAAGTTGTCATCGTACTTGCCTTTGAGCACATCATCACAAACCGCTGCAATCGCTTCTGCTTTTTCAGCATCCAGATTGCCGAGGCGTTTATTAGCTAGAGCAGTGCTTCGTTTTAAGATTGCAAACGCCTTCACAACACGCATCGGCATTTTTTCAGAACCGATCTTAAAGTTCTCCTTGCTTCGCTGTGTTTGGGCGCCCCAAAATTTATCAGCAGGAACTTTTACTTCTCCCATGGTGTCTCGTTCAATTCTGTATTCCATTTATGTATCCCTCCATAACGGTTGCTTCAATAGATCATAATTCGCCAATGACACAAAAAATCCTTTTTATTTTTCGATCTTGGCAGATTTTAATTTTAATTCAAGATATACGCGGGAATCCTTTGAATATTTGTATTTTGGATTCGTCCTTCCGTACTCCTTTGATGTATAAGAGACATCATAATGCTGTTCAAATGATCTAATGAGCTGTTCAATTTCTTCTTGTTTTCCAGCTAGCCTTACCTGTGCCACTTCGTATCCTCCGCTTTCATAAAAAAACTTACTCCATGAAATACTCTAACACAGTATATCATTTTTTTAACAGGAAAAGATAACCTCTACTAAGGTTTTGGATAAGAGGTGACCTCATTGGAACAAACAGAGTTTAAGGAATATATACACGATAATTTAGCATTGGTGCTGCCAAAATTAAAAGAAAACGATGATCTGGTGAAAAACAAAAAAATGCTTGCGAACGGACTGGTTTTTTACTATTTCTATTTCAGTGAACTGACTGATGAGAATAAGGTGTCAGAAGCCATTAAAACTTTAATTAAAGATGAGGAGACCTTAACGCTTGACCAGGTCAAAAAACGCCTTGACCAGCTTGACGCAAGACCTATTGAAACCGCAAAAAAAACGATTGAATCGATTCTCAACGGCAATTGTGCTGTGTTTATCAACGGATTGGATAAAGCCTATGTTCTGACCACAGGAAAGAAAAAAACAAGAAGCCTGACAGAGCCGACAACTGAAAAAGTGGTACGCGGCCCAAAAGTTGCGTTTGTAGAGGATATTGATACAAATCTCGCTCTGATCAGACAAAGAACCTCTCATCCGAAATTGATCACCAAAAAAATCATGATCGGCGAAAACAAGCTGAAGCCCGCAGCCATTATGTACATTGAGGGCAAAGCGAAAAAGTCCGTCATAAAAGAAGTGAAGGCGCGGCTTAAAAATATCCAGCTGGAAGATATCCAGGACAGCGGAACGCTCGAGGAGCTCATTGAAGATAATAAATATTCACCATTTCCGCAGATACAAAATACGGAAAGACCTGACAAAGTATCTTCAGCCCTGTTTAACGGCCGTGTGGCAATTTTGGTCGACAGTTCACCATTTGTGCTGCTGGTGCCGGTTTCTCTCGGCATCCTGATGCAATCCCCGGATGACTACTATGAACGCTGGATTTCAGCATCTCTTATCCGGTCGCTGCGCTTTGCTTCTATCTTTATCACCTTGTTTTTGTCATCGATTTATATAGCACTTGTTTCCTTCCATCAGGGGCTGCTGCCGACCGCGCTCGCCGTTACAATTTCGGCGAACAGGGAAAACGTGCCGTTCCCTCCGATATTTGAAGCCTTGCTGATGGAAGTAACCATCGAGCTGCTAAGGGAAGCCGGGCTGCGACTCCCCAATCCGCTCGGACAGACGATCGGCCTCGTTGGGGGCGTGGTCATCGGACAGGCTGCTGTAGAAGCGAATCTCGTCAGTTCGATTATGGTCATTGTCGTCAGTGTCATTGCCCTGGCATCCTTTACCGTTCCTCAATACGGAATGGGTCTGTCTTTCCGGGTGCTGCGTTTTATTTCGATGTTTTCCGCCGCTATTTTAGGACTATACGGCATTATTTTATTTATGCTTGTCGTTTATACGCACTTAACGAGACAAACGAGCTTTGGGTCTCCGTATTTTTCGCCAAACGGATTCTTCAGCCTGAAAAATACGGATGACTCCATTATCCGTCTCCCAATTAAAAACAAACCAAAAGAGGCGAATAATCCAAATGAGCCAAAAACAGACTCCACTGAAACTTAATACCTTTCAAGGTATTTCTATTGTTGCAAATACAATGCTTGGGGCCGGACTTTTAACATTGCCGCGAGCGCTGACCACTAAGGCTAATACGCCTGACGGCTGGATCACGCTGATATTAGAAGGTTTCATTTTTATTTTCTTCATTTATTTAAACACGCTCATTCAGAAAAAACATCAATACCCTTCACTCTTTGAATATTTGAAGGAAGGGCTAGGGAAATGGATCGGCAGCATCATCGGCCTTTTGATCTGCGGCTATTTCCTCGGCGTAGCCAGCTTCGAGACCCGGGCAATGGCTGAAATGGTGAAGTTTTTCCTGTTGGAGAGAACCCCAATTCAAGTCATTATTTTAACGTTTATTTGCTGCGGTATTTATTTAATTGTTGGGGGCTTAAGTGATGTGTCGCGGCTGTTTCCCTTTTATTTAACGGTAACCATTATTATTTTGCTGGTTGTGTTTGGGATCAGTTTTAAAATTTTTGATATCAATAATTTGCGTCCTGTTTTAGGTGAAGGCCTTGGACCTGTTGCAAACTCCCTTACCGTCGTTTCCATCTCTTTTTTAGGAATGGAAGTGATGCTGTTTCTTCCTGAACATATGAAGAAAAAGAACTACATGTTCAGATATGCGTCTCTAGGATTTTTGATTCCGATTATCTTATATATCCTTACGTATATTATCGTTGTCGGAGCTTTGACCGCTCCCGAGGTAAAAACGCTGATTTGGCCGACTATTTCTCTCTTTCAGTCCTTTGAGCTTAAAGGCATATTTATTGAACGGTTTGAATCGTTTTTACTGGTGGTCTGGATTATCCAGTTTTTCACCACATTTGTCATTTACGGATACTTTGCCGCTAACGGGCTAAAGAAGACATTCGGATTATCGACTAAAACAAGCATGGTGATTATCGGCATAACGGTCTTTTATTTTTCTCTCTGGCCGGATGACGCCAATCAAGTCATGATGTATAGCGATTATCTTGGCTATATTTTTGTCTCCCTGTTTCTGCTTCCCTTCATTCTCTTTTTCATTGTAGCTCTCAAGAGGAGGATTACAGCAAAATGAAAATCCGGATTTTATGTATGTTTATATGCACCCTATTGCTGTCCGGATGCTGGGACAGTGAGAATATCGAGGAATTAAGCTTAGTGATCGGAGTAGGGCTAGACAAGCCTGACGATGAAAATTTAGAGCTGACACAGCAAATTCTCGTGCCGAAAAAAATCAGCGCCAAGGAGGGCTCTTCGTCTGACCCGACACAGCTTTCTATCACAAAGGGTGAAACTGTCCATCAAATGATGAGAACCTCTGCATTAAAGCATAATCCTACGTTTTCACAGCATTTGCGTCTCATTCTGCTTTCCAAAAGCGTGATTGCGGATCAAATTGGAATGGACGCGATCATTAACCAGTTTGTCAGAGACAACGGAACAAGGAGGAGTTCCTACGTCTTTATCACCAACGGCCGAACTAAGGATATATTTAAAATGAATGATGAAGGTGAACCCGCATCCAACGTGATATATGATCTGACAGAGAATAATAAGGTGACGATCAGAATGATGGAGCCAGTTACATTGGGGGAGATCTCAGAACACTTAACCTCTGACGATTCATTCCTCATCCCTCATGTCGGTAAAGAAAACGGCAAGCTCGCGATAAACGGAGCCTCTATCATCAAAAACAAATTATGGCACCGGGATCTCACCCCGATTGAGATTCAAAATATCAACTTATTTTCAGGCACTGTCGAAGGAGGCGTCATTGACTTGAAGCGCGATGGCCATCTCTTTTCTTATGAAGTATATTCGAGCAATCGGAAGATCAAGACGGCATACAAGGACGGAAAGTTCAAATTCACCGTTACCCGCAATATTGAAGGTCGTCTATCTGAGGACTGGAATCCCAATGAAGATTCGTTTAAGGATTCATATATTAAAAGTATTGAAAAGACAGTCGAAAAACGAGTACACGAAACAGTAACGTCATTTATTACAGAGAAGCTGCAGAAAGAGATCAAAGCGGACGTAACCGGGCTGGGAAACGAGGTCAGAATTCATTATCCTCAAAAGTGGAAAAAGATTTCAAGAAAATGGGATGATGATTATTTCAGTAATGCGGAAATAGACTACCGGGTCAATGTGGTTGTCAGAGACTTCGGAACGAAAGGCGCCAACAAATAGCAGCCGCCTATTTTACGAGATGGTTTCGATGTGCGTATACCGCCGCCTGCGTCCGGTCACTGACATCCAGCTTTGATAAAATATTGGTAATATGTGTTTTGACTGTTTTAATCGTAATAAACAGTTCCTCGCCTATTTCTTTGTTTGTCTTTCCTTCTGCGATCAGGCAGAGTATTTCGAGCTCCCGTTTCGTAAGCGATTCATGCGGGAGCGCGTTTTCACCTGAGTGGCGCAGCCTGGATAATACTTTTCCCGCCACTTTTGACTCCAGCTTCGGCTCTCCCTTGCTTGCGGCGCGGATGGCATCGGCGATTTCTGCCGCTTTTGAGGTTTTCAACAGATAGCTGAGCGCGCCAGCTTCAATAACCGGGTACACTTTGTCATCATCAATGAAGCTAGTGAGTACAATAATTTTCGGGTCGGAAAGCTCCCGGCAAATTTGCTTTGTAGCTTCAATGCCATCCATGCCCTCCATGACAAGGTCCATTAAAATGACATCAGGCGACAGTTCCACAGCAAGCCGAACACCTTCGCTGCCGTCCGATGCTTCGCCGATGACTTCAATATCGGGCTGCGCCTCCAAAAAAGCCGCGAGCCCCATTCTGACCATTTCATGATCATCAATCAATAATACTCGAATCACGTTCGTTCTCTCCTTTTTCTTCCGGGAAAATCGGGACCTTCACTTCGATTTGGGTGCCTTTTCCTTCTACTGAAATCACTTCGGCGACCCCGCCGATTTCACTTGCACGTTCTTTCATAGAATTCAATCCGTATGAGGATGCTTTCACCTGGTCCATTTTGAAGCCTTTTCCATTATCAATCACCTTCAGACGGAGCTGGCTGTTCTTTATGCCCAGAATCACGGTTACTTTTGACGCTTTTGAATGTCTAAATACGTTTGAAAGGGCCTCCTGCACGATTCTGAACAAGTGGTCTTCAACACCCTTGGATATCGCTGTGTCCTGTATATCCCACTCAATATCAATCGGCTGCTTTTTTCGGAACTCGTCCAAAAGCTCCGTAAGGCCCTCCTTCAGCCCTTTTCCTTCAAGGGTAACAGGCCGTAAATGGAGCAGCAGCGCCCTCATCTCATTTTGGGCTTCGCCTGCCATATGCTCGACCATCTTGATCCGCTTGACTGTTTTGTCATCAGCATCCTTGACATGTTCCAGAACGGCTGATGTCATCATCGATATGGCAAAGAGCTGCTGGCTGACCGCATCATGAAGATCTCTGGCCAATCGCTGGCGTTCTTCTGAGATAACCGACTTCTTCATTTGAGCCTGCCATTCCGCACGTTCATTGGAAAGTTTCTGCAGGGATGCGACTTGAAGCTCCACGCGCTTCGCCATTTCGTTCAGCTGATCGGCGGCCAGGCCGATTTCATCATCACCGAGCGGCGGTATCCGATAAGCGAAATTGCCGTTTTCAAAGGTTAAAATGGATTCAATTAATGTATCAATCCTTGTCTTTAACCGGTTGCCGTACATATACCCTGAGGCGAAACCGACGGTCACGCTGATCAGCAGCAAAATCAGGATAAACGGAATTCCGAACCAGCTTGATGACAGCAAAACAAGCGGATCGAGCCGATAGTAAAACATCATAAAGGAAATCAGGCAGGCAAAAAGGAGCAGGCTGATTCCCGTTGTCATGCGGATGGCGCGCCATTGGAGGCTGGCAAGCAGTTTTTTTCTCATACGTACTTCACATCCACATCACCAATAAATAAGGAAACGGACACTTTGACCCGGCGCTTTGACTCGCTGAAATCGGTTGACGCGGCATATACCTTCGTGCTTAATCCGCTTTTCTTCGAGCCGATCAGATTGATGTCTCCTATAAAAACAGCCGAGCTGACAGCCACTTCAAGGTCCGATGGTACATATATATCAACGTTTCCAATGACTCCGCTAATGACGATTGTGCTTTCTCCCTCGGGAATCATCGCTTTAGACAAATCGATTTTGATATCACCGATAAAACCAGAGACATTTAAATCATTCAGATCAAACGGCTGCTTCATCATTTGCAGCTCTCCGATAAAAAAGCTGCGCATGTCGGGATGTTTTACATCTTTTGGCGGCTCATGATGTTCTTTTTTATTGAGATTGACCTGTTTCTCATTCGGTTCAAATATCGGCTTCCCTTTGATAAGCCTGTAGCCGGCGTAAATTAGAAATGCGGCAAACGCATAGCCGAATAAATTAAAGGTGATGCTGAAGAGGTTTTTCAAAAATAGAAACGCGGCAAAGATATACATGACGGAGCCAAGCCAATCACGGGAATATTTTTTAAGGAAATAGCCGGCAATCAGAAAAAAGAGCGGCCAAAACAGCAGATCGCCTATTCCGATAATTTGCAAAAACATACTGATGCCGAATAAAGCAATGATCAATCCGAGAAGCTGTTTTTTTGTCATTCCTGGTGTCCGCCTCCTTTCTTCTGCCTGGTGCTACCGTATCGCTAGATCCCCGCTGTCCGTTTTAATGTCGATTGGATGCCGGCCGCTTCCTTGCGTGCCTGTGATGTGATGCTGCTCTTTATGTGCTTTATCAGCAAATGAATACGGCGAACTGACGTCACCGCTCGCTGATTTCGCTTTGACTGTAAAGCTGCCGTTTTTGGGAAGGCTTAGATTGGCATCACCGCTTGTCAGCGTGACAGATACGGGGCCGGTTATCTTTGTCAATACAGCATTAAAATCTCCTGAAGTCATTTTCACATCAAGAGAGCCTGATACATGAACCAGATTTGCGTCCCCTGAAGCTAAATCAATGCCGGATGTTTTGGAGACGGTATTTGAAATGGTTACATCCCCCGATGACGCCTTCACTTTCAGGTCTTGAAGGCGGACGTCCGTCACGCTCGCATTTCCGCTCGCAGATACTGTGTTCAGCCTGGAAAGCGCAAGATGGTCATTTCCGGCCACAGACACGTCCCCGCTTGAGGTTCGTACTGCCAGATCACCTTTATAATCATACGGAAGCCTGACGATAAGAGTTGAACGGTTAAACCC
This sequence comes from Bacillus sp. GW821-FHT01G09, assembly GCF_059422205.1. Lineage (NCBI taxonomy): Bacteria > Bacillati > Bacillota > Bacilli > Caryophanales > Bacillaceae > Bacillus > Bacillus sp. GW821-FHT01G09. The sequence continues at coordinate 219,106 of NZ_JBWKWL010000001.1, forward strand.
ATTCAAAAATTGAAATTCTTTTTCCTTTACTGTCAGCTCCAGTTTTCTATTGTTTTCAGTAACAAATAACTTTCCTGAGTCTCCTGAAATGCCTGCCGATATGTCACTTCGTTCTTCCGCTATAATCCGGACATCCTTGCTATCCGACTCAATGACCATGCTGTCAATGTCCCGCGGCGATGCGCTGGCTGAATCGGCTTCTGTGCCATTTATGAAACCCAGGCCTGCAGCAAACACATCTTTTACGACGACGGCGAAAAAAACCAGAATACCGGCAGTGATCAACAGTTTGCCAAGCATTTTTTTCATTCGGTTTCATCCTTCTCATTCATTCTATTATAAAGGAAAAGCTTGCGAATTGATACGTGCGGAAGGGAAGGACTTGACCGCAAATCCTTCCCCGTTCCGCTTATTCATTTGCCGCTTTTGTCTGGTCTGATTTTTGCAGTGAAAGTGTCCGCATTTTTTCAATCTCCGCTTCCACATCGTCTGCGAATTCTTTACGTGTAAGTTCTGTGCCGGCTTCCGCTGACTTTGAATAATTCGCGCGGATTTCCATTTCTTCAATACGATTTTCAATACGTAAAAATTCACGATACGCGCTTTCACTGTCAATTTTGTCAAATGTCGTATTCATATGCTCTTTAGCTTTCGCCGCATTTGCCCGCGCAATCAGCGCCTGTTTTTTATCCTTTACGTCCTGAAGCTTTGTTTCAAGTGCCGCCAGCTGCTCTTTCAGGTCAGCCAGCTGACTGTTAGCCTGTTCATAGGAAGCTTTATGCTCAGCCGCCTTCCCTTCTAAATACTTCATTTCAGTCAGCGCCTTTTTCGCCAGTTCTTCTTCACCTGCGTCAAATGCGAGCTGTGCCTGATTTTTCCGTTTGCCAGCCACTTCAGCGGCTTCTTCATATTTTTTCTTAAATTGATAGGCAATCGTGTGCTGTTTCACAATTGTTTGCTTTGCTTTTGCGATGTCGCTTTCCATATCGCGTACATATTGATTCAGCATCACCTTTGGATTCTCCATTTTATCAAGTCCTTCATGAACTGACGCAACAAACATGTCTCTGATTCTTTTTAATACCATACCTGATTCCTCCTAATATATTGATATTATTTTTTCTTCAAAAATTCTTCCCATTCGTCATCAAAGTGAGATTGGTAGGCAACAGAAGCCGGTTCAGGATCAAAAGATGATACACCGTTATCAGCTGATCCGTTTTTCATCAGCTTCCAGCCGTAATAAACCATAGCGGCTGCCAATGCGATTCCGACGACAAACGGAAGTGAGCAGATGAGCATAATGGCTCCGATACCACCCACGATGATTCCCGTGATGGTTTTTCCCGCGGCAAACCTTTTGACTCCTGCGTATGTCATTAAGCCCCCGATGGCGAGCGGGATGATAAAGCCGAAGCTTCCTCCTCCAAAAAAGACAGAGATCCCAAATACAATTAATAAGAATCCGCCTATTGTTTTCTTGTTTATCTTCATGCAGATCCTCCTTTCGTTTTCCTTGTCTTCATCTTATACAAGTTGGAAGATATGCAAAACGAATCAGAGATTGATTTTTATATAAGACCGGAGTCGTATCTGGCACCGGACCCATCGGCACAAAAAAACGCCATGCACGAGGCATGGCGTTTCAAAACCCTTTACAGATGAACACTTGCTTCCCTTTCTTTAATCAGGTCGGACCTTTCTGCTTTGGCCAGTTTTGTAAACAGCAAGATTCCGATACCCGCAATAATTTCTACAATCCCGCCGACAGCGATCACTTTACCTGAGCCGAAAGCATTTGCGGCATACCCGCAAATGACAGCTCCGGCAGGGATCGAAATATTGGAGATCATATGTATAACGGCGTAAACCTGCGGCTGATCCTCACTATCCACAGACGTCTGGATAATCGTGTACTCAGGAACATTAACAGCACTGACTGCGGCGCCAAAGGTAAAAGCAGCGAAAAAGACGAGCGGCAAAAAGGTATTCATCCCGGTAATAAAGAAAGCAAATCCTTCAATAATGCCGGCAGTGACGAATAACAAGCCGTACCTGTTTACTTTGACTTTCGCCAGCACAAACCCTAATAAAAACGCGCCCGCGGCGGTGGTGGCCTTTAAAAGCGAGTATACGATCGGCTGGCCGTTTAAATCTTCCGCAACGTATACGGCAGAGAGCGCTTCCCATGGGGCAGCCGCGAAATTCATAAAGATACAGTAAATGGCGAGCGGATATAAAATCTGGTGTTTTCTGACGAGCCTAAAGCCGCGTTTCAGTCTTCCGATATATGTTCCTCTCTGTGTAACAACCGCAGACTCTGATTGAGATTCAACCGCAGTGTACTTAATAAAAAGAACGAGAAAACCTGACACCAAATAGAGCACAAGTGCGATAAGCATGGTATAAGAAGGACTGATAAACGTAAGAAAAGCGCCGCATAATGTGACAGCCCCGAGCCGAACAATTTGAGCGGAGGATTGCAGCACAGCGTTTGCTTTTTGAATGCCCTGTTCATTGACGATTTGAGGAATCAAAGCGATAGAGGCGGGATTGTAGGCAGCTCCAGTAGCTGAATGCACAATCATAAGCGTCATGACAAACCACAGCGGAGAGAAGCCCGCAAAATGACATAGAGGGATAATCAAAACAATCGCCGCCCTTGTCAGATCTGAAAAGTACATCCAAAATTTCAGCGTGGTCTGTTTCATAAAAGGCCCCGTCACAGGCGCCAGAACGGCTTCCGGCAAAAAAGTGACAGCAATCAATAAAGCAGTGCCGATCGCACCTTTGCCGTCATAAATTAAAAACCATAATATTGAATTAAATGCGAACATATCACCGGATATCTTGACTATTCTTGAGAAAAACAGATAATTGAAATTTCTCTTCCAGATGCTATCACTTTCAATTAAATTCACCATCCATCAGAGCCCCCCACTGCCTATTTTTTACATCTATTTATTACAATATCTCATTTTTCCATTTTTCAGTCAATAATTCATAAGGTTCATTTTTTGTCGTAAAATGGGAAATTGACAGAGTGAAAAACAAAAAAGCCAGCATGTATTTGAACACGCCGGCTTTCGTTTTCACTTTTTATGATTCACTGCTGTCTCGGTCCCGAAACACAATGGCACTTCTTTCATATTCTACATCGCCAATACCGCTTCTTGCATTCACAACCCGTGCGGCGGCAAAGAAATAATCGGACAGACGATTGAGATAACGCAGCACTGTTTCATGAATCTCCTCCGATTTCATCAGCGCCACCACTCTTCGTTCTGCCCGCCTTGTAATGGTGCGGGCGATATGGAGAAGCGAAGCACCCTTTGATCCGCCTGGAAGAATAAATTTCTTCAGTTCCGGCGCTTCTGCTGTATAGGCATCAATGCGCGTTTCTAAAAAGGAAACAGATTCTTCCGTTAGTTTGTAGTCTTTTCTTTCTGTGACGATTGCCAGATCGCCTCCGCAGTCAAACAGCTCATGCTGGATGGTCAGCAGCTCGGCTGTCAGATCTTCAAAGCCGGGCTGCCCGGAAAGCTCTGCCAAAGCAAGCCCGATAAAGCTGTTAAGCTCGTCAATCGTGCCGTAGCTTTCGACGCGTAGGCTGTCCTTGTCCGTTCTGCCCCCGACTAAGCCAGTTTGTCCCTTATCGCCTGTTTTTGTATATAGTTTCATACCCTGAATCTCCTTTACAGACTTATTCAAACAACTCAGCAGCCTCTTCTACACATTCAGCCGTCCCTTTCTTTATCAATTGGTTCAGCCGCTGTTCTATGTTTTCGGATTGCTGAGTTTGAGTCGCGGCGATGAGAATATCACCTGTGCCTCTTCCGTCTCCCAGCACTTTCGTCCGTTCTGCTTCGGCAGCCATAAGAGCTTTGATGAAGTATTGATCTGCCGCATAACCGTTAATCAAAATCCAAATCGAAAAGCTGGTCTGAACGCATATGAAAACGGATAACTCTCCGTCTTCATACGTTCGATACACGAAACGGTCAAGTCTTTCTGAAGAAGCCATCGCACACGTCTCCTGCAGTTGAAAACCGCTTTCTGAAAGATAGGCCATAAGTACTTCTATCGGATCTGGCTGATCTGGCAGCCGTTTATGGATCAGCGTCCTGCTCCACGAAAACCCTGCACCGATAGGCGTCGAGGACAATGTTCGAAGCGGGATTTCCGTTTGCAGAAGAATGTCATCACGTCCCGCTTGGAGCAATGCTTCAAATGGGATAGACTGCCGCTTCACGCTATCTTTTTCAGGCTGAATCACAATCATCGGTTTAGGTGAGCTTTGATGAACCAAAGCGGTGACATCTGTATCGTACACCGCCTTTATGCTTTGTTCTGTGACAGCATATTCCGGTTTTTGCTTAGGCCCGGCGGTACCGTTTTTCATAAACATGAGCTCATCACAGTACAGGCTTGCGGTGTTCAGATCATGAAAAACGCTGACAGCTGCCAATCCGCTTTCTCTCGTCAGGCGTTTGATCAGATCAAGCAGGTCTTTTTGAAAAGCCAGATCGAGAAAATTAGTCGGCTCGTCCAAAAATAAAATACGCGGCTGCTGCGCCAAAGCTTGTGCCAAATACACCCGCTGCTGTTCCCCTCCGCTTAGTTCGCGAATCGGCTTTTGCGCAAAATCGGCCACTCCTGTTTGCTCCATTGCTTCCTGTACAATGGCTTCATCCTTTTCAGTCTGCTGTCTGAACAGCCCCGTTTGGAATGGATATCTGCCAAAGGCTACAGTTTCTTCGACGGTAAAGGTGAAGGCTTGATCTGTTTTTTGCGGCAGGACAGCCATGATTTGCGCCAGTTCCTTCGGTTTATAGTCCGCCAGCAGTTTTCCGGCCAGATAAACCCTGCCTTCCTTGGCCGGCAGCGTACCTGTCAGCAAGTGCAAAAGCGTGGTTTTTCCGCTTCCATTAGGGCCGAGAATTCCAAGAAATTCTCCCTTCTCCACTGTTAAGCTGACATTGTTAATTAGGCGGCTGTCGCCGTATCCTCCCGACAGCCCTTCTGCCTTCATCATAAGCTTCTCCCCCCGCGATGCTGCCGAATTAAAATAAGAGCGAACACAGGCGCTCCCGCCAAGGACGTAATGATCCCGATCGGCAGTTCAATCGGCTCAATGATGGTTCTGGAAAGCAGATCGGCTAAAACAAGAAACCCTGCCCCAAGCAAGGCGGACAGCGGCAGTAAATGCCGATGGTCCGTTCCCCACAAAAGCCTTGTGATATGCGGAATCACAAGGCCGACAAAACCAATCGTACCCGATACTGCCACAGCGCTTCCCGTCAAAAGAGATCCGGCTATTAAAATCATCATCTTCCTCTGCTGAACGCTGACTCCAAGAAGCTTTGCTTTATCTTCTCCATATGTCATCACGTTCAGTTCCCTTCCGTTTATAATCAATAAAATGGTTCCCAAAAGAAAAAACGGGAGAAACAAAATAACATAGCTCCAGCCCCTCATTGAGACGCTGCCAAGCAGCCAATGCACAATCGGAAGCAGGTTGTCTCCTGTCAAGGCGATGATAAGAGAAATAAATGCGCCCAAAAAAGAGTTAGTGATGACACCGGTCAAAATGAGGGTGGAAACAGACATCGAAGCATGAACGAAGCGGCTGAAGAAAAGGACCGCCGCCATCGTGGCCAGTGCCGCGGCTACACTCAAAACCGGGAGTGTAAACCCTCCGATGACAGGAAGGTGCAAACCTAAGAACAGAGTCACAACAGCTCCGACTGAAGCACCGGATGACACACCTAGCGTATAGGGATCAGCAAGTGGATTTTTCAACAATCCTTGAAAAGCGGCCCCTGCAATAGAAAGAGCCGCCCCCACAAGGGCGGCCAGCACAACTCTCGGCAGTCTGATATTCATCATAATATTAGTGTACATCGGATCATCAGAACCGATAGAGCCGCCGAAACCTTGATGCCAAAAGACACGAAAAACAGCGGGAATAGGAATATGCAGGCTGCCGCAAGAAATTCCTAAGATGATGCTCACGGCTAAAAATGAGAAACCAATGATATATGCGGCATAACGATTATTCCTTAAACGTATCCGGGTAAATGCTTTCCGCAAGTTCTTCGACCCCTTCGATCAGACGGGGACCGGAACGTGTCACAAGATCAGGGTCCACATCATATACACGATGATGTTTCACAGCATTGATTTCGCTCCAGCCATCGCGTTTTTCCACAGCTTTCGCTTTCACACCGTCCGTTGTAACAATTGCATCAGGATTGAGTTTTACGATCGCCTCGTCTGTCATTTGCACCCATCCTGTCTGATCCGCAGCTGCGTTTTTAGCATGGATGACATTCAGCATTTCATTCATAAACGTATCTTTTCCGGTTGTATAAATGTCAGGATCAGGAGAAACCTCGATAAATACGCTTTTCTCCTCGTCCTTTGAAATGGTTTTCGCTTTTTCTTGAATATCCTTTAGATCTGATTTCATGCTTTTCACGAGCTGATCGGCTTTTTTCTCCGCCCCGCCAGCTTCTCCGATCATTTCGATTGATTTGTACACCTCGGAGAATGATTGTGCATCATTGACAGTCAGCACTGTAATGCCCGCGTCCTTCAGCTGTTTGATGGCATCCGCTGATGCTGACATGGAAGACTCATGGGCCAGAACGAGATCTGGTTTTAGAGAAATGACTTTTTCAACGTTTACATTCATATCTCCGACTTTCTCAACCTTTTTGACTTCCTTTGGATAGGTATCGTTTGTGGTGACACCGACCACTTTGTCACCAAGGCCGAGTGCGTATGTAATTTCTGTGTTGCTCGGCATTAATGAAACAATCTTTTTTGGCTCTTTTTTGATGGTTACATCTTGGTTTGACGCATCATCAATGGTGACAGGGAACGCTTCTGTTTTTTGGTTTGCCTTTGAATCCTTCTGATCCGCAGGATTGCCGCAGCCTGCCAGCATAACAGCAGCCAACAGGAGCGCAGTCCATATCCCGGCTCGTTTTTTCATAATATTTTCCTCCTAAACGAACTAAAAAAGCATCTCTACGACGGTAAAGATGCTGTAAACAACACAAAAAAGCCTATTGTTTACACATCATCTGTCCTCGCAGAATTCGTGCTGATCAAACAGGCAGGTATCCTGGCTCTTGGCGCTTGGCCAATTACAGTGGCGGGACCGCACCGGCTTTTACCGGTTTCCCTTTTAAGCCGGCTGTTGTTCACGGACCGGCACCTATTTGACATTCGTATCCTTTTTTCGGAGTAATTATACTATATGACTGACAGGCTTGTATATGCGTCCTGAATGACTTTTCCCCGTATTGTGTATGGGAGCAAAATCCTCGTAAACACTAAATTTGATCTTGTATACTTAATACCATCATCTACAAAAGGAATGATTCTTATGGATTTACAGCTAAAAGACAAACTCGTCTTAATCACCGGCTCGACGTCCGGCATCGGGAAAGCCGCCGCAAAAAGCTTTCTGCAAGAGGGTGCGGCAGTCATTGTCAACGGACGCAAACAGGAGACTGTCGATCGCACCATTGAAGAGCTTTCTGGCTATGGAACGGTGCACGGTGCTGCTGCCGATTTGTCAAAAACAGATGAAGCAGCGGCTTTTATTGAAAAAGTAAATGATATCGGTGATATCGATATCCTTGTCAACAACCTTGGTTTCTTCGAAGTAAAAGACTTTACAGATGTGACAGATGAGGAGTGGAATCAATATTTCGAAGTGAACGTGATGAGCGCCGTTCGGACAAGCCGTCACTTCCTTCCAAAAATGCTTGCCAAAAACAGCGGCCGCATTTTAAATATTGCAAGTGAAGCAGGCGTCAAACCGCTGCCAACGATGATTCCATACTCAATGACAAAAACGGCGCTGATCAGCCTTTCAAGAGGAATGGCTGAAATGACAAAAGGCACAAATGTGACGGTCAACTCGGTGCTCCCGGGACCTACTTGGACAGAGGGCGTGGCATCCTATATGGAAGGCGCCGCACAAGCAGCCGGCCAGGATACAGATACATTTATCAAAGACTATTTCAAGGTCAATGAGCCAACCTCGCTTATTCAGCGATACGCGACAGCAGAAGAAGTCGCCAACACAATCGTATTCCTCGCGTCTGACGCCGCATCCGCCATTAACGGCACGGCACAGCGTGTGGAAGGCGGCATTATCCGTTCTCTGTAGTATAAAAAACGCATCCGTTGTTTCGGATGCGTTTTTTTTATACGTCTCCAGCAAATGGTACCGGCTGATATCCGCCTGTTTCCAATTGTGCTGAAAACAACCCTCCAGCGTGAGGCTGCTCGTATCTCTCTTTTTCTGTCATTTGTTCTGTTGCCGTTGTAATGTAAAGGGTTTTTAAGTCTTTGCCGCCGAACGCGCAGCACGTGACATATTTAGCCGGCACGCTGATTGAATTGATTTCTTTTTTCTGAAACGGGTCAATGTGAACAACGCGGCTGCCGCCAAACAGCGCCACCCACAGCATGCCATTTTGGTCAATTGTCATGCCGTCCGGCAATCCGTCCGACTGATCAAAACGATAGACAGGTTCTGGATTCGAAACATCTCCGCTTTGAGGATCATAGCTGTAACGCACAATCTCCTGCGTCGGCGTGTCGATGTAATACATCAAATTCCGCTCGCGATCCCAATCCAAACCGTTTGAGGTGGAGACTTGATCCTTGATTTTGACAAGACTGCCGTCTAGATTCAAACGGTACAGCGACGCCTGTTTTTGCTCGCCTTCCATGCTCGTCGTCCCCGCCCAAAGCCTTCCGTAAGGGTCACATTTAGCATCATTAAATCTCAGGCTCTCATGCATGTCCTTCGGCTGTTTAATTTTTTCCAAGCTGTCATCCCGAAGATGATACAGGTAAAACCCGTCCTTCATCGTCATAATCAGTTCATCCTTTGAATATTTCGCAAGCGCCGTCACAAAGGATTTGAATTTGATTGATCGGTTGATTTTTTCTTCAGGGTCAAAGATGTGGAGCTCGCTCCCCAGGATATCAACCCAATATAAGCGGCCGTTTTCTTCATCCCATAACGGGCCTTCTCCAATCACTGCCCGAGTGTCTGCTTCCAATACTGCATCCATGTGTTACACCTCTTTAGCTTCAGTCTATATATTGTTATTCCCGGCAAAGAGGTGTCCAAACCACTTGATGTTTATTGTTTTTTAAAAAGGATGGTAATGACCGTTCCAATGTTCATTCTGCTGTTCACATGGATCGTTCCGTTATGCAGATGGACAAGCTCCTTGGCAATCGCGAGCCCGAGACCCGTTCCGGCAGTTGAATCTTTTGTGTTCGTCCCTCTGTAGTAGCGGTTAAACAAATGGGTGATCGTTTCTTCATCCATTCCTTTCCCATTGTCCTTCACCTTTAAAGAAATATGATTTTTTGTTTGCTCCAGAATGACTTGAATCTCTGTTCCTTTGTCGTTGTGCTTCACGGCATTCCCAAGGAGGTTTTCTAATATGCGCCTGAACCACGCTTCATCAAGGGCAAATTCAATATGCTCTTCTTTGGATACAAACGAGATATCATACCCTTCAGAAAACGGATTTTTCTTAAAATCCTCAATGACATTTTTAAAAAACGGGATAAGGCTAGTGAGCTTTCTCTCAATAGGAAGAGCATCATTTTTCAGCCGATACGTTAAATTTAAGTCTTCAATCAGCTTGGACATGTATTCAGATTTTTCTCTGACAACCTGCCCCATTTCTTTTACTTCTTCCGGCGACCAGTCATACTGCTTCGACTCGAGCATCATGCTGTAGCCGTAAATGCTGCTGAGCGGTGTTTTTAAGTCATGTGACAAACCGGCAATCCATTCTTCCCTTGTCGCCTGGATTTTTTCTCTGTTTCTTTTATCCCTTCTCAGCGTTTCAGTCAGCTGATCCATTGATTCAAATATCTCACCGAAGAAGCGGTACGGCTGTTTGATTTTTCCCTTTTTATTTTTGCTGACAGGACGGCCTTCCCGGTTTCTGGGCTCCTCAAGCTTCCCTTTTGACAGATTGACCAGCCATCTAATCGTGTGAAAAATCGGCAGCCCGAATCGGAACATATACCAAACGGTCATCCAAATGATATACATGAACAAAACGGCCATCACGAGAAACATCGCTTTTAATACAACCTTCAGGAATGATTTGTTAAACTCCTGATCGGTTACATAGACAGGGTTCGGCACCGTAGCGACCATCCATCTGTCTTTATTGAGGATCTTAACGGAAATTTCCCGCTTATAGTTCCAAGGCTTAGAGCTGTATTTAAGCAGCTCCAGCTGGTTCATCGTTTTTCTTTCGCTTTTTGTGCTGTTGATGCTGTCGAGAATCTTTCCATTGCTGTCTAACAGGTAAATGGCGCCTTTTTTCCGTTTAATATAGTCGATGGTACTGGACTTATAGTGCGCTAGTGAGTCTATCTTTTGTTCGCGCTTTTCAACGGAAGTCAGGAGCTGTTCACTTTTTGATTTCCAGCCGGACAATAGAAGATACGACTTATCTTCAATATTGATGGCCCAATAATTCAGTTTATAGTTATGAAGCTTTTTGGTTTTATAAATAGACAAAAGCTCTTTCTTGGTATAGGTGCCCGGCACGTCTTTTGGCACGCCGTAGGAATAATCAGTGTTTCCTTCCGAATCAATGATTTGCATCCAGCCGTGCTGTTTATCAACAGATTTCTTCAGGAAATTATCCACTTCCCATGTCCCGTCTTCGTTTACATCGAGATATGCCTCAAGTGTGTCGGTCGTTGCTTTCGTCAGCCCTGAATTGGATTCCGCATCGCTAAAACGAGCGTCTAAATAGAAAAACGACGCAACAAGCATAACCGTAAGCAGCAGGATCACAATCAGCATCTGGCCGAAAAAGTGAAACAAAAACTTCCATCTTAACCTCATGACCGCTTGCCTTCAGGATTTGGGATAAAACGATAGCCGAGACCTCGAACGGTTACAATATACTCCGGATTGCTCGGATCGCGCTCAATCTTCTCCCTAAGCTTGCGAATATGAACCATGACGGTGTTGTTGTCACCGTAGGAAGGATAGCCCCATACTTTTTCATATATTTGATCTTTGGAAAGCACCACGTTAGGGTGTTCACAAAAATACTGCAAAAGCTGCAGAAGCTGGGCTGAACAGGCAACGGCTTCCCCGCCTACGATCAGCTCGGCATTTTGCGGAGAAAAAGTAAAATAATCATATGTGTAGGTTTGATTTGAACTCGTTTCTTTCGATTGATATGTACGCTTGAGATGCGCTCTGATCCGCGCCGCTAATTCCAGCGGATTAAATGGTTTTGTGATATAGTCATCAGCTCCAACCGCAAAGCCCGATAATTTGTCCGCGTCGGATGATCTTGCCGTCAGGAAAAAAATCGGAGCGTCTGAATACTCTCTGATCAATGTGCAGGCTTCAAAACCGGACATTCCGCCCATCATGACATCCAGCACAATCAAGTCAACCTTATTGGCCTTCACAACGGGAATCGCTTCTTCTGCGCTTGCCGCATCCAGTATATTTCGATAACCTTCTTTTTCGAGAACGCGTTTGATCATGTCCACAATCGCTTTCTCATCGTCTACGATTAAAATTGACGCATTTTCCACTTTTATGTTCCTTTCTGTCACTGTTTTTTTCATCTTATCATTATATCGTTTATTTATGGTACATTTTTGAATACATTGGAGCTTGGCAAATCAAAACAGCAAAAAAGGAGCAAACAAGCGCTCCCTTTTGATGTTTTTTCATATGAAAATATTATGAGTTCTCATCCACCATGTACAAAATAAACTCCCAAAACCCCGGGACATCCTGACACAAAAGCATATCAGCCTTTTCAAACATTTTGATCTTCAGCTCTTGCTCTAAATCTTCTCTTTCTTGATAGGACGTATTGCTGAGTTTTTTTCTGATCATCGGTGAAAAGCATGCAATCAGGTGCTCAATGTCATAAGTCTCGTCTTTTTGTTTCTTTTTTTGTTCAAACTGGCCGTCCACAGCTTACTTTTCCCCCTTTTTTTGCGCCGCTAGCTGCTTTCTGATATTCTCCAGCCCCTTTTTATGAATGTTGGAAATGTTTTGTCGGGACTCCCCTAATGAATCTGCAATCTCCTGCATCGTGGCACCGTGAAGATACACTTTCGTCAGCACACTTTTTTGTTTGTCAGTCAGCTTCTGAATCGCTTGGTAGAGCTGGTAATCCTGAACATGCTGGCTCAAATCATCCTGCCTGTCTAAAAATTCTTCAAATGCATCGCTTCCTGTTTCGGAAGGAAGCCGATCTCCTGCCTCCGGATGATCAACCGTCAGCGGATACCGTTTTTGATTTTTGCGAACCCGCTTATCAAAATCAATAGAAAAGATGCGGATCATTGAATTCATATACTTGACGATGCGGATTTCTTTATAAAACTGCTTAAATAGCTCGTCCAATGATTTTGCATCTTTTTCGTTAGGGCTTTCCATTACGTTTTTGAACAAACGGTAATGCTGAGGATTGCTCAAAAAATGCTTCACGATGGGATGCTTCATTATCTCCTTACATTTTGACCGTAAAAGACTTTGATAGTCCATCAAACCGCCTCCCTACTAAATTAAATGAAGGAAAGCAAAAAAAAGTAAACTACTACTTTCCGACTAGTGTCTTCCAAAATACTTTGCAGCAGTTTACGTTTTATCGGATTTCCTTCACTTACATACATGACTGCAGAAAAAGAAGGGAGGTATTTTCCTATGGATCAGGTTTTTATAGAGGAAGTCGTAAAACAGATCGGCAATTTGGGGTTTCCCGCGCTGATTGCAATGTATCTGCTGACCCGATTCGAAAAGAAGTTTGATCAACTAATAGAACTAATGACAGAACTGAAAGATCATGCAAAAAAATAATTTTTCAATCGAAGTTGACTTTTCACTGTTTTTTTTCACTTAACAAAACAGAAGGGAAAACGAAAGGCCTTTCACCTTCTCTTTCTGCTATCACATTTAAATTTAAGGAGGAAACATTTCATGAAAAAACAAAATGACATTCCGCAGCCAATTAGAGGAGACAAAGGAGCAACTGTAAAAATCCCGCGCAATATTGAAAGAGACCGGCAAAACCCTGATATGCTCGTTCCGCCTGAAACCGATCATGGCACCGTCAGCAATATGAAGTTTTCGTTCTCTGATACTCATAACCGATTAGAAAAAGGCGGATATGCCCGTGAAGTGACAGTACGTGAATTGCCGATTTCAGAAAACCTTGCATCCGTAAATATGCGGCTGAAGCCAGGCGCCATTCGCGAGCTTCACTGGCATAAAGAAGCAGAATGGGCTTATATGATTTACGGAAGTGCAAGAGTCACAATTGTAGATGAAAAAGGGCGCAGCTTTATTGACGATGTAGGTGAAGGAGACCTTTGGTACTTCCCGTCAGGCTTGCCGCACTCCATCCAAGCGCTGGATGAGGGAGCTGAGTTCCTGCTCGTGTTTGACGATGGATCATTCTCTGAAAACAGCACGTTCCAGCTGACAGATTGGCTTGCCCACACTCCAAAAGAAGTGATTGCAGCGAACTTCGGCATGACAGAAGAAGAGATTGCTAATTTGCCAGGCAAAGAAAAATATATATTTGAAAACCAACTCCCTGGCAGTTTAAAAGATGATATTGTGGAAGGGCCGAATGGCGAAGTGCCTTATCCATTTACTTACCGCCTTCTTGAACAAGAGCCGATCGAATCTGAGGGAGGAAAAGTATACATTGCAGATTCGACAAACTTCAAAGTGTCTAAAACCATCGCATCAGCGCTCGTAACAGTAGAACCCGGCGCCATGAGGGAACTGCACTGGCATCCGAATACCCACGAATGGCAATACTACATCTCCGGTAAAGCTAGGATGACCGTTTTTGCATCTGACGGCCATGCCAGAACATTTAATTACCAAGCCGGTGATGTCGGATATGTACCATTTGCAATGGGTCATTACGTTGAAAACATCGGGGATGAACCGCTTGTCTTTTTAGAAATCTTCAAAGACGACCATTATGCTGATGTATCTTTAAACCAATGGCTTGCCATGCTTCCTGAAAAATTTGTTCAAGCGCACCTTGACTTGGGCAAAGACTTTACTGATGTGCTTTCAAAAGAAAAGCACCCAGTAGTGAAAAAGAAATGCAGTAAATAAAAGACTTGCGGCTTGCAGAGAGCACTCGTTCTCTGCAAGCCTTCATAAGGAGCTGAACCAGTGAAACATCAAAACCCTTCAAAACGCTTATTGCGGCTCTCCATAAAGTACTTGCTGGCCGCAGCAGCAGTGGTGTTGACCTATTTTGCTGTCATCTATATATTGTTTTCTTTAGCGGGAACGAGCTACCGCTCAGCAGCTCATGTCCTGCTTTTTGCCGTGGTATTTCTTGTTCTCGGATTATGCTTTGAACCATTTGAACGGCTGATGATACATAGCTTTACATTTTTCAAGACAGGAAAACGTCTATTCATTCTCCTTGCCGGCATCGTACAGCTGCTGTTTTTGTGGATGACTGCTCATACAACAGACCAATTGATCAGCGACATCTGGCTGTCCACCACAGAGGAAATGATTGTCGCAGCCGTTTTTTTGATTTTAGACAAATGCAACTCGGCTCTTCCCAGCTAAAAAAAGAACGCATTCCAATTGGATGCGTTCTTTTTATTCATAGCGAAGCGCGTCTACAGGCTGAAGCTTCGAAGCCTTAATGGACGGAAGCAAGCCGAAGATAATGCCGACTGCCATTGAAAAGATGAGTGCTCCGACAACAGCTGGAATGGAGACGATAAAAGGCATCGGAAAAATGACCGTCAGCAGCTTGGCGATGCCGAAGCCCGCCAGCACACCGAGTATTCCGCCAATGCTTGTCAGCACGACAGCCTCGGTTAAAAATTGAAATAAAATCACACGCCGCTTAGCACCGAGCGCTTTCTTAATTCCGATTTCCCTCGTGCGCTCCGTTACGGAAACGAGCATAATGTTCATGACGCCGATACCGCCCACCAAAAGTGAAATACTGGCGATTCCGCCAAGCAGCAATGCAAATGATTGATTAAAGGACTCCACTTCCTGCGCGATCTCCTGAAGATCCATTACACTGTACTCTGCTTTTTCCAGCTCAGCTTCTGACAGTCCCTGATTTAAAAGATCTGCAGCCATTACACCCGCTTCTTGGATATGCTCAGAAGAATCAGCCTGCACGGCAATCTGCGTTGGCGCGTCAAACCCTTCAATAAGCGGCCACACTTTTTTCGGCACGTACAAAACCGGGTTCGCATAGTCGCCTTCAAACATGCTTTCCTGTTGATTTTTTTCTTTAAAAACACCGACGACCTTAAACGGCACACCATTCATCTCAATGTTTTTATGCAGAGCTTCTCCGACTGGAAACAGTTCATCTCTGACAGCTTCATTGATCATCACTACTTGGTGTGTGCTGTTTAAATCGTTTTCCGTCAGCTTTCTCCCTTCGGTTATTCGGATTGGAAACATGTCAAAGTAATCATCGTCCACTCCATACACTTGGGGATACGAAACGTTTGTTAAATGAAAAACGCTCGCGCCTTCTGACAAGTAATATAAGGATAATCCTTTGACCATCGGATCTGATTTGATCGCCTTTACTGTTTCTTCCGCTACAGGCGGCGCGGACGCATACGACACCTGAGGGCCGCCGCTCTCCTCTTCTCCGCCAGACGGCTGGTAGACAACATTGATGGCGTTGTTTCCCATGCCGATCATACTTTGCTTTAATTGCTCACTTTGGCCCTTCAGCATTGAAACAATCGCGATGATTGCCGCTATGCCGATAATCACGCCGAGCATTGTCAGAATGGATCTTAATTTATGAGAGAAAATGGATTGAATGGAGATTCGAATATGTTCAAGCATGGCTGATATCCCCTCTCTCATCTAATACCAGCTCTCCGTCTCTGATAAAAACGGTTCTGTCAGCTTTTTTGGCGACGTCCGGGTCGTGGGTTATCATAATAATGGTCTTGCCTTCCCGATGCAGTTCAGAAAACAGTGACAAAATTTGTTCACTTGATTTGGTATCAAGCGCCCCGGTCGGTTCATCAGCTAAAATAAACCTCGGCTGATTGACAAGGGCCCTCGCTATCGCCACCCGCTGCTTTTGGCCGCCGGACAGCTTAGGCGGTTTGTAAGAGACCCTGTCTTTTAATCCGACCTTTTCCAGCGCTTCATATGCCCGTTGCCTTCTCTCTTTTTTCTTCACTTTATTGTAGATCATCGGCAGCTCGACATTTTGCAGCGCGGTGAGGCGCGGCAGCAAATGGAAAGTTTGAAACACAAACCCGATTGATTCATTGCGAATTTCGGCTAAAGCCCCGTCTTTCCCTTTCAATATATCGATCTGGTCAAGCGTATAGGTTCCTGAGGTTGGCCTGTCCAAACAGCCGATAATATTCATTAACGTTGACTTTCCAGAACCCGAAGGCCCCATAATAGCTAAAAACTCCCCCGCCTGAACAGTCAGATTGATATGTTTCAAGATTGGAACTTCTTCTTTTCCCAGCTTGTACGACTTCGAAATATTATTCAGTGTCAGCATTGACTGTAACCTGCTTTCCTTCCTTGACCGCGGGATCAGGATAGATCACATAATCTTCCGGCGTCAGGCCGCTCTTAATTTCCACCATGTCATTTTCATCAGTCTCTCCGATTTCAACAGGCTGCTTAACCGCTTTCTGATTCTCATCAGCTTTCCACACATACGGTTCGCCGTCATCCTGAATGACCATGTCGGACGGCAGCTTGATCGTGTCCGCATCAGCATTATCACTCATCACTTCGATGTTGACATGATAGCCGACTTCAAGACCTTTATGGCTGTCTAATAAAATGGTGAAAGGATAGTTAGAGGACTGGGGATTCATTTCTTCATCAGCAAAGCTTTCTGATTCTTCACCCTCGCCTGCTCCCGCTGGAAGCTTGCCGATCGAGGTGACCTTACCTTTCCACTCGCCCTCACCGCCTGTTTTCAGCGTGACCCTGACTTTGCTGCCTTTTTTGATCGTGTCCATTAACAGCTCATTGATTTGGCTTTTGACCAGATATTTGCCCGTCGAAACAATCTGGATATACGGGCCCGTTGCCTGGTCGCCTGTTGCACCGTCAGCGATATCCTGATTGACGCTTTGAACGATTCCGTCATGCTTGCTTGTAATGACATTGGAACCTTTGTTTTTCGTCAGGCCAGCCAGTTCTTTTTGATGCTGCTTCAGTTCAAGCTGGCTTGTTTTCAAATCGAAATTGGCCTGATCAAGTTCATCTTGAAGCTGGGTTTTCTCTTCTTTTCCTGCCGCTTTCAGCTTCTTTTCCGTTTCCGTTATTGATTTTTGCAAACGGTTGATTTGCAGATTTGTCATTTCAATTTGCAAATTTGCTTGCTCCACTTCATCAGAATGATCCTCGCCCTCATACTCAAAAAGCTTATCGCCCTTTTTAACCTGATCGCCTTCTTTGACGTATGTTTTTTTAATGCTGCCTTTTTCTGAATCTATGTATACTTTCTGCTGTTTCTCAGGTTCAACCTTTCCAGAAAACGTTTGGCCTGATTCTGAATCTCCTCCCATGTATACCGCGACCGATTCAGCATAGGGCTCCGATGATACGGCAACTTGGTTCATGTGGGTAAAAAAGTAAAAACCGCCAGCGCCGATCCCAGCCAATACAAGCACACCGGCACATATCGCACCGCCAATAAGCCATTTTTTCTTCTTGGACACAACGATCTCCTCTTTCTGTAAACTATGTAATATTTTCGAAACATTCTAACCAATATTATCTATTAATTCAAAAAGACTTGCAATCCTTTTATTGAAATGACGGAATCAAATAGAAAAATTGTATTTTCAAAGCCGAATAAAAAAAATCCCGGCTTCAAACCGGGATTTTTTCATACAGTAACTAGCTCTTTTTCATTTTTAATCAAGTCATATGTCAAGCATACAGGTTTATTTGTACGGGGATCAGTCATGATTTCGGCATCAATCTGAAATACCTGCTTCAAAATGTCCGGTGTCATGACCTCCAGTGCAGTTCCTTCCTTGATGACCGTGCCTTTTTTGAGCGCGATCATATAATGAGAAAAACGAGCTGCATGGTTAAGATCATGAATGACCATTAAAATCGTCCGCCCTTGCTCTTTGTTGAGTCTGTCAAGCAGCTGCAGAATTTCAAGCTGATGTGCAAGATCAAGATACGTTGTAGGTTCATCCAGCAGAAGCAGTTCCGTCCCTTGCGCAAGCGCCATGGCAATCCACACGCGTTGACGCTGTCCGCCTGACAATGCCTCAATCGGCCGTTCAGCATATTCAGCCATGCCTGTTTCTTCAAGCGCCCATTTGATAATCCGGCGGTCTTCGTCATTTAATCTGCCGAATCCTGATTGATGCGGAAACCTGCCGTACGACACCAATTCGTGCACTGTTAGGCCGCTCGGCGCTTCAGGTGTCTGTGGAAGAATCGCCATATCTTTTGCAATGTCCTTTGTAGACATTTTATGAATCGCTTTGCCGTTTAAATAGACGGCACCTGCATGTGAACGCATAATTCTGGACATTGTTTTTAAAATCGTTGATTTCCCGCAGCCGTTCGGGCCAATTAAGGTGGTAATTTTCCCTTTAGGAATCGATATATTTAAATCTTCTACAATCACCCTGTCGCCATAACCGATTCCAAGCTGTTCCGTTGATAATGAATTCATATTCGGCCCCCTCCTCTAATTCGCTTTCATCAATAAATAAATAAAATAAGGCGCACCTAGCACGGAAATGACAAGTCCGACCGGAATTTCTGATGGTGCCAATACATTTCTCGCCAGCGTATCAGCAAGCAAAAACAGGAATGAGCCGATGAAGGCGGAGACCGGTATCAGCGTCTGGTGACGTGGACCGGTCAGCCTTCTAGCCACATGCGGCGCGATCAATCCGAGAAACGCAATGCCCCCCGCAGCTGCCACGCATGAAGCGGCAAGAGTGACCGCTGCCAGAAGAAGAATCCGTCTTTCCTTTTCAACAGCGGTGCCCAGCCCGGTCGCCAATTGGTCTCCGAGCTGCATAATGTTCAAATAGCGTGCCTTATATAAAGTAAACAGAAGCAAGATCACAATCCAAGGGAGAATCGCCCAGATCATATTCCAGTTCGCCCCCCATATTGAGCCGGATATCCAAACCGCGGCTTGCATAAAATCATGAGGGTCCATCTTGAGCTGAAAAATCAGCAACAGGGCGTTGAATCCGGCATTCACCCCTATGCCGACTAAAATCAGCCGAATCGGTGTCACGCCTTTTTTCCATGCCAGAATATAAATGAGAAACGCAGCGAGGATTGCTCCTGCCAAAGCACTGAACGGCAGCATAAATGTTCCGAAAAAGCTGAGATCTGAAGCTGACCCTTGAAAAAAGTATATAAAAAGCACTACAGCAAGTGAACCGCCGGCGTTAATTCCGAGAATACCAGGCTCGGCAAGTTCATTTTGAGACACGCTTTGCAAAATGGCTCCAGCTACGGAGATCCCTGCTCCAACAAGCAAAGAAAGGATGATCCGGGGCAGCCTGAACTCAAATAAGACAAGTTCATCACGCGCCGTTCCTTGGCCGAAAAAGACCTGAAGCGTTTTAAGCGGTGCAATTTTGATAACGCCCAAATTGAGACTGATAAAAAAGACCACCACGATAAGCAAAAAGGTCACAGCCATTACGACGAGCGGTTTGTTTGTTTTTGTTTTCATTACAGCCCTCTCCTTTCACGACGTGCCAAATAAAAGAAAAAGGGAACGCCGATAAGAGAAGTCAGCGCGCCGACAGGCGTTTCAAAGGGCGCATTTACGAGTCTGGCCGCTATGTCAGCAAAAACAAGCAAAACAGCACCGAGCACCGCCGAGCAAGGAATGATCCACCGATAATCCACACCGACCAAAAAACGGGTAATATGCGGAATGATCAGCCCGATAAATGCAATGGTGCCGGCAATGGAAACCGCAGCTCCGGTCAGAATTACTACAATAAGCATGCCAACCAGTTTCACCGCTGATGTATATTGTCCAAGCCCTTTTGCCAGATCGTCACCGAGACTTAACACTGTAACAGACCGGGCGATGAAAAACGCGAGCGTTAAACCGACAGCCCCTGCAATAAGCAAAAGCTGGACCCCCGACCATTTCACACCCGCTACCCCGCCTGCGTACCAAAAGCTGATATCCTGAGCGACATCAAAGCGGATTGCAATGGCAGTTGAAATGCCGGTAAAGAAATAAGTAACTGCCGTACCCGCCAGAGCAAGCTTTACAGGCGTAAGTCCGCCCCTTGAAAACATGCCTATGCCCATTACCGTCGATGCCCCCAGCCCCGCTCCCGCAAAGGACCATAGCACAAGCCCAATTGCAGAAAGCCCGGGAAAAAAGGCAAACGCAATCGAAACCGCAAACGCAGAGCCTGAAGTCACACCCATAATCGAAGGCTCTGCCAAAGGGTTTCTCGTCATCCCCTGCATGATTGCTCCCGACACTGCCAACAATGCGCCTACAAGCGCGGCAGCCGCCGTTCTCGGCAGCCGAAGATCATGTATAATTTGGTGAGATGTCTTTGTCGGCTGATAATGAAAAATGGCGTCCCATACAGTGCGCAAATGAATATCCGCTGCACCGAGAGATATGGATAAAAATGCGCCAAGGCAAAGCAGGCATAGACCTGCAATAAGGACGATGACCGCGCCATATGTCCTTGACGTCCATTGGATTTCTTCTGATGCAGTCTGTATATTTTTATGTTGACTCAACTGCCGTACTTCCTTTCCGTTACTGATAATGATTATCAATTGCTGTTTCAGTATATCACTTTTTTCAGCTGATTTAATAGAGTGTTTTGAACAAAAATGAAAATGCATTTGCAAAAATATCGTGTCAACCGGCACTTGCAGTGGTATAATCACAGATGATAATGATTCTCTTTTTCATTTATTTTTTTTAGAAAGAAGGTATGAGATATGACCCATATATACAAGAAACTCGGAGCCGCGTTTTTTGCCCTGTTATTGATTGCAGCGCTGGTAGCCTGCGGGAATAACTCAGAAAGCAAAGGTTCTGCCTCTGATTCAAAAGGCGCAGAAACCTTTACATACAAGGCTGAAAACGGAAATGTAAAAATCCCGAAGCATCCTAAACGGGTGGTTGTCATGGCAGACGGCTATTACGGCTACTTCAAAACACTCGGCATCAACGTTGTCGGCGCGCCTGAGAATGTATTTAAAAACCCTTACTACAAAGGAAAAACCGACGGCGTCAAAAACATCGGAGACGGCACTTCGGTTGAAAAGGTCATTGATTTGAACCCTGACCTGATTATCGTCTGGACAACACAGGGCGCTGATATTAAAAAGCTTGAAAAAATTGCGCCGACTGTCGCAGTAAAATACGATAAGCTCGACAACATCGAACAGCTGAAAGAATTTGCAAAAATGACGGGAACTGAAGATAAAGCTGAAAAATGGCTGGCCGAGTGGGATAAAAAAGTTGCGGCCGCTAAAACAAAAATCAAAAAAGCGGTCGGTGACAAAACCATTTCCATTATGCAAACGAACGGAAAAGACATTTACGTATTTGGTAAAGACTTTGGAAGAGGCGGAAGCATCATTTATAAAGACCTCGGCCTGCAGGCTACAAAGCTGACAAAAGAAAAAGCCATTGACCAGGGGCCAGGTTATACAAGTATTTCATTAGAGAAGCTCCCTGATTTCGCCGGAGATTACATTTTCGCGGGCCCATGGCAATCAGGCGGTGATGATGGCGGCGTATTTGACAGCTCCATTTGGAAGAACCTGAATGCCGTTAAAAATGGCCATGTATACAAGATTGATCCGATTGGCTTCTATTTCACAGACCCGATTTCATTAGAAGGACAACTGAAGTATATTACGGAAAGCTTGACTAAATAAACAAAAGAGCCGCCTGCCCGCGGCTCTTTTGCTTATTTATAAGGAACGGCTCAATTTGAATCATATCGGATATTTTCTTTGAGCCATTCATATTAAGCTGCATCCTCAACACGATCAGTTTTTTTATGCTGGAGAGACTGAAAAACGTTTTTTGCATATTCGATTGTGCCTTAAGGTTTTTCTTTCGATTTCAGCTTTCCTGTCAGCTAGGTTAACGAACGGATTCCTAACAGGAGAAATTGTGATTTTATAAAAAAGACACCTGAGCAAATCAGGTGTCTTTTCATTATGCTTGTTTTTCTTTCTGGAACTTTTTACTCACAAATGGATAAACGATCAAGCCGACAAAGAATAAACCGATGCCGAGGATAAATGTCGTTAAATCTGCTGTGCCTGTTACGATAACAAACACGGAGTATGCACACGCCAGTATCGCGATCAATCCGTCTCTTACACGGGAGCCTTTCAGCTGGTCATACGTTTCACCTTTGATGACTACCTTCAAGCTGTAGATTGCAGATACCAGATACGGAATTAAATATGCAAGTGTAGCCGCTGTCGTTAAAAATGTAAATGCGTCACTTATTGTCCGGGAAATAACCGAGAAAATGAAGACCTGTGACATGACGTTTGTAATAATGAGTGCAATGACCGGACTTCCCTTTTTATTCGTTTTTGCAAAAAATGCCGGGAAATCTCCTGCTTTAGCGGCTTGGTATGGCACCTCAGAGCCAAGCAAAATCCAGCCGAGCATCGTTCCGAATAAACAAAGGATAGCCAAAAGCGCCATAATCACGCTTCCCGCGTTTCCAACAATCGCATAGAGTACATCAACAAATGGTTTTTCAGAGCCGACAAGCTTATCATGCGGCAGAACACCCATCGTAATTAAAGTCACAATAATATATATGCTCAAGGCAATCAGCAAGCCGGTAATTGTCGCACGTTTCACATCACGCTGAGAGCGCGCACGGCCGGACAGGATCACCGCGGATTCAATTCCGACAAACGCCCACAGTGTAGAAATCGCGGCGTTATGAACCTGGCCGCCAATTCCAATGCTTGTGCCGTTTTCTCCTTGAACCGGGAAATAAAAATGACCGAATAATGCCGTTTGAAACACAAACAAACCGGCAACGATAAAGAAGACAAAACCTAATACTTTAGAAAGCGTTGTGACAAAGTTTAGTTTACTTGCGCCGTTAATGCTGGCAACAAGAATCGCGTGCGTTCCCCATAACAAGATCGTACATACGGCAAACGTCAGTAATTGGCCGAGTGTCACCTCTTGCCCGCCGATCGAAAACATCTCACGTTTATCAACCAAGATCGGGAAGAACGAAGTCAAGTAACCGGCGAGACTTGTGATGATCGCCACGTTACTGATCCAGCTCGCCACCCAGTAGCCCCACACCATTGTGAAACCGGCAGCGTTGCCTTTTTTCGGGTCAGAAAACAGCGCTCTTGCATAACTTTGCGGTCCCGCTGTCAGTTCAGGCTTGCGAATGGACAAGTGTCCGAACACAAGTGCAATCATCAGCACGCCGGCACCTGTCAAAAGCCAGGCGGACGTAGCTCCAAACGGACTCGCAATTGAAGCAAGCGAGCTCGGCAAGGAGAAAATTCCTGATCCAACCATATTTCCAACGACAAACGCCGTTAATAACCAAAAACCCCATTTTTTTGTCTGTTCCATTCCAGTACCTCCATGATTCTTTGTACGGACCAGACCCCGAGATCATATAAACGCAAAAAAAGCCTGAACAAAAGTCCATGCTTAAAGAAACACACACCCTTGATCTCCGGATAGCCCTCCGCGAAAAAGCACGCGGCAGTCCTGCACTTATTCAGATACAGTCCCAGCATAGAGAAGGATCGGCTTTCTCCACACTTCGGCGCTGATGCCTTTTACACATGTTTAACAGCCCCTGTCAGCCTGGCATGTGTGACTTATCATCCGCGCAACCTCTACCTCACTGAGAAAGAGTGAGGATTTAATTATTCAGTTACTCCCAGAAGGTTATCAAAGAAAGGATGATCTGTCAAAGGGAACAGATGGAAAATACGGATAGAGCCAAGCCCTATCCGCATGTGGTTATCGATTATTTTTCTTTTTTTGCACAGCTTCTTGAAGCGGATCATCTTTTAGAGCTGAACCAGCATCTTCAAGAGCTCCTTGGATTACGTTTTTTTCTTTTTCGGAACGTTTTCCTTTATCTTTATTAAAGAAACCCATTCGTATCACCTCTTTTAAAAAATAGGTACATGTTTAAGATGCCTTTTTCCTGAAAAATTATGCGGGATTTTTTTTATCGTCCAAAGTCCTGTTGATCAAACATACATTCTCTTGATATATTTGTAATTCAGAGATTTTTTGCAAAAGATAAAAGGAGAAGCGGCAAATGACAGGAAAAACACACATCATGGGAGGCATCGCTTCTTGTACGGCAGCGGCTTATTATTATGGATTTGATCCAGTGCTTATGGCTGCGTCAGGCGCGGTTGGAGCATTAATACCCGATATCTGCCACACACAAAGCAAAATCGGGAGAAAATTTCCTATTTTATCGAAAGTGGTCAGCTCCGTTTTTGGCCATCGCACCTTTACACACAGCCTGCTGTTTATGCTCATCATGTTTTTTATCACTTCTACATACATTCCAGATAAAAACATATCAGCCGGCCTGATGATCGGAATGGCGAGCCACTTGATTCTTGACGCTTGGACGGTGAACGGAATCAAATTATTATTCCCTTCCACGATCCGCGTTCGGCTTCCATTATATATGAAGACAGGCAGTTTTTCTGAGCAGCTCGTGCTAGCCGGCCTGACCCTTGCTTCATGTTACTACTTTTATATGCTGTTTCATGGGCGCATGTTTTAAACATGAGTGCTGAGACTTGTCTGAACCGGCTGTTTTTAGTAGGTTTTACTTAAGAAGCATTTCATGCAGATGATCAAGAAAACGTGAGGAGTCATATTGATGAAAGGAACCTTTTTTCACAATCAGCGGTTTTTATGTTTTTCGATCTTATTTATGTGGATCAAAACGTATGTGATATATAAACTCGGCTTTGATTTGCAAATCGATACTCTGTTGGAGGAGCTAATGCTGCTGGTCAACCCGCTCAGCTTTATTCTTCCTTTATTCGGGATCGGCCTGCTTCTAAAAGAAAACAAGCAGCGGGCCTTTTTGCTGATTGCCAATTTGGTTCTGACTGTTATCTTGATCTCTAATACGATTTTTTACGGCTTTTATATCGATTTTATTACCATCCCGGTTTTATTTCAGGCCAGCAACATGAGCGATATGGGCAGCAGTGTAAAAGAACTGTTCCATCCTCTGTTTATCGCCCTGTTTGTGGATTTGGTTTTTCTGCTGCTGTTCGCCAGAAAAACCAAACACCCACAGACAAAAGCCGCTCCCCGCACGATCAAACGGTACTATGCAGCTTCCTGCGGCATGCTTTTATGCACACTGGCACTTGCAGAAGTACAGCAGCCGAAGCTTTTGGCACATTCTTTTGACCGGGAAATGCTAGTCAAAAGCATCGGTCTGTTTCAGTTCCACATTTACGATACAATTTCTCAGACTGTTAATATCAGCGCGAAAGCTTTTGCCGATGAAGACAGTATAACTGCCATTAAAAACTACACAGAGGCTGATTACAGCAAGCCTGATCAAAGCAAATTCGGCCTTGCAAAGGGGCGCAATGTCATCTTTGTAACACTTGAATCGACCCAAAGCTTTGTTCTGAATGAAAAAGTAAATGGAAAAGAAATTACCCCTTTTATGAATGATCTCATTAAAAAAAGCTATTCTTTTGATCATTTCTATCAGCAAACAGAACAAGGAAAAACATCAGATTCAGAATTTATCGTCGCTAACTCACTGTATCCTTCCCTTAGCGGCGCCGTCTTTTTCACGAAAAGCGACCATCAATTTCATACGATGTATAAATCGCTGAAACAGCACGATTATTATTCAGCCGTCTTTCATGCTAACCATAAAACATTTTGGAACAGAGATGTCATGTACGATACGTTTGGCATTGACCGCTTTTTTGATGTTGATGATTTTCATGTCACTCCCGGGACATCGACAAGCTGGGGCTTAAAAGACAAAGAATTTTTAGAGCAGTCCGCCGAAAAGCTGAAAAGCCTGCCGCAGCCGTTCTACAGCAGTTTTATCACGTTAACGAATCATTTTCCGTTTGAGATTGATGAAAAGGATCAGCTGATAGATGAATTCGATTCAAGCAGTGATCTGTTAAACCGCTATGTGACCACGGTTCGCTATGAGGATGAAGCATTGAAGCATTTTATCAAAAAACTGAAGGACGAAGGCTTATACGAAAATTCGATGATCGTATTTATGGGAGATCATTACGGCATTTCTGAAGCCCATAACGAGGCAATGGCTGAGTTTTTAGGGAAAGACGAAATCACACCGTATGACAACGTTCAGCTCCAGCGGGTGCCGTTTATCATACATATCCCGGGAATCACCGATCAACAGCCGGAAACCATCTCTGATGTTGGCGGGCAAGTCGACGTCAGGCCGACGCTGATGCATTTGCTCGGCGTTGAGACAAAAGGCGATATCCAATTCGGCAATGATTTGCTGTCCAGCGACCGCACCCCATTCGCCGTTCTGCGAAACGGCAGCTTTATTACGAACGATTATATATACACAAAGAACACGTGCTATAGCCAAAAAACAGGTGAAGTGCTGGAAAATCAGGATGCGTGCCTCCCTTATAAGGAGAAAGCAAACGAAGAACTGTCTCTCTCTGATAAAATTTTAAATGGTGACCTGCTCAGGTTTTCCGAATGAAAAAAATCCCTCTATCAAGAGGGATTTTTTACGTTTCCAATATCACCTTGCCAGTCAGCTTCGTTTCATAGCCGTTTAATTGAGACAAATTCGCCTTGTATTCCTCAGAATTCAAAATCTCCTTCACGGCCTTCAGCAGCTGCTCATGTTTTTTCAAAACGACAATATCATATTGTTCGTCGATGAGCGGGATAAAATCAACACTGCCCATATGTGCCGCGTGCTGCGCCCCGATTCCCGCGTCAGCCTGTCCGGTTGAAACTTGTGAAGCGACAGCGTAATGATCAGTCACGATATCGCCATATCCCACTACATCAGCCGGATTCACACCAAGCAAGCCAAGCTGTTCATCAAGGAGCACCCTTGCGCCAGAACCCTTTTCCCTGTTGATGATCCGGATATCGGCTCTTTTCAAGTCTTTCCAGCCTTGAATGTTTTTCGGATTCCCTTTTTGCACATACAGTCCTGCTTTGCGGAGAACGACATTGATGAGACAAAACGGTTCACCTGTCAAAATCCGTTTTACATAAGGCGCGTTATACTGACCCGTTTCTGCATCGTACAAATGGAGGCTGACAATGTCACACTTGCCTTGATACATATCAATCAGGCTGTTTAAGCTTCCTTTGTATTTACGGAGCGGCGTCTCCTGAATGGCATTCTCCAAATGCTTGCTGAGGAGATCCATCGAAATGTCCTGTCCGCTGATCATGACATTCGGTCTGCCGTCCGGCTCAGCCTCCTGCACCTGTTTCGGCGCTTCAGTTGCAGCGATGGGCTGAGACATTCTCATATTCGTTTTATATTGCTTTAAATCTTCTTCATCCACACGCATCTGCCTTCCGACACGGTAAGCAGGCAGCACGCCTTTTTTAATCAAATCATAAACGGTCAGCTTTGATACCTTCAGCAGACCTGCAACTTCTTCTATCGTATAGGAAGAGGTTTCATTCATCATCATCACTCTCCTATTTTATTATACCTTTTCGCCGAATGTAAAAAAACCCACATAAACCAAACATAATCAGTTATAATTAGTTATATCTAATGATAAGGGGTGCAATCATGTTTAAGAAGTATTCTATTTTCATCGCAGCCTTAACTGCTTTTCTGCTTGCAGCAGGCTGTTCTTCAAACCAGTCTTCAACGGACAGCAGCGAGAAAAAAGTAACGTTAACCATCTCAGCTGCCGCCAGCGCGCAGGATGCACTTGAGGAAATCCAAAAAAATTATGAAAAAGAACATCAAAATATTACCATCCAAGATAACTATGGCTCATCCGGCGCCTTGCAAAAACAGATTTCTCAAGGAGCAGGAGCCGATCTGTTCTTCTCAGCTGCTGAGGATAAATTTAAAAAGCTGGTGGATGATGGAGATATCGCAAAAAAAGACAGCACTGATTTAGTCGGTAATGAAATTGTGCTGGTCGTACCGAAAAACGGAGATTCACCTGTGACAAGCTTCAGCAATCTGGCTGAATCAGAAAAAATCGCTCTCGGCACTCCGGAATCCGTACCGGCAGGAGCTTATGGGAAAGAATCACTGACAAAGCTGTCTTTATGGGACAAAGTGAAGGATAAAATTGTGTATGGAAAAGACGTTCGCCAAGTTCTTTCTTATGTTGAAACCGGCAATGTAGACGCAGGTATTGTTTATAAAACAGATGCCCTGGTCTCGAAAAAGGTCAACATTATTGACGAGGCAAAAGCAGATACACACAGCCCAATTGTCTATCCGTTAGGAATCGTAAAAGATACAAAACACCGTAAGGAAGCGAAGCAATTTTACGAATACCTGCAATCTGATGAAGCAATGAAAGTATTTGAGAAATATGGCTTTACTGCCAAGTAGCATAAGCGCTTCAGAATTTTTCACACCCGTTGTGCTTTCCTTTCAGGTGGCGGCAGTTGCCGGAATTGCTGTCATTATTCTCGGAACACTTGCTGGAGCATGGATGTCACGGGCATCATTTTTCGGAAAAACGGCACTCGAAACATGTTTTATGCTTCCGCTCGTTCTTCCGCCTACTGTTGTCGGTTTTATTTTGATCGTCATTTTCGGAAAGCACAGCTTCATCGGACAAGCCATCGAGTGGATTTTCCAGCAGCCTGTCATTTTCACCTGGTGGGCCGCTGTGATCGCCTCGGCTGTTGTAGCCTTTCCGCTTATGTATCAATCAGCCAAAACCGGATTTGCTGACATTGATCCCGATATACAAGGTGCGGCAATGGTAGACGGCGCTAGCAGATGGAAAGTGTTTATCCATATCTCCGTCCCGCTTGCCTATCCTTCGTTACTGACCGGAAGCATCCTCAGCCTTGCGCGGGCGCTCGGAGAATTTGGCGCAACACTCATGTTTGCAGGGAACATCCCCGGTGTTACGCAAACACTGCCGACGGCGATATATGTCGCATTGGATTCCGGCAACAATACCCTTGCCTGGGCGTGGGTCGTCTGTATTGTTGTCATTTCCTTTTTGATGCTGTTTTTCATTCAACAGAAAAAAACGCACTAAAAAAACTCCCCATAACGGGGAGTTTTTTGATTAAAACAGAAGCTCATCAGGATTTGGGCCGACACGCTCATCTTTATTTAATGCGTCAATTTTGTCCATGTCTTCTTGAGACAATTCGAAATCAAAAATATCAGCGTTTTCGATGATACGGTGTTCTTTAATGGATTTTGGAATGGTTACAACTTCATGCTGCAGATCCCAGCGCAAAATCACTTGAGCCACAGATTTATTGTGTTTTTCAGCAATCTGTGTCAGCACTTCGTTATCCAAAAGCTGTCCCTGCATGAGCGGAGACCACGCTTCCAGCTGAATGCCTTGCGCTTTGCAGTAATCTCTTAATTCTTTTTGCGTCAAGCGAGGGTGAAACTCAACTTGGTTCACCATCGGTTTGATTTCAGCATCTTTCAACAGCTCTTCTAAATGATGAACTTGGAAGTTGCTGACGCCGATCGCGCGGATTTTGCCGTCTTTGTACAGCTTTTCAAGCGCGCGCCATGTATCTTTATATTTATCTTTGCCAGGCCAGTGGATCAAATATAAATCTAAGTAATCAAGCTGCAATCTTTCCAGACTCTTTTCAAAGGCAGCAAGCGTTGTTTCGTAGCCTTGATCTTCATTCCACACTTTTGATGTGATGAAGAGCTCTTCTCTTGCCACACCGGATTCTTTAATCCCGATGCCAACGCCTTCTTCATTTTTGTAGATCGCTGCTGTATCAATGCTGCGATAGCCATTTTTAATTGCCGCTTTCACTGATTCAGTCGCTTCATTACCATTTTCTACTTTAAAAACACCCAGACCGAACCAAGGCATTTCAACTCCGTTATGTAACTTTACAGTATCTTTTAAACTTGTTGGCACTTGAAAATCCACCCTTTCACTGAAATGTAAGCGTCTATATTATCTCACATTCCTCTCAGCCGATACCAATAATACGCTTAAGACCCTCTTTTTGCTTCTTTTTTCACAGCACAGGCAAATCCAAACACTATTTTTTTCCTATTTTAACAATATTGAGATTACAAATACATTGAGCAGGGTATGCGTGTAGTGTAACCAAATGAAAACAAAGGAGGAAACAACTTGAAACGTATTCGTATCCCAATGACACTTGCTCTTGGTGCCGCTTTGACAATTGCCCCTTTGTCCTTTGCTTCCGCTGAAGAAAATCCTGCTCCGAAGATGTCGCAGACAACTGCTGCTGGAACAACTGCCGCTGATGTAGGTTTAAACGTCAATCTGGATGTACTTGGAATTGCCAACCAGATCGCTGATGCCATCAAATCCGCACAGAACAGGGATGGCTTTGTGAAAAACCTCATGGAGTCTTCCTTCTACGCATCCGGCCAAAAATATAATGTCATGGTCTTTAATTTAAGCCAGGAATATGAAGATCATTTGAACGGTGTGCAATTTTACGGCTCAGCCGTTTACGACGGCATTACGTATGGCATTTGGGTATTTGAAGATGGAACCTTTACAAACAAAGGCGATGGCGGCTGGATCAACTGGGCCTTCAGAGGCTGGTTCGACCGGGATGGCAGCACTGTCGCATTTCATCGCCCTTAATATAGAAAAAAGCTGGCGCTCTAACGCCAGCTTTTTTGCTGCATTTATTCGCCGCCTTCAAGCATGGCGGCTTCGACATCATTAATGTATTGGCGAAGCTCATGGGAAATGTCCCGGGAAATTTCCCTCTCTTCGAAGAGCGTTTGAATTTCATTTCTGATCGCCTGCACAGCCTTCAGCTTTACTTCCAGCTTCTGATTTTCAAAATGGGCGCTTGATTTCAGCTCATGATGGCTGTGCTCCAGCCTGAAAATTAACTGTTTATAGAACGAAATGACAGATAAAAATACTTCTTTATGTTCTTCCGTCTTATGTTTTTCCAGATATTCTATCGCTGCTTTTGCCGTTTTCACTCTTGTTGCCCGTATCAATCCCGCTTCATTTAAAATCGACATCTCCGGCTTTTTATGTTCACCGAAGAAAATCCAATACATCAGCCTCTTGAGCCTTGTTTTTGATAATCCAACTTTAAACGGGTTCGCATACAAAATTTCCAACTCGTTAAATCGTTCTTGCAGCACATTTGCTGTTTCTTCCGGGATGTCTCCCCGCTCCAGCATTTTCATCAGCGCCTCTTGCTCAGCCTTAACCCCCTGCGCACGGACTTTTCGCTCGTGCTTCTTAATGCGATTAGATGATGTATACTGCTGAAAACGAAGATTTTTCATTTTCTCATTGTATTCAGCTATCACCGCAAGAGAGGCCGTTTTGTTTGTCTCATTCATGTCCTCTTTAATCGTTTGAAGGGCTGTTTTGATCAACTTGCGTCTCGCCGTCAGCAGCTTCTTGTTTCGTTCCTCGTCCTCTTCTTCTTTTTCAGTCAGAATTGGCAGCACAACGGTGGCAATGACAAGCGTGCATAAAATAACGCCGGCTGCTAAAAAGAGAATCAGATTTCTTTCCGGAAACGGCGTGCCGTCCTCCAGGAAATACGGAATAGAAAAAGAACCCGCAAGCGTTACTGCTCCACGCACACCGGAAATCGAAATTAACAGCGTCGAACGAAGACCCGGTTTATAGATGTTCTGATCTTTATTAAAGAACCATTTGCCGTTCCAGAAGAACAGCACCCACAGGAATCTGAGGAGCATTAACGTAAATGTGATGACTAGGATATAGCCGATCACCTTCATGTTGCTGATGGCAGTGTCGTTAAAGATAACAGAAATAACATCAGGGATTTGCGTGCCGAGAATAACGAAGACCAGGCCGTTCAAAATAAATAAAATAATGTTCCACGTACTTGAGGAGACGATTTGCAGCTTGATCATCGTAGATTCCAGACGATCCTGTTCAACCGCATGGGTAATACCGCCAGCTACAACAGCTAAAATGCCCGAAACGCCGATTTCTTCAGCTGCCAAATAAATCACAAACGGCGTCAGAATTTGAATCAGCATATGCATCGTGACATCCTGCATGCCAAGGCGGCGCAGAAATAGGCGAAAGCGAATAATCAAAAATGAAATGACAACCCCGCACAGCAAGCCTCCGAGAGAAATAAAGACAAAGCTGACAGCCGCTTGTGCTAATGAAAATGCACCAGTCACTGCCGCCGCAATCGCAAACTTAAAGGCCACCAGACCTGATGCGTCATTCATCAGCCCCTCACCTTCCAGCAGGCGAAGAATCCCTTTTGGCATTTTCACTCTTCCTGATAATGCGCTGACAGCGACGACATCAGTCGGTGAAAGAATGGCCGCAAGTCCAAAGGCCGCTGCCAGCGGAATAGCAGGAATCATCCAGTGAATCGTGTAGCCGCCTACAATCACAGTCGCAAATACAAGGCCGAGTGCAAGCAATAAAATCGGAGCCCTTAAATTCCAAAGCTCTGCCCGCGGTGTCCTCTTTCCATCATTAAATAGCAGAGGGGCGATAAACAGAACAAAAAACAATTCGGTGTTTAATTCAAAATGAAGTCCCTGTGGAAATGAGGCGGCAAGAATCCCAAGAGCCACTTGAATCAGCGGCACCGGAATAAACGGAATAAACCGGTTCACGATATTAGAAATCGCAATAATCGTTAATAATACGAGCACAACTAAAAATATGTCCAAATGCATGACCTCCTTCGTCTGTTGTGTGTCGGCATGATGAGCCAAAAAATCTGTTTGTCTAAAGGCCCTTGAGCTAGGGTGGCCTTGCATCCGCTATGTGGTTTCGCAGGAGTTCTCTCCACACTTGTCTTCTTTTATAGTACCCTTTTTAGGGTATTTTTTCTCATGATATGCTCACAGTGAACTTTTTTGCAGCAGAGCAAATTACAGAAAAAAGAGACAGGAAGCTACTCCCTGTCTCTCGTCTTTCTTTCTCAATCATGAAAATTCGTACCGTCAGTTGTTGCTTTGATAATGCCCGCGCGGATGACAAAGTCACCGAAATGCTCGCCTTCTTCACGTTCTTTCGCATAGCGGGAAAGAAGGATGCGCAGCTCGCTTAAAATGTCTGCTTCACCGATGTTTTCACGGTACATTTTGCTTAAACGGCTTCCGTCAAACGCAGCGCCAAGATACATATTATATTTGCCCGGCGCCTTTCCGATAAATCCGATCTCACCGAGTGCATGACGTGCACAGCCGTTCGGACAACCTGTCATGCGAATGGTGATTTCCTGATCACGAAGGCCGTTTTCGTCAATAATCTCTTCAATCTTATCTAACAGGGTCGGCAAATAACGTTCTGCTTCAGCCATTGCCAATCCGCAGGTCGGAAGAGCGACGCACGCCATCGAGCTGCGGCGAAGCGCTGAATAGTGCTTGCCGTCAGTTAGTCCGTATTGTTCAATTAAAGCACTGATTTCTTCTTTTTTATCGCTTGAAACGTTCGCAATCATTAAGTTCTGATTGGCTGTCAGCCGGAACTCGCCTGTATGAACTTTGGCAATTTCCCGCAAGCCTGTCATCAGCTTATAATCATCGTAATCCGTTATACGGCCGCCTTCGACAAACAGCGTGAAATGCCATTTATCCTCGATGCCTTCCACCCAGCCGTAGCGGTCGCCGTTATGATCGAAATGATAAGGCTTCGCTTCTTCCAGGCTCCAGCCGAGACGGTTTTCCAATTCTTCTTTTACGTTTTCTAAACCTAGGCGGTCAACTGTGTATTTGAACCGCGCATTTTTACGGACAGAACGGTTGCCGTAATCACGCTGAATCGTAATCGTTTTTTCAGCAACGTCATACATTTGATCGGGCCGGCAGAATCCGATGACCTTGGCTAATTGCGGATATGTCGCAGTATCGCCATGCGTCATTCCCATACCGCCGCCGATCGCCACGTTAAAACCGATCAGCTTGCCATCCTCGACAATCGCAATGAATCCGAGATCTTGTGAAAAGACGTCAATATCATTAGACGGCGGAACGGCAATACCGATTTTAAACTTCCGCGGCAGATAGAGCGGTCCGTACATTGGCTCGACTTCTTCCTCCGGCGTGCCGGCAACTCTTTCTTCATCAAGCCAAATTTCATGATATGCTCTCGTCCGCGGCAGCAGATCATCACTTAATTTTTTAGACCACTCGTATACCTCTGAGTGGATTTCAGATTGATAAGGGTTTGATGCACACATGACGTTACGGTTTACGTCTCCGCAGGCTGCGATCGTATCCAAAAGTGCTGAGTGGATCGTCTGAATGGTTTTCTTCATGTTCCATTTCAGAATCCCGTGCATTTGGAACGTTTCACGTGTCGTCAATTTTAATGTGCCGTTCCCGTATTTCTGGGACAGGTCATCCATGACAAGCCATTGTTCAGGCGTTGAGACGCCCCCTGGCATACGCACGCGCAGCATGAACTGATATGCGGGCTCAAGCTTCTGCTTTTGGCGTTCATTTCGGAGGTCACGGTCATCCTGCAAATAACTGCCGTGGTGTTTCATCAGGCGGTTGTCATCATCCGGAATTCCGGCACTGATTCGATCGAGCATCACTTCTTTCAGCGTGCCGCGCAAATAATCACTTTCTTTTTTAATGCGTTCAACATCACTTGGAGAGCCGTCCGGTGCTTTTAGAATTTTGGTCACCATGTTGAAAAACTCCTTTCAAATCAGATCAGTATACATCACGCTGATAGCGTTTTTGCTGCTGCATATCGGCAAGATAAGCCTCCGCTTCTTCGCGGCTCATATTGCCTTCTTTTTCGATAATTTCAAGCAATGTGTGATGGACGTCATGCGCCATATGCTTTTCATCTCCGCAAATGTAAACAGCCGCTCCTTCTTGAAGCCATTCAAACAATTCTGCGCTATGTTCAAGCATGCGGTGCTGCACATATACTTTTTCTTCCGTATCACGTGAGAACGCCACATCCATTTTTGTCAGCACACCGTCTTTGAGCCAATTCTGCCACTCTGTCTGGTAAAGGAAATCCGTGACAAAGTGCTGATCGCCAAAGAACATCCATGCCTTTCCTTCCGCTCCCGTCTCCTCACGCTCCTGCATAAAGGAACGGAAAGGTGCGACGCCTGTCCCAGGGCCCACCATGATAATCGGTGTTTCAGGGTCTTTCGGAAGCTTAAAGTTTTGATTGTGCTGTACATAAACCGGCAGTGTGTCTCCCGGCTGCAGACGTTCCGCGCACAAAATCGAGCAGACGCCTTTTCGTTCACGGCCGTGCGCATCGTAGCGGACTGCGCCGATTGTTAAATGCACTTCATCCGGATTTGCGGATAAACTGCTTGCAATCGAATAAAGGCGGGCAGGCATTTTTCGCAAAATCGAGACAAACTCCTGCGCAGATACACTAAATGGGCCATAGTCACGGACGAGATCAAGCAAATCGCGCCCTTCAATATAGGCTTTTACATTCTCCTCATTTCCCGGGGCTAAAAGCTCTCTAAGCTCATCGTTCCCTGTCAGCTGGGCTGCCTGTTCAAGAAGCGGTTTTGTGAGAACGGTAATCTCATAGTGAGAAATCAGCGCTTCTTTCAGCGGACGGACATCACCTTGCTTATTAAGCGTCACAATTTCTTCCGGGTCCCAATTCATTTCCTTAAGGAGCAGCTCGACAAGTTCCGGATCGTTTTCCGGATAGACGCCGAGGCTGTCACCAGGCTCGTAAGTCAGGCCAGATCCTTCAAGAGACAGCTCCACATGGCGTGTTTCTTTATTTGATCCTCTGCCGTTTAAATTTAAATTTTCTAATACTTCAGCCCGAAACGGGTTTGTTCTGGAATACGAAGACTCACCGGTTTGAGACGCAGCCGCCGGCGCAGGCGCGGCGCTTCCGCCCCCAGCTTCATTTAATCCCTTCAATACACCCTCAAGCCATTCGGCTGCCGGTTCATCATAGTCAAGATCGCAATCAACGCGCGGAGAAATCCGTTTTCCGCCGAGTTCTTCTAAGCGCTGATCAAATTCTTTCCCTGTCTGGCAGAAAAATTCGTACGAACTGTCACCAAGCGCCAAAACGGAAAAGCGCAGATCTTCAAGCTTAGGCGCCCGTCTTCCGTGCAGAAATTCGTGAAACGACAGCGCGTTATCAGGCGGCTCACCTTCTCCATGCGTACTGACGACGATTAAAAGATTGGTTACCTTCTTCAGCTGATTCGGCTTAAAATCGCTCATGGATGAGACGGTCACTTGAAAACCGCTCTGTTCAAGCTGCTTGCCGGCATTTTCTGCAAGCCCCTGTGCGTTTCCCGTCTGTGAACCATAAAGAACGGTCACTTCTTTTGAAACGGCTGGTGCCGCCGCTGCCGCAGACACAGCTGCCGCCGGCGCACCCGCCGTTTCTTGGGCGGAAACAGATTGAGCGGATAAATATCCGCTCAGCCAGATTTTCTGGGATTCGGTCAAGGTCGGCAGAAGGCGGTTAAGGAGCTCTGCCTGCTCCTGATTAAACGGACTGTTCATTACCTGAAGTTGCAACGTATCCACCTCACAAAGTTATAAACTGATCGAAAATTGCATCTAATTGAACTTTACCGGAATACTAGGCTTAAGTAAAATATATTTACATGATGATAACTATTAAGAATCCTAATGATAAAACGGCTATGCTTCATGTAAATAGAAAAAAGAGAAGGACTCCCTTCTCTTCATTCAGCAATCTGATATAAGTGAGGCGGCACAGCGGTTACAAATGGACTGGCTTCACCTGTATAAAATACCGCCAGCATGTGCATCGCACGGGTGCACGCAGTATATAAAAGCCTGCGGTCGTGCTCTGTATGATAGTGTTCTTCAGATGCATCATAGACAAGCACTGCGTCAAATTCAATTCCCTTTGCTAAATACACCGGAATCACGCAAACACCCTTTTGGAATGGTTGATTTTCTTTATGAATCAGGCGAACATCTGTATATTCACTCATGTGGGCGTGCGCCTGTATGCATTGCTGCGCAGTCTTGCAGATGACGGCTATTGTTTCGTGCCCTTTTTTCTTGAGCCGGCCAATTTCTTGCGCGAGCTTTTGGCAAAGGCTCTCATGTCCTTCAGTTTTGACAACGAGCGGCATTTCCCCGCTTCTATTAAACGGCTCAATATCCGCTCCATCTTGAAGCATCGCTTTGGTAAACTCGACAATCTGCCTTGTTGATCTGTATGTTCTCTTTAAACGAACATACTCAGCAGGCTCATCCTCAAAGCACGCATCCATACGCTGATCCCCGTGTATGGTATGCGCGTAGATGGACTGATTGATATCACCGAGCACTGTCATGCTGGCAGCCGGAAAAATGCTTCTCATGTAAACCATCTGAAACGGTGAATAGTCCTGGGCTTCGTCAATAAATAGATGTTTGATTTTCGTATTTTTCTTTCTGCCCTCAATCAGATCCTGCATATAAAGAAACGGTGCTGCGTCCTCATAGAGCAATTTATTATCCGTAAATGCCGAACTGGTCAGCTCACCTATCGCGTCCATCTTCTCATGCTGAAATTTTCCTCCCCAGCCAGAAAACAATTGCAAATAAAGTTGTGTAACATCAAGAAATGCAAGGAGTCTGACCGCCTGTTTGAGCGGTTTGAAAGCTTTTTTCACAATGATGGCGGCAAGCAGCTGCTGCTCTCTTTGATAATCGTTAAACGTACTCTCGCTGAACCGTTTCCTTTCCTGCAGTTTTTTGTACACGTCCAAGTAGTCCTCTTTGTCAAGCAGCTCAGCTTCATGAACAACCCAATCCTTTCGCCGTTCCTTTTTCTCAAGCTTGTTAAGCTCACTCAGCAGCCACTTCGCGGTTTGCTCCATCCGATTCGGAATGGAGTGATTTTGATCCAATGAGTAAAAATAGGATTGAATTTGCTCCTTTGTGATCAGCTTTTGTCCGCGGAATATGATATTTTTAAAAATCACCCCTTCAGAGGAAAGCCGTGTGACGTATTCATTAATGAATTGCTGAAAGGATAAACCCGCCTTCCATGTGATTCCCGCAAGCCTTGTTGGAAAATCGCCTTCCTTAGTTTCGGTCAGGCAATATTCGAGCTGATCAAAGGCGCTTTCACATTTGAACTTGCGGCCAAGACGATGCTCGATATATTCCTGAAACGTCGCCTGCTCCATATTCTCTTCTCCTAACTCAGGCAAAACAGAGGATACATAGCTGTTAAATAAGAAGTTGGGAGAAAACAAAACGATTTGTCCGGCATCAATGACGCCGCGGTGCCTGTATAACAAATAAGCGACACGCTGAAGCGCAGCCGATGTTTTCCCGCTGCCAGCCGCTCCCTGCACGATCAGGATCTTGCTTTTTTCATTACGGATAATCTGATTTTGTTCTTTCTGAATCGTAGACACGATGTTTTTCATTTGGGTATCGGAGTGATGGCTTAATACCTCTTGCAGCATTTCATCGCCAATCGTCATATCGGTATTAAACATCGCCTTGAGAGTGCCGTTTTTGATCATAAACTGGCGTTTCAGCACCATTTCTCCTTCTATCGTTTCACCGGGCACCTCGTACTCCGCTTTTCCTGGGGAATAATTGTAGTACAAACTTGATATCGGCGCCCTCCAGTCATAAATCAGAAAGTGTTCCTCCTTCTCATCCAAACAGGAAGCTAAACCGATATAAATTCGCTCTGCCTGCTCCTCGCCGTTTTCAATAAAATCAATCCGGCCGAAATAAGGCGATTTTTTTAATTGATGAATTCGTTTGAGCTGCTGATCCATGCGCCGATGATTGTGTTCCCGATCAGACAGGAGCTCTGCCTGCTGCTTAATGCTTGCCATCGTTTCAATCGCTTCATGGGCATCATCAAAATTAACCTTAACATCCTCCCAAAAGCTTTTTCTTAATCCGATGATATCATGCTTCAACCCGCCCGCAGACGTTTCCAGAAACCGCTCTTTTTTTTCGAGCTCCTGCAGCACCTCATCTATTCTCGACTGCTCTTCCTTCCATTCCTTATCCTGCTGATTCATGAACGGCACCTCCAGAAAATAGTTGACAAACATAGATGAAACACTGTAAAATATAATTGGATACGTATATTAAATATATGAGGAAAACTGGCAAATACAATTTATCTTAGCACATTCACCCAATACCAATCAAGGTTTGGGTTATTTATATGCAGAAAAAACCGATTTCAACTCGAAATCGGTTTTTTCTCTTATGATTTCACATTGATCACTGTTGGACGTGCTTTTCTTAGGCTGCGAATCTTCTCTTTCATCAGTATCGATTCCTTATTCCTTTCAATCTTCGATATAATATATCTTTTTCATTTTAAAAACACCGCAGAGCTTTACCGTGTTTGTCTGTTCATCTAACGTGAAGAATGACTAAACTTATTATTGTCATCTTCCATAAAGCGACTACATCCTTGCTATCGTATCTATAGTCGCAGTAAAATAGTCATTTTTCATCCAATTTCGACATATTTCAACAAATTAAAGTTTTTCATTTGGGAGAATAGGACGATGTTACATTATTTCTCTCGGTTTATGATATGAACATGAAGAAAGAACCAGAATTAGTTAGGAGGAAATACTCAGTGAAGAAAAAGCTATCTATGATGTTGCTGGCATTCGTCGTAGCCGTAACAAGTTTTACGGCTATTGACCTAGTAAACAACAAAGCGGAAGCTAAAGATTGGGTTAAAAAAGGTCAAATATGGAGTACTCATTATCATTCGGGCTCATTTAAAAACTATACTTACTCGCCAACTTTTCATATTTATTATCCAGGACAAGGAACTTGGGCCAACATGACAGCAAACGGATCAGGCAGCGGGAAAATTACAGCAACTCTGCAACAAAAGACAAATAAAGGCTGGAAAAATGTTAAAACTTTTTATGCAACAAAAAAAGGCTCTACAAATTTAAGTTACAAACAAGCTTCTAAAAGCTACAAAACAAAATACAGATTCAAATTCACTAACACAGGAACTAAAAAAACCATCAGCTATACCTTTTGGGCTACCTATTAATTTCAAATAGCTTTGCTCTGCGCGGTCAGCATTCGAAAAGGACTTTTTATTTGATCCCGGCAGGCTACCATAAAAGAAACCTCTCCGTCATGGAGAGGTTTCTTTTATTTTACTGACTATCTAAGCGAAAAGAACGGTTTGGCAGCTTCCAATTAAACATATAGGAACAAACCCGGCAAACAACGAGCACGAAAAACAGAACGTATAAGCCGAACGAGTTCCCCAGCCAGCCCAAGCCGACGATTAAACCGCCGAGAGCCGCCCAGACTGCATAAATTTCTGCCTTCAGCACAAGCGGTTTGCGCCCGGCAAGAAGGTCACGGATGATTCCGCCCCCGCTTCCCGTCAGCACCGCAGCCACGATCACGGCACTAAGCGGATGGCCCATTTTGACGGCATACAGTGCGCCTTGGATAGCAAAGGCAGCGAGGCCGATCGCATCTGATAAATTGCCCCACTTATTCCAATGCTTCAGCAGCAGCTTCGGAAACAGAAACACAATCGTAATAGATAAAAGCGCGATTTGAAAGTAAGCTCCCTGTTCCCATAGCGCTGACACCGGAACACCGATCAGCAAATTGCGGATCGCTCCTCCTCCAAAAGCTGTGACAATCCCTAATATATAAACTCCTAAAATATCATATTCCTCTTCCATCGCAACAATTGCGCCGCTGACTGCAAACGCAATGATGCCAATCACACTGAGCAGCTCCCAAGCCATTCTGATGACTCCCTTTTATGTTTGTTAAATTTTCTGACGACCTCTAGATTTTATAATCGCTCAAGCGTAAAATCAATAACATTTTTATGAGAAAAAAAGATAAATTTAGAGGGAATACGGCTATTGCTGATGGACATGAGTTTGCGAAATTAAAAAAGCGCCCGGCATACGCGGGCGCTTTTTTTGTTATTCAGATTTTTCGCCTTTCAGCAGGCACATAAAAATGATAATCAGGATAAAAGCAATCAGGGCCAGGAATGGAATCGTAATAAAACCAAACCAGTTAATATATTGGCCCGAGCACGGCACGCCGCTGACACATGGCTTAATGCCGCTAAAACCGGGCACTTTTTGCTCTAAGTAATGCATGGTCGAAATGAATGCCCCTATAATCGCCATCGGGAGCACATATTTTTTCACTCGTGTGTCCCCTTGAAAGGTGGCGATGCCTAAAATCAGGACGAGCGGATACATGAGGATACGCTGGTACCAGCACAGTTCACATGGAATAAACTTTCTGATTTCACTGAAATACAGGCTGCCCAGCATAGCGATAAGAGCCACAACCCAGGAAGCATATAAAAATACGATTCTATTTTTCATATCGTTACTTCCCTTTCAGCTCTTTTTCTATTGTCTCTTTGATTTCATCATAATCCGCAAAATTTTTGATCACTTTATCATTGACGTAAATCGTCGGTGTTGCCTGTATGTTCATTTTTTGATTAAGGTCAGAATCCTTTTCCACTTGAGAAGCGAATGTTTCCTTATCAAGATTTTCCTTGAGTGTCTCAGGTTTTATCTTTGTGGTGTTTTTTGCAAGATCACCAAGGAGGCCTGGGGTTACCCATTCCTGTTCCGTATCCGGCTGTTTTTCGAACAGCTTTTCATGGAAATCCCAGAAAGAGTCAGGGTCTTCCTTCCATACTTCTTCAGATGCAAGAGCCGCTAATCTTGAACCTTTTCCATGGAACATGACGTTCACGAAAGAAAATTTCACATCGCCCTTATCAATAAA
Organism: Bacillus sp. GW821-FHT01G09; assembly: GCF_059422205.1. Lineage (NCBI taxonomy): Bacteria > Bacillati > Bacillota > Bacilli > Caryophanales > Bacillaceae > Bacillus > Bacillus sp. GW821-FHT01G09. The sequence continues at coordinate 261,127 of NZ_JBWKWL010000001.1, forward strand.
GTCTTTTTGTATTTTTGGAAAGATGTCACTGTTAAACACCTTGCAAGACGGACATTTGTAATCTCCGAATTCTACTACAGTTACCGGTGCATCGTCCTTGCCAAGCACAGGCTGCCCTTTGATAGACGGCTGTCCGGACACCGCATCATTGCCTTGTTCCGTTTTGTTATTAATGATGACAATGGCTGCTAGCAATACAACAACCACAACCGTAAGGATGACCGCGAATTTCGCAGAAGACTGCTGTTTCTTTTTCACTCCGACACCTCATCGTTTTAAAATTAAAAAAGAAGCGGATCGCAATTGATCCACTTCTTTATTTTAACAAGACAAGCGCCGATAAGAAAACCCCGAAAAAATGAATTCTCTCCGACAATTTATTTGTTTTTGAGACGCATGACGCGCATAGCGTTTGCCACAGCGAGCAGTGTAACACCGACATCTGAGAAAACCGCTTCCCACATGGTTGCAATTCCAAATGCTCCAAGAATGAGAAAGATCGCTTTCACACCTAAAGCAAAGCCGATGTTTTGCCACACGATTCGCCGTGTCCGTTTCGCAATCCGAATCGCTTCTGCTATTTTTGACGGCTGATCTGTCATCAGCACGATGTCTGCGGCTTCTACCGCGGCGTCTGACCCAAGGCCTCCCATCGCAACCCCTATATCTGCGCGTGCAAGCACCGGCGTATCATTGATGCCGTCACCGACAAAAATGAGTTTTTCACTAGGCAAAAGCTTAGCTTCTAATGCTTCGACCTGCGCGACTTTATCTTGCGGCAGCAGCTCTGCATATACCTCACCAATCCCAAGCTGTTTTCCGACGGCTTCTCCCGTTTGTTTCGAATCACCCGTCAGCATAGCTGTCTGTTTGATCCCAAGCGACTTCAGATCAGCAACCGCCTGTGCTGCGTCTTCCTTTACTTCATCCGCTATGATGATTGCTCCGGCATAGCGTTGATCAACAGCAACGTGTACGATTGTTCCAGCATTTTCATCCGGGACATCCTCAATTTGTTCTCTTTCCATGAGCTTTTTATTCCCGGCAAGGATCTCAGTTCCATTTACCTTTGCAAAAATGCCGTGGCCGGGGATTTCTTCGTATGACTCTATCTCATCGGAGGAAAGCATTTTCCCGTAAGCTTTACGCACAGATTCAGCAATCGGATGCTGTGAATGAAGCTCAGCGTATGCCGCCGCTTCAAGTAATCTATCCTTTGTAAAACCTTCCGCAGGTTTGATTTCTGTCACTTCAAAGCTGCCTTTTGTTAGTGTTCCCGTTTTATCAAACACCGCGTATTTGACTTGATTCAAGGCTTCTAAATAATTGCTTCCCTTTACAAGCACTCCGGCCTTTGAGGCCGCTCCGATTCCGCCGAAGAAACCGAGCGGAATAGAGACAACAAGCGCACAAGGACAAGAAATCACTAAAAAGATAAGCGCGCGGTACACCCAATCGGAAAGCGCGGCGCCAGAAAGAACAAGCGGCGGAACAAAGGCCAGCAATACCGCAATGATCACAACAGCAGGTGTATAATACTTGGCAAACTTCGTGATAAAGTTTTCTGTCCGGGCTTTACGGCTGCTCGCATTCTGAACCAAGTCTAATATTTTTGATACTGCTGATTCCTGATAGCCCTTTGTGACTTCAATATGCAGAACGCCGTTTTGATTGATAAAGCCTGACATTACATCTTGTCCTTCCGCAGCTTTTCTCGGAACGGACTCACCTGTTAAAGCAGATGTATCAACCATCGCTGACCCTTGCACGACCTTACCGTCCAGGGGTATGCTTTCTCCCGGATTAACCACAATGATGTCTCCTGTCTGAACGTCCTCCGGGGAAACCTGTTCGATGCCGTTCTTTGTTTTGAGATTGGCGTAATCAGGCCGTATGTCCATTAACGCACTAATTGATTTTCTGGAACGGCTGACCGCGGCTCCTTGAAAAAGCTCACCGATTTGATAAAACAGCATAACGGCGACCCCCTCAGGGTATTGCTGAATCAGAAAAGCGCCGATTGTGGCAAGAGCCATTAAGAAATGCTCATCAAACACCTGACCGCGGATGATGTTTTTGACTGCGCGGATTATAATGTCACCGCCGATAATCAAATAAGCACCGAGGAAAAGGAAAAATTCAATGGTTCCCGAATGAACCAAATATGCCGCTGCGCCGAGAATGACAGCCGCCGCCATTCTGATCAGCATATTGACCATTCTATTACGATAGCCATCATCAGCTGATTTCTTTATATGCTTTTGGCGAACCGTTACATGCGGATCAATTGATTTCACTTTTTTCTCTACTTTATTCGTGACCCATTGCTCTTCTTTCCCATCGGCTGAGACAGTTAAGGTGCTTGCCGCAAAATTTACCGCGCATCCGTCAATGCCTTTTATGCCTTTGACTCCATTTTCGATTTTTTGGGCACAATTGCTGCAATCCAAACCGTCCAGAACGTATTCCTGTTTCACTAGTCTCACCTTACCTTCCGATTTAGGGTTCCCTCTTCAAAGCGTATCAATGAGTATTGTATTTATTTTATATATATGAGCATATACTCATATATAAGTTACACCTATTATATGTTGTTTTCCAAGAAAGTGTCAATGAAAAACAAAAACCGGCATATAGCCGGTTTTTCATTTTACTTTTTGCAGACGAAGAGCATTCAGAACAACGGAAACGGAGCTGAATGCCATTGCTGCTCCTGCTATCCACGGTGCTAAAAATCCAAGTGCTGCGATTGGGATGCCGAGGCTGTTATAGCCAAGCGCCCAGAATAAATTTTGTTTAATGTTTTTCATTGTCAATCTGCTCATGCGGATTGCGTCGGCAATGCTGTTCAGATCGCCGCGAATCAGTGTAATGTCTGCTGTTTCCATGGCAATGTCCGTTCCAGTTCCAATCGCCATGCCGATGTCAGCTGTGGCAAGCGCCGGCGCATCGTTAATTCCGTCGCCTACCATTGCTGTCTGGCGGCCTTCTTTTTGCAGGCGGGCAATTTCTGCTGCCTTTTGTTCTGGAAGGACTTCCGCAATGATATTCGTAATTCCCGCTTCCTTCGCGATGGCTTCTGCGGTTCTGCGATTGTCTCCTGTCATCATGATGACATCAAGGCCCAACTCTTTCAGACGGGCAACAGCCTTCCGTGACGTGTCCTTAATCGTATCTGCAACCGCTACTAGCCCAGCTGCTTCTCCATCAATGGATACAAGCATAACTGTTTTTCCTTCTGCCTCTAGCTCTTCCATTTTGGCGAGAAGAGCTCCATGCTCAACCTGTTCGCTCTCCATTAATTTTCTTGTGCCGACGAGAATGCTTTTTCCTCCGGCTTCAGCCAAAATGCCTGCGCCGACTTTTGCTTCAAAACGGGTTAGCTTCGGTATCTCAAGCCCTTTATCTTTCACGCCAGCAATAATCGCTTCGCCAAGCGGATGCTCTGATCCCGTTTCGGCTGCCGCTGCAAATTGAAGCAAATCTTTTTCTTCAAAACGGCCGAATGGAATGGCATCCGTCAGACGCGGCTTCCCGTTTGTCACGGTTCCGGTTTTATCAAGAACAATTGTATCGAGACGATGCGTTTTTTCTAAATGCTCGCCGCCTTTAAATAAAATCCCGAATTCAGCAGCGCGTCCAGATCCAGCCATTATGCTCGTCGGAGTGGCAAGACCGAGGGCGCAAGGACAGGCAATGACAAGAACCGCAATGAACTTGCTGATCGCTTCAGCAAAATCGCCAGGAGCCGCCCAAAGATACCAAATGAGAAAAGTGAGAACGGCAATCCCCAATACAATGGGTACAAAAATGCCTGAAATCTGGTCAGCGAGACGCTGGATCGGCGCTTTTGACCCTTGTGCTTCCTCAACAATTTTGATGATATGAGAAAGCGCAGTATCCTTTCCGACGTTGACAGCTTTAATTTTCAGGAAACCGTTTGCGTTAACGGTTGAACCTGTCACGCTGTCACCAGGATTTTTGTCAACAGGAAGACTTTCTCCTGTAATCATCGATTCGTCAACCGCTGAGCGGCCTTCAACCACTTCTCCGTCGACAGGAATTCGTTCGCCAGGTTTGACGTAAACAATGTCATTAACAAGCACTTCGTCGATCGGGATAATTTGCTCCTGTCCGTCTCTTACAACAGTCGCTGTTTTCGCTTGAAGCTTCATCAGCTTTTTAATCGCATCCGAGGAACGGCCTTTTGCTTTTGTTTCAAACAACTTGCCTAATAAAATCAGCGTCAGCAAAATCGCGCTTGTTTCATAGTAAAGGCCGTCTGTATGCCCATGGGAGCCAAGGCTTTGAAAAGTAAGATAAAGACTATAAGCGTAAGCAGCCGTCGTACCGAGGGCGACCAATACATCCATATTGGCGCTTTTATTTCTAAGCGCCTTATACGCACCCACATAAAACGGCCAGCCGATCAGAAACTGGACTGGTGTCGCCAGCGCAAATTGCATCCACGGATTGAGAAATATATCCGGTACCCAAATGAATGATGTAAATGTAAAATGGCTCACCATCGCCCAAAGCAATGGAAATGACAGGACAGCTGAAAAAATCAGTCTCGCCGTTTGCTTCCGTTCTTCTTTCTTTTTAGCAGCAGCAGCCTCACTGTCCTGTTCACCCTTCAACTTTAGCTTATATCCAAGCTTATCTACCGCTTCTTTCAAATCGCCGACAGACGCTTCTTTCGGATTGTACTCGACCGTAACCGTTTCTAAAGCGAAGTTTACTGGTGCATTTGCGACGCCTTCTATTTTGTTAAGCCGTTTTTCAATCCGATTGGCGCAAGCCGCACAGGTCATGCCCTCAATATCGAATTCAGCTTTTTCTGTAACGACGTGATAGCCCAGCTTCTCTATTTTTTCCTGAATCGCTGCAGTCCCTGTTTCAGCAGGATCGTAGATTACATTTGATGTTTCCGTTGCCAGATTAACATTTGCATCCGTGACACCGGGCATCCGCTTCAGGACTTTTTCAATTCTGGCAGCACATGCCGCACAGGTCATACCAGAGACCTGCATCGCGATTTCCTTTTGTTCACTCAACATACTCACTCCTTTATATACACCTGGGGGGTATATAAAAATGAAAGAAATATCGCGCCTCCCTAAAGGCGCGATACCTTGAATCACTTGGCTACATCATAGCCCTGATCTTCTATCGCATCCGCAATATCTTTGACTGATACTTTGTCAGCATCAAACGAAACATCGACTTTACCCGCTTCCAGATTGACATGAACGGCACTGACGCCGTCCAGTTCTCCTACGCTTGTTTCTACTGCTTTGACGCAGTGCTGACAAGACATTCCTTCAACTTGCAATGTTTTTTGTTCCATATCAATTCCTCCTGTTTATTCTTTCTATTTTCATCCTACCATACCCCCGTAGGGTATTACAATAAAAAACGCTTTATGATTTTGTGAACTTTTTAAATACGTCCAAAAGCTCAGAAATGGCCTGTTCCCCGTCTCCGCTTTTGATGGCATCTGCTACACAATGATGGGCATGATCCTCAAGCAAATGAAGCGCCACATTTTTCATTGCCGCCTGAACAGCTGAAATTTGCACAAGAATATCTACACAATATCTGTCGTTTTCCACCATGTTTTGAATGCCTCTGACTTGACCCTCAATCCGCTTAAGCCGGTTTGTAATCTGATCCTTTTCTTTCGAGCTTTTATGGTTTAATGTTTTATGTTCGTTATGCTTTTCCATGCGTACACCTCTGTTTAATGATATTAATTCCCATTATACTGATTGTCCAAACGGTTGTCTAAGCATGCCGACGCAAAAAATGAATCAGTTAGGTTTTACCATTTGATCAGGAGGGTATATACTTCTGTTGATAACGCTTTTAAAGGGGAGAAGAAAAGTGGATACGATCAAGGTTGGAATATTAGGATACGGATTGTCCGGTTCTGTTTTTCACGGGCCGCTGCTGGATGTTCTGGATGAATATCAAATCAGCAAAATCATGACATCACGGACAGAAGAAGTGAAACGGGACTTTCCAGATGCTGAGGTTGTACATGAGCTTGAGGAAATCACAAATGACCCTGCCATTGAGCTTGTCATTGTCACCACCCCGAGCGGCCTTCATTACGAGCATGCTATGGCATGCATACAGGCCGGAAAACATGTTGTGATGGAAAAACCAATGACAGCAACGGCCGAAGAGGGGGAAACATTAAAAAGGGCTGCCGATGAAAAAGGCGTATTATTAAGCGTATATCATAACCGACGCTGGGATAACGACTTTTTAACGATTAAAAAGCTGATCTCTGAGGGATCCCTTGAAGATATCAATACATATCAAGTTTCCTATGACCGCTACAGACCTGAAGTTCAAGCGCGGTGGCGGGAAAAAGAAGGCATTGCCACTGGAACGCTGTATGATCTCGGCTCCCACATCATAGATCAAACCCTGCATTTGTTTGGGATGCCTAAAGCCGTGACTGCAAACGTGATGGCCCAGCGGGAAAATGCCGAAACGGTTGACTATTTTCATTTAACCCTGGATTATGGCAAGCTTCAAGCCATTCTATACGGAGGATCAATCGTTCCGGCAAACGGACCTCGTTATCAAATCCATGGAAAAGATTCCAGCTTTATCAAATACGGAATTGACGGACAGGAAGACGCACTCAGAGCGGGAAGAAAACCAGAGGATGACAGCTGGGGTGCAGATGATCCGGAGTTTTACGGACAGCTTACAACCATTCATGGCTCCGACAAAAAAACAGAAACGATCCCATCAGTAAATGGCTCCTACCTTACTTATTACCGTAAAATAGCGGAAAGCATACGGGAAGGTGCTGTGCTGCCAGTCACTGCTGAGGAAGGTATTAATGTCATCCGCATCATTGAAGCCGCGATGAAAAGCAGTAAAGAGAAACGAACCATTATGCTGGAGCAATAAAACAAAAGCCTCCCCAAATAAGGGGAGGCTTTTTCATTAGAATGTTTTTCCTGCTTCTTTCGCACGCGCAATCGCGTCTTCTTTGATTTGCTGTGCTTTATCAGGCTCCGCATTATGTCCCTCTACGAAAATGCCATCGAATGATGGTACCCCGAAGAAGTTCATCATGATGCCGATGTAGCGGTGCCCCATTTCCATCTCAGCCGCAGGGCCTTCTGAATAGTAGCCGCCGCGCGCTTGGATATGAATTGCTTTTTTATCAGTCAACAAGCCAATAGGGCCTTGTTCTGTGTATTTGAATGATTTTCCTGCAACAGCAACAGAATCGAGATACGCTTTCATCACTGGCGGGAATGAGAAGTTCCATAAAGGAGTAACAAATACATACTTATCAGCTGATGCAAATTGATCGCTAAGCTCTCCCAAACGGCCTACTTTCGCTTTTTCGCTTTCAGAAAGCTCTTCAAAGCCTGTACCTGACTGAAGCTTTCCCCATCCGCTAAATACATCTGCGTCAATGTGCGGGATGTTTTCTTTGTACAAATCGATATGTACAACTTCATCATTTGGATTCGCTTCTTTGTAAGATTCGATAAATGCTTTACCTGTTGCCATACTGTACGAAGTTGCTTCGTCATGCGGATGAGCAGTGATATATAATACTTTTGCCATTTTTACCAGCCCTTTCGTTTTTAAAAATCACACATCAATTATTATCATACAGATGCATAATGATTATTCTGTCTCTCTTAGACTTTATTATAGAGACAAAGAAATTTACTTTCAAGTAAAACATCTCGAATTAAAGATTATTTAACTTTCCAAACAGCTTTCTTTTCAAAAGCTGTTCTCAAGCCGGAATACAGCGCGGACAGTTCTTTACTGATCCGAGGATAATGAGGGACATGCGGCACTTGAATATCCGCAGGCATCCTTTTCACTATAAAGGATTGCTCAGCCTGTTCAAAAAACGCCCGCAGCTGGTTGATCTCTTCATCAGAAAACGGAGCAGGCGGACGGCGGTGAGCTTGCGCCGAGAGCAAATAGTACCCTAAGTGCTGAGCACCGGAAATGGCAGGCCAGAGCGCCTCCGCATTCGCGTGAGGAAACTCGCCAAGGGCCTTGTCATACGCATCCCGAAGCCTGACAAGACTCACCCTTAACTTGTGTTCGTCGGCATTCTGCCCGGTTAACAGTTTCTCCATAAACTGCCCTTCCAGCCGGATGACGTTCCTCATCAGTTCAGGCAGTCGCTTCGTTGAAAACCGCCGCCACAAAAGTATTGTTCCCAACAGCCCGATCACGCTGCCGACAGCTACATCAGTCAGCCTCGCTATCATAAAATAACCGGCACCCGCGCCGCCATGCATACTTTCTGTGATAACAAGCGCATTTGCGGTTAAAAAGGGAACAGCCAGCGCATAATTGCGGACGATCAGCATCTCAAGAAGACATTGCAGCGCTGCAATACAAAATGCAATATAAACACCGCCCGGCTTAAAAAACAGGATTGCGCCTGCCAGCATAACACCGATCACCGTTCCGGCCGAACGCTGAATAGCCCTGTGAAGCGTAAAAACAACAGTAGTGCCAAGCATGACCGCTGCTGCCGAAAGCGGAATCCAATAGGAGCGTGCAAAGCCGAATACGAGGGCAAACATATCGGCGGCAAACAGAACAATTCCATACTTTAACGCTCTAATCAAAACCGGAGACTTCCAGTCAAAGGCATTTCTCAAAAAGTAAAAAGAGGATGGCAGGCGGCTCGGTTCCCCGTCAAGCTGCTTATCAAAACGTCCTGAAGCGATATGCAAAACCTCATTGATTTCTTCAAACAGCTTCCGCCTAGGCTCAGATTCGTTCTCATTAATCTGAAACGTACCGGAAACCCGTGCATGCGCAAGCATATCTCCGGTTTGGCGAAGTGCCTTTTCAATCTGCGCGGTCTCTCTGTCCGGCGTTTCAGCTGAAAAATGAATAATGGCAATGAATATGTCGTCAGCTTTTTCAAGGAGGCGGAAAAACCGTTCATCACGCCGCGATTTTTTCCGTTTATTCCCTTTCCCAAGAACCGTTTGGCGGGCTGTTCTAAGCATGAGCACCGTCTGATGCTGTGCGTTATGAAAACCTGGCGTTCCGACGGCTGAAAGACATGCAGCCAGCTGATGATATGTTTTTTGCAGCACCGTTCCCTCCGGTCCATGTTTGTTCCATAACGAGCCGATTAAAGCGATACCCATGGCGAAGATGCCGCCGAGAAACGTCAGTCCCGCTCTGAACAGCGCTTGTGAAGGATCGGCCGGCAGCCCGGAACTGACTAAAAAGGCAAGGACAAAAAACATCGGCGCAGGGCCTTGAATGCCGAGCGCGCTAAAAATAAACATCGCCGCTGCACCGATCAGCCCCAAAACAGCCGCCATCATCCAAAGCATCCCGGACAAAAGCGTCCCTAAGCCAAATGAGAGGGCGATCCCAATGGAAACCAAGAGCAGCTTCAAGGCGCGCTTTTTGTATGATTCACCGCCCGCATATAAATAAACAAAGCCTCCGATACTTGCAGTTAATCCGTAATCCGTGTGACCTGCCAATGCTCCGACCAGCACAGGAAACCCTGAAGCGAAACCTGATCCGATAGCCTTTTTCCAAGGAAATGGATTTGCATGAATGCGAAAGGCATCCTTCACGATAGGCATGATTCTTTGATTGTTCGCAGCAGTTTTGTTCATTTGACAAAATCCTTTTCAATGAATGTGTAGAACTTTTCCCGTTTCTTCGCTTTAGTATGCCCAAAAACGCGGTTAGCTTCTCAATTGGTGCGCCCGATAAAAAAACAGAGACTTATACCGTCTCTGCTTCATTACATCAGTTTATTATCATAAAAGCGGCACCTGTCAGGACTGTTTTGTCCTTCTGCCTTCCTTTAAGAGCAGGTGAATAAAAAATAAAGGATAAATCAATAGATACCCATTAAACAGCCACCACACAAGATCAAAGTCCCTGCTGAATGTCCAGAATGATAGCGCCTGCAGACCTGAACAACAGGTCAGCACAAGAGAAATCAGCGCCATCAATTTCCAGTCAGCACGATTCACCCGCTGTAGGTACAAGCTGTACAACCCTGTGACAGAAATCAGGATATCCAGCGGAAAAAAAGACCAGTTCCAAGCGATCATAAACGGATGGTCATGATGTTTAAAAGCCCAGCTTTCCGGTATGAGCGAAAACCCGGCTGACAGCCAGTACAAGATAAAACCGATATCAGTCACGAGAAAAAACAGCTTCATATATCTCATTTGTACTGCCCGCTTTTATGTACCGGCTCAGACACCGCAGCCTGCTCGATCAGGTTTAAAGACACAACACCGGCAATAATCAATCCAATTGAAATGACTTTCATGACACTAACATGTTCTTGAAAAAACAAAAAACCAACGACTGTAATCAGGACAATTCCCATCCCTGACCATACAGCATAAGCAACTGATACATCTATTGATTTTAGCGTAAGCGTCAGAAAGAAAAGACTCCCTCCATAAAAGAAAATCAACAGCAAACTGGGAATAAGCTTTGTAAAACCGGACGATAGCTTCATGCTGACCGTTCCCGCAACCTCAAACAAAATCGCCAAGCATAGAAACACCCAATTCACGTGGCATCAGCCTCCTCATCAGCTGTTATACCGTTAAACAAAACATCTACAATTGATTCAAGCACCTCTCCTGTCGTGAACTGATGTTTCAGTGGATATTCAGGGTCATACACTTGATTGATGCTCCCTATATACATGTGAACAAACAGGTCCGGATTGATGTTTCTGATTCTCTTTTGCTGTTTGCACTCGTTTAATAATGCTAGGACAATCGCCCATTCTTCCTTAATAAACGCATCTAATGTAAGCCACGCATCATAATGGTATTTCTTTAGTTCATTTAATAATCCCATGTTCAGCAGTTCCATCCCCTGCGGAAGGCTGATCAGCATTTGTTTCACCTTTTCAAGCACATTTAAACTATCATTTTCATAGATGTCTCTTTCCATTTGCTTCATTTCAGCTATAAATTGTTCGACAACCGCCTCAACAAGCTGATCTTTAGATGAATAATATGCATAGAGCGTCCGCTTGCTCGTTCCCAGCGCTGCCGCCAAATCATTCATAGTAAATGAAAATCCTTTCAGCTTAATCAGCCGGATGGTTTCCGCCATAATTCTTTTTTCCACATTAATCCCCCGCTTTCGGTACCAAGAAAACTATTTCGGTACCAATATTATACGAGAGAAATTTATGGAAATCAACAATATATAAAAAAACCTCTCCTATTGGGAGAGGTTTAAAAGACACTGCGGACCAAACCGCCGTCCGCCCGAAGTGCCGCGCCATTGATCGCAGAGGAAAGCGGACTGCTTAAAAATGTAACGAAGTGGGCGATTTCTTCCGGACGGATCAGTCTTTGAATAATAGATGTCGGCCGGTTTTCTTTCATAAAACGTGCCTCAGCTTCTTGAACAGTCAGGTTTTCACCAGGATACAGCGAGTTCAGCATGGTTTCCACACCCTCTGTTAAGGTAGAGCCCGGCATGACGGTGTTGACTGTGACATTCGTGCCGGTTGCCAGCTCCGCCAAACTGCGGGAAATGGACAGCTGCATCGTTTTTGTCGCACTGTAATGCGCCATTTCCTGTGACGGCATAATCGCCGCTTCACTGGCAATAAAAATCACACGCCCTTCCTTTTTCTCTATCATGTTATGCAAATACCTGCGTGTCAGCCTTACACCGCTCATAATATTCACTTCAAAAAAACGAAACCATTCATCGTCGGGAATATCAAAGTACTCCGCCGGTTCAAAAATCCCTAAATTGTTGACCAAAATATCAACCTCTGGATATGCCTGAAACAGCTCATTGCAGCCTTCTTCTGTTCCCAAATCAAATGCAGCCGGATAAAGAACCGCTTCAGCATGTTGTGTTTTCAGTTCATCTATCGTCTGATTCACTTTCTCTTCCCGGCGTCCGTTAATGATCACTGCCGCCCCTTCTTCAGCTAACGAAGAGGCAATAGCTTTTCCGATCCCAGATGTCGAACCGGTCACCAGTGCGGTTTTTCCTTGTAAATTCAGCTTCATTATTCATCCCTCCGTTTTTGATTCCTCTTATTTATTGACAGAAATCTGATTGGTGAAACATCTGCTCTGCAATCAGTATGAAACAGCTGGGATTGAAATGGAAGTACGCACTTTTTGGTGCCTGTGGTTTGGAGAAAAAATAAAGCAGAACCTCTTGAGAGGTTCTGCTTTATTGTCAGTATGTATGGAGACGGTGGGAGTCGAACCCACGTCCAGAAACATCGATTACTTAAGCGTCTACGAGCGTAGCCTGCATATTTATGGTTTCACTCATCTTCTTGCCTGCGGGCGGGCCTTCCGAGAGCTAGTCTGTTCATCTCTTCTTACGTTCTCAGACAGGAACGCAAGCGTAGCCTACTTAGATGTGCTCTTCACAGACACATAGGCAATGTCAGGAAGAGCTCGCTGCGCTTATTAGGCAGCTAATGCTACGTTTTGGTTAAAACTGTTAGTTTTGCCAGTTATATTTAAGTGCGTGTTTACGAGATCGCCTCTCGGCTCGCAGCTCAAGCTCGATCCATCCCTGTCGAATCCGTAACGTCCCCTTGGTATAAGGGAAATACGGGAGAAAATATCAAGCTCTCACTCAAACTGGCTATAGTCTTATTATAACATGATCACGGCTCTTTTCAATTGTCAAATCCTTCAAATGAATGGCGTCGTGATCTGATCGTGAACACAGTATAGCACAGGCCTGATTTTCGAATCAAGCACTATGCCTTTAGAAGCCTTTTTGACTGTCTCTGAACGCTCTTTCGATTTCCCGCTTCGCGTCCTTGCGCTTCAGATCTTCCCGTTTGTCATAGTTCTTCTTCCCTTTTCCAAGGCCGAGAAGCACTTTCGCAAAGCCGTTTTTTAAATACAGCTTCAGCGGAACGAGAGAATAGCCTTTTTCCTTTGTTAACCCGATCAGCTTATTAATCTCCTTGCGGTGCATTAACAGCTTTCTTGTCCGGAGCGGATCGTGGTTATAGCGGTTTCCCTGCTCATATGGGCTGACGTGCATATTGTGGAGAAACACTTCTCCCCGTTCGATTTTGGCGAAGGAATCTTTAAGGTTTACGCGGCCGGCGCGAATCGATTTGATTTCGGTTCCTTGCAGGACGATGCCTGTTTCATAGGTTTCTTCTATAAAATAATCGTGGTTGGCTTTCTTATTTTGAGATAATACTTTTCCTGACCCTTTTGGCATGCCAGAACCTCCTCTCTCTAAGGAAAAACTGTCCACCTTTTGCGATACGCTCTATTTTACCAAATGTCACGTACCGCTACAATGAAAAGCTGTTTCCGAAAGAAAGCAAATAGAGCGCTGCGGCCCTATTTGCTGGTTGAGCTGCTATTTCTTCTTTTTCCGTTTCTGTTTCGGAGCATTCTGGAAGCCGCGTTTTTTCTTTTTCTTCTTCGGCTTAGTGAACCACTCCCCTTTTTCCTCAGACGGAGCTGGAGAAACAGGCGTATTGGTGCTTTGAACACGTTTTCTGGCAGGCTTTCCGCGTTTTCTGCTCCGGCTGCTGTCCAATTCTCTCGGACGCCGCGGAGTGCCCTTCATGCCGACAATTTCAAAGTCGATATTGCGCTCATCTTTATTGACATCGACAACCTTGACTGTGATTTCATCCCCGATGCGGAAGACGTTGCCTGTCCGCTCGCCGATCATTGCGAAATGCTGTTCGTCAAAGCGGTAGTAGTCATCTGTCATAAAGCTGACATGGACGAGTCCTTCAATTGTATTCGGCAGCTCGACGAACATTCCGAAGTTTGTCACAGAGCTGATCATGCCGTCAAACTCTTCACCGATTTTATCAAGCATGTATTCCGCTTTTTTCAGATCATCCGTCTCACGCTCGGCGTCAACTGCACGGCGCTCCATAGATGATGTATGTTCGGCGATATCCGGCAGGCGTTCAGCCCACTTTTCCTGTGTCGCTTCATCGACTTTGCCGTTGATCAAATACGTTCGGATCAGACGGTGAACGATTAAGTCCGGGTAACGGCGGATCGGCGATGTGAAATGCGTATAGAATTCTGTTGACAGACCGAAGTGCCCCAAGCTTTGCGGGTCGTATTTCGCCTGTTTCATCGAACGGAGCATAACAGTAGATATAACCGTTTCCTCTGGTCTGTCACGCACAGCGTCCAGAATGCTTTGCAGCGCGCGCGGATGAATATTTCCCGCCGTTCCTTTCACCACATAGCCAAATGTCGTCACAAACTCTAAAAACTTTTGCAGCTTTTCAGCATTCGGCTCTTCGTGAATCCGGTATATAAACGGGACGTTCATCCAATGGAAATGCTCCGCCACTGTTTCGTTTGCTACAAGCATAAATTCTTCAATCAGCTTCTCGGCGACAGAGCGTTCTCTGATCACAACGTCTTTAACCGCTCCTTCGTCATCAACAAGCACCTTTGCTTCTTTGAAATCAAAGTCAACGGCGCCGCGGTCCATCCGCTTATCGCGCAGAATTTGAGCCAGACGCTCCATGTCTTTGAACATCGGAACAAGAGGCTCGTATTTTTGTTTCAGCTCTTCATCATCGTCAACAAGAATTTTATTCACATCTGAATATGTCATTCTTTCCGTTGTTTTGATGACACTTTGGAATATCTCGTGCTCTGTCACCTGTCCCTGACTGTTAATTGTCATTTCACAAGAAAGCGTCAGGCGGTCAACCTTTGGATTTAAGGAGCAGATGCCGTTTGACAATCTGTGCGGAATCATCGGGATGACACGGTCAACCAGATACACACTTGTCCCTCTTTCAAGCGCTTCTTTGTCAATCGGCGAGTTTTCGGTTACGTAATGGCTGACATCAGCTATGTGAACGCCAAGCTTGTAGCTTCCATCATCAAGCTTCGTCACGGTAACTGCATCATCCAAATCCTTCGCATCCGCACCATCAATGGTGACAATCACCTGGTCACGGAGATCACGGCGGTCTTTCAGATCTTTTTCATCAATAGTGTCAGGCGTACTTGATGCCTGTTCCATCGCGTCAGCTGGAAATTCTCCCGGCAGGCCGTGCTTATGAATGACTGATAAAATATCAATGCCCGGGTCGTTTTTGTGGCCGAGAATGGTTTCAACCTCACCCTCTGCGTTCATACGGCCTTCAGGATAGCTCGTCAGCTTGACAACAACCTTATGTCCTTCCGCAGCTCCATTTTTCCCATTTTTCGGAATGAAGATGTCACTCGTGATTTTTTTGTCGTCCGGAATGACAAAGCCGAAGTTTCTCGTTTCTGTATACGTGCCGACAACCCGCTGAATCGCTCTTTCTAAAATCCGTATGACGGTTCCTTCCTGCCTGGAGCCGCTTGACTGTGAGTTCAGACGCACCATGACGATATCGCCGTTCATTGCCGTATTTAGCTCATTAGGCGGAATAAACACATCACTTAACGACGTATCCTCAGGCAGCAAAAAGGCGAATCCTTTCGCATGGGCTGAAATCTTTCCTTTTATTAAATTCATCTTCTCCGGAATGCCGTAGCGGTCGCTTCTCGTCCGTACGATAAGCCCTTTTTCTTCCAAGGCGACTAACGCTTTGACGAGCTCTTTAAACTCCTCGGCTTCCGTAATATTTAACATCTCCTCAAGTTCCTGAACGGTCAGAGGTTTGTACGCCTCTTCCTTCATAAACGAGAGAAGCTTTTCCATAAATGCTTCTTTTTCCATTATCCGACCTCCTGTTGATTACCAATCGAGCTTCTCTAAAAATTCATACACATCCTGATGGACGAGGTCACGTTCTTTGTCGAGTGTAATGACATGCCCTGATTCCTCGTACCATTTCAGCTGTTTATCATCAGTTTCCACTTCGTTGTAAATAATATTGGCGCTTTCGGTATTAATCATGTGGTCATGACGGGCCTGCACCACAAATGTCGGTGAATAAATCATATCGACATTATTCCGCACATCAGCAATTAAGTCTTGCAGCGCCTTGAGGGTATTCATCGGCGTTTTTTCGAATTCTTTCATTTCCTCTTCAATTTGCTCCGGGCTTTTCCCCTCAAACTTTTTGTAATTTCGAGCGTATGAAAGAACGCCTTGATACATGACCTCTTCACTCTTAATATGCATCGGTGCGCACATTGGGACAATTCCCTTTATGGGTACAGTGTAACCCAATTTCAGCGAAAAAACCCCGCCAAGCGACAGTCCGCAGGCAGCAATGCTCTCATAGCCTTCAGATTTTAAGTATTCATAGCCATCCATTACGTTTTTCCACCAGTCTTCGGGCCCCGTATGTACAAGTTCTTCAGGCGGGACGCCATGTCCTTCATATTGAGGCGCGTGGCACGTATAGCCGCGTTCATTCAAATATCGTCCCAGCATCCTTACATCCGCTGTATTTCCTGTAAAGCCATGCAGCAAAAGCACCGCTTTGTCTCCGCCTTTAAATGTAAA
Source organism: Bacillus sp. GW821-FHT01G09 (assembly GCF_059422205.1). Classification (NCBI taxonomy): domain Bacteria; kingdom Bacillati; phylum Bacillota; class Bacilli; order Caryophanales; family Bacillaceae; genus Bacillus; species Bacillus sp. GW821-FHT01G09. The sequence continues at coordinate 277,594 of NZ_JBWKWL010000001.1, forward strand.
TGGTTTTGGTGTCACAACTTTCATGCTCATGTCTCCCTTTCTATCTGCACGATCATTTTAGTTTTCCACAGTTTAATCAGAAAAAAACGTTTTGAATATCATCAAGAAACGTGAAAAAGGCCTGACTTCACATCAGACCTTATACAAACATTGCCCTATAGGATATAAGCAAGCGCAATCGTTAACACGAAAAACAAGACTGCCAGCACTACCGTAATGCGGTGCAAAATTAAATCAAGACCTCTTGCTTTTTGTTTCCCGAAGAGCTGCTCCGCTCCGCCTGAAATCGCACCAGATAATCCGGCGCTTTTACTGGATTGAAGCAAAACGACAATAATAAGTGCAATGCTGACGATAACCAATAAGGTAATCAAAACTGCGTGCATCCCATACACCTCCAGACTCACTGGCTACATTACTTCTATTTTACATGAAAAGGGTTGGCATGTCACGCTGTATCAGACGCCAAAAGGCCGGATAAGACGTTTTATCTTGGTTACCCTATTCATATGAAAAGGTCAAAGGAGAAAAGCGATGCCGCTTATCAGCATAGACAGCAGGAAACATCTTTTTTATGAAGAATATGGACAGGGAATCCCTATCATTTTTATCCACCCGCCGGGCATGGGACGAAAGGTTTTTTATTATCAGCGCCTTCTATCCAAGCATTTCAGGGTGATTTTTCCGGATTTAAGCGGCCACGGTGACAGTGATCACATCGATCAGCCAGCGTCTATTTCCTATTACGCAAACGAGATCGCGCAATTCATGGACGCTTTGCACATTGATAAAGCTGTGTTATTCGGGTATTCTGCCGGAGGCTTAATCGCGCAGCATATCGGCTTCACCCGCCCGGACAAAGTGTCACACCTTATTCTGTCCGGCGCCTACCCCGCTGTTCATAACGTAATCGGCCAGAAGCTGCACAAACTGGGAATGTATCTGCTTGAAAAAAACCCCGGTTTGCTCATGAAAATCCTCGCTGGCAGCCACACAAAAGACAGACAGCTTCGCAGCATATTAACAGACCATATGAAAAAAGCAGACCAGGCCCATTGGCATCAGTATTATCTGGATTCGCTTGGCTACAACTGCATTGAACAGCTGTCCCGCCTAGACATGCCAATGCTGTTTATGTATGGCGGCCTGCGGGACTGGACCTTTACAAACGCAGGCTATTACCGAAGATCGTGCAGACATGCCGAATTTTTCAGATTGGAATATCAGGGACATCAATTGCCGACAAAACAATGGAAAACGTGCAATGAGCTGGTGACAGGGTTTGTGCTGACACATCATTCATAGGACTAGAAAACGCTTGGCTTCCTTGCGTTTTTTGTTACTTTATTGACTTTTGTCAACGAAATCATAGTAAAAAAGATCCTCAAATTTCAAATTAAAATAGTGAAGCATTTTACCAATCACAAGCTGCCCCGGCCTTCTTTCTCCATTCAGCACGCGGCTCAGTGTGGCGGGTGAGACTCCGATTTCCAGCGCAAGCTGATTAAGGGAATAATCGTTATTAACCATATACTGCAAGACATAATCACGTCTAATCTGTATCTTTTCTACTGGCACTTTCCTCACCTTCCATTCCTGAAAAACTTTTTTCTATACTTTTACATTACGGCTTATGTTAACTTTTGTCAATACATTTCCAGTCTACCTATTCCCTTTAGTCAATAAACATACTAAAATATGAGTAACAGTGAGGGACGGGGTGAGATATATGGAAAGCTTTGGCGAACAATTACGGGCATTGCGTGAAGAGAGAAAGTTAACAGTCAACCAGCTGGCGACTTATTCAGACGTAAGCGCGGCCGGCATCTCCAGAATCGAAAACGGAAAACGGGGCGTTCCCAAACCTGCCACCATCAAAAAACTGGCAGAGGCCTTAAAAATTCCTTATGAGGGACTTATGTACAAGGCTGGTTACATCGAAGAAGTGCATGAAGCCAGGGCCCCTTATGAAACGAAGTGCAAGCTGCTTGAAAAAGCGGAGGCCTATGATCTGAAAAACCTTGCGCTTCTTGAGAACGAAAAGTGGCAATATCTCAATAAAGAAGATTTGCTCATGCTGGATCATTATTTTTCGTTTATTTCAGACGAAGCCAAAAAACGGTCTGCTGATGACTGACTCTTGATAGAAATGTGAGGCGATAGACCATGTCACCGTTCGGACAGCAATTACGGGAGCTGCGCCGCGCCCGCAAACTGACAGTGAATCAGCTTGCGGTGTACTCAGGCATCAGCTCGGCCACCATTTCAAAAATTGAAAACGGCAAACGCGGGACGCCAAAACCCGCCACGATTAAAAAACTGGCAGCCGTCCTGAAAGTGCCGTACGAAAACCTAATGGCCGCCGCAGGCCATATTCAGGCCTTTCCTGAAGAAATCCGCGAAGCATCTGAAAGCTATCAATCCGTTTATGAAATTTACCAGACGGCTGTCACTCGCGGAGCGGAGCACCTCCCGATTTTCAATAGTCAAAAATGGGAACATCTCTCAAAGCAGGATATTGAAAATCTCAGCAAATACTTCGATTTTTTGTCTTCAGAAGCAAAAAAACGCGCCTCTTCCTCATAATCCCCTGTTTCTCTTTCTATATTTTATCAATCACGCTTGCATACCCTCCCTCGTTATTTGCGTTATAATAGTGACAGACGAGGTGAAAAGTATGAACCAATCAGAAATGTGTCCTAGATTTGAAAAAGCAGTCGACATCTTAAGTAAACGCTGGGTCGCTTTAATCGTATTTCAGCTCTTGAACGGGTCGCAGCGATTTAGCGAAATTGAAGCAGCACTTCCAAATCTAAGCGGCAGAGTTCTGTCAGAACGGCTGAAAGAACTTGAGCTTGAAGGAGTAGTGAAGCGGGATGTCATCCCTGAAACTCCGGTTCGCATCGAATATTCATTGACTGATAAAGGAAAGGCACTAGCACCCATATTAGGTGAGATTTCTAAATGGGCGACTGAATGGATTGACCCTTCCTTTCTTTCTTAATTAATTACTAAAACGGTTCTGATCTCAAAGACGAGAAAAGAACCGTTTTTTATTTTCCAGGTGAAAAAAAGATATCTCAGCCGATATATAGTACATCCACACATTACGTTTTTAAAGGAGACCACTATATGCGACTGACGATTTCCCGCAAATTCAGCCTGGTATTTTTGACACTGATCCTGATCAATTTACTTGTAGGCGGAATAGGCGTTCTTAATATGCAGCATATCATTCAAAAAACAGATGAAATCAACACAAAATGGATTGACGGCATCAAAGGAATCACTTCAATTAATTATGTAACCGAGCACCTGTCTTCTAAAGAAAAGGACTTTCTGATTTATACAGACAAAAGTAAAATGGATACACTTGATCAAGAAATGAATCAAATCATGGAAGACATTAACCAAAAGCTCGATAACTACGAAAAAACGATCTCCACTGATAAAGAGCAGAAACTGTTCGAGCAGCTTCAAACTGAAGTGAATACCTATATGGATATTCATGCGCAAATTATCGAAAGCGGCCGCACGAATGACATGGACAAAGCAAGAGGTTTATTGGTTCAGACTGAGGCCAGCTTTGAGGATATGAAAAAAACAATCACTCAGCTTGTTGACTTAAATCAAGAAGGCAGCAACACAGCGGTAAAAGAAACGAAGGCCGTCTATCATAAAGGGCTCATTTACACTGCTTTGCTTGTGGCAGCATCAATCCTCATCAGCATTTTCATCTGGCTTTATATCACGCGAAACATTGTAAAGCCTATCATTCGCATGAAGGAATCTGCCAATCATATTGCCGAAGGCGATCTGTCGAACGATATGGAGCCGCTCAACTCAAAAGACGAGCTGGGTGATCTGAATGAAGCGCTGCAAAAAATGGTAGGGAATCTGAGAGATATTGTCGGATATTCTAAAGACATATCAAGCCGGGTTCTTTCTTCTTCACAGGTGCTTGCAACCGCAACGAATGAAACAAGATCCGGCAGCAAACATATTACTGAAACGATGAACGAAATGGCTGAGTGCTCTGAACAGCAGGCCCAAGACGCGGTGACGATTGCCGAATCGATGAATGAGTTCACTGAAAGCATTGATAAAGCCTATAATCACGGCATCACCATCAGCGATACGTCTCAAAACGTTCTCGAACTCGCGGTAAGCGGAAACGAAAATATGGCTACGTCATTACAGCAAATGAAAACCATCCATCATATTGTTGAAGAAGCCGTGCATAAAGTGAGATCACTGGAACAGCATTCTCAGGATATTAACAAGCTCGTTCAGGTCATCAACGGAATTGCCGAGCAAACGAATTTGCTGTCCCTTAACGCCGCGATTGAAGCTGCCCGCGCAGGAGAAAGCGGCAAAGGCTTCGCCGTTGTGGCAGAGGAGGTCAGAAAGCTGGCTGACGGCGTTTCTGATTCCGTGCAGGATATTACCCGGATTGTAGGCGGGACACAGCAGGAGATCCACACTGTCATTACGTACTTGGAAAGCAGCTTTACAGAAGTCGAAAAAGGAACGGAAAACCTGACAGACACCGGGCAGGCTATGCGGCATATCAAGCAATCCGTCACTCATGTTGCAGACAGCATTAAGGAAGTAACGGATGGCCTGAAACAGTTAACAAACCAATCGATTACTATCAATCAATCGATTGAAAATATCGCTTCTGTATCCGAAGAGTCGGCCGCCGGCATTGAAGAAACATTTTCAATAACCGAGCAATCCGCCCATTCGATGGATCAAGTGCTTCAAAATGCTGAAGAGCTTGAGCAGCTGGCGAAGGAGCTTAATGAGAAGATGGGTCAGTTTACGATTTAAATAGAAAAAAGAGGCTGGACTCCAGCCTCTTTTTCTATTCTATGCAGCTGATTGAACGTGTTTCGCCCCGGTTCTTTTTTTCTTCACCGGACTTAATGCCCGCTCCAGCCAGGCCATGAGCAAATCCGCCCCTACCGCCATCACCGCAGTTGGTATCGCTCCGGCTAGAATAATCGCAGTTCCGTTTGTCGCGTTTGAGCCGCGGACAATCATGTCCCCAAGGCCTCCGGCACCGACAAATGTGCCAATCGCTGTAATTCCGATGGCAATGACGAGAGCCGTGCGAAGGCCCGCCATAATGACAGATAGTGCGAGCGGGAGCTCAACCATTCTGAGCACTTGGAATTTCGTCATGCCCATTGCTTTCCCCGATTCTAAGTAGGCATGCTCAATACTGATAATGCCTGTGTACGTGTTTCGAATAATCGGCAGCAGGGAATACAGAAATAATGATAGAATCACGGTATTTGCGCCGAGCCCCATAACAAGCATTAAGACGGCCAGCATAGCGAGCGCCGGGATTGTTTGAATAACGTTTGTTACGGCAAACACCCAGGCTGACAAACGGCGAAAATGCGCGATGAGGATTCCGACCGGAACCCCGACGACAGCGGCAAACAATACGCCGTAAGCCGACATGAGAAAGTGGCGGCTGAATTCATCCATGACGTAACTGCCATTCTGCGCGTAATACGTCATTAACTGTTCAAACACGTTCATTGACCTCGTCCCCCTTTCACGATTCGAAGTAGCGATGTTTTTCTAAATATTCCTTGGCAACGACAGACGGTTCTTTGAGATTGCCGTCGACTTCATAGTTAAGCTCCTGCATCGTGGCTGTGTCGATTTTTCCGAGCATTTTCTTGATGATGCCTTCAAGCTCAGGATGTTCTTTGAGCACCTTTTCCGGAACAACCGGAGAGCAATCGTACGGCGGGAAAAATTGTTTGTCATCCTTTAGCATTTTGAGACCATAGGACTTGATTCTTCCATCGGTTGAATACGCAAGCACAATGTCCATTTTTCCGCTCTTCACCGCGTCGTACACAAGGCCGATCTGCATCGGATACGTGCCGCCGAATGTCATGCCGTAGGTTTTTGTAAAATCCTGATAGCCGTTTCCTTTGAGCTTCATCCAATAGTTATCAACGCCCAGCTTTAATTGCGGCGCCCATTTTTTAACGTCTGATACGGTCTCTAAATGGTATTGGTCGGCCAGTTCCTTGCTGACTGTAAAGGCATATGTATTATCAAACCCGTAGGAGTTATACCATTTTAAATTGTATCTTTTTTTAAACTCCCGCTGAGTAAGCGCCAGCGCTTTGTCCGGATCTTTTTCAGGTTCCATTCTCAACGTGCCTGTCAGCGCGTCTCCCGTATATCTTGTGGCCGCAATGTCAATTTCCCCGTTCATTAAAGCCTGCTGCTGCACCGCGTTGGAGCCAAGATTTTTAATCGTTGTTGTTTTGAGATCAGTATGGTGTTCGATCAACTGGCCAAGCATGCTGGCGATGATTTCTGATTCGCTCATGCTTTGCGCGCCGATTTTAATGGTCTGGTCTGCAGCAGCGCTGAGACCAGGAAGCGAACAGCCGCTCAGCGTCAGCGTTGCCGCAAGTGCTAAACCTATCATTAATTTGAGATATTTTCTTTTCATGAGCCGCCTCCTTATGACAATTCATTCAATCTCTGCATGCCGGCAGGTGTCAGTTTTCGTTCAGCAACTGCCAGCACATAATCAATCACAATTGCCAATATCGTGACAGGTACCGCGCCCCCGATGATATATTCCGGCTGATATAAATTCAGGCCGATAAAAATGTAATCACCCAATCCGCCGCCTCCGATAAAGGAAGCAAGCGTGGCCCAGCCGATTAAGTAAATCGTCGATGTTCTGATTCCCGCCATGATCACTGGTGCGGCAAGCGGCAGCTCCACCAAGCGGACTTGTTCAGACGGCGTCATTCCGATTCCTTTACCAGACTCGAGCAGATTTTTGTTGACGCCGCGAATGCCGGTATACGTGTTGCGAAGAATCGGCAATACGGAATAGAAAAACAAAGCCACAATGGCCGGAACCTTCCCTACACCAAGGAGTGGGATAAAAAAAGCGAGGATGGCCAGACTCGGCAGCGTCTGAATGATATTGACAATGCCGATAATGGTGCCGGCTCCTTTTTTCATTCTGGTAAGCACAACCCCGAGGGGGACGGCAACCAGCACGCCCAGGATCACAGCAATGAGCGATATCGTAATATGCTCGTATGTTTTATAAAGAAGCTCGCCCCCATTGGTTTGCAAAAATTGAACAATATGATGCATGACTTATCGCCCCTCCCTATGACAATGCTGCGAGCTGCTTTTCTTCTCCCCAGAGGGAGTCATACACGATGTCGACCAGACTTGCCCTCGTCACAATTCCGATCAGGCGTCGGTCTTCATCCACAACGGGAACATATTTGACACCCCGTTTTAAAATTTTGCGGACCGTGTCGCGCAGCAGTGTGCCGCCCAGTACTGTGTATATATTTTCATGTAAAACCTCACCTACGAGATTGGCCTTTTTCCGGCATTGATCAATGATTTCAACATCGACATAGCCTTGCAGAACGTGCTCGTCATCGACGACCAGCAATGAATCGACCCGTTCCTGCCTCATCAGCTGAATGGCCTCAGAAAGCGTTTTATCCGCGGTGATCGTTACAGGCTGTGTGTTCATAATCTGGTCAACCCGTTCAACATCCGGGCTGGATGACTGAATCAGCCGCTCCTTGCCGATAAATTCCTCAACAAATTCGTCTGCCGGATTTCTTAAAATGTCATCGGGCGTTCCAACTTGAACGATTTCTCCCGCTTTTAAAATCACAATCCGGTCTGCCAGCTTAATCGCTTCATCCATATCGTGGGTAACAAATACGATGGTTTTATGTAAGGTTTTTTGCAGTTTTTTAAATTCTTCCTGGAGGGAATCCCTCGTAATCGGGTCGAGTGCCCCAAACGGTTCATCCATTAAGATAAGCGGCGGCTCCGCGGCAAGTGCCCGTAATACACCAATACGCTGCTGCTGCCCCCCGCTTAATTCATGAGGGTAACGGTCTAAATATTCAGGCCCCATATCGACCAATTTTAAAAGCTCACGCGCCCGTTCTTTCCGCTGCTGCTCCGGCCATTTCAGCAGTTTTGGGACGAGTGAGATATTCTGCTGAATGGTCATATGGGGAAACAGGCCGATCTGCTGAATCACATAGCCAATTTTGCGCCTGAGCTCTACAGGATCCTGGTCCATGATGTTTTCGCCGTCAATGAAAATCTTTCCGGCGGAAGGCTCAATTAATCGGTTAATCATTTTCATTGTTGTCGTTTTTCCGCAGCCGCTCGGCCCGATAAAGCAGATAAATTCGCCTTTTGCAATCTTAAGATTTACGTTGTTCACAGCTTTTTTGCCGCCCTTGTATGTTTTCGAGACATTTTCTAATGTCAGCAAACATCGCACCTCCAAAATTAAGTTTATTCAATTTGTTCAGTTTAAATTTAATTTTTCAGACAATTGAATGCTTCCCATTATAGAATAAAGTTTATAAAATAAAAAGTTTACAATTTGTTCATATTATTTATAAAGTATGTGTAAACGCTGATTTACCCGCATTGACGTGTGTTGATCTCCTTATTGCTCCAATTTCCTGCCAAATTCTCTTTTGACAGCATTTTCGCCGTATCAAAAATGTGGTATATTGACATCGGAATTGTTAGCTGAAAGGATGAAACCGTTGGAGAAAGATCCGTTAACGATCATTGAACAAGCCGAGGACCATTTTATAGAAAAAATCGCGGAAAACATGCATGCATTTGGAATGCCCTCTACCGTCGGACGTGTGCTGGGCATTATTTATATGAATCGAAAACCGATGACGCTTACGGAATTATCTGAGGCCACCGGCATGAGCAAAACACGCATGAGCCAGGTAGTGCGGGAAATGCTTGATGCCAACATTGCCGAGAAGGTGTTCGAAAAAGGCGTCCGAAAAGATTTATATGAGGTTGAGCAGGACTACTATCAAACATTTATCACGCTGTTTTCAGCCACCTGGAGCAAAGTCGTCAGCAAAAACAAAATGATGCATAAAAAACTCAATCGGGAGCTGCTTAGCGTGTTGGATGAAGAGCTTACTCCTGAAGCGGAAGAAAAAGTGAATGAACTGCTGAAAGAATTAAAGGAATGGCTTGATTATTATAATTGGCTCAGCCGTTTGATTGAGTTTTTTGAGAGCGAAGAAATTTTTAAATATGTGCCGAAGCCGTAAAAAACGCCCTGTCATTACAAGGCGTTTTTTCTTATGCTGCACCTGCCAAGTTTTTCTTCTTTCTCTTTTTAATCGGGCTTAATGCTCGTTCAAGCCAGCCCATGACCAAATCTGCAATCACCGCCATCAGAGCTGTGGGGATCGCTCCCGCTAATATAATCGCGGTTCCGTTTGTGGCGTTTGATCCCCTGACGATGATGTCCCCGAGACCGCCTGCACCGACAAATGTCCCGATGGCCGTAATGCCGATGGCAATGACAAGCGCGGTGCGCAGGCCGGCCATTATGACCGAAAGCGCAAGCGGAAGCTCGACCATCCTCAGCACTTGAAATTTTGTCATCCCCATTGCTTTTCCGGATTCAAGATAGGCGTGCTCAATACTGATAATCCCTGTATACGTATTTCTGATAATCGGCAGAAGAGAATACAGAAATAATGACAATATCACCGTATTAGCGCCCAGCCCCATGACAAGCATCAGCACGGCAAGCATGGCGAGAGCCGGGATCGTCTGAATGACGTTCGTGACCGCAAAAACCCATCCGCTTAATCTTCTGTATCTGGCTATCAGGATGCCGAGCGGAATTCCAACAATGGCGGCAAATAAAACGCCGTATACCGACATCAGAAAATGGCGGTAAAACTCCTGCAGCACATAACCGCCGTTTTGCGAATAGTATGTGCCAAGCTGCTGTAGTACTTCCATATGATCCACCTCTTTTCTTAGTCAAAATAATGATGTTTCTCTAAAAATTCCTTTGCTACGACAGACGGCTCCTTCAGCTTGCCATCCACTTCATAATTAAGTTCCTGCATCGTTTCCGTGTCGATTTGCCCAATCAGCTTATTGATCACACCTTCAAGCTCCGGATGCGCCTTAAGCACCTTTTCCGGAATCACCGGTGAACAGTCATACGGCGGGAAGAAACGCTTATCATCTTTTAAGATTTTCAAGTCATAGGCTTTAATCCGTCCATCCGTTGAATAAGCCAGAACAGCGTCCATTTTCCCGTTTTTGACTGCGTCATAGACAAGCCCGATCTGCATTGGATAAGTTGTGCCGAATTCAAAGCCATATGTGCTGACAAAGCCTTTATACCCGTCACCTTTTCGTTTCAGCCAAGCATTGTCGACGCCTAATTTATATTGCGAGGCATTTTTTTTCAGGTCGGACACGGTGTTAATATGCTCATTTTCCGCAAACTTTTTTGTTACGGTGAAGGCATACGTGTTATCAAAGCCGTAGGAATCAAACCATTTATAAGAAAAGCGCTTTTGAAACTCGTTCTGCACAATGTTCAGCGCTTTTTTTGGATCTTTCTCCGCTTCCTTGCCGAGGGTGCTTGTTAAATCTGTTCCGGAATAGCGCGTGGCTGAAATATCAATGTCACCGCCCAGCATCGCTTGGTGCTGAACATAGTTTGAGCCGAGGTTTTTCACTAAAGCGGTATTCAAATCTGTATCATGTTCAATAAGCTGCGCGATCATATTCGCTAAAATTTCTGATTCTGTCATGCTTTGCGCCCCGATTTTGATCGTGTCGTCAGAAGCGCCGCCGAGACCCGGCAGAGAGCAGCCGCCTAGCAGCATGACAAAGACGAGAGCAAACGCGCCAAGCCATTTGATTTTTGTCATTTTCAACAGAGCCAACTCCTTACGAAACTTCCTTCATCCCTTGTAATCCTTTCGGCGTCACCTTTCGTTCTGTCACGGCTAGCACATAATCAATGATAATTGCCAGAATTGTGACAGGCACGGCACCGCCAATGATATATTCAGGCTGGTATAGGTTCAGGCCGATAAAAATATAGTCCCCGAGGCCGCCTCCCCCGATAAACGACGCAAGTGTCGCCCAGCCAATTAGGTAGATCGTTGATGTGCGGATCCCCGCCATGATGATGGGAATCGCCAGCGGAATTTCAACGAGCCGAATCTGCTCCCAGCCTGTCATGCCAATCCCTTTCCCCGATTCCAGGAGGTTTTTATTTACACCTTTAATGCCTGTATACGTATTGCGCAGGATCGGCAGTACCGAATAGAAAAATAAAGCGACAATCGCAGGCACTTTTCCTACGCCGAGAAGCGGAATAAAAAAGGCTAAAATCGCCAGACTCGGCAGAGTTTGCACAATGTTTACGAAACCGATAACCGCACCTGCGCCTTTTTTCATTCTGGTAAGAGCAACGCCGAGCGGCACTGCAACGATAATGCCCAATACAACGGCTATGAGTGAAATATATAAATGCTCTCCTGTTTTATACAACAGCTCTCCGCCGTTCGTTTGCAAAAAAGTCATCATTTGATTCATCTTAAAAGAGCTCCTCCCCTGGTCAGATCGTCATGAGCTGGTTTTCCTCGTCGCCCCAAATGGAATCGTACACGATATCAACAAGGCTCGCTCTTGTCACAATCCCTGCTAAATGGTTCTGTTCATCGACCACCGGAACATACTTGATCCCCTGCTTCAAAATTTTTCGGACTGTATCGCGAAGAAGCGCCCCTTTTTGAACGGTATATATATCTGAGCGGTATACGTCGCCAACGATGCTTGCTTTTTTGCGGTTTTGATCAATCATTTCCACATCAACATAGCCCTTCAGCACGTTTTGCCGGTCCACAACGAGCAGCGAGTCAACACGTTTTTCTCTCATCAGCTGAATCGCCTGAGAAAGCGTTTTGTCCGCAGATACCGTCACCGGCGTTCTGTTCATCATTTGCTCTACCCGCTCGATATCCGGTCTTGACTGAATCAGGCGCTCTTTCCCGATAAATTCTTCAACAAACTCATTTGCCGGGTTTCGAAGAATCTCATCAGGTGTGCCGACTTGAACGATTTCTCCCGCTTTTAATATCACAATCCTGTCAGCAAGCTTAATCGCTTCATCCATATCGTGGGTTACAAACACAATCGTTTTGTTTAAGGTTCTCTGCAGTTTTTTGAATTCTTCCTGAAGGGAATCACGCGTAATCGGATCAAGCGCTCCGAACGGTTCATCCATTAAAATGAGAGGGGGTTCCGCTGCCAGGGCGCGCAGCACGCCGATTCTCTGCTGCTGTCCGCCGCTGAGTTCATGCGGATAACGGTATAAATACTCTGGGCCCATATCCACAAGCTTTAACAGCTCGCGCGCCCGTTCTTTCCGTTTTTCCTCAGGCCATTTCAACAGTTTTGGTACGAGTGAGATGTTCTGCTGGATGGTCATATGGGGGAACAAACCAATCTGCTGAATCACATAGCCGATTTTTCTCCTCAGCTCAACCGGGTCCTGTTCCATAATATTTTCTCCGTCGATAAAGATCCTTCCAGACGATGGTTCTATCAGTCTGTTAATCATCTTCATCGTCGTCGTTTTTCCGCAGCCGCTCGGGCCGATAAAACAGATAAATTCACCTTTGGCAATATCTAAATCAATGCTGTTCACAGCTTTTTTGCCGCCTTTATATACTTTTGACACTTGTTCCAATTTCAGCAATCCGTGCACCTCCGCAGGTTTCCTTTAAATTTTCTGAAAAGTATAATCCTTATTATAGTTTGAACTTTGTAAAATAAAAAGTTTACAATGTGTTGAAATTATATGTTATTTATAGATTATTTATTGTTATGACCGAGACGGAAAGGGTGTTCTTACAATTACGCCGGATACCTCCCACTTCCTCTGCATTCAGCTATTTTCAACACCAGGAAGAAATATGATATATTGACACCATCAATTGCCATTTGAAGGGATGATCAGCTGTGAAAAAAACCGCTCTCGACATCATTGAACATGCTGAAGAGCATCTCATTGAGAAGATTGCCGAAAATATGCATACGTTTGGAATGCCTTCAACTGTCGGACGTGTGCTCGGAATTATTTATATGAATCGAAAACCAATGACCTTAAGCGAGCTCTCTGAGGCAACGGGCATGAGCAAAACACGGATGAGCCAGGTTGTCCGGGAAATGATCGATGCCAATATCGCCGAAAAGGTGTTTGAAAAAGGCGTACGAAAAGACCTTTATGACGTCGAGCAGGATTATTATCAAACCTTCATTTCTTTATTTGCGGCGAATTGGACAAAGGTCGTGAGCAAAAACAAAGTGCTGTATAAAAAATTAAACCGGGAACTGAGTGATCTTTTACAAAGGGACGGGCTTACCCCGGAAGCGGAAGAGAAAGTCAATCAGCTGCTGAATGAATTAAAAGAATGGCTTCATTACTATGATTGGCTGAGCAGGTTGATTGAATTTTTTGAGAGTGAGGAAGTCTTTCGGTACGTGCCAAAAACAAAAGAAAGCAGCTCTCTAAAATAAGGGAGCTGCTTTTTGCATCATGAGGTTAAGACCGGAAACATGCCTTTCAGCCCGGCACCAATCATCCCGACCGCAACCACGGCTAAGATTAATCCCATCAATCTGGTAATCACATTCATCTCAGTTTTTCCGAGTTTGCTGCTGATAAAAGCAGAATAGTGGAAAAAGAGAAAGGTCAGGGCAATAACGGCGGCTATGCCGATCGTAACAGCCACATAATGACCAATGCCGCTATGTCCGGCGGAAAGGCTCATCACTGTTGCAATCGTTCCGGGCCCAGCAATGATCGGAATGGATAAAGGTGTGACTGATATATCCGCTTTTTCCTTGCTTTCCTTATGTTCATCATGGTGAAGAGATTGCACGTGCGATTCTTTCGCATTCAATAGATTATAGGCAATGCCGAAAATGAATATGCCGCCCGCCACTCGGAGCGCGTGAATGTTGATATCAAACAGTTTAAAGATAAGATGACCGAAAACCAAAAAAGCTGCGAGAATAAAAAAGGATAAAATAGCTGCCTTCCGGGCAATCGCTTTTCTTTCCGCTGCAGTATAGCCTTCTGTCAGCGTCAGAAATATCGGTACGTTTCCGATCGGATTCGATACTGCGAATAAAGAAATGAAGACGTGAACGATAAATGAGAACATCATATACCTCCTTGTTGATAGTCTCTGCACAGGAAATAGAATTATTCTCCACCCTTTTACCCGGAGGCGATTTCCCGGTAAACCTTTATAGCCTGTCAGAAACGCGCCATGCTACAATGAAGTGACAAATTGAATAGGAAGGACGTATACAGATGTTCAAAAAAATTGCGGCAGATGCCTTGGGCTTATCTGATATCGGAAAAATTATCGAACCTCAGGACTATGACAAAACAGACGCAGATGACTATGTCATGCATGAAGATAATGAGAAAATTTATTTCTTGATTAAAACAAAAGCAGACGAGTATTGCTTTACGAACCTGGCCCTGATCCATGTAGACGGCGAACGCGCCACTTCCTCGAAACGAACGTTGAAACGCTATCCTTATTCGCAATATAAAATCTCTGACGTTTTTCTTGAAACTGCCGGAAAAGTGGATTTGGATGTTGAAATTAAGTTCAAGCTGGGCGGTGAACAATTCGACATTGATGTCCACAAAGACCAGATTGAAAAGTTAAAAGACCTTTATAAAGCACTGCTTCGCATCGCTGAAACAACCTATGAAAATGACATTTTAATCAATCAAGCGGAGCAAAGCTTAGATAAAGCAGTGACGATTCTTCACCATACCCGCCCTGAGCACGTCAATATTGAAACGCAATACAAAGAGCTGACCGAATTCGGATTTACTTGGCTGACATCCGTTCGCTCGCAGTATCATATTAAGGATTTTGGGGATGTATTTGAGAAATATATTAATAACTAGATAAAAAAAGACACAGCTGCTATCGGGCTCGTGTCTTTTTTTGTATGAATATTGATTACTTTACAACTTTTTTCTTTTATAATAAAACTATTAGTCTATTTTCCCTATATTACAGATAAAGGAGTTATTTTATGTATTGTCCTCAATGCGGCCATCAAACAGATGGCGGAAATTTTTGTGAGAAATGCGGATCACCGCTCTCCGGTCAATCAGGCCACCAGCATGCAGCTCAAACTGGAGCCGCTGCAAAGCAAGCAGCAAAACAGTTCGGTTCATTTGTCTTATCCGTCCTGAAACGCCCTTATCAGGAATGTAAAGCAACAGGCGGAGAACAGCTGATCAGCGCAATCATTACGATGGTTCTTTTCAGTTTGCTGACCCCTTTGATGTTTTATATTCTTTTTTCAGACGGTCCCGGAAGCGTAAGCTTTACAGCAATCTTCTTAGAGCCAACCATTTATTTTATTTTATTTCTATTTGGCCTGCATGCATGCATCTTTTTCGCCCTGAAAATCGCGGGAAACCAAGTGTCTTTCAAGGATTCATTCTCAAGATTCGGAGCATTTCTTATTCCTTTTACGGCTATTTTGATTCTTGCCCTTTTCTTCTTTTTATTACATACAGACATTTGCTTTACCATATTAGTCGTTGGTTTAATCGGTGCATTCTTCGCCATTCCTCCTGCGATGCTGAGCAGTTACCAGCATTCATATAAAGGGAAAATTGATGTCATTTACTCAACGATTGTGATTTATCTGATCATCTGCGTTACATTTCAGCTTATTATCGAACACTATGTCAAAGAAATTTTCCGTTATATGCTCTTTTAAAAACAATCCCATCACCTGCTGGTGATGGGATTGTTTTATTGAATAGACGTTAAGTAAATTCTTCCGTTCTTCACTACGCCGGTATAGGTCCAGTTATATGTTCTGAGCTTTGGACTGCCGCCTGATTTTGTGATATAGAATTCTTCATACGTCTTAATCGTGATAGCCGACCCATTTTGGCTCCAGCTTTTCACTTCATAGTTATTAAAGTCTTCTGTTGTCCCCTCTTTATTTAATTTCGACACGAGATGCTGCTGGTCGGAATAAAGGGAACTGCCTTTTTCAAGGCTGTCTTCCATCAGTGAGAAATTATTTTGATTCACGGCATCTGCCTGACTTTGCAGATAACTGCCCATAAATAATGTCACTTGTTCATCTGTAACATCGCCGCTTGCAGAGCTTTCACTGCCTTTGTTTTTCGAGCCAGCCCAGGCGGAAGTGTATGTCTCTGGTTTATCATTTTTGATTTTCTTTATATTTGTGCCTGCAGATTGGAATGTTGATTCTGCATCTTCGAAAATCCACTTTTTCTGTTTTTTATCATATGAAAGAAGATATTCATAACTCGGACTTTCGTCAGTCATTTCAGATTTTGTATAGTCGTTATACGAAGAAGACTGGTGAAGTTCTTTTCCTGTTACCGATACCTGCCACGTTCCGTCGTTTTTCTGAGAGAGGGCAAATGTGTCCCGGTCAAAATCAGTTTCCAAGTATCTATCTTTTAAGTATGAATCCGCGCTTTTCATAGAATCGACGGTGTCCTTCGTCTCTGCCTTCCAATTGGCACTTGCCTCTGTCATCTGGGCTGTATTCCCATCAGATAGAGCTTTGGAGTATTGTTTTGTTGTTTTGACAATTGTGTTCATAATCTGTTCCTGTGTATCTTGATCAGGAATTAACGTTAACTCCATTTCTTTATCATCGATCGGAATGCCGGCAGTTTTTGTTTTTCCCCACGGAAATTCTGCCTCGACTGAAGCTGTCATTGATCCATCTGTCAGCAGCGGACCATATGTTACGGATTTGAACGGATCTTTATGAATTGATTTACCGTTAATCAGCAAATCTCCCTTCCCGCTCTTGATGTCATCCGCTAAGCTGAATGTCACATCGTCTGCTTCCAATGAGAGATCAACACGAAAGCTGCTATCGCCAACCGCCTGAATGTCTTCCTTTTTCACAAGATCGACGACATCGTTTTTCAGTTTGGCTGAGACTGTATATTCGCCGGGAATGTACGGACCGAGGGTTTGTGCTTGATCTGCTTTCTTTACAGATCCGGCTTCCTCTTTATTGACATATAGATCGGTATTTTTATAATTGCTGCTCACTTCAAAATAAACAGGTGCTACCTTTAAGTCATAATGGTCAAATACCAGCAGGCTTTTCCCGTCTTTTTCTGCATATACGATATCCTTCTGGGCTGTTTCATCACGCAGCGATGCAAAAAGTTCATCTTTTTTGTCTGGATGATCCTTCAAATATGTAAGAAACGGTTTTACATTATTTTTAGTGAGTTTAAGATAGTCATTTACCGGTGTAAGTAGAGTCGCGATTTGGTCCTGATCCCCATCATTTACGGCCTGTTCAAACTTGTCTACTAACCTATCCTTTGAAGTAAAATACGCTCCGGTTTTATATGCGGCGAATAATATAACGCACGCCGCGGCAATGCTGCTCCATAAAATGATGGTTTTCTTAGGGATCGGTTTTCGCGGAGCCTGCCTTGTTTCTGCAGTGCTAGCTGTTTCTTGATTCGCCTGTTTGCTGCCCCCTCCGATCGGGGTGCCGCATTGTTTACAAAACTTGGCTCCTTCATTATTTTTTTGACCGCATTCCTTACAAAACATGTGGCTTTCCTCCTGTTTGTTACCCGCTATATTTTGTGCTTATTTCCTATGTTACATATTTTATAATAGAATGGTAAGAAATTGGAGAAAATCATGAAAATATCTCTATAAACTATGAAAAGGTGGAATGATAATGCAACACCTCACCATTCAAAAAGCAACAAACTTTGATCAAGCGCTGTATGAGCTTCTGCTGCTCGCCGATCCGTCAAAAGAAATTGTTGATGACTACTTGGTCAGAGGAGAATGCTACACAGGTTATATATCAGGCGAATTAGCTGGTGTATACGTGATCATCACAACTAGGCCACAAACGGTAGAAATCGTTAACATCGCAGTAAAACAAACAATGCAAAAACAGGGCATTGGCAAGCTTCTTATCCTCGACGCCATTGAAAAAGCGAAACACATGGGAGCAAAGGTGATTGAAATAGGTACTGGAAATTCAAGTATCCATCAATTGTCTCTATATCAAAAATGCGGATTTCGCCTTCAAGCGATCGACCATGATTTTTTTATCAGACACTACGACGAGGAGATTTTTGAAAACGGCATTCAATGCCGTGATATGGTGAGGCTTTATTTGGATCTCTGAAAGCATAAAAAAAGCCGCCGAGAAAATCCCGGCGGTCTTTTTATTACTTGTTTAAGTTGTAGAAAGAGTTGATACCGTGGTATTGAGCAGTTTCAGCCAACTGATCTTCGATGCGAAGAAGCTGGTTGTATTTCGCAACACGGTCCGTACGAGACGGAGCACCTGTTTTGATTTGTCCTGCGTTTGTTGCCACAGCGATGTCAGCGATTGTGCTGTCTTCAGTTTCACCAGAACGGTGAGAGATAACGGCTGTGTAGCCTGCGCGTTTCGCCATTTCGATCGCATCGAATGTTTCAGTCAATGTACCGATTTGGTTTACTTTGATCAGGATAGAGTTGCCTACGCCGTTTTTAATACCTTCAGCAAGTTTTTTCGTGTTTGTAACGAAGAGGTCGTCACCAACAAGCTGAACTTTTTTACCAAGACGCTCAGTAAGAAGCTTGTGGCCTTCCCAGTCGTTTTCGTCAAGTCCGTCTTCGATAGAGATGATTGGGTATTTAGAAACAAGCTCTTCATACCAGTCAACCATTTCAGCAGATGTTTTCACAACGCCTTCGCCAGACAGATGGTATTTGCCGTCTTCTTTGTTGTAGAACTCAGAAGATGCAGCATCCATAGCAAGTTTAACTTCTTCGCCAGGTTTGAAGCCGGCTTTTTCGATTGCTTCAACGATTGTTTGAAGCGCTTCTTCGTTAGAACCAAGGTTTGGAGCGAATCCGCCTTCGTCACCTACAGCAGTGTTTAAGCCTTTTGCGCTTAATACTGATTTCAGGCTGTGGAAGATTTGAGCGCCCATGCGAAGTGCTTCACGGAAGTTAGGAGCACCTACAGGCATGATCATGAATTCTTGAATATCCACGTTGTTATCAGCATGCTCTCCGCCGTTTACGATGTTCATCATCGGTACAGGAAGCGTTTTTGAGTTGAATCCTCCAAGGTATTGGTAAAGAGGAATCTGTAAGAAATCAGCAGCAGCACGCGCACAAGCCATAGATACGCCAAGGATTGCGTTCGCACCAAGTTTGCCTTTATTTTCAGTACCGTCAAGCTCGATTAAGAGCTGATCGATTGCGTTTTGTTCAGTTACATCAAAGCCAAGAAGCTCTGGAGCAATGATTTCGTTTACGTTGTTAACAGCTGTTAACACGCCTTTTCCAAGGTAACGGTCTTTGTCGCCGTCACGAAGCTCAACCGCTTCGTATTCACCTGTAGAAGCTCCGCTTGGCACTAATGCGCGGCCGAAAGCTCCTGTTTCTGTATATACTTCAACTTCAACTGTTGGGTTGCCGCGGGAGTCTAATACTTCACGTGCATAAACATCAACAATGTATGGCATGAGTTTTGTCTCTCCTTTTGATTTTCAAATTATTTTTGAATTAAAGATGTTCCTGTCATTTCTTTCGGTTTTTCAACACCAAGAAGGTCTAATAACGTTGGTGCAAGGTCGCCTAGGATTCCGCCTTCACGCAGCGTAATGCCTTCTTTCGTTACAATCACAGGGACTGGGTTTGTTGTATGCGCAGTGTGCGGTTCGCCTGATTCTGTAATCAGAATGTCAGCATTACCGTGATCAGCGGTAATGATGGCGTGTCCGCCTTTAGCAAGAATCGCGTCAACGACTTCGCCCAAGCATTCGTCCACTGCTTCAATTGCTTTAATTGTTGGTTCAACCATTCCGGAGTGGCCGACCATATCAGGGTTTGCGAAGTTAAGAATGATCGCGTCATGCTTGTCAGCTTCAATTTCTTTGACAAGCGCGTCTTTCACTTCATACGCACTCATCTCAGGCTTCAAGTCATACGTTGCAACTTTAGGCGAGTTGATGAGAATACGCTCTTCACCCGGGAATTCAGCTTCACGGCCGCCGCTCATAAAGAACGTGACGTGCGGATACTTTTCAGTTTCTGCAATTCGAAGCTGTTTTAACCCGTGCTGAGATAATACTTCTCCGACTGTGTTATCAAGATTTATCGGTTTAAACGCTACATAGCCGTCAACTGTTTCACTGAAGTGAGTCAGGCAGACGAAATACAGGTTCTTTGGATAATTCTCGCCGCGGTCGAAGTCACGGAAGTCTTTGTTTGTGAACGTGTTGGAAATCTGGATGGCGCGGTCCGGTCTGAAATTATAGAAAATCACAGAATCGCCGTCTTGGATTTTCGCAACAGGCTCACCGTTTTCTTTTGTGATGACAGATGGAATCACGAATTCATCGTAGATACCATTTGCATATGAATCATCAACAACATCCAGGGCGCTGCGGTAAGAAGGGCCTTCGCCGTACGCCATTGCGCGGTACGCTTTTTCTACACGGTCCCAGCGTTTGTCGCGGTCCATAGAGTAGTAACGTCCGGAAATGCTGGCGATTTCACCCACACCGATTTCCTTGATTTGATCGTTCAGCTGGTTGATGTACGTTTTCGCTGTCTGCGGACCTACATCACGGCCGTCAAGGAAGCCATGGATATAAACCTTTGTCAGCCCTTCTTTTTTCGCAAGCTTTAACAGTGCGAATAAATGGTTGATATGGCTGTGCACGCCTCCGTCAGATAAAAGACCGAACAGGTGCAAGGCTTTGTTGTTTTCTTTCGCGTTGCTGATCGCGTCAAGGAATGTTTGATTGCGTTCGAACTCTCCTTCACGAATGGCAACATTTACGCGTGTTAAGCTTTGGTACACAATACGTCCCGCACCGATATTTAAGTGACCTACCTCGGAGTTCCCCATTTGCCCTTCAGGAAGACCTACAGCCTCGCCTGAAGCAGTCAATGTTTGATGAGGATACTGGTTCCAGTAGCGGTCAAAATTCGGTTTTTTCGCTAAAGCGACTGCGTTCCCTACTGTTTCGTTACGTAATCCGAACCCATCAAGAATGATGAGTGCAGCTGGTTTTTTACTCATATTGACCTTCCTCCAATAATTGAACGAATGACTGTGGCTCAAGGCTCGCGCCGCCGACCAAAGCACCGTCAATATCGGACTCTGCCATATATTCTTTAATGTTTGCAGGCTTTACGCTTCCGCCATATTGGATGCGAAGCTTGTCTGCAGCTTCTTGGCTGAAGCTTTCAGCGACGGTTTTACGGATATGCGCACACACGTCATTCGCATCTTTCGCTGTAGAAGATTTGCCTGTTCCGATTGCCCAGATTGGCTCATACGCAATAACAGAAGCAGCAACTTGTTCTTCAGAAAGACCAGCAAGGCCTTTTTTCACTTGGTCAGCAACAAGATCATTTGTTTTGCCGGCTTCACGCTCTTCAAGCGTTTCACCTACACAGATGATCGGCACAATGCCGTGTTTGAAAGCTGCGTGTGCTTTTTTGTTAACTGTTTCATCAGTTTCAGCGAACATTTCACGGCGCTCAGAGTGGCCGATGACGCAGTAGTCAACGCCAAGGTCTTTCAGAGCAACCGGGCTGATTTCGCCTGTGAACGCGCCGCTTTCTTCGAAGTGCATGTTTTGAGCGCCGACTTTTAGGTCAGTGCCTTTAACAGCAGAAGCAAGCTTTTCTAAGAAAAGCGCTGGCGCGCAAACAACAGCTTCAGCTTTGTCTGCTGCTGGAATGGAAGATTTCACTTCTTCAACGAAGCTGACAGCTTCGCCGAGTGTTTTGTTCATTTTCCAGTTACCGGCGATAATTGGTTTTCTCATCTGTTCCACTTCCTTATAGCAGTTTTGAGATTATTTATCGTTCAGTGCAGCTACCCCTGGAAGCTCTTTGCCTTCCATAAACTCAAGGGATGCGCCGCCGCCTGTTGAGATGTGGCTCATTTTGTCAGCAAGGCCGAATTTTTCAACCGCTGCTGCAGAGTCTCCTCCGCCGATGACAGAGTATGTATCTTTCGCCTCTGCCAATGCTTCCGCAACCGCTTTTGTTCCTTGAGCGAACAAGTCGATTTCGAATACGCCCATCGGTCCGTTCCACACGACAAGTTTGCTGTTTTTGATGACGTCAGCATACGTTTCGCGTGTTTTCGTACCAATGTCGATTGCTTCTAAATCACTAGGGATTTCAGAGATCGGCACAATTTTCACGTTTGCATCGTTAGAGAAATCATCTGCAACGAGTACATCTTCAGGCATGTAGAAGTTAACGCCTTTTTCTTTAGCGCGGTCCATAAATGATTTCGCAAGCTCGATTTTATCCTCTTCAAGAAGAGATTTACCGACTTCATAGCCAAGCGCTTTTACGAAAGTATAAGCAAGACCTCCGCCGATGATCAGGTTGTCTACTTTATCAAGAAGACTTTCGATTACACCGATTTTGTCTTTTACTTTCGCTCCGCCGATGATCGCTGTGAACGGGCGGTCAGGATTGGAAACCGCTTTTCCAAGTACATCAAGCTCTTTTTCCATTAAGAAACCTGCAACTGCTGGCAGATGCTCGGCAATTCCAGCTGTAGATGCGTGAGCACGGTGGGCAGCACCGAATGCGTCATTTACATATACATCTGCAAGCTCAGCAAATGCTTTTGCAAGCTCAGGGTCATTTTTCTCTTCACCAGGATAGAAACGTACGTTTTCCAATACAAGAACGTCTCCGTCCTTCATCTCGGAAATTTGTGCTTTTACAGCATCGCCGTATGCTTCATCCGCTTTTTTCACTTCTTTTCCAAGCAGTTCGCCGAGACGTGCAGCGACAGGAGTTAAACGAAGCTCCTCAACCACTTCGCCTTTCGGGCGGCCTAAGTGGCTCGCAAGAAGGACTTTTGCGCCTTGGTCTGCAAGGTGTTTGATTGTTGGAAGCGCAGCACGGATACGTGTATCGTCTGTTACTTCCCCGTCTTTCATTGGAACGTTAAAGTCGACGCGGCAGAATACAACTTTGCCTTTTACGTCGATGTCTTTGAGAGTTTTCTTATTCATGCCTAGGAGATCCTCCTTCAAAATGGTTTGCATACAGCACGAAAAACGTGAAACCGTCTGTTCAAGCGATAACGCCGCTAGGGCAGATCGCAGTCTTTTTCGGCACAGGGCAGTTCGTCTAAAAGCCAGGGCAGCGGCCTTAGGCGAAAGTGCCGGCAAAGCTGCTTAAAACGCGGTCGTTTCTCTATCACAGAGCGTTTTCTGAAAGCCGGTCTTCATGGAAAAAGGGAAAGGGAGTCCGTCCCCTTCCCTTGTCCGCTTTCATTATAGCGCTTCTATTCGAAAGAACCAAGTCAGGTCCTTTTTCAGCTATAAATTAAAGACCTTTTTTTGCGATGTAAGCTGCAAGGTCAACAACGCGGTTAGAGTAGCCGCTTTCGTTATCGTACCAAGAGATTACTTTTACCATGCTGCCTTCCATAACCATTGTAGAAAGAGCATCGATTGTAGAAGAGTTTTTGTTTCCGTTGTAGTCGCCAGAAACTAATGGCTCTTCGCTGTAGCCAAGGATTCCTTTAAGGTCGCCTTCAGCCGCTTCTTTAAGAGCTGCGTTTACTTCTTCAGCTGTTACTTCTTGGTTCAGTTCAGCAACCAAGTCAACTAGAGAAACGTTTGGAGTTGGAACACGCATTGCTCCACCGTTCAGTTTGCCTTTTAGTTCAGGAAGAACTAGAGAAACTGCTTTAGCAGCACCAGTTGATGTTGGGATGATGTTTTCAGCTGCTGCACGCGCACGACGGTAGTCTTTGTGCGGAAGATCAAGGATTTGCTGATCGTTTGTGTAAGAGTGAACAGTTGTCATCATACCGCGTTTGATGCCGAATTTATCGTTAAGTACTTTTGCAAACGGCGCAAGGCAGTTTGTTGTGCAAGATGCGTTAGAGATAACATCGTGGTTAGCCGCATCGTATTTATCTTCGTTAACACCCATAACGATTGTGATATCTTCTTCGTTAGCAGGAGCAGAGATGATTACTTTTTTCGCGCCAGCTTCTAAGTGTTTCGCAGCGTCTGCGCGTTTTGTGAAGAAACCAGTAGATTCAACTACGATTTCAACGCCTTGTTTGCCCCAGCTAAGTTTAGCAGGATCGCGTTCTGCAGAAACTTCAATTGTTTTGCCGTTAACAACAAGGTTGTTACCGTCAACTGAAACTTCAGCGTCTAATTTTCCGTGTACAGAATCATATTGTAAAAGGTGAGCCAGCATGTTAGCATC
The DNA here is from genome assembly GCF_059422205.1 of Bacillus sp. GW821-FHT01G09. Taxonomy (NCBI): domain Bacteria; kingdom Bacillati; phylum Bacillota; class Bacilli; order Caryophanales; family Bacillaceae; genus Bacillus; species Bacillus sp. GW821-FHT01G09. Next base: position 301,800 of record NZ_JBWKWL010000001.1, read on the forward strand.
TGTTAAATCGTTAACCGCTACTACCTCAACTTCAGGATTGTTTAATGCTGCGCGGAATACGTTACGTCCAATACGACCAAAACCGTTAATACCGACTTTTACTGCCATGATTGTTTCCTCCTTTAAATAAGTGAGAGATATTTATATTGAGGGATTATTCATCCCTTAATAACTTCTTTGCGGCTCCTTCGTCTGTGACGAGAACCGTGTTGCGTGGCTTTTTAAAGTAAGCCTCGATCGCCTCGGCTTTTGATGATCCGCCCGCTACCGCAATAATATCGGGGATGGCGTCTATGTCATCCAGCTGCATTCCGACAGAATGCACTTTGTGAACCACTTCGCCGTCCGCGTTAAAATAGTAGCCGAACGCTTCTGTCACCGCGTCGTTATCATCTATTTTCTTTAAGTCTTCTAAAGGCGTGTTTCTGCGCTGAGCCATAGTTTTAGCTTCGCCGATTCCATGAACCAGCATACTCGCTGATTTAATGGTGTTCAGCACCTCTTTGACAGAAGGCTCTTCAATAATAGATGAATAGGCGCCTTGTGACAGCTGTCCCGGAACAAACAAAAGCCGGTAAGTGCCTGAAGCCTTCTCCGCCATATGCGCGCATATGGTGTTCGCCTGGTTTTTCACATCTTCGCCTAAACCGCCTCTTGCAGGCACAAACAAAAGCTCGCGGTTTTTAGAATCCGGCGTCATCATTTCGGCGACAGCTTCAATTGTCGTACCGCCAGTTACAGCGACGATATTTTTGCCTGAAAATCTTTTTTTCATACATGCGACAGCCGCTCTTCCCATTTCTTTTTTGACCCATGGGGATTGATCGCTGTCTCCGGATACGATAATGGCATCCTTCAGATTTAAACGTTCTTTTAATGTCTTTTCCAAAAGAGTCAAACCTAAAACATCTTTCATCGTATCTTCCAAAACAGAAAGCAGTTCATAGCCCTCTTCTGTCAATGTCATGCCGTTTGTCTTAATATCGACCAGGTTCTGTTCCTTTAAAAACTGAACCTCGCCCCTCAGCACACGCTCGCTGATTCCGAGACTGGCAGACAGGCTTCTTCGCCCGATGGGTTCTGTCAGCCTGATATACTGCAAGATTTCAAACCTCTTTTGCATAACGAGCAGAAGATCAGGCAATAATTTTTTTTGAGCTTGTATTAACTGGTTCATGACTCAAACGTTCCTTCCTTTTTTGCTGGACATTATATGTCCCGCTATGACAAAAAACGTCCCGTCATAGCCAAAAAAAATCATTTCTGCTTTCTTTAATTATTTTAACAGGGTGGAATTGTTTATTCAACTGTTAAGAGCCAATTCATCGACAATATTCACAGAGTTTTCATGCCGCGTCGTTTTATCCAGCAATATTTTATCCTATATATCTTTATCTTATACAGAAAGCGCCAAATGGTGCATCCCAATATAAACAGCCCTTCCCGTAGAAAGGGCTGTTTCATTAAAGCGTTTTCATTTTATCCAAAGCTTTTCAATTTCCTCGAGCGATTTGTTCTTCGTTTCCGGACAGATCGTAACGACAAACAGGAAACAAAGGATGTTAATCACCGCAAAGATCCAAAATGTATAGGCGAGCCCGAAAGAATCGATCATCATTGGCACAAACTGTCCGATCGCCCAGTTTGCTCCCCATAAAAAGATGGTCGCAATGCCCGCGGCCCGCGCACGCAGATGGTTCGGGAAGATTTCAGAAATCATAATCCATGTGATCGGTCCGACCGAGACACAGAAAGCAGCGACAAAACCTAATATAAGGACGATCATCATGATCCCGCTTGTTAACTCAAAATAAAACGACGTCCCGATTAAAATCATAAAAATAGCCATAAAAGCAGAACCGATGGACATCAGTTTTTTTCGTCCGACTTTATCGATCAGCAACACCGCAATAACGGTAAAAATAACTTCTACAACCCCGACGATACAAGTCGTCACAAATCCGGCGTTTTGCCCGAATCCCATCATTTTAAAGATTTCCGGCCCGTAGTAAGTAATCGCGTTCATGCCGATGACTTGGTTAAACAGCGCCAGCAGGATTCCAATGACAAGCGCCTTTCTGAGACCCGGCTTAAACAGCTGGGAGAGCGACCCCATTTGTTCTATTTTTAAAGAGTTCTCAATGTTCTTTAATTCTTCTTTTGCAACAGTTTCTCCATTAATACGTGTCAGGATCTTTAAAGCTTCATTTGTTTTGCCCGCTTTCGCCAGCCATCTCGGACTTTCCGGGACGACGAGCAGGACAAGGAAAAAAATGACGGACGGCACCATTCCATAAGCAAGCATCCATCTCCAGCCGGTGTGCACGCCCCATTCGTATGTTCCGGACCGCTGCACAGCTAGATTAATAAAGTATGTTGCGGAAATCCCCAGTATCGTAAAGAGCTGATATAAGGAAGATAAACTTCCGCGTATGGCGGGCGGTGCCGCTTCTGTAATATACGTAACAGAGAGCGATGAGCCCATCCCGATTCCCAGCCCCCCGATAATCCTTGCAATGATTAAGGTGGACACGTCTTGAGAAAGCGCTGAAACGATTGCTGATATCGCAAATAACAAAGCGGCTGTCATTAAAATTTTTCTCCGGCCGAATCTGTCACTTAAAAATCCGGATATCCCGACGCCCACAACTCCTCCAATCATAATGCTTGAAATGACAAGTCCCTCCATAAACGGACTCAGGCTGTATAAATCTTTCAGAAAACCGATGGCGCCAGAAATCACTGCCGTGTCATAGCCATACAATAAGCCGCCAAGCCCCGCCGCACATGAGATCAAAATGACAAATCCCATTGAATGGCTTCGTGTTACAGGAACATTTGGTTCTAATTGAGTTGGAGTATTCTTCATTTCCCTGCCCTCCCGAATGTTGAGTAAAGCGTTTTCATTCAAAACTTCAATTGTACGTACTTATATTAAAATTTAACGAAAATTACATTTAATTAGTACGTACAAATATAGAATAATCTTGTTTGCATTTTCTGTCAATGTTTTCTTACAAAGAACGCTGTGATATACTGAAATTTGTCCGTATACATTTTGGAGGAATGGATATGTTACCAAAATACGCGCAAGTAAAAGAAGAAATCAGTTCATGGATTAATCAAGGCAAAATACTGCCCGATCAAAAAATCCCTACCGAAAACGAATTAATGCAGCAATTCGGCGTCAGCCGGCATACCATCCGCAAAGCGATCGGAGACCTCGTATCACAAGGTCTGCTGTACAGCGTGCAAGGCGGAGGCACCTTTGTCGCTTCACGCTCTGCTAAGTCAGCGCTGCATTCCAATAAAACGATCGGTGTTTTGACAACCTACATATCAGACTATATTTTCCCGAGCATCATCAGAGGAATCGAGTCCTATTTAAGCGAGCAGGGGTATTCTATGCTTTTGACAAGCACAAACAACAACCCGGACAACGAAAGAAGAGGCTTAGAAAACCTGCTGTCCCAGCATATTGACGGACTCATCGTAGAACCGACAAAAAGCGCCCTTCAAACCCCAAACATCGGCTATTATCTGAACTTGGAGAAAAACGGCATTCCTTTTGCGATGATTAACGCGTCATATGCCGAGCTTGCCGCGCCAAGTTTTACCTTGGATGATGTGAAAGGCGGGATGATGGCGGCGGAGCATTTGCTTTCTCTCGGCCACACGCATATGATGGGTATTTTTAAAGCTGATGACACACAAGGCGTGAAACGGATGAACGGATTTATACAGGCGCACCGGGAGCGCGAGTTGTTTCCTTCTCCGGATATGATCGTGACATTTACAACGGAAGAAAAAGAATCAAAACTTCTGAAGAAAGTAAAAGCCACACTGGAGAAAAACAGCAAGCACATGCCGACAGCCATTCTTTGTTATAACGATGAAATTGCGCTGAAGGTGATTGATATGCTGAGGGAGATGGATCTTAAAGTGCCGGAGGATATGTCTATTGTCGGGTACGATGATTCACATTTCGCCCAAATCTCAGAAGTGAAACTAACCTCTGTCAAACATCCGAAATCAGTGCTTGGAAAAGCAGCCGCCAAATATGTCATTGACTGCTTAGAGCATAAAAAGCCGAAGCAAGAGGATGTCATATTTGAGCCTGAGTTGATCATTCGCCAGTCCGCACGAAAACTGAATGAATAAAAAAAGCAATGTATGGGTCTCCCCGCTACATTGCTTTTTTTATAGCCGTTATCTGTTTTTCCAAACGTCAGCGATGATTTCAAACGAACGCATTCTGTCTGCGTGTTCAAAGGTTTCTGAGTTAACCATAATTTCGTCAGCCTGTGTCGTTTTGACGAAATCTTCAAGCTTCGCCTTCACTTCTTCCGGACCTCCGACAATCGTGGAGCTCAGCTGCTCATTGACCATCGCTTTTTCATACGGGCTCCAAATTTGATCCATATCCTCAACAGGCGGTTTAAGCTGGTTCGGCGTACCGCGGACAAGATCAAGAAACCTTTGATAATGCGAAGTCGCAAGGTGCTGCGCTTTCTCGTTTGTATCTGCCGCGATAATGGTGACACCGACCATCGCATACGGTTCGTCGAGCACGTCTGACGGCGTGAAGGAATTGCGGTAAAGCTCCAATGCAGGAACCGTATTCGCTGGTGAGAAATGAGCGGCAAAGGCAAACGGAAGACCTAGTTCACCTGCCAGACGGGCGCTGAAGCCGCTTGAGCCCAGCAGCCAAATCGGCACATCTATGCCCTCTCCGGGAATGGCGCGAACTTGATTGCGCACATTTCCTGACGGTTTAAAATAATTGCGCAGTTCCTCTAATTGTTCTGGAAAATCCTCCCCGCTGTTGATGTTTCTGCGGAGTGCTCTGGCTGTCAACTGGTCTGTTCCCGGCGCACGTCCAAGCCCCAGATCAATCCGCCCGGGATACAGTGTTTCCAGTGTGCCGAATTGTTCAGCAATGACTAATGAAGAGTGGTTCGGGAGCATAATGCCGCCGGAACCGACGCGGATTTTCTTCGTGCCTCCGGCAATATGGCCAATCAAAACTGCGGTGGCAGAGCTTGCAACACCTTCTATATTATGATGTTCAGCAAGCCAGTAACGGTGATAGCCCCATTCCTCTGCCCGGCGCGCCAAGTCCATGCTGTTTCGGAATGATTCTGCAATCGTTCCTCCCTGAACAACCGGAGATAAATTCAAGACAGAAAGCAAGGTATCTTTGCGTTGGTTGTTAGACATATTGTTCTCCTTTGCAAATGTGTTATCAGTAAACAGCCCAAAGCTGTCAGGTCATGATTGAAAGAACTTCTATCACACCATAACACAACTGCATTCAGGAATAAAAGAATTTGATTCGATGAAATTCGAACAATATAAAACGAACGGTTTGGAACATTATTCTGCTCCAAACAGCTCCTTAGCCATCTCAATAAAGAGCTTAGCCGCCAGAGAAGCCTCCTTTAGCGACGGAACAGCAAGCTGCACATCACGGTATACCTGCGGGTCCAATTCCCGGGTCACCACATGCTCTGGCAGCGGCATCCCCGACATGGACATTTCTGATAAAATGGCCAGGCCCAGTCCTTCTCTGATCATACTGATCGAGGTGTTGATGTTATAGACCGTGAAAGCTGGGTGCAGCGTAGCACCCGCCTGCCTGAACATATCGATAAATGGTGATTCATAGCCGCCGTCACAGACGATCATCGGTTCATGGTCAAGATCTTTCAGCGTAATGGCTGAATGACTGGCAAGCGGGTGATCGTCCCTGAGCACGACAGCCATTTTGTCTTTTTTCAAATGAATGTACTCCATCTCCTCTGTTGGATACAGAAGAATCCCAACATCTATCATCCGCGTATGAAGCCACTCCTTGACTTCATTTACAGTTCCCTCGTGCAGCACGAGCTCAAGTTTCGGATATTTTTGTTTAAATTCACTGATCAGCTTCGGCATAAAATAAGCCGAGGCAGTTGAGAATGTGCCGATATGGATCGTTCCCAGTTCAAGCCCTTTTTCCGCTGCTGCTACCTGCTCAACTTTTTCAATGCCTTTTAAGACTTCTCTGATGTGTACTAAGATCTGTTTTCCCGTATCCGTCAGCATCAGGCCATTGCGGCGGTCACGAATGATCAGCTTTACATCAAGCTCAGCTTCGATCGCAGAAATCGCATGGCTGACAGCCGGCTGTGTCATGTTCAGCGCCTGACCCGCTTTTGTAAAGCTTCCCGTTTCAGCTATTTTCACAAAAACCTTTAATTGAGTAATGGTCATAACAATTTACTTATGCTCCTTATAAAAAAGATTCATTTTATTTATCTTATGTTCTACCGTATCATATGATGGAAAAGTTCTACAAGGAGTGAATGAACAATGAAGCAGCTCTCAAAAACGCGGACAGCTCTCCTGCTCGCATTTCTCGTCATCATGTGGGGCGTCAATTGGCCGCTGTCCAAAGCCGCGCTCGCCTATTCTCCGCCATTATTGTTCGCGGGCATCCGAACGCTGATCGGCGGGCTTTTATTAGTCATTGTCGCACTGCCGCGTATTCATAAATTACGCTTAAAAGAAACGTGGCCGATTTATCTTGTTTCTGCTCTTTTAAATATTACGTTATTCTACGGCCTGCAAACGATCGGGCTGAATTATCTTCCGGCCGGCCTGTTTTCTGCAATCGTCTTCTTCCAGCCTGTTCTGATGGGTGTATTTTCTTGGCTGTGGCTCGGCGAATCCATGTTTGTAATGAAAGTGATCGGACTCATCCTCGGTTTTGCGGGAGTAGCCGTCATTAGTGCTGCGGGCTTTGGCGGGCATATTTCTGTCATTGGGGTTCTGCTGGCTCTCGGCTCCGCAATCAGCTGGGCGCTCGGGACGGTATATATGAAAAAAACAGGCAGCCGCGTCGATTCCATCTGGATGGTCGCTCTGCAGCTGACGATCGGAAGCGTGTTTCTGCTTATATCCGGCTTTTGGACAGAAAGCTTTTCGGCGATCCAATGGACAGCTCCGTTTATCACGAGCCTGCTGTTTATCTCCGTATTCGTTATCGCACTCGGCTGGCTTGTCTTTTTTACGCTTGTCGGTTCAGGAGAAGCAAGCAAGGTCGCATCTTATACTTTTTTGATTCCGCTCATATCAATCGTGGCCAGCTCCATTTTCCTGCATGAACCGCTCACCCTTAGCCTCTTGGCAGGGCTGCTGCTGATTGTCACGAGCATCTGTCTCGTGAATACAAAATCAAAAGCGCAGAAAGCTGCGGCGATTGGTATAAACGAGAAAGCTGCACAATAATAAAAACCCTCTTGCCGGATGCGGCAAGAGGGTTTCTTATTTACTGATGCTTGCGTCCTTTGACCAAATATGCAACTGTAATCAAAAGGTAGATCGCCGCAGTAATGCCGGTAATGACAATTGATGTTGTCATGATGACCCCGATCAGAATGGCGAGTAATGCCACAATCGCAAACCATGTCGTGTACGGGAACCATTTTACATAATAGGCCGGTGTTTCCGTTTGCTGTTTTCTCGATTTTAAATGAGCGAATCCGATGATCAGCCAAATGAATAAAACGGTATATCCCAATGATCCCATTAAATAATTAAATGTTTGGCTTCCTGCGAACAGAGAAATCAATACGCCAATATAGAGAGAAGAAGTGCACATCAGAATCGCAAACATCGGTACGTTTTTCGATGAAAGCTTCGAGAAGACCTTTGGAAGCCTTCCGTCACTTGCCTGTGTATACAAAATGCGTGATGATCCGTATAAACCTGAATTCATAGAAGAAATGATCGCCAGCAGGATGACTGCATTCATGATATGATCCGCGCCCGGAATGCCTACCATTTTAAAGACCATCACGAAAGGACTTTCCGGGACGGAATTGACTTGGTTCCATGGAATCAGGCTGACGATGATGAAAAACGGCAGCAGGTAAAACGCGACAATCCGTGTCAGTGTGCTGCGGACAGCTTTCGGGACAACCTTTTCCGGATTTTTTGTCTCTGCAAGCGTTACACCGATAATTTCTGTACCGCCGTAAGAGTAGATGACGACAAGCATCGCCGTGATCAGCCCTGTGCCGCCGTGCGGGAAAAATCCGCCGTGGTCTGTCAGATTTGAAAATCCGGATGCTGTATGATCACCGAATGATACAAATAAGAGCAGCAATCCCAGAATAATAAAGATAATAATAACGGTAATCTTGATCATTGCCAGCCAATATTCGGTTTCGGCGAAGATTTTAACAGAAAGCAAGTTTACAATCGTGACGATAAGAGAAATTCCTAATGCCAACACCCAGATCGGGCAGCCCGGCAGCCAATATTGAATGAAAATCGCAGCTACAACAGCTTCAGCCGCAATGTTAAGCACCCACATTTTCCAGTAGATCCAGTCCAAAAAGTAAGCGGCGTAATTTCCCAATACCTGCTGGACAAGATCACGGAAGGTTCTGGCGTTACGGTTTCGAACAGCCATTTCCGCCAGCCCCTGCATAATAAACAGCAAAATAATCCCGCCGAGCAGATATGCGAGAATTACAGATGGCCCTGCCACATCGATCGCTGAGCTGCTCCCCTTAAATAAACCTGCGCCGATTGCGCCGCCCAGCGCCATCATCATAATATGGCGGGACGTCATCGTGCGTTTTAACGTTTGATTGTCGTTTTTCATCCTCTTCTACCTCTCCTTCTCGTTTTCAAAAACAAAAAAGCCCGCCGTCTCCTACCTAATCTAATAGATAAAGAGACGACGAGCCTTCGGCTGACCGCGGTACCACTCTTGTTGATTCTTCATGAAGAATCCTGCTTTTGACCTGTAACGAAGGTTAGCCGTTAAAACATAGGGAATATTCAATCTATTCCGTTCCGTCTTACCACTCCCGGGCGAGTTCAAAGAAGAATCAGGCTGCGTCGCACCACCCCGCAGTTCTCTGTTCTGATCACTTTCTTTTACTGCTCCCAATCTATGTGTTTTAGTTTTCTGAAAAACTCAAATTTTATGATCTGAATATATTAACATAATATACGTGCTTCTCTTTTAACTGTCAATAACTTCAGAGAAAAAAGAAACTGTTATTTTGTCCCTTTTCGAATGGCTTTCCAAAAGGATTCTGACTCGTTTCCTAATGCGTAAACTGAAACACCTGCTATTTTATATTGCTTTGCCAGATGGCTTTTCGTTTGAACGGTTTTTTCGTTTTCATACCACACGACATGTTTATGCTTCTTTTTGTCAACATAAGAAAACGTCATCGAGCCTGATTTTTTGTTGAATGCCGGCTTTGCTTTTTGTTTTTTGATGAGGGATTTGAGCTCATTCCATTCCCTTATTGTGCTGGTACTTCCGTCTTTTACATCCCAGTCATAGCCGTACGCAGGGATTCCCATGATGACTTTATTGGCTTTGATCTTTTTGACTGAAAACTGCAGAGAGCTTTTGATCCAGTTTGTGCTTGCCACTGACCCTGGCTCACCCCAAATGCCATGTTCGTCGTAGGTCATGACTTGTACGAAGTCGGCATATTTGCCGATTTTCGCATAATCATACGGCCAGCTCCAGTCATCATTTTTATCATCGGCGCTTTTGGCCGGAACGGATACCATTGTTTTAATATGTTTCTTGTTCAAAGCCTGTCAGACATATTGAATGAAGGTCGAGTACGCAGCGCGGTCTTCTGGATTTACTGCTTCAAAATCGATATTAATTCCGTAATATGAGTGCTTTTTGGCCAGTGTAATTAACTGATCTGTGAATCGTTTTTTCGCTGTTTTATTACTCATGACTCGACTCGCTAAATCTCCGTCAAAATCATAAATGGCATCATTATAGTTTGAAATGACAGCCCATGTCTTGATTTTTTTCTTTTTCGCATATGTCAGCTGCTTGCTTGGGGCATCGCCAATGATTCGTCCGTTTTTTTCAAACGCAAATGTATCGGTTGCGATGGCATTCATGTATGTATGATATTTCGTAAGAGAATTGTATGAAGCCGTATCCCCAGTCGTGTAGCCTAGTGTCATTCCGGCTGCCTTCGCTTCTCCTTTTGTATACATAAACAGAACAATCGCAATCGCCAGTGAAACCGCTATGATCAGCCATTTTTTCATCGCATTTCCTCCTGTATCAAGTCATACTCTTCTCATCGGCCAAAAAATTGGAAGTTGAAGTTTCTTCAAGCAAAAAGCCCGGCATATGCCTGCCGGGCTTCCTGAGTTCAGCGGTCAGAGACGAGAATATATGCTGCCTTTACAGGTCCGTGCACTCCCACAACTAAATCCATTTCAATGTCTGCTGAGTTGCTCGGTCCGGTAATGTAGTTGATACATGAAGGAACAGTGTCACCGTTCGCAATGTTTTGGCGGATGATATCACTGGCTTGTGTCATTCTCGGTACAATGCTTGATTTCGGCACGATCGCAATATAAGTCGTCGGCAGAAGGCTGACAGATCGGCCGATGTCTTTTGAGGAGAAGAGGACAACCGTCCCCGACTCAGCCAATGTAATTTCGCTGAATGTAATCCCTACATTGGCTTGCTCCGCTTTTTTGATATTTTCCTCGCCTTTGTCAGCATCCCACTCCCAGACCGGCGTTCCTTCACTCGGCCAGTCCTTGGTGAGCAGGCTTTTCAGTCCGTATTCTTCAAAGCGGGGGTCCTTCGGAATGATGACAGGGCCTCCGGAAAAGCGGCTGACTTGCTCGCGCAGGGCATCATAAAGGCCGGTTGAATCCGTTTCAATCAGCTCTGTATGGATTTTGACACAATGGTTTTTGAGCACTGTGACTAAGTCATCCGCTGAATAACCTTCAAGTGTTTTATATTGCGGCTGATGCGCCCATTCAGGGACTGCCACGCCTCCTGTTCTTCTTTCACGGCCCAGGCTGGATGCGATTCGATTTAAAAAGCTCTCTTGATTCTGAATGGTTCCCTTCGTCATCACTGCTCCTCCTTCGTGCGTTCACATGTTTCTCTGTCCGCAAACCAGTCTCTGAATCTCGATTTATGCGGTGCCGGGAAGTCACGGATCTGTGTCCAATTTTTAAGCGGGCCGGGCCCTTTCGAAATTTTTTCGTCCTCTGTAAAAGGCGTCATGGCGGCCGGCGCCCATTTTGAGCCCATTTTGTAAAGCGATAAAGAGGATGCGCCAAGTCCGAATGCTTTCATTGCAAGCTTTTCACTGATCGGCGCTCTGCCTTCTTTTTCGACGATATTCTGACGATGCTTGAGTAGCAGCTCATGAAGCGGGATTTTGACCGGGCAGGCTTCTGAACAAGCAGCGCACAGTGAAGACGCGTACGGCAGCTCCTTATAATCGTCATAACCGCCGAGCAACGGCGATAAAACCGCTCCGATCGGTCCCGAGTAGATTGAGCCGTATGAATGTCCGCCGACATGGCGGTACACAGGACAGACATTGATACAGGCGGCACAGCGGATACATTGCAGCACAGACTGGAATTCCGTTCCAAGGATATTGGATCGTCCATTGTCAACGATGACAAGATGGAATTCTTCCGGACCGTCCACTTCACCTTCCAGCTTCGGACCCGTCAAAGCTGTAATATAACTTGTCAGCCGCTGTCCGACAGCACTTCTTGTCAGCATGCTGACAAGCACTTCAAATTCAGAAAATGACGGGACAATCCGCTCCATTCCCATGACGGTAATTTGTGTTTTCGGCAAGGTGCTCACAAGCCGTCCATTTCCTTCATTGGTCACAAGGCTGACAGAACCCGTGTCAGCGATGGCGAAGTTACAGCCGGTAATGCCGATATCCGCTTCCAGAAACTTTTTCCGGAGAATGGCGCGCGCATGCATCACCAGCTCTTCCGGTTTTTCTGTATGTTGATAGTCCAGCCTTTCTTTAAACACATCGCGTATCTGCTCTTTATTTTTATGGAGGGCGGGCGCTACGATATGTGACGGCGGATCGTGATCATCGATCTGCAAAATATACTCGCCGAGATCGGTTTCTACGACTTCACAGCCTTCCTTCTCCAGCACCTCATTCAGATTGATTTCCTCTGTGACCATTGATTTAGATTTCACAATTTTCTTCCCGTTCTTCTTTTGAATGACATCACGAATATAAGAAGACGCCTCTTCCGCTGTTTCCGCGAAATAGACATGTCCGCCTCTTTTCGCCACATTTTCGGCAAGCTGTCCAAGATAGAAATCAAGGTTTTCAAGGACATGCTGCCTGATTTCCTCTGATAATGAGCGCCACTCCTCCCAGTTTCCCAGTTCTTCTGCTGCCTCTAGGCGCCGCGTCCGCAGACGCTCCTGTGCACCCGAAACAGCGCCTCTCATAAATTCATTATCAATCCCCTGTGATACCCGCTCTTTAAAAGCGTCAGTACCGATTTTCATCGCCATGATCCTTTCCCCCTCTGAATCCAGTTTTATCTGCTGTTGAGCACTTCGGCGATGTGCATCACTTTGACATTCTTATCTTTTCGGCCAAGCCGTCCCCCGATATTCATCAAACAGCCGCAGTCAGCACCGATCAGCACCTCTGCTCCCGTTTCCTCCACACATTCGACTTTTTCATCGACCATCTGCTCAGAAATCTGCGCCATCTTGACGGAGAACGTTCCTCCGAATCCGCAGCAGTTATGTTTGCCCGGAAGCTCTGTAAACTGCAGGCCCTTCACATGGCTCAACAGCTTCATCGGCTCCTCCCGAACACCCAGCAGCCTAGTCATATGGCACGACGTATGTAAGGTCGCTTTTGTATGAAGGGTCGCGCCGACATCCTCTACTCCAAGTACGTTCACAATAAAATCTGTCAGTTCATACGTTTTATCCGCCAGCTTTTGCGCTTTATCGGCCCATTTCGGATCATCCTGAAAAAGGTGCGGATACTCCCGGAACATCGTTGTGCAGGAACCGGAAGGACTGACAACATATTCGGAATCCTGAAACGTTTCGATCATCCGTTTCATTGCTTTTTTGGCGTCATTTACATAGCCGCTGTTGTAAGCCGGCTGCCCGCAGCAAATCTGCCCTTCCGGAAAATCAACCTCACACCCAAGCCGCTCCAGCAGCTCAACCGTTGCTTTTCCGACATTTGTTTGAAACATATCAACAAGACAAGTGACAAAAAGTGAGACTTTCATGATGAACCCCTCTCTCATCCCCAATATATGATCAGGTCATCTGATGACCTGAGTTAAAATAACTATATGAATATCGTACACTATTCTGATAATAGAAGGGAAGGGTTTTCTAGGGATATTTTCATTTGTGGCATATCAAAAACACTCCCGATCTCCCAGGAGTGCAGTATATGGTTAAATCCAGCCCTTTTCCTCAGCAATGCTGGCGGCTTCTGTCCGATTTTTCGCATTAAGCTTTTGGATGATTTCTGAGATATAGTTTCGAACTGTGCCTTGAGATAAATAGAGCTCCAGCGTAATGTCTTTTGTTGTCTTGCCTAAAGCCGCAAGCCTCAGAATTTCTTGCTCTCTAACGGTTAGCGGATTTTCGTCTCGCATCATATTAAACGTCAGCTCAGGGCTGAAGACACGTTTTCCCTTTACACATTTTCGAATGGCATCGGCCAGATCGTCAATTTCGCCGTCTTTCAGCAGATAGCCATGTGCACCGGCCTTTACGGCGCGTTCAAAATATCCGGGGCGAGCAAAGGTGGTTAAAATAATGACCTTGCTGACGCAGCCTTTTTTCATTAATTCCTCTGCCACATCCAGCCCGCTTCGAACCGGCATTTCAATGTCCATAATGCATACATCCGGCTCCAGCTTCAAAATAGCATGTAGCGCCTCTTCCCCGTTTAATGCTTGTCCGATGACTGTCATATCCTCTTCTAAATCAAGCAAAGATCCCAAAGCGCCTAAAAGCATTCGCTGGTCCTCAGCAATAAACAGACGAATCATTCTTTTCGTCCTCCAATCATTCTGCTTTTTTAATAAGCGGAATCGTCAGTGCCACAACCGTTCCGTTATGATCTGAAACCGTTAATCCCCCTTCAATGAGCATGAGCCGTTCTTCCATTCCCCGCAGGCCATTCCCAAACATTTTCTCCTTCGGCGCTCCCTTTCCGTCATCCCGTATCACGATCCTCATTTTGTCAGCAAACTGAGAAATGGTGATGGCACAGTGGGTTGCTTTGCTGTGCTTGATAATGTTAGTCACGGCTTCCCGCATACACATACTGATAATATTTTGAGTGACGGGAGATATCGCTGAAAAGTCGTCGGCCCCTTCGTATTGAAAGGTAATGTTCCCCGCTCTTAATATGTGCTGAATGTTTACGAGCTCCTCTGTTATCGTGACCGTCCTCATATCAGAAACCAGCTCTCGAACTTGCTTGAGTGCGGATCGTGAGCTGGTTTCCATTTCTTTTGCCTCAAGCTTGGTCCGTTCTGGATCAGATGCAGCCAGCCGCTGAATGAGCTGGCTTTTTAATGTAAGCAGCGACAGGGTGTGGCCAAGAGTATCGTGAAGATCACGGGCGATTCGAACACGCTCCTCTCTTTTAGAGAGTTCTTTTATCTGTTCGTTGGCTTGTGCAAGCTTATTTTCAAGCTCAATTCTCCGAAACATAGAACGAATGCCGAATGGAGAAATGAGCATAATGACGAGAAACGGGAGAACAGAAAAAAGCTCCCGGAGCGAGACCGAATTCGCGATAAATTGGTATAGGCATGGAAAAAGCAGTATAAAGATTAAAGCGCAGAACGCACGGTTAAAATTCGTTTTCTCTTTGAAATAGCCAACAAAGTTTGCCGGGAAAAAACCTAAGTATATATAGGTGATATTGTAAAACACACTATACATCAAAATAACCGCCATTTGCACGATAAGCCAATATGTAAACGAAGCTTTGCCCACGCTGCAGAATAACTGGCGATATGCCGCTACAAAAAGGAGCAGCATGCCATATCCGATCCCCTGTTTGACACCTGATTCTTTTAATAAAGAGAGGAACGGCATAATCGTATACACCAGAAAGATATAAGGGAAAAACCCGAATTCCTTCGGGAAAATAGATATTGCCTTTTTCATGTATTACACCGCTTCTTGTTTTCTTCTTATGTATTTAGATAGTAGCATGAAGAGCATCATATAAGCGATTAATATCAGAATATTTTTCCAAGTCGGACTCCCACCCCGGACAAGTTCCCACGCTCCGCTCCCGAAATGATAAGACGGAAGCCGCTGGCCAATGCTCTGCATCATGTCAGGCATGACCTCAAACGGCATCCACATCCCTCCGCCTAAAGCCAGCAGCATATAAAGCACATTACTGATTCCGGCCGCTGTTTCTACTTTTCTCATGAGGCCGATTAGTGTACCTAATGCTAAAAAAGGCAATGCGCCAAACAAAATCCACAGTCCGCTCATCAACCATTCAAACGGTGACAAGGCAATATCATTGATGATTGCGCCGAACAGAAATATGACGGTAATTGATAAAACGTGAATGACACTTTGGCCGATCATCTGAGCTGATAAATAGATATGATCCGGAAGAGGCGTAAGGCGGATAAAGGCGGCCCAGCCTTGTGACCGTTCTTGTACCATTCGGATGCCAAGCGTCATGATAGAGGAACCCATCACGCTGAAGACTGTCATCGACATCAGGTAATGGGCTTCCCATGCACGTTGATCAGGGACGTTGGTATTTACTACATTTGTAAAGAAATAATAAAAGGCAATCGGCATGATCAGAGACCAAAGCACAAAATACTTGTTCCTAAGCACCCTTTTCATTTCAGCGATGCTTTGCTTTTGCAGCATGTTCACTCACATCGCCTCCCTGTTGCCGTCAGCCAGCTGGCGAAATGCCTCATCGAGCGTCGCTTGCTCAATTCGAATATTTCGTGCTGGGATGTTTTCTTGAAAGATCAGCGCCAACACTTTGTCTGTATTTGATGTCTGGATGATGGTTCTCTCATGCTCGTGGATCACTCTCTCGACTTCCGGGTGACAAGACAGCCTTTCCACTGATTCACTTGAATGAAGCGTAAAGGAAACAGACTGTTTTTGCATTCTTGAGCGGATTTGCATTGGTGAGTCGTCTGCAACAAGCCGTCCTTCAGTAAAAAATAGGATTCGCTGTGCGGCATCGTCTGCTTCCTGTAAATAATGTGTTGAAAAAATAATTGTTTTTCCTTGGTCCGACAGTCCGTGAATGGTCTGCCAGAATCGGTGTCTTGATGAAGTGTCCATGCCGACTGTCGGTTCATCAAGTATAAGCAGCTCCGGGTTCCCGGCAAGAGCCAAAGCAAAGCTCAAACGGCGTTTTTGTCCGCCGGATAATTTTTCTGCTCTTGTTTTCAAATCTTCTTTGGTGAGTGCTGTTAACGAAACGAGTTCTTTCATGGACAATGGATTCGGATAATAGCTCCGGAAAAGTTCAAGGATTTCATCCACCTTAAGGCCCGGCATGACACTTACTTCCTGAAGCATTACACCTATTTTTTCACGAACCTGTTGATCATCGGGAACCCGGTTAAATAGTTTGATTTCTCCCTCACTCGGTTTCAGCAATCCTAATATCATCGAGATGACGGTCGTCTTCCCTGCCCCATTTGGCCCGAGAATGGCTGCAATTTCTCCTTTTTCAATACTGAAGCTGATGTTGTTTACAGCGGTTTTTCGCTGGAAATGTTTTGTCACGTTGCTTACTGTTACTGCTTCTTTCATCACATGAGCACCTCCTGATCGTTTACATTGATTGTAAAATGACGGAGAAGACGATGTTAGTATGGGGTGTCATGATGATGGAGTGACAAATGTCATTTTTTTCTCACCCCGGTGTCTAGGCAATCCTCCTCCTGCATCTTCCAATTCATCCATCTTTTCTATCTCCCATGTCCTCTTTCTTTTAAACTGCTGTGACATTCATAGAAAGATACACTCTTCAAACCATCCGAGTGTTATGATAGAAATATTGAACTTTATATTACTTTCCGGCTGAAAGGAGCCAATCATGAACGAAGCGATTTTGTCTAGAAATCATGTGAAGGTGAAAGGCAGCGGCAAAGCATCTATCATGTTCGCACCTGGTTTTGGATGCGATCAAAGCGTGTGGAATGCCGTGGCACCTGCCTTTGAAGAAGATCATCGGGTGATTTTATTTGATTACGTCGGTTCGGGACATTCAGATTTGCGCGCATATGACCTGAATCGTTACCAGACACTTGACGGCTATGCCCAGGATGTTCTTGATGTTTGTGAAGCTTTAGATCTGAAGGAAACCGTGTTTGTGGGGCACTCCGTCGGAGCCTTGATTGGGATGCTTGCATCCATCCGCCGCCCGGAGCTTTTTTCCCATCTGGTGATGGTGGGGCCTTCTCCTTGCTATTTGAATGATCCGCCTGAGTATTACGGAGGATTTGAAGAGGAGCAGCTCCTTGGCTTGCTGGAGATGATGGAGAAAAATTATATCGGCTGGGCGACTGTATTTGCGGCAACCGTTCTGAATCAGCCAGATCGGCCTGAAATTAAGGAAGAGCTTGAAAGCCGTTTTTGTTCTACTGATCCTGTCATTGCCCGCCAATTCGCGAAAGCGGCGTTTTTTTCTGATCACCGAGAGGATCTTTCGAAGGTAACGGTTCCCTCTCTTATTCTCCAATGTGCAGATGATATCATCGCACCTGCAACAGTAGGTAAGTATATGCATCAGCATCTGCCTTATAGCAGTCTGAAACAAATGGAGGCTCGCGGACATTGCCCTCATATGAGCCATCCAGATGAGACGATACAGCTGATCGGCGATTATTTAAAAGCACACGTGTGATATAGGAACGAAAGGGATAGAGGTGACCCTCTTAGATGGACAAACAATTGAATGATGCACCCTGCGGTTTCCTCGCTTTGTCAGAAGAGGGGTCGATCATAGCTGCCAACCGTACCCTTATCAAGATTCTGGATTATGAGCCGGAGCAGGTTATCGGCCAGCATATGAATATGATGTTGACCATTCCCGCACAGCTTTTCTGCCAGCTTTATTTTTTTCCGCTTTTGAAATTAGAGCATCACATCGAAGAAATATACATTTCCCTGAAAGCAAGAGATGGAGAAGAAATTCCCGTCCTTATCAATGCTATTGCGAGACACGATAGCGGGGCTTCTGTCTTTGATTGTGTTCTTATTCCAATGCGAAAGCGAAATGAATATGAAAATGAGCTGCTGATAGCCAGAAATGAGGCCCAAGAAGCTTTGCTTGCCAAACAGAAAGCCAATGCGGAGTTAGAAATTGCCTTGGAAACGCTGAAAGCAAAACAAGAAGAACTTCTTGAGATCAATAAACAAAATCAACAATTTAAATTAAACACCAAAAGAGAGCTTGAACTCGCCAGAAAGATCCAGAAAAACTCGTTGACTGAACCAATTGTAAACGATCAGGTTCAGATTGACTCTTATTACAATGCATCGAGTGAATTGTCAGGTGATCTTTACGGATATTATCAAATCGATGAACACCGTTACGGCATTATTATCCTTGATGTGATGGGGCACGGAATTTCATCTGCATTGATTACGATGTCTCTTCATCCTTTGTTTCAGCGCCAGATCACGCAAGGTCTCAGCCCCGTTAAAGTTATGAAGGAATTGGACCGGCACCTTCACAGCTTGTTTCAAAATGATGAGGAAGCAAGACATTATTGCACTGCTATTTATCTCGAGATTGACATAGCACGGCAAAGAATTGATTATGTCAACGCAGGACATCCGCCGGCACTTTGGCAGGACGATAGCGGAACTCAACATCTGCTTCACGCGACTTCGCCTCCGATCGGAATGTTTGAAGACTTAGTATTTCAGTCAAGCAGCCTTTCATACACGGAGGGCGGAAGATTGCTTCTGTATACAGATGGCGTGATGGATTCTACGGCTTCATGTTATTTATATGATTTACTAAAGGATCATCCTGATTCGCCGATCGCTGACCTGAAGGAGAACATCCTTACATCACTGCAGCATCAAAAGGAAGCCCATCATAAGAGTGATGACGAATGTTTTATATTAGTTGATGTAAAATAAAATGATCCATGAGACATAACAATGATTTGTTACATCTCATGGATTTTTTGTTTCAGCGTTTCTTTGGAATATGTCCTGACTCCGCATATTGAAACACCTGCAAGGAAGGCAGCGGGTGTCCATTAAAATCAAATAAAGCTTGATTATCTACAGCACTTCCCCCATACCACTTCCCGGCGTCTTCAGGGTCGTATTCAGCAGCGTAGCTGGAAGCCCACCCTGACCCGTATGTTTCCCATAACACTTTGTTTTTCTCTATCTGTGTTTTCGGTCCGACCGGAATCCACGCAGGCTCCCAGTAGAAAACACCAAGTCCTGCTTTGCCCGTATTCGCCACTGCCTCCATTACATCTCTTACTGCAGTTGCCTGGCCTTGAACAGAAATTGGATATGGCAGCGTCTGCCCGCTTTTTGGTGCTGTATTTCCATGCCCATCGCCATCTTCAGCGGTATAGGTGTACGATGTCTCCGCCACCATGACTTTTTTGCCGTAAGTATTGGCAACAGCCTTCAGCACGGAGGTCAAATTTTGTAATGTGCCATGCCAGAAAGGATAATAGGAGCTCGCAAACACATCATAATCCACTTTGTTTTTGCTGAGTGTTTCCGCAATAAATGAATACCTTCCAGCCGTTTCAGGATTGGTAAAATGCAGGGCGACCAAAATATTTGAATTTGTCTCCCTGACCGCTCGGCTTCCTTCATTAAATAATTGGCACATCTTCGTCCAATCAGTCTCACCGGCAAATCCTCCTGTTGTTTCATTTCCGACCTGAACCATGCCGATGTCAACGCCTTCCTTGATCATCTTTTGCAGGCTTTGTTTCGTATACTCATAGAGCTTTGCTTTTTTTGCTTCAAAGCTGAGATTCACCCAGGCTTTGGGCACCTTTTGTTTCGCTGGATCGGCCCAGAAATCAGAGTAGTGAAAGTCGGCCAGCACCTTCATTCCGTTCGCTGTCGCTCTTTTTCCGATTTCGATGGCTTTTTGAACATCATTGTTTCCCCCGCCATATCCATTGCCATTTGAATCATACGGGTGATTCCAGATGCGGACGCGAACATAGTTGACCCCAGCCTGTTTTAAGGTTGTAAAGATGTCCTGACGTTTTCCGCTTGTATTGTAAAAGGTGACACCGCTGTTTTCCAAAGCAATAACGCTGGACACATCTGCCCCTTTGATAAAATCCTTGTTCATCCCCTCTACTTTTTTAACAAAAATATCCTCTGCCCGAAGCTCTGACACGTGCTTCTCCTTCTCAATGGCAGCGGCATATCCTGTTGAACTACATGCACTCCACACGATGGCAGCCGCAAAGAACATTTTCACTTTGCTTTTCATGATTTCATCCCCCCAAGACTTAGTAAGCGGTTTCATTCTATAGAAAAAAGAATCCGCCCATATCGAGCGGAGCATCAGCCTAATGTGTGTTTACGACAATTCTCACTTCATACTTTTCCATCGTCAGGTCGCCTGACAATATGTCTCCTGTCATTATGTCCTTCACACTCTGATCAAACGTGACCAGCTGTTTTTCTTCCGTAAAATTCATGACAAAAATATAATCATTGTCCTGATCCTGCCTCGCTTGTACGGAGACGCCTTTTCCGTGCCGAACCGGAAAAACTGGAGAAAGAGACAGGTCTGTGATCAGACCCTCATAGAAATCACGCTGAAATTGATCCTCCAAACGCGCGCCGATAAAATACGCCTTGCCCTGCTGATACTCATGGCTTGTGACCGCTGGCGTGCGCGCATAAAAATCTTCTTGATACACCGCTTCCACTGAAGCAGTATTTACATCAATCACAGTTGCATAATCCTTCATTTCATATATTTGGCTGCGGTAGCTGACAGCGTTTCGATCCTTCGGATATAGGGTGTCCGTTTCAAGAGGCTCAACTCCAAATATAGCTTGAAGATCCGGATGCCATCCGCTTGTGTATGTTAAGTCATGCTCATTCACAACCCCGCTGATATACGTCATGACTAAGGTGCCGCCGTCAGCCGTAAACGCTTTTAAACGGGAAATGGTGTCCTCGCTGATTAAATACAGCATCGGGACGATCAGCAGTTTATATGGTGAAAAGTCTTGTTCTTTCGTGATGACGTCGACAGGGATATCGTGTTCCCAGAATGTGCGGTAATGCTGCTGAAGCGTTTGCGGATAACGTTTTGTTGCCTTCGCAAACCCCTGAGCATCCTCGAGCGCCCAATGATTTTCCCAGTCATATAAAATCGCGGTTTGAGCCGGCCTCTTCGTTCCGACAACTTCGGACAGCCGTTCCAATGTCTCGCCTACCTTGGCCACTTCTTGAAAGACGCGGTTCTTCGGGCTATTGTCATGATCCACAACCGCTCCGTGTAATTTTTCTGATGACCCCCGTGATTTGCGGTATTGGAAATAGAGAACGCTGTCCGAACCGTGGGCAATCATTTGCATGGATGACAGCAGATTCATGCCCGGGCGCTTTGCCTTGTTGACGTTATGCCAATTGACCGCGCTTGGCGTACACTCCATTAATAAGAATGGCTGCTGTTTCAAGCTTCGGTACAGATCATTGATAAAGCCGACCTTCATCGCCAAATCAGCTGTGCTTTCCCAGTCATTGTGCCAGACAGGATAAGCGTCCCAGCTGATGACATCGACATGCTTTGCAAATTTGCTGTAGTCGAGGCCCTGATACGGGATCAAATCCGCTGTGTCAGCCATAAAATTCGTTGTGATAGGGATATCAGGCGTCAATTCTTTCAGCGGAATGATTTCATTTTTATAAAACGAAATCGTTTGATCGGTGACGAACCGGCGCCAATCTAAATTCAGGCCATGCAAGCCATTTTCACCGATCGGCGAAGGGCTTTCAATTTGTGACCAGTCATTGAACGTATGGCTCCAAAAAGGAGTCCACCACGCCTGGTTCAATGTCTTGAGGCTGTTGTCATATTTCGATTTCAGCCACTCCCGGAAAGCATGCTGGCATAGATCACAGTGGCAATCTCCCCCGTATTCGTTTGAAATGTGCCACATTAACAGCGCCGGGTGATGTCCGTATCGTTCTGCTAATAAGCGGTTGATGTGCCGTGTTTTTTCTCGGTAGACTTTAGATGTGAGGCAGTGGTTGTGCCTTCCGCCGTGCAACTGTTTGACGCGGGAGGCATTGACGCGCAAAACTTCCGGATAGGTTTGCGACAGCCAGGCCGGACGGGCTCCGCTCGGCGTTGCTAATATGACCCGGCCGCCTATACTGTGAATCCGCTCAAAAATATCATCCAGCCATTCAAATTGATATATGCCCTCCTCCGGCTCAAGTGCGCTCCATGCAAAAATGCCGACAGAAAACGTATTCGTATGAGAAAGCTTCATCAGTTTGATATCGTCAGCTAAAATATCGGGCCGATCCAGCCACTGATCGGGGTTGTAGTCTCCCCCATGGAGCATAAATTTCGCTTCTGTTACGTGCGTTTTTTCAAGCTTTGACATCACATTCTCCTCCTTGTTCTCTTAGCCCTTCGTTCCGCCTGCGGTTAATCCGGATACAAAATTCTTTTGCAGCATGATAAAGATAACGGCAACCGGTATGCTGATAAGCAGGGCTCCGGCCGCAAATGTCGTATAGCTGGCCCCCATGACATCATTCACTAAATTGAATAGACCGACGGGCAATGTATATGATTCAGGCGTTCTCAATATGGTTGAGGACAGCACAAAATCTCCGAGCGGACCGGTAAAGCCGTTCATGGCCACGACTGCCGCCATCGGTTTTGATAATGGCAGAATGATCTGGAAGAAGATTCTGGTGCTGCTGGCTCCGTCAATCTTGGCGCTTTCGTCTAAATCCATCGGAATGGAATCCATGTACCCTTTCATCAAATACGTATTCATCGGGATCAGGCCGCCGATATAAAGCAAGATTAGCAGCCAGTGGCTATTGATCATTCCCAAGATTTGCGCCAGCACAAACAAGGCAATTAAAGCTGAAAACTGAGGAATCATCTGCAGCAATAAAAAGAGCGTTAAAGCGTATTTCCTCCCTTTAAACCGAAAGCGCGAAAACGCATAGGCCGTAAACGTCACACAGAGCAAAGACCCTGCCATTGTAAACAGGCTGATCTTCATAGAGTTGACATACCACTGCACATATTGAAGGCTTTCCTTGCCCGCAAATAATTCCTTGTAATGATCGAATGTCGGATGCTTCGGAATGATGGATGTACTGATTAAGCTGTTGCCGGGATTAAAGCTTGCGCCTGCCGTCCAAAGGAGAGGATAAACAATGATGACCGCCATAAAGGCTAGCAACAAGTAAGAGAAAAGGAGACGGATATATTTTCTGACTTTCATATCTGCCAGCATACCTTATGCCTCCTCTTTAAAAGACTTTGTCTGTCTGAACTGCCACAATGCGATGGAGATAACAAATACAGATAATAAAATGGTTAAAGCCGCAGCAAGTGAATATTGGCTTGACTGCATTGTCAATTTATAAATCCATGAAACGAGGATATCTGTCCCGCCAGCTGTTGATCCGGTTACAGCCGGACCTCCGCCATTGAATAGATAGATAATATTAAAGTTATTAAAGTTAAACGTAAACTGAGTAATGATAATCGGAGCCATTGCAATGAACACCATCGGAAGCGTGATGTATCTCAGCTTTGAAAAGACAGAAGCGCCATCAATCGTAGCTGCTTCATACAGATCGTCCGGGATGGATTGCAATACGCCTGTTGAGACGAGAAAGATGTACGGAAATCCGAGCCAGCCCTGCATGAGAATCAACGCAAGCCTCGACCAATTGGCATCTGTCATCCACGGAAGCGGATCTATCCCAAAGAAAGCCAAGATGTCATGATTCATCGCACCGAAACTATCATTAAACAGTCCCGCAAAAATTAAAATCGTCACAAAACCGGGAACGGCCCATGGCAAAATCAGAATCGTCCGAAAAAAACGTTTAAACCGAAGGTCTTTCTGGTTAACAATGATCGCGAGAAAAATCCCCAAGCTGACTTGCAGTGTGGATGCAGCAAGTGTCCAAACCACCGTCCAAGCCAGTACATCAAAAAAAGTCGACCTCCAAATATCAACTGTGAAAATATTTGCGAACGTTTGAAAACCGACCCAATCAATTAATTTTGCAGGAGGAGAATGATACAAATCATAGTTTGTAAACGCTAATGCAAAGCTGAATAAGATAGGAAAGATCACGGCGAAAATTAAAATAAACAAAGATGGGCCGCTGACGACATAAGGATAGCCCTCAGAAATGATATGTTGGTATTGTTCCTTTAAGGAACTTAATGGCTTATTTTCATCACGCTGTTTTCCGCTTTGGAACGCATCGCGAAGATTCACATAATACACCGCAAGGCCAAAGCAGGTCACGATGACAGCGATAATTCCTTCCGCCAGCAGAAAAACGGAATTATCCCGCGGCACTTCTGTTCCCAGTGTAAAGATTCCCCAAAACCCCATATTGAGCAGATCTCCAAAGACTGCAAAAAACGATGCGCCTAAGAAAAGAAAGACAATACCTTTTATCCATTGCTTGTTATAAAATTGCCCGAGCCCCGGGATGATAGAAAGCAACAAAGCGACTTGACGATGCTGCACCGTTTTCACCTCTCTTACAATACAAATCTAGCTTCCTCTTTATTTTCCGCTGTGCTTTGCCTTAATTTGTCCTTTGGCGGTTTCAGCGGCTTGATCCAATGCTTGTTTCGGATCCGCCTTCCCTGTTGCAACCGTCTGTAATGCTGAATCAGCCGGCGTCCATATTTCATTCATTTCCGGAATATTTGGTGTTGGCTCTGAGAAACGGGATTGTTCAGTAACTGCCCGTGCCGCCTCGCTTTTCATAATAGCCGGGTCATTGGCTAGGGATTTCACAGCAGGAACTTCTTTCGTCTCTTCATATCGTGTTTTAGAATTTTTTTCATTTGCCAGGAAAACGGCTAATTCTTGCGCCAGCTCTGCATTCTTTGAAAATGCACTGACGTTGTAGCTTTTGACGCCGATAAAGGAGCTCATGTTTTTCCCATTTTCCAGCTTCGGCAGTTTCGTAATGCCATAATTGATTCCTGCTTTCGAAAAGGCTTCTACATTCCATGGACCAGAAATAATTGCGGCGGCTTTTCCTTCTGTGAACAGCGATTCCAATACGTTAATCCCTTGTTCTCCAATAATGCCAGCCGGGAACAGGCCATCTTTGTAAAACTTCTGAATCAGCGCCGCACCTTTGACAGCTCCTTCATTATTGATTCCAATGTCTGACGGGTTATAGCTCCCACCTTTGTCCTTTCCAAAAATGTATCCGCCATATCCGCTCATCACACTTTCTGCATAATAAATTTGATCGAATAGGGCTAAAAAGCCAAATTTGCTGCCGTCAGCAGTCTTTTTGGAATAGTCGTACC
This sequence comes from Bacillus sp. GW821-FHT01G09, assembly GCF_059422205.1. Classification (NCBI taxonomy): domain Bacteria; kingdom Bacillati; phylum Bacillota; class Bacilli; order Caryophanales; family Bacillaceae; genus Bacillus; species Bacillus sp. GW821-FHT01G09. The sequence goes on from NZ_JBWKWL010000001.1 coordinate 327,218, forward strand.
ACTCTTCCAGCGTTTTGGGCAATTCCTTTTCTGTGATGAGATCTTTGTTGTAAAAAAGCACAGTCGTTTCGACCGCTTTTGGCAGTCCATAAAGCTTTTGATCTACCATTTGAGACTGAATGGAAGCGTCAGTATAAAGTGATTGAACGTCTTTTTTGACATGTAATTCCTTGAGTAATCCTTCCGTGACAGCGGTTCCGATTTGATCCCCTGGCATTGTTAACACGTCAGGGCCTGTGCCGGCCGGTCCGTCCATTCGCAAATCTTCAATCTGCTTGGCATACGGTTTTTCAACGACTTTGACCTTCACATCATGCTCTTTTTCAAACGCAGCAACGGCCTCTTTAATGCCGATGCTCTTTTCTTTATCCTCCCATACAACAAGCTCTGATCCTTTCGAACTCGATTTGGCGCTGCTGCTTTCCTTTGGGCCGCAAGCCGCCAAGGATAAACTGACAGCTGCGCAGAGCATGAATACGGAACACTTTTTTGCCATTTTCATTGATTGTCACCCTTTCGGTAGGAATGAAAGCGCTTTAAAGATAATATAGCACGCCTGAGAAAATGTGTAAACAAACTATTTACCTCCTAGAGTAAATTTTTTTACCTAAATAAAAAATGACTTAGTGTCCTAAGTCATTTTTAATTCATACTCTTCCTGACGATTAATTCCGCGCCCACATATAATGTTTTTACCGTTCTTCTCTTGTCCTGCACTTGTTCAAGCAGTAATTGAACAGCATTTTTACATAATTCATGTATATCAATATGAAACGTCGTCAGAGGAGGCGAGACATACTTCGCGAAGCTGATGTTGTTGATACTCACAATGCTTACCCTGTTTGGTATGGCAATTCCTTTTTCGTTCAGGGCTTGCAGACAGCCCACTGCAATCGGGTCCGCTGCAATCATAAAAGCAGTCGGAAGCTGATTGCCTAATGTGTCGATCGCTTCTGACATCAGGCGGTAGCCGTTTTCTACAGAGAATCCGCGATGACAGAAAATATAGCGCTCATCCAGCATGGCTTTTTCCCTCATATAGGATCTGAAGGTTTGTTCACGGATGTCCATTTCATCCTGATTGGTATTCGGATTTTTGTAAGTGCCGCCGATAAAACCGATGCTCTTATGCCCCTTCTCAGTCAGGATGTTTACCGTCTTCCTTGTCATTTGTGCCAAATCGGGCCTTACCGAGTCAAAATGATCGGGATCAGGAGTTGAATCGATGAACACGCCGTTTTCAGTGAGATTTCTAAGGAAAGCCAGCTCTTCATCTGAAAATGTGCCGACGGCAATAAACCCTTCCGTATGTTCTGGAATGCTCTCGATTCCATCCGCTATTTTATAAGTGGTCATATCGACATTGAATGCTTTCGCCAGTTTTTCTACTTCTAATCTCATCGTTTTAAAATAGACATCTTCTAATTCTTCTTTATCTGTCAGCCAATATAAAAACGCAATATGTTTCACCAGCGGTCTTACTGTTTTTTTGCGGTAATTGAGCTTTTCCGCCGCTTCATAGATTTTCTCCCGTGTTTCATCAGGAACAGAAAGGCTTTCATCGTTATTTAAAACGCGGGAAACGGTTGAGATTGAAAATCCCGCTTCCTGCGCGATATCTTTAATTGTCGCCATTGCATCTGCCTCCATTATTCAGCTCGCATTGTTTTAGTAAAATATTTTACTTTCTTTTTCGCAAATGTCAAGTGCACAAAGCCCTCTGGCTGCCTCATGTAAAAAGACTGAACCATTTGCGGCTCAGTCTCAGTTGTTCGTATCATTCGGAACCGGCGGAATTGCCCGGGAAATGAGTTGGTTATTGCACATTTTCCTCGAAATATCCCGAAAGCACATCTTCCACATTCGTCAAATGCGCCAGCATGGCGGCTTCCGCCTGTGCACCGTTCCCGGCAGCCACAGCATTGTAAATCCGTTCGTGCTCCTCATACAGCCGCTGAACGGAGGTCTTCTTGGAAAACAGCCAGATTTTCCTCGTTTCCCTCATTGTTTCCAGCAGCAATGATGACACGTGATTCATCAAGTGTTTAAGAAGTTCATTTTGAGAAGCGTCCGCAAGCGCAAGATGAAATGCAAAGTCTGCTTTCTCTCCCAGCTCCCCGTCCGCTTCAATGCTGCCCATTTCCTTCAGTGCATCCTGAATTCTTTCGAGATCTGCTTCTGTCCTTTTTTCAGCCGCTAGTGAAGCCACGCCGATTTCAAGCAGTTTTCTGACCTCGAGCAGCTGCTTGACGTCCTCTTTTTTCATCAGAAGGGCGGCTGAGAGCGGCTGAGAAATTTGATTGAGCTCAAATTCCTTCAGATACGTGCCTTCTCCCTGTTTCATTTCGACAAGCCCCATCGCTTTTAGCGCAGAAAGTGCCTCGCGAACCGCTGAACGGCTGACTTGAAAGCTCTCAGCAAGCGCCTGAACAGAGTCCAGTTTATCCCCCGGCTTCAATTCGCCGTTTTTGATCATATCTAATAGTGCATCCGCTACTTCTTCATATATTTTTTTTGTTTTAATCTGTTTGTATTTCAATGCAATTCACCCCGTAACTTGTAGGTCTGGCTGTTTACGATCTATTATACTCTGTTTTGTGGGCCGCCAAAAGATTTTGACTATTTTGTCAAAAAGTCTTGTACTTTGATTTTTTTCAAAATATAATGCTAGGTAACTGGTCTTATTACCCAGTCATCAGATGATCATATCATCTATAGAAACCGCTTACATATGGCGCCAGTTTATGTTTCAAGGAGGGGTTTGGGATGCAATGGACACAGGCATATACGCCTATAGGGGGAAATTTGCTATTATCAGCGCTTGCCGCACTTGTACCGATTATTTTCTTTTTTTGGGCACTCGCGATTAAACGGATGAAGGGGTATACAGCTGGCTTGGCCACATTGGGGATCGCCCTTGTCATTGCTGTATTGGTTTATCGGATGCCTGCGGAAAAAGCGCTGATGTCCGCGACACAAGGAGCCGTATACGGAATGTTGCCGATCGGCTGGATCATTGTGACGTCTGTTTTTTTGTATAAAATCACTGTGAAAACGGGACAGTTTGATATCATTCGCAGCTCTGTTCTCTCGATTACTGATGACCGACGGCTTCAAGCTCTCTTGATCGCTTTTTCATTCGGGGCTTTTTTAGAAGGGGCAGCAGGCTTCGGAGCGCCGGTCGCCATTTCTGCCGCGCTGCTGGTCGGTCTCGGCTTTAATCCTCTTTATGCTGCGGGGATCTGTTTGATCGCCAATACGGCGCCGGTTGCCTTCGGGGCGATTGGGATTCCAATTACAGCCGTAGAAGGGCCGACAGGGATTCCGGCGATGGAGATTTCGCAAATGGTCGGGCGGCAGCTGCCGTTTTTATCCGTATTTATTCCTCTTTATTTAATCATCATCATGAGCGGGTTCAGGAAAGCCTTGGAGATCTGGCCGGCGATTCTCGTATCTGGTGTTTCCTTTGCTGTTGTTCAATATCTCAGTTCCAATTTTTTAGGGCCTGAGCTGCCCGATGTTTTGTCAGCTCTTGTTTCAATGGCTGCACTTGCTGTGTTTTTGAAATGGTGGAAGCCGAAAACAACATTCCGGTTTGCCGGTGAACAAGAGTCGGCCGCCTCAATTGAAACGGCGCGCACAAATCCGGCGGCGCCTGCGTACAGCGGCGGACAGATTTTTAAGGCTTGGTCGCCATTTCTGCTGCTGACGGCGATGATTTCCGTATGGGGCATTCCATCTGTCAAATCTGCACTAACCGGGCATTATGAAGGCTCTGCGGTGTTCTTGAAGTGGCTGAATGCTGTTGGAGAAAAACTGACTTTTGCCCCCGGTGTGCCTTTTTTGAACAATCAGATTGTCAATGCTGACGGTACGCCGATTGAGGCGGTTTACAAGCTTGAGGTGCTTGGTTCAGCCGGCACCGCGATATTGATTGCCGCAGTGCTGTCAAAGTTCATCACGGCGATTTCGTGGAAAGACTGGGGAACCGTTTTTAAAGAAACAGTCCAGGAATTGAAGCTTCCGATTTTGACCATCGCTTCTGTCGTTGGTTTTGCCTATGTCACCAACTCCTCGGGAATGAGCACGACACTCGGGATGACACTCGCGCTGACAGGTTCGATGTTTACCTTCTTTTCGCCCGTCCTCGGCTGGCTCGGCGTCTTCATTACCGGCTCGGATACTTCCGCCAACCTGCTGTTCGGCAACCTGCAGAAAGTCACCGCATTATCAGTCGGCATGGACCCCGTTCTGTCTGTGGCCGCCAACTCTTCAGGCGGTGTCACAGGAAAAATGATTTCACCGCAGTCGATAGCGGTGGCGTGCGCCGCGGTAGGGCTCGCCGGAAAGGAGTCAGATCTTTTCCGCTTTACCATTAAACACAGTCTGTTTTTGCTGCTGCTCGTCTGTATCATCACCTTTTTGCAGCATCACGTATTCAGCTGGATGATTCCTTAAAAAAATCCTCCCGTCTAGGGAGGATTTTATTTATATCGCTTTCTCGCTGCCGATGACGGAATATTCATTTGATCGCGATATTTTGCCACGGTGCGTCTCGAGATTTGGATGCCGTGTTGTTCATACAGCAAATCGACAAGCTTTTGATCTGAAAGCGGTTTTGTTTTGTCCTCTTGATTGATCAGGTCTTCAAGATGCATTTTGACTGCATAATTCGACGCATCTCCCTCTCCTGAAGCCTCGGCTTTTGCTGAGAAAAAGAGTTTCATCTCAAACAGCCCGTAAGGCGTTTGTATTGTTTTCCCTTTAATGGCCCGGCTCACAGTTGATTCATGAAGGCTTAGACAGTCCGCCACCTCTCTCAGAGTCAGCGGCTTCATTGCGCTTCGCCCTTTCAGAAAGAAATCCTTTTGGCGTGTGATCAGTTCATTGATAATTCTCGTGATTGTCTGTTTTCGCTGCCTCAGCGCGCGGCTCAGCCAGCGCCACTCCTGATATTTCGCAGATAAATAGGAGACAGTATCCTGACAGGAGCCGGATGATAAAAGCGTTCTGTACTGCGGATGCAGATCGATCTCGGGAAACGAGCGGGTATTCAGTTCCGCTGCGATGTGCCCATTTTTTACGGTGATAAAAATGTCAGGCTCAATATACACATCTTGCTCTGGCCGGGCAAACAGAAGGCCAGGTCTAGGATGAAGAGCCGCGATATCATCTGAGATATCTTGAATAGTATGAAGCGGAATTCCTGTCTCCACTGAAAGCGCTTTCCATTTTTTTTGCGCAAAAGCATCAAAATGAGCTGAAACCAGCATTTCCGCTTGTTCATTTCTGTTCGGCAGCCGCTGTAATTGAAGAAGGATGCATTCCTGCAAAGATCTCGCGCCGATTCCAGCCGGTTCTAACGACTGGAGTTTTGCCAAAACAGCCTCCGCTTCCTTGGCCGATACAGATAATCGCCGTGCTGCCTCCTCTATATCTTCTTCCAAGTACCCGTTTGAATCAAGCGAATGAATCAGATAATTAAAAATCTTTTTTTCAGTGTTTGTCAGATTCATATCGAGTGACTGCTGTTTTAACGCATCCTGCAATGTTTTTTGCGGATTACTTAATTGAAGGCCCGCTTCCTGTGCATTCATCCTGTTTTTGTTTGTTTTATGGTAAGATAGTGGCGGTGTGTCTGTTTCCTTTCGTTCAATAAGAGGGTTTTCCAGTGAGAGCTCATCAATGTACTCGGCGAGTTCTGCCGAATGATAGCCAAGCAGCGTGATGGCCTGCCTGAGCTCCTGTGTCAGTTGAGGCTTTAATACTTGTACTTGCTGAAGTTTCATATCCATCTTGCTCACTCCCCTTTCTTCATTGTACATGATTGAGATCACACCGTATACATTTATGAAAAAGGAGCTGCCAAAGAAATGTCTGAACTTTTTTCCGTCCCTTATTTTATTGAGAATTTAAAACAGCATATTGAAATGAATCAGTCTGAGGATAAAATCCACGCGATGAACAGCTACTACCGTTCCGTCGTCTCAACACTAGTGCAGGACCAGCTGACGAAAAATGCAGTTGTCCTGAAACGGATTCAGCATTTAGATGAAGCATACAACAAAGTCAAACGTGGAGAATCAAAATAAACCTTCCGCTCACATGTGAGCAGGAAGGTTTTCCTTCTTTGAGGTGTGCTGGATGAGACGGGTGCTTGGCACGCCTTCCATCCAGGTATGAAAGTAATTGGCGTTTTTCCCGTAGGAATTATCAATGACCGTGTTTTCTTTTTGAAGAAGAGAAGACAGGATGTGGCCGTGCAGCCTTGATGTTTCCACCGATTCGTAACGGCTGAAAAACCGAATCGCTTTTTGGACGATATAATCCGAGTATTTTTCCCATATATACGCAATGGGCAAAGGGTTGCCTGCTTTTTTATTCAAGACGTTCAGCGTTTGGAGAAAAGCAATCGTCCGGCGGTCTGAAGCTGACAGCACCGTGCGCCAGTCGTAGCTTTCCGCTTCTGCGTGTTCCTGAAGCGCCTGGTTTGCTTCATGATCTGTTCGGATAAATCTCAGCTTTTGATTGGACGGCTGCTGCGTGGGAATGACGGGAAACAGCTGATGAGCCATATCAGGCAGAAGCTGAATGTGATTTGTTGTAAAATAGGCCTGTGCCGTAGCATAGGAGGCTTTTTCCCTTGTCATGATGTGAAGGTTCGCATGCTTAGAAAATATCTCTGCCGTCCGTTTGAGGTTGTCTTTGTTTTGAAAATAAATCGATTGCGGCAGGATCACAATTTTGTGGTTCGGATAGGTTTGGACGATTTTCTCTCTAAAGCCTTGATAGTACGGATACAGATCCCCGAAGTTTCCGCCTCCCTGGCAGACGATGATGAGATTCGGATCCAGCTTTCGCCCGACTGGAAAATTGTCAGGATTCCAGCGTTTTCTGACCCGAATCCCGTGTTCTTTAAAGAAGGCTTCTGTTCCTTTCATAATAAATAAATCCCCTACATTCCCATATAGAGGATAGTCAGCATATATAATCTCTGATTGTTTCGGAATGACGTCGAGCAGCCCGGACAGTTTCTGTTTTAGGCTGATCATCGAATGCTTGCTGTCCATTTCTTCACCTCGGCAGTTTGGAATAAGTGCAGTAGCACTTCAATGACCCGGTCTTGCTCATCTTCTGTCATATTGGACCCCGATGGGAGACAGATTCCTCGCTTGAACAAATCTTCGCATACGCTTCCTGTATCTTCATGAGAATAAAATAAAGCCGGATTGAACAGCGGCTGGGTATGGAGCGGCTTCCACAGCGGACGGGCTTCAATGTTTTCTTCAGCAAGACGTTGAACTATGTCATATGGGCTGAGCCCGTTATCAAGTGTGAGCGTGGTGAGCCAGCGATTGGATACGCCTGCTGCGTACTCTGGCATAAAGCGGACGCCGTCTAAGTGACCGAGCGCATTTTTGTATCTCGTGAAAATGGTCCTTCTTTTCTCCACTCGCTCATCCAGCACCTCAAGCTGGGCAATGCCGACGCCGGCTAAGATATTGCTCAGCCTGTAATTATGTCCAATTTCACTGTGTTGATAATGAACAGCCGGCTCTCGTGCCTGCGAAGCGAGAAATCTTGCTTTTTCAATTGCGGCTTCATCATTTGAAACGAGCATTCCTCCGCCTGATGTGGTGATGATTTTGTTCCCATTAAATGAAAAAATGCCGAAGCGCCCGAACGTTCCGCTTTGCTTCCCTTTATAGACTGTGCCGAGAGATTCGGCTGCGTCCTCAATGACAGGAACTCCGTATGCATCACACAGGCTTACGATTTCATCCATTTTCGCGCTCTGCCCATATAGATTGACGGCAATAACCGCTTTTGGCAGTGTTCCGTTTCTTTTCGCTTCCTCCAATGCTCTTTCAAGGGCTGTCGGCGACATATTCCACGTATCAGGCTCAGAATCAATAAAGACGGGCACCGCTTTTTCATATAAAATCGGATTGGCGGTTGCTACAAATGTGAAGGACTGGCAAAACACGCTGTCACCTTCTTTTACCTCAAGCAAACGCAGGGCCAGATGAATCGCCGCCGTTCCAGAGCTGACCGCAGCTGCTGCTTTTACACCGACTCGTTCTGCCAGCTGTTCTTCAAATGAATTCACGAGCGGCCCAAGCGGCGCGATCCAGTTTGAGCGAAAGGCTTCTGAAATATAGTGCTGCTCCCTGCCGCTCATATGAGGGGGAGATAAGTAGATTTTTTCATGCATAGAATCATCCTTTGTTTGATGTTTGAATGGAAGAAATGATGCGTGCCGGAGCACCGGCCGCCGTTACCCTGTCCGGTATGGGACGGATCACCGCGGAGCCGGCGCCGACAATGCTCCAAGCCCCGATTGTGATCTGCGGTATGACGGATGCACCAGTTCCGACGTGAGCGCCTTCCTGAACGGAAACCGCTCCTGACAGCGTGACACGCGGGGACAGATGAACGTAATCGCTGATTTGATTGTCGTGCTCTGCCACTGCACCCGTATTGATGATGCAATGAGCGCCGATGCGCGCATCCGCCTGAATGATCGCGCCCGCCATAATCACTGTCCCTTCCCCGATGACAGCCGACTTGCTGACGATGGCTGACGGGTGAATCAATGTAATAAAATCATCTTTCCTCAGTCCCAGTCGCACCGCCAGCTGTTTTCTGACACTGTTATTCCCAACAGCAATCAGAAACAGCACATCAGGAATGAGCCTGCGCAGTTCAGTAACGGCTTCCGGCGGTCCTGTGTACCATTCTTTTCCGCCTTCGAACATTTTGAATTTATCATCCAGCACCGCGGCTAAGCGCGTATCTGAGCGGGCGTTTATCAGCTCTCTGATCACCTTTCCGTGTCCGCCGTCACCCACAATGGCCACGTTTTTCATGAGGACACATCTCCGCTTCCGGTAAACCGTTCCGCGGTCACATGATTGGTTTGCTGAATCCCTTCTGAAACAAGGACCTTTCGCACCGTCAAACATAAAATTTTCAAATCGAGAAAAAATGACCGGTTGTCAACGTACCATACATCTAATTCAAATTTCTTTTCCCAGGAAATCGCGTTTCTGCCATTGATTTGCGCCCAGCCTGTGATACCCGGCTTCACCTCATGGCGCCGTGCCTGTTTTTCTGTATAAAGAGGCAGATAGTCCATCAAAAGCGGCCGCGGCCCGACAAGGCTAAGATCGCCCTTCAGGACATTCAGGAGCTGCGGAAGCTCATCAATGCTCAGCTTTCTGATCAGCCTGCCCGTTTTCGTCAGCCGGACTTCATCGGGCAGCAGATTTCCCTCACTGTCCCGTTCATCCGTCATTGTCCGGAACTTATATAGGGTGAACGGTTTGCCGTGCAGGCCTGGCCTTACTTGCTTAAAGAAGACAGGTGATCCTATTTTCAGCCTGACAACGGCGATGGTGAACAGAATGATCACACTCGTACAGCACAACAAAAAAATGGCGGCCGTCAGATCAAAAAGTCGTTTCAGGATCAAAGATTCACAGCTCCTTTCGTTTTTCGAAACCGTTTTAGTATCAGCTGTCTTTCCTCTTTTGTACAAACGAGCATAAAAGCGAAAACAGCGTAGCAAAAGCTGACTGTCACTCCCGTCGCTATCAGTGACGGCCAGCTGTCAATCTTCACAACGAACTGAATTGCCTTACAGACCGTCCAGGCAAATACAGCGGCTGAAAGAGGCCCGATTATGCCTTTAAAGAACACGTGCTTTTTGTAGCCTGTAATGCGGGATACGTAAAGCGGCGTAAAGATGGCATTTTTTAAAATAAGAGAAATGGCCCCTGCCAATGTTATGCCGTACAGACCGAGATGAGCCGGCCCGCTCAGCGTGACCGCCAGCACCACATTCACCGCACCTAACAGCAGGGTAACAATCGCCGGTGTTTTTTGTTGATTAAAAGCGGTCCATATATAAAACAGCGGCATAAAGGCGAGGCTGACAACCAAGTATCCGGCATGAATAAATAAAAGCGGTGCTATCGTTGAAAAGGACGGTCCGAGCCAGATTGTCAGAAAAGGTCCCGCCAATCCGCCCAATAAGGCAGCAGGAAGTGCAAGCAAAAGACCATTGAGCCTTACTGCCTTATTGGCGTAATTCATCAATCCTTCCATATCGCCTTTTGAATAATATGAAGTCATGATAGGCGCAAACAGGGATGCGACCGTTCCGGCCAAGCTGCGCAAAAGCAGCGGAAACTGGATAATCGCCGCGTATTTCCCGGATGCGGACGCCCCCAGCATCAAATTAGCGGTTAACAGATCAATCTGCAAAAAAAGCAGGACGCCGATTTGATTGACGGAGCTCCATGCGCCCGCTTGAAACAGCTCCTTGCTTGTGCGGAATGAAAGATCCTTCATACGAAACGAAAACCACGGAATCAGCTTTTTGAAGAAATAGAAAGACAGCAAAGACGCAATAACAGCACCAGCTAAAGCTGCAAGCTGGATCTGCCAGATTTTCGGCGCAAAGCATGCAAACAGGAGCAGCACAGACAGCACCCGTATAAGCATTTGCACCGCCTGAATGGAACTGGTGATATAAAGGCGGTTGGCATAAAATGGTGCAGCGCCGAAGCCCGCCATCAGAAACGTTAAAATAAACAGCAAACTGCCGATTAAAATCGACAAACGCACATCAGCCAAAAGCGCTTGCGGCACATTCATGACGCGGTCAATAAAAAAAGCCGAACCCGCAAGCGGCAGCAAGAGCAGCAATGAAATCAAAACAGAGGCCGCTAAATAATTGCTGATATACGCATTTGCTTTCTCCCGCTCTCCCCTGTGGGCAGCAACAGAAAAGAACCGAACGACAACCGAGCTGAGCGCCACGGTAATAATCGAAAAGTAATTAATCACATTTTGTGTCAAGTGAACAAAGCCAAACGCTTCCACACCGAGCGTTTTGACAATAAAAGGCGTCATCCAAACCGATAGGAAAACGGACAAGAGAAAAGCCGTGAGATTAGCGCTGAAGTTTATTGTGAATTTCATGCTTGCTTCGCACTGCCTTTCATTATCCCCCGATGCTCGAAAAACAGCTTGATGAGAAAAGTGAGCCGCCATTTACACAGTGCTAATACCAAGCGCTCTCCTCTTAATAATTTCTCATGCTGAAACGGTGTATGTCTGACAGCCTGCCGCACCATGTCATAGGATAAAATCTGTCTGATCTTCTTTTTGATGTCTTTCGGCGAATTCGGAGAAGCACAGGCATTTGCCAAAAGCATCGGAAGCTGGTGCCTGCAAATGTACACATTCAAATCTTCTTGGCATGCGCCTGCTAAGCCATAGTGATTGTAGAATGCGATTTTAGCTTGATATTGTTTTTGAAGATGTTCATCCATCGCCGGCTTATAAGGGATTTCTGTCAGGCTGTTCGGGTTTTCACGATAAATGTACAATCCTTCATCAAGCATTTTCACCCGCTCCGCTTCGCAAAAAGCGGACAAATTGAAGGGAGAGTCTTCAGCAAAACGGATGTCTTCATCAAACATCAGATTCGCCCTGTCAAAAAGCTCACGGCGGTAAAGATAACGCCATACATACCAGATAAATCTCGTTTCGTGAGCATGTTTAAGCCGTTCAGTCATTTCTCGTTTTGTCAGCACGCGGTTTGCCTCAAGCTGCGGCGGCACATATGTCCGCCTGTCCGATGACTGTTTGTAAAAACCGCATCCGACGATGTCGAGCCGATTTTGCTCCGCTTCTTCAGCCAGCCTCTGGAACATGGAGGAAGATACATAATCGTCTCCGTCTACAAAGCCGATGTAAGTGCCCCGCGCGGCCTTTATTCCCGTATTTCGCGCTGAACTAAGCCCGCCGTTTGCCTGATGAATGACCCGGATTCTCGCATCCCGTTTTGCATAATCCTCTGCAATTTCGCCTGAACGATCCGGTGTTCCGTCATTCACGAGGATGATTTCAATATCAGAAAGCGTTTGACGAAGCAAAGAATCCATGCACTCTTCTATAAATGGTTCAACATTATACATCGGGACAATAATGCTGACGAGCGGGATCATTGCGCTTCACCGCTGATTTTGTCACGCAGACCTTTAAAATACACATCTCTCGGAAAGCCTGCACGGGATGTTTCTTTTGTTAAAAGCTCATTGACTGCGGCTGTTACGCGCTCTGGCTCCGGATGTTCTATCAGCTTCATGAACGGGATGTCTTTAAGCCATTGATAGCCCTCCATCACCTTATGGTCAAAGGAGCGAATGACAACACACGGCGTTCCTGTCAGCGCGCAAAAAATCATGCCATGAAGCCTGTCAGTGACGACGGCTTCTGCGCTTTGCAGCTTAGACCACAGCGCTTCAAGCTCATGTTCGCGTGTATCGCGGCTGACCCGGCGGCCGATCGTTGTCTTAAAGGATTTGATCTCGCCGAATTCCTCACATAGCGCAGCCTTGACCCGGTTCCTCTGCTCCTCCTGAAGCACGCTTTCCTGATCCTCGCGCAAACACATATAAACCCCTTCGCGTTCTGCGGGGGCCTTGCTTCTGTCTAAATACAGCACCATGTCCGGCTGCTTCAAAATTGTTTTTTCTTGAAAATGCTGTTTCATAAATTGATACGTTGTTTCATCCCGCGCCATCAGCAACAGGCCGGGGTGCGCATTATAAATTTTCTGTGCCCGTTTCAGCTCTTTGCGCCCTTTTTTCGTGTCAGAAAAATGAGCCGTTGCCGGAAGCTGGACAACCCGATAGTCACGGAATGTTTTAATGATGAAGCGGCGCGTCCACTCCTCATAACGGTATAAATCCCCCATGTTTCCGCCGCCGATGATAAAGACCATATCCTCCGGATGGCGCGAGCGGATCAGGTTTTTTGCTGATTTGTAAATGTCCTTCATATCGACCTCGACGATGTCAAAGTCCGGGTATTCTTGCTCAAGAAATGCCTTGCTGGCATAAGCAATTGCGTGATCTCCCAAATTGTCATGGGACGGCAGCAGGGTCAGTATGATTTTTTTCTGATGTGCTGCGGCCTTTACCGGTTGATCTGCCGCTCCCAGCCAATATTGGGACGGGTATTTGACCTTTAGCAGCAGCCATTCTGCAAAATTGATTTTCAACGATTGTAACGACATGTCCTCACCCTCTGTTTCTCATTTTGTACTCGATCACCCGCTGATACACAGCCGATGCCATAGCGACGAACGGAATCATTCTGTATTTCGCCATCAGAAGAAGGCATGACCGTTTTGCGTCAAAAGGAGCAGTACCCGTTTTTGAAAGACTTTCTTGAAACACCGGGTCCGCGCATATCACGCCAACATTTCTAAGCTTTTCAAACAGCCGGCGGCTTCCGCTCGTTTTCCATTCATTCAGCATACAGATGCTGCTGTGAAGAACGATAAAGGTATCAAGCTCCTTGCGATACTCCTCCAGTTTGTTGTTCTCCTGTAAAAACGCCGCATTCGCCTCATACAGCGCAAGTCCTGATTCAAACAATTTTTTCTGATAGCGCTGCACAATGGAGGAAAGGTGAATTCGGTAATGATAGAGCGGCGTTTTTACGTAGGCTACTGAGCGGGCGAAAAAATGAGCCCTGAAGCTGAAAAACTGATCCTCGACATGCTCCAGCTCGCCTCGGAGCGGAAACGACAGCCGATGGGCTTCAATCATGCTTCTTCTGTACAGTTTGTTCCATGAAAACCCTCTGACCTTCCCTTCGAATAACGCCTTGATATAGTGCTCCTTCGGCTGATCCTGATAGGTTTGGGCAATGTCAGAGTCCATGGTTTTGCCAGTGTCCTCAAACTCTGCGGCGTAATTGCAAATGACCAGATCAGTTTCATCGCCTGCTGCCCGGAGCATCTGCTCGCAATAATCAGGCTCAATCCAATCGTCTGAATCGATAAACGCGATAAATTCGCCGCGTGCTGCCTCAATGCCTTTATTCCGAACCGCACCGAGACCCTGGTTCTCCTGATGAATCACCTTGAACCTGTTGTCCATTTTGGCGTATTCTTCTGCGATATCCGGGCTTGCGTCTGCTGAACCGTCATTAACAATGATGATTTCTATATTGTCCACTGTCTGGTTCCGCAGTGATTCGAGACACGTTCTGATATATGTTTCTGTGTTATAAACAGCGACTAACAGACTAACCGCAGGTGTTTCCATAATGACCGGCTCCTCTTGCATAAATTACCGGGAAAAAATCGTTCTGTAAGGCAGAACGGATGAATCAACCGGCATAAGCAAATAACTGTAAAGAAAATAACAAACAACAATAGCGATATAGATAAGGGCGTTCGATTTTTCATCAAATATTCTGACAAAATAAGGGACTAAGATCATTTGATACAGACCGAAATAAATATTGAATCTGGCAAAAATCACGTCCTTTGTGGCCAAAAGGCCGAACAAAAAACCAAGCAGGCACAAATTAACGACAATATCGATTTGCGGCCACAGACTCCGCAATCGTTCTTTATAGCAAAATGCAAGGAACAGCGGCAGAACCAACACAGCGATTTTGATCACATTCATTCCATTTGTGTTCGTCATGAGCCATTTTTCATAATGGCTGTATGAGCTGTTTTCAAGTACAACGACAAACACAGAAATAAATTTTTGATATAAAAATGTCATGCCGAGAAATAAAGCGGATAGGCCGAATATCGCTGGTGACCAGGCTTTTCTTCTGACAATAAAGTACACTGGAATCATAATCAGCGCCGACGAATGAAAGAGAGAGCTGACCAGCACAATCAGGAAATATCGCTTCCAGTTCCCGCTGATGATATAACGGATCGCCCAAAACAAAGCAGCTGCGACCATATATTGCCTGATGCCGTTAAAAGACGCGTAGTAATGAAAGGTTCCCAAAAACAAAAAGACACTCAGCTCAAACGGCCTGCCATAGTCGGCGAGTGTCTTCATAATAAAGCTGTAGGTCACGACCGCCACCGTAAAATACATGATTTGAGGATCTTCCGTGATGAAATTCATCAGCCAAAGGAGTGCGGTAAACCCCGGATCTGTCGCTGTTTTCGCAGTGCCGAAACCGAATATCTGCCACACATTTTGATAATCGCCCGCCAATTCGTACAGCAGCGTGTACGTCTGAAAATCCGTGCCGACTCGATAGCGGAGACCTGACACGAGCACAAGTGAAGCGAGCGGAATCCAGATCAAAAGCTTATTCGGCCGATACCCCGTGGCAAGCGAATCGTCACGGCCGCCGCACATTTTAGCGAACCAAGACCAAATAAATACAATCCCCATATTGACGGCATATACAATCATCGGTCATGGTCCTTTTCCGTGCTGATGTTGTATACATTCAGCAGCGCTCCTACATTTTGCTGTGCATCGTAGCCAAGTTGAGCGAGTGTTTCTTTGATGAACTCACGCTTCGGCCTGCCTGCGGCGGCCGCCCTTGCAATGGTTTCAGCCCAGACGCTGATCGGCTCAGAAAGACTTAATCTTGTGACAAGCCCGAGACCGGCGTCGACTTTTTCTGTAATGCTGTCTGAAATGATGCATGGAAGCCCCGACGCCTGTGCTTCCACAAGCACAACCGGCAAGCCTTCGTACAGAGACGGCATGACAAATACATCAAATGTGCGCATCAGTTCATGGATCCGTTCTTCCGTGCCTAAAAAGAGGACGTCTGTTAGCAAATTCTGCTGCCGCGCCTCCTCCTCTATCTCCCCGCGCAACGGCCCGTCTCCCGCCAGAACGAGCTGAAAGCGAACGCCTCTTTCTTTGAGATGTGCGGCAAGTTTCAGCAGGAACGCGTGGTTTTTCACTTCATGAAACCGGGCCACATGGCCAATGATGAGCCGGTCGGCTGCAATGCCGCGTGCTGCTTTTTCTTCATCAGCCGCCTGCCCATTTGGGGCGAATAACTCAAGGTCAATCCCGTTAGGAAGAAGGTGAACACGCTCCCGCTCCATGTTGGACTGTCCAAATAAAAACCTGCCCGCATCCTCTCCGCAGGCACACAGCGCTGTCGCATTCGCCAAGATGAGCCGCCTGAACACCAGCAGCTGCAAGCGATCCTTCCAATTGAAGCCGGTCTTCCAAGACGTATTGTGGGAGTGGCATACCCTGACCGGCACTCCGGCGAGCCTTGCCGCAAGGGCGATAAAGCCCGTTTGGAAATCCGTGTGCGCATGAACGGCGCTGAACGGCCCGTTTTCTTTTATCGCGTTTCTCACATTCCTCACAAATGTAAGGGGATTGCTTTGCCCAATGCTCGGGACATAAAAAAGCCGCCCGCCTAAAGATAAAATCTCTTCATCGTAAGCGCACGGATCATTTCGATACGTTAAAAAGTCAAATTGCACTTTGCTTTTGTCCATTTTCCGATATAAATTCATCACCATGGTTTCCGCGCCGCCCCTGTTCATGCCGCTGAGAACATGGAGCACGCGTTTTTGGCTGCTATTCATGCTTGACAAGCCCTTCCTTTTGGTTCATCACTCTTTTTTTGTGGTAGCGATTCATCACGGCTGCAGGTATAAACGCGCGGATTAACGGTTTTGCGATATATATGTAATCAGATAAAGGAAGCTTCAAGCGTCTGCACGCCTGATAGACAAGAATGGCATTGTCAATTGAATACGTAAATGACCGCCGTTTGAACGCATCGCTGTCTTCCCTCACTTTATACAAGGCTTCCTGAAGATTATAGCCCCTGAAGCCCTCTTCAAAAAAGCGAAGCCACAAATCAATATCTTCCATTCGTCTCGTTCGCCGCACCGACCGGTAGCCTTTCAGCGTGCGGTAGGCACTCGCTCTCATCATAATCGTGCCGTGGCAAAATGGGGTCCCTTTTGCCATGATGCCCGGCTCCGGAACAGAAGGCAGAATGCGGGTGCCTCTTACGCCAAATTCATCAAACACAAACATGCCGGTGCCAACCACCTGATAGTGTCGGTGCTTTTCTAAAAACGCGACCTGCTTTTCCAGACGGCGCGGGAACGAAAGGTCATCTCCGTCCTGACGTGCGATATAATCTCCTGTCGCATGCGAAAGACAATGATTTAATGATGCGGCAAGCCGCTTGTTTGTTTTGTTTTGAATCAGTTTGATGCGGTCGCTGTAATGAGCGGCATACTGCTTCGCGATACGGAGCGTGCCGTCTGTTGACGCATCATCGCACAAAATCAGCTCCCAATTTTTATAGGATTGGCTGAGAATGGATTCTATGCTTTCTGCCAAAGTGCGTTCGCAATTATAAATGCCCATAATGACAGAAACTTTCGGTCCTGAGTTCATACGCTTTTCTCCTTTGTATCCATATCCATGTAGGCGGAATAAATATCTGCCATTTCTTCCACCGTTCGCGCCTCCGAGAAGCGCAAGGCTGTTTTTCGGCCTTCCTGTCCCAGCTTTCGGCAGAGCTCCGGCTTATGGTAAAGCAGTTCAATCCGGCGGGCAAAAGCAGCACTGTCACCGATTTTGATCAGAAAGCCGTTTTCTCCGTCGCGGATGATTTCCCGATGCCCGCGATTATCTGTGGCGATCGCCGGTTTTTCTGCCGCCATTCCCTCAAGCACATTCATGCCGAGGCCCTCTCTAATGCTGGATGCGACAGATATATCCGCAAGCTGAATCAGCTCATGTATGTCGCTGCAAAAGCCGTAAAAACAGACATTGGCGGAAGCGCCAAGCTTTTCAGCCAACGTTTGATACGTTTGTTCCATTGCCCCTTCCCCGGCAAACACAAGGCGAAGCGAGGGAATGTTTTCTTTTAGCAAGGCTGCGGCTTCAATTAACAGCTTCTGGTTTTTGTTCAGATTGAGCTCAGCCGGATAAACCAATATAAAATCATCTTCACGGAATCCGTGCTTTTCTCTGAGTCTTTGCTGTTCTATCGGACTGACAGGTCGGAAACGCTCGGTATTGACGCCAATGCCGTGAATTTTCTGCGTCCTTCCGCCCGGCCTTTGAAGTCCTTTCGCCCGTTTATAATCCTCTTCATTAATCGTAATCAGGCAGTCCGTATATGCTGAAAGCCATTTCTCGATCGGATAGTAAAGAAACCAATTTTTCATTGGTGCTCCTTTGCAGAAGTGAAATCCGTGCGCTGTGTACAGCACCTTTGTTCCGTGCCGCCGTGCCTGCCTCGCCGCCAGTCTGGCGAGAACACCGCCGACCGGTGTATGGCAATGGACAATGTCGTATTCATAGGTGTCGATCACTTTCTTCAGCTGCCTATAAACGGCCAGGTTCTGAGGATTAAAAGGTGACCTACGAATCGGGATGGAGAATTTCTCATCCACATACGGCAGCTTGGTTTGTCCGTTCGCGGCGACATGAACCTCCCAACCCATTTGCTTGAACCATTTAAAATAAGGGAGGTGAAAGGCCTTAAAATGATAATCAACAGTCGCGCAAAACAATATCTTTTTCGTCATTTTCACTCCCCCTAATGAACGCTGGCAGCCGTCATTTTGTCTGATGTATTGATTGCCGCAAACAGTCTCGCTCTCAGGTCGGCTTCCGGCAGCTCATGAAAATCCTCGATAAAGCGCATCAGCACCGGCCAATCGCCGTCTACCGCTTTACCGATGTGAATTTTTGGAAAGATTTGTTCAGCGTGAACTTCATTTTTGTTCAGTAATTCTTCATACATTTTTTCGCCCGGACGAATGCCTGTGAATTCGATTGGAATCTGCTCTGTCGTGTAGCCGGACAAATGAATGAGGTTTTTGGCAAGATCCACAATCTTTACGGGCTCTCCCATATCGAGAACGAAAATCTGACGCCCTTTCGCCAGTGCCCCAGCCTGAATCACAAGCCTTGATGCCTCGGGAATCGTCATGAAATAGCGGGTCATTGCCGGATGTGTTACTGTCACCGGGCCGCCTTTTTCAATCTGTTTTTTGAAAATCGGAATGACGCTGCCGCGGCTCCCGAGTACATTGCCGAAGCGAACAGCGACAAATTTGGTTCTGCTGACTTTCCCAAGATTCATAATAATCATCTCTGCGAATCGTTTTGTCGCCCCCATTACGTTGGCTGGGTTCACCGCTTTGTCCGATGAAATCAGCACGAATGTCTCTGTTCCCGACATATCGGCTGCTCCCGCGACATTTTTTGTTCCGATAATATTGTTTTTGACCGCCTCTTCAGGATTATGTTCCATTAAAGGCACATGCTTATGGGCAGCTGCATGATAGACAACATGCGGCTCGTATTTTTTCATCAAGGTAAACATTTTATCGCGGTCCTGCACATCAGCGATTTCCGTATGGAACACAATGTGTTTGCCGAATCGTCCGTTCAGCTCTGTATAAATCGAATGAATGCTGTTTTCCCCATGGCCGAGCAGAATGATTTCCTTAGGCTGAAACGCACTGATCTGACGGCAGATTTCCGAGCCGATTGATCCGCCCGCTCCCGTGACGAGAACTGTTTTTCCTTTGATGCGGTTCGAAATTTCGCTAGTGTCGAGGGTTACCGGCTTTCTGCCGAGCAAGTCCTCAGCTTTTACATCTCTGATTTGTCCGGCAGTTCGTGTGCCAAGCAGCATTTCATCAAAATGAGGCATAATTTTAATGCTTACTCCTGTTCGCACACATTCTTTATATAACACCTGAAGCTCATGGGTGCGGAGTGAAGGAATGGCAATAATAATATAATTAATTTTGAGCTTTTGCACCGCAGGCATGATACTTTCTTTTCCGCCGATTACGGGCAGTCCCATAATTTCTAATTTATGCTTCGTTTGGTCGTCATCAATAAAAGCGACAGGTATGATATCAGGTTCATCTTTCGAAAGCAGCTGCCTGACCATCAGAGTCCCACCTGAGCCCGCCCCGATAATCAGCGCGCGGGACGAGGCGCAGCGTTTTTTCCTGATGCTTTCGTTTAATACTCTAGATAAAATACGGGTCCCTCCAATAGACAAAAGCTGAAGCACCCAGCACGCGGTTAACAGACGGAAGAACATCGTATGATACACAGCATACTGAATGATACCGGTCACAGCGGCGGAAAGCGTAATGCCCTTAAGCAGGACAATCAGCTCGCCGAGTCCGGTGTATGTCCACACCTGTTTATACTGATTGAACAGGAAAGCACACACATGATAGCTGAGGAGCAAGCTGACAGCGGTAAGCAGTAATGCTCCGGAGTCATAAAATTGATAGGAATCTTTTAAAAATTGATATCCTGCAATAACTGAATTTAAAACGAGGTAAGTATCCAGCGCAATAATCATTGACAGTCTTCTCCGGTAACTCAACCTTTTCCCCCCTAATTCTTTTATCGGTTTAGCTGCGGCGGTTTTCGTCTCTCAAAAAAATCGGCAGCAGCTAAACCGACAATACGTCCTATGTATATATGAGATAAGTGGGCATTTAACCCATCCTCACGCCCCGCCAGCGACGACCAGCATCTAAGGCAGCAACTTCAGCTGCCCACAGCAGAGCCGAGTGCCTCCATTGATACAGGTCAGGAGACATCACCTTTACAAAAACTAGTAGGAATAGTGTTCCGATTTTTTCATTTTCTTTTTGTTTAAAAGAGCGCCTAACAGCTTCGCATTGGATTGTTCCAGTGCATCTTTTGCTTTCAGAACGGTATCGGTTTTTGTTTTTCCGCTTAAAACGACGAGCACGCTGCCGTCTGTTTGATTTGCTAGAATCTGAGCATCTGCAACAGCCAAAAGCGGAGGGGAATCAAAGATGACGAGGCTGAATTGTTCATAGATCTCAGATATTAAGTCTCCCATTGCTTTTGAAGACAGCAGTTCTGCCGGATTTGGCGGGGTCGGCCCGCTTGTCAGTACATATAAGTTATCGATCGGCGTCTTTTGCACCGTCTCACTGAGTGAAGCATTGCCGACCAGCACATTTGTCAGCCCGGTTACATTATCAACCTGAAACGTCTGATTGATGGTCGGCTTTCTTAAATCGGCATCCACCAGCAGTACTTTCTTTTCCTGCTGCTGCGCAAAGACAGCCGCAAGATTCGCTGCACTGAACGATTTACCTTCACCAGGCACAGAGGAGGTGACGAGGATAGATCGCAAGTTGGTCTGGACAGATGAGAACTCAATGTTTGTCCGAATGGTGCGATATTGTTCCGCAACAACTGATTTATTGTGTAAAACAGATATTTGAGCCAAACCTCGCCTTGCTTTCTTTTTTCTAAAGATCACTCGCTTCACTCCCCGAAATGTTTTATCCCGCGATTCCGCCCTTTGTGGACATCAGGAACGGAGCCTAAGCATGGCAATCCGGTTCTCTCGCTCAGCTGCCGTGCGCTTTTGCATGTATCATCGAGAAAATGCAGAAAAAATGCCAGTGTAATGCCGCCCATGACAGCAGCGCCAAAAGCCATGACCATATTTCGCAGCCTGGCCGGCTTGATCATCGGGCTTTCAGAAGCCTTCGCCTCTGATAATATATGTACGCCTTGTACATTCATTCTTTCATCTACTTCTTTTTCAAACTTGTTCACTAACGTGTTCGCAATCTCAGCTGCTTTCGCCGGATCGTGATCCTGAACGGCAACGTTGATTATTTCTGATTCATTTTCACTGCTGGTAACCACTTTTCCTTTCAGCGAGGAAGCCGATTCAGATAGGTGCAATTCCGCCTTAACTTCTTCCATCAAGGCAGTGCTTTTCATAATCGATTGGAACGTGCTGCTATACTGAAGATTTCGCTGGATGTCACTGAGATTCGAGTTTTCTTCACCGTCTGATTCATGAACCAGCACCTGTGTCGACGCCTGGTAGGTCGGTGAAATGACCTTAAATTGCACAAAACCCATAATAAGGGTGACGCCGATTGTGATGAGCAGAATCAGCACGAATCTGTGTCTGACAATCGCATATAATTCTTTGAAACTCATATTCTCATTCATGTATTCATAGCCTTCAGCCTTCCCGCGGCTGGCTTCCCGCGCCCCTTTCTGTTAATGATTGGATTATAAAAGAAAACGTTATTATTTAAAAATTGCAAAATAAGCCAATAAGTTCTCTTTAGAGAACAAAATCATGATTTTCCTCTAATTTACTGCACTTCCCTTATTATTTTAAATTTTATAAAGAACGAAAAATTCCTTATAATGAACGAAATAACGACAGGAATAGAGGAGAATTTCATATTATGATTGGAAGAATTATCCGTTTGTACCGTAAAAGAAAAGGCTATTCTATTAATCAGCTGGCTGTTGAGTCAGGCGTATCCAAATCCTATTTAAGCAAGATTGAAAGAGGCGTTCACACGAATCCGTCCGTTCAATTTTTAAAAAAAGTTTCTGCCACACTGGAAGTTGAATTAACAGAATTATTTGACGCAGAAACAATGATGTATGAAAAAATCAGCGGCGGTGAAGAAGAATGGCGCGTTCATTTAGTGCAAGCCGTACAAGCCGGAATGGAAAAGGAAGAATTGTTCACTTTTACGAACAGACTGAAGAAAGAACAGCCTGAAACTGCCTCTTACCGCAACCGCAAACTGACAGAATCCAATATAGAAGAATGGAAAGCGCTGATGGCGGAAGCAAGAGAAATCGGCTTGACTGTCCATGAAGTCAAATCCTTTTTAAAAACAATGGGAAGATGATGATCGGTTAAGGGCTAACGTTCGCATCTATAGGGTAAATCTGTTTATAATGGGGGAAAAAGGGAGAGAACACAATGACTCATCAAATAGTAACGACTCAATACGGCAAAGTAAAAGGCACAACGGAAAACAGCGTACATAAGTGGAAAGGCATCCCCTATGCCAAGCCGCCTGTCGGACAATGGCGTTTTAAAGCACCTGAGCCGCCTGAAGTGTGGGAAGATGTCCTTGATGCCACAGCGTACGGCCCTGTTTGCCCGCAGCCGTCTGATTTGCTGTCACTTTCGTATACTGAGCTGCCCCGCCAGTCCGAGGATTGCTTGTTTGTCAATGTATTTGCGCCTGACACTCCAAGTCAAAACCTGCCTGTCATGGTGTGGATTCACGGAGGCGCTTTTTATCTTGGAGCGGGCAGTGAGCCATTGTATGACGGATCAAAACTTGCGGCGCAGGGAGAGGTCATTGTCGTTACACTGAACTATCGGCTGGGGCCGTTTGGCTTTTTGCACTTGTCTTCATTTGATGAGGCGTATTCCGATAACCTTGGGCTTTTAGACCAAGCCGCCGCGCTGAAATGGGTGCGAGAGAATATCTCAGCGTTTGGCGGTGATCCCGATAACGTAACAGTATTTGGAGAATCCGCCGGCGGCATGAGCATTGCCGCGCTGCTCGCTATGCCTGCGGCAAAAGGCCTGTTCCAGAAAGCGATCATGGAAAGCGGCGCTTCCCGAACAATGACAAAAGAACAAGCGGCAAGCACTGCGGCTGCCTTTTTACAGGTCCTTGGGATTAATGAGAGCCAGCTGGACAGATTGCATACTGTAGCAGCGGAAGATTTGCTTAAAGCGGCCGATCAGCTTCGGATCGCAGAAAAAGAAAATATCTTTCAGCTGTTCTTCCAGCCCGCCCTTGATCCAAAAACGCTGCCTGCTGAACCAGAAAAAGCGATCGCAGAAGGGGCCGCTTCCGGCATTCCGCTATTAATCGGAACAACCCGTGATGAAGGATATTTATTTTTCACCCCGGATTCAGACGTTCATTCTCAGGAAACGCTTGATGCAGCGCTCGAGTATTTACTAGGGAAGCCGCTGGCAGAGAAAGCTGCCGATTTGTATCCGCGTTCTCTGGAAAGCCAAATTCATATGATGACTGATTTGTTATTTTGGCGCCCCGCTGTCGCCTATGCATCCGCACAGTCCCATTATGCCCCTGTCTGGATGTACCGGTTCGATTGGCACCCGGAGAAGCCGCCGTACAATAAAGCGTTTCACGCATTAGAGCTTCCTTTTGTCTTTGGAAATCTGGACGGATTAGAACGAATGGCAAAAGCGGAGGTTACGGATGAGGTGAAACAGCTTTCTCACTCGATACAATCAGCATGGATCACATTCGCCAAAACAGGAAACCCAAGCACCGAAGCTGTGAATTGGCCGGCGTATCAGGAAGAAACAAGAGAGACGCTGATTTTAGATTCAGGGATTACGATCGAAAACGATCCCGAATCTGAAAAAAGGCAGAAACTATTCCCTCCAAAAGGAGAATAAACAAGGGGAAAACAGGATACATTGGTGCTGCCATTGTTGTGGCAGCTTGTATCATTATTTTATCGGCCGTGGTATGTTTACGAGAAACAGACTACTACCAGCCTATGCGCTGGACTGGCATCATACTGTTTTTCGCGGGAATTGTGATGGTTCCCGCATACTCAGCAAAAAGAAAACCCGGAAAAGAGAAGGAATTCTCTTTTCCGGGTTTTTATGTTTATTATAATTTTCCCGCGCGAATATCGTCTGTCATTCCCTCATAAGGAGCCTTCGAAATCACTTCTTCGTTGTCGACTCCTTCATTTTTCAGAAATGTAATTTCCGCAAATTCAGGTACAACGTATTTTGGATACGTTTCATATTTTTCGCGGGATTCTTCCATCAAATCAATGTGGTCATTTTGGTAGCAAACCGTAATTTCAGGATGTTCATGCACCCATTTCGGGAAGAAAATAATGCCGTGCATGCGTTTTTCATTTGGCATAAAGTTTAATGAAACATCCGTGCCAGTCGGCTCTGTCCAAGACACTTTATATACGCCTTCTGTCAGTTTGACAATATTCACTTCCTGATCCCGAACCCAGCGTCCGGCAACCATTCCGCTATGAATTCTATAATCAATTGTATGGTCGTTTTTAATATAAATCTCGTATTCCCAGCCGTTTTCATACGTATAAATCATGTGGCTTCCGATAAAGTTTTCCATTTTTCACACTCTCCTTAGTCTTTTACTGCACTTCATAAATGTCTAGTCGAACGTAATCAGGGGTTCTTTCTGCGGAACCGATAAACAAGCGGTCATGGAGCCATTGATAGGCTTCACTGCCTGTTTCAAACGTCGGTACCGTACGGAAATAAACATGCTCCGGATCAATAATTTCCCCGGCTGCCGTTTGTTTTCGAAACGGCTCACTGACTTGCCGTATTCCATTGTTTTCAATGTAAATCAGTTCATGATCTGCTGTTTCAATCACATACCTGGCAGATAAATCGGTTCTGCCGTCAGCGCGAATCATTTGTGAATCGGCACCGCCCGGCAAAATATGTCCCTTTACTTCCCCGGTTATTGTTCCCGAACGAATCGGAATGAATCGTCTCAGTCCCAGGCCTGTCTCACCAATCGTGATAGGCGGATCAACCTTGATTTCTAAAGAGGCGAATGGTTTTAAAACCGGCTTCTTCATGAGCACCACCTCACCTTCAGAAAAAATCATGTAACTATTTACATGTTTACTTTAACACCATTGCAGTTAACTGTCAAACAATAGGAACATAAAAAAACAAGGACTGTTTGAAGACAGTCCTTGTCTGAAGCTAGCTTTGATATGGAAGATATGTGCTGACAGTGCTTTTTGCAAGACAGGCCGAGGAATCTATAATCGGAATCTCACTTTGAATATGATCTAACACCGCATTTAAATCCGTGCAGGCTGAAATGATGATATCTGCATGCTGACTGATTTCTTCATATAGCGTCTGCCACAATGCTTGTGTATGCTGCATATGATTAGGCTGTTTGATTGCGGCGATAAGCTGGTTCACAGCCTGCTGCCAATGGTCCTTGTGAACAACTTCTTGTCCATTTTCCTTCAGAACTTTTTGGTAGATGGCGGATTGGATGGTTGGCTCTGTTCCTAAAACCACCGCTTTTTTTGCAGGATGCGGAATCTCTTTTATCGTTTCCTCAACAATATGGGAACATAGGAACCGACAATGCCTGCCGAATCTCTTCATAGTAGATATGCGCCGTATTACAAGGCAGCGCAATGAAATCAACGCCTGTTTTCTCGAGCTTTACCGCTCCGTCGATAATCGCTTTTTTCATCTTATCATGGTCAATTGGACGATCTGCATAGAAGGGTGTCGGGCATGAATAGATCATCATGTGCGGGTAGTCAATATCGTTTGAAGCCCCGTACAGCTTCTGACAGTAATCAATCACCTTATCAATAAACGGCGAGGTCGATTTCGGGCCCATTCCGGCTAATATTCCGATCATCAAATTCATTCCTTTCTAATTCGTACGGACCGCTTCTTCCTCTGAGCCATCCTCATAGAGAATAAAGCTTTTCGCAGCATCCTCACCTAACATGAATTCAATTTCAACAGACAGTGATCGCAGAAAGAAACGGGTTTCCGAGGAAGGAAATAACTCCAGTCTCAGCTGTCCGGTGATCTCCAAATAAAGCCGTTCATTCTCAGCTGTCACCTGTGCAGCCGTCCCATCCTGCAACAGGTAGCTGCCAACATAGCGGCTGTATATCGCCGTATCAATTGCTTTTTTCTTTTTATCAGCAGGACGTTCCGGGACCTCATATGGCTGGCCAAATAGAATATGTTCCGCCGCCTTCAGAATCGCTTGTTCATATTCAGCATCCTCTTCCTTATTACTCAAATAGATCAGCGTTTTACGATGATCGATATATCGGATCATCATCGTCGAATAGCCGGGCCATCCTCCGCTGTGGCTGACAACCCGCCCTTTTTCAGGACTGTTTTGCAGTACCCAGCCAAAGCCATAATCAATTGTTTCTCCATTGTTGAGGCGCACTGGAGAAAACGCGGATTCCTTAGAAGCCTTGCTGATTAAATCGTCCTGATATAAAGCCTGATCAAATCGAAACAGATCGCTTGTGACAGAGTTCACCGTCCCATCTCCCTGTATGCCATCGAGATACACAACATAGTTCGTTTCCTCCAGCTCATCAGGGAGGACGTATGTTTGGGAATGTACATCATACACATATCCATATGCATACTGATCAATTCGCTCAGGCGAAAGCCTCCTGTTATACACTCTTGTTTCATTCATGCCTGCCGGTAAAAAAATACTTGTTTTCATAAAATCCGCATAGCTCATGCCAGATGCTTTTTCAATGATAACCGCCAGCAGCACATACCCCGTATTGCTGTACATCCAGCCTTCATTCGGCTCAAAATAACCAGATAGCCCCTCATTCATCAGCATATCGACAATATCCTGATTCACCGCAATCTTGTGTGAATCCCAATTGGCAAAAAACCATCCCATATAATCAGGAAGCCCTGACGTATGGTTCAATAAATGCCGAATCGTTACGCCCTGATACGGAAAACCGGGCAGCCAGCGATCCACTTTATCCTCATAGCCAAGAATCCCCTTCTCCTCCAGCAAGATGATTCCCAATGCTGTAAAAGGCTTTGACAAAGACGCTAACTCAAACATAGAGTTGGTTTGCAACGGGCGTTTTTCCGTCATTTCCGCATAACCAAAAGAGTGATGATATAAAATATCGCCACCCTCCGCAGCCAGAACCGTCCCGTTAAACTGATGTTTTTCGCCTAATGTCTCAAATAACGTCTGAAGATGCTTTCTTTTATTCTGCTTCATTCCTCCACCTCCCATATCTCTGTACGTTACTAGGCTACTAACGTTTCAAATCTTTTGAAAAATCCTTCAGTTAGAGATCCTTTTTAACCCATCACATATACCTGCCGTTCACTATTATTTAGTGAAATGAGATATTATGATATTTTCTGAATTGTGATTAAAAAGGCAACTTTATGCCCATGCAACAGAAACTATAAAAAATACAGAGAATGAAAAGAAACAGATAGATTTTTTAGTTCTTTAGGCCCGTAGTCTGCAAATCCTTTTATGATTTTCTATCAAACAAAAGAGGAAAATAGACCAGTTGCAATCCAAACGAGAGTCTAATAGAATGAGGTCGAAAAGTAAATCGAGCGGGTTTGTTACTGATAAAGCAGGCAAGACCTAAAATGTGTAAAGGGCAAAGTGTATACTTTGGCGTCACCCCTTACATATTTTAGGTCTTTTTTTATTGTGCGTAACTAACTTGCCATCTTCAAACAGGAGGGCTGGAAGAAGCAGACCGCTAACACAGTACATAAAAAAGGAGACATGAACGATGAACATCAAAAAGTTTGCAAAACAAGCAACAGTATTAACCTTTACTACCGCACTGCTGGCAGGAGGCGCAACTCAAGCATTTGCGAAAGAAACGAACCAAAAGCCATATAAGGAAACATACGGCATTTCCCATATTACACGCCATGATATGCTGCAAATCCCTGAACAGCAAAAAAATGAAAAATATCAAGTGCCTGAATTCGATTCGTCCACAATTAAAAATATCTCTTCTGCAAAAGGCCTGGACGTTTGGGACAGCTGGCCATTACAAAACGCTGACGGCACTGTCGCAAACTATCACGGCTACCACATCGTCTTTGCATTAGCCGGAGATCCTAAAAACGCGGATGACACATCGATTTACATGTTCTATCAAAAAGTCGGCGAAACTTCTATTGACAGCTGGAAAAACGCTGGCCGCGTCTTTAAAGACAGCGACAAATTCGATGCAAATGATTCTATCCTAAAAGACCAAACGCAAGAATGGTCAGGTTCAGCCACGTTTACATCTGACGGAAAAATCCGTTTATTCTACACTGATTTCTCCGGTAAACATTACGGTAAACAAACACTGACAACTGCACAAGTTAACGTATCAACATCAGACAGCTCTTTGAACATCAACGGTGTAGAGGATCATAAATCAATCTTTGACGGCGACGGCAAAACGTATCAAAATGTACAGCAGTTCATCGATGAAGGCAACTACAGCTCAGGCGATAACCATACGCTGAGAGATCCTCACTACGTAGAAGATAAAGGCCACAAATACTTAGTATTTGAAGCAAACACTGGAACTGAAGATGGCTACCAAGGCGAAGAATCTTTATTTAACAAAGCATACTATGGCAAAAGCACATCATTCTTCCGTCAAGAAAGTCAAAAACTTCTGCAAAGCGATAAAAAACGCACGGCTGAGTTAGCAAACGGCGCTCTCGGTATGATTGAGCTAAACGATGATTACACACTGAAAAAAGTGATGAAACCGCTGATTGCATCTAACACAGTAACAGATGAAATTGAACGTGCGAACGTCTTTAAAATGAACGGCAAATGGTACCTGTTCACTGACTCCCGCGGATCAAAAATGACGATTGACGGTATTACGTCTAACGATATTTACATGCTTGGTTATGTTTCTAATTCTTTAACTGGCCCATACAAGCCGCTGAACAAAACTGGCCTTGTATTAAAAATGGATCTTGATCCTAACGATGTAACCTTTACTTACTCACACTTCGCTGTACCTCAAGCGAAAGGAAACAATGTCGTGATTACAAGCTATATGACAAACAGAGGATTCTACGCAGACAAACAATCAACGTTTGCGCCAAGCTTCCTGCTGAACATCAAAGGCAAGAAAACATCTGTTGTCAAAGACAGCATCCTTGAGCAAGGACAATTAACAGTTAACTAATAAAAACGCAAAAGAAAATGCCGATATCCTATTGGCATTTTCTTTTATTTCTTATCAACATAAAGGTGAATCCCATATGAACTATATAAAAGCAGGCAAATGGCTAACCGTATTCCTAACCTTTTTAGGAATATTGCTGTTTATCGACTTATTTCCAAAAGAAGAGCATGACCAAAAAACAAAATCAAAACAGAAGCCGGACTACCGGGCGGCATATCATTTTACGACGCCGGATAAATGGAAAAATGACCCTCAAAAACCGATCTATTTTGATGGCAAGTATCATTATTTCTATCTATATAACCGGGATTATCCAAAAGGCAACGGCACAGAATGGCGCCATGCCGTCTCAGAGGATTTGGTGCACTGGACCGATGAAGGCGTGGCGATTCCGAAATATACAAACCCGGACGGTGATATTTGGACCGGTTCCGTCGTTGTGGATAAAGAGAACACAGCCGGCTTCGGGAAAAATGCGCTTGTCGCGATTGTGACACAGCCCTCAGCCAAAGACAAAAAACAGGAGCAATATTTGTGGTACAGCACAGACAAAGGAAAATCATTCAAATTCTACAGTGGCAACCCCGTTATGCCTAATCCGGGTACAGACGATTTCAGAGATCCGAAAGTCATATGGGATGACCAAGATAACAAATGGGTCATGGTCATGGCTGAAGGATCAAAAATCGGCTTTTATGAATCCGATAATCTTAAGGACTGGCATTACACAAGCGGATTCTTCCCAGAACAGGCGGGAATGGTGGAATGCCCCGACCTCTACATGATGCGGGCAAGCGACGGAACGAATAAGTGGGTTCTCGGTGCCAGCGCGAATGGCAAACCGTGGGGCAAACCAAATACGTACGCCTACTGGACCGGAAGCTTCGACGGAAAAGAATTCAAAGCGGATCAGACTGAAGCCCAATGGCTTGACTATGGCTTCGACTGGTATGGCGGTGTGACGTTCGAAGACAGCAAAAGCACAGATCCATTAGAAAAGCGGTACGCGCTTGCCTGGATGAACAATTGGGATTATGCCAACAACACCCCGACAATGAAGAACGGCTTTAACGGCACAGATTCTGTCATACGCGAACTCCGGCTGAAGGAGCAGGATGGAACATACAGCCTCGTCTCACAGCCGATTGAAGCTTTGGAGCAGCTGACTGTTTCAACTGACGAAATAGAGGATCAGGATGTGAACGGATCAAAAACATTGTCGATAACAGGTGATACGTACCAGCTTGATACGGATCTTTCTTGGTCAGAGCTAAAGAATGCAGGCGTCAGGCTCAGAGAATCAGAAGACCAAAAACGCCATATTGATGTCGGTATTTTCGCTGAAGGCGGCTATGCTTATGTCAATAGAGCAGCCACAAATCAGCCTGACAAAAGCAATACCTATGTCGAAAGCAAAGCTCCTTATGATGTAAGCAAACGTAAGGTGCATTTGAAAATACTTGTCGATAAAACAACGATAGAAGTATTTGTTGGCGACGGGAAAACCGTTTTTTCAAATGAAGTCTTCCCAAAGCCTGAAGATAAAGGAATTACCCTTTATTCTGACGGCGGCACAGCCTCCTTCAAAAATATAACAGTGAAACACTTTGATTCGATTCATGAATAAAAACAGGGGCGGCGCAGGCTGCCCCTGTTTTTTTATTAGGAGCGGTATTCTCTGTTACATATTGGGCATTGTAAGGAATATAAGGCTGGTTTCAAAGGAGGAAGCGAATGTCTAAACAAGGAAATTTTCAAAAATCAATGTCGCTGTTTGATCTGATTTTGATTGGGATGGGAGCCATCTTTGGATCAGCGTGGCTGTTCGCTGTCAGTAATGTCGCTTCAAAAGCAGGGCCCTCCGGCGCTTTTTCCTGGATCCTCGGAGGAGCCATTATTTTGTTAATCGGGCTTGTATATGCGGAGCTCGGAGCCGCTCTGCCCCGTACCGGAGGCATCATTCGATACCCCGTTTATTCACATGGCCACCTTGTCGGCTACTTAATTTCGTTTGTCACGATTGTCGCTTATACAAGCTTGATTTCAATTGAAGTGACAGCTGTGCGCCAGTATGTGGCCTATTGGTTTCCCGGCCTGACCATTAAAGGGTCTGATTCGCCGACCATTTCCGGCTGGATCTTGCAGTTTGCCCTATTATGCTTGTTTTTCCTGCTGAATTATTGGAGCGTCAAAACCTTCGCTAAGGCGAATTTCATCATATCGATTTTTAAATATATTGTGCCGATTACCATCATTATTGTGCTGATCTTTCATTTTCAGCCGGAGAATTTATCTGTTGAAGGATTTGCACCGTTTGGATTTACAGGTATTCAGGCTGCAATCTCGACAGGCGGCGTCATGTTTGCGTATCTCGGCCTGCACCCGATTGTATCTGTAGCAGGTGAAGTCCAAAATCCAAAACGCAATATCCCGATCGCTTTAATCATTTGCATCATCGTTTCAACCATCATTTATACTGTTTTGCAGGTCACCTTTATTGGTGCAATCCCGACAGAAACACTGAAACATGGCTGGCCCGCAATTGGCCGGGAGTTCTCATTGCCGTTTAAGGATATTGCGGTCATGCTCGGATTAGGCTGGCTTGCAACGCTTGTCATTTTAGACGCCATTCTGTCTCCCGGAGGAAACGGGAATATCTTTATGAATACGACATCCCGCCTTGTTTACGCCTGGGCGCGTAACGGCACATTATTCGGCATATTCTCAAAGGTCAATAAAGATACGGGGACACCCCGCGCTTCGCTTTGGCTTTCGTTTGCCCTGTCCATTTTCTGGACACTTCCCTTTCCTTCGTGGAACGCGCTCGTCAATGTCTGTTCAGTCGCGCTCATTCTTTCATATGCGATTGCACCCATTTCTTCAGCTGCGCTGAGGGTCAACGCGAAGGACTTAAACAGGCCGTTTTATTTAAAGGGAATGAGCATTATCGGGCCGCTTTCCTTTATATTTACAGCGTTTATCGTGTACTGGTCAGGATGGAAAACAGTCTCCTGGCTGCTCGGTTCACAGCTCGTGATGTTTTTGATCTATCTCTGTTTCAGCAAATATACGCCTAAAGAAGATGTCAGCCTTGCTCAGCAGCTGAAATCAGCCTGGTGGCTTATCGGGTTTTATATTATGATGCTGATCTTTTCCTACATCGGTTCTTTCGGACATGGTTTAGGGATTATCAGCAATCCCGTCGACCTCATTTTAGTCGCGATCGGCTCACTTGCGATTTATTACTGGGCAAAGTATACCGGGCTCCCAAAAGCCGCCATTGATTATGATAAATAAAGAAGCAAGAGGTTTTCTTGCTTCTTTATCCTTTACAAACATACATACACGCGATAAAATGAATGAGAGTCAGTCATTATTGGAGGTGTTCCTCATGCCAAAACAAACATCGGGCAAATATGAAAGAATTCTGCAGGCGGCCATAGAAGTCATTTCTGAAAAAGGCCTCGACAAGGCTTCTATTTCTGATATTGTCAAAAAGGCCGGCACTGCCCAAGGAACATTCTATTTGTATTTTTCATCTAAAAATGCCCTCATACCGGCCATTGCAGAAAATCTTCTCACCCATACACTTGATCAAATCAAAGGTAGGCTGCATGGGGACGAGGATTTTTGGACCGTTTTAGATATATTAATTGATGAGACTTTTCTCATTACAGAACGCCATAAGGATATTATTGTCCTCTGTTATTCCGGGCTTGCGATCGACCACTCCATGGAAAAATGGGAGACGATCTATCAGCCTTATTATTCCTGGCTTGAACAAATCATCAACAAGGCCATTGCAAACCATGAGGTAACGGAAGGAATCAATTCAAAATGGACGGCCAGAACGATTATCAACTTGGTCGAGAATACTGCGGAACGATTCTATATCGGATTTGAACAAGATGAAAATGTTGAAGTGTATAAAAAGGAAATTTTCACTTTCTTAAAACGGAGCTTAGGTACTGCTTAAAAAATGACTGGGTAACACCGCTCATTTTTTAATGCCCTAAAAATGACTGACGTTCATTCATAAAATAGAGAGGTGTTTCATTTGAATTGGGTTCTTGTTTTTATTGCAGGGCTTTTAGAGGTTGTTTGGGCCTCTTCCCTCAAACATGCCGATTCGCTTTTGGATTGGATCATCATTTTTATCTTAATCGCGGTCAGCTTTATCCTGTTGATCCGCTCTTATCAAAAAATCCCGATGGCCGCGGCGTACACTGTGTTTGTGGGAATCGGAACCGTCGGAACATATCTGACTGGAATTGTTCTGGGCGAATCCTTCTCAGCAGCCCAAATGTTCTTTTTAGCTTTATTGCTGGCTGGCATTTTAGGAATGAAATTATTTACAAAAGAAAGCAAATCTCAGCCGGGAGGTGAACAATAATGGCATGGTTTTTATTAGTGATTGCCGGCATAGAAGAAATTATAGCTGCCATTGCCATGAAATATATAGACGGAACAAGAAAAAAATGGCCGATCATTGTGATGACTGTTGGATTCGGCTTATCCTTTTACTGTCTTTCCCAAGCGATGATGGTCCTGCCTGCCGGAGTCGCATATGCCGTCTGGACTGGCATTGGAAGCATTGGTGTTTCGGCGGTCGGGCTCATCTGGTTTAAGGAGCGATTTCAGCTTTCACAGGTGATTTCACTTTGCCTTATCCTAGCCGGCGTCATCGGCCTGCGTCTTACGTCATCTTCATAAAATCAAGGCATATACAGCTGTATATGCCTTTGCCATTAAGCTTCGTGATGTTTTTGAAGATGAAGCGGCGGCGGGATGAGCCAGCCTTTGTTTTTTAGCAGCCTTAAGTATTTTGCGCCAGTTGCCGCTTTCGACATATGAAATTGCCCAAACATCATGGCAATATCCTCACGAATCGATTGCCCCATCATTTTGCTGCATGTCACAAGACCTGCAGCATTTTGTGCTGCCGCGGAGGCCGCCACATCCGGATCGAGAAATCGTGCGCCAGGCGGAATATCGTTAAGATCTGCTGTCGGCGGTTCAGGAGAAGCCGGCGGCAGCGCCACCCCGTTTTCTTTCAGGATCGTGCTGACCTGTTTGATTTCATCTTGGCATTTCTCAATAGACTCACGAAGCAGCTTCTTCAGGTCGTCATCACCGACATGATTCAATAACATTTGGTAATTGCCGACCATTTTATTGCCCGCCATCACATAACTCCACAAGCCGAATACCTCACCATAATGCATCGGTTCATCCTGCGGGTTTCCGCTTAAAATACCCATGTTCATCCTCCTCACAAATTCAATATCGCATACATTCCATAACGTGCCCGAGAGAAGGAAAATTTATGTTGCAGCAAGAAAAATTTATGAACCAAAACAAAAAAGACAAGAGTGGTGAAATGCCAAAACTCTTGTCTTTCCTCTTTTTATGTTCGCCTGCTAAACAGCCTTTTTTCTCGGTGAGGCCTGCTGAGAAACCAGTTGATTCTAATTTTTTCATAAGCTTTTGAGCAATCTTCCTGTCAAACCCTCCAACAAGAATCTTTTTTCTTATCGTTTTTAGAGCCATATACAGATTTTTTCCGTGTAAATATTCGATCGTGGTAAAAAGAAAAGTGAGATAAAAATGGGATAACGCATGATGAAGGTTGAAAAATCGAATGATTAGGACAAGAGATGTTCATTCATTCATCCATACAACAGACTCTAGATAAACATATACTGAATGATAGTTTTAATTAGAAAGGAGAAACCAGCTTTGGCAAAATATCGGATCATAACCTTTGATGGGGGAGGTACCTTAGGTGCTTTAAGTTTACAGCTGATGAACAGACTGGCTAAACAAAATCCAACATTAATAAGTCGAACTCATGTATTTTCGGGAAATTCAATCGGTTCATTTACTGCCCTTGCATTAGCAAGCGGAAGATCTCCGAAGGAAACACTTCAGTATTTTGAGGATGAAATCCTGCCCGCATTCAGCATTTCCCGGCCGGGCGGACCTGTTTTCAATCAACAATTACCATACTCCGGTTTTATAAAAGCAGTACGAAATTTTTTCCCAGCAGACCTTCGTCTTAAAGATGTAAGAAAACGAATTGTTGTCCCATCATTCAAATTATATTCTCCAAAACTGGATCGTTGGACTCCTGTATTATTTCACAACTTTCCCGGCTCTCCCTATTTCAATGAGAAAGTAAGTGATGTCATACTGCGGAGCAGCGGTGCTCCCGCGACGCAACGGGCCTATCAAAACTATGTGGACGGATATGTAGTAGCAACGAATCCTAGTACAGCCAGTATCGCGTTTGCAGTTGGTAAAGCCAACGTACCACTGGATCAAATTGCGGCATTATCCATTGGAACAGGTGAAGCCCCGACTCGTTTAAGAAGAGATACGAGGGGGTGGGGAATGGTAAGTGCAGATAACATACGTCCTGAAAATCTGAAGAACCTTCCTCCAAATTGGGGAGTTCTTTTGGACAGATCGCCTAATGAACCTCTACTGCCATTTCTTCAGATGATCTCTGGCGGAAATGGTTACTACGAATCCATGGTCAGCGCGAATCTTCTGGGAGATCGCTTTTTTCGGCTAGATCCACGAATTCCAAACTTCTCCAAAACGGATCCTACCGTGTTTCCCGCTCTCATTGAGATTGCGAACAAAACCAATTTACAACCTGTGATTCAATTTATAGAGAAGAACTGGAGGACCAAATAAATTTTTATTTTAAAACTATTCTCACTTACATTTCTAACTTACCACTTTTCTCTGAGAAAAGTATTCTCGAATAAAAACAGGCAATGGGTAAAAAGAATTTTTTTCTTCTAGTTTTGACAATAAAGTTGTTTACAAGTGTAATGTCTTTTTGGATTCCAACAAGTAAACAACATTTTTGCAAAGTATCAGTAAGAACCGGATTTTTTTTAAGTGTTATTCAAAGCTAATAAGACAATCGCATAATGATTGATTTGAAGTTTATTTCAAAACTCGAAGGTTTACTATGCCTCTTTTTTCACACAAAAAAGACAAGAGCGGCAAATCGCCAAACCCTTGTCTTTCCTGTTGTTCTATTGGACGCGCTCGGAGGGATTCGAACCCCCGACAGACGTGGTACCGGAAACCACCGCTCTATCCAACTGAGCTACGAGCGCAGAATGACTGTGTTATGAGAACGTCAGCACAACTAATTATACGATAATTCCATTCAAATAACAACCCTCTATTTCGAGAGGCCGTTTTTTAAATAGACAAAGCATCTTAATTGGCAATCTGACATACGATGGTTTGAACCCCTGTATTTTTGGGGAAAATGGGAAAAAGAGACGACTTTGCATATCAGGCCAGCTTTTTGTTTGACCTTTATTGACCAAAAATGTATCATGTAACTACATACTTACCTAAAAGGTGAAGGAGGAGCATTATGAATTTAATACCTACAGTCATTGAACAAACGAACCGCGGGGAAAGAGCGTATGACATTTATTCTCGTCTATTAAAGGATCGTATCATCATGCTTGGATCTGCGATTGATGACAACGTTGCGAACTCCATCGTGTCACAGCTTTTATTCTTAGCAGCAGAAGACCCTGAAAAAGAAATTTCTCTTTACATCAACAGCCCGGGCGGCTCTATTACAGCCGGTATGGCGATCTATGATACCATGCAGTTTATTAAGCCGAAGGTATCTACAATTTGTATCGGTATGGCTGCGTCAATGGGCGCGTTCCTGCTTGCAGCCGGCGAAAAAGGCAAACGCTATGCGCTTCCAAACAGTGAAGTCATGATTCACCAGCCTCTTGGCGGTGCGCAAGGTCAGGCGACAGAAATTGAAATTGCCGCGAAACGCATTCTCTTGCTTCGCGACAAATTAAACAAAGTCCTTGCTGAACGTACTGGCCAGCCGCTTGAAGTGATCGAACGCGACACAGACCGTGATAACTTCAAGTCTGCTGAAGAAGCGCTTGAATACGGCCTGATTGACAAAATATTGACTCACACAGAAGACAAAAAATAATCAACACAACCTGCAAGAGCTGCGTCTCTTGCAGGTTTTTTCATTTCAAGGAATTGACTCCCTTAAACACTTTTTATTCTATACTGCTCCCATTCCTCATGTAACAGCTCAAGTGTCAAATCATTCGTCTGCCTCACAACTAGATCAGCACCAAGCATCGGCTGTCCTTGACCGACTCCAACC
Organism: Bacillus sp. GW821-FHT01G09; assembly: GCF_059422205.1. Lineage (NCBI taxonomy): Bacteria > Bacillati > Bacillota > Bacilli > Caryophanales > Bacillaceae > Bacillus > Bacillus sp. GW821-FHT01G09. Next base: position 364,817 of record NZ_JBWKWL010000001.1, read on the forward strand.
GCAAACATCCCGGCAGATTTGATTGCAGAAATACCTGCTTCTGCGTCTTCTATTGCCGCGCAATCAGCAGGGGAAACATCGAGCATCGCTGCAGCTGTTAAAAAGATGTCAGGATCAGGCTTCCCCTTCGCAAGAGTCGTCGGATCAACAATGGCATCAAAATCATCGATAATTGCCAAACGTCTTAAAATCTTAGGAGCATTGCGGCTTGAAGATGCTAACCCGATTTTTATATTTTCGTTTTTCAATTGACATAGGAGCCTGCCAATCCCCGGCAAAAGATCTTCCGGCGTCAATTTGCTGATCAGCGTTTGATAATCGTGATTTTTCCGATGCATAAGTTCTTGTTTCTCCGCATTTGTATACCTAGTTTCCGCACCGCCAGAGATCAAGATGCTTTCAAGTGACTCTTCTCTGCTGATCCCTTTTAGCCTTTCATTCATGTCTCTGTCAAAAGGGATATTGATTTGTTCTGCGATGTGCTTCCAAGCGAGAAAATGATATTCAGCCGTATCTGTTATCACTCCGTCTAAATCAAAAATGACCGCTTTCATATACTAATGACCATCACAGCTTCATAAGGTTTGAGGCTAATACTCTTTAAGTCAGCCCGCTCCTGCGGATAGTTTGAAATCAGCACTTTCCAACGCTCATGAATCAGTTCTGGAGGCGCTTCGAACAGAGCCGTTTCTTCCGATAAATTCACAACGACAAGAAGCTTTTCCCCTTGATATTCTCGAAGGTAAGAAAAGACCTGCGGATCATTCTCCTGCAGCAGCTGATAATCGCCATATATCATAATCTTATATTGCTTTCGTAATTGAATGAGCTTCTGATAGTAAAAGAAAATCGAATCTTGATCTTCCAAGGACTCTTTCACATTGATAGCTTGATAGCGGGAATTTACCGGTAGCCACGGGTCTCCGGCTGTGAATCCCGCATGTTTTCCGGCATCCCACTGCATCGGTGTTCTCGCATGATCCCTTCCTTTTATCATCACGGCTTTGACAAACTCTTTTTCTGACATCGTTTTGTTTTCGACGACTAGTTCACGATATGCATTCTTTATTTCAAGATCATCATACATCTCCAGCCGCATATCGCTGTTGACCATGCCGATTTCTTCTCCCTGGTAAATAAACGGCGTTCCTTTCATGCCGTGCAGAACCGTTGCAAATGCCTTCGCACATTCCTTACGCAGCTTCCCATCATTGCCCCAGCGGGAAATAACCCTCGGCTGGTCATGGTTCTCAAAATACAGGGTATTCCAGCCGACATTCATTAACCCGGTCTGCCACCTTGTCATCGTCTTTTTTAAAGCAATCAAATCAAATGGCTTGATCTGCCATTTCCCATTTGGCGAGTTTTGTTCTGTATCAATATCCATATGTTCAAATGTAAAGATCATATTCAGCTCTTGCCTGCTTGCATCTGTGTACTTTTTCGCCTCTTCAATATCAGAGCCGTTTGCCTCTCCGACTGTCATGCAGTCATAATGAGAAAGCACTTCCCTGTTCATCTCTTGAATAAACTCATGAAGACGGGGGCCGTTAGAGTGATAACGGCCGACAATATAGCTGCGGCTGTTATCCGTTTCGTAGTCCGGAAAATCGGTGTATTTAGAAATAGAGCCGATCACATCCATCCGCCAGCCGTCAACGCCTCTATCCATCCAGAATCTCATTACATCATAAACTTCCCGGCGAACGGCTTCGTTTTCCCAATTTAAATCAGGCTGTTTTTTTGAAAAGTAGTGCAAATAATACTGCCCTGTTCCTTCATCGTATGTCCACGCTGAGCCTGAAAAGATCGATCCCCAATTATTCGGCTCTGAGCCGTCCGGTTTAGGATCTTTCCAAAAATAATAATCCCGGTAAGGATTGTCCTTCGACTTGCGGCTTTCAGCAAACCAAGCATGCTCATCTGACGTGTGGTTCACGACCAAATCCATGACGATTTTCATTCCGCGTTTATGGACTTCATCAATCAGCTGAAACATATCTTCATTTGTCCCAAACTTTTCATACATGTTTTTGTAATCGCTGATATCATATCCGTTGTCATCCTGCGGGGAATCAAATACCGGGGAGAGCCAGATGACATCCACCCCGAGATTTTTGATGTAATCCAGCTTTTGAATCACACCTTGCAAATCCCCGAATCCATCTCCATTGGCATCATAAAAACTGCGCGGGTAAATTTGATAAACGACAGCTTCTTTCCACCATTCACTCATTAGGCGTTCTCCTTTCACATCGTCCCTGTAGGACAACCGGTTCCTCATAAACGTTCATGTGCAGCGGCTCGCCTTTTACAAGCTCAAAAATAACGCGCTTTTCGTCAACCGTCACATTGATTAATCGATTTCGATAATTGATGTTGAATGAATATTCGTCCCATTCTTTCGGCAAAAACGGAGCAAATGACAGCGTCTCATTCGCGGTGCGCATGCCTGCAAAGCCATGAACGATTGCCAGCCAGCTCCCCGTCATTGAAGTAATATGCAAGCCTTCTTCCGTATCATGATTGTAATTATCAAGATCAAGCCTTGCTGTGCGCTTATATAATTCGAGCGCTTTCTTTTCCAGCTTGAGTTCGGCTGCGAGAATCGCATGGACAGAGGGCGATAGGCTTGATTCATGAACAGTCATCGGCTCATAAAATTCAAAATTTCGCCGTTTTTCTTCCATTGTAAAACGGTCATTAAAAAGATAAATGCCTTGGAGAACATCTGCCTGCTTAATAAAATTGGAGCGGAGAATCTTGTCCCATGACCAATTCTGATAAAGAGGCCGCTCCGCTGGATCTAATTCATCTACTGCTTGCAGATCTTTGTCCAAGAACGTGTCATGCTGAACGAAAATTTGCAGTTCTTCACTATACGGATAGTACATGTGCTGGATGATTTCTCTCCAGACTTTCAATTCTTCTTCCTGCACATCCAGAAGGCGGCGTTTCTCCGCTGAGATACTTTCGAGATTTTGTAGAGTATACTCCAACGTCCAAGCCGCAATGACATTCGTATACCAATTGTTGTTAACGTTGTTTTCGTATTCATTCGGCCCTGTGACGCCATGGATCATATACTTATTTTTTCGTTTCGAGAAGTGAACACGGTCGGCCCAAAATCTGCTGACTGCCACAAGAACATCTATCCCGTATTCTTCCATATAGTTACAGTCGCCTGTATAATTGATATAATTGTAGATCGCATAACAGATCGCGCCATTGCGGTGAATTTCTTCAAAGGTGATTTCCCATTCGTTGTGGCATTCATCACCGGTGAACGTCACCATCGGATAAAGTGCCCCCTTCACCCCCAATTTTGCCGCGTTTCGTTTGGCAGCCTCCAACTGATGAAAGCGATACAAAAGCAGGTTTTTCGTCACCTCCGGCTCGGCTGTCGCCAAATACATCGGAACGGCGTACGCCTCAGTATCCCAATATGCGGCACCTCCATATTTCTCGCCAGTAAATCCTTTCGGCCCGATATTCAAACGGGCATCGCCCCCGTAATATGTCGAGAATAACTGAAAGATATTGTAGCGGATTCCTTGTTGAAGCTCCTCATCTCCTTTAATCTCAATGTCCGCTTTTGCCCATCTTTCCTTCCATCGATCAGTGTGCCTCCGTTTTGCATCTTCATAGCCGTTCTCTACCACATCCGCCAAAAGCTCCTTGGCTTTTGATAAAAGCTCTTCCTCACGAAAATCACGTGAAGTCGTGACAATCACAAACTTTTTCAAAGATGCCTTCGTTTGGTAGCTGTAGCGATTCTCGACATACATTTCATTCGTTTTAAAGCTTTCATTGACAAAACCCTCCGTCTCGTTTGCCATCGCGGCTAAAACCGTGAAGCGCGGTGTTCCAAATGGGTTTTCGATCGTTTTTGCCGCTAAATGGCCGCTGTGAGAATCAGCACCTTTCGCTTCCTCCTGCCAAAACTGTTCTTGGTAGTTAGAATCTTCATTTGCCACATTTCCATCCAGGTAAGGAACAAGCGTAATGACAGCATGTCCCGTCAGGCACTCCGCTTCATAATGAATCGCACAGAGTTCTTTTACAGCAAGGCTAAGAAACCGCTCTGACCTGATTCTGACGGATTTATCCTGAATGCGGACAACAGCGCTTCGCCGCAGAATCCCCTCTTTCATATTGAGTTCTACCTCAAATGATTCGATTGGGTTTTGATGGAGATCGATTTTTTCACCGTCAACATATAGGCCTATGCCTATAAAGTTCATCGCATTGATCACTTTTCCGAAATATTCTGGATACCCGTTTTTCCACCAGCCTACTCGCGTTTTGTCGGGGAACCACACGCCTGCAATATATGTGCCTTGGTGACTGTCGCCTGAATAGCCTTCTTCAAAATTTCCTCTGACCCCCATATAGCCATTGGCAAGAGACGTCAGGCTTTCCAGCAGCCGTGTATGCTCCTTATTAAATGTATTTGTTTTGATTTTCCATTCATCAATCTCAAATAACCGCTGATTTATCATCATTTCCTCCCGAATGTAAGTTTCCATTATCACGGCGGGTTTTGGTCAAATATCTAAATGCAAAAGAAATCATCAAAGTAACGCCACACGAATGGATCATCAATACAGTAATCAAATCAAAATGAACCATGCCGATAGCAGCTGCCGCAAATGCCGGCAGTGCTGATGCGCAAATCGCTATAGAGGCCGCTTCCTTGAATGATGCAATAGAAACCATGTTTGATATTTTTGTGATCCAGAGGCCACCTGCAAGAACAAACGTTAACAAAAGCTGGATCATAGAAACCACCGTATATGCCAGCATCATGATCATCGGCTTATACTGTGCCACCCACAATGTATCGATCAAAACCTCTACATCATGGACGTTTGGTTTCTCGAGCTTAACGTCCATTTTCGCATAGCCAACAGAAAACCCTGTTTCGTTTTGATCGGTGATCACCAGTTGATCAGGTTGAAATATGACGGCGTTTTCAAATCCAGTTACTTTCAATCGCCCATTTTCACCGCTTGTCTCATATTCATGCTTCATATCGACTGCCATCACATTCTGCCCATCTTCAATCCTCTCAGAGCTCTTCCCGCCTATTAGTTTTCCGTTCCTGATTTGTAAACCCTGTAATTGATCAGCAAATTGATCATTAACCCCTTGAATCGCTGACGGCATGAAAGATGCAACGCTGAAGCGATCCATTTTCACAAACGAAATCGTTAACGGCGCCATTAAGCAGGCCGTTAAAAACATAAAGAGAAAAGAGAGCTGCAGCCAGCTGAAAGTATTCCCATAGCGGCAAACACCTGATGGAGATGCAGCCGCTTTCAGGCAGCGGACGATAAAGCTTTTATTCTCCAGATTCTTCATTGAATTACCCCTTTGTTCCGCCGGCTGTCAAACCGGACACAAAGTTCTTTTGGAGAAAAAAGAATAGAACGCATATCGGCAGTGCAGCTAGAATGGCACCAGCCGCAAATAGAGCTACTTTTTGCTGCTGCGGATTAGAAATAAAGGATTGTAATCCTACAGCGATGGTCAGCCTTTCCGGTGAGCGAAGCAAAAACTTTGCCAGCAAATAATCACCAAACGGTGCCATAAATGCCCAAAGCGCTTGTACCGCGAGCATTGGCTTAACAAGCGGCAGAACAATTGAAGCGAAAATCCTCAGATGTCCCGCTCCGTCAATTCGCGCGGCTTCATCAATTTCTCTCGGCACAGTATCAAAATAACCTTTCATCAGCCACGTGTTCATCGGAATTCCGCCGCCGATATAGATCGCTGTTAAAAACCAGTATTGATCGAGTGCGCCTATCAGCATCGCCAAGACATAAAAAGCAGTCAGCGCCGCCATTGTCGGCACCATTTGAATGATTAAAAAGAATATCAGGCTCTTTTTTCTGCCTGCAAACCGATAGCGGCTGTACGAGTACCCGGCAAGTGTCACGATTGTAACCTGCAAAACCATGACCGATAGCGCGATGACAAGTGTATTGCTGTACCAATTGAGATAAAGCGTTTCGTCAAATAGCCGCTTAAAATGATCCAACGTCCAAGAACCCGAAAAATCGAGCTGAAAAGCCGCCGAATTTCCCACACGGAAGGCTGATGATGCCGTAATCAGCAACGGATATATAATGACGATACTTAAAAGCGTCAAAAATAAATACGTACAGATTTTATTAAGCATTCTGGCAGTGCTCGCGTTCACCTACATAACCTCCTCATTGCCAAAAGCATTCGATTTTTTGAAAGCAATCAGTGAAATTCCAATGACAATGAAAGAAATTAACAGTGTCACAGCCGCCGCAACGGAATATTGGGGTGATGTGCCTGTTGTCAGTTTATAAATCCACGAAATTAAGATATCAGTCGATCCGGCCCCGGCTCCCGCACTGCCTGGCCCTCCCTCATTAAATAAATAGATGATCGAGAAATTATTGAAATTAAACGTATACTGAGTAATCATCACGGGTGCTGTGGCAAATAAAATCATCGGGAATGTAATATGCCGAAAACGCTGAATAAAAGTGGCCCCGTCAATCTTTGCCGCTTCATACAATTCACCTGGAATCGCCTGAAGCACTCCCGTTACCATGACATAAATATATGGAAAGCCGAGCCACGTCTGAATCATAATGAGGGCTGTCTTTGTCCAGAAAGGATCAGTCTTCCACGCGATCGCAGGCAGATCAACAAACGGCAGGTGATTGAATAGTGGAATCACCTGTGCATTCACCGCTCCTATGCTGTCGTTAAACATGTTGGAAAAACTCATGATTGTAATAAACGCCGGAACAGCCCATGGAAATAAGAAAATCATTCGAAATATCCGCTTGCCTTTTATAAAATCCTGATTGACGAAAAGTGCCGTCACAATACCTAAAATGATTTGCAGCGTTGTTGCACAGATTGTCCAGATAACCGTCCAGCCCAGTACATTCACAAATGTTTCACGATAGGAGCCAAGGAAAAAAATATTTAAGAAATTTTTAAACCCGACCCAGTCAATCAGACGATTAGGCGGAATATGATAAAAATCATAGTTTGTTAATGCAACAAACAGAGTCACCAAAACCGGAAAAATAATCACAAACACCATCATGATATATGCCGGAAGTGTAAATAGATATGGGAACCCTTTATCGCCCGCATGACAGATCATATCCTTGGCTGTTGTATTGACTTCCAAACCCGCCGCTTTCATAGCGGCGGTCTTACGCGAATCATGGATATTAAAGATATAGAACATGAGGAAAATCACCGTCACGATCAATTGCAGCGTGCCTTCAATCAGCATAAACAGCGAGTGATCTTCACCGGGAACACTTCCCAATGTCATCAATCCGGTTAGCGCCTGTATACCGAAAACGCATAATTCAAAAGCAAACAAGCCTGTGATGACAAGAAATAAGAGCCCCTTTGACAATTGCTGATTCGCAATCTGCCCAAGTCCTGGAATGATCGATAAAAGCCCTGCCTTTCGTTTTTGCTTTGCAAGTGTGTGATGTTTATTCATTTTTTCCGCCCTCTATTCTTCCGGACGCTATCCCGCCGTTTTATTTCACATACTTTTCTTTAATATTTTCCTTTATGACGTTTACAGCATCATTCGCTGATGTTTGTGTCGATTTTTTTCCTGAAGCTGCATCAAAAATTAAACTTTCCGCTCCTGTCCATACTTCAGCCATTTCCGGAATATTTGGAGTCGGCGTTGCTGTTTCATATTGTTTAATCACAGCTGACGTCAGTTCATTCTTTTGCTCATCGGCTTTCTTCCTTGCAGCCGTGTTGGCCGGAACTTCGTTTGTATCCTCATAAAAAGCGTAAGCATTGGCATCATTTGCAGCATACTCAAGCCATTTTTCAGCCAGCTCGGGCTCTTTTGTATATTTTGAAGCTACCCAGCCCTTCCCACCCGCAAAAGGGGCATATTCTTCTCCATTGGGCAATGTCGGAATGGGAGCCGCTCCGTAGTTCAATTTAGCCTCTTTATAATTGGCAGCTGACCAAGGACCGCCAATGATCGCAGCCGCTTTGCCTTCTAAAAACATCTGCTGAATAAAGTCGTCTGCGCTTGAATTGTCTTGCATTCCTTTCGGCCAATATGTTTCAAACCATTTCTCCGCATATTTCACCGCTTCTACAGCTCCTTTATTGTTCAGGCCGATGTCCCCGGAATCTGTGCCGTTTTTTCCAAACACATATCCGCCGTATCCAGCCAATAAGCCGTACGACATATAAAAGTCAGTCCATTTTGCTAAAAATCCGGTTGATTTTCCTTTTTCCGAAGCAAACGCGAATCGAGGATCTTCCGTTAACTTTTCAAGGTCTTTAAATGTTTTTGGCGCTGTTTTTAAAAGATCTTTGTTGTAATACAAAATAAGTGTCTCAATGACTAGCGGCATTCCGTACACTTTGCCGTCAACTGTCACCTGCTGCATTTCTTTATCACCAAAGCTTTTTGTATGAGATGGCTTAATGTCAAGCAAATGTCCTTGCTGTCCCAAACCGCCGATCCGGTCATATGCAGCAAGCATAACATCAGGCGCATTACCCGCCGGGCCATCAAGAGGAAGCGCTTCTAACTGTTCGAACATTTGCTTTTCAACAATTTTTACTGTGACATCATTCTCTTTTTCGAACTTTGCTTTAATGCTTTCAATGTATTCTTTATACGTTTCTTCGACAGACACAGTCAGCACCTTTTTGCCATCAGCGCTTGCTGGATTTTTTGAACTTGAGCAGGCGGCAAGGCCGATTGCCAGAAATGATGCCGCCAATATGGCGAACCCCTTTTTAAAAAGAACCATCTCTTTTCCCCCTTCTATTTACGAAACTATAACAATTGTATTGTCCTATAGAAAGCGGTTACAACAACTTTCGATTTGTTACCGATAACAGAATGTTATACAGGGGCGGCAACACTCAAAATCAAAAATTCTCCCGGCTGAACGGCAATGACATCGTGATGCTGAAGCGGCTGCTCTGTCCATGCATCACAGATCCTCTTATTCCTTTCAATATTCAAATCCAGTAAACTGACATGTTGAACCGCATTCCCTTGATTAAAGAAATAAATCAGTATTTTTTCATCAAGAGTCCGTGAAAAGCTAATAAAATCGTTTTGGTCATCCAGCAGATTCCACTCAAGATTTCCTTCTGTCAATAAAGTGTTTTCCTGCTTGCGTAAAGCAATTAACCGTTTCATAAATTGCAGCATGTCTTGGTTTTGCTTCTCTTTTTCCCAAACCATACATTTTCGGCATAATGGATCATTTTCGCCGTCCAGCCCGATTTCCGTTCCGTAATAAATGCAGGGAGAACCTGCCTGAGCAAACATAAAGGCCAGCAATGCGCGTGCTTTCTTCTCATCATTGCGGCATCTGGTCAAAAGGCGCTTTGTATCATGGCTATCCAGTAAATTAAACATCACCTCATTGGCCTGCTTCATTCCATTCATCAAATGTGCATTGACACGGTAGGCCATACGTGAGGCTGGGATCGTCCGGTCAGCAAAATATTCAATCATAGGCTCTGTAAAAGGGTAATTCATCGCCGCATGAAATTCATCCCCTCTAAGCCAGGGTTCGGCAGAATGCCAGATCTCACCTAAAATATAAACGTCAGGCTTTTCAGTAGATACAGCCTGCCTAAATGTCTTCCAAAAAACGTGATCCACTTCATTTGCGACATCCAAACGCCAGCCGTCAATGTCAAATTCGCGAATCCAGTACAAAGCAATATCAAGCAAATATTTCTGCACCTCGGGATTAGCCGTGTTTAGCTTCGGCATATCAGCTGTAAAGGCAAATCTGTCATAATTGTCGTCTGTGACGGGAAAAGAGTGAATATGGAACCAGTCCTTATAGCGGGATTGATCTCCATTTTTGACGACATCCTGCCATTGCGGAGACGCGCTTCCTATATGGTTAAAAACCGCATCTAGCATAATTCTCATCCCCCGCTGATGAAGCTGGCTGACCAATGTACGAAAAATCTCTGGATCCCCGAAATGCGGATCAATAGAAAAGTAATCCAGCGTGTCGTATTTATGATTAGAAGGTGCGGAAAAGATCGGCGTCAGATAAATTCCGTTCACCCCTAAATCCTCTAAATAATCAAGCTTGTCAACAATCCCTTGCAAATCTCCTCCAAAAAAATCATTGACGCCCGGGTCCTTGCTCCCCCACGGCAATGCATTCTTCGGTGACAAGTCTTCTCTTCCATTTGCAAAACGCTCCGGAAAAATTTGATACCAAACCGTTGACTTGGCCCATTCAGGCGCTTGAAATGTATCAGCCTCGTGAACAAACGGAAATTTAAAGTAATAATGAATCGTTTCCAGTGTTTTTTCGTTATAAGGGCATACACCCGTACTTCCGAAAAAGATGTCTTCATGATCGTCTGTTACAACAAACGCATATTGTAAACGCCTAAATGGCGGCACCACTTCAGCAAACCAATAGTCATGCATTTCTGTTGCAGCAATTTTTCTCATCGGCTGCTCGTTTGCCGACCATTTGCCGTCATTGTACTCATAGGGATCACCCCAAATGAATCGAATGTGATCTGCATCACCTTTTTTCGTCCGAATCTTGATATGCACAGTCCGCCCATCATAAGAATAAGCATCTGTGCTGAATGGCTGGTGGTGAATCGCTGCATATTCCATCATGTTTCCCCCTTTGATTTCCGTTTTATTGAAGCCGGCTCATAGTTTGAAAGTATCATGATGAAATTGTGGGAACAATCCTTTTCACCCTGTTACCGATAACAGAATAAGGCGCTTACAGCGTTGATTCTCGTACAATTAACTCTGGTTCAAAAAATAGACTTCCTTGTGCAGCACCGTCTTCATTCATTTTTTTCAGCAACATTTTAGCACAGGCTTCCCCCATTTCAACAACAGGCTGTCTGACCGTAGTCAAGCGCGGCGAGGAGATGCGATCAAGAAACACACCGTCATTCCCGGTAACCGCAACGTCTTCTGGAATTCTCTTTCCAAGGGATTGCGCCGCACGAATGACGCCGAGCGCGATTCGATCAGATGCGCAGACAAATGCGGCCTGATTGTCCATGAATTTCAGCAGTTCTCTTGCAAGGCATTCACTTTTCTTAGAACTGTTGTCGATCCGAAACATATTCGATTTTTTAAAGCTTTTATTCATCGCCCGTATATACCCCTGTTCTCTTGCACGTTCGAAAGGCTCATCTAAATCAATGCCAAAAAAGACAACTTCCCGCTCCCCCAGCCCCATAACATGGCGGGTTGCCATAAAAGTGCCTTTCTCGTTATTCACATCGATAAAGTCATAGCCCATTTCATTTTGTCCAAATACGACGAGCGGCTTCTCAAAAGCTTTTATTACACCTTCAAAATCGTTCTTTCTCAAGCCGGTGGCAATAATGCCGTCACATTGGCCAATATTAAGAGAATTTCTTGTCACAAGCTGGAGAGCATAGTGATTGCGATCCAGCTCCCTGCTGATTCCTGTCAGCAGGTTCATGTAATATGGCTCTGTCGTATCCATTTCCTCAAGTATCAATAGTTTCACAACCTGTGTTCTGTTTTGCACGAGCGCTCTCGCCGCATAATTAGGGATGTAATTCAGCTCTTTCATCGCAGAATGAACAAGCTTTTTCAATTCATCCGTCACCGTCTCAGGGTGATTGATCACTCGTGATACCGTCATTTTCGAAACATTTGCTTTTTTCGCCACATCTGACAATGTTGCCATTTTCATCCCCTCCTTATCTGTGCTTATTATCCAAACTAGTGATAAAGTCCTCTATTACTGCTAAATATACGATGCAGGCAAAAAAGAAATAAAAAAGAGATTTCCTTAAGGAAACCTCACTTTGTTAAAAACACTCGATTTTTCATGAATTCATACGCTAGGTTGCTGACTCATTCTCTCCACTTCCATGAGAAAGTCTCTTTTTTAAATTTCTGTCCACTTTTTTTCTAAAATCGGATAAGAATAATTTTGCATTTGCTCAATTAACTCATCCGGCCGTGACGAACTGTGAATCAGTTTTAGGTGTGATTCGTTAGAAAACCCTTCTTGAATGCTGTATTTCACCATTTTCATCATTGGCTCAAAATACCCGTTTACATTATACAGTCCGATTGGCTTTTGGTGGATGCCGATCTGTGCCCAGCACAGCACTTCAAATAATTCTTCATATGTACCGAAGCCGCCCGGCATCGAGATAAAGCCGTCCGCCAGCTCGCTCATTTTAGCCTTTCGTTCATGCATCCCGTTTACTTCAATCAGCTCAGTCAGATTCTGATGGACAACCTCCCCGCTGAACAAACCGCTCGGCATGACCCCGATTGCAGTTCCGCCGTTTTCCATAATCGCGTCAGCAATCGTGCCCATCAAGCCGACGCGGGAGCCTCCATAGACAAGGCCGATTCCCTGCTCAGCCATGTACGTGCCAAGCTCTGCCGCTTTTCTTTTATACGCTTCATTTCCCCCAGGGTTTGATCCCGCAAATACACAAATGGTTTTCATCTTGTCATCTCCGCATCTATATATCGTGTTAAACATTCAAAAACACACTATATATTGTCCCATCTTCATGTGATAATATCAATATGAAATACATAAAGAATGCAGGAGTGATGAGGTTGCAGCTGGCTGATGCAGAAAAATGGATGAAAGAGTTTTACGAAAAAAGAGGCTGGACAGAATACGGACCTTTTATTCGCGTCGGCTTTTTAATGGAGGAAGCCGGAGAACTGGCCCGGGCTGTCAGGGCGTATGAAATCGGCAGAGACCGGCCGGATGAGAAAGAATCGTCACGCGCTGAGCAAAAACAAGAATTGATTGAAGAAATGGGAGATGTCATCGGAAATATCGCCATTCTTGCTGATATGTATGGTGTCTCTTTAGAAGACGTCATGAAGGCCCACCAAGAAAAACTGACAAAACGATTTGAGCATGCATAAAAAAGCGGCCGCGATGGCCGCTTTTTTTAACCTGTGATTTCATCATGGTGATCAAAGAAATGCTGCTTTCCTATTTTGTGAAAAAGGCCTGTTTTATGCAGCAGCTCCTTCGGCTGCGATTGCAATCCTACAATCATCAGCTTTCCATTGTGGCGTTTAATTCGATTCATAATGTTCCCAAGCACCGCTTCAGCTGACGTATCCATATAGTGCACCTTATTCATGAGCAGAATGAGGGTTTTCGGTTTTTTCTGTACATGCTCCAGCAATGACGATTCAAGGGAATCAATTGATCCGAAAAACAGCGGCCCTTCTATGGCATACATGCTGACAGATGGATCTTCTCTCTTCGCCAGAACAGGATGCGATTCCTGATTGTGGATGCGGGTCGCTTCGCTCATTCTTCTGATAAAGAACACGAATGCAAGCAGCAATCCGGTTGCCACACCGATGATTAAGTCAAACAGAACCGTAAGGGCGAAGGTCGCCGCCAAAATAAAGGAATCAGCATTTTTCAGTCTCAGCATGTTTGCGACTTCCTTGCGCTCACTCATATTCCATGCGACCACCATGAGAATCGGTGCCATACTGGCGAGCGGCACATGGGACGCATAAGGCGCAAATACAAGCAGGACAAGGAGAACGACTACGCCGTGAACGACGCCGGAAACTGGGGAAACCGCTCCGTTTTTTATATTGGTCGCCGTTCTCGCAATCGCTCCTGTAGCCGGGATTCCGCCAAACAGGGGCGCTGCCATATTCGCAATCCCCTGGCCGACAAGCTCCTTGTTGCTGTCATGCTTTGAGCCCTTCATGTTATCAGCGACCATTGCGGACAAAATCGACTCAAGTCCTCCAAGAAGCGCGATGACAAGCGCAGCTGGAAACAGCATAACCATTTTATCCAAAGTAAGCTCAGGAAACTGAAATTCCGGCAAATGGCGGGGGATTTCTCCATAAGTTGACCCGATCGTTGCCATGCGGTCAGGGAAAAAGACAACCGCGACCACTGTGGAAATAAGAAGCGCCAACAAAGCGCCCGGCACTTTAGGCATCACCTTGGCGGATACAAGCAAAATGACGAGCCCGATCACAGCTGTCAAAATGGCATACACGTTAAAGGTGCCGAGCTGCTGCACAATTTCAAACATGTTGTGATGAAAGTTCTCATGTTTTTCAACATTTCTCAATCCGAGAAAATTAGCGATTTGTTCCGTAAAGATCAGCACGGCAATTCCGGCTGTAAAACCGACGATAACGGGTTTGGGCACGAATTTCATTATTTTTCCGAGCTTAAACAGCCCAAACAGTACCAGCATCACTCCTGCCATAAACCCCGCAATCAGCAGATTTTCCAAGCCGTACTGCATGACAATGCCGAATAAAATCGGGACAAAGGCGCCCGTCGGACCGCCAATCTGATATTTTGATCCTCCAAACAAAGAAATACAAATCCCTGCTATAACAACAGTGTATAGCCCATATTCAGGCTCGACTCCCGAGGCAATGGCAAACGCCATTCCTAAAGGAATTGCCACGACACCTACTACGATACCTGCAATCAAGTCTTTCTGAAATTTCTGCAAATTGTATCCCTTGAATCTCCCTGAGAATCGCATATTTTATTATAACCTCCCTTATGAGTGATTGTTTATAAGCTCAGTTTCATAACCGTTAATGACCACATCAAGTTTTCCTGTTTCAGGATGAATGACAAGTCCGTGAACCGGCACTTTTTTCGGAAGCAGCGGATGATTCTTAATCATGTTCACACTGTGGGAAACGCTTTCTTCCACGCTGTGAAAACCAGTCAGCCACGTTTTCAAATCGAGTCCGGCACTCGTCAGCAAATTCAGGCAGCTATCCTCCACCCCGCGTTCCTTTGCTTTCTCAAGAATCGAGGACGCATTCAGCCCAGACATTCCGCATTCATGATGGCCGACAATGCATACCTCTTCAGCCTGCAATTCATAAATCGCGACCAGTATGCTTCGCATCACGCTTCCAAATGGGTGAGAAACGATGGCTCCCGCGTTTTTTACAATTTTAGCATCACCGTTTTTAAGCCCCATTGCTTGCGGAAGAAGTTCTGTAAGCCTTGTATCCATACAGGTGACAATGACGAGCTTTTTCGAAGGAAACTTTGTCGTTTTGTACGGTTCATACTTCTTCTCACTGACAAACCGCTGATTGTGTTCCAAAATTGATGTTAAAGAAACCATTTGATTCATCTCCCATCCATATGATTTTGCAAGCCTTCTTACCCAGCTTACAGTAAGGAATTATAGCATAGGAATAAGCCAAGAAAAGGTTTTCAAAAAAAGACACTATAATTGGACTGTAGAATCAAAACATAAACATTTATATCTTTCAAAGATAATAAAATTTATATTTAATGCATCCTATAATCCGGCTGCAGTTCGTATATCGATGATTTGTCTGACAAAAAATATGGGTGAATTCTGATAATTAAAAAACTTTTTTAAGCAGATTTAGCTGTTCGATCTTCATTTTAAGTTCAAAAGAACCAGAAATTAAAAAAACGCAGCTATATTTTTAACATCTATTTATTTCCGATATAATGAATTAGACAACAGCCATAAAGGGGGAGCCTTGTTGAAACCATTTGTATTTATCACAAAACCGATTCCTGAAGAGATTGAAGCATTCATCGGTGAACATTGCCGTTATGAAGTATGGCAGGAGGATACGCTTCCGAGTGACGTGCTATTTGAAAAATTAAAAGAAGCGGAGGGGCTTTTAACATCAGGGACGTCCGGACCGTCAATCAATCGTGAGTTGCTGGAACACGCGCCTAAGCTCAAAGTGGTCAGCAACCAATCAGTAGGCTACGATAACTTCGATATAGAAGCAATGAAAGAAAGAGGAGTCGTCGGGACTCATACACCTTATACACTGGATGACACAGTTGCAGATCTGGCTTTTTCACTGATTCTGTCTTCCGCCAGACGTGTTGCCGAACTGGACCGTTTTGTCAGAGCAGGAAAATGGGGAACCGTGGAAGAGGAAGCGCTTTTCGGAATTGATGTTCATCATCAAACGTTAGGCATTATCGGCATGGGCAGAATTGGAGAACAAGCAGCGAGACGCGCCAAATTTGGTTTTGATATGGAAGTGCTTTATCATAACCGACATCGCAAACAAGAAACAGAAGACAGCATCGGCGTTAAGTATGCAGAGCTTGATACATTGCTGGAGCAATCTGATTTTATTCTTCTCATTACGCCGCTGACTGATGAAACCTATCACATGATAGGAGAACGCGAATTTAAGTTGATGAAGGATTCAGCAATTTTCGTCAATATTTCCCGGGGAAAGACAGTTGATGAGAAAGCACTGATTCGCGCTCTTCAGGAAGGCTGGATCAGGGGAGCCGGCTTAGATGTATACGAAAAAGAGCCTGTCACCCAAGATAATCCGATCCTGCAGCTGGATAATGTCACGCTGCTTCCTCATATCGGTTCAGCAACAGCTAAAGTGCGCTTCAACATGTGCAAACAGGCTGCCGAAAATATGCTCGCAGCGATCCAAGGGCAAACACCGAAAAATCTCACAAGAGAATTTCAATAAATCAAAAATCCGGTCTGATAACAGACCGGATTTCATATTACATACGCTGAAGAACAGCACGCTTATAAATATGACGGGTAACGATATAATAAAGAGCCTGGAATACAAAATAAATGAAGATGACAATTACGGCCTCAAGAAATAAATTGGAATTCAGCATATTACTTAACGCTGCATACGCAAAGCCCGCGTGAATCGTACCTGCGATAAATGGGATGAAGAATAAAAATCCTATTTGCTTTCCAAGGATCGAGTGAATCTCTTTGTCCGTAACCCCTATCCTCTTTAACGCTAACACCTGCACTCTCGTATCTTCTATTTCCGTAAACATCCGCAAATACAGCATGCTTCCTTGCACGATAAAAAACAGCACGCTGACAAACAGACCAATAAACAGCATTAATGCAACTCCCTGCTTGACAATTTGATAACTGGGAGCACGTGTTTGAAAATCAGATGTATGTTCTTTCGGCACCATGTTTTCAAGCTTTTCAGAGACATCCACCGTCTCCTGCCAATGCTCAAGCTCATAACCTACCATTCTCATCTGTTCCTTCAGCGGCACATCCTGTGACAGACTGTCAAAGCTCTTTTCGCTGACAACCAATAAACGGCTGACTCCATCGACAGACATCAATATCCCTTTGTTTTGCTGCTTTTTCATGACGTAGGAAAGGGTTTTTCCTGACTTCATATGAAATGCTGCTGTTTCCCCTTCTCCAAATGTGTCTTTCACCATCATTTGAAAAGAAACATTAATAAATGCTTCATTTTCTTGTAAATGAATAACTGGGAACCCTTTTTCCTTTGCGACTTGATTATAGACTTTTTCTGAAATCAGCAGAGCTTCCGCTTCCATCTTCTTATTTCCATACGGCAAGTCTGACTGAAAAGTGACAGGAATCCCTGTGGCATCCACCTTATACTTGATAACAGCATGAGCTTTTTTCAATGTATTCTCAGCTGTCTCAGGCTTCATGACCTGAAAGCGGGAAGCATCCTTTTCCACCCAGGAAACAGACTGAGGAATGCTTTGCTCCTCCTGCCTTTGTAAATCGGAATAAAACATATAGATGACACCTGTAGCTGTTAATATGACCGCTGTAATGACAGAGGTTAAAAACAGCATGCGTGCATGATCCTTCAGCCTGAATATCATGTTGGAACGCACAATGATATTCGTGCCTTTGTAGAAGCTGTGTTTCTTTCGGTACAGCATGCGGAAAAACGCCACACTGCTTTGGGTAAAAAAGAAATACGTGCCAATTAACACTAAAATCAAAATTGGAAATACCCGAAACATCATGTCAATTGCATTGGCTGTTGCAGATAGATAATAACCGCTGCCAAGACATAGCAAAGACAATACAGTGAGCCATTTCGAATAAACTGGCAAACTTTTCGGCTTTTTGGCCGATTTAATCAGTTCAATGATTTCCAGCTTCCGAATCCGTCCCAGTGATAAAATGAGCAGCGTCTGAAACAGGATGAGAAAGCCGGCAATTGTCATCACAAACGCTTTCGGCACAATGGCAAACGAAATCGGCACCTTCACGCTGAGCATCCATGTCATGATCATAAAAAACAGTTTTGAAAATAACAGGCCTGCTCCAATGCCGGCCGCAATCGCCGCAAGAGAAATAAGTGACTGCTCATAATAAATCATCTTGCGAAGCTGCTGCTTTGATGTGCCAAACAGTGTCAGCAGCCCAAACTCTTTCTTTCTTGCCTGCAAAAACGCTGAATTGGAATATGTGATGAAAAATATACAAAACACAATGATGACGACAAGAGCTGCGCTCAAGCATGTTTTGACAAGGCTTCCGCCATATATATTGTCTTCATTGACATCAGGATGAAAAATAAATGATGTGAAGACAAAAAACACCGAAACGGCAAACACACAGCTTAAAAAGTAGGCCACATACCGTTGCAGATTCCCAAGAATGTTTTTACGGGCGATAGTTCTCAAATTCATGAAAATCGCCTCCCAACACACTCAAGGTATCCAATATACTTTGATAAAACACCTGCCTGTTTGTTCCTCTGTGAATCTCTGAAAAGAAACGTCCGTCTTTAATAAAAACAATCCGTTTACAGAAACTTGCCGCTGTGGCATCATGCGTAACCAACAAAATCGTCGCTTCCTTTTCCTCATTCAACTGAGCCAGTGTGTTCATCACTTGCTTTGCCGATTTTGAGTCGAGGTTTCCTGTCGGTTCATCGGCAAGAATGAGCGCCGGATTGTGAATAATCGCTCTGGCACAGGCTGCCCGCTGCTGCTGTCCGCCCGACACCTCATATGTGCGGTGATCGAGAATATGCTTGATTTGCAGCGTATCCGCCAGTTCATCCAATCGGGCTTCCATTTCTCTCAGCTTTACCTTATCCAATGCGAGCGGCAAGAGAATATTTTCACGAATCGTCAGCGTATCAAGCAGATTAAAATCCTGAAAGACGAAGCCGAGTTCTCTTCTGCGAAACAAAGCCAGCTCTTGGTCCTTTAATGTTTTCGGCTGAATGCCGTTGATCATCATCTCGCCCTGGGTCGGCTTATCAATGGTAGCCAGCAAATTCAGGAGCGTGGTTTTTCCGCTTCCCGACGGCCCCATAATCCCGACAAATTCTCCTTTTGACACACTGAGATCAAAGGCGCTGAGCGCTTGGTATGATATTGTTCCTTTATTTGAATAGTACGTTTTCGATAGGTTCGTTGTTTGCAACACGTTCATGTTCTGCTCCTCCTTTTTCTTTATTATAAAAAGGAAGTCAGCATCCTCCCATCGAACTTTCTTGCAATTCCGCTCCCCAACCTTACAATGCTGTCACATTCACGAGGGTGTCACTTGAAAACACGATGGTCATCACAGTGCCAGCCCCTTCTTTTGATTCCGCATACAGCTTATGGCCGAGACGGCTGCACACCTGTTTTGCTAAATAAAGGCCCATTCCAGTTGCCTCTTTCATGGTTCGTCCGTTTTCTCCGGTAAAAAACGCGTCAAAAATCCGCGGCAGATCCTGCGGCGGTATGCCGATTCCTTCGTCGGCAACCGACAAGCGCGTCTCATGTCCCTGTGTTTCAATCCGGATTGTAATAGGGTCTCCCACACCTTGCTTTGAATATTTTAAGGCGTTGAAAAGGATTTGCTCAACAACAAAGGAAAGCCACTTTTGATCACTGGAAATCTGAACGGCATTTGGCGGCACATGTAATGTTGGAAAAAGGCGCCGTTTAATAAACTGACGTTTTTCCTGATTGATCAGTGAACGAACCATTTCTGCCAAATCAAAGGTTTGCGGCTTTACATCAAATGCAAATTCCTCCAGCCGGGCCGTTTGCAGCATCATATCAAGACCGTGGCGAAATCTCTCATTCTCATCCTCCAACTCCTCTAAAAACGTCGGAAAAGAGGATGAGGTTCCGTTTTTTCCTTCCTGAATCATTAAGGATATGACGGATACCGGTGTTTTCATATGGTGGACCCATTGATTGGTGAAGGTATAATGCTGTTTTTGCTGATTGATATATTGTGAGAGCCTGCTTTCGTATTGCTGCCCGAGTGCGTTGATCATTTTCGTCCAAAGCGCTTGCTCTCCTGTTCTTGGCTTTCGGGCTTTCAAAGACTGTCCGATGTCATTCGAAGAAGAGGCTTGTTCTGCAAGCTTTTTAACATATGTGAGAAAGGAAAATTGCCGAACATAATCAGCAGCAAAACCTGCGGCTAAAAGAGTACCGGGCAAAATCCATATGTACATCATATTTTCTTTGGAAGGTTCTGCGCCGCTCTCTACAATGCTTAAATACGCAATCAGCATGGCGGACCCTATCCCTAATAATGAAAATAGAATAATGGCTAAGCGGTCGATGAGATAAGTCTTTAACACTCCGCTTCATCCTTCCGATTGACTTGAAATTGATAGCCTTGTCCTCTGATTGTGGAAATGCAATCTTTCAGTCCGGCATTCTCCAGTTTTCTCCGCAGCCGGTTGACATTGACCGTTAACGTATTGTCATCG
Source organism: Bacillus sp. GW821-FHT01G09 (assembly GCF_059422205.1). NCBI lineage: Bacteria > Bacillati > Bacillota > Bacilli > Caryophanales > Bacillaceae > Bacillus > Bacillus sp. GW821-FHT01G09. The sequence continues at coordinate 385,377 of NZ_JBWKWL010000001.1, forward strand.
ACAAAATCAACGTCATCCCATAACGCCTCCAATAGTTCATCACGAGAGACAATTTTTTTATGCTCCCTCACAAAAATAGAGAGAAGCTGAAATTCTTTTTGGGAAAACAGAATACGGGAGCTGTTCCATTCGGCCTCATTTTGATCAGGATAAATCGTCAGCCCGCCAAGCTCCACTATTCTAGATTCCTGCGGCAAAGAGGGCGAATATTCACCATATGTGCGGCGCAGGACGCTTTTGATTTTGGCCATCACTACCTCTAGATGAAACGGCTTTGTGATATAATCATCGCCGCCATTTTCAATCGCCATTACCTGATTCAGCTCATCGGTCCGTGCCGATATAAAGATAATCGGCGCATTGGAAATGGTACGGATTTGCCTGCACCAATAAAACCCGTCAAAAAAAGGCAGGTTGATATCAAGCAGCACAAGATCAGGCTTCATTTCTGCAAATTCCAATTTTATATCATTCAGCTGTTCAGCAATTTTCACTTCATATCCGTATTTTTGAAGATGACCGCCCAGCAAAGAAGCAATCCGCTCATCATCTTCCACAAGCAAAATCCGATACACGTTGATCCCCCTTATATGTACATCACGATGATTTTTCTAGAAGATTCCAAAATTATTATAGCATGTGCGGAATAGTAAATCGGTCTTTTTCTTTTCGTTGTGATAGAATAATAAAGGTAAAATTTTCATAATAGGCAGGTGTCGTGATGAAGAAAATCATGCTGTTTCTGGCAATGACGTCAATTCTTTCAGCATGTCAGCCCAACTATACCGGGAAATACATAGAAATTGGGGATACACTAACTGACTATGGCAAAGAGTGCTTTAAAGAGAATGAAATTCCTTATAAATACGAAAAGGGAAAACTGTATATCCCAGAAGATGCATTTGATACAGCAATCTACACTTGTTCATAAGAAAAAGCTTGCAGATAACCTGCAAGCTTTTCACGTTACAAAAAATGAGTATTTAATTTCTCTTCAAATCCTGAAGGGCCGATGTCGCTTTTTTGAATGTTACCGCCGTTTTCATAAATCGTAAAATGGCGCTCTGACATGACCATCCTTCCGCTCGGCGTCAGCTTTGAGGCAAGCAGGGATTTGTTAAAAGGAGATTTTTCATGAGAGTGAATGATGTCCTTCATGTTATCTAAATCACCGAGATCACTCTCTTCAAGGGTAAAGGCGTACCCAATTTGCCAGCCTTCTCCTTTGTCCATCAGCAGAACATAGCTGCCCTTTTCTGTCTCTTCCTTTTTGATTCGGAATGACCCGACTGGTGACTGTACCGTTTCTCCGGAAAGCGGTATCGGCTGGAGCGCCAGGTTGATGCCGAAGCCGATATCAACGAGGTAATCGCCGTTTTCCGCAGACAGCCATACAGCAGCATGCGTCCCTTCTAGTGCCCATCCCTCTTGATCGCCTGCATAAACCGTTCCTCGAATAAGCTTCACATGAAACCCGGCCTCACGCAAAACAAAATAAAGGAAACCATTTAGATCGTAGCATAGGCCACCGTGCTGATCTTTGAGCAGACGGCGCCATAGATCTTCTTTTGTTACCCTATAATTCTCTTTTGCAAGTACGGCACGGTTTTCGAATGGAAAACGGTATGCCATTGCTTTGAGAAAAAGGGGAAGATCGCCGAAGCTGACATGGTCTTTCTCCCAGCCGATTTTCTGAAAGCAGTCTTTTAGAAAGTCACTCATTTTTATCACCTAAACTTCTTCTTGAACGTAAGCAGCCAGCTTCTCCAGCGCCTCTTGTTCATCTTCTCCCTGGGCAATCAAGGTAACCTCAGTGCCTGTGCTTACCGCGAGGCTCATCAGCCCCATGATGCTTTTGGCGTTTACTTTTTTCCCATCCTTCTCAAGAAACACATCTGACGTAAACCGGTTTGCTTCTTGTACAAACAAAGCAGCAGGACGTGCTTGCAGTCCTGTCTTTAATCGAACTTCCACTTTCTGTTGAACCATAAGATCTCCCCTTTTCTTTACGGTTATTTTAAAGTGACGGTTTGCCCTGTCCGCAGCTGTTCTGCGATTTCGTCAAGTTTTCTCAGCCTGTGATTGATCCCTGATTTGCTGATTTTCCCGCTTGCTACCATTTCCCCCAGCTCTTTCAGCGTCACTTCCTGATAATCAATCCGAAGCTGCGCAATTTCCCGAAGTTTTTCAGGCAGCGCCTCCAGGCCGATTCTTTCATCGATGTATTTAATATTTTCCACCTGTCTCAGCGATGCGCCGATCGTTTTGTTTAAGTTGGCTGTTTCACAATTGACGAGGCGGTTGACCGAATTTCTCATGTCCCGAACGATTCTGACATCCTCAAATCGCAGAAGCGAATTGTGAGCGCCGATTACGTTCAGAAACTCTGTAATCTTTTCAGCCTCTTTTAAATAGGTAATGTAGCCTTTTTTCCGTTCAAGCGTTTTGCTGTTTAACTGAAACTCATTTAACAGGTCACATAATGAATCGTTATGCTCCTTATAAAGAGAGAAGATTTCTAAATGATACGAGGAGGTTTCCGGGTTATTGACCGAACCTCCTGCCAAAAATGCTCCTCTCATATAAGAACGCTTGCAGCATCTCTTTTTGACCAGCTCTTTCGAAATACTTCGTTCAAACACAAAATTCTCCCCGAGTATTTTTAAATCCTCTAAGATCGCTTTTGCATTTTCTGAAAAACGCACAATATAGACGTTATTCTTTTTCAGCCGCATTTTCTTTCTGACCAGCAGCTCGACCGACACATCATATTGTTTTTTCAGCAATGTATAGATGCGGCGGGCAATCGCCGCATTTTCGGTTTGAACATCGAGTACGAGATGGCGGTTTGTAAATGATAAAGCTCCATTCATCCGAATGAGTGCAGACAGCTCGGCATTAATGCAGCAGTCCTTCACTTCCAGATTCGTTAATTCTTTTTTTGTTTCTGATGCAAATGACATATAGCCACCTCATTTCAAGGCTTCATTCTTTCAGTAAATCAACAAGAAGAGAGGCCACTTTATGTGTATCGTGACGTATTACGTCATTTTTATACGTTACAATTTGATCTCTGATAACTTCAAGCCCCATCGCTTTCAGCTCTTCGATATCAAAATCAACAGGACGCGCAGATTCCATTTCGTACTTACGTTTTATTTCGTCGGGAATGTCTTCACTGTTCACTAATATCGTATCAATAAAACCACAGCCCATATGCTGATTGAGCGCTTTCACATGATCAGCAGCGGTGTAATGGAGCGTTTCGCCGGGCTGAGTCATCACGTTACAAATGTATACTTTTTTCGCCGGCGCCTTTATCACTTCTTCCCCGATTTTTGGGACGAGTAAATTGGGAAGAATGCTTGTATAGAGGCTTCCCGGGCCGATAATAATCAAATCCGCTTCCCTGATCACGTCTATTGTTTCCGGCAGCGGATCAATCTGTTCAGGCGTGAGAAATACACGCTTAATACGCTGTCCGTATTCCGGGATCGTTGACTCGCCTGAGACCACGCGGCCGTCTTCCATCTCAGCATGCAAAACGACACTGGCATTGGCAGCCGGCAAAACCTTTCCTCTTACATTCAGCACCTTGCTCATTTCAGTGACAGCGTGAAAAAAATCACCGGTTATATTTGTCATCGCTGCCAAAATCAAATTCCCGAGAGAATGGCCTGTTAAGTCATTCCCTTTATTGAAGCGGTGCTGAAAAAGATCTTCAACAAGCGGCTCCACATCGGATAAAGCGGCAAGCACATTTCTGATGTCTCCGGGAGGCGGAATTTTCAGTTCATTCCGCAGACGGCCAGAGCTTCCCCCATCATCGGCAACTGTTACAATGGCCGTGATGTCAACAGGTTTATGCTTTAGGCCCCGTAGCAATACAGAAAGACCTGTACCGCCGCCAAAGATTGCGATTTTCGGCTTTTGTCCCATCTTATTTCCGGCTTCTCTTTTCAATGTCCCGGTGAGTAACATGAGTATAGTAATCCTTTTTGAAATAATCAGCTAAATTCTCGGCTAATGTCACAGAGCGGTGCTGGCCCCCTGTGCAGCCGATCGCAATGACAACCTGGCTTTTTCCTTCTCTTTTGTAAGATGGAAGCATAAAGCTCAGCAGATCAATTAATTTCTCATTGAACTTTTGTGTTTCATTCCACTTCATGACGTAAGAGGAAACCTCTTTATCCTTGCCAGTCAGCGGCCGCATGCTTTCGATATAGTACGGATTCGGCAAAAATCTGACATCAAAGACGAGATCTGCATCAATTGGAATACCGTATTTAAAACCAAATGACATGACATTCACGGTAAATGTCTCTCCTTGGTTTGTCGCAAAGTGCTTCACGATTTTTTCACGCAAATCACGCGGCTTCATGTCAGACGTATCGTAAATGATTTGAGAGCGGCCTTTTAATTCCTCAAGCAGCTCTCGTTCCAGCGCGATGCCTTCAAGCGGCAGGCCAGTCGCTGCCAAAGGATGCGAGCGTCTCGTTTCTTTATATCTTGTGACGAGAATGGAATCCTTCGCGTCCAGGAATAAAATTCGCGGTGTGATCCACGGATTTTCGGCCATTTCATCCAGCGCTTCAATCAGCCGGTCAAAAAATTCGCGGCCGCGCAAATCCATCACGAGCGCAACTTTGCTCATTTTCGAATTTGATTCCTTCATCAGCTCTAAAAACTTCGGAAGCAATGAAGGCGGAAGATTATCGACGCAGAAATAGCCGAGATCTTCAAAGCTTTGGATCGCGACAGTTTTCCCCGCTCCCGACATTCCGGTTATAATGACAAGCTGAATATCATGTGATTCACTAACACTCATCTTTCTCCCCCCTGACTTGTCTTTCTATTTGATGTGCTGCGGGTCTAAACGATAACTGAGCAGCTCAAATTCCGGTGTATACGTAAATGTGCCGTGCAGCAGCCCTTGTCCCTTCATCATAAAATCAAGGATATGGCCGTCTCCAGGGGCCATAGGCAGGTTCTGAATGTCATTGACATCGTGCCACTGCAGTTTGCCTTCCTCTGATTCTGATACATTTTGTCCTGTATAAGAATCCGCGACAAACGTAAACATCATCCACTCGGAGACAATGTGGTCACCGTCTTTAATAATAAAGGTAAAAACGCCTTTTAATTGAGGATTTATGATATAGATACCAGTCTCTTCTCTGTACTCTCTGATGACGGAGTCTCTGACTGATTCTCCGCTCTCCATCTTGCCTCCCGGCGCGACCCACCATCCGCGTCTCGGCTTTTGAAGCAGAAGAACTTTGTCATCCGTCTGAAGCACACAATTTGTCACTCTTTGCAAGTACGTCACCTAACCTTCGTCCTGTCATCGTCTCTTTATTATACCGCTTCAAGATGCCTCCCACAATGAAGAGACATTGACAATCTTTTCTTCTATTTTACAGCATATTCATTCCTTAATTCAGATGATTTTGCTGTAACTGGCATTCATCTTTTATTTATGGACAAAAAAAGGACACGGATAACTGGAGAATCCGTGCCAAAAAAGTGTATTCATTATAAAAAGGGGGTCAATTACTTTATTAATCATAACCGAAAAGCATTACACATGTGTTACAGCGGAATTAAAACCCAGTAACGTAATGTGAAACTCGTATGACAGCCCTTTTTATTTTAAGGTTTTCAGCGTTTCTTGAAGCTCTTCAACATAATGCTGTACGCTTTGCGCCGCAATACTTCCGTCTCCTGTAGCCGTTACGATTTGGCGCAGTGATTTTTCGCGAATGTCTCCGGCAGCGAAAATTCCTTCAACCTTTGTCTCCATGCGGTCATTTGTTTCGATGTAGCCTTCTTCATTCGTAATGCCCAGATTCTCAAACGGTTTAGACAGAGGAAGCATGCCGATGTAAATGAATACGCCGTCTGTTTTGAATTCACTTTCTTCACCGGTTACCGTATCGACAAGCGTTACGTTACCGACTTTGCCGTTTTCCTCATGAATTTCCTTCACGGTTTTGTTCCATAGGAAGTCAACTTTTTCATTATCAAATGCTCTCGCTTGAAGAATACTTTGAGCACGGAGTTTATCACGTCTGTGAACAATCGTTACTTTTGAAGCGAAACGAGTCAGATATACGCCTTCTTCAACCGCGGAATCTCCGCCGCCAACAACGACTAGTTCTTTGCCTTTAAAGAAAGCGCCGTCACATACTGCACAATAAGATACACCGCGGCCGCCCAATTCTTTTTCGCCAGGCACGCCGATTTTTTTATATTCCGCACCAGCAGCAATGATGACAGCACGTGCTTTATATTCCTTTGAACCAGCTTTGACTACTTTGTACTCTTTGCCGTCAACGACTTCTTTAATATCGCCATAAGCGTATTCAGCGCCGAATTTTTTCGCGTGTTCAAACATTTTGTTAGAAAGCTCAGGCCCAAGGATACTTTCGAATCCAGGATAGTTTTCTACATCTTCCGTATTGGCCATTTGTCCGCCAGGAATTCCTCTTTCAATCATTAATGTCGATAAATTCGCTCTTGATGTGTATACAGCGGCCGTCATCCCAGCAGGGCCCGCGCCGATTATAATCACGTCATAAATTTTTTCTTCTGACACACTATTCACTCCTTAAACCATCTTTTCAAGTTTGGGCTCTTTCTTATAAGATAAGAATCCCCATCAAACGTATTCCTTACCCATATCCTATAAAATCTCATGGTGATACGCTATTTTTTTGCTCAACACGATTAAATGTATTCGAAAAGGGTATATGTTAATAAAGAAAGAGCCTTCTGTTTATAGAAGGCCCTTGTCATATTTATTATTGAACAACACGTCTTACAACGCCTTTAAATGCTGCTTTCCAGTAAGGATTGCTCATAGAGTCAACAGATACGCCATGAGATGTATTGTCGTTTAGGAAAGTACCATTTCCTAAGTAGATTCCTACGTGTCCATTTGTTTTGTAAGTGTCAAAGAACACAAGGTCTCCGCGTTTCATTTCAGACGCGCTGACAGCTTGTCCTCTGCCAACTAACGTATCAGTTGTTGTTCCGCCTACAGGTCCAAGGTTAACACCTGCAGAAGCGTATGCCCAGCGTACGAATGATGAGCAGTCAAAAATACGGTTGTTGATATCAGACTGACTGCGTCCGCCGCCAAACTTGTACGGAGATTGTCCTACAATGCTTGAACCAACGCTGATCGCGCCTTCAATTCCGCCGGAGTTGCTGATAACAGTGCCGCCTGAATTGCTGTTTGAGCCGCTGCTCTTCTTAGAAGATGAGCCGTTAGACGAACTGTTTGATGAACCGTTAGAAGAATTGTCTGAAGAATCATCAGATGAGCTTGCTTTTGCTGATTCAGTTGTAGCCGTTTGGCTGTCATTTGTTTGTGTTTCATCAGATGCTTTTTGTGCTTCTTCCTGCTTTTTGATCAAAGCAGCCGCTGCTTCTTGTTCTTTTTTGATGCGTGCTTGTTCAGCTTCAGTATTTGCTTTTTGATTTGCAAGTTCAGACGCCTCTGATTTTAATTCAGAAATCGCTTTAGCCGTTTTCTTCTGGCTTGCTTTTGCTTCGTCGAAAAGCTTGTCTTTTTCATTAAGCTGTTTATCAAGGTCTTTTTGCATTGTTTCTAATTTAGCCAATGCAGCTTGAACTTCTTTCAGCTTGTCATTCAAATCCGCTTCAGAATCCTCGAGCTTCGCTTTATCCTGCTCTTGCTGTTTGATTAAATCTTTGTCTGCGTCCACAATAGATGAAACCGCAGTCGCACGAGAGATAAAGTCACCAAAGCTTGTTGATCCTAGAAGAACATCTATGTATCCTTGAGATCCGCCGCTTTCCTGTAAAGAACGAACGCGTTTTTTCAGGATTTCATTGCGTTTTTCGATACGTGCTTCTGTTTCTTTAATCTCTTTTTTCAGTTTTTTGATTTCTTCTTTTGTTTTATCGTTTTCTTCTTTTTTATCTTCGATCTTGTTACTTGTATCAAGCGCCTTAGCGTTAATGTCTTTCAGTTCTTTTTCAATCTTTGATTGATTTTCCTGAAGCTCACTTAATTCTTTTTCCTTCGCTTCAATGCTGGAAGCAACCTCAGATTGCTTGCTTTCGATTTTTTGTTTCTTTTCATCTAATGTTTCCGCCGATGCAGTTTTACTTGTAAATGGGATCAAAAAACTGCTTGTCCCGATGACGGAAGCCAAACCAAGTGTAATTAAACTCTTTCTCACTTTTTATATCCTCCCTTTTACTGTGAACCTGTCCTCATTTGGAATCGTATTTTGAACATCAAGTTTCGTTCCTCATACTCTACGAGGAATGATGGTTGTTTATGGTTAATTATTCTGTGCATCTCTTATTCTGGTTGTATAGCGTTTATTTCACATCATATGTAAAAAACACTAATTCCTTATGTACGAGAATCATTATACCATCAAGTTTCGACAAATTAGCGATAAATTTTATTACATTTATGTTTCAAACAGATGTCAAGTCACACATCATTTGTCATTTTTCTTAAGCGTGTAAAAAAACTGTCGATATTATTTTCTTAATATAATCTATCAAACAAAAAAAGAGTCGATTAAATAAATCGACTCTTTAAAATTTACTATTCTAGAATATCATCAATATATTTCATATATTTCGTCAACGTTGCCGGAGAGATGCCGAATCGGGCCGCTGTGTCTTTTTTCGTGTCTTGCTTGCCATGGGCTTCTTTCCAAATATAACAGATGGCTGCTGCCCAGCCTTTCTCATTCTTCAACGGAGCAGCTGCACGAATTTGCTGGATGACATGGAAAACCCAGCAGCTCATGACTTCTGTTTTCATCTCTTCTTTTTCAGCTTGCTCTAATAATTTGACCGTTTGATAGGCGAAAAGTGCATCCTCTGAAACGTCAGCAGCCGCAGAATCCCCATTTAGAAGCAGCTTTACAAAATGATTTTCAAAAGGAGCGGTAATTCTCTTTGAGCGTATCACCGCTTCAAGATGCTCTGTTTCTCCCTTTGTGCTGCTGATATAATAGGCTGCGAGACGCTGTTCCACAGATGAAGGAAGAGCTTCCCTCCGCTCAATCCAAGGCGCCGGGCGGTCTTCGCCGGGATATTGCGACTCGACTTTTCTCCAGATCGTCTCGGCAAAGTCGGTATGTCCCGTAAAATAAGCAGAGCAGGAAAGCCAGTAAAAGAAGGTGTCGTCACCTTCAAAGCCGGTTTTATATAATGATTTGAGCCATTTATATCCGATCTCGTAGCGGCCGACAAGCGCCAAAGTAGCACCCAATTTATAACGCTGCTCCATTAGCATCGGATAGACATTCGAGAGCTGATCACTCAATTCCACCACTTTTTCGTCTTCTCTTTCATAATAGTAGAAAACGAGAAGATTGCATAAGGCGTGAAGATTTCCTTCATTATGAGAAAGCACTTCATAAGCGGTTTGCTTCGCTTTTACAACGTTTCCTGAATAGAAATAGGCAAGCGCGAGATTGTTGTATGCTGACCAAAGCTCCGGATATTCAGCTGTGATTTCCTCAAGCGCCGCAACCGCTTCAGCAAGCTGGCCGCTTTCCAGCAATGACTTTGCCCGATCCTGTTTCACCAGCAGTTCATCCTGATCATACAACGAATCTTCAATGCCGTCGTCTCCTAAATCGAGCAAATCAAGCAGACTATCGTTTTCTTCGGCGAATTCACCATCCGGGTCCGCATCAGAATAAGCGGCCGCTTCTTTATAAGCTTCCTGGAAGAGCCCCAGATGGGCAAAGTTATTCGCTTTAAAGTAATGGCACTCCGGCATTTCGGCCTCCAGATTTGCCATGATATAGTCAAGAAGATCGTTCGACTCTTGATACTGGCCCATTTCCGAATAAATGACCGCAAGCTGTGAAAGCATCTCTGAATCCTCCGGCTCCAAATGAACCGCGCGCTGAATCAGTTTGCTTGCTCGTTTTAGATTGCGCTCTTTATACGCTTTCAAGCCTTTATGAAAAAAATATTGTCCATCTTGAAGCAGCTGGACAATTTGTGCGTGATTTTTATGTTCAGAAGTGTGTTTTCCCACAACTACCCTCCGTTTTATACAATATTACCGTCAGTAGTATACCATAAATCGTAAGCCCCTCAATAGTTCAAAAGGAAGGATTGGGAAAATCCCTCCTCTTTTTTATTGGCTGATTCGACCAAAATTTACCCGGCTTTGTTTTCTAAGTCCGCATTCATTTTCAGCTGCTGTTCAGCAAAATCCCTATAAAGACCATGGGAAGCCATTAACTCATGGTGTGTTCCACGACCGGTAATTTCCCCTTTTTCAACAAACAAAAGCTGGTCCGCATCTACAACGGTAGATAGGCGGTGAGCGATCACAATCGTTGTGCGGCCCTCCATCAGCACCTCAAGCGCCTGCTGAACTGATTTTTCAGATTGGCTGTCGAGACTTGAGGTCGCTTCATCGAGCATAAGAATGCTTGGGTTACGGAGAAGCGCTCTCGCAATTGCGATTCTCTGCCTTTGTCCGCCTGACAGCATAATGCCGCGTTCGCCTACTTCTGTATCAAACTGATTCGGCAGCTCCTTTATAAAATTGAGCGCATATGCCATCTCCGCGGCTTTTTCGATCTCAGCATCCGTCACATCTCGTTCTAACCCGTAGCAAATATTTTCTCTGATTGTCCCGGACATTAACGGGCTTTCCTGTGATACATACCCGATATGCTCCCTCCACGATTCAAGCGAGTAAGTATCGACCGGCTCGTCCCCCAGTCGAATGGTCCCTGCAGTCGGAGTATAAAAACGTTCAAGCAGCTTAAACAGCGTCGTTTTCCCCCCGCCGCTCGGACCGACAATCGCTGTGACTTTACCTGCTTCAATGACGGCGCTGATTTCTTTTAAAATCAGCTGATCAGGCTTGTATCCAAAAGACACGCGATCAAGCTGAATAGGGAGATGCGCATTTTCAATTTGTTTTCCTGTCACTGTATCTTCTTCTTCCTCTGCTAAAATCTCAATCATTCGTTCTGTTGCACCGATTGATTTTTGCAGCTGTGTGAAAAACGTTGTAATCTGGCCCATCGGCATTATAATTTGAAACAAATATAAAATAAAAGCCACGAGCGCTCCCGCCGTGAGTTCGCCTGAAGATACCTGCATGCCGCCATATCCGATCACTGCGACAAGCGCTGCCATTAGCACGAGTGAGATAAGCGGGCCGACAAGTGATTGAACCTTAGCTTCACGAACGCCAAGCTTAAATAATGAGGAAATCCCCATCTTCCCGCGCCCATATTCGACATCCTCCGCATTTGAAGCCTTGACGAGTCTAATTTCTGGGAGAATTTGATTCAGCAGGCCTGTAAAACGGGCTGTTTCATCTTGCGTTTCTCGTGAAATGGAGAACATTTTCCGTCCAATCGGCACCAAGATAAGAGCGGCCAGCGGAACGACCACTAACACAAGCAGTGTCAGCTTCCAGTTCATAATAAACAAGATTGTCAATGATCCAATGACAGAAATGATGCCTGTAATAAATCCGCTGATATGGGTTGTAATCAATTCTTTGACCACCATCGTATCGTTCGTTACACGGCTGACTGTTTCTCCGGAAGCATTTGTATCGAAATAAGAGACAGGAAGCTTAATTAATTTCTTCCATAGTAACTCCCGCAGCCCGGAAATGATTTTTTGTCCATTATAGTTAAGCGCATAGGTGGCATAAGCGCTTAAACCCGCCTGAACGAAAAACACCAGCGCGATCAAACCGATTTGCGTGCCTGACAGATTTGACATAGAAAAACCATCGACAAGCTGCTTCGTTAATAATGGAATGAGCAGGCTGACCAGCGTGGTTACAACACTGAGGGCAAGCGCAAAGGCAAGCTTTCCATAAGAAGGATTGGTCCGTCTTACTAAGGCAAAAAAGGGTTTCAATTTACTTTTAGATTTTTGTTTCTTGGTTGGCATATATTTTCCTCCTGTTTCAGCGTTCAGAAAGGTGAAAAGTCATAGCAAAAGGATGATTTTTACTCTTTCTCAATCATATCAATGGAGAAAGACTTTTTCAGTATATTTTTACCGTGATCAAAATAAAAATCTCCCACTCATTGTTTGAATAGGAGATTTTTATGTTAGACATCTTTCACAGGCTTCTTTTTTCTATAAGTCAATGTTACATCCTGCTGTCGCAGGTCTTCAATTATCATTTTGTATCGATCAACTTTTGCGGTATGTTCTTCTTTTATCATCTCAAGGGCAGCTTCTCGTTTTTCGCTTTTAGACTCAAGCTCTTTTTTTATTTTTTTTACAATCAACCCTTTTTGCCCTTTGATTTCCTCTTTTAATGAAGACTCAAATTTCTTTGTCAGGCTGAGAAAGTCGTTGATCGGTTGATTGAGGGTGCCCGCTTTCCCCTTCATTTCATCTTGGGTAAGAAACATATAGGTCGTTGATACAATTTCTGTTTCACTTTCTGAAAATAAGGAAGTCACTCTTCATATTCCTCCTAAGGCTGAAAATCAAATAACTGAGAAACCATTTCTTCTTTTTCAAACAGCTTTTCAATACTCTCGCGGATATTTTTGATAAAATCTCTTTTTTCTGTTGTCTGTTTTTTTAATTCAGCAACAATTCCATCATTAGCAGGAAGCGCACCTGTGTGGAATGATTCATGAACTGAGATTTTCTCCAATTTATCGAATGTGTGGCTGAAACCAGCTGCAAGCCGGAATTGAAGATCGAAGGCATAATGCGAAGGGTTTTCTTCCATATGATGAATAGCCGTGATGATCGCCTGCTTTTTGTCTATGAAGTCTTCATCGATTTCCTGACTGTAAACCTTCTGGTACTTAGAAATCGCATCTTCCATATCTTCAACGATTTTCATACCGTTTTGATAGATTCTGACAGCGGATGAGAGATTGACTTGAATCGTTTCTCCCGAGCCGCTCTTCCCTGTAAAATAAATATCGGAGCCTTTATAGCTGAAGCCTTTTTCCTTTGACAAGGCGTTGAGCATTTGAACGATGCTGTGGCCGTCGACGATAAGTTTTAGTGCGTCTTTTGTTTCTGTGTCGAGTGTTTTCAATGAGGACAGAATTGATTTTACGTAGTCCACTATTTCACCAACGTCTTTTAAAGCTTGCATAAATTGGCCATGCTTTAGATGGTCTATGAAATGTTCGTACCGTAATTCTATGCCTCGCATACTCGCATTAATATTCGTTAATTCTTTTTTGATCACTTTCTTTTGCGTTTCATCAATATAACCATTTTCAGCTAACTGATCTACGACCGGTCCGCTGTTTCTCAACAAGGTATGAAGAAAACCTAAAAACGACGGCAGTTCCTCTTTTATTCGGCCATACATTTGCTTAACATCATCAAAATGCTCATATAGGACACTTACTTTCTTTAAAGCGCCGTCTGTGTTTTTCACTCTTTCAATCAGGTCTATGTCTATCCCGCTGGCTGCCTTTATAAAACCGTTCAAGCCGTCTTTTTCATAGTCATCCTTATATTTTTGAAGGAATTTTTGAATTGACCTCACATCTTCGTCAGGAACCCCATCCATAATGTTTCGGATGCCTTTTACACTTGTATTTGTATCTGCCATCTTCACATCACCGAATGTAATGAAATCGGCCTTGCCGCTGACTCCATACAGCGGGTCATCTTTTGAGATGCGTTGGGTGATGTTTGCTGTTACGCCTTTGTCTTCATAATATTTTTGGATTTCTTTTTTTAACTTTTCTGGCGGGATGGAATCTATATCTTCATATTTATAACTAAATTTCCTAATAACATATCTATATAAACTTTCATCAGTTTCAAGTAATTGATCAATATTGACTTGAGCTCCATTTACCCCATAAACTTCATCATATTCTCCATCAATCAATTGCACCATAACTTGGTTATTATTTGCAAGTGAATGTCCTAAGGCGAATGTTTTTAAATCCTCAGAGTTACCTGCTGCTTTCTTTGCTTTGTTAGTAAACTCCTTTGTAGCCTCATACTGACTATGATCAATTCCTAAAAAAAGACCAAAAAAGTTATATGACCAATCCTTATTATCGGCACTACCTTCTGAAATAATCTGAAGCTGATCAATATGTTTTTTCTCATCTATTATATGGATTGCCGTTCCATCGTAACCTGATTCTCTGGTCGAACTTTGTATACTTGTATTCTGATTTACAAGTTCATTGGAGGTGTAAATTTCAATTTTCATATTCTCAGGAAGATCGTGGTGGGTTTCCTCTTTATAAATTCTGCGTATATCTGCTTCGAAATCCTTCTTAGCTTTCTTAACTTCACTCGCAATAGTTGAGGCAAACTTTTGTTTATAGTCATATTCTAAATCAATTAGCCTTAACTTTACGTTCTCATTCTCAAATACATTTTTATTTCCCATCTTATTTCTCCTTTTTATCTATTAAAAAGGTGATAGAATTAATTAATTTCTCAACTTTATTTTTAGCCTTTTGTTCATCTAAGGAGCATGGTTGATTTTCATTTTTGCATCCAAGGGTAAAGGCGTATTCTACTCCTAGGTTATCTTCCTCTGTAGACTTAACATATCCAAAATAACTGTATGAATAATTATATTTTCTATCAATATCGTCAAAGATGTCTTTTTTCTTGGCAGTGTAAATATCCGTTTTCTTTTTGCTGCTTTTTTTGTATTCGCCTTTATAATCATTTTTTCCACTAACAATATCTAGCATTGTCTTAGGTTCATTCGCAAAACTTTCTTCTTTGTAATATGTTACATGGCCATCAAACATTACATTGGTGTCTTTATCATAACTATTAAATCCAATACTTTCTTTGTTTTTCCCGGTTAACGATGATCTTCTTGATAGATACTTCCCATCCTCCGGAAACAACATCCTAAACCCTTTCAGCTTAGATTCCAGCAAATAATATCCTGGTTCCTCTTCTTTTGTTGACACCATGTACTCTCTCGTTTTCTCGTCCTGAAACGCAGGTACTTGAGGCAGATCCTTGGGATCCATGTCTTTTGGTTTTACCGCTTCTGTTTTATTGTCATTTGTGGTGTTTTTATCATTGTCATTCATACTGCATCCTCCTGTCAGGGCAAGTAATAAGCTGAAGCAAATAAAGATGATCTTTTTCATTACGAACCTCCACGGGTTTTGTGAGAATAGTATTCTATTTTCATACTAAAATAATTCTATTGACCTGCTTAAGAAATGATTATTTTATCCTTTTTCATGTTACATCATGGCTGGATTTGGATAAATAGGAAATCGGACTCGGTTTTGATCTCCTTTTATTAACTAATCATATATAACACCTCATATAAATCTAAATACCTATTACTTTTTTCACAAAACAAAAAGAGCCGTATCATACGGCTCTTTACTCTTCTTTCTCAGAATGGCGTTTTTTCAATACGTCAAGCACATCATCCAGCGGCAAGGCTTGCTCTCTGAGCAGGACAAGCAGGTGATACAGCAGGTCTGCCGCTTCCCATTTGAGTTCCTCATGATCCCGGTTTTTCGCGGCGATGATGACTTCGGATGCTTCTTCTCCGACTTTTTTCAAAATCTTATCGACGCCTTCACGGAAGAGGTACGTGGTGTAAGCTCCTTCAGGCATTTCCGCTTGGCGTTCCGCGATCACCCGCTCCAGTTCGTTCATGATGCCGAATCGGCCCGCGGCCTGTTCTTCTGTTTGTTCCTTCATAAAACAGCTGTAGCTGCCAGTGTGGCATGCCGGGCCGGACGGCTCTACAAGTACGATCAATGCGTCCTGGTCGCAGTCATACCGGATACCTTTGACGGCTTGCGTGTTCCCTGAGGTTTCTCCTTTATGCCATAACGCTTGGCGTGAGCGGCTGTAAAACCATGTTTCCTTCGTTTCCAGCGTTTTCTCGTACGATTCCTTGTTCATATACGCAAGTGTCAGCACTTCTTTGCTTGCCGCATCCTGCACGATGGCAGGAATTAATCCGTCCTCGTTAAAACGCAGTTCATCTGCCTGTTTCATCTCACATTCACCCCGTACTCTTTCAAGTATGATTTCACTTCTTTAATCGATGTTTCTTTATAATGAAAAATTGAGGCGGCCAGCGCGGCGTCGGCTTCTCCTTTTGTAAAAGCCTCAAGCATATGCTGTGCGTTTCCCGCGCCTCCCGAGGCGATAACAGGGACGGGGACAGCTTCGGAAACAAGCTTTGTCAGCGTGTGGTCGAAGCCTTTTTTCTCACCGTCAGAGTCCATGCTTGTCAGCAATATTTCTCCTGCCCCGCGTTTGACGCCTTCTTTTGCCCACGCGGTGACCTCCCAATCTGTTTTCTTTCTGCCGCCGTGCGTGTAGACCTTATATGTGTCAGATTCTTTGTCGTACTTGGCATCAATGGCAAGTACGATGCATTGAGAACCGAAAAACTCGGCTCCTTCTGTAATCAGCTCAGGGCGGAGAACAGCTGCCGTGTTCACCGACACTTTGTCCGCTCCGGCACGCAGTATCGTTTTCATATCGCTGAGCTGATTGATGCCGCCGCCGACTGTAAACGGAATGGCAAGCTTCGCGGCAACCTGCTCCACAACGTCAACCATCGTCTTTCGTCCTTCGTGCGAGGCGGAGATATCAAGAAAAACAAGTTCATCCGCACCTTCCCGGTCGTACACTTCAGCGAGTTCAACTGGGTCACCTGCATCCTTCAATTCGAGAAATTGAATTCCTTTGACAACGCGTCCTTCTTTGACATCAAGGCATGGAATAATCCGTTTTGTGATCATTTGCGCTTCACCCTTTCAAGCGCCTCACTCAGCGTAAACTGATTGGTATACAGCGCTTTTCCGATGATCGCTCCAGAGACGCCGTCCGCCTCATAGCGGGCGAGAGCTTCGAGATCCGCGACGGAGCTGACTCCGCCGGAAGCGATCACCGATTTCCCCGTTTCCTTAGCAAGCTCGACCGTGCTTTTAACATTGGGGCCTGACAGCATTCCGTCTGTCGCGATGTCAGTAAAAATAAAGACTTCCGCACCTTCATTGGCTAGCTCTTTGCCCAGTTCAGTTGCCTTAAGGGTTGATGTTTCAAGCCATCCCTCTGTTGAAACAAAACCGTTTCTCGCATCCAGTCCGATTGCAATTTTCTCGCCATATTGTTTCAGCATTTTTTTGACAAACGGAGGGTTAGAAACTGCTGAGCTTCCCAAGATCACCCTATCGACTCCTGCTGATAAATATTCATAGACGTCATTTTCGGAACGGATCCCGCCGCCGATTTCGACTTTCAGGTTCAGCTTTTGCGCAATCTCAATCACATGGCGGTCATTCACTCTTTTCCCTTCTTTGGCCCCGTCGAGATCAACGAGATGGATCCATTCGGCACCCTCTTTCGCAAATAACTCAGCCATGTCGTACGGTGAATCGCCATATATCGTTTCCTTATTATAATCCCCTTGAACAAGGCGGACACATTTGCCGTTTCTCATATCAATTGCCGGATATAATGTAAAAGCACTCATTTTTTCACCTTCTGTTCTTCTGCCATTTTCGTAAATTGGGTTAAAATAGACATTCCGACCGTGCTGCTTTTTTCCGGGTGAAATTGGGCGCCGAAGACGTTCCCTTTTCCGACTACAGCAGGCACTCGCACACCATAATCGGCGCTTGCCAGAAGCGCGTTCTCCTCCATCCCGTCAATGTAATAAGAATGAACGAAGTAAGCGTAGCCTTGTTCTGTTTCAGACAGCAGCGGAGATTCATTATGAAAAGAAAGACGATTCCAGCCCATATGCGGAACCTTCAGCTTGTTTCCTTTTTCATCTTCTGCTTTCAGCCTGACTGCTTTTCCTTTTAACAGCCCGAGTCCTGAAGCGGTGCCGTTTTCTTCGCTTTCTTCAAATAAAAGCTGCATGCCGAGGCAGATCCCGAGAAGCAGCCTTCCCTCTGAGACCATATCGTGAATCAATTGATCAAGCTTCGTGTAGCGCAAATTGTCCATCGCGTCTCCAAATGAACCGACTCCCGGCAAAATGAAGGCATCAGCTTCTTTCAGCTCCTCCAGCTTTTCAGAAACAAAATACGGCACGCCGACACGTTCAAGCGCCTTTGAGACACTGTATAAATTCCCCATTCCGTAATCTATCACGCCGATCATTTACAGCATCCCTTTCGTTGATGGTATTCCTTTAACACGCGGATCGATCGTTGTCGCTTCATCAAGCGCACGTCCCAGCGCTTTAAAAACGGCTTCAATCATGTGGTGGGTATTTGTGCCATAATGAACGATGACGTGCAGGTTCATTCGAGCTTCGAGCGCAAGCTTCCACAAAAATTCATGTACAAGCTCCGTATCGAAAGTTCCGACTTTAGCAGCCGGGAAATCAGCGCGCATTTCTAAGTGCGGCCGGTTGCTTAAATCAATCACAACTTGAGCAAGTGCCTCATCCATCGGCACAAACGCCGATCCGTAGCGTTTGATTCCTTTTTTATCGCCCAACGCTTCGAGCAGCGCCTGCCCTAAGCAGATGCCGATATCTTCAGTCGTGTGGTGATCATCTATATCAACATCGCCTTTTGCGTTAATGGAAAGATCGAATTGGCCGTGTTTCGTGAATAAATCCAACATATGTGTCATAAACGGCACATCTGTTTTAATATCCGCTTGTCCTCCGCCGTCTATTGTAAATGCCAGCTCAATATCTGTTTCGTTTGTTTTCCTGACGCGTTCCGCTTTTCTCATTTAGAAATCCTCCATTCTCTCGCTTCAATTGATCTGGCATGGGCTTCTAACCCTTCCAGTCTGGCAAAAGCCGCGATGCTTTCAGCATGTTCTTCAAAGGCTGATTGACTGTAAGAAATAATGCTCGATTTCTTTTGAAAATCAGTTACGTTTAATGGACTTGAAAATCTGGCTGTTCCGTTTGTCGGAAGCACATGGTTCGGTCCGGCAAAATAATCACCGACAGGCTCAGGGCTGTATCTACCTAAGAAAATTGCACCCGCATGTTTGATACTCCCAAGAAAAGCTTCCGGAGACTGTGTTATGATTTCTAAATGCTCTGGCGCGAGTGTATTGACAGTATCAATCGCTTCCATCATTGTTTCCGCCACATATATACAACCGTAATCTCTCACTGAAGCTTCCGCTATTTCTCTACGCGGCAAGGTTTTCAGCTGCTTACTCACCTCAGCTGAAACCGCCTCGGCCAGCGCCATGGAATCTGTGACAAACACACATGAGCTGAGCTTATCGTGTTCCGCCTGTGACAGCAGATCGGCTGCAATTTCGCTCGGGATCGCTGTTTCATCAGCCAGCACGACGATTTCACTAGGTCCGGCAATCATATCGATATCGACATCGCCGAACACTTCTCGTTTGGCAAGCGCGACATAAATGTTGCCCGGACCCGTGATTTTATCCACCGGCTCAATGGTTTCTGTTCCGTATGCTAACGCCGCAATCGCCTGAGCGCCGCCCATTTTGTAAATGTCTTTTATGCCCAGCTCGGCTGCAGCAACCAAAACTCCAGGAGACAGCAGACCGTCTTTTCCCGGAGGCGTGACGAGAACGATTCTTTCAACGCCCGCTACAAGCGCCGGAATCACATTCATCAAAACAGATGAAGGATATGCAGCCGTTCCCCCCGGCACATATACACCGGCGGAATCCAGCGCCGTCACTTTCTGCCCCAGCATTGTGCCATCCTTTCTGTGATAAAACCAGGAGGATTGCAGCTGTCTTTCGTGATATTCCCTAATATTTTCGATTGCCTGCCTAATCACCTGAAGAAGACGTGAATCCAGTGAGGTGTATGCCTCCTCAAATTCTTCTTTTGTGACGAGCGGGCTGTCTATTTCGATGCCGTCAAATTTCGCCGTGTAGCTGCGAACCGCCTGATCACCGTTTGCTTTAACATCTTCAATAATGGATCGGACCGTCTTTCTTTGCTCTTCCGTTCCGGCATCGATGGAACGCTTGAGAGAAAGCCGTTCCGTTCCGCTGATGGTTTTGATCTTCATTTTGCCGTCTCTCCTTCCACAACGAGAGATAGGCGAGATGCCATTTCGTCAATCACATCGTCTTTCATGCGATAGCTTACCGGGTTGACAATAAAGCGAGAGGTAATGTCACAAATGTGCTCCGTTTCAACAAGCCCATTTTCTTTCAGCGTCTGTCCTGTGGAAACAATGTCCACTATCCGATCTGCAAGCCCAATGAGCGGAGCCAGTTCAATTGAACCGTTGAGCTTAATGATCTCGACTTGTTCTCCCTGCTCTCTGAAATAACTGGAAGCCACATTCGGATACTTTGTCGCGATTCTTGGCGCTACGCCGCTCCAGTCTGTATTCGGAAGTCCGGCGACAGCTAAGTGGCATTTGCTGATTTTTAAATCCAGTACCTCATACACATCGCGTTCCTCCTCCAGCATGACATCCTTGCCCGCAATTCCGACGTCTGCCACGCCATGCTCCACATACGTGGTTACGTCCATCGGCTTCGCTAATATGAAACGGAGATTTTCCTCCGGCACATCGATGATCAGTTTTCTCGAATCTTCAAACTCCTCAGGGAGCCTGTAGCCTGCCTGCCTCAGCAGCCCTGCCGCTTCTTCAAATATCCGGCCCTTTGGCATCGCCATTGTGAGTAACTTACCCATTTTGCTCTTCCTTTCTGGCACCGATAAAATAAGTGACGTTTGCAAAAGATTTTGTCATCTGGTCGATATTTTCTATTCCCGATAAATCTTGAAGAACCACTTTGTTCCCTTTCATGCGTTCTTCATTCGCATAAGCGATGGCTTGCGCCCGCTGCTCTTTGCTGAAAATAACAGCGTCTATATCACAAGGTACTTCTTTCATATGAAGGGCTTCAATCAGCCGGTCGATCCGAAGCCCGAAGCCTGTTGCCGGTGCAGGTGAATCAAAATGGCCCAGAAGCTTGTTGTAACGGCCGCCGCTTCCAATGACAAAACCGACATTCTCGGCGTACACTTCAAATAAAATCCCTGTGTAATAGCTCATGTGACTGACCATATTCAGATCCAGGCGGACATTTTCCGTACATCCGTAATCCTCAAGAATGTCCCACAGCGCCTTCAGCTCATCAACCACGCTTTTTCCTTGCGCAGAATCGACGATTTCCTCGGCACGTCCGCATACTTCTATACCGCCCCGCAGTTCAAGGAGCTCAAGCAGCCTGCTTTTATCAATGGAGGAAAGCGGGAGAGACTTGACATGCTCTCTGTAGCCGACGTAGTTCTTTTCATATAAGAACCTCCGCAGCACATCAGCTCGTTCAACGTTTCCGAGCACCTCAACAAACAAAGCATCCGCAATGCCGGCATGGCCAATTGCAATTTTAAAGGATGCCAGCCCAGCGTTTTTTAATGCCCCGACGACTAAAGCAATGACCTCCGCATCCGCGCTCGTCGTGCCGTCACCGATTAACTCCACTCCGACCTGCTCGAACTCAGCCGGACGTCCGCCTTCACGCTCCTGAGCCCTGAATACATTTGCCGCATAGCCGACTCTTAGCGGATGACCGTGTTTCAGAAGCTTCGATGCCGCCACCCTTGCAATCGGCCCCGTCATATCCGGGCGAAGCACCAATGTCTTGCCGTCCTGATCAAGTAGCTTAAACAGCTGCTGCTCTTCAATTGCTGACTGGACGCCAACGGTATCGTAAAACTCCAGTGTCGGCGTTTCCATAAATTGATATCCCCATTTATCAATCAAATCGGTTAACGATCGTCTCACCTTTTTTTTCGTTTCGTATAAACCGGGCAGTGTATCTCTCATGCCGTGCGGTTTTTCAAACATAAACATCAACCCGAGCACCTCCGCTGTTATCTTATGAAGGAAAATTCCGAATCCTTTAGTTCGCTAATATGATAACATGTTAGCAGATGAAAGAATGAAAATCAACGCTTAACTTCAGTAAGGATATTTTTAGTTCAAATATCCTTCTCCTCATTATGAAAAAATCATGAATAATGTATTAAAGGTACGTAATATCTCAAATTCTTTATGTTTGGCATGCTATAATACAAATCAAATAGAGAACAAGGAGATAAAGATGAAAACACTGCGAACTCTATGTGTCCTGATGATTCTTTCAGGCGTTATTTTTTTCGGACTTAAAATAGATGCAAAAGATATAGATATTCCTTTTTTGAACAGCCTTAAAAAAGTGGTTTCTGATAGCGATACAGACTCAGCTGCGAATAGCAAAAAGGAGCTGAAGGGAAGCGCAAAACCGCTGGATGTCATCCTTTACAATCAAATGGACGCACCCCGGCTCTATAACGGCTGTGAAGTAACAAGCCTTGCGATGGTGCTGAATTATGCGGGATACGACGTGACAAAAAATACCCTGGCAAATCAGGTTGCCACAGTGCCTTTGACATACAGCAGCGGATTAAAGGGTGATCCGAATGACGGATTTGTCGGGGATATGGCGAATGGCCCTGGTCTCGGTGTCTACCATCGACCGATCTATCAGCTGGCGAAAACCTATGCGGGAGACAAAGTGTCTGATCTGACTGGAAAAAGTATTTCCGCTGTTTATCAGCAGCTTGAAAAAGGCAATCCAGTTTGGGTTATTACGACAGCCAACTTTACGCCAGTTGACAACATGCAGACATGGAAAACGCCAAACGGAACGATAGAGATTACGTACAGCGAACACAGCGTCGCCGTTACGGGATATGATGATAAATATGTGTATCTCAATGATCCGTATGGCTATAAAAACAGAAAAACCGATAGAACAAGCTTTGAAAAAGCGTGGAAACAAATGGGCAGCCAGGCCGTGGTTATTCAAAAGTAAACACCTGAAGCCTCACTATGCTCTATCCTGAGCAAATACGACAATATTCATGCTTTTTGTATCAATCGGTAAGATCGATTCATTTTCCATTTTTCACCCAAAATTGTCTTTACTTTCAGGCTGTCTGTTTTTATGATTAAAGCAGATTCAGCCTTGCCCCGATCTATGCGAGAGAAGCCGGTGCAAGTCGCTGACGCTTCTCTTGCAAAAAATGAAAGATATCCGGGGAGGATTTATCATTGAAAAAAATCGTGTCTATCCTATTTATGTTCGGTTTGGTTATGGGTTTCAGCCAGTTTCAGCCATCAACCGTTTTTGCAGCTGACAAAGTGGTGCACGAAACAATTATCGTACCAAAAAATACAACATATGACGGGAAAGGACAGCGGTTTGTGGCAGGAAAAGAATTAGGCGACGGAAGCCAGTCAGAAAACCAAGACCCTGTTTTTCGTGTGGAGGATGGAGCAACCCTGAAAAATGTCGTGCTTGGTGCACCTGCTGCTGATGGCGTGCACACTTATGGAAACGTTAACATTCAGAATGTGAAATGGGAAGATGTTGGTGAGGATGCGTTAACGGTGAAGAAGGAAGGAAAAGTGACGATCGACGGCGGTTCTGCTCAAAAAGCGTCAGATAAGATATTCCAAATCAATAAAGCCAGTACCTTCACAGTGAAAAATTTCACGGCGGACAATGGCGGGAAGTTCATTAGACAGCTTGGCGGTTCAACCTTCCACGTTGATGTGATCATCGACAAGTGCACCATCACAAACATGAAGGAAGCGATATTCCGGACGGACAGCAAAACAAGCACGGTCAGAATGACAAATACACGCTACTCTAATGTCGGTCAAAAATGGATTGGTGTTCAGCATATTTACGAAAACAACAACACTCAATTTTAACAAAAAAAGTCCGCTGATGTTATTCAGCGGACTTTTTCAATCTTTCTTGCATTTCTTCCTTCGTATAGATGATCCTCATCGGATTTCCGCCGACAAATGCCCCGTCAGGCACATCCTTATGGACAAGCGTTCCGGCGGACACAACTGCGCCATCTCCTATTTTCACCCCGGGCAGAATGGTCGTGTTGGCACCAATCATCACTTCGTTCCCGATCAGAACTTTGCCGATCCGGTATTCGTGAATCAAATACTCATGGGCCAGAATGGTCGTATTGTACCCGATGATTGTATTTGTTCCGACTGAGATCTTTTCCGGAAACATGGTATCTGGCATCACCATGAGGGCAAAGGATGTCTGTTTTCCAACCTTCATCCGCAGAAATGTGCGGTACAGCCAGTTTTTCATCCCGATAAACGGCGTATATCTCGCAATTTGAATGACAATGAAATTTTTGACGACCTTTAAAAAAGGTACCGTTTGATAGACATGCCACAGTGAGTTGGCCCCCGAGACCGGATGGCGATCTGTTTTTCTCACAGATTACTTCACTCCAACGATTTGTAATAGATCACTCATTTTCTCAAGCATAAAATCCGGCTCATACTTCGCCAGCATTTCCGGCCCTTTAATCGTCCATGCGACTCCTGCCGTTTTTGTACCGGCGTTTTTCCCAGCTAGCACATCGTGGTAATTATCTCCGACCATAATGGCTTCCGCCGGCTCGCTTCCTAGCTGTTTCAGCGCTAAAAGCACAGGCTCGGGATCAGGCTTTGCATTCGTCACATCATCAAGGGTAACAACTGTTTCAAAGAACTCGCCGATTCCCGTGAGCTTGAGGCCCATATTGACAGTATCTCTTAATTTTGTTGTCACAATTCCTAATGTAAAGCCGGCTTTTTTTAATGCATCCAGGGTCTCATATACCGTTTCATATTCAGTCACGAGTGAATCATGCATGTCATGATTGTATGCTCTGTACATGGCGATCATATCCTCGCATTTATCAGGGTCCATCGAAGAGAACGTTTCAAAAAGAGACGGCCCGATAAACGCAAGGACATCTTCTCGTTTATACTTGCTCGGATAATAATGCTCCAGTGTATGCAAAAAGGACGCGATAATTAATTCATTCGTATTAATAAGCGTTCCGTCTAAATCAAACAGAATTGTCGTTACTTGTTTGTCACTCATATTGCTTCCTTTCCAACCGCTGAGGGTTTCCACTTTTTCCATGTATGCGCAATAGCCATTGTCAGCAGAACTGCTGTGGTGACACGAATCACAAGAAGAGGCCAGACCGGTATGCCAAGCGGAATAAAGACAAGTGTATCTTCTACAACCGCGTGGCAGGCAACGAGAAATATAAATGCCAATGTCATATCCCGCTTGCTCACGCCGTCATCCTCGACAGCTTTGATCATGACACCCGCTCCGTAGGCCAGACCAATCGTCAGTCCCGCCACCATCGTCATAGACGTATTTTTATTCATGCCAAGCAGCTGCGTAAACGGAGACAGCCACCTGGAGAACCGATGCAGCCAGCCTAAATCTCTTAAAAACTGGATGATGATCATCAGCGGTATGACAATTGCCGCCAGCTGCAAAACACCAAGTCCGGCTTTCGTTAAGGCTTCTGCCAGCATCGCCAGCCAGCTGTCTGGCGCCGCGCTCTTCGCAGCGATAAAACCGTACTGTGCCGTTTCCTGTCCGCCATGCCAAATGAGGTTGATGACGATGGCTGACACAGCGGCCAAACCGATGCGCACGGCCAATATGACGCCAATTCTGATACCAACCTTTGCGGCAACTGTCGATTCGATAATCAAGTTATGACAGAATGAAAGCATTACAGCTAAAATAAAGACTTCTTTCACAGATAAATCCAATGTTAAAATCCCAGCAATTCCCGCATACAGATTCAGCATATTTCCCAGTACAAGCGGAATGGCCGCTTCACCGGAAAGCCCGAAGAGACCCATTACCGGTGTGATCAGCCGTACAAGCCAATCCATGACAGGCGTATGCTGAAGCAAAGTGACCAATAGCGTTACCGGGAAAATCACTTTACCGAGTGTCCATGTTGTTTGAAGACCTGCCGCAAGACCGGCCAGAAAGATCTTCTTCATCCCTCATCCCCCTTTGTTGACGTCTACTCCGCGTACCGCTCCTTCGAGTATCCCTTGACGCGTCTGAAGATGATGGCTGCCACAGCCAAAACAATCAATACGATTGAAATCACCTGAGCGATGCGAAGTGAATCAGTCAGCATTAAGCTGTCAGTCCGCATTCCTTCAATAAAGTATCTTCCGATTGAATACCAAATGATATAGATCAAGAACATCTCGCCTCTACGCAAATTCGCTCTGCGCAGGAACAGTAAAACAATGACGCCGACAAAGCTCCATAGTGATTCATATAAAAAAGTAGGATGATAATATTGCCCATTGATGTACATTTGATTGATGATAAATTCAGGCAGGTGCAGGTTTTCTAAAAAGGCTCTGCTGACAGCCTCGCCGTGCGCTTCCTGATTCATGAAATTCCCCCAGCGGCCGATCGCCTGGCCGAGCAAAATGCTGGGCGCGGCAATATCCGCAAGCTTCCAGAACGAAAGGTTTTTCACTCTCGAAAACACATAACCCGTTAAAATGGCGCCGATTAATCCGCCATGAATGGCAATGCCGCCCTTCCAAATCTTAATGATTTCTCCCGGATGTGCCGCATAATAATCCCATTCAAAGGCAACGTAATAAATTCGTGCGCAAATAATCGCAATTGGAATGGCAAACAGGACAAGATCAATAAACGTATCTTTCTGCAGCCCCCGTTTTTCACTTTCCCTCATCGCTATCCACAGCCCGAGCAAAGCGCCGAGACCGATAATGATTCCGTACCAATGGACGGCTAACGGCCCCAGCTGAAAAGCTATCGGATTGAGTGGTTCTATCGCTTCATTCATTTAACGCCAACTCCTATTCTCCTTGTTCACCGTCTTCAATGACATCCGCCAGCTTGTTCGTAAATTGTTCAGCGGCATTCAGCCCCATCCGCTTCAATCTGAAGTTCATTGCTGCCACTTCGATGATAACTGCCAGATTTCGGCCTGGACGGACGGGAATCGTCAGTTTTGTGATTTCTGTATCAATGATTTTCATGGTTTCTTCCTCAAGCCCGAGACGGTCGTATTGCTTGCCCTGCTCCCAAAGTTCAAGGTTCATGACAATCGTGATTCGTTTATTGCTTCTGACCGCGCCGGCGCCAAACAGCGTCATCACGTTGATAATACCAAGCCCCCTGATTTCAAGGAGATGCTCAATTAATTCCGGAGCGTTTCCGACAAGAGTATCCTGATCCTCCTGCCGAATTTCAACACAATCATCGGCAACAAGGCGATGCCCTCTTTTCACAAGCTCCAGCGCTGTTTCACTTTTCCCGACGCCGCTTTTTCCTGTGATCAGCACGCCGACACCATATATATCGACAAGAACGCCATGAATCGCCGTGGTAGGCGCCAGCCGGCTCTCAAGGAAGTTGGTTAAACGGCTTGACAGTCTTGTCGTTTTCAGCGGCGATCTGAGGACTGGCACCCCATTTTTCTCAGAAGCGTCAATCAGCTCCTGCGGGATGGGCATATCTCTAGAAAGAATAATAGCTGGTGTTACATCAGTGCACAGAGAATCCATCCGCTGTTTTTTCTCCTCTTCAGGAAGCTGTTCAAAGAAAGAAAGCTCTGTTTTTCCGAGAAGCTGCACGCGCTCTCTCGGGTAATATGTAAAATATCCGGCAATTTCAATGCCTGGTCTTGATAGGTCACTCATTGTAATCGGGCGGTTAATTCCTTCTTCTCCGCTGATTAATTCCAAATTGAACTGTTCCATTACGTCTTTTGTGCGAACCTTTGCCACGATATGTTCCTCCTGTTCCGGGCTGCCCCGAGCTTGCTCACAATACTTTCATTTTATCACTTTCAGGCTTGAACCTAAAACAGATTTTATAAAAGGGGGGAAAACACCTCAGCTGGTCTAGATCACTAGTCTGAAAAAGAGTAAAATAAAGGTATTCAAATTCCAGAAAGGCGGATCATCTATGGCAGAGAGTCTTCTTATCAAAGACATTGCGATCGTGACAGAAAATGAAGTAATCAAAAACGGCTATGTCGGAATCAATGACGGAAAAATCATCACAGTTTCAACAGAACGGCCCAAGGAGCCATATTCAAAAGAGATTCAAGCACCTGCGGATTCCGTTTTGCTTCCCGGCATGATTGACATTCATATCCACGGCGGCTATGGCGCAGATACAATGGATGCTAGCTTTTCCACGCTCGACATCATGTCGTCAAGACTGCCCGAAGAAGGCACGACGAGCTTTTTAGCCACAACGATTACCCAAGAGCATGGGAACATTTCTCAAGCTTTGGTGAACGCAAGAGAGTGGAAAGCGGCTGAAGAGTCCTCTTTATTAGGTGCAGAACTGCTCGGCATTCATTTAGAGGGCCCCTTTGTTTCGCCTAAAAGAGCCGGAGCGCAGCCAAAGGAGTGGATTAGGCCTTCGGATGTTGCGCTTTTCAAAAAGTGGCAGCAGGAGGCGGGCGGACTGATCAAAATTGTTACACTTGCGCCGGAGGAGGATCAGCATTTTGAACTGATCCGCCATTTGAAAGACGAATCGATTATCGCGTCCATGGGGCACACGGATGCCGATTCCGCATTGCTGTCGGATGCCGCAAAAGCAGGGGCGAGCCATATGACTCATCTGTACAACGCGATGAGCCCGTTTCATCACCGAGAGCCCGGAGTGATCGGAACGGCGCTGGCCCATGATGGGTTTGTGACAGAGCTTATCGCCGATGGCATTCACTCCCATCCTTTAGCTGCAAAGCTTGCTTTTTTGGCGAAAGGCAGCAGCAAGCTCATTTTAATTACCGATTCCATGAGGGCAAAAGGCCTGAAAGACGGCGTATATGAGTTTGGCGGCCAAAGTGTGACGGTAAGAGGACGAACAGCACTTCTTTCAGACGGAACCCTTGCCGGTTCGATCCTCAAAATGAACGAAGGCGCACGGCATATGCGTGAGTTTACAAATTGCTCTTGGACGGATATAGCTAATATAACTTCTGCAAACGCGGCCAAACAGCTGGGCATCTTTGACCGAAAAGGCAGTGTGACTGTGGGAAAAGATGCAGATTTGGTGATTGTCAGCAGTGATTGCGAGGTGATTCTCACCATTTGCCGCGGAAACATTGCATTTATATCCAAGGAGGCTGACCAGATATGAAAGTAATGGAATGTCAAACGTATGAAGAGCTAAGCCAAATAGCAGCCAGAATAACGGCAGATACAATCAAAGAAAAACCTGATGCTGTTCTCGGTTTAGCGACGGGCGGCACACCGGAAGGCACGTATCGCGAGCTGATCCGCCTGCACCAAACTGAGAATCTCTCATTTCAAAACATCACTACAGTTAATTTGGATGAGTACGCCGGACTTTCAAGCGATGACCCGAACAGCTATCACTTCTATATGAACGACCGTTTTTTTCAGCATATCGACAGCAAGCCTAGCCGGCATTTTATTCCGAATGGAAATGCAGACGATTTGGAGGCCGAATGCAGACGGTATGAACAGTTAGTCGATTCCCTCGGCGGCACTGACATTCAGCTTCTCGGCATCGGCCGAAACGGACACATCGGCTTTAACGAACCGGGAACGTCTTTCAAGTCGCGAACTCATGTTGTGACATTAAATGAGCAAACCCGCCAGGCGAATGCCAGATATTTTCCTTCCATAGACAGCGTGCCGAAAAAAGCACTCACAATGGGAATTCAAACGATACTCTCAAGCAAGCGCATTCTGCTGCTCATTTCTGGAAAAAGCAAAGCGGAAGCTGTTCGTAAGCTGTTAGAAGGAAACATAAGCGAAGATTTTCCCGCATCTGCTTTGCACCTGCATTCCGATGTTACGGTTTTGATTGATCGTGAAGCCGCGTCATTAAGACCTTGAAAGGAACATGCTGACTTATGAATATCAATAAACAATCGCCTATTCCGATTTATTATCAGATTATGGAGCAATTAAAAAACCAAATTAAGAGCGGAGAGCTGCAGCCGGATATGCCTCTTCCTTCTGAGCGCGAATATGCCGAACAATTCGGGATCAGCCGGATGACAGTTCGCCAGGCGCTTTCTAATTTAGTTAATGAAGGCTTGCTCTATCGCCTGAAGGGGCGGGGCACCTTTGTCAGCAAGCCAAAAATGGAACAAGCACTTCAAGGGCTGACAAGCTTTACCGAGGATATGAAAAGCCGCGGGATGACACCGGGCAGCAGGCTCATTGATTATCAGCTTATTGATTCGACTGAGGAACTCGCGGCTATATTAGGCTGCGGGCACCCCTCCTCTATCCATAAAATCACTCGGGTGCGGCTGGCAAATGATATTCCGATGGCGATTGAGTCCTCACATATTCCGTTTGAGCTTGCGGGTGAATTAAACGAATCGCATTTTCAGTCGTCGATCTATGATCATATTGAAAGGTACAACAGCATACCGATTTCCCGTGCAAAACAGGAGCTTGAGCCAAGCGCTGCCACCACGGAAGAAGCGAACATTCTTGGTATTCAAAAGGGAGCGCCGGTCCTATTAATCAAACGAACAACATATCTGCAGAACGGAACTGCTTTTGAGCATGCAAAATCTGTATACAGAGGCGACCGTTATACATTTGTCCACTATATGGATCGTCTTTCATAAAAAAAAAGCCTCCAACCCTTTTTAAGGATTGGAGACATGGCGAAAATCAAACTGGTCTGGTGCTGGACGATATGTCTCTTTTTTCGTCTTGAACTTCCAGATCGGTGATTTCGTTTTGCCGTTAAAACTGTCTTCCACTATAATGTACCAATAATAAACAGACTGCGGTTCAAGATGATCCCAGTGGAATTCAGCTGTGTCCCCGCTCTTCACTTGCTCCCGTTTTCCGAGCTCTTCATTGGTATATACGTTACATTCAAAATAATCGGTTTCCACCTTTTTGATTCTTGGCTTCAAATCAAGCGAAAGAGAAAATTCATCCTTGTTGCCATAGGTATCCGTATCATAGTAGTTCTTATCCTTTACATACGGAGAGTACGTCGATACGTGCACCATGTCATTGGCTTGGTCAAATTGAAGCAAACGCAAATACCCTTGGCCGCCTTCTGGCCCGCCCTGATAATCGGCCAGCATTTGATGCACAAGACGATCCGGTTTCCCATCACCATCATCATCCAGCTCATCTGTTTTTCTCATCGCACTATGATAATGCCCGCTCAACACCAACACGACATTCGGGTTCGGCTTTACGATTTCTTTGAATATTTTCTCTCCGATTGGGCTTCTGTTTCCGCTGACCAGCAAATACTCATGAAAAGCTAAAATGGCCATCCGGTCAGGATGCTTCTTCAGCACCTGATTCATCCACGCGATGTCTTCATCCGTAATGCCCCATCCCATGTACAGCATGATATAATCATTGCCGTTGCTAGAAATCAGGTCATAATGTCCGCGGTTGTTTTTATAGGAACCGCCATAATGCAATTTTTTATCAAAACGATCGCTGCCAAAATATTTGCCAAACGCCCTGTAGGAGCCGTCCTTATGCCCGACATCGTGGTTGCCGGCCAGCACGCCGTAAGGAATTCCGCTCTTATCCAGAACGGACATTGACCGATCAGCGTTTTTCCACTGTCTGATATCGGCGGAATCATCTACAATATCACCCGTGTGGAACACATATTTGATATTGAGCTGCTTTTGGTTATCTTTTATCCATTCGGTCTGTTTATCAAAAATATGCGGATAGCTTTCGGCGTAATACTGTGTATCAGACATCCAGACAAATGTGTACATATCCTTCGCAGGGGGAATTTCATCCTGTACAATCACATTCATTTTCGACTCCCGTACAAAATCGGCGGCAATCACAGATGCTTTCAGCGTAAACGGTTTGTCATCCTTCGCGACGAAGCTGTCAACAGGCTGCCATTCGTTTGTCCGATAATTCCAAGCATACATCGTCACCTTTCTCCCCGGCAAAGAACTGCCCTTCCAGACTGCTTCTGCCAGATCATTCTCATCAATTGATGGATCAACCGTCACTTCAAAGCGATGATAAGGGAAACGCTCTTTGTTTTCTGTCGATACTGTTTTTCCATCAGCAGCAGATACCCGCTCCAATTCTTTATTCGTAAATGGGGTCTCACTTTCCGGCACAAAGCTTTTCGGCGGTTCAGTCAGTGACGCGTGCTTAAATATTTTTACATGATTTCGCGCTGTATATTGAAATCCCCTATAAAAACCAACATCCATGGCGTCATTCGTCGGATCTTTCACCCGTACAGAAAGCTTAGCCTTATGCGTGTCGGCTTCGCTGTCTATAACCTCCGGCTGGTCCGGATGCTCTCGTTCGGTTTTAAACGTCCTCTCAATCACTGTTTTATTGCCCGCGAGATCCGTTGCTGTCACTTTTAGAGAATGTTTTCCCGGCAAAAGGTCAGAAGATGACGTATGATATGGGAGTGTAATGCTTTCTCCATCTAAAGACGCCTTCGCTTCCTCAATTTTGCTCCATTTATCATACATATCCGCCTGCAGGATAAGGTTTCCTTTATACGTTTGCCCCTCGGTGATATTCGGCTCAATGTGAGGTCCTGAATTATCTACCCGTACAACCAGGCTGACATTTTCCTTGCCGTCGCTTGCTTGAATATGGTGAGCGCCTTCAGAAAGCTTTGATGTATCCCACTCCAGCAGCTGTGATGTAAACAGTCCGTCAGGCAGATTGAACTGAAATTGCCAGCTTTTATTCGAGCGCTGATTATCGCCAATAAAGAGTTCCTTCTCAGGGGACACCCTCTGATCCCTGATCACCGTTCCATCCGATAACACCAATCGGGCGTTTTTGACTAAGAAGTCATCACGGTTTTCAGCCGTATCAAACGGGGACACCTTCGAACCCGATCGTATCGTAATACGCTGCAGCTGCTTCCCTTTCCGAAGCAGTGTCTCTGGCAATGGAACAGAATAGGTGCGGTATTTATTTGTTGTATCATCGAACACCTTTAGCACTTTGCCTTCCATCGTTACCGCGTTTTTAAAATAAAGGTTCGTTTTCCTCGTATCGAATGCAAAATATACTTCTTTTTCCATCGCGGGCTCTGTCACTTGTTTTTTCCCGTCAATCCATAGCTTAATGCGGTCAGCTCGCCCTTCTGTCGTGGCTTTGAGAAATTGAGTTCCCGACAGCGTGTCTCTGTTTTCAATATTCATCCGCAGACCGTGCGACTTGCTTGTTTGTTTAATATCAATCATTTTGACCGGCGTTCTCGCTTCATTGATCCCGTCCCCGGCCGCCACATAATACTCTAGCTGATCCTTCCCGATCAATTCAGGCGAATACACAATATAATGGTAGAGATTATCGTTGCGGTCTTTTTCAGCAAGAATTCGCTTAAACGGTTTGTTCTCATCCGTCCGGTAGTAAAAGGCCGCTGTTTTCACTAGACTTCGGTCCCGTATGTCAGCCCGCAGTTCAATGCTTTCAGCAGGGCGGACAGGCTTGCGGTCAGTTAAATCCTCAATGACCGGCTTTTCTTTATCGAGCTTGATTTTCCGTTTCTGCTCGGGCACCTGTGCCTGTAATACGGTTCCGGGAGATGGATTCTTTTCCCCGATTGAAATGTTCAGAAGTTCTGCGGTTCCGTTCAGCGGATACTTATAAAGCACTGATGACAGCCGGCGCAGCGCATGTTTCCGATAATGCGCAACCGAAATGTCCTTTCCTGTATTCGTTGATATCACAACGGCCCGCGGCCTCGTATTGGCCATACCCTCTGTCTCGTCTATCACCGCGAGATTTTTTCCTTCTTTTAGTTGTGTCTGATAATAACGATTGAAATCCTCTGACGTCA
Source organism: Bacillus sp. GW821-FHT01G09 (assembly GCF_059422205.1). Taxonomy (NCBI): domain Bacteria; kingdom Bacillati; phylum Bacillota; class Bacilli; order Caryophanales; family Bacillaceae; genus Bacillus; species Bacillus sp. GW821-FHT01G09. The sequence goes on from NZ_JBWKWL010000001.1 coordinate 419,022, forward strand.
ATTCTGGATGCCCGGCAGGCTTCAGCCAGACGACAAACGTTTCGCCGGATGGTATCAAGATCCTTTCATCAGGTCTCCAAATCAGATCGGAGTCAGGCCCTTCTTTTGGGTAGCGGTAACGGATATGGTAGTCTTTAAAATCAATCGTTCTGTCAGTCGTATTAAAAATCTCAATAAATTCATAACCATCTGCGCGTCCTATATTCTTCGTATCAACCGCCAGCTCTGTGATCAGAAGCTCCGGAATATGGGCAAGGTCAGCCTGGTATCCTTCAAGCTTCAGTTTCTTCGTCTCCGACTTCACCCTCTGCTTCCCATTCGACATCACAATGTAATACTCAAGCTCGCTGTTCCAAATCAAACGTTTCGGAATTTGTGCCAAAAACTTGCGGACCGCTCCGGGGGTCGGGTCCATCGGCACCATTTTGTAGCCCAGCTCATTACTTTGTTTATAAAAAAGAAAGGCGGAAAATGCTTGATACGAATTATCGCGAACTTGAGCCTCAATCATTAGATTGCTTCTCATTTCAGCTTTCACATCAATTTGAGGAGGATTTTCAAGCAAGGGTATGTAATGAGGCGTTTGAAATAGTTCCTGCTGTACAACAGGAACAGCTTTCGATTCATGATGGCCGCCAGACAAAACGGAAAGAAAAGACAGTAATATAGAAGCAATAACCGTGTATTTCCTCATCAAAGCACCTCCCTTTTCATGTATTTTGCGTCTGAACAGGGAAGCTTATGAGTTCATTTTTAAACAATATCCAATCTGACAAAGCAGATAGTATACGACATATACGCGGGACTGCTGACAAAAAGCGAACACTTCACTTCACAATTTTTTAAGGAGGCTGCAGAACATGTAAAAAAGCTGCCTTTGCGGGCAGCTTTTTTTTATTTTTTTCTAAGCGGCTCTAAAATGCCTTTTTGAATCAGCAAATGGAAGACCGACAGGATAACGGATGCCCATATCGCTGTGCCGAAGCCGTCGATTTGAAAGCTGTCACCCATAATGGACGCGGTCATCATAAGCGTGATGGCGTTAATCACAAACAAGAAGAGTCCAAGCGTCACCATGGTGACCGGCAGTGTAAAGATAATTAAAAGCGGTTTAATCAGCACGTTTAAGATCGATAAAATGAGGCTGGCGATAATCGCTGCCCCAATGCTGCTGATATGGATGGAGTCAATATATCCATCAATGACGATTAATAACAATGCATTGACTAAAATGCTGACTGCCCATTTTACCATGTTATTTCATATCCCTTTCTGACGGGACGATAAAAATCCAAATGATATAAATGAGCAAAACCGGCAAGACACTTGTCATAATGGCTAAGATGACAGTTATGACTCTGAGGAGTGATGCGTCCCAATTGAAATATTCCGCGAGACCTCCGATAACACCGGCGATTTTCTTATTTTTTTCTGAGCGATAAAGCTTATTCATTCGATCACCTCTGTGAGTACTTTAGTTTGATGGCGCCTGTTAGTGATTCTGAGAAGACGGTGATGTTTTGATCATGTGCCTGATTTGAAGTGAACATCATTTCTTTTTGAATGGTATCATTTTTTTCCTTCAGCATCTCAACATCCATTAATTCATGGGACAGCGAACCAAGATTGCTTTTCAGCTCTGCCTTCACTGCGAGATCGTCCGGAATCGCAAGCTCCACACTTCCAGTCGTTGTTTTTGCATAAATGGAGCGGCAGTCTGATTCTGTTACGTTAATCGCAATATTTCCGTTAAAGCTTTGAACGTCAATGGATTCGCTTTTCCCTCGGAGATCGATCAATCCGTTAATGGTTTCCGCTTCTATCGTTCCGCAGCTGTGGCTGGCGAGTTTAATTTGCCCGTTGGCCGTTTCAGCTATGGCTTTTTCGGCTGTTAAGTGCGAGAACGACAGCACGCCGTTTGTCGTTTTCGCTGAGAACTCTTTTACATGTAAATGTTCCCCTCTGACCGGACCGTTAAACAGCTTCACCCGAATCTTATCATACTCCTTCTGAGGAATATACAAAGTGACATTCGTTTTCATCGTCTTTTTCTCAGTACGGATAAAAAATTTATTTCCTTTGATTTCACATTCAATATGCTGAAGAAATGCGTGTCTCGCCGCATCCTGGCTGTCAGCGCGATATACCTTCGCCTGGCATTCCGCTCTGATATCGTCATCTTCCCAAGGGACGATATTCACGCTGCCATTCGCAATTTGCAGCTCAACACTGGAAAAGTCAGTATCTTTAAATTGAAAAATGTGCTGAACATCATACGCATGGCCAAAGTTTAAATCAAGGTCAACTTCCTTGACCTTTTTCACAGCAGAATCAATCCAGTCAAACAGCTTGGCTCCTAAAGACGGCTTGCCGCTTTCTTTTTTTGCCGTTGTAAATGGCTCTTCCTCGTCATGAACGTGAACTGAGAGCGCTGTGATTTTCTCTTCTTTTTCCTTGTAGTCGCTGTCAAGCTTTTCAATCAGTGTCAAAGCTTCTTGTGCTGTAAGCTTTCCTTCCTCAACAAGCTTAAGGATTCGTTCCTTTTCTTGCATCATTACGATCTCCTCCCCATTGTCTACTTATGCTGCACGCAGGACCTTAATGCCCTGAATCACATTCCAAATGATAATGCCAATGACAACCAAGAAATAAATAACCGCTCCCCCAATGATTACAAATACAGGAAGCAAGCTGTCTCCATCAATCGCAACGGCTCCGCCAAGTAAAGCAATAAAAAGGAACAGCCAGCCGACAAACGGAACTATGTGAGAAATAAGAGAGCGTATCGCATGGCGTTTTGTTTCTTTCTCATTTACAACAAAATAAGCGACAATCGGCACAATGATTGGCGCAATAAACACACTGAAATAACAAAGTGATGCAATAATAGCTTGATTACGGTTCAATTCATTCCACACTCCTATTGTGAATTGTCCATGACAAAAGATCAGGGACGTTTTACTTATTTATACGTTTAAAATCTCTTCAGGTTTCAAATTCATTCTTTAGACATGCTCCGATTTACGGAAATTGGATTTTAAAAAGTTTTAGAAGTAGAATCTTCCGGCTATACCGATTACAATATGTAAAAAGCTTACGGCAACCAAGGAGGCTGGACAAGCAATGGAGAAAGATCCCAGTGACTATACAGTAACACAAGAATCAGTGTTAAAGCTGATTCATGAACAAAAAAGAATGAATCGTGAAATGATCGCCGAGCTTGAGCAGATTCACGGACCCTTCCCGATCTCTCACGATATCCAATATATAAAAGTGCTGCTCGACAGCAGCAACACGCATATTGTTCAAGATTTAATGAGTGTAAGTAAGCAGCTGTATAAGAAGACTTTATAATTGCGGAAAACATATCATTCATTATAACTGAAACAAAGCTAAAGGTTAGATGACAATATCTTGCCTTTTTTGTTTTGAAAAAACAAGTGATTCCCTGGCTGTCACAAAATGATTGTAACAAAAAAAGCCTGCCGGCACATCCAGTTAATGGACTCTGTCGGCAAGCTGTAACTATCAGAAAGAGATAGCCGTTCAAAATTAACGTAACAATTGAAGCACGTTTTGCGGCTGTTGGTTTGCTTGAGCAAGCATCGCTTGAGAAGCTTGAGAAAGAATGTTGTTCTTTGTGAAATCGCTCATTTCTTTCGCCATGTCAACGTCACGGATACGAGACTCAGCAGCTGTCAAGTTTTCAGAAGAAGCACCAAGGTTGTTGATTGTGTGCTCTAGACGGTTTTGTACCGCACCAAGTTTAGCACGTTGGTTTGAAACACTTGTAATTGCACTATCGATTTTAACAATCTCAGTGTCAAAACTAAAATCATCTGCTGAAACATCGATACCTTTTACTCCTAAAGTTGTTGCATCCATGTTGCCAATTGTAACATTAATATTTTGGCCAGCATTTGCACCAATTTGGAATGTAAATCCTGCTGTTTCACTACCGTCTAAAAGTTTTTTTCCGTTAAATTCAGTACGTTGAGAAATTCCATCGATCTCTTCAGTTAAAGCATCCATTTCATCTTTAATTGCAGTTAAATCTTCAGTTTGCTGTGTACCTGTGTTTCCTGCTTGAACAGTAAGTTCACGCATACGTTGAAGGATTGCATGGGTTTCAGTCAATGCACCCTCAGCTGTTTGGATAAGAGAAATTCCGTCTTGAGAGTTTTTAGAAGCCATTTCAAGACCTCTGATTTGTCCTCTCATTTTTTCAGAAATCGCAAGACCCGCTGCGTCATCTCCCGCACGGTTGATGCGAAGACCTGAAGAAAGTTTCTCCATGTTTTTTGAGCTCGCGCTGTTGTTTGAAGACAAACGGTTTAATGTGTTAAGCGCTGCAATATTGTGGTTGATTCTCATGTGAAAAATACCTCCATGTGTATATGTTTTTGAAATCAAAGACTTCCTTTTCTTTGATTTCTGGCGTATCAGATTCCAATAAAGCTTCTAACCTATGTAAATTCAGTTATTGATTAAGGATGCCTTTAAGCCCCTTAATAGGGTTTGTCTGCTTAATTTGGAAATCATCATCCGCCTTTCAATTCATATATCGACAGCAATTTGTAAATGTTTAGGCGTTTTCCCAAAGAAATTTTACCCAAAGACGATTCTAAACCTATTATGCCGTAAAGAAAAAGCTTGCCTGCTAAGCCCAAGGATGGACTAGCTGACAAGCTGTCCCCTCTTAACAGAGGGTTTTAAGATGTAGCTGTTTCTTTTGCTTTCAAGAGCGATTTCATGCGTGTTTTGTCACGTTCGATTACAGGCTTTAAATAACGGCCTGTATACGATTCTTCAACTTCAGTGATTTCCTCAGGCGTTCCAGACGCGACAATGGTTCCGCCCCCGGCTCCGCCTTCCGGGCCCAGATCCACAATGTAATCGGCTGTCTTAATGATATCAAGGTTGTGCTCAATAACAAGTACAGTGTCTCCGTTGTCTACCAACCGTTGCAGCACGACAAGAAGCCTGGCGATATCGTCGACATGCAAACCTGTCGTTGGCTCATCTAAAATGTAGAGCGTGCGTCCGGTCGAGCGTTTGTGCAGCTCTGACGCGAGCTTCACGCGCTGCGCTTCTCCGCCTGACAAGGTCGTCGCCGGCTGGCCGAGCGTAATATAACCTAAACCAACATCATAAAGGGTTTGGAGCTTGCGTTTGATTTTCGGGATATTTTCAAAGAAAGAAAGAGCATCTTCAACCGTCATATCAAGCACATCAGAGATGCTTTTTCCTTTGTACGTCACTTCAAGCGTTTCACGGTTATAGCGTTTGCCGTGACACACCTCGCATGGAACGTATACGTCAGGAAGGAAGTGCATTTCAATTTTAATAATCCCGTCTCCGCGGCAGGCTTCACATCGTCCGCCCTTCACGTTGAAGCTGAAACGGCCTTTTTTATAGCCGCGGACCTTCGCTTCATTTGTCTGCGCGAATACATCACGAATGTCATCAAATACACCGGTGTATGTCGCAGGGTTGGATCTCGGCGTTCTTCCAATTGGCGCCTGGTCAATGTCAATGACTTTGTCTAAATGATCCAAACCTTTAATCTCTTTATGGCTGCCAGGCTTCGCTTTCGCTTTATGAAGCTTTTGCGCCAGCGCCTTATGCAAAATTTCATTAACGAGTGTACTCTTTCCTGAACCGGAAACACCTGTAACTGCTGTAAACGTCCCAAGCGGGAACTTGGCATTCACTTTTTTCAGGTTGTTTTCTGAAGCACCTTTAATTTCAATGTAACGTCCGTCCGGCTTTCTTCTTTCAGGAGGCAATGGGATAAACTTTTTCCCTGATAAATAGCTGCCCGTTAATGAGTTTGGATCTTCCATCACTTCTTCCGGCGTACCCGCAGATATCACCTGTCCGCCGTGAATGCCGGCTCCCGGTCCAATATCTATTAAATAATCTGCTGCCATCATCGTGTCCTCATCATGTTCGACAACAATCAGCGTGTTCCCGAGGTCTCTCATATTTTTCAGAGCGCTGATCAAGCGGTCGTTATCACGCTGATGCAGACCGATAGACGGCTCATCTAAAATATAAAGCACACCGGATAAACGCGAGCCAATTTGAGTCGCCAGCCTGATGCGCTGTGCCTCTCCCCCGGACAATGTACCCGCTGCCCTGCTCAATGTCAGGTAATCGAGGCCGACTTTGTCCAGAAAGCTTAAGCGCTCCACAATTTCGCGCAAAATCAAATTGGCGATCTGCATATCCTTCTCAGAAAGGGTGAGATCTTTAAAGAAGGCAAGTGCGTCGGCGACAGACAGCTCGGTAATTTTTCCAATGTGGCGGCCGTCAATCAGTACGGCAAGCGCCTCTTTCTTTAACCGATAGCCTTTGCACGTCGGACAAGATTTCTGAGACATATACTGCTCCATTTGCTCACGGATGAAATCGGAGCCTGTCTCCTTATAGCGTCTTTCAATGTTGCGCAATACGCCTTCAAATTGAATTTCACCTTCGCGGATTTGTCCAAAATCATTTTCATATCGGAAATAAATCAGGTCATCTCCGCTGCCGTACAGCACTTTATCCAGTTGATGCTTCGGCAAATCTTTGACCGGCACATCCATATCAATCCCGTAGTGGGTGCAGACTGCCTCAAGCAGCTGAGGATAATATTGTGAGCTGATCGGTGTCCAAGGGGCGACCGCATTCTCCTTCAATGACAAATCTTGATTGGGGATGACAAGATCGGCATCCACTTCAAGCTTCATTCCGAGACCGTCACACGTCGGACACGCCCCGAACGGACTGTTAAACGAAAACAGACGCGGCTCAAGCTCACCAATTGAAAATCCGCAATGCGGACAGGCATGATGCTCGCTGAACATCAGCTCTTCCTTACCGATGACATCGATCATAACCCGTCCTTCACCTAAACGGAGCGCCGTTTCCAATGAATCTGACAGCCGGGCTGCCACGCCTTCTTTCACCACAATCCGGTCAATGACAACCTCAATGGAATGCTTCTTGTTCTTTTCTAATTCGATATCGTCAGAAAGCTCAGCCATCTCGCCGTCAATTCTGACTCTGACATAGCCTTGTTTTCTAATCTGTTCAAGCACTTTGACATGAGCGCCTTTTCGGCCCGAGACAATCGGCGCCAGCACCTGAAGCTTCGTCCGTTCCGGGTATTCCAGAATTCTGTCCACCATTTGCTCGATGGTCTGGGATGTAATCTCAATTCCGTGCTCCGGACAATGAGGCTTCCCTACTCTCGCATATAAAAGACGCAGATAATCATAAATCTCAGTTACCGTACCGACAGTAGACCTCGGATTGCGGCTCGTTGTTTTCTGATCAATGCTGATGGCGGGAGAGAGCCCCTCAATTGCATCCACATCCGGCTTATCCATTTGCCCTAAAAACTGGCGGGCATAAGCAGACAGCGACTCGACATACCGTCTCTGTCCTTCAGCATATATCGTGTCAAAGGCAAGGGAGGATTTACCTGATCCGGACAAACCCGTGACAACGACAAGCTGATCTCTCGGAATCGTTACATCTATATTTTTCAGGTTATGCGCCCTGGCTCCCTTCACCTCTATCCGATCCATAGCCATTTGTTCATCATCCTTCCGCTTTTAGCTCTAAAAGTAAATCGCGAAGCTCCGCGGCTCTTTCAAAGTCAAGCGCCTTGGCGGCTTCCTTCATTTCATGCTCCATCTGTTCAACGACTTTCTGGCGTTCTTTCTTCGTCATTTTCGACAGCTTCGGCGCGGCTTTTGTTTTGTATTCCGCTTTATCCTCAGCTGCTACTGTGGCACGAATGACATCGCGAATTTCTTTATTTATCGTTTTCGGCGTAATGCCGTGCTCTTCGTTAAACCGCTCCTGCTGCTCGCGGCGGCGTTTTGTTTCATTAATTGCAATTTCCATAGACTTCGTTATTTTATCGGCGTACATAATGACGCGGCCTTCCGCATTTCTCGCTGCCCGTCCGATGGTCTGGATCAGCGACCGCTCCGAACGAAGGAAACCTTCCTTATCCGCATCCAAAATCGCAACAAGGGATACTTCGGGAATGTCCAAACCTTCCCTCAGCAGGTTGATGCCGACAAGCACATCGTACTTGCCAAGGCGCAGGTCGCGGATAATTTCAATCCGTTCAAGCGTCTTGATCTCAGAATGCAGATAGTTTACTTTAATGCCGATTTCCTTTAAATAATCGGTCAGATCCTCTGACATCTTCTTCGTCAAAGTTGTCACAAGCACCCGTTCATTCCGCTCGATTCTTGCTTGAATTTCGCCGATCAAGTCGTCAATCTGACCTTCGATTGGACGGACGTCAATAAGCGGGTCAAGAAGCCCCGTCGGACGAATAATCTGTTCGACCATTTCATCTGTATGTTCAATCTCGTACGGCCCTGGTGTTGCTGATACATACACGATATTGTGCATATGCTTTTCAAATTCCTCAAAACGAAGCGGACGGTTATCAAGCGCTGATGGAAGCCGGAAGCCGTGATCCACGAGCACCTGTTTCCGCGCCTGGTCTCCGTTAAACATGCCGCGCACCTGAGGAATTGTCACATGCGACTCATCCACCACGATCATAAAATCGTCTGGGAAATAATCAAGAAGCGTATACGGCGTTGAACCTGGAGGCCGCAGAGTCAAATGTCTTGAATAGTTCTCGATGCCGGAGCAGAAACCCATTTCACGCATCATTTCAAGATCATATCTTGTCCGCTGCTCTAAACGCTGCGCTTCAAGGAGCTTTCCGTTTTCATGCATGACCTTCAGCTGCTCCTCAAGCTCCCTCTCGATATTTTGAATCGCCTTCTCCATTTTCTCGGCCCGCGTTACGAAGTGGGATGCCGGGAAAATCGCAACATGATCTCGGTCGCCGAGAATTTCTCCTGTCAGCGCATCTACTTCCCGAATCCGTTCGATTTCGTCACCGAAAAATTCAACTCTGACACAATGCTCATCACGGGATGCCGGAAAGATTTCCACTACATCCCCGCGCACACGAAATGTACCGCGCTGAAAGTCGATATCGTTGCGGGCATATTGGATGTCTACAAGTTTTCTGAGCAGCTCGTTGCGCTCAATTTCCATTTCAGTCCGCAGTGACACGACCATTTCCCGGTATTCCTCAGGCGAACCGAGGCCGTATATACAAGACACACTCGCAATAATAATGACATCTCTGCGCTCAAACAAAGCTGATGTGGCGGAGTGTCTCAGTTTATCAATTTCATCATTAATACTAGCGTCTTTCTCTATAAATGTATCCGTTTGAGGCACATACGCCTCCGGCTGATAATAATCATAGTAGCTGACAAAATACTCGACAGCATTGTTCGGAAAAAATTCCTTGAACTCACTGTAAAGCTGTCCAGCAAGGGTTTTGTTATGGGCAATCACGAGAGTCGGCTTATTGACTTCTTTAATCAAATTAGACACCGTAAATGTTTTCCCAGTTCCTGTCGCACCCAGCAGAGTCTGATGCTTCTTGCCCTCCTGAATTCCTTTCACAAGCTTTTCAATGGCTTTCGGCTGATCTCCCTGGGGCTGATATTTCGAGACTAACTCAAAGCGATCTTTCACAAAAATAAGCCTCCGTTTCTTTAACGAAATCTTCCTATAGATATAGTAACACAATGGAAAGCAAAATCACTAAAAATACGAACTAAAGTTCGGTGGTTTTTTATTTCCAGCTGTTTTTGTGTATAAAAAACCTGCTTTTAAATCGTAAAAGCAGGTATTCAGTCTTTATATTCATTATGTCCGATTTATTCTTCTTTTTTCTCTGCAGCTTTTTTGGCCATATACAGTCCCCCAGCCACAAGAGACACAACATCCAATCCTACAATAAAATACGTTTCTGTATAGCCTTTTAAATAAGAGGCAAACAGCAATGCAGCTGTTAAAGCGATCGCCACATAATGATTAAAGGTGACTCTAGTAAATAGAACAACAAGCATAAAAGGGAAAAACAATGCAAAAACGGCTTTTGTAATCAACAAAAACCCTCCTCAGGGATTCTTCATCTGATCTGATTATAGTAAAAAATGAAGAATCGGACAATCGTGCATTCGCTCCCTCTACTACACCATACCCCTTTTCAGCCAAAATCAATCACCATATTTGCATTTTGGTGCCGGTCAAAACTTATTCCATGGTGCCGCTGTTCTAATCAGCGGCACTTTTTTTATTACATCATCAAGTCCGCCGCCAGATTCCGAGAATAAAAGAAAATAGGCATACAGTACCAGTACGGCCGCATTTTTCAGGATAATATAACCAACTTAACTATTCATTTTATTTAGGACTTTCTGCGTTTGACAGCATTTTCCTGAAAACCTACAATTGAATGATAGTGTTTACTATCATTTTTTTAAACACAGGCTCCGCAATAAAAAGACTAGAGAGAAAAACAAAATGAATGAAGAAAAGAGGGGTTTCAAATATGTATTCTGTTTTATTTCGCCAGGCAGAAGAGTCCAGCCAGCTGGCTGGAGCAAAAGGAATGAATTTGATTAAATTGACCAAACACGGTCTTCCTGTTCCGGACGGGTTTATTATTCAAACGAATGCGCTCGCACGTTTTATGGAGGACAACCAGCTTCAAGAGACTAGCGAAAACGTCGAAAGCGGGATCATTTCCGGAACATTTTCGGATGAGCTGAAAAATGAGCTGACTAGTTCCTTTTATAAGCTTAGAGAATCATATCGATCCGTAGCCGTGCGTTCTTCGTCTGCCTCGGAAGATTTAGAAGGCGCCTCATTCGCGGGTCAATATGAAACCTACTTAAATATCAAAACAGAGGAAGAGTTTCTGGCTAAAGTGAAAGAATGCTGGGCCTCATTTTTTTCTGGGCGGGTCAGCAGCTATAAGAAAAAAATGAACAATCAAATCGCAGAGCCGTTAATGGGAATAGTCGTTCAGGGGCTGATCGATTCAGAAATGTCAGGTGTTATCTTCAGCCGCAATCCTGTTACCCATGATGATAGAGAGCTTTTAATAAGCGCCAGCTACGGGCTGGGTGAAGCTGTTGTTTCAGGAAGTGTTACCCCAGACACGTTCATTGTTAATAAATCTTCGTTTGAGATTCAGAAAGAAATAGGTGCAAAGGAAATCTACATGGAGTCTGCGGCAGAAGGAATTGCTGAAAAAGAAACGAGTGAAGACATGCGCAGCCGTTTTTGCCTTACAGATGAACAAGTGATTGAATTGGCTGAAATCACAAAAAAAACCGAAGACCTGTACGGATATCCTGTCGATATAGAATTTGGAATTGCTGATCATCAAATATACCTTCTGCAAGCTCGTCCGATTACAACCATTGATCAGGACAAAAAGGCGGCAGAAGAAAAACGCAGCTTCATGATTACCGACACTGATATGAATGATTTCTGGCTTAACATGGAGTCTAATATTGAAGGTCCGGTGAGTCCGTTATTTTCATCCTTCATCGTGCCTGCGTTGGAATATGGCTTGAAGAAGAGCATGCAAAAGTTTCCGATTGGTGTAGTTGTTGATGAAGTAAAACTTTATCGCGGACATATTTATTCCAAAAACCAAGGCGGACAGCAGCCTCCTTCTGAAGACTGCGGCAAAGAGCTTTTCCCGATTTTATCGGAGCATATGTATGACATCATCAATCACACATACCTCCCTTTTTACCGGACACTGGACCAGCTCGCACAAACTGAGCATACCGCAGAAAGCGCACTGGATGCTTTTCAAAAACTAAAGGCCTTTTATCTCACGGCTTATGAAGAGCACTTCAATATCGTTTTCCCGCAAATCCTTTTAACAAACAAACTGCAAGCGATGTATCAGGACATTCAAGGAGAGTCCGAAAACGCTCATTTTTACGAGATGCTGACAGGAAAAATGAACAAATCACTGGAAACGGACCGTTGCTTATGGCTATTTTCTGTGGAAGTTCAGGAGAACCCGAACCTTCTGGCCATTTTTGAAAACAACAAGCCTGAACAGCTCCAGGAGAAATTGGAACAAACAGATGAGGGAAGACACTTCCTGAAGAACGTCCATGAATTCTTGCAAGAATACGGATGGAGATCTGTTAAAAGTCATGATCTGATTGAACAAATCTGGGTGGAAAATCCGTATTTCGCTCTGGCCAATATTCAAAATTATGTCCGTAATGGCTATCATTTTGACAATGAATTTCAGAAAACGAAAGAAAAACGAGAGAAATTATACAATGAATTCTTGGAAAACATAGAAGATCCCGGTTTACGCACCGAATTTGATCGCTATTATCAATGGACACTGAATTCTGCAAATATAAAAGATGATCACCACTTTTATATTGACGCCATGCTGGATGCCAAGGCGAGAATCTTTCTGCTGAAGATAGGTGAATTGCTGGCGGAAAACGGTGTCATTCAAGATCGGGAGGACCTTTGGTTCTTATATGATGACGAAGTGGAACAAGCGCTTCTTCACCCTGTATCCCTGCAAGAAAAGGCTGAAAAACGCAGACAGATTTTTCATGAGTATGAGCTAGCCCAAGCCCCGGCCTACCTCGGCACCCCGACAAAAGAACAGCTCAAAGCTGCTGAAGAAATTGTCGGCGCTGTGATAGAGGATGAAAAAAACACAGAGAATCATATTTTTGGCATTGCGGCATCAAGCGGCATTGCGACAGGTCCGGTGAAAATCATTCGGGACGCCAATGAATTTTCTCAATTCGCGCCTGGGGACGTACTCGTTTGCAAGATGACCACACCGCTATGGACCAGCCTGTTTCAAGACGCCAAAGCGATAATTACAGACACAGGCGGCATTTTGTCTCATGCTGCGATTATTGCCCGTGAATACGGCATTCCAGCCGTTCTCGGCACACGCACGGCAACCGAAAGACTGCGAGACGGTGACATCATCACTGTTGACGGAAGCAGCGGCAAAATCACAGTTGTCAGCCGGTCCTGATGCGTCCCCCTCTTTCTTATACAAGCGGGGCGGGTGTATACTTGTCCTGCCAGTATATTCGTGAGGTGAAACGTATTGAGACCGACAAACAAGAGAATCCTTGATGCTGCCATGCAGCTGCTCGTCAAAAAAGGATATCGCGCAACGACTACAAAAGAAATTGCAGAAAAAGCAAATGTAAGTGAAGCGACGATTTTCAGGAACTTTAAAAACAAACAAGGACTAGTTGAGGCTTTGCTTTCTCAGCATTCTTCAAACAGAGGCAGCATTTTGGAACAAACAGAAGGGGATTTGTACAAAGACCTGCTTCATATCGGAACCTGTCTCTTGGAGGAGCTCGAACATAGAAAAGATATCATTAAAATCAGCTTTCGTGAACCGGCCATGTTTCAGGATGTCATTAACCACGTCACTGAATATCCCCAATCTATGAAACAGCTATTGGTTGATTATCTCAAAACGATGGGTGAGAAAGGGGTTATTCAGACAGGAAATGAAGCGGAGAATTCCGACGTGTTCATGTCGATTATCTTCGGTTATTTCATTCACCGTCTCCACTTAGGAGACCGGGTCATATCAATGCCCCAGGAAAAAATGCTGGAGCACAGCACAGCTCTATTTGTCAAAGGAATTTCTGCTGATTAACTCCTTGGCATAATAAAAAGGAGGATCCCAATGAGCTCAAGAAAAGAATGGGCGCTGATCGTCTCGCTATTATTGGGGGCCATTCTGGTTCCCATTAACTCAACGATGATCGCGGTCGCGCTCTCATCTATTTCCCATACGTATAACGAGTCCATCGCAAGCATCACTTGGGTGGTTACCGTTTATTTAATCGTGATGGCAGTCACACAGCCGATTGCAGGAAAGCTCGGTGACATGTACGGCAATAAAACAATGTACTTATGGGGAGTCGGCCTTTTTCTAATCGCATCTCTAGGCTGCGCCCTTTCACCGAGTCTGCTCCTGTTAATTGTCTTTCGGGCATTGCAGGCTGTCGGCGGGGCATTGCTTACGCCAAACAGCATTGCCATTATTCGGCATGTTGTTTTCGAAAAACGCCTACCGAAAGTGTTTGGATTTTTCGGACTGGGCGCGGGACTTGGTGCAGCACTCGGGCCTTTTATCGGCTCTATACTGATTGACAGCTTCAGCTGGCATTCGATTTTTTGGGTCAACATCCCGTTCCTCGCCATTGCTTTATTTACGGCATTAACGATGTTTCCTCAATATAAAGAAAATAAATCTGACGCGCCGCTGGATATCATCGGCTCTCTCTTGCTTGCAGGCAGCATCGTTTCAATTATCCTGCTGACGAAAAATGAGGCTCCATGGGGATATGCGGTATACAGTGTATTGATACTTCTTTTTGTTCCGCTTTTTTTCAGAAGAGAAAAACGTACCCAGCATCCCATCATTGACTTTGCACTGTTTAAAAGCTCAACCTTTACAAATGCGAATCTATCAGTCTTGTTAAGCAATTTGATGATGTATGCCGTCTTATTGATTATGCCGTTATTTATGACGAACCAATTTGGGCTTAATACGTCTAACAGCGGGATGGCGCTTTCTGTATTTTCGATCTTCATGTCAGCCAGCAACTGGGTGGGCGCGCAGCTCCATCACAAATGGGGAGCCAAAAAAATCATTTTTCTTTCATTTGCCATGATGGCTGGTGCGAATCTATTATTTTTGCTGTTAAGCAGCTCGCATTCTGTCTTGTTCCTCATGCTCTCTCTTATCCTTGGCGGGCTCGCTTCCGGAGTCGGCCTGACCAGCATGCAGGTTTCATCCCTTGCCACAGTAGACCCCGGTATGTCAGGAGTGGCATCTGGGATTTTCTCGACCTTCCGTTATTTCGGAAGCATCATTTCATCAGCCTTAATTGGCCTGATTTCGGGATATCACATCCTATTTGTAATTCTCTTTGCTGTATCCATCATCGGCGTTTTTGTTTCATTGGGCATCAAATCTGATGAAACGGCACGGATAGAAAAAAACTCAGCGTAACACAAAACAGCCCGGCATCGCATCTTCCTGCGGTGCCGGGCTGCCTTTTATGATCCAGAAGCGGCTGCTTCGTCTTCACGGTCATCCTTTACGAAGAGGATGCCCAATTCATGATGTTCTCCTTCATAAGAAGCTCGCTGGTCAAAACGGATTTCTCCATTCAAACCGATAATTTCAAGCTTCACATATGCACGGTTATGCTGGAGCGCTTCATAGAAATCAGAAACGTTCTTAACCGGTATGCCATTGACTTTCGTTATGATTTCCCCGATTTTCAATTCCAGATCCTCAGCCGGCGTATTGGGGATAATCCCAAGCACCATTAAGCCCTGATCCCTTTTCGAGAAATAAAACGGAGCCGCGTTATCATTCACTCTTTGCTTTATGGACAGAAAAATACGCCCTAACAAAGCAGTACAGACCGCTGCACCCGCAAGCGGCGTCCACAGTAAGCTCGCTGCCCCGAGAACTGCGACGGCAAGACCGAGAATACAAACGCGTTTCGCTGTGATCCTTATACTCGTTTCAGGCAGCGATCCCTGTACCCTTTGTCCAAATCCGACAAAGTAAGGAATCCATAGAAAATGGAATGAGCCGCCGGGAACAGTAAACACGGGCCACCAGCTAAGGTGCGATTCTAAACCATTACCGGGCACGAGAAGGAACAGCGGCAAAAGCCAAACCCGGTTTGCCAGCTGCTGTCCGATCGGCAAACCGCGGCTGCTTACGACAAGTGCCGGTGATGTTCTCACATGCGCAGAACGATAAGCAACCGCTCCTTCAGTGATAATCAGCAAACCTAGAAACACAGCCACAGCCGGCCAAACAACTGCAAATCCTTGCGGAAATCTCTCTAGAAAGGGCTCCGCCTGATATATTTGCAGTCCAAAACCTATCAGCATACTCACACTGACGATATATGCAGCAGACATCCAGTTTGCGCGAAGAGTGAACGCTGCCGCTGCAGTGATAACGGCAATAATCGCAAGTAAACCGAGAGGAATCGATATTCCGAGTCCACCTAAAATAACTGACAAAAGAAGACCTGGAATCAGTCCCTTTGTATATGTAAATTTCAGATCATCATAAATATCTGCTATTCTTGTATGAAAGGTTTTTCGTTCCCGTTTGATTCTTACATAGCCGAAAGCCAGGGTTATGATGATAAAAAACCAGAAAAGCGGGTGTAAGAAGAACAAGCCCGCGCTTTTTAACAGTTCAATTCCCCATTGAACAGACACTATCTCTCACCGCCTCAAGCCAAACATGTTACTCATATTCTATCAAATATTAAATGGCTTGGATATCCTCAGGAGAGTTTATCTCTCTTGCGTCATCCACAGCGTGACATTCGATAGTGAAAAATCCTTTAAATAGTGGTTTACATCCACATCCAATAACCCGCTGATTAGATGCATCGACCTTTTTATATCTGTCAGATTAATTCCTAATCGCTTATGGTTTTTCATTAAGTAGTTAAAATAATGTTTGGCGCATTCCTCATTAATGTCATTTACTGATTCGACATTGGTGTAATTGACCAAATATCTGCTGAACAGCATAAGAAGACTTAGTGCTTTTGTAGCTGAAAATGTTACGTCTTGTGTTCTGTCTTTTAATTGTTCCACTAATTCATAATATTTTTTTTCACGCACAATACTTGCCCTCTTCAATTGTGAACCCCCATTTTCTTTATACAGATAAGCACGGGCCAGTATAAGCAGCAGTACTGGAGTGCTAACAAGCATTCTCGCTAACGTTACTCTTTAAATACCTGTCGTTCAGCTGCCATTAACCTGATTACTGTTCTTTTTAGAACCTTCTTATATTGTATGAAGTAAACAAAGACTAGGCAACTTGCAAAAGTTTCATTTTAAATGCATATTAACTCGTTAGAAAGTCTCTCTCATATATTGATATCGGGTAATAACAGTCCTTTATAAATGTTTATTTGTGAAAATTTTTTTAATTTCTTGTCAAAAACTCATTTTTTATGTGACTTATGATCCATAATCTCTTTAAGTACAAAGAAACAGGAGATGGAATACCATCTCCTTTAATTGACAAATAATGATTTCAATGCTGTTTGAAGCTGCAAATCATTTTTTTCATCTGATTTTTTCTTTTCTATCTGCTGATTTAATGTCTCTGCAGTGCGAGTGTCGATCACACCGGTTTTATTCAGCTTGTTTTGATCCTGAAAAGCCATAACCGCTTTTTTCATGTCTTTGCTGAAATAGCCATCCTCACGTCCCGGATCAAAGCTGAGACCTTTTAACAATACCTGCGCATGCTTGACGTCTTCATTGTTCATGTCCACTTTAAGCGGCTCTTTCAGCTGTAAGGGCCCGGCGGAAAAATAATCAGGCTGCTTAATCGCAATGGTCGGTTCAATTCCTTTCTTATGAATCCAGTTTCCATTTGGCGTCAGCCACTTGTAAAGCGTTAATTTGATGTTGCTGCCGTCCCCCATTGGCACAGCCTGTTGAACCGTTCCCTTTCCAAAAGACGTATCGCCTACAACATCATAATGGCCAGCTTCCTTTAATGCGCCGGCAAGAATTTCTGATGCAGAGGCACTTCCTTTATCCGTAATCACATTGACAGGGTACGCTTTTTTATGGGTCAATGTTGAAAAATAACGTTTTTTATCCCCATTGCGTTCAGCAATCTGAATATACGGCTGATCCTTTGTAACAAAATGCTTAAGAATTTCTTCCACACTTTGAAGATATCCGCCCGGGTTGCCGCGTACATCAATGACAAGTCCTTCTATTTCTTTTTTCTCAAGCTCCCTCAGCGCTTTTGCAAAATCCTCTGCGGTGTGCTCAGAAAAAGTAGAGATGGCAATATATCCGACAGAATGCCCCTGTATTTTTTTCTCTGATGCAAAAACCGTTTCGAGCGGAATCTCAGCTCTCTTGATCCGGAATGACAGCTGCTTCTTCGTTCCAGGCCGCTGAATCCTCATTGAAACGCTGGACCCTTTTTTTCCTCTTATTTTTAACACAGCGTGGTTTAAATCCTTGCCGGCCATCGATTCTCCATTGATGCTGATAATTTCATCATTAGGCTTCAACCCGGCTTTTTCCGCTGGCGATTTCTTGAATGGGGAAACAATAATAATTTTGCCGTTTTCCATGCCAACCTCAGCCCCGATGCCTTCAAATGAGGAATCAAGAGAATCAGAAAATTGCTTAGCTGTCTGCTTGTCCATGTAAACAGAATAAGGATCATTTAGCGTAGACAGCATTCCCTGGATGGCTCCCTCGAGCAGCTTTTCTCTATCTACTTTTTCTACGTACTCATTCGAAATTAACTCATACGCTTTTTCGATTTTGTCCATAGCTTTATCCCGTTCAGAGTCAGCTTGTGCCGTCGCGGGAACTGCTGCAGTCTGGGGCTTATCCATCTCAAGCAGGTTGATTCCCGCATATACACCGGCGCCTCCGAACAGCATGCTCCCTGCTGCTATCACAGCCATTATTTTTTGATTCATCCTTTACTCCTCCTGTATGCCAGACTGTCTTTACCAAAACCTAGAGATAGTATATGTAAAGGATGGAGATTTCATGTAATCATAGAAGAAAAAGAAGGCAAATGAAAAGCCGTCCCGAAAGCGGGACGGCTTTTTCACTTTATACTCGCAGAAACTTGCGGATGGAAGTCAGACTTCCCCATACTCCAATTACTGCGCCGATTGCAATCAGAACTAGCGAAACTTGGAATACAAATGGATTATAAGGAAGAAGAGAGACAAATGATCCTTGAACCTTTGGAACGACCCATCCGATGACGTATTGGTAAGTGCTCAGCACCAGTGCAATCGGAATCACAGAACCGAATACGCCTAGCAGCAATCCTTCAAGGAAAAACGGCCAGCGGATAAACCAGTTTGTCGCACCGACAAGCTTCATGATTTCAATTTCTTTTCTTCTTGCGAAAATTGTAATTTTAATGGTGTTGGAAATTAAGAACATCGCCGTAAATACCAGGCCGATAATTAACGCGATTCCGATGTTGCGGGAAACGCCGACCACTTTAAACAAACGGCTAACCTCTTCTTTTCCATAAGTGACTTTATAAACATGATCCATTTTTTCGATCTTTTTCGCCACGTTCGGCGTATCATGCGGATCTGTCGTTTTGACGACAAACGCATCATTAAGCGGGTTTTCCTGATCCTTCATTGTCAGGGATTTTCCGCTGTCACCAAAACTGTCAACCAGCTGGTCAAGCTCTTTTTCTTTAGATGAAAAAGTGACACTCTGAATGCCCTTCAGTTCCTTAATATCGTTCTGAAGCTTGTCCTGTGCCTTCTGATCTGCAGTCAGATCAATCAGCACTTTGATTTCGACTTGTTTTTCTGCATTCGTGGCCATGTTATTCAAATTCAGCATAATCACTAAAAACACGCCGACTAAAATCAGCGTAACGGTTACAGCACTAATGGATGCAAATGTCATCCATGTGTTTCTCCCGAGAGATTTAAAACTCTCACGCAAGTGGCGCCCGAGAATTTTAATCATATGAACCATACTCCCCTCTTGACTCATCACGCACAATGATACCATCTTCGATTGCAATGACACGTTTCTTCATGGTGTTTACGATTTCTTTATTATGTGTCGCCATCACGACTGTTGTCCCGCGGTTGTTAATTTCCTCCAGCGTCTTCATGACTTCCCAAGACGTATCCGGATCAAGGTTTCCTGTCGGTTCATCAGCAATGACAACATCAGGGTTGTTCACAATTGATCTGGCAATAGATACACGCTGCTGCTCCCCGCCTGAAAGCTGGTCAGGAAATTGTCGCGCTTTATGCTTCAGCTGCACGAGATCAAGCACTTCAAGCACCCGTTTCTTAATGACAGAAGGCTGTTCTCCAATCACTTCAAGGGCAAATGCCACATTTTCAAAAACAGTAAGTTTCGGAAGAAGCTTGAAATCCTGAAAGACAACGCCTATTTTGCGGCGCACGAAAGGAATCTCTTTTTCTTTAATTGTCGCGAGATCTTTATGATTGATTAAAATTTGTCCTTTTGTCGGTTTTTCTTCTCTGTAAATCATTTTAATAAAAGTAGATTTACCCGCTCCGCTCGGACCAACAACATACACAAACTCACCGGGATGAATGGTAACAGAAATCCCATTGAGCGCTTTTACGCCGTTCGGATAGGCTTTATATACTTCCTTCATCTCTATCATGAAATCACCTAATCTTTTATATCATTTTATCTATCACACGGTCATACTCTTCGAATGCATTCGACAATTTATGACCCATTCATTTGTAAAAAGATGAAAAATCTGAAAGTTCCCTTTTTCAATACACTTCATTATACGTCAAATTTAGACATAATACTATTACAGTTTCTTTTCATTCATATTGTCAAGGCATAAAAACATCCTTGCCGGCACTCGGCAAGGATGTTTTTATCTTACTTTTTTTCTGACAGCCATTTGGCAATAACAGCGGCTTCGTTATCATCTACAAGCCCCTTTGGCATATTGCCGCGGCCGTTTTTAATAATGCTTTCAATTTTGTGTTCGTCGTATTTGCCTCCGACCTCTTGGAGATTAGGCCCTGACACACCTTCTAAATCCTTGCCGTGGCAGCCTACGCAGCTTTGCTGATATAATTCTTCCCCTTCAGATGCAGTGGCTTCCGTCTTGCTGCCAGTGTCTTTCTTCTCTTCTTTTGCATCGTTTGATCCGCAGGCAGCCAACAGAACAGAAAGCGCAAATCCAATCATTAGTATCGATAACTTTGATTTCATGTTGAGAAGCACAACTCCTTTACGATCTCTTCCATATTATAACCTCGTTTAAGCGCGTTTGAAACCCTCGCCCAGCACCTCGCTCGCGTCTGCTACAATTACAAAAGCTGACTCATCAATCTGTTTGACGATTTGTTTCAATTTGGTGAATTCAGTTTGCCCAACCACGCACATTAAAATCGGACGGTCATCGTCAGTATATCCGCCGACTGCAGAAATTTTTGTCACGCCTCTGTCAATCTTCTGTAAGACAGCCTCCTTGACAGCCTGCTCCTGCTTTGTAATGATGAGCGCCATTTTTGAACGATTAAAGCCGACTTGCACAACATCAATGGTTTTGCTGGACACATAGACGCCAAGCATGGCATATAAGCCTTGCTCAATATTAAATACGATCATAGCCGTAACAACAATCATTCCGTCAATGATGGCGAGACACTTCCCCAATGACAGACCGGAGTACTTATGAATGATCTGTGCAGCCAAGGCTGTTCCTCCCGTCGACCCTTTCCCTAAGTACACAATACCAATTCCGATACCTATCCCGACACCGCCAAAAATCGCCGCCAAGAGTTCATGATGAGTGGCTGGCTGAATATCCCTTGTCAGAAACACTACTAGCGGCAAAAACACAGAACCTGCAAGCGTCTTTAGTCCAAATTTCCCGCCGAGCAAAATGACGCCAGCAATAAATAAAGGGATATTAATAATCCACTGTACATACGCTGCTTCAAAACCATATGATTGTAAAATCGTACTGATCCCGCTGACACCGCCGGCGGCAATCTTGTTCGGAAGCAAAAATACATTAAAGGACACGGCCGTAATCGCTGCTCCTAACAATATGTATACATAATCCCGCAAAATCCACAATGTTTTATTCCGTACGTCCATCATATATCCTCCGTTTCTTCCAATGCTCTCCGATAGCATTTTAATCCTTCCCTGATTAGATGTAAATAACACCCAAATAAAGTGGTAATATGCTAAAGCAGCAGTGAAATCAAGGATATAAGGAATAAAAAAAACACACCCGTATGCATCAGGTGTGTTTTTCAGCTTATGAAAGCTTAGATCGCAGGTAGGCATCAATAAACGTATCAATGTCACCATCCATTACAGCTTGAACGTTCCCCATTTCTGTATTAGTCCGATGGTCTTTTACCATGGAATACGGATGGAATACATAAGAACGGATTTGGCTGCCCCAGCCGATTTCTTTTTGTTCACCGCGAATTTCATCCAGCTCTGCCTGCTGCTCTTCAATTCTGCGCTGATACAGCTTGGCCTTCAGCATTTTCATGGCTCTTTCACGGTTTTTAATTTGTGAGCGCTCCGTTTGGCATGTCACAACTACGTTCGTCGGCAAGTGAGTAATCCGAACGGCTGAATCCGTCGTATTGACGTGCTGTCCGCCCGCGCCGCTTGCACGGTACGTGTCAACTTTAATATCCTCCGTACGAATATCAATATCAATTTCATCGTTAAATTCAGGCATGACTTCACATGAAACGAAAGATGTGTGGCGGCGGCCTGATGAATCAAATGGTGAGATCCGCACAAGACGATGAACACCTTTTTCTGCTTTGAGATACCCGTAAGCGTTGTGTCCTTTGATGAGCAATGTCACTGATTTGATTCCCGCCTCATCACCTGGAAGGTAATCGAGAGTTTCTACTTTAAAGCCGCGGCGCTCTCCCCATCTTGTATACATTCTAAGAAGCATAGAGCCCCAGTCCTGTGACTCTGTACCGCCAGCACCAGGGTGCAGTTCTAAAATCGCGTTATTTTTATCATACGGCTCGCTGAGAAGAAGCTGAAGCTCAAACTCATTGAACTCTTTTGTTAATGATTTTAGTTCTTTTTCAAGCTCAAGCTGGAGATCAGTGTCCGGCTCTTCTTTCAAAAGATCATGAGTCATTTGCAATTCTTCGTGGGATTCATTCAATTTTTTATACGAATTGACATAATCCTTTAAACCGTTTGCTTCATTTATAACCGTTTGAGCTTTTTGCTGATCATTCCAGAATTCCGGATCAGCCATTTGTTCATCTAGCTCAGCAATGCGGGCCTCCTTTGATTCGAGGTCAAAGAGACCCCCTAAAGTCCGCTAAACGAGAAGCCATATTTTCGAGCTCTGCTCTGATTTCTGATAATTCCATTTCATTCACCTCATTAAAAGATCCGCAGGCGCCTGCAGGCGCCGCGGTCAGTAAACTTGCCGGGGCGAACTATTCAGTACGGCCGCAGCAATTTTTATATTTTTTCCCGCTTCCGCAGTGGCATGGGGCATTTCGGCCGATATCAACCACTTTGCGAACCGGTGCTTTCTTTGCTTTTTTGTTATCGTCGCCTTCTTGCGGCTGATGAGCTGTTGTTTGGCCTTGTACAACCTCTTCACGCTCCAGATTGTTTTCAATCTCAGCTTTCATCACAAATTTTGCGACTTCGTCCTCAATTGATTCAATCATATGCTCAAACATCGCAAAACCTTCCATTTGATACTCACGAAGCGGGTTCGTCTGCGCGTAAGCACGAAGGTGAATCCCTTGGCGGAGCTGATCCATCGCATCAATATGATCCATCCATTTAGAATCAACGGCACGAAGAACGATAACTTTTTCGAATTCGCGCATTTGCTCTTTGCCGAATTGCTCTTCCTTCTCATTATATTTTGTGATGATGCGATCCATAATGAGCTCAAGCATTTCATCCGGTTCTTTGCCGAAGATATCGCTCTTCTCAAGCGCACCTTCATCAAGATAAGTTGTGTTGATAAGATCAACTAGACCGTCAAGCTTCCACTCCTCAGGAAGCTCTTCTCTTGGCGTATAGGCTGCAATTGCGCGTTCGAGAGAAGACTTGATCATATTTTCAACGATTTCACGCAGGTTTTCAGAGTCAATGACTTCAAAGCGCTGCTTATAAATGACCTCACGCTGCTGGCGGAGAACATCATCATATTGCAGAAGCTGTTTACGCGAATCGAAGTTATTGCCTTCGACGCGTTTTTGAGACGATTCAACCGCGCGAGATACCATTTTACTTTGGATTGGAGTAGAGTCGTCCATGCCGAAGCGGTCCAGCATCGCCATTGTCCGCTCAGCTCCGAATCTGCGCATCAATTCATCTTCCATAGAAAGATAAAATTGAGTGATCCCCGGGTCTCCCTGACGTCCGGAACGACCTCGAAGCTGATTGTCAATCCGGCGTGATTCATGTCGTTCTGTTCCGACTACAGCGAGTCCGCCAAGCTCTTTTACACCTTCGCCAAGCTTAATGTCCGTTCCGCGCCCCGCCATGTTAGTCGCAATCGTAACTGCGCCTTTTTGGCCGGCCTCTTCAATGATCTGCGCTTCACGTTCATGGTTTTTGGCATTTAACACTTGATGCGGAATTCCTTTGTTTTTAAGCAGCTTAGAAATCAATTCAGATGTTTCAACGGCAACCGTACCGACTAGAACAGGCTGTCCCGTCATGTAACGCTGTGCGACATCCTCCGCAACTGCCTTAAACTTTCCTTCCATCGTGCGGTAAATTAAATCCGGACGGTCATCACGGACAACAGGCCTGTTGGTAGGGATCGTGACAACCTGCATGTTGTAGATGTTGCGGAATTCTTCTTCCTCTGTCTTAGCTGTACCCGTCATACCGGCAAGTTTTTCGTACATTCGGAAGTAGTTTTGGAACGTAATCGTCGCCAAGGTCATGCTTTCGTTTTGAATCTCAAGCCCTTCCTTTGCTTCAATCGCTTGGTGAAGCCCCTCACTGTAGCGGCGGCCTTTCATCAGACGTCCCGTGAAGGAATCAACAATAACAACCTGTCCGTCTTCCACTACATAGTCAACGTCCTTTTGCATCGCAACGTGAGCTTTTAAGGCCTGGTTGATATGGTGGTTGAGCGCGACATGCTTCACATCAAAGAGGTTATCGATGCCGAACGCTTTTTCCGCCTTCGTCATTCCTTCTTCAGTAAGCTGTACAGCTTTTGTTTTGATATCGTACGTGTAATCCTTCTCCGCTTTTAACGTACGGACAAAAGCATTTGCCTGTACGTACAGCTTAGTGGATTTTGCAGCTTGTCCAGAAATGATAAGCGGTGTTCTCGCTTCATCAATTAAAATAGAGTCAACTTCATCAATTACCGCAAAATGAAGCGGGCGCTGAACCATCTGCTCTTTATAAAGAACCATATTGTCACGCAAATAGTCGAAGCCAAGCTCGTTGTTTGTGGAGTAAGTAATATCAGCGGCATAAGCTTCCCGTTTTTCGTCTTTTGACATTGAGTTTAAATTCAAGCCGACAGTCAAACCGAGAAACTCAAAAATTTTCCCCATTTGCTCAGCGTCACGGCTTGCCAAGTATTCGTTGACAGTCACGATGTGTACGCCTTTACCTGTTAACGCATTTAAATAAACAGGCAGAGTAGACGTTAATGTTTTCCCTTCCCCTGTTTTCATTTCCGCGATATTTCCGTCATGAAGCGCCACGCCCCCCATGAGCTGGACTTTAAACGGAAACATGCCTGTTACGCGGCGTGAAGCTTCTCGAACAACAGCGAAAGCTTCAACAAGAAGATCATCCGTTGTCGCCCCTTTTTCAAGGCGCTCTTTAAATTCAATTGTTTTATGTTTCAACGCGTCGTCAGAGAGATTTTCATAGTCTCCGCGAATCGCATCAATATCGTTAGCAATTTTTTCGTATCTATTCAGCGTACGTTTTGTTGGATCAAACATTTTATTTAAAATTCCAAGCATTTATAACGCTCCTCTATCATCACATGCCTATTTTAAAGGCATGTATAAATAATTTACTAGTCCATGTATACCTCTCATTATCATATCATACCTTTTGTTATTTCCAAAGAATTTGCAAATAAGAAAAACAAAAACCTTCCGCGAACATCACGGAAGGCTTCTCTTCATTATTCAGTCGGTTCAATTAAGCCATATTTCCCGTCATTTCTGCGGTACACGACATTTGTAAGGTTTGTTTCCGCATTTGTGAAAACAAAGAAATTATGGCCAAGCATATTCATTTGCAAGATCGCTTCTTCACTATCCATCGGCTTTAAATTAAAGCGTTTCTGACGGACAATGTCCAAGCTCTCCTCCTCTTCTATGTCATCCTGAACCGCAATATCTGTATCAGAGCCAAGGCCGTTTGCCAATAAATATTTTGGAGAGCCCTGCTCACGGAATTTACGGTTTACTTTCGTTTTATGCTTACGGATTTGACGTTCCAGTTTGTTTGTTGCGAGATCAATTGCGTTGTACATATCCTCGTTATGCACCTCGGACCGAAGCGCCAGATCTGTCATCGGAATCGTAACCTCAACCTTAGACTCCTTGTCATTGTAAAACTTCAAGTTGACGTTCACATCGGCATCCACACTATGGTCAAAATAGCGCTCCAGCTTGCCGATCTTCCTCTCGACATGATCCTTTAACGCGGGTGTCACTTCAATATTTTCTCCTCTGATGTTATAGTTCATCAAAGAACGCCTCCCTTTTATTAAGGATATGTATCTATTTCTCTTTTACCCTTTACAATTCCTGCTGAAACATAAATCTTTTGTGAAAATTCAGTGAACTTTGTCGAATTTTGTTTGTATTTGCTCTGTTATTGGCGGTTCGGAGGTATATGTATATGCTGATTGAACGAAACAAATACCTCAAACACGCCTAATTGATTAAAAAGGGTTCCATACATTGATGAATAGACAGCATCCATTTTCTATAATGAATCAGAAAATGTTCCTTTAAATACTCACTGAACTCATGAGAGGGAAAAGAGAAAGAGACCAATTGATCAAACTCCGCAAAAATTTGGTCAAATGCTTTCACACAAATTTCAGCACACCGCGAATCCATAATGAAGAGAAGTGTTGAATGTGTTGAATCCAAATAAAAAAAGGCTTGGATCAGATCTTGGTAGATCCGATCCCCTTCTGTTTTTGATAAATTCTCTTCAGCCTCTATCAAATAACACAACCCTTCTTCAATGGTAAAAAGAAGATGATAATAAGCTGATAAAAGCGTATAATCTTCAATGCTCTTCAAGGCACTCACCTATTTACGCTTGTCATAATATGTGCCGTCAATCGTAATGTTGTTATAAGGATTTAAATACGTGGTATGCATCACACGTTTTCTTTTCATCTGCTGAAGTTCTGCTGCGATTGACTGCTTCAGTCGTTCCATTTCCTTCACAATAAGCTGATCCCATGTCAGCACAAGCTTCATCTGCTTTCGCTCTTCTTCTGAAAGCGGCAGAGATATCTCCTGAATCAGTTCAGACCGTTTAGCCACAAAGTCTTCAATTTGTTTTAAAAGCTCATCGCTTTCCGGCGTATTTTGTATGTGTGACAGCATACTCTTCGTCTCAGTGTATAGTTGATCTATGTTATTCATGCGATCCCGCCTGATCCGTGCCGGTCCTTCCGCTCACTTTGAATGGCCTGTTTCCAAGCATCGCGAAAATCTGTTACATAGCCTTCAACCTCAGCCAGCATGCCCGTATCATTTTTAATATTTGCCTGTACCAATCTGCGATACATATAATCGTACATCGCACCCATAGAAGCGGAAAGCTCTATGTTACGGTTAAGTGTAAAATTTAATTCCTGAATAATATTTTGCGCTTTAATCAGATTTTCATTTTTACGTTCCATATCATCATTCTCAATGGCCTGAGCGGCAAGTCTTATAAATTTCAAACAGCCATTATACAGCATAAGCGTCAGCTCACCGGGTGTAGCCGTATTCACTGAATTTTGCTGATAGGCTGTATAAGGATTTTGGATCGCCATGTGTCATCCTCCAAATTACATTTATTGTGCTAGAAGCTGTGATAAATAGGACGATTGTTCGTTCATTTTTTGAATCGCAGAATCCATTGCACTGAATTTTGTATAATAGCGGTTTTCTATTGTGGTCAACCGGTCCTGCATTTTAGTAATATCTGTGCTGATCGTGTTTAAATTTTTACCGATTGAGTAGTCATTGGTTCCCATTGTCGAGTTACCGGCTTTTGCTTCAATGCTTTTCACCGTACTTTTCAGTGTGTCACCGATACGTTTCATAATCCCTTTATCACTATAAGCACTGCTGTTCGACCCGCTTGTAAATAAGGCGGCAACACTTTGCGGATCTTCTTGTATTTTAGCTTTCAGTTTGTCTTCATTAATTTCTAGATGTCCTCGCATTTGGTAAGCACCAGACGTTGTGATGCCAAATTCAGTTAATTGATAGGTTTTTCCATCCGCACTAACTTGAGAATAAAAATCAGTCCGCATTTGATTCGTGCCGGTGCTGATGCTGGTATCATTTTTCAGCAAACCGCTTTTTGCCTTCTCTTCCCAGAGTTCTATCTCTTTATCGGACATGGCTTCTTTTTGTTCACTCGTCAGCGGCGCATAGTCTCTGTATTTTTCTTCTTTCAACTTTTCATTCAGGCTGTCAACCAGTTCATTGTATTTATTCACAAACTCTTTAATTTGGTTGTAAATCCCGTCAACATCAGTAGATACAGATGTGGTAACAGGGCCTGTGGCTGCAGTTGTATTTTTGATCGAATAAGTAACGCCATTCACCGTGAAATTGTTTGTCAGCTTCTCCATTTCAAAGCCGTTGATGGTGACTTTTGCATTCGTTCCTTCTTTGTAAGCAGTAATCTTATTATCAGTGTCCAAAGAAAAACCTAGCTGGCCAGACATAAAATCTGCTGTAGCAGAGTCTGCTGCTTGTATACTGCCTCCTGCACCTGTTGCTTTAGAAGAAAACGCAATGGTTTCCACATACTCTGTACCATTCCAAATTTTATCTTTAAAAGCTGATACTCCTAGATCTGAGCTGTTAAGTTTAGAAATCACATTATCAATCGTATCAGCGCTCGTCACACTAATGTTCACTGTTTTTGCGGCTGTCTCACCAGGCGCAACAACGTTAAATGCCAAATTATAATCGCCCTGTGTGTATCCTGTATAATTGTTTGCCTTATATGTCGCAGCAGTTGCCAAACTTGCTACTTCAATAGTAGATGAAGAGTTTGCTGCACTTGCAGTTCCTGTAGCAGTTAACACAGATTCGTTTGAGCTTGTTACGGTTTTACTCTGAAACGTACTCGGATATGTCAGCTTATTATTAGACATATAATCTTGGAATTCTTTTATTTTCGAGTTTACTTCACGATAGCTATCACGCTGCCATTCAAGAGTCTGCTTTTTTTGTGTTAGCTTATTAAGCGGTGCTCTTTCTGTCTGCATCAGCTTTGATACAATATCATCTATATCCATTCCTGACGCCAGACCTGTTATTCTCGTGACCATTTCAAACCACTCCTAATCTACTTTTTTTCATCTACAAATAACCCAAGAAATTCAGTCATAGCCGCATAAAAATCAAGCCACCGTTTTGGTGGAATTTCGCGGATCACTTCATTTGTAGAGTCCTCTATTACCTTTACATAGTATTCATTTAACTTGTCATGAAGCTCGAACTTCAGATGAACTTGCGAAGGTTCCAAAAACTTGTTCATTCCCTCTACCATTTCAGCAAGGTCGGTATATGAAACTTGATGAACAGGAACCTCACTCTCATGATCTTTCTGATTATGTATTTGAGTATCATAACGATCCCAAACAGGTTGTAACGTAGTGAGCCTTTCAATGTTCAATTGATCATCCCCTATGCCCCAATCTATCGTTTATATCGACTAAATCGAGATAAGATTACACATATTTTTGGAAAAAATCTCATCCGTTTTAGATTTCTTAGTTTGGAAATACGTTTATAAAAAGTAAGTGGAGAATCCGGTTATTATATCATGATTTAATAACAGCAAGTGGAATGATTCGGAGTTAGAAATATAAATAAAAGACCTTGGCAACGCCAAGGTCCTCTCTAAAATTAACGTAACAATTGAAGTACGTTTTGCGGCTGTTGGTTCGCTTGAGCAAGCATTGCTTGAGAAGCTTGAGAAAGAATGTTGTTCTTTGTGAACTCGCTCATTTCTTTCGCCATGTCAACGTCACGGATACGAGACTCAGCAGCTGTTAAATTTTCAGAAGAAGCACTAAGGTTGTTAATTGTGTGCTCTAAGCGGTTTTGTACCGCACCAAGTTTTGAACGTTGGCTTGAAACGCTAGTAATTGCAGTATCGATTTTCGCGATCTCAGTGTCAAAACTAAAAGTAGCTGATGAAACATCGATCCCTTTTACTCCTAAAGTTGTTGCATCCATGTTGCCAATTGTAACATTAATATTTTGGGTAGCATTTGCACCAATTTGGAATGTAAATCCTGCTGTTACACTACCGTCTAAAAGTTTTTTTCCGTTAAATTCAGTACGTTGAGAGATACCATCGATCTCTTCAGTTAAAGCATCCATTTCATCTTTAATTGCAGTTAAATCTTCAGGTTGCTGTGTACCTGTGTTACCAGCTTGAACAGTAAGTTCACGCATACGTTGAAGGATGGCATGAGTTTCAGTCAATGCACCCTCAGCTGTTTGGATAAGAGAGATTCCGTCTTGAGAGTTTTTAGAAGCCATATCAAGACCTCTGATTTGTCCTCTCATTTTTTCAGAGATCGCAAGACCAGCTGCGTCATCTCCCGCACGGTTGATACGAAGACCTGAAGAAAGTTTCTCCATGTTCTTTTGTGCTGCACCGTTGTTTGAAGACAAACGGTTCAGTGTGTTAAGCGCTGCGATATTGTGGTTAATTCTCATTTTTATTTCCTCCCTGAATATGTTGTTTAGGCACGTCCTTGTGCCTCAATTTTGTAATCGGCGGAGCCATTTGTGCCCTCTCCCGGCTACATCATTAATATCGGATTGTCTCTGATTTTGTTAATACAAAAATAAAAAAATCCTCACTTTTTTTGTGAGGATAATGCGGAGATCACATCGCTGGATAACGACGCCGCACGGTTATTTTCTTCCTGAATGGTTAAATAAATCTCTTTCCGATGAATATCAATATGCTTTGGGGCGTCAATTCCAAGCTTCACTTGATCCCCCTCAACCGCAATCACTTTCACTTCAATATCAGTGCCTATTTGAATCGCTTCGTTTATTTTCCGCGATAAAACTAGCATGATTCTCCTCCAATCAGATGCTTTGTCGTATATGAGGAGTCGTGTAAAACGACTTGCTTAGCCATCATGTTCTTGCGATTCACAATTATGGGAGCCAATAAATTCGCAGTAGACTTTTCGAATGGCTCTGCCATAGTCAATATTGTCATGACTTCTACGTCTTGAATATTATCGATATCCAAAAGTTCAGCAGTTGATTCATCAAGGTCAAATTCATAATTCTTAAAAAAGATAAACGGACTTACGACGATAAACGCAAGATTTTCTGAAGTGACGGACTGCAGTGCCACGAATGGAGAGTCTTCCGAAAGCGGAAGAATGACGAACTGTTTTTCTTCTAAAAAACCTGGAATTCCGTTTTCAAAAAGAATGATTTGTTCTTCTTTTACGTTCATTTGGCCATGGTACTTCGTATGAATGATCATTGTTCACGATCCTTTTCTTTTTACTTTTCGGGTGATTCTTTCGGGTATTCTACATCTATATTTAAATCAGGGTATTGAAGCATGTCAACCTTAACATTTCCTGGCGTATATTCAACAATTGGCTTATGCGGCTCAGCCTGAATAACAGGCTTTCGCGGCGTAATCTGAACATCGAGCTGTGACGGAGTATATTGTATTTTCACCCTTGAAAGAGAAGGAGCATAATGTTCGCCTAATTGAATTTGGTGTATTTCAGAGTTCCTCCTTGCTTGTGAAGCGATTGGATTCCCCTTATTTTCAATTCTCATAAGCTCGTCTCCCTCTTCGGCAGTACGGGCTATCCCCTCCATTACATCCTCATGTCCTTGTTGGGCGGCTTCTTCAATTCTCTTGAAAACATGCTTTCTGTCTAATTCTTCCCATGCTTGTGTCTGGTCAATCGTGAGTTTTCCAGGTGTCACCGATATTTCCATTTCCGCACTCGGCTGTTGGATCTCAAGATCGGCTTGCGGCTGCTCCATTTTTAAGCTGGCGGGCGTCGTTGTTAAACCTATTTTCCCTTGAACACTATGCATAATCAATCTGGGAATCTGCATCACTCTACCTCCTGAACTATAAAAAAAGCGAACTCCTAAGAGCCGCTTACTTTAAAAAGTCAATCAATGTAGGCTGAACAATTTGTGCATTAACGGCCAGAGTAGCCCTGTGCACACTTTGCTGCGCAATAAATTCAGTTATTACTTCTTCCAGTTCTACATCTTCATTGTCTGATAACACTTTGGTAGCTGTTTCTTCTTGCGCTGACAGTCTTGTATTAACCAATTCAAGACGATTATATCTCGCTCCAAGATCAGATCGTTCAGCACTCATGCCGTCAGAAAAATGATCAATATCATCTAAAACACTGTCCATGCCATCTAGCGAACCAGAATTTAGTGCTTTCTCAAAAGAATCAAGCATTTCAAATACATTCTGCCCGCTTTCAGAAGTGCCTCCAAAAGCTGACTTTGGATCTGAATTCACTTTCAATGACATATTATTTGATATATTGACTACGACATCAGCTGTATCAGAAATTGTATAAGTTCCGTCTCCGTTATCTGTAACCGGAGGCTTATCTGAATTTGTGCCATTAAAGATATATCTGCCGTTCACTTGTGTATTCGCAATATTTAAAAGCTGTTCCTTTAACTGCTTTACCTCTACGCCAATCGCTTGCCGCTCCGACTCGCCGTTTGTATCATTTTGAGCTTCAACCGCTAATTCTCTGACCTTTGACAAGATGTCAATTCCTTCTGTAATGTTTGTTTCTGTGTTTTCGAGCCAGGTAAAGGCTTGAGAAGCATTGCTTTTGTACTGCTGCACTTGAGACAGTTGCGTATTATACTTTAAGCTTTTCATTGCTACTACAGGATCGTCGGAAGCTTTTGAGATTTTTTTCCCTGAAGAAATCTGCGACTGGAGTTTATCCAGTTTCGAGTAGCTCGAACCGATATATCTCAGTGAGTTTTGCTGTATCATGCCTTGTGTTACTCTCATGTGACTCTACCTACCTTCCTCCAACACCCATGCCATTGATCACTTTATCAAGCAATTCGTCTTGTAAAGTCACCATTCTTGCAGCTGCATTGTATGCGTGTTGGAATTGAATCATATTCGTCATTTCTTCGTCTAAAGAAACTGCGCTCATTTGCTGACGGTTTATGTCAGCATCATTTAGCTGTGTTTCTGTATTAGACGCCAGTCGATTAGCCTCTTGAGCTTCGATCCCTAGCTCGCCAATCAGACCAGCATAATAATCTAACACACTAGTTTCTTTACCGTTAATAGTAATTTTACCGGTTAAAACATTTGCTAGTTTTGTAGCATTTGCGTTATCGTTGGCTGCACCAGTCAGTGAGAAAGCAATGTTTGCGCCTTTTGAATCTATTATGCTGTCAGCCACTTTGATCTTGCCCGCCGCTCCCTTGGCAGGTTCAGTTTCACCGCCAGTAAAATCAAAAAAGTCTCCGCCTTGTTCACCGCTCTTGGTCACACCATTTCTGTGCACTTCATTGAAAGCTTTCGCGAATTCAAGCGCCATATTGTCAAGATCAGAAAGCATTTCCGGGTATACGCCCTTTTCTTGGCCGTCTGCTGTTATATACCCGTAGGACTCTATAAATCCTAAAAGGGATCCCTTGCTGCTGAAGGACTCCGCCTGCACAGCTGTATCTCCGATTGAAATACTTGATACTAACCCAGTTTCATTATCATAGTTGGCTGCAAGTTCTGAAACCTCGTAATTTTTACCGTCCAAAACAGTTCCTAGCGACTGTTTATTTTTATCGAGGATTTCAATTGATACAGTTCCTTCAGCAGAAGCAAGCGCATTCCCGCCTGATTTGTTGTAGCTGACTTTGATATCAACCATTGAGGATAATTTATCGATCAGCAAATCTCGCTGGTCATATAAACCATTCGGAAGAAGCCCGACCGGCTCTACTTGTGCAATTTGCTTATTTAAACTGTTTAACTGAGAAAGCAGAGAATTGACATCCAACACAGTTGTATTTAGCTCTGCTTTTAAATTCGATTGGACATTTGTAAGTGATTCAGAAATATAATTAAATGTTTCAGCTACAGCTTGTCCTTTTCGAGCAACAACAGAACGTGCACTTTCTTCATTTGTATTATTCGATAATTCCTGCAGGGAGTTCCAAAACGAATTGAGCACACTGTTCAAGCCGCTGTCATCCGTTTCATTTAAAACGCCTTCCATTTGGGACAGCGCTTTGGCCTTCGTGTCATAGTATCCGGCACTGTTGTTTTGAAGACGGTATTGGTAGTCAAGAAAGATATCTCTTATTCTCTCAACTGATTTTCCTTGAACGCCCGTACCCATTTGTCCCGCTGTTTTTTCTGCGTTTTTGGATACAGCAGGGAAATAGTCAGTTGCCTCCAATGAGACCCGCTGTCTTGTATAACCATCAGTATTGGCATTTGCCACGTTATTTGCAGTAGTGCTTAAAGCTGCCTGCTGGGCGCTTAACGCCCGCCTTGCAGTTTCAAGCCCCATAAAGGTAGATGTCATTTTCTGAATTCCTTTCTGCTAAGCTTTTGAATCAAACAGTTTCATTTGGCTGCTTTTCGGCAGCTCAGCTTTAATTGATTTGCTGTAATTGAAGTTATTTTCCTTAGGAACCAGCATATCGTACGAAATAGAGATGAATTGCAGCGCGTCTCTTGTCAGCTGCCTATTCATCTCATTTACTTTTTTCAGACGTCCGAGAACTTGAGAAAGAGATTCGTATAGTTGTTCCAGCTCTTCCTTTTCACTGCCTGAGGTTTTGGCGATACATGCGGAAATAGTATTATTTTCGCTATATCCGAGAAAGGCCGAAGTTGTTTTGATCCGGTCATCTTCTGTCTGCGTGATCGCTTGAATATATTTTTGCTCTTTTGTCAAAATGTTAGAAAGCTCTTTTGTTTTGCCGGCTTTGAGCGCTTCCGTCTTTTCTTCAGACAGCGTGAGCAGGTGCTCATGCAGAACGCAAAGTCGCTTCAATTGTTCAATAATTGCCTTCGCTGACATGGGCTTTCTCCTTTTTTATTGCTTTTTATAAAAATTAATCATATTTTTCGCGATATGATTTGCGTCTACTTTGTATGACCCGTTTTCAATTTGCGCTTTAAGCTGCGCAATTTTTTCCTGTCGTGAACCAGCGACTGCGTCGGATGCATGTTGCATTTCTTTAGCCTGTGATGAAATTTCAATTTTATCTTGAGGCTGTGCAGCAGTTTTTTGCACCGCTTGCTTATCATAATTTTTTTGATATGGATTAACGGATTGTGTTCCAAATTGATTGATTTTCATAGGATTCCTCTCGCTTTCCGTTGCAGTCTTTAAACAATCTTAACCCTTTTATCGACTGCGTTTTCAGTTAGTTTAGGGAATCAGCTGTTTTTGGTATTATAGGCATAGTATGTGTCTTTTTTACTATTTTCTTTCTCGATTTTCAGAGCATCCTCGTGGTTCAAATGATCCATTTGATCCTTAATATCGGACTGGCAAACCTTGCAGAACTTGCCTTCTCTAATCGATGTCCCGCACCTTTCACAAGGGTATGCCAAATTAGGAAGATGAGTGATCTGAATTCGCTTCTGCCTGATGAATTTCAATATCAGCTCTTCTTCCACACCTGTTTCCTCAGTTATCCGGCTCAAAGTTGATTGCCGATTTTCCTGTTTTCTTAAAAATTTATAGACAGTCTCAAATGATTTTTCTTCTTCCTTAATACACGCCTGACATACGGTTTGCAGCTTTGTTTTTAAAAATAAAGCATTGCATTTCGGACAATTAGCCAGTTCTCCCATCTTTTTTTCTCCTTATTAGATAATATGCCTGTGTCAATTTCTAGTGATTATATCGGCATAAAAACAGAATCATTTAGCTTCTGATCAAGGTAAAAGATGCCACTGAAGCGGCTTTTCCTTTTTCTAATAAGCAGCGGGCTGCGAAGTGCAAGGTGGCGCCTGTTGTATAAAGATCGTCTATTAAAATGATATCCATACCTTCTGCTGAATTATTTTTTGTATCAAAAATGCGCTCTGACAGCAGGCGTTCTGTTTTCTTTTTCTTTGACTGTTTCTCATTATTCAGGCGAATGAGGGGATGGTGGGAAGGCCGGTCTAAACATTCTGCCAAGAGCTGTGCCTGGTTAAATCCGCGCTCTTCTTCCCGTTCCTTGCTCAGCGGAATAGGTACAAGAACAAAATGCTTATCGGGGTAAACCTTAGAAAAGGTTGAAGAAAAATCACTTTTAAATGCATTTATGATTTCTGCATCTCCTCTAAATTTAAAACGGGAGAGCGTTTCTTTCATCATATCATTATATGTGTAAACTGAACGGTTTTGACGCAATAGCAAACTGTCTCTGATCCTTGTTCTCCACACCTCGCAATCCCTGCATACGGCATGAACAGATTGAGGTCTGCCGCACAGGGGGCAGATATGTCCTGTGATTTTCTTTAATTTGCTTCTGCAAGAATAACAAACCTTTTCATCAGGCTTTAATAAAAAAAGGGCTCTCCATGTAACATCTTGAGAAAATTGCGAATCACATAATAAACAGATCAGTTTATGAATGCCTCCTCCTGCTTCGTTTGACATAAATCGCTTGGACTCTCTGAAACTACAGCAGCAGATTCAGCCAAAATGACAAGCATTGCTGTGTTTTTTTGTTTATCTACCAGCTCAGCTTTCGTATATGCGATCTTTTTAAGATCAGTAACGTAGGATGGACTCACTTTGTTTAAAGAAAGTGCCAATACATCGTTTTGGCATACTTGGCAAGTACAGGCCATATGAAGCTGGTCCATATATCGGTCGAGCAGTTCTTTCATTACGATTTCTTTTGAATTGACAAGCATTTTTACAGCTCCTCATCATCGGTTATATGAGTATACTGTACCACGTTTTCAAATAATGGCTAGTCTGTACATTCAACTTTTGCTGCCAATTCATTCATTTCTTTTATATGCTTTCTTGCATCGAGCATACTCTTTGTTTTGCCGAAGTGAAAGTAAATGACATCGCCGTCCGCATATTCTTTATGCCGGCCGGTTCTTCCTGCAATTTGAACAAGTGCGCTTTCCGTAAAAATAGGTGATTCCGCTCCTAGTACACCCGTTTGCACCTTGGGGACTGTGACGCCTCTTTCCAGTATTGTTGTTGTGATTAATAAATCGAGCTGACCATCTCTGAATTGCTGCACTTTCTCCTTTCTATGCTTGTCTTCCGCGTGCACAGATGCGGTTCGGCAATGAACACCTCTAAAGCACGCAGCAGCCTTTTCCAGAATAGAAACGGAAGGAACGAATAAAAAAACAGGCCTCCCTTCTTTTACATGAAACTCTATCCATCTTTTCACCGCTGGCGGAATTTTATTTCGGTTTAATTTCTTCTTCCAGTTTCCACACCATACAAAGCGCGGTTCGGGTAAAGGTTTCCGGTGGTGTCTTGCGGGGATGCGAACTGAATGTAACTGTCCGTTCAGTGCTTTTCTTTTTAATTCTTTAGGAGGTGTTGCACTTAAATAAACGAGGGTGCTGTTTTTCTTTCTTGCTTTTTGAACAGCGAATTGAAGGGTTTGATCAGCAGAATATGGAAAAGCGTCAACTTCATCAATGATCATAACATCGATTGCATCTTTATATCGCAAAAGCTGATGCGTAGTGGAAATCATAAGCGGAGATAGCCGCCCTTTGTCATCGCTTCCTCCGTAAAGCGCTGAAATGTCAGCACCCTGAAAGGCAGCCTTGAGCCTTGGAGCAAGCTCTAATACAACATCGGTGCGAGGTGTTGCAATACATACACGCAGTCCTTGATTTAACGCTGATTCTATACCAGGAAACAGCATTTCTGTTTTGCCAGCGCCGCAAACCGCCCAGATGAGGAGCTCTTCTTTTTTTGATATTGCTTCAATTAAAACATTGGCGGCTTTTTGTTGTCCGCT
The DNA here is from genome assembly GCF_059422205.1 of Bacillus sp. GW821-FHT01G09. Taxonomy (NCBI): domain Bacteria; kingdom Bacillati; phylum Bacillota; class Bacilli; order Caryophanales; family Bacillaceae; genus Bacillus; species Bacillus sp. GW821-FHT01G09. Next base: position 456,770 of record NZ_JBWKWL010000001.1, read on the forward strand.
TGAAAGCTTGCCGCCCCATGTCAGCTTAATAGACTTCCAGTTTGATTCATTTTCCTCTTTCCATGAATATAAAGGAACCTCCTCACTCACTCTGCCCATCATGACACAGGAACGGCAATACAGCTTATTCTTTCTAGATGAGTGATAAAAAGAAAAATACCGCTGATCAGTTTGGCCGCACCTATTACATCTATATCCCCGTTTATTTATGGATATAGAATTTTCAGCAGTGATATATCCATTCTTGATATGCCATTCAATCATCTCATCGGAAAATGAGAGCTCAGTCCTGAGCAAATGACGGCTTCGAAGCGTCTGCTGCAATTCTTTTGAAAAGGAACTGTTTTTTTCAACTGGCACATTCACATAGCACGCCTCCTTTCGAGACAGTATGCCTGAATGAATATTTTCTGTCCAACAATCAAAATAGGAATATAAAAAAATCTCCGCTCTAAAAACGGAGATTTGGCCTTATTTAAAACACCAGCAAATTCCTAGCGCACCTTCACCCAAATGAGTGCCGATTACCGCGCCAAAATAGCTGTTATAAAATTCAACATGAGGATATTTTGCAGAAAGCTCTTCAATGATTTTCGCTGCTTCTTCCTCTCGATTAGCGTGGATAACAGCAGCTCGCATAGGCAACCCTTTACTCGCATCTTCGTCTAAAAGCTCATAAATTCGCGAAATTGCTTTTTTACGTGTGCGAATCTTCTCAAAAGGCACAATTACCTTATTGTCAAAATGAAGGATAGGCTTTACCTTTAGAAGACTACCAATGAAGGCTTGGGCGCTGCTTAATCGCCCGCCGCGCTGAAGATGAGCTAAGTCATCTACCATAAAATAAGCTCGAACTGTTTTTTTCATTTCTTCCAGTTCTTTTATAATATCTTCCGGCGAGGATGCTCCGTTTTTGATTAATTCAGCAGCTTTAAGGGCATAAAAGCCTTGAGCCAAGCAGCTGATCTCTGAGTCAAATGGATACACATCAATATTGTCGACCATCGAATCAGCCGCTGCTGCACTGCTGAATGTTCCGCTGATCCCGCTGGAAAGATGGATACTGATAACCGCATCATAAGACTTGCCAAGCTCTTCATACAACGCAACCAGCTCGCCGATTGGCGGCTGAGAAGTCGTCGGGAGCTCATTATGTTTTTTCACTTCTTCGTAAAAGCTTTTCCAGTCCAACTCAATTTCTTCACGGTAAGTCTCCTCCCCAAAAACAACCTGGAGAGGGATCATATGTATCTGATGTTGTTCACGCATTTCTTTCGGAATATATGCCGTGCTGTCTGTTACGACTGCAATATTCATAGCTTCGATACCTGCCTTATTGCTTTATAACTCTATTGTAAGGGAAACGGCAGCCTAAAAAAAGACCTGCCTAGAAAAAGGCAAGTCTCCTATTATACTATCTCATTTCTACCCAGCCATTTTTAATGGCGACCACAACGGCTTGCGTCCGGTCGTTTACATTCATTTTTTGTAAAATATTGCTGACATGGTTTTTAACGGTTTTCTCACTGATAAACAATGATTCACCAATACCGCGGTTGCTTTTTCCGTCTGCAAGCATCTGCAGCACTTCACATTCCCGCCTAGTTAAAATATGTAATGGTCTGCGGATTTCAGGGTAAACCTCATGTTGAGGGTGTGCAGAAACTCCGCTTGTTGCAAGGCGGCGGAATTCGTTAACGAGGTTGTGAGTAACCTTCGGATGAAGGTAAGATCCGCCCTCAGCCACTACTTTAACCGCTTCAATTAATGTATCAGCATCCATCTCTTTCAGCAGATAACCTCTTGCACCTGTTTTCAGGGCATGTGTTACATAATTTTCGTCATCGTGAATTGATAGAATAATTACTTTAGATTCAGGATACAGCTCTACAAGCTGTTTTGTAGCTTCCACACCATTTACGTTTGGCATATTGATATCCATGATCACAACATCAGGATGATAGTGCTCAACAATACGAGCCGCTTCGTCTCCGTCATCACCTTCGGCTACCACTTCAAAGGTAGGTTCAAAATCCAATATCCGTTTAACACCTTCACGAAATAACTGATGGTCGTCGATAATAACAATGTTTACTTTAGTCACAAGCCACGCCTCCTTGTATTATTGTTCTATATACTCTAGCATTCGGTCAATATGCCTTTTGGCTCTATTTTACAAATCATAGTCAAAGAGATAACGGAACCTTAATCATAATAAATGTCCCAAGACCTATTTTCGAATCTATCGTCATCGTTCCTTCCAATAAATCTACTCTTTCTTTCATGCCCAGCAAGCCGAATGATTTGTTTTTCTTCTCTTTCGCTTCCTTCAGGTCGAACCCTTTACCGTTATCTTTTATCATTAAAATCACAAAATCCTTTGTGATCTCAACTTTGACTGTAATTTCTTCAGATTCAGAATGCTTTAGCGCATTAGACACAGCCTCCTGTGCGAGCCTGAAGAGCGCAACCTCAAACTGAGGCGCTAGCCTCTGATCCTCTGTTTCTCCAATGCACTGAAAATGTATTTTGACCTTCCCGTTATATTCCTCGGTTGTATATAGATATTTTCTTAAAGTTGGAATCAGGCCTAGGTCATCAAGGGCCATCGGTCTTAAATCATATATAATCCTTCTCACTTCGTAAAGGGCATTCCGAACATTTTGGCGTAGATTTTTAATTTCTTGGAATCCGTCCTCTGCGCCCCGGTCACGGAAAATCCGCTCGATTAATTCCGATCTCATCATAACATTCGCCAGCATTTGAGCGGGTCCGTCATGGATTTCTCTTGAGACTCTTTTTCGCTCTTCTTCCTGCGCCTCAATAATTCTTAAGCCGAAATCCTGTTTTGCCTGAGCATCAGCAAGAAGCAGTCCAACTTCGCGCAAATCCTGATTCAAGTAGTTGAGCACAACTGTAATTTGGCTTACTAATGATTCTGACCGCTCAATGATTTCCTGAAGCCCTAGCAATCTGCGCTCCAAATCGTCCCGCCGTTCGCGCAATTGCTTCTCACGCTGCTGGATCATCGTCAATTCTACCTGCAGCTTATGGGCTTTTTCATAAGCATTGCGGATTTCCTCTTCACTGAATCTATGAAAATTACGGCTGACCTCGGATAAACGGTTTCTCGCATGGCGGGTTTGCACTTCAAGTTTATCGCCAAGCTCGATCACTTCATACACCTGCTGTTTAATTTGTTTCAGTTCTTCGACCAGCTGTTCATACTGCTGGCGTGACTGCTCCCCGATTTGAAAAACTTCGTCCTTGCTCCCGTCAACGGTTTTCAGCATCTTCATCAAAATAGAATCCAGCACTTTGGAATCCATCTTTGTTTTATTCATAATTTCCCTCCGTCACGGCGTTGTCATATATTTTTATTATAAATGTAATTGATCTGCAAATTATGTCGAATTATAATGAAAGAATGCGTATATTCTAGAAAAAAACATTTTTATATACTATCTACTCTTTATGATACCAAAATACGCACAAAAATTCTAAAGACTGTACGAATTTGTATAGGCAGTCTTTTATGCTTAGCAGGAGGGTCAGCTAGCATGCTGCACAGCTATTTTACTGTGAAAGAAGCAGGAGAACACGAGATTGTTATAGAAAAATCGCGTTTTATCTGTCATTTAAGCCGTGTTTCTACCGAACAAGAGGCACAGGAATTTATACAGAAAATAAAGAAACAGCACTGGAATGCGACTCATAATTGCTCGGCTTATGTTATTGGCGAGAATGATCATATCCAAAAAGCCAATGATGACGGAGAACCAAGCGGTACAGCGGGAGTGCCGATGCTCGAGGTTTTAAAAAAACGCAGACTGAAGGATACTTGCGCCGTCGTTACACGCTACTTCGGAGGCATTAAGCTTGGGGCTGGCGGACTAATTCGCGCTTATGGGAAATCAGTGTCTGAAGGATTAAATCATATAGGTGTTGTAGAACGGAAGCTTATGCGAATCATGCATACTTCTGCAGATTACACATGGCTTGGCAAGATTGAAAATGAATTAAGGGAGTCACAATTTCTGTTAAAGGAAATCCATTATTCAGAAAATGTTGAATTCGAAACATACGTCGAAGAAAAAGAAACAAACGCTTTTTCTGAATGGATGACAGAACTGACAAATGGAAAGAGTGATATTAAAGAGGGAGAGTTGACGTATCTTGAAAAAGCCGTCAATCACATAAAGGAGACTGAATAATGGCTGAACGCGTTAGAGTGCGTGTGCGAAAAAAGAAAAAGAGCAAACGCAGGAAAATTATAAAAAGAATTATGTTATTGTTCGCCCTTGCACTATTGGTAGTTGTAGGGCTTGGCGGGTATAAACTTTATAAAACCATTAACGCTGCGGATGAATCGTACGATGCCCTATCCCGCGGGAATAAATCAAATCTTCGCAACGAAGTTGTAGACATGAAGAAAAAACCGTTTTCTATTTTATTTATGGGAATAGAGGATTACGCGACTAAAGGACAAAAAGGGAGATCAGACTCTCTTATTGTTGTTACCCTGGATCCCAAAAATAAAACCATGAAAATGCTGAGCATTCCGCGTGACACACGTGTGCAATTAGCTGGTGACACAACGGGAAGCAAGACGAAGATCAATGCCGCTTACAGCAAAGGCGGTAAAGATGAGACAGTTGAAACTGTTGAAAACTTCTTGCAAATCCCGATTGATAAATATGTCACAGTTGATTTTGACGGATTTAAAGATGTGATTAATGAAGTCGGCGGTATTGATGTAGACGTGCCTTTCGATTTCGATGAAAAAAGTGATGTAGACGAAAGCAAACGGATTTACTTCAAAAAAGGCGAGATGCATTTGAACGGCGAAGAAGCCTTAGCATATGCCCGGATGAGAAAACAGGATAAACGCGGAGACTTTGGCCGTAATGACAGACAAAAACAAATCTTAAACGCGCTGATTGACCGAATGTCAAGTGCAAGCAACATTGCTAAAATTGATAAAATCGCAGAAAAAGCCAGCGAAAACGTTGAAACCAATATTCGCATTACTGAAGGTTTAGCGCTTCAGCAGATTTACAGCGGCTTTACCAGCAAAAAAATCGACACATTAAGCATTACAGGTTCTGATTTGTATTTAGGGCCCAACAACACATATTACTTTGAACCTGATGCTACAAATCTTGAGAAAGTCAGAAAAACGCTTCAAGAGCATTTAGATTATACTCCTGATACAAGCACTGGCACTTCCGGTACCGGAAATGCAACAGACGGGGCTGACAGCTCAAGCAGTTCTGGCAGCACTGGCACAACAACTGACGGGACGACGAGCGGAAGCAGCTATTCGAATGACAGCAGCACAAGCTCAAACAACAGTACAACGAATTCAACAACTGATTCATCCTATTAAAAAATGCCCGGTCCTTTTAGAGGATCGGGCATTTTTGCGCAGAAAAAAACTCCGGCACATAAGCCGGAATTTTTAATTCCTTTTCACCAGCCGTTTATAAAACTTTGTAAACGGCTTAAATTTTTCATTCACGAGTCCTGTCACTTCTGCTATGATTTGCATAAAAATAATTAAAATGAAGATAATAAACAAAGAAAGCCAAATTGTGGCACTTTTAAGTACAATCGCACTGATACTGAAAATAAATCCAATTAAATAAATAACTAAGACCGACATCCGATGTGAAAGGCCAAAGGCCATCAGTCTATGGTGAATATGCGACTTATCAGGCGCTGAAATCGGCTGTTTGTTTAATATTCTCCTGATGATAGCAAATGTTGTATCAAAAATCGGTACGCCTAATATAATAATCGGGATAACGATACTGAACAATGTGACACTTTTATACAGGCCTAATAATGAAAGAATCGAAATACTATACCCTAAAAAAAGTGATCCCGTATCTCCCATAAAGATTTTTGCCGGGTGGAAGTTGTAAAACAAAAACCCCAGCGTGCTGGCAATAACGACTAATGAGAGTGACAGAATGAGCACTTTTCCGCCGGATAGCGCCATGACAGCGATCGTTGACAGGCCGATAACAGAAAGACCGGCAGCAAGGCCATCCAATCCATCAATCAGGTTAATTGCGTTCGTGATGCCGACAATCCATAATACCGTCAGCGGATAAGCCATCCATCCTAACTCAAATCGTTCTGTTAAAAAAGGTACTGAGAAAAAGTCCATTTTTAAGCCAGTGCTTACAATCATAATGGCTACACCTAATTGAATCAAAAACTTAACTTTTGCACTTAATTGATATTTATCGTCAAGAATACCTAACACAATAATGATGAATGCTCCGACTGTAATTGCCGTCATCCTTGTTTCTGTGTAAATACCGGATGCAAGCACGCCTGCAACCACCCCGATAAATATGGCCAGCCCGCCCATGCGGGGCATGATTTTGTCATGTACTTTTCGATTGCTGGGCTGGTCAACTGCACCTATTTTAATCGCAATCCTTTTTACGATTGGGGTTATGATTAAAACTGTCAGCAGCGAGACAATAAACGCAACAACAATGCGAATCATGCGTTCGTCAAGCATAAAGAAGTCTCCTTTGGAATTAAATGAAGTCTTTATTTATATAGAGAACCGTTCCTTCCATTATACCTTCTCCTTAGTTATTATAACAAGCTTCATCAAAAAGAAACACGTATAATCAAAAAACGCGCATCCCAATTTATAGGACTACGCATGTTTTTGAATCCCTGTATATTTCATAATTTGTCTAAATAAGCAATTCCAATCTTGTGCGCGAGCGATGTTTCGGCGCATTTCTTTATAGGTTTCGTCTCCGTTTTGTTCGAGAACTTTTTCACAAGCTGCTATAAAATCAATTGGATGATCACCTTCTACATATTCGTATACATACGGCTTTTGCATTTTTGAGGTTGACGGAAGATTAGAGCCGACGACAGGTTTTCCTGCCGCTAAAAATTCAAATAGTTTCAGCGGAAACACAGCTTGATTATACGATGATTTTTTATAAGGCATGATGCCAATGTCGATAAGCTCCATAAAATGCGGAACTTCTTTCGGATCTGCCGGGCCGGTCCATATGACATTGGGAAGCCTCAGCAGCTCTTGAAACGAAACGTCACCATTGGTGGCATCCGGGCCAACCCATAAAAATGTCCAATCAGGCTTTTGCAGGGCGGCTTCTTCAATCATTTTAAAATCGAGCTTCGGTTTAATTCCGCCGATAAAACCTAACACTGTTCCTTCTCTCCCCTGCAGTATACTGCGATCGGGAGCTTGTTTATTTGCAGAAAACAGCTCATACTCCACACCGTTTTCCACAGTATGAACCTTTTCTCGTCCTGCAGTCAGTTTTTTGTCTACTTCCTTGTGAAGATAATCTGATGAACAGGTTATTGAATCTGCTCGTTGTATAATTCTCAGCTCTGCCGATTTAATCAGTTTTCGCCGGAATTCAGACAGCAGATTTGATCGGCCGCTGATCGGCGCCGCCCATAAGTCACTGCAGTCATAAATGACCTGATCCCAAGGATACAGCGAAGACAGCAGCGGGAATCCGGGAAACGTGTACCATAAACAGCAGCGTTCACCATTTGCAGAAGCAGGTGTAAGCTCATCGATTAATGGGGAGAGCTTATGTCTGTAAAAGGCATCTGTATATCGTCCGAAACGAAACATTTTTTTCTGCAGCAGGTCTTTGACAGCGAATTGCCTGATGCCAGAATGGACTTCCTGAAACTCTTTCCCTTGGGCACGCGGAGCCGGACATACCCAAATAACTTCCTTCGTTTCCTCCTGAGCAGCTAAAAATTCTGCCAGCCGGTGCCTTCTGTATCTCAATTGGTCTTTTCCCCATTCAGCAGTGGCAACGATGACATGAATGATTGCTTCTTTTGTTTCCACCTTCATCACCTTTTCTCTCTGTTTGCGGCTATAATCTTTTTTTCACCGCGTTTTTTGCATATTGAACAAAACACCATGTTGCTTTCATAAAATGAAGCCGTTCGATCTCCCTGTAGACAAACCACGTTTTTTTCGCAGCCTTCCATTTGTTGCTGGAAATTGAGTTATTGACAAGCCGATATTCAGCCAGGCATTCATTCATTCCATAGGCAGTAAATCCTTTTTTTAAAAGAGACAGCCATGTGGCTAAGTCCTGTCTCGTTCTGATATTCGGCATTTGGATCTGTCCCGTTTGCTCCCTGTCAATCATCACCGTCAAGCAGCCGATAATTGTATTTTTCAGGGCGTCATCGTACGTCAGGCTTTCCGGCGCATGAATAAATTTATCGAGCGGGGTCCCGTCCTGCGCCATTAAGCTGTAGCCCGTGAAAGAGAACGCACAGGAGCGCTCCATCATAAACTCAAGCTGCTTTTCCAGTTTGTCTTTTTTCCATTTGTCATCACTGTCCAAAAATGCTACGTAGCGCCCTTGAGCGCGTTCCAACGCTTTGTTGCGAGCAACCGCAGCTCCGGAGTTCTCTTCCAGATACACCACATGAATTCTTTCGTCTATTTTTTCATACTGCTGTAAAATGTCGCGGGTCCCATCCGTTGAGCAATCATCCACGATAATCATTTCCCAATGAGGATGGCTCTGATCTAATACCGAATGAACCGTGTCTTCAATATAGTCACGCGCATTATAGGAAGGTGTAATGACAGATACGAGAGGTTTCCAATTGGTCATGATCACATCTCCATCGTATGATTTTAAAAGGATTCTCTGAAAAATTCAGGAATGACAACGAACATAAAAGCAATCGTAAGGCCAATCATAACGCCGAGAACTGCTTTCTTTTTCGGAGACATACCGCCGCCTGCTGTCTCACTTACGGTTTCGGAATCAGTAACACTTGCCGCTTTCAGGTTAAGCTGGGTGTTTTTGAGTTCATATAAAAATCTCTCTTTATCCACTTTGGAATCCTCGCTCACCGACTCGCCTTCAAGCGCGTCTATGCTGCTGCGGATGACGGCTTCTCTTTCTGCATACAGCTTTTGATCGTTTTTAAGGAAGGTGGAGGATATGGCGTTTAAGACAGATTCCGTTCTATCCTTATCCTCGTCACTATAGCTTAAAGTCAGTAACGATTTGGATTCCGTTTTGATTGTAAGCTTCTCTTTGATCTCTGCTACATCTTCATCCTTTTCATCAGGAAGCGCCTCCTTCAAAAAAGAGTCGCTCTTTAGCAGAAGCGGAATCTCTTCTGTGCTGTTATAAACCGGATGATCATAGCTCCCCACAGCCAAAGTATCTTCAGCTGTATAGCTCTTTTGATCAGCGATCTGTGACGGCAGGATATACCCCGCCGCACCTAATATAATTGGCACCGCTATGATCCAAATGATATTTTTTTTTATGCGACGGGCTATTCTTATCAATATATCGTTCATATAAGTCTCCCTGCTTTTTGTAGTCTGTTTATCTGTACATCGGCTCAGGCATTTGTCTGGATCGCCTTAACACATTCACGGCAGCGATGACGAGCGCCATAAACACCCAATGGAAAAATAAATTTGAAACAGAGCTTGGGCTGATACTTGATACCAGGAAACTGACCATAGCGGTAATAAGTCCTTCTGTGATCAGTTTTGACTGATTTTCTAATTTTCTTTCATAAAACTTGTAAAGCACCCATATGAGGTAGGCATAAACGGACAGATATCCCAGCATGATGAACAGGCCAAAATTAGCAAGAATTTCAACAAGCCAGTTATGCACCTCTGCCACATTGTCAGTATCATATACAGCATAATGCTCAAGATAATAGGATACATTTCCTGCCCCGACTCCGAATCCGTATGAATCAAGGAAAAAATGCCAAGCGTTTTTCAGCAGATTTGCCCGAGCCACATTTGATGGAAGCCTGTCATGAAATGAATGCAGCGTCTGCGGGGCCAGAAACAGCTCCCAAAACTTTGAATAGATTTTGCTGGCGAAAAGAACTGCGAAAAGAGCAATTCCCGCCGCCGACAGCCATATAGCCATTTTCTTTAAAACAGGCGGCAATACAATGAAGATGTAGACAGCAATACCTGCAAAAATCCCCAGAAGGCTGGCTCTTGAACCAGTGGCAAAAATTAAATACAACGCACAGAGCGAGAGCACAAGGCCAATTGCCTTGATGTATCCATTCTTAATGTTTTTCATCATCGTGATGTAAAAAAAGAAGCTGATGGATAAAAAGGTCGCAAAGTCATTTTGATTAAAAAAGACCGATGTCGGATAATGCTGCTTATACTCCGGTCCGCTGTACAATGTGGAACTCGCAAGATGATGGTGGGTGATATGATTGTAAAAACCAATGATCATCAGAAATACCGTCATCACCAGCCAAATGGCATAAACAATCATCAGCCGCTCCATTTTTTGCACGTACATGACAATAAGATAAATGAAGAAAATTCCCATTGCCAATAAGGCTAAATACTTGAGGCCAACTGTTACCGACTTGGCCCACAGCAGAGAAACAAGGCCATATATAAACCAAAAGGCGAAAAAGAGCAATATCCCTTTTACTTGCAGCCCATGCCATCTTTCAATATGGGTTCGATTCCGAACCATGCCGAAAATATGAAGGCAACCCGCTGCAATGAGCAGAAGCCGGTAAAGGAACAAACTGAAAAATCCAAGATGAATAGCGAAAAATGCATTATTTAAAAAAGTGCAGGCGATCAAAATATAGATTACAGCCATAAAGAGCCGTTCTTTTGTTGTAAATGCGGTTGCAAGAGTCAGTAAAAACAGGCCAATTGCCAACACCGCAAGCACAGCAGCCATCTGCATGAAACCTATATCTTTATGGATGGCTCCTAGCAATAGGACGACTCCAAATATAGCAGCGGCCAGTAACGCTAGCGTATGGACCGCTGATCGTTTGATACTCACATGTTTAACCCCTTTCCTGATGTTTCAGGAGCCGGCGGCCGAGCCTAGCAGCCGGCAGCTTCAACCAAGTAACACTTTTTCTTTTTATAAATTGACGCTTCCCAAGTCTTTAGCCAATTCTTCAAGCGGCAAGCCCGGAAAATACTTGTCAGAGGGTTCCGTTCCCCGAACAGCGGGACGGCCGATAGAGTGATAAATGTATCCGGCTGCCTGCATCTCTTCAAGTGAAAATAAATTTCTGCCGTCGATAATGACTGGCTGTTTTAAGAGGTTTTTTACTTTTACAAGCTCCATTTCTTTCACTTCCGGCCAATCCGTTAAAATCAGGCATGCCTCAGTGTCTTCAATCGCAGCATACACATCTGTGTAATACTCGACCTGTTCGCCAAGGATCGCTGAAGCTTCAGGAATAGCAATCGGATCGTATGCTTTTACATGGGCGCCCAGCTGCTGCAGCATTGGGATAATATCAAGCGCTGGAGCGGATCTCACATCGTTCGTATTCGGTTTGAAGGCTAATCCCAGGACTGAAATGGTTCTCCCTTTGACGCTTCCCATAACAGTCAAAAGTTTATCTACAATATGAACACGCTGCTTTTCGTTTGTTTCAATGACAGCTTCGATGAGCTTGAATGGATAGCCTGCGGATTTTGCGATTTGAAGCAACGCGGTTGTATCCTTTGGAAAACATGAACCGCCGAATCCAATACCCGCTTTAAGGAACTTTCTGCCGATACGGCTGTCAAGACCAACACCATCAGCAACTTTTGAGACGTCTGCGCCGACTCGCTCACAAATGTTTGCAATATCATTGATAAAGGAAATCTTTGTCGCCAGAAATGCATTCGCGGCGTATTTAATCATTTCTGCACTTTCTAGGTTTGTTTTAATGACAGGAGCATGGAATGGCTGATGAAGTTCCTCAATGATGGCAGCGGCTTTATGACTTGTTGAACCAATCACGGCACGCTCCATATTCATCGTGTCATGAATCGCTGACCCTTCCCGAAGGAATTCAGGGTTAGATACAACATCAAATGAGTATCTCCCCTTTGAGGCTTTTTGAACGATAGATTGCACCAGTTTCCCTGTTCCAACCGGGACTGTGCTTTTATTTACGATCACTTTGTAGCCGTTAAGATGCTCACCGATTGTTTTCGCCGCCGCTTTGACGTACGTTAAATCAGCTTCACCTGTTTTGGACATAGGCGTTCCGACTGCAATATAAATAATATCTGAGGCCCGAATGGCGGACGGGATATCGTTCGTAAAGGTCAGGCGCTGATCCAGCACATTTTTTTCAACTAAGTCTGCAAGCCCTGGTTCATAGATTGGGATTACCCCATTTTTCAGACTTCTGATTTTTGATTCATCGATATCACAGCAAACAACTTTATTGCCGATCTCCGCAAAGCAAGTGCCTGATACGAGTCCTACATAACCTGTTCCAATGACAGCTATTTTTTTCACAGCGCTCATCCCTCTCCTGTAAAATGATCTTCCTATTTATATTGGTCGCAGTTTCTTACGATTAAACGGACGTTTTCGTGACCGTCTGATACTGATGATGCAAGGCCTTGGCGTTTTTTCCTGCGTCAAATTGAGCCTGCACGGTTTCATATAAGTCATCTGCTACTTCCGGCTTCCATATTTGCTCATGTTCGTACCGAGTGATCGCTTCCGCCAAGGCTTGAGCGGATTTCGGTTTAATCAGCAGATGTTGGTGCTTTCCGAACAAAGACGACACTCCGCCAACATCCGTACAAATAACAGGAACCCTTAGCGCCAGCGCCTCAATCACAACAGTCGGCATCCCCTCACTGTAAGAAGGAAGCACGAATAAGTCTGCCGCAAGTAAATAGTCTCTTACCTGATGATTCGGGACTTGGCCTGTGACGACATGCCCCTTCTGCGTCAGCGTCGATTTTGCGGGACCATCCCCGACAAAGACTGCCTTAGGAGAGTCCTGCAGCGATTCGATCGCTTCAGACAGTTCAAAAATGCCTTTCTCTCTGACCAGCCGGCCGACATAGACAGCCAGACGCTGATCGAGCGGGAGTCCGAGTCTTTTTCTGATTTCCTCTTTCGTCTCCTCATTCTCCTGAAAACGGCTGAGCTGTATGCCGATCGGCAAAACCGAGCTGTCAAAGCCTGAAAGCTTTTTGGCTTCTTCCTGAAGCTTGTGGCTGACTGCTAAAACAACTGACGCAGAACCTACGGCACGCTTGAAGGCTTTAAACGCTCCTTTGCTATAATGCGGATAGACATTCACATCACTGCCATGCAAGGTCAGGACATAAGGAATTTGCGCTGACTCTGACACGACTGCCGCAGCCCCGCCCGATGGCATGGCAAAATGAGCATGGATCAGATCCGGATATAGGTCGCGCTGTTTCATGGTTTTTAAAACGGCTGATGCGATTCTCCGATGAGGCTGCGCCCACTTCAGCTGGCCGGGAACTGCCCGATAGAAAGGCCGGTAAACCGGTATCCCCTTTCTAACCTCATACTCCGGTCTGGCATCCTTTTTTCGATATGTCTTTTTCAGCATGCGGACAGGCGCTGAATGAAAAGGCCGTGGGCATATCACAGTGATATCAAGCCCGAGTTTTTGCAGCTCTTGCACCTGTGTCTCATGAAACACACCCTCTCCGGGTTTCATACTGCTCGGATATACGCTTGTGATCCACAAAATCTTCATGACAAACGTCCTTTTCTTAGTAGTTTGCTTTTCGTTTGAGGGTACGCTTTTACCAAAAGAAAGAGATAGCACAGCGCCCCGGCCGCAACTGAAATGGCCAACCGCATTTCTGCCTGCATACTGAAGTGTTCGGTACTGAGGCTTACACCAAACGCGATGATGCCCATCGCCGCAGTAATCAGAAATGGCTTCATAATCGACTGGAAATAAGCTGAAAGGTTAAGCTTGATGACATATGCCAAAAGCCAGCGCCCGATCAGGAAATTAACAACGCTGATAATGGCATACACCCATGCGACTGTCAGCAGGCTTCCCGTCTGTACAGCTGCAAACAGTGATAATCCGTACAGCAGCAGCACGCCGGAATCCCAATAAAACGCTAAGTCAGCTCTTCCTTTAGCCAGCAACACAGATCCATTTGGATTCATGAGCACTCTTAGTATCCCGACAATGGCCAGAACATTTAGGATCGGAACAGCAGCAAGCCACTTTTCTCCGAAAACCGCTGTGATAAAGGCGTCTGACACAGACACGAGCCCGATTAACAGCGGAAACGAGACAAGCGCCAGCATTTTTGTCATATTCAGAAAGCCTTCTCTGATCACGCTGTTTTCATATTTGTTTTTTGCGAAAACAGGGAATGCCACCCGTGTGACAATCGGATTGATCTTCAAAACCGGAATGGTGACAATCTGATAAGCGAGGTTATAAATCCCCAATGCTTCAGCACCAATAAACCGGCCGATCAAAATCATGTCGATATTTGCTCCCAGTCTGTTCACAAGACGGGATGAAAGCTGAAAGGCTCCAAAAGAAAAGAAATCCTTCATGCCTCTCAAATCAAAAACAAAAGCAGGATGCCACTTTTTTCGGTATACAGCCCAATATAAAATCCCTTTACTGGACTGCAGCAGGACTTGAGAAATCACGTACGCCAAAATCGCATCCATCATAAAAACCGCTATCGCTAAATATCCGAATGACAATACATTTGAAAAAATCTCTATTTTGCTTAACGTATTAAACTGCAGCTGCTTTTGCAGCATATACTGATATTGCTGTCCAATTGGCGCGATCAAAAACATAATCGCCAGAATCCGAACCAGAAACACCAGCTCTTCTCTTTGATAAAATCCCGCAATGACAGGACTGCTCACATATAAAAGAACAAACAGCAAAACGCCCGTCATAATGTTAAGCCAATACAATGTTGACAGCTGGCGCTCCGTCGCGTCGTCTCTCTGAATTAATGCTGCGCCAAAACCCATATCGAGCACAATCTGGGCGAAAACTGTAACCGTTGTGATCATGCCGACAAGCCCAAATTCTGTTAAGGTCATCATATTTCCAAGCAGGGCAAACTGAACAATTTGTATGATTGTAATACACATGGTTGAAATACTTGTCCACTTTGCACCGCTCATGATTTGTTTTGTAATACTTGGCATCATATTCCCTACTTCTTTTTAAGCTCAGATTGATGGTGAATAGTGGCATTCCGTTTTATCTTGCACCATCACCCGTCCAAACTACTTTACAAGTTTTTAACATAATTTTTAATTCTAAAGTGAAAGTCAGATTGCGAATGTAATATAAATCAAATATCAGCTTTTCCTTCGGCGTCATATCGTAACCGCCGTTCACTTGAGCCCAGCCGCTCAATCCCGGTTTAACAGCCAGACGCTGTGTAAAGCCTGGAATCTCATTCTGGAATTTTTCCGTAAATACGGGCCGTTCCGGACGAGGGCCGATCATACTCATATCGCCTTTCAGCACATTAAACAGCTGAGGAAGCTCGTCAATTCTCGTTCTTCTGATAAAAGCTCCGATCCTTGTCACCCGCGGATCTTGCTTCTGTGCCCAAACCGCCCCAGACTTCTCGGCATCTATTTTCATGGAACGAAGCTTATAAAGCTTAAATGGTTTCCCGCCTTTCCCTACGCGTTCCTGCGTATAAATGGCAGGCCCCGGCGTCTCCAAACAAATCAATATTGAAAATACCGCAATCATTGGCAGCGCAATCGCCAATCCAATGAGCGCAAACCAAATATCCATTACGCGCTTTATTGCCAAATAACGAGCCGTCTTTTCAGATAATGTAAAAGAATGTATTTGCTGAACTGAGAATTCACGACTCACATTCATGCTTTTCTCTGCACTCACTGACACACACCTCACGATTTGTTTGGGATGTTATGATGACCTATGCCAGTCAGTTTAGCAGACGGATGTTAATTGGTTGTAAATGGTATGTTAAGAAGTGTGAATTTGTTATTTTTTCTGACATTTATCCGTAAACTTTTTATTGTTTTAGACACTTTTTTTAAAAATTAAGCATATTGTTTAAAAAAAGAGACAAATCATTTTACTGATTTGTCTCTTTTCGTTGTGAAGCATTTAATATTGAAAATAAAACTTTGATTTAGAGGTTAACAGCTTGTATTGGACCTCAACCATTTTACTAAAGAATAACATGGATTTTCGTTCCACATTCCTTGTGTCCAAGACAATTGCTTGGTTATCCACTTTTGCACTGATTTTATTTTGAGAAGTGTTTATCGCAAATTCAATTAATCGCTCTTTCTTTACATGAGCTAGCTGTTCAAGCAAACTCTGCACGTTTACCGTCAATTTTGTGCAATTAGGCTCTAACTCTATACGTTTTACCGGTAATGAGATTTCAGACTGTCCGGTATTCACAATCATTTTTGAATGATTTGGCAAACAGATTTGCTTATCTTTAAAAATAAATGATAAATCTTTTGATTCAGTTTCATATGAAAGTTCTGCTTCTGTATAGGCATGTTTCTTTATATCAATCGAAAGATTATCGTAGTTCATTGTGAAATATGGTCTTGCACTGAAGACAAACAACGCATTATGCCCTAAATACATCGTGTTTGTTGAATACTTATACGCAGCACGCTTGTTTCCGATTCTCGCCCTTAATTTATAGCCATCTATTGACGATTCAATAAAGAAATCCCAAACGCCTAAATCTTCTTCTGCAGATGCCAGTTCATCAAACTTGCACTCAAATGTAAATGTTGAATTTTCATACTTAGCCGGCGCAATGTATTTTTCCGCCTTTGTATCACGATGAACAAATACTCCTGTCAGAGATTGATTTTGATTCGTTTCATCATCCAACAATTTGTGTTTAATGGTTCCTTGAATGCTGAGGCTGTGATCGCTAAATTCAATATTCTGCAGATAATGTTCAAGCTTATTTTTATAATTTACTTTTAATAACTCTTCAGAAATTGGATAGCGTTCTAAGCTCGGATAACGTGCAATTAAATCCCCATTATTTACAACACAGAACTTTTTAATGTCTTGTTCTTCACGCTCATACTGGGTTAACCCCTGCAAATCATTATTCCGAATAAACAGCAGACGCAATTTGATATGCGGAAGCACAAATTGGTCAGCCTCTTCAGGTACTGCATGAATAAATGAGGACAAATATTTAAACCATTCAGCTCTTTCTTCATCTGTCTTCATTTTTATTGTGACATTTTTTGTCCGCGAAAAATCGAAATGCCTGTTTAAAAATACTGCCATCAGTTTCGTTTTTCTTGCTTCTTCCAGATCACTAGCCTTGATAGCAGAGATAATATCTTCCATTGCTCCATAAAAGTTCTCTGGGGGAACATAAGCGACACTCATATGTTCACCGTCTCTTTTGACCAGATAGTAATAATCATAGTCAGCTGAAACAGAAATCTTCTTTGCTTTTAAATAAGCGTTCATTGTGAAGACTTGATCTTCCGCTGCTTTTATGTGAGTAGGGAAGATGATTTGATTTTCTTTTAAAAGTGAGGCTTTAAACAGTTTTTGGGGTCCCAATGTGAAAACAATTTTGGAATCAACCAAATCAACATCTGGGTTTGTTTCCTTAAACATTGATTTGGGAACACCTCGGCCGTTTATCCCTTTTAACTTACCTAAAGTAATATCTGAATCATTCTCTTTTGAGAAATTGTACCATCTTAACAATGCTTCATTGCCTAGATAGTCATCGGAATCAACAAACAGGATGTATTCACCTTTGGCAATTTTTATTGCATCATTCCGCGGCGCACCTGGACCGCCTGAATTTACGGTTCTTTCAACAACAACAATATTGTCATATTTCTTTTTATATCGATTCAAAATGTCTAAAGATGAATCCGTAGATTTATCATCGACACATATAATCTCATAATCCTCTTTTGGCATCGTTTGGTTAACTAAGCTATCAAGACATTCGGAAATAAGATCTTCTGAATTATATACAGGGATAACAATGCTTATTTTCATCGATTACCTCACTACCCTAATGGATCGGTTATATTTTTGCCTGATAATTATATCAAAAACATCTGTCAATAAGAATAGGCCTAACCTTAAATTTTGTTAAACTTTTACATAGCATATGTGGTTTAAAATTTTTCTCATTTTATCGTATAAAAAAGCTTGCCGGCAATTCCTGATGGGTTCTGCCGGCAAGCCGCTGTTGATGTCTACTAATTTAATCGCCTAATAATATCCAATGATTCCTTCATATATTGCTTGAGCTGCTTTTTCTTGATACAAAGCACTCTTTAACTTACTTGCGTCGTTCGCATTCGAAATGAACGCCAGCTCTGCTAAACTGCTCGGCATCGTTGATTCTCTGATGACATGGAAATTCCCGATTTTCACGCCGCGGTTTTGAGTATTGAGTGCTTTATAGAGTCTGTTTTGTATTTCTGTCGCAAGCCGTTTGCTGTTTTCTGACTCATATTTTGTATAATAGTAGGTTTCAGTACCGGTTGCTGCTGGGCTCGCTGAATTGGCGTGAATACTCACAAACAGGTTTGCATTATTGCTTTTTGCTTTTGCAACCCGCTCTGAAAGCTCTAAGAAAACATCTGTAGATCTGGCCATAATCGGAATGGCTCCACCATTGGAAAGTTTGCTGTTTACAAGCTTAGCAACGGCAAGGTTAACATCTTTCTCTTTTAAACCATTACCGACCGCGCCGCTGTCATAACCACCGTGTCCTGCATCCACAAATACCTTTTTGCCTACAATTACATTTTTAAGTTGGTTCACGACATTTGTTGTCACTGAAATAGTTCCCCCAAGAACTGTGAAGGTATTCTTGCTATTTGATCCGATGACTGTTCTTGTCGCAGTCGGCAATGAACCGGCGTCAGTAAATAGCATTGGGCGATTTTGCTTCGCCGCCAGCACAGAACCAGCTAAAGCATCTGCATATTGATAGCCATTGCTGACAAATGCAGCTTTTGATGAAGAATAATACTTTTTCGCTATGTTGGCAGCCACTTCAAAACGGCTGTTCCCGCCGATTCTTGTTGGTGATGGCAACTGGCTGTAAACGCTTTTTGAGACACTGATTTCTCCCCCGACCACAATAGTCGATGTTGTTCCTTTGCTGTTCATCGCATTTTTCGTTGGTTCGGGAATAGAGCTTGCAGTCGTCAGGAGAATTGGAATACCGTTACGGGCAGCATAAGAACCGATCGCCAGACTGTCAGCATATGCCGTGCCATTTGCGATTACCGCTTTTGAATTTGAAGACAATTTTTTAGAAATATTTTGGGCAACTTCATAGCGGCTTCTTCCGCCGATTCGTTCCACATTGGAAATACCCAATTTTTTAATGTCACTTACAACGTTGTTAGAAACACTGATCGTTCCGCCAATGACGATAACCTTGCTCGGTTTAAGCTGGCTGATTCTGTCTTTCGTCGGCGCAGTCAGTTTAGATGATTCCGTCAATAAAATCGGGGCATTGTATTTATAAGCTAGAGGAGCAGCAGTTAATACATCTGCATACGCTGTTCCGTTTGCCACAACAACCGTGCCCGCACTGCTCCAGCCTTGTTTTGAAACATTCACAGCAACCTCATATCTGCTTGCTCCATCCAGCCTTGTAACAGAGTTTGCCGCAAACGCATTTGGTACAAATAACACGACTCCTAGTATCAGCATAGGTATGCTTTTAAGAAAGATCCGCAAAGATAGTCCCTCCAAAGATTCATAATGATTCATAAATCAAATAACGAACAAAGGAGGCATCTCGCCTCCTTTGACTCTAACAATCTTTTAATAGCTTGATAGAGTTGTTCCCGGATAGTAAAAACTTAAAATTGTTGTATAAGATTGTCCGGCAGCTGCTCTGGCATTGGCTCCGTACTGACTCATGCCTATGCCGTGTCCGTATCCTTTACCGCTAATGAGAAAGGCGTTTGTATTGCTTGAGACAGAAGCATATGTACTCTTCATATTGGAAGCGCCAAGCATCGTTCTCAGCTCTGTTGCAGGTACAGTAATTGTTGCTGTTTTTTCACTGAGGCTTCCATTTGACAGGATATAGCCATTTGATTTTTCTTTCACGAAATATGAGAATGTGACGCTTGCTGTTTCCGGCCGCTGACCGGCAGTTTTCTCCGTGCTGAATTTCACACTGGATATTTTCGTGATTTTGATAGACTCGGCATTGCTGTATTTATTTTTAATAAACCAGCTTTTCAAACCGCTCAAATATGATGAGTTTGTTTCATTTTTAGAGCTCCACCATGAACCCGGGCTTTTCAGATTCAGACTGCTCTTATCAAGCTGGGTTTTATTTAAAGACAGAGACCAGCTGATTTGCGGGTCGTACGTATCTTTTTTGGCGATTAAATAAGGAAGCTGGCTGCTCCACACCTCACCGCTCGCTTCTGTGTAGCCGCCGTTGCTTGAGGAATACGTAGCAGAAATCAAATTCCCATTGTATTTCAAAACTTTTCCTTTTGTAGCTTCGACCACTTCTGAAGTTTTTGAATTCCAGTCATATCCGCCATATACCTGAAAAGCGGTGGTGTCTTGTACTTCTTTTCCGGCCGAACTGATGGAATAAGTTCTCGCTGCGACAGCTTGGGCTTTAAGCGCTTCTTTCTGCCAGCTGGCCGGCATTTCATGAGGAACAACACCCTTTAAATAATCTTCAAAGGGGATATTCACATTGATTGGCCGAACATATTTGCCTGACTCTATTGTAAATTTCATGTTTCCGAGATATGGCGTTCCGTTCAAACTGATAGAATTTGTAGTTGCATATTTTTTAGGCTGTGCTGTAAAAGACGTTCCAAGCGACTTGATTGCAGTACTGTTTTTATAAAGCACTAGGTTTCCGCCGGTTAACTTGACTGTATATCCAGTTCCTGCAAAAGTATCTGCCAGTTTGTTCTTTAGCGTATCACTGATGGAAATGCTTCCTCCAAGCAGCGCAAATGACTGAGTTCCTTTTGACGCTACTACATCAGCGACTGGTGACGGCAGGCTGCCTGATTCAACCAGCAGTAAAGGGCTTCCCTGCTTTGCTGCAAGCACAGATCCCGTCAATGCATCCGCGAATGTTTGGCCGTTTGACATAAATACCTTTGTTGCTTTCATATTTAATTCTTTAACGATATTGGCAGATACCTCATATCGGGAAACGCCGCCAATCCGTTTCACAGTTGCCTTCTTTTTTAATGCAGCTTCCACACCAGTGCTGACACTCAACGGACCGCCGACAATTGTAACCTTGCTTGGAATTTTGTAATCACTGCGGATGTTATTGTCTCCCGCAAGTAAAATCGGATAACCGTTCATTGCAGCATATGGCGCGATTGACAGGGCATCCGTAAAGACCATGCCTGTGGCCACTACTGCCTGGCTGTAATTCCCCATCCGATCGGCTATGTTTTTAGAAACCTCGTAACGGGTTGCTCCGCCAATCCGATCGATAGAACCATATTTTTTTAATGTATTTTCTACATTTTTAGAAACACTGATTGTCCCGCCAATGATGAGAATATTGTCAGGATTTAATTTTGCAATTTCGCTTTCTGTTTTTGGTGTTAGCGAATCTGCGTCTGTTAATAAAATCGGTGCATCGTACTTTTTGGCAAGCGGGGTTGCTGAGAGCGCATCGGCAAAAGCGTCCCGATTCACAATGACCACAGTCGTTGGATTTGTCCATCCGGCAGAGGCGACATTATTGGCAACATCAAAACGGGTTGCTCCTCCATATCGCTCCGTATCCGCAATTCTTGAGCCGGGAATTTCATATCCGCCTGTGATATCGACATCCAAACTTGATTTGCTGCCTACATAATTACTCAGCTTAACCGAAATGGTTTTATCAGCGGCTTTCGCAGTCTGCATAAACGCCGGACATGCTACAGCCGCCGCAGTGACTGACGATAGAAGCAAGAGCTTCATTTTTTTCAAAACATGGAACCCCCTAAGAGTTTTTTATTACTTTGTCTCAAGATCCTTAAGCATTAAAGCGCCATTTGAATCTTTTGTATATTTGACAACAACTTTTTGCCCTTCTGAAATGCTGTTCATTTTGTCCTGAAGGTCTGAACCAACCTGAATCGACGTCTCTTTATCATCAATAGTGACTGCAATTGTATGGCTGTCTGCCAAACCGGCAAAAGTGCCTTCCTTCGTTACTGTCTCTTCTGCAGCTGCATCCTGGCTGTCTGAATTTGTTTCTGCTCCTGATGAGTTCTGAGCTGTGCCGCACGCAGACAAAAGAAGCAGCATTGAGAACATTAAAATAGCAATTTTTTTCATTCCTATATCACCTCTCCACTTTTTATCGACAATTTTAAGCTTATTTTAAGATTTCTTTCAAAACAACGAAAAATTTTTGCGGATTTTCTTAAAATACCGAAACATTTGTTACAAGGAGCCGTCTATTGTAAAGAATCAGACAAATTTTAGTTGTTTTCAAATATTAAGAAACTTATAATCGTACTAGATTACAAAAAAGCGAGGACTTTATTATGAGAGCTGAAAAAAGAAAGAAAAAAAGAAAGGCATTACTTGTCATTTTAGCCATTGTGGCCGTATTTGTACTCGGAACTGGCGGCTATGCATACTACTTATGGCATAAAGCAGCATCAACCGTGGCAAGTATTCATGAAAGCATTGATAAATCGAAAAAGAGGGATAAAGAGGTCAGTATCAATAAAAAAGATCCTTTTTCCGTCTTAATCATGGGTGTGGATGAACGCGACGGCGATAAGGGCCGTGCCGATACGCTCATTTATATGACCGTTAACCCAAAAACGAATACAACCGACATGGTCAGCATTCCGCGTGACACGTATACAAAAATTATCGGAAAAGGCACAATGGATAAAATCAACCATTCATACGCTTTCGGCGGCACGCAGATGACGGTAGACACTGTTGAGAACTTCCTCGATGTTCCGGTTGATTATTTTGTGAAAGTGAACATGGAAAGCTTTAGAGACGTTGTTGATACACTTGGCGGCATTACAGTTAACAGCACATTCGCGTTCAGTTATGACGGTTATTCGTTCGGCAAAGGAGAAATCACGCTGAACGGAAAAGAAGCGCTCGCTTATACCCGGATGAGAAAAGAAGATCCGAGAGGCGACTTCGGACGCCAGGACCGCCAGCGCCAAGTCATCCAAGGTATTATTAATAAAGGCGCTAATATTTCTTCCATCACGAAATTCGGAGATATGTTTAAAGTTGTTGAAGATAATGTGAAAACGAACTTGACCTTCGATAACATGTGGGATATCCAGTCCGATTACAAAGGTGCGCGGAAACATATTAAACAGCACGAACTAAAAGGTACAGGCACGAAAATCAATGGAATTTACTACTACCAAGCTGATGAAAGCGCCCTTTCCGATATTACAAAAGAGCTGAAGGAAAGCCTCGAAAAGTAAAACAAAAAAGAAGCTTCGCACAATGTGCAAAGCTTCTTTTTTATTTGCCTGTAAATGAATCCGGTTGTTCTTTCCGATACCCGTAATGAAACAGCAATTCTTCCACAATCCGGCGAGAAGCCTCTCCATCTCCATACGGATTAGAAGCCTGGGACATTTTCTTGTACTCATCATGATCAGTTAACAGCTGTTTTGCCAACTGATAAATGTTTTCCTCATCCGTACCTGCAAGTTTCAGCGTTCCCGCTTCCACTCCTTCAGGCCGTTCCGTCGTATCACGCAGAACAAGCACCGGTTTCCCGAGAGATGGGGCTTCCTCCTGCACGCCGCCCGAATCTGTCAATATAAAATGCGATTTCGCTGCAAAGTTATGGAAATCAATCACCTCTAAAGGTTCAATCAGATGCACTCTGTCAGAATCACCAAAATGCTTCTGAGCCGCTTCCCGGACAACTGGATTCAGGTGCACAGGGTAAACGACTTGTACATCTTCAAATTCCCCTACAATTCTGCGGATGGCCTTGAACATATTTTCCATTGGCTCGCCCAAATTTTCCCGGCGGTGAGCCGTCAAGAGAATCATTTTATCCTCACCCACCTGCTCGAGAACAGGATGTGAGTAACCATCCCTAACCGTTGTGTTGAGTGCGTCAATCGCTGTATTGCCCGTTACAAAAATAGAGTCGGCCTTTTTGTTTTCTTTTAATAAATTGTCTTTCGCCTGGCCTGTCGGAGCAAAATGCAAATCAGCAATCGCCCCTGTCATCTGTCGATTGAGCTCTTCCGGAAACGGGGAATACTTATTCCCTGTACGGAGCCCCGCCTCCACATGACCGACAGCAATTTGATGGTAAAAAGCGGCTAGGCTTCCGGCAAACGTCGTCGTTGTATCACCATGGACAAGCACAATATCGGGTTTGATATCTTTAAACAACTCATCCAATTTTACAAGTGCGTTAGACGTAATCTCTGCCAGTGTCTGCCGCTCCTTCATAATGTTCAAATCGAAGTCAGGCTTGATATGAAACGCATCTAACACCTGATCGAGCATCTGTCTGTGCTGTGCAGTTACCGTTACATAGGAATCTATTTCAGGATATTTTTTCAATTCAAGCACAAGCGGTGCCATCTTGATCGCTTCAGGCCTCGTCCCGAAAACGGTCATAACTTTTAGTTTTTTCATATTTGTCACCTGGTTTCTTTGTTTAACGGGCTGTTAGATAGAATTTCGATTGGTCCGATTGTATAAATAGATCTACTTTCTTCTTTATTTTAAAGCACCATAGCTTTTTTTCAATATTTTTACTGCAAAAGTACACACTGACATCCTTTTTCGGAACCAATGTGGTTTTATAAGAATTAATGGATAAAACAATATTGGTGTTTTGTAAATAAGCCGGAGCAAACTTTTGCTGAACGAGATTCCGATCAACCTGTATCACTGTCCCATCAGCTGAACTGATTTGATTTTTTATTGGGATTAAAAACTCTTGGTTATTGCATTCGAGCAATAATAAAGATTGCTTCGGGAAAAACAATTGGCTTCCAGGAAATACGAACGTTAAATGCTGGTCCGAATCATTATCTCTGAATTCGACTTTCAGAACTTCCTGCTTTCTGATATCCACCGACAAATTATCATAGGTTTTAGTAAAGTACGGCCGTGCGCTGAAAGCATATTCCCCGTTATTCCCAATATATTTAGCATGTTTGGAATAAGGATACGGTTCTCTGCTGCTGCCAATTCGGACGCGTTTTTTATAGCCGTCTATCCCCGATTCAATAAAGAAATCCCAAACACCAATATCTTCTTCATGAATAGCCAAATCAGTAAACTTCGTGAGAAATTCAAATTCTCCGTCCTTGGAATACACTGGAGAAATGATTTTTTCAGTTTTTCTATCACGGTGCACCCAAATGCCGTATAAAGTTTGCATAGCTTGATGCTCTGGTTGTAAAGCCGTGTGGGTAACCGACCCTCTTAATGTGAAAGTGTTGTCCTTCATTTGAAATTCGCTCACGTAATGACTGATTTTGTTTCTGTCATCAACAATCCGTTCATTCTCTGCCAAATGATATGAGATAAGGCTGGGATAGTTTGCTATGATATGACCATTTTTAACTGACGTATATTGGGCCATATTTTCTTTATCAGCTTCAAACTGCTTTAAGCCCTTTAGGTCATTATGGCGTACAAAGTGTAATTTTAACCGCGTATGAGAATGAACAAGTTTATCAATTTCCCGTGGTATATTTTGTTCAACAAAATGATGCAGCTCTGTCATCCATGTTTGCTGCTCCCGTTCGTCCTCGATTGTTACGGTAAAGTCCGTTGTTCTGGAAAAATCAAAATGACGATTCAAAAATTTCGCCATAAACTTCATTTTGCGATTATGTGAAAGACGGCTATTACGAATCATATCTATGATAACCTTCATTGCGCCATAGTAGCTTTGGGGCGCAACGTATGCAAACGTCATATGCTCGCCGTCATGCTGTACAGCATAGTAATAATCATAATCGGCCAAGACAGAAATTTTGTCCGCTTCTAAATAAGCCTGCATGACAAATACCTGATCCTCTGTAGCCTGTATATTAGAGGGGAAATATATGTCATGCATTCTAAGCAGTGAAACTTTAAAAAGTTTTGTCGGTCCTATTGAGTAAACAAGTGGAGATTTTACAAGATCCGCCTCAGGTTTCGTTTCCTTAAAAATAGCTTGCGGGACCGATCTGCCGTTTACACCGACCATTTTCCCAAGCACAATATCTGAATCATGCTGTTTTGCAAATTGATACATTCTCTCGAACGCTTCGATTCCTACATAATCATCGGAATCAATAAAAAAAATGTATTCACCGTTCGCAGCACGTATCGCTTGGTTTCGCGGCTCCCCCGGCCCTCCCGAATTTTTTTCTCGTTCTATAATCGTTATATTAGAATACTGTTCACTGTACTTTTTTAATATTGAAACCGTGCCATCCTGTGAACAATCATCTACACAAATAATTTCGTACTCATTATTCGGCATGGTTTGTTGAACCAGACTATCCAGGCAGCGGGAGATAAAATGTTCTGAGTTGTATGTGGGTACTGCTGCAGTGATTTTCACCATGACACCTCTATCCTTATCCGCTTCTATTTCATTCGCAAAAGCTCATATAATGAACAAAAATGGTGCAAAAACGTACTATTTCGTTATTTCAAATACTTCTTCCCATCTTTCAAATAATCGGGCTTCACTATATTCAGTATCCATTAAGTTCTTTGCGTTTTTTCCATATTGAATGGCTCTCTCAGGGTTGTCGTACAAATAAATGATACTTTCAGCAAGCATGTCAATATTATCAGGTTCTACAAGCATTCCCGTTTCGTGTTCTTTTATGAGCTCCCTCGGGCTGTATTTCACATCAAAACTGATAACAGGGGTTGCGCACGAAAACGATTCACAAATCGCGAGACTAAACCCCTCAAATTTTGATGTTAATAATGTAGCAAGCGCCTGCTGATAAAATGGAGCGGGATTTGCGACATACCCTTTTAAATGTACATTATCTAACTTAAGATCATCGATCAATTGCTGGTATTCCTCATAGCTGGGACCGCTGCCATATATATTCAGGACAATATCCGGCCGGGATTTTTTTACGATTCCCATTGCTTTTATGACCTTATCGATCCCTTTTTCCTCATGATATCTGGCCACCATGACAAACTCGTTTTTCTTTTTTTCATACGTTTGTAATTTTTCAAGCCTTCTTGGTGCATGAGGAATAACAAAAATATTATTGTTCGACTCAAAATCCTTCATGATATCTTCTTTTTGTTCATTCGTTAATACGATCAGCCCGTCATAATCCTTAATATGCTCCATCGCATATTGATGATTGTTTCGAACTTTGCTGCCTAACGTATAAGGATAATCTAAATGATTTGAGTGAACACAGTAAAATCGTTTTGCCAATCCTGCACGCATTTCATTTACTTTTGAAGCACTTCCGACTCCATCACAGATGATAATAGGGTCCTTTTCTTTCTCACATAACGTTTCAAGCCAATGTGTATGAAACTGGTGCTTGTTTTTGAAAAATACAGCTTCCTTTTCATCACGGCCAAACAGCATAACTCCTTGACTGGCTCCTGTTTTAAAATGGTACCATTCTGTTAAATAACAGAAACCGTCGGGTGCTGTGTAGTGAATTTGATTGATTTTTCCGCTTCTTGTATCGAAAATCACAGTTTTATTTACATAACCGCCATGAAAGAATTCTCGCTTTGTCATTTGCATATTTTCATTGAAATGATCTACATATAAAAGATTATCCGACTCATCCCATTTTTTCTTTTTTATATATAAGCCATTCTTGAAGTATTCCGTTTCTAATTTTTCCTCATTATGATACGCAGCATATGGTTCTTCAAAGCGATTACGATTTTGATCATAGTAACTTTGCTGCACTTCCCCAATTTTTATATGCTTATGCTGATTTTTATAGTCATCATAAATATTGAGGATATTTACATCAGCATGCAGCCTTCCAGCGCTCTTCAGCACTTGCTCAATCTGATCATAATTGTCCTTATAATCAAGTGTAACCAAATCGATTTTATGGCCGCGCTCCGCAAATGTAAAAGATCTTGACATCATAGAGCTTGTAATGCCGCCTTTTTCAATGTCTATTTCATATATTAGTGAAAAGATCCTTCTCATCTTCAAGCTCCTTCTTCTGGTAAAACCTTGTCTGCTATTTTTTTACAAACAGCCGTTTCATTAATTTTCTCCGAAATCCCTCGGCAGTCTGAACACGCAAATAATTATTTTCTTTTTCTAAAGTAACTTGCCAGCCTGAAATACTTTGTTCTGATAATGGAATTTCCTTTGAATCGGTTATTCGCACACCTGATGCAAAGAAGCTATTATCCCACTCGGAACAGAGATACAATTCAATGGTGGACAACTGATCTAATACAGAGTGAACACGAAGTGTACCGCTTACGGTAAATATTAGTTCTTCCTCGCTGTTTACTTTTGCGTTAAACGTGCTTTCAGTGCCGCTCTTTTTATTTTTTAACTTCCAATACATTTTATGGCGGCCAACAGAATGGGGAGGAATGCAGCCTTTAAATTCAACCTTGGCTGACAAATATAAATTGGATTTTGATTGCCATTCTGCCATTAACAGCTCAACATTCATATCCTTCAATTGATTATTAAATGGCACCTGATCTATTAGTTTGTCCACAAAACGCTTGCGGGTAAACGGCTCTTCAGAAACGTAATAAATATTTGTGCGAGGCCCCGTATTTTTAATTATGTCATGATATCTCTTCAAGGAAGGAACCACGAAAGCATCAAGGTGGCCTATTTCCTTTTCAGGGTTTTCCAACATCTCATTCGTCTCTATAAAACCTAGATACATGGAAGAATATTCAACTGAAAGAGATTTTAATGTAGTATATAACTCAACTTCAGAAGTCATAAATAAATAATCCGCTTCCTTTATCAAGCGGCTCAGAAAATAACGGGAAAGTTCATTTTCTGAATACAATACACTGACTATATTCTCTTTTTCGTCAAAAATGACAATTTTTTCAGTTGTTCCATCATTCTTATACCATTTTGTCATATAACAAGTGCCATCTGCCCTTAAATAAAGATGCTGCTTCGGTTTGTTAGTGTCCAGATCCATGTACATTAAGCTATGTACATATCCAGACAAATCATATTCTTCCCTTTTAAATCTTTGCCTGCTTTCATTAAAGTAATCAATGACAGCAAGTTCTCCTGATGCTGTAAACCTTTGATATTTGATATAACGTCCATTATTGTAATAACGATAAATTGGCTTATTTGGTTCTTGAATATATGTTAAACCTTCTTGTTCAATCGGATGCTTGATTTTATCTTTCTGAGGTTCAGAACCTTTAAAGTAGCTGTACATATTAATAACAGCAGTATCTTTAAAAGAAGAGGGCCCATTGGGCTCATGATGTAAAGTGACAATTTCCATTGGATAATTCCAATCGATCGTATTGATACTAAACTTTTTTGCAGCATTCAGCTCTTGACAAACAAATGCTAATTTTGGAGTAGAAACCTTAATCGTCATCATCTATTTATTACCTTTCGAATAAATTCGTACAGTCACATTTTCAGAACTACATTATATCACTTTTGCTGAGCAGGCTCTAGAGATGAAAAAGCTGTTATGTTTCTTGAAATACCGGATCAGTTGAAACTGTTTTATCTATCAATTAATGATATTTTTTTGTATTTCCTCGACCCCAAAGTCACTGAATTGACTCTTGTTTAATATTGGTTTTTCTTATATGATTAAATGTGTTTAACAGAATGAAAATAGGGTATTGATGAGAAAAGAAACTCAAACATTTTAAATACTCAGCATTCAAAAGAGTGACCCTAAATCTGTTCTTAAGGAAGGTGCTTTGAAATTGAAAAAAGTACGTAAAGCCATAATCCCTGCCGCAGGTCTCGGAACGAGATTCTTGCCGGCTACGAAAGCAATGCCGAAAGAAATGCTTCCTATCGTTGATAAACCTACCATTCAATACATAATTGAAGAAGCTGTTGAAGCCGGTATTGAAGATATTATTATCGTAACAGGAAAAAGCAAGCGTGCGATTGAGGATCATTTTGATTACTCTCCTGAGCTTGAAAGAAACCTAGAAGAAAAAGGAAAAACTGAGCTGCTTGAAAAAGTGAAAAAGGCTTCTAACCTTGCTGACATTCACTATATCCGCCAAAAAGAACCTAAAGGTCTCGGACATGCTGTCTGGTGCGCGCGCAACTTTATCGGCGATGAGCCGTTTGCGGTACTGCTTGGAGACGATATTGTTCAGGCTGAAACACCAGGGTTGCGCCAATTAATGGATGAATATGAAAAAACACTTTCTTCTATTATCGGTGTTCAGCAGGTGCCTGAAGAAGAAACACACCGCTACGGCATTATTGACCCGCTGACAAGTGAAGGCCGTCGTTATCAGGTGAAAAACTTCGTTGAAAAACCGCCTAAAGGCACAGCACCTTCTAATCTTGCCATCTTAGGCCGTTACGTATTCACGCCTGAGATCTTCATGTATTTAGAAGAGCAGCAGGTTGGCGCCGGCGGAGAAATTCAGCTCACAGACGCCATTCAAAAACTGAATGAAATTCAAAGAGTGTTTGCTTACGACTTTGAAGGCAAGCGTTATGATGTTGGTGAAAAGCTCGGCTTTATCACAACAACTCTAGAATTTGCGATGCAGGATAAAGAGCTTCGCGATCAGCTCGTTCCATTTATGGAAGGTTTACTAAACAAAGAAGAAATCTAAACAAAAAGGCTATTGGACATTCATCCAATAGCCTTTTTTTATTTCAACATCAAAGTCAGTGTATGCTCTTCATTATCAACTGCAAAAACCTGATCATCTGTATTCACAAGAAAACGCTTCTTGCTGCTGTCATACAATACATCGCTATCACTTAAGGATAGTGACGCCGGGTTGATAGGAGAAATGTTATGAAAAATAAGCTCTGTTGCTTTATCATTCTCCAGCACATAGCTGATTTTTTCATAATTAAAATCTAACGTTTTTCTGCCGTCAGCCGTATCCCCTTCAGTATATCCATTCAATTTGGATTGAATGCTGGTTCTGCTGTCTCCCAGGAATTTCAGAAAGTATTCATAGGAAGATGCTGCGTTTTGCGAGACATAAGACGTAAATGCAGCAGCATGCAATTCAGCATGTTTCATGTTAGTTGCAACAGCGCTCTTTTTCACAAAATAAGACTGTCCGTTAAACTTTATTTTCGCTGCCTGTTTGCCTTTTGCAGCTACCGACACCTCTGTACCGAATGGCAGTGTAACGTCAGCCTTCTGTTTAAAACCCTGATCCTTATAAGCAGCCGCTTTTTCATTTGCTATAAACCCTTGCTTATTGACTGCGGTTAAGCGTTCCTCTGACTTGCCCTTTGCATCGCCATGATGGTTCTTCACTTCATTTTGCGGAATAGCGCCAAACGAAGCAATTGTACGAAGCGGGGCATTAAAGAACATCGTTCCCGCCATGAAGACAGTCAGAATAGACAAAATAGCAATTTGAATGGCATTAGCCAGTGATTTCGGCTTTTTCTTCTTTTTGCGGAAACGGGCAAACGCTTCAGGATCTTCTTTCTTCCGCTCTTCCGTTTGCTCTTTTTTATATGTCTCTTTTTCTTTTTTCGACAGCTTATTAAACCAGTCAATAAACGCTTTATACTCTTTGACAACCGTTTTTGTTTCATCAAACATACGAAGCTCGCCATAGTGCATCCAAGCAACACGGTCACACATCTTTTCAATCTGGCCGATCGAGTGGCTGACAAAGAAAATCGTTTTTCCTTGCTTTTTAAACTCATTTATTCTGTCTACACACTTCTGATAAAACGTTTGGTCCCCCACAGAAAGCGCTTCGTCAATAATTAAAATGTCAGGGTCAATATGCACGGAAATCGCAAAACCGAGACGCGATTTCATCCCGCTGGAATAGTTTTTAACCGGCTGATTAATAAAATCGCCAATCTCGGCAAATTCAACGATGCTGTCATACATATCATCAATTTCTTTATTGGTTAACCCCATCATCAAACACTTGAGCCGGACATTGTCCCGGCCCGTTAATTGGTTATTTAAACCGGCAGCAATCGCAATCAGCGACGGCTGGCCGTTCATTTCAATTTCACCGCTGGTCGGCGGAATAATTTTAGCCAGCAGGTTAGACATGGTTGATTTCCCTGATCCGTTTATCCCTACAAAGCCGATTGTCTCTCCCTCATACACGTCAAAGGAGACATTCCGCACAGCAAAAAAACCATTATCCTTAGCCGGAAAAAACAATCCTTTTATCTTGTCCGATTGTTTTTTATACAAATGATATTGCTTTGAAACATTTCGAAACGAAACTTTTAGTTTCATCGTACAATCTCCTTACGTATTAAAGAAAGTCAACAAACTTGTCTCTGAATTTCATATGCAGAATAGAACCCACTAATAATAAAAGGAATGTGAACAGCCAGAAATACAGCGTGTATTTCATATCTTGGAAAAACCATTTTCCGTCTAAGAAGCTGTTCCTAAATCCTTCTATCAGATAAAAAATCGGATTCAGCTTAAGCACAGGCAGAAGATTCGGGTGATTTTTCCCGAGCTGCTCTGAGATATTCCAAAAAATCGGAAGTAAAAAGAACAATAATCTGGTTACGGCCTGCAGCAGAAATTGATAATCTCTGACAAGCACACTGATTGTAGAGTTAAACAAACTAAATGAAAACATAAACACAATCATGCAGATTAAATAGTAAATATATTGTATCCAATGCAAGCTAGGGTAAACACCGCTTGCTAAAAGGACAATGACATAAACACCCATCATTACAAAATAACTAAATAAATTTGAAGCAATCACGACAGAAGGCAGTGAACTAATCGGAAAATTCATTTTCGCAACCATATTGATCCGTTTAAATACACTGTTTGATCCATCCAGAATCGTCGGGCTAATAAAAAACCACGGGATCAAACCAGCCAGCATCCAAACAATAAAAGGCACTTCTCCAATACCTGTTATGACTGGCTTGCTGTTACGAATCCCCATACCAAATACAAACCAATACGCCAGCATTTGAATGAGAGGATTGAGAAACTGCCATAATACGCCAAGATAATTCATCTGATACTGAGACTTTGTCTCATACGAAGCTAAGCGCAAAATTAAAGGAAACGATGTCACTTGCTCTTTTACGATTCTTACTAATGCATTCATTGTTTATCTTCCTTAGACTTAAATGATTTTTTGGATCTTTCGGTTAAAGAAATTTGAAAGCACCGGTGAATATTGTAACAGATATTCATTCATTTTTCATGTAATAGTCGACAGACCCACTTGTTAATTTAAAAATCCAATATACAACTAATATAAAAAGAATAGTTCTAAAAAAAGATAAGATAACAACAACCTTATTTTAGAACTATTCATGTAATTAATTTTTCATTTGGTCTTCTGATGTGATTTTTAATAATCTGTTAAAAAATTCTCTGTAGTAATCTGATTCATAATGAGAATAAGATAAACCATAAGGATATCTTTCATCTCCTATAAACTTTGTATCAGACAAATCTATTACCTTTGCTGAAGGGGCAATAGACAGGAAATAATTATCTAATTTATCCCAAAAGTAATTATTTCTCCTTATCATTGGAATATCATCAAATGTTTTTATTTTACCATCCATTCCATAATATGTTTCGGTAAATCTGCCCTTATTCAATATAATTTTATCTTCAGGAATAATGGTTTTTAACTTATCAAGAAATTTACCAATATTTTTCTTCCAAAGCTCAAAATACTTCTGATTTTCATGATGATTTATGATGTGTATGTTATCCCAATCTGATAAGAACTTACTTACTTCAATAAAATAGTTACAAGTCACATAATTATTTTCCTGAGTTCTAATGACCGGCTTACTCGCGTCGCAATAAAAATCAATAATAATGTAATCCGGTTTTGCTTCTTTCAACTTTACAAAGAAGTCTTTTTTAAAATCCGTTTCTACCCATGGCCGATCACTTTCTTTAACATCATTATATTGATTAAAATCTATATCTACAGGATCAGACATCAAACTGATGACTGATGAATGGAATTGTGTATAACAACATTTATAAAATTTTTTGTAATCAGGGTTAAAAAATGATGACGAATTGAATGCATTTCTGCTAAAACAAGTACCTAAAACAGCTATATTAAGTGTATCTGCATCTTTATTTGAGTCAAAAAGCATATACAAAGATAATCGATTTCCACCATTTTTAAAGAACTTCACTTTATATCCATCAGCTATATTAAAATAATCAGTCTCAATATTTTCATTACAGCTAATATAAACATAGTCTTTACTATCAATTAAAATGAACACGTCCCATACACTCGCATGATCTTTTCTTAGCAATTTTAACAAATTTTCTTTGTCTATCTCACAAAAAAATCGATCACCGTTATTTAGAAGACTGTATTCTTGAGAAAAATAATATTCGAAACCATTTCCTTTTTTCTCTCTTTTTCTAAAAACTACTTTACATTGTGAATTTATCTTAGTATTTATCTTAATATAAAGCCTTACAATCTTGTCATTTTCTTCAAATGAGGTTAATTGAGCAATATTTGTATCTTTTCGATATGTGTGCAGAGATAATGAGTTGCTTCCTGTTTTGTTTAATTTGACATAATGAAATGGGTGGCTTCTCAGTGCACTTAATTTATCAAGAGAACTTGGCAATTCTTTATCAACTAAACAAGAAAGCAAAATAGATTCAGAATTATTGTCTAATTTGATATAAAAATCCCAAATGTTTGAATCGTCAACAATAATATTATCCGGAAGATTATATAAATCAAGGTCAACCTCAAAATGGTCATCAGCTTGAGACAGTTTTCCAAGTTCTATTTGTTCTTCATGAAACTGATAAAGGGTTCCATGTGGCCTACGTGAAAGAACGAATAATAAATCGTTGTTTTCAAATAATTTATGCTTCTCTCCCTTTATTTGAAGTTTCAAATGAAACTTGTCAGGTGAATTACCCTCTTCAATACTAAATATACTAAATTTTGCATTGTCAGGCTGTACTGTAATGACTAATTTATTATTCACTAATGAGCAGGCCCCAAAATACAAAGAATCTGGTTGCTTTATTTCTTGTTTGTGTTGACCATCGAGACAGCTAATTAGTAATTGGGCATCTTGGTTTAATACTGTCAATTCCCACTCATTAGAGAAGGCGAGTTTTTTCGACTTTATTATATGAGCAAATTTCACTTCACATAAGAAATAACCTTCCTTATGCATATAAGAATAAGGAAGCTTTATCTGAATAGGCTG
Source organism: Bacillus sp. GW821-FHT01G09 (assembly GCF_059422205.1). Taxonomy (NCBI): domain Bacteria; kingdom Bacillati; phylum Bacillota; class Bacilli; order Caryophanales; family Bacillaceae; genus Bacillus; species Bacillus sp. GW821-FHT01G09. The sequence continues at coordinate 491,985 of NZ_JBWKWL010000001.1, forward strand.
CTCAAAGGCTATGTTATTAGTCTTTAATTTTAAAGCCAGGCCCTCAAATTCCTCGATTCTGTGTGTATGACCAAAGATTATCCACCCATCATTTTTAAGATTTACAGAAATGTTCATTATCTCAATTTTCACGATGAATCCTCCGTATACTATTTATTTAAAGACTGAGTTTTTTAACTGGTCCAAAAAATTGGTATAGTAATCCATTGTATAATGAACATAAAATTTGCCCCATGGATGGTTTTCATATGAATTATATTTTTTATTTTCGAATAAACTTATTGCCTCTACATCACTGAAGCTGTCTAACACGTACGCATCAAATTTGCTCCAAACACTATTATAATAATCAACATCAATTATCTTGATGTTTCCTCCATTAATAAGCAACTTTTTCTTATCTTCTTTATCAAAAAAATGATGAACATTTCTTGCACTATTTAAGATAATTTTGATATCGGGACAATTTAATTTCACATAGTTATAAAAAAGATTAAACTTTTGTTTCCATAGTGAAAAATACTTTTCAAAATGATCTTCAATATTAAAGCTTTGCTTTTTATTTTGAATTGAAAGTTTATAATAATTTGTTTTAGGAAGTGTCCACCTGTTATTTGTAATATACTGATTGCTAGAAATTTCTACGTAACCAAAATGCACATCTGCAAAAAAATCTAAAATTAATATATCTGGCTGAACAGATTTAATCTCGGTTAGAAAGCTATTCTCAAAATCCGTCTTTAAAGTGTTTTTTTCATGATTAGACATGTTCTCATTATCAATAACAATGTAGTTAGGTTTACTCATTGTTGAAATAATGGACGATTGGTTTTGGGTCAATACACAATCAAAAAAATTTTTATAATCAGCATTAAATTGAGAGTTAAAATTATCCCGTGTAACACAACTACCGTAAACCGCTACTTTTTTCATTTCTTTATTCCCTCTTTAATATTAGTTCCTAGACTAATAATTTGTTGATAAACACGTTTACAGTTTTCTTTATCCGTATACTTATAAAATTGATTTACTCTATCAATATATTTGGCATCCATTATACAATCGTTTTCCATACAATTTATCAGCTTATCAACTAAAGCATCTTTATCAGCAATTACTTCTCCAAACCCCATTGAATTGTAATCAAAATACCCTTTTTCCAAGTGATTTTTTTCGTATTGGAAGTAAAAAACAGGTTTTTTAAGATAAGCAAAGTCAAATGCAACGGATGAATAATCTGTAACTAAAATCGCACTATTATTGAAATGATCTCGATAACTTTCATTAATGTCCGCAATCCTCACTGAACTATTTTTGTTGAAATCTTTCAACTGCTGAACAATATTTGGATGCGGGAAGAATACGATCTCGTATCCTTTTTCATTAGCCTCATTAATAAGTTTAGCATCATTTAATAAATTATTAAGTTCATTAAAATAAACTGAGTTTTTAAAGAGTGGTGAGTAATCTCTTTTCCCTGTTTGCGGATTTATTTTTCCTACTAAATGATTTCTCCATGTTGGCATAATTAATATCTTTTTATGATTATGATTAACAAGCTTATCAAATCTAGGAAATCCAGTTAGAATTACTTCTCTTTTTGAATAATTATAATGACCATTAATTATAGACTCATACTCAGGTTGAGCGGCTGTTATAAATAGTCTAATATTTTTCTTATACTTATTAAGCCATCCCGAAATATCATCTTTCGTAATTCCATGTTGCAGAAAAACAAAGTTAAATTTAAATAAGTCCTTATAATATTTCCTCATATTCACAAACGGGTTGACTACATAATCATCTGCATGTGAAGAGATAATTTCATCGGCAAGTAAATGTAAAAATTTGTGCTTAGGTGACCCGTATGCAACAACTGGTCCTATTTTTTTCAGCCTGTTATAATCTGGACTATCTTTACTGATAATAAAATATTTTTTGATGCCGTCATTCTGCTGCATTGCATATTCAAATAATGCTTCAGCATTATCATCTGCCTTGTTGATTCTATCCATAAAAAGCCATACTCTTTTATTTTTCTTTATTTTATAGAGGTGTTCCATAATCTTTCTTACATTTGATGCTTTCTCAGCACCTATTTTATTAAAGGTCTTAAAACGTCTTTGAGCCCGCTTTTCTTTTGCTCTAATAATCTGATTTTTATCTTTTAGAACTACTAAATTATTAAGTTTATGATCGAAATAAATCCCTATACCATTTTTGGTATAGAAATCAACTATATGTTTATCCAGCGGGAATAATCGTCCAAAGTTAATTTTTACTTTTATTAGTTTTCCATTTGATGAAATCATCATTTCAATATTCGAGTTATTTGCAAGCTCACCAACTGGGATATCAACCTTAAAGCCCAGGTACTCTTTAACTGGCTTATTTAAGCAATATAAGTTGTGTACTGTTCTATCAATTTTTTCGGCATGATATATTTTGTCGTTGACACATGCTTTCACTTCTAATTCTGCGGCATCAAATAATGAACCAAAATTACCTTCAAGGGTTAAAATCCCCTTTTCAATGCTTAATAGCTCCATTGTTATAGCTTCATATCTCATAGAATTAATTAATTTCTCTTTAAAATATAAATTCACATTACGATTCAAAAAGATCTTTTTAAATACATTTTTTTTATTTCGATATTTCAATTTGATTAAAAAATATTTTCTGTGCAAGTTTAGAGATTTTTGTTCAAAGATTATGTCGTCATCTATAAATGCAAGTATTCTTTCTAGCAAGTCAAAAAACTCTTCAACTTCCTTATCCGTCAAAACATCAGTTCTGTCTTCTATATTTATTCTCCACTGCAAGTCATAGGCAATCATATACTGAATGTATCTTGGAACGTATCCTAATGTTGTAATACTATGATTAATTAATTCTCGAGAGAAATTCTTCAAATAATCTACATACCATTTTTTATCATTTTTACCTGTTTGAGTTGCAGATGACGCATCTTCTCTTCGTCGATAATTATATTGTCCTTCTGACACAATACCGTATACTTGGCGCTTCATTATAATTTTAGTCAGCCATTCACTATCTTCAGCGTAGGCCATATCTTCATTAAAAAAGTGATTTTTAACAGCTTCTTTTTTCACGAATGAACTTGGTGCTGATAATTGAATTCCTGTATGTTCTTTCAAGATATGAACTAGCCTAGTTTTATCAAATTTATAATTTAATAAGTGTGGACCACTTGTTTTACCAAACATCATCATTGGAATAGAAACTACATCGACTTTAGAATAATTCTTTTCAAAAAAATCATATACTTTTAAAAGGGTTGAAGGGGACAATGTATCATCAGGATCTAAGAAATTAATATATTTACCTTTGGCATATTTTAAACCCTCATTACGCGCACTACTTGCTCCGCCATTCTCCTTATCGATAAAGACTATATTTTCTGGATACGCTTCTTTATACTTTAAGCAAATTTCCCCTGATGCATCAACACTTCCATCGTTGACTAAAATCAACTGTATATGATGCTCAAAATCAAGTGCCTGATCAATTATGCTTGTTATTGCTTCATCTAAAAATTCTTCAACATTGTAAATTGCCATTATAATAGAAAAGAAAAAATTCTTTTGTTCCAAGTTTTCATTCTCCTTTTGAATTTTGTTTTATAGAAAAGAATTAGATTCGTATTAACCTCTTAAATAATTTATTTAAAACATTGACTTTTTGGAGATAAACATAATGATTATCTTTTTCAACTATAAACCTAAAAAAAATAACTCCTAAAGGAATTTTTAATTGGTAAGAAGAATATTTTCTATCTCTAACAGTAGTTTTCCAAATAACAATATTCTTTTGTGTTTGTTCGTTTAACTTGGCCCTTATGAATTTTTTTCCATAAGAGATGTAAACATTATTTTCATCTTTAATTGCAGATTCTTCATTACTCAAACTCACAGTTAGCTCAATAGAAAATTTATTGACTCTCCATGAAGTAATTACAACTTTTTCGTTTTCAATTTTTCCTATTTGAATAAGTTTATTAACAGGATAACCCCATCGTTTAAATGAAATCAGATACTCTTTTAAGTATGTTTTCATTTTTTGATTGATAATTAACTTTTCATCCATATATTTTAAAATTTTATATAATTCTCTGAAGAATTCCAGTTGTTCTGTCTCATCTAGTACTTCATAAATCAAGTTATTGTTTTTTTGAATAATAAATAACTTTACATGATTTAGAATTAAGCATTGAATATAAGGTATTACCTCACCGTATTCCTCTAATGATCTTTTGATCATTTCCTCATAACCATTTTTAAGTAAAAAAGTATACCTATTTTTTTTATACCATGAAGTGTCTACGAGAGAATTTTCCTCTTTTCTTTTTCTATAGAAATACTTAGCATCAGGAATAAGACCATATTTTTGTTCTTTAATTAAAAAAGTATTAATAAATAAAACATCTTCCCAAAAATCCATCTGTTCATTAAAAGAAATTCCTAAACGATCTATTGCTTTTTTCCGAAAAAATGTTCCACCAATGTGATAGTGAACAGAAGAGTAATTATCAGTTATGTTTACAATGTTTTTATTACTTTTAAATCTATAATTAAGTGAATGCTCTCCATTTTTATTGTCAAAGAAAAATAGCGGCAGCACCGCTAAATTAATATCGGTATGTTTTTTAAAAAACTTTAATACTTCTGCAATAGCATTTGGTGAAATTTTGTCGTCTGAATCAATAAAGCCTATAAATTCACTATTTTCACAAAATTTTAATCCATTATTTCTTGCTAAACTGACATTTGGTGTATCTTGATAAATAATTTTTATATTATTCGGAAATGCTGTTGCATATTTTTCACATATGTTTTTCGAATTGTCGATACTATTATTTTCAATTAATATAATTTCGATGTTTTCTTCAAAATTAAAAGTTTGATCAATGATACTGTCAATGGCTTCACTTAGATATAACCCCGAATTATAAACAGGCATTACAATTGAAAACAACATTTCAAGTACTCCTTTAAAAGAAAATGTTTTTATCCAAGTATTTCTTCAACAACTTTTTTAGATGAATCACCTTTTTCCAAATAACAAAATTGATCATAAAACGAAGTAAGGTTTTCATCCTGCTTATAGTGCTGTGTTTTGTGTATGGCTTCAATTACTTTTTCTGTTGTTTTAAGAAGAGGTCCCGGAGCACATTTTTCAAAATCATAGTAAAAGCCTCTTAGTTTATCTCTATAAAATTCAATATCAGGAACATAAAAAAGGATCGGTCTATTTAAACCGGCAAAATCAAAAAACACCGAAGAATAATCTGTTATTAATATATCTGATATTAAATATAGCTCTCTAATATCATTATGATTTGAAAAATCATAAGCAAAACCCTTGTACGCAGTTAAGTTAATATTCTCAGATACAAGATAGTGCATCCTTAAAATAAGAATATATTCATCACTTAATTGGTCTTTAAGACTTTCTAAATCTAAAACCATATTAAATTTATATTTACCTTTAGCATAAAATGAGTTATCTCTCCAAGTTGGGGCATACAAAATAATTTTCTTATCTCTATCAATACCTAATCTGTCTTTTATTTTTAGCATTTCTTCATATTTATTTTCTTTATGTAAAAAGTCATTCCTCGGATAGCCAGATTCAATAAAGGTTCTTTTAAACTGAAAAGCACTTCTAAAAATCTCCGTAGAGTAAGCGTTAGGGGAAATGAGATAATCCCATTTACTAGCTTCTTTCAGGAAGTTTTTTTTATATTGTTCAGTCGTCGTGCCGGGCATATGTACTTCGTCCATGTCATTTGCAAGTTTTTTTAGGGGAGTTCCGTGCCAAGTCTGCACATATGTGGTTTTTCTCGGTTTTGGGATCCATAACGGCAAGCGGCTGTTTGTTATCCAATATTTCGCTGTAGCCATATACCATAGCCATTTGAGAGAGAATCTTTTTAAATATTTCACATCTAAATTATCAAATAAATCTTTGTTTCTTTTATCTATACTCCAGATTAATCGGTAATCATATTTATCTTTATTTTCCTCAAGATACTCAAAAATTGCTCGTGGATTACAGCTGAATTGTTTGCCGGAATAGCTTTCGAAGATGATTAATTTTTCATTCCTGGGCAAAAGCCCAATTATTCTAAAAGCAATTGAGTATACTCTGACCAATAGACTTCTATATTTCATTAAAATCTTTGATTTCATCTTAGACTCCTTAAATGTTCGAACAATTAAATACTTATCTCAGCAAACAAGAAAAAAAGAAGCAACTGAATTACTTCAAGCCTCTTTAAGTTAGTCTTCTATAAACTAGCCATGTCTTTTTTGATTTTGGTAGTTGAAATGCCTTCTGTTCTCGGAAGGTAAATGACCTCACAATATTCCTTTAAGAAGTCAAACTTCCCTTTCCAATCATCGCCGATCACAAATGTATCTATATCGTACTTTTGAATATCTGAGATTTTTTGTTCCCAGTTTTTTTCGGGAATCACTTCATCCACAAAATCAATTGTTTCTAAAATGAATTTTCGATGTTCATAGGAATGATGCGATTTTTTTTGTTTTTGAAGATTAAATTCATCTGTAGATAATCCTACGATTAAGTAATCACCCAGATTTTTTGCTCTTTGCAGCAGCTTCATGTGTCCATAATGAAATAAATCAAATGTTCCGTACGTTATCACTTTCTTCATCAGATAACATCACCTTCCAACCGTTTTCAACTGAGAGTACCAGAAAAAAACCACAAACCTTAACAGATTGTTTATAATTTCGACACATTTTTTACGTACCATTAATATTGAACAATAATAGCATAAGTTCCTATAAAAGTTAAGGCTCTTTAAAAATGTCAATCATCAGCATTTTTTGGTATCATCGTTGTATTGATGTATAATTTTTACAGGTCTAATGTCTTATCCATACCCATTATAACAAGTTTTCTTTTTCGAAAAAATCGAATCTTTTGTCGCGTTTTTAAGTGAAACGATTTTCTTTCTGCTGCGTCATTTATTTTGTACGCCCTCCTCATATTAATTCATCGTCAAAACGTGAAGGAATTGTAATGTGAATGTTAAAAGTTCCTAAAGATTTTTGTGGTAAGATAGAGTAAAATGTTTTCAGACAAAGAGTCTTTAATCAAACTATACGAATGACACGTGTTTTTTATAGACATATAGATGAAAAGGAGGGTTGATACGATGCAAACGAAACCCATTAATCAATTAGATTTTGTAGACGGTGAACTGACTTCATTTGTATCACATTTAGAAACATCATTTTTGGACCAGAATAAAGGTGCGTTCATCGTAACAGCGAATCCTGAAATCGGATTTGAAGCGATGCAAAATCCGCGTTATGAAGCGGTTCTTTCATCTGCTGATTTTATTTTGCCGGATGGCATTGGTGTTGTGTTGGTTTCCAAGCTAATTGGTAAGCCGCTTCAATCCAGAATCGCCGGTTATGATTTGTTTACGTCTTTGCTTGAGAAGGCTGATCAAAAGAAAAAACGGGTTTTCTTTTACGGTGCAGCTAAGCATGTGATTGCTCAGACAATCGAGCGAGTCGAACGTGATTATCCTGGGATTGAAATTGCCGGATATTCTGACGGTTATGTGAAAAATCAACGTGAGGTGGCAGACAAGATCGCAGCCTCAAATCCTGACATGGTATTTGTTGCTTTAGGTTATCCTAATCAGGAGTTCTTTATCCATAAATACCGACATCTATTCCCTCAGGCTGTTTCTGTAGGGCTGGGCGGAAGCTTTGATGTGTTCAGCGGCAATGTCCAAAGAGCGCCCTCATTTTTTATCCGTTTTCACCTTGAATGGATGTACAGGCTGATCACAAACCCTGCGCGCTGGAGAAGAATGCTTAGCATTCCTAAGTATGTTACAGCCGTGCTGAAACATGAACGAACTTCAGCAAAGCCGCAATATACGGGACAGGTCAAAGATCAATCACGCCATCTGTAATGGGCCTTAAAGGAGCTATGGTATGTAATGAAATGCATGAATCTTTCACTGTGCCTGCCGACAATCCGTGGCAGCCGTTTTGAGCTGATGACAGATTGAAATCCTGGTTTGCGTTTTTTTACTATGTGTTCATCAAAGTCATCGGCGCATTGCTGTTTTGGGTCAAACCGGGAAGTCAAGTGACCCTTCTTGTTTCCTTTCCTGATAATGCCCGGGCAATATTAAAGGAATATCAGATGGGACACTACTCATTTCCCATTCATGTACTTCTGACCCAGCATGCCAAATCGCTGGAAACAGAATTTCCTGAGCTTACTGTTTCAGTTATTAACGAAAAACACCCGCTTCATATATATAAAGCGGTCTTTTCTATGCTGAGCAGTAAAGCTGTGATTGTTGATAACTATTTTGTTTTGACAACCGTTTTGACCTGCAGACCTGATATCGAGTGTATCCAAGTTTGGCATGCGAATGGAGCGTTTAAACGATTTGGGTTAAAGGATATCAACACACAGAATCGTTCGCGGGCTGACGTGAGACGCTTTCGCAAAGTGTATGCTTCATTTGACCGGATTGTCGTCGGTTCTGAACGTATGGCTGACATATTCAAGGAATTCTTCGATATAAAAGGTGATAAATTTCTTCGGTTTGGCGTGCCTTTAACCGATGCTTACTATGAGGTGAAGGAAAACAGCAATGACCTTAAAAGCAAATATCACCTGCCGGCAGAGAAAAAAATCATCCTGTATGCGCCAACCTTTAGGGATCATCAGTTTGAAAGCTTTTCGCTGCCGTTTTCAGAAAAACAGCTGCAGCATGATTTAAAAGGAGAATATTTACTTGCAGTAAAACTTCATCCTGTTATGAAGCAATCTGCTCAATTGCATGGGGATAGTGCGTGGATAAAAGACGTATCAGATCTCCCTCTTGCAGACCTTTTAAAAATGAGTGATCTGTTAATATCAGATTATTCTTCTGTCCCTTTTGAATTTGCTTTGCTGGACAAACCCATTTTGTTTTATACGTATGATATGGAGGCTTACAACAGAACCCGCGGTTTAATCCGCCATTATACAGAGGTAATCCCCGGGGTTCCTTGCCGTGATTCAGGAATGCTCTTGGACCAGCTGAAAGATATGAACAGGCTTCAAGCTGAAGTGGAGCGCTTTTCACGTGAATGGAATCTGTACTCAAGAGGAAATGCCAGCAAGCTGCTTTTAAGCTATGTAAATGAGAAATCAAGCTGATCTTTATATATAATAGAGATCGGTATTGCAAATAATATGAAAACCTTTTATAAAACATTATGAGTTGTAGTAAGGAAGGAGTCATTTTATGATTTATGCTGAGATTCTAGCCGGTGGAAAAGGTTCCCGCATGGGGAACGTCAATATGCCAAAACAGTTTTTGCCGTTAAATAAACGCCCAATTATCATTCATACGGTTGAAAAGTTTTTATTAAATGACCGTTTCGATAAGATTTTAATCGTCTCCCCTAAAGAGTGGATTAACCATACAAAAGACATTTTAAAGAAATTCATCGGGCAGGATGATCGCCTGATTGTCGTTGAAGGCGGCAGCGACCGTAATGAATCTATTATGAGCGGCATCCGCTATATTGAAAAAGAATTCGGTATTCAGGATGATGACGTGATCATCACTCACGATTCTGTGCGTCCGTTTCTCACTCATCGCATTATCGATGAAAACATTGATGCTGTTCTTCAATACGGCGCGGTTGATACTGTTATCTCAGCCATTGATACAATTATTGCTTCAGAAGACCAGGAATTTATTTCTGATATCCCTGTCCGCGATAACATGTATCAGGGGCAAACACCGCAAAGCTTCCGGATCAGCAAATTGGTCGAGCTTTATAATAAACTGTCCGATGAGCAAAAAGCTGTCCTTACTGACGCTTGCAAGATCTGCTCGTTAGCAGGTGAAAAAGTGAAGCTGGTCCGCGGTGAAGTCTTTAACATTAAAGTAACGACACCATATGACTTAAAAGTGGCTAATGCCATTTTACAGGAGCGAATTTCACAATGATTAATCAAACATATCGTTTAGTTTCTGCCCGACAATTTGAAGTGACATATAAAGATAAAGTTGTCCATTCAGATAAGGTCGTCGTCCGTCCTACCCATTTATCCATCTGTGCTGCAGACCAGCGTTATTATACTGGCTCACGCGGCAAAGAAGCGATGGACAAAAAACTGCCGATGGCTCTGATCCATGAAGGGATCGGAAAAGTCATGTTTGATCCGACAGGCACATTTAAAGTTGGAACCCGGGTTGTTATGGTGCCAAATACACCGGTTGAAGAGCATGAAGTCATCGCGGAGAATTACCTGCGGTCCAGCAGATTCCGTTCAAGCGGTTATGATGGATTTATGCAGGATTATATGTTCATGGCGCCTGATCGGCTTGTTGAGCTTCCAGACAGCATTAATCCGCATGTCGCAGCCTTCACTGAGCTTATTACAATTGCAGTTCACGCGCTTTCCCGCTTTGAGCGCATGGCGCATAAGAAGCGTGACACATTCGGTGTCTGGGGGGACGGAAATCTCGGATTTATCATGACGCTTCTACTGAAGAAAAAATATCCAGACAGCAAGGTGTTTATTTTCGGAAAAACACCTTACAAGCTTGATCATTTTTCTTTTGTTGATGCAGCTTATCAAATTAACGACATTCCTGAAGATGTCAGAATCGATCATGCCTTTGAATGCGTGGGCGGACGCGGCAGTGAAAGTGCAATTGAGCAAATCATTGCCCATGTCCATCCTGAAGCGTGTGTAGCGCTCTTAGGCGTGTCTGAATACCCTGTTGAAATTGAAACAAGAATGGTGCTTGAAAAAGGGATTACGCTGATCGGCAGCAGCCGCAGCGGACGCGAGGATTTTGCCCGTACTGTAGACTTTTTAGCTCAATACCCTGAAGTCGTTGATTATTTAGAAACATTAGTTGGCGGACGCTTCCCGGTACGCAGTATTGAGGAAATTACAAACGCGTTTGAAGCAGATTTGACTTCATCTTGGGGAAAAACTGTTATTGAATGGGAAATTTAAACAGTGAAAACATTCCTTACACGAATTGTAAAAGGAGTATTCGGCACTGCTTATAAACTATTGAGCGCTTTATTACCAGTACAGCACAACAAAATTGTCATAGCTTCCTATCGTGAGGATCATTTAAGTGATAATTTTAAAGGTGTCTATGAAAAGCTGAAGCAAGATCCGTCTCTTCGCATCACCCTGCTGTTCCGCAAGATGGATAAGGGGCTGATCGGACGAGCTGCATATTTGCTTCATCTTTTCAGCTCGTTATATCACCTTGCAACATGCCGCGTGCTTTTGTTGGATGATTATTATTTTCCTTTGTATGTTGTGCCAAAACGAAAGGAAACTGTTGCCATCCAGCTTTGGCATGCTTGCGGCGCGTTTAAAAAATTTGGCTACAGCATTGTGAACAAGCCGTTCGGCCCTTCTTCTGATTATTTGAAGATTGTTCCCGTGCATTCAAACTATGATTATGCCATAGTCAGTGCACCCGCTGCCGTTCCGCATTTCGCCGAAGCCTTTCAAATGGAGCAAAAGCAGATTTTGCCGCTCGGCATTCCAAGAACGGATTATTTTTATCATAAGGAACATATTCGCACTGTACTGGATGAGTTTCATCGGGTTTATCCTGAACTGAAGCATAAAAAAAAGCTTTTGTATGCTCCTACTTTTCGAGGCAGCGGACATCATCAAGAGGGTGACGCTATACCGCTTGATCTGCTACAATTAAAATCGGCGCTAAACCATAAAGATTATGTCGTGATCCTCCATCTTCATCCGTATATGCGCAAACATGCGCACACGGAAGAGGATGATTTTGTGCTGGATTTAACTGATTCGTACTCTTTGTACGATTTGATGGCAATCTCTGATGGGCTGATAACCGATTATTCTTCAGTTATTTTCGAGTACAGCCTGCTGAAACGTCCGATGTATTTTTACTGCCCGGATTTAGAAGACTACTTGGAAGAACGTGATTTCTACTACCCGTTTGAATCGTTTGTACCCGGGCCGATTTCGAAAGACGTTCCATCGCTTGTACACGATATCGAGAGTGATCACGAGGCTGATACGAAACGTATTGAAGATTTTTCACAGGCATTTATCACCCATCAGGACGGCAAATCTTCAGAGCGGGTAGCCGATTTTATTTCATCATTTTTAACATCTGGTGCCGATTAGGAGAAAGTGAGGTACAAAGTGAAGCTGGCAAGAAAGATTAAGAACAGACTTTTCAGATCAAAAAAGAAAACGCAAAAAGAAAATGCAGCTGTCATTGTCCATCCAGCTGATAACAGGGTTTTTTCTCTATTTGATAAAACGAAGCGAATTGAAGAAAACCAGCAAGTCCCTGTCAGAAAGATTTCTGAGTTTTCTTGGAATGGGTCAATTCTAAAAATTGCGGGTTATATGTATATCAAGGGCCTGCCGCTTCAAAAAGAGGATCAGGTTCGAAAACGTTTATTATTGGTGAACAACGGTGTTTTATTTACAGCTGTTTCACTGCGGGATGTTCCGGTAGATAAGCTGTCAATTGATACTTCAAATGTGCCTGGAGCCTATAAGTGGGCAGGATTTTCACAGCAGATTAACTTTTCTAAGCTGATGAATGACAAACCTCTTCCGCAGGGCGAGTATAAGCTGTTTCTCGAGATTGAAGCTGTAGATGACCAAAATGTAAAACATCAGGAAGTGCATACAGTCGGAAATGTAAGTAATTTCCTTTCTAATGATGTGTATGCCACAAAAATGGAATTTCATTCTGCTAAAAAGCTGATGAAGTTCAATTTGATCGTTAATTATGATGAGGGCGAAAAGACGATTAATTTGTCTTGCAACAAACTGCAGGAAATTGATCCGAGCCTTTTGGAGCTGGATACTGGAAAAGAGGCAAACCGCTTTTTGCGCAAGCTGAATACAAGCTTGTTCCATTTTGCATATGATGTGTTCCGTCTGCTGCCGATTAAGTCCAATAAGATTGTCTTTGCTTCTGACAGCCGGCTTGATATGACAGGAAACTTCGAATTTGTTTATGAAGAGCTGCTGAAACGTGAAGAAAATTTTGATTTCAAATTTTTCTTAAAGAGCAGCATTCGAGATAGAAAAAGCCTGTCTGAACTGATGTCGATGGCTTATCATTTTGCGACAAGCAAAATCATTTTTATAGATGATTTTTATCCGATTATTTATCCGTTAAAAATCCGTAAAAATGCGGACCTTGTCCAGCTGTGGCATGCTGTCGGCGCCTTTAAGACATTCGGCTACAGCCGAATCGGTCTGCCGGGAGGACCGTCACCGCATTCGAAAAACCATAGAAACTACACGAAGGTTATTGTCAGCTCTGAAAATATACGGAAGCACTACGCAGAGGGCTTTGGGGTAGACATTGAGAACGTCATTGCTACGGGCGTACCGCGAACAGACTTTTTCTTTGATGAAGCGAAGAAGGCATTTGTAAAAGAACGCCTTTACACGGAATATCCGTTTCTAAAGGACAAAAAGGTCATTCTTTTTGCTCCAACCTTCCGCGGAAACGGTCAGCAATCAGCTCATTATCCTTTTGAAGTGCTTGATTTTGACCGTCTGTATCGTGAGTTAAAGGATGAATATATCTTCTTATTCAAAATTCATCCATTCGTACGAAACGATGCCAATATACCTTATCAGTACAGCGATTTCTTTTATGATTTCTCTTCGTTCAGGGAAATTAACGAGCTATTGCTCGTAACAGATATTCTGATAACGGATTACTCTTCTGTTTGCTTTGAGTATGCTTTATTAAATAAACCAATGATCTTCTTCAGCTATGATGTAGATGATTATATTCGCAAACGTGATTTCTATTACGATTACTTTGACTTTATTCCTGGCCCTCTTGCGAAAACGTCTGAGCAAATGATTTCGATCATTAAAGAAGAGAAGTATAACTTTGAGCAAATTGATTCATTTGTTCATTATTTCTTCGATGATCTTGATGGAAAAGCAAGTGAGCGAGTCGTCGATCAAATTGTTTTCCCTCAGGAAGAAGAGCCATCAGAGGATAAAGTTCTTAAAAGATAAATCAAAAACACCTTTTGCAGCCGCAAAAGGTGTTTTTTTATTGATATTCCGGAACATCAAAATAAAGTGTATAGCCGTCCAGCAATGAATATAGGCTGTACATGCGGTTTACTTGTTTGTACGCCCAGCCGATGTCTGTTGCGTATTGATGTGTCGCTGTAGCTGACCATCTCATTTTGTACAGTGTGTCCTGATTGTAAGCTGTGTTGTGGATATACGATGAGCCTATGAATTTTGCTCCGCCGATAATGGCCGCTTCTGGTGTGAACCAGCCCTGCTCGTACGCATATTTGGCCCCGTAGTAATTCGGATTGCTGTCGTATGCTCCAATTCCATACATGTTGTATACGGTTTTTCCGTTATAGGTTAATCCATTGGCTAAGGCGGATGTCCCGTTTCCTGTTTCAAGAAGAGCGTGTGAGATTAAATACAGTTCGTTGATGCTATATTGATTGGCGGCATCGATAAATGCCTTTGCTCTCCCTGTCAGGATGCCTTTACCCGCAAGCACTTTCTGATTGACCTCAGTAACGCTGAGGCCCGCTGTCTGTGACAGCTTGAGAAATTGGAAGTAGTATTTGCTGTCTCTGGAAAAGTTATTCGGATCCACGTATTGAACTACTTCATCACTGCTTGCGTTTCGCCAGCCCAAATTGATCTTAGCCCAGCCGTTTATCTGTCCGATGATTTTCACTTTATCGCCTTTTTTAAATTGGCCGATCACGTTTGTCGGGCTGACTTCCGGCGTTGACCGGATATTTAGTACATCAGCCGTAACGGTTGATGTTGCTGTATTAATGTACGTGAGCGATACGTAAGCCGCTCCGTCTGTTTGCGGACTTACTGTCATTTGTTTTTGGACCATATCACGAAGCGAGAGATTGTAATTTGTTTTCATGATTTGCGGGCCGTTTTTGATCTTCACGATAGATGATGTCCATCCGTATAATTGTTTTAGCTTCGTTGATGCCGCAGCAGCTGTATCCTTGCCTGTGAACTGCTCATTTACGCTGATTTTATAAAGCGTATTGCTTTTCGTTGTGTAGCTCGGGGTTACACTTTTCGATTTAAGATAGGTTAACCCATTGTTCAATGCTGTTTTGCTGCTGAGCTGTGTTGTCACGATTTTGTATTGTGTATATGCAGTCTGGCCTGTTTTTGATGTTGTGACTGCGATTTTATTTTGTTTGAAAAATGTTAAAACGCGGTCAATCTCTTCTTGGCTGATGATAGCTTCAGTTGTGATTTGATAGCTGCTCGCAGCTGTCTGACCGGTTTTCTGGCTTGCTGCTGATATATGATTCGATTTGAAAAACGTGAGTGCCTGATTGACTTTCGTTTGATCAAGCAGAGATTCGGTTGTGATTTTAAACGTGTCAGCTATTTGTTTTTTGACGGATTTCGCAGAAGCACTCAGCTGATTTTTCTTTAATATGTTCAAACCCTTTGTGACTTTTGCTTGATCTGATGTTTCTTCTGAGATGAGCTGATATTGATTTTCTGCTGTTGATCCAGCTGCTGTTTTTGCAGCTTTTACTTTTTTCTGAGCAAAGAAGGCTGCTGCTTTGTTTGCTTGCTGCTCGCCTAAAATCTTTGCTGTCGTGATTTGATAAGCTGCAGACGTTGTCGTTTTTTTGACGCTGGATGACGTGTAATGCCATTTTTTCTTTTTAAAAAAAGTGTCTATTTTTTGGAGCTGCTGTTTTGTTATACCCTTCATATTCACGGTATATGATGTGCTTTTTCCAACCTGTTGATAACTGCCGGATACGCCGGTGTTTTTCTTGATTTGGCTGATGGCGTTCTTTACTGTATTCAGCCCTTTGAAATAAGCTGATTGGACATTGTATGACTCAACGGTTATTTTTTGATTGATGGACTTGTAGCTACCTGTGATGCCAGTGCTCTGTTTCAGCTGCTGCAATAGAGTCTTGGCATTCGCTTCACCTGAAATGGCGGCAGTTGTGAACGTATAATAGGCTTGTCCTTTCACCGTTTCCTTTAATGATGCCTGCAGCCCCGATTCCTTTTGGAAGGCGTTTTTGATCTGCGCTGCTCTGCTGTCTCCCACAATTGTGCCAGACTGAATGGTTGTGACAGACACCGTATGTGTGATGGGCTGATACGAGCTTTTAATCCCCGTTTGCTTAGACAGGCTCTGGATAAGCGCCTTGACTTTTGTCTCATCAGCAATGTCTGATGTCATGACGTTCATATAGGGCTGAGCTGCTCCGTAAGCTTTTACAGCGCCAGCCACTCCCGTCTCCTGTTTCAGCTTTGCTAGCATAGTGTTGGCCTGTTTTTCTCCGGAGATGGCACCTGACGAGATGGTGACATATGGCTGTTTGCTTCCAACAGGACTTGACGTTCCTGTAATCGATGTCTGTTTGGCGAGTCCGCTCAGTATTGCTTTCGCTTCTGATTCGCTATGAATGCCTGAGGCGGAAATTTGGTAGGTCGTTGTTGTGCCTGAAGCCTGGTAGGATGCATCCCAGCCAGTATCTTTTTCCAGTTTGGCGACAGCTTGTGAGGCTTGGCTTTCTGTACTGAACGTATTCGACGGCTCTACTTTATATAGTGAGTAGTCGGTATACGCGGCTGCCTGGGCAGAACCAGACATGGCAAAAAAGGCAAGGGACGCGGCGGATAGAAGCATAGGTGCGATTAGTCTCTTTTTCATTCCTTCTCCTCTTTCTTATTCTATGAGAATATAAAACTAGTTTATTTATCGGCACGCGCATGCTTCATTTATAGGTGAATCACTTCCATTTTCTAATAAAAAAAACTTAATCTCGAAGTGAGATTAAGTTTAAATATGAGACACGATAAGGGTACAAGTTCCTTTTATCGTAAAATCGGGCATTTGAGCCGGCAAAATAAAGTGATCGCCTTTTTTGAGCGGACATGTTTTGTCCTCATACATGAGCAAACCGCTTCCTTCTATCAGGCTGCAAATCAGAAAGGATTCATCCTGAGCCATTTCAGCTTCGCCATTGATGTCCCATTTATAAACCGAAAAATATTCCCCTTGGACAAATGTTTTAATGGTTATTCCTTTTCTTGATTCTGTCGATTCATCTATATACCCGTCCACATGGGGAACCGTGGCCGCATTGACCGCTTTGGCAAAATGAAGCTCTCTCGGACTTCCGTTGCTATCAAGACGGTCATAATCGTACACCCGGTATGTGGCATCAGAATTTTGCTGAGTCTCTAAAACAAGGGCCCCCTTGCACAATGCATGCAGCGTTCCGCTCGGCACATAATAGAAATCACCCGGTTTAATTTTGATTCTTCGCAGCAGGCCCTCCCAGTCACCGCTGTTGATCATTGTGACAAGTTCGGTTTTTGAGCGGGCCGTATGCCCGTAAATGATTTCTGCGTTTTCCTTACAGTCGATAATGTACCAGCATTCCGTCTTGCCGAGTTCTCCCTCTTCGTTTTCTCCGGCATAGTAATCATCAGGGTGAACTTTAATTGACGTATCTTCCTTCACATCCAGCAGCTTTGTCAGAAGCGGGAACCGATCCCCCTCTACACCGCCGAATACTTCACGGTGCTCTTCCCAAAGCTCGATCAATGTCTTTCCTTTATACGGGCCATTTGCAACAATGCTCGGTCCTTTTGGATGAGCGGAAATGGCCCAGCATTCCCCCGTTGATTCTGAAGGAATACTGTATCCAAATCTATCTCGTAAAGCGGTTCCGCCCCAGATTTTTTCTTTAAACACAGGCGTTAGAAAAATCGGTGATTGCGTCATGATCCGTACCCCTCCCCTGTAAATAACTGATCATCATTTTCCCGGTGCGCCCCTCTTACAAACGCCCGTATAAGCTGTCTTTTTCCGATGACAACATATGTACAAAGCATCATCTTTTCATTACCCCTTCAAAGAAAACGCTTCCTATCTATTATATCACGTCGAAAAGAAGCTTTGTTTCAGCCTTTTCCTCGATAAGAATAATTCTCCTTTTTTGATACAAATTAATAAAAACCGTCAATCTGTTTACGAAGGAGAGAAACTATGCAAATCGACTCTGATCTCCAGAACAATTTAGACACACTGAAAAAAACATTGGGACAAAACGACGATATGATGTTTTATACATTTGCTTTCGGAGATAGCAGACAAAAGGCGTGTTTACTGTATATTGACGGTCTGACAGAGAATAAAATGCTGGCGCAATACGTCATTTCTCCTTTACAAAAAGAGGCGTTAGCCCATAAGGAAAGCTCGATTGAAGACTTATCCGCCTTTTTTTTCGGCTTTCACCACAGCGTTGTTTCTACAATGAAAGAAATAGAGCAACTCGTTTTTTCAGGTCAAGCCATTTTGCTCGCTGATGGCTATCGCGGAGGATTAGCTTTTGACACAAAGTCAGTCACAACACGCAGTCTTGATGAACCCTCCTCCGAAGTCGTGGAACGCGGCCCTAAAATAGGATTTATTGAAAAACTGCGGACAAACACGGCGCTTTTACGTGAACGGACGAGTGACCCTAATCTTGTCATCAAAGAAATGACACTCGGAAAAAGGACGAAAAAGAAAATCGCTGTCGCTTATATTCAGGATATCGCCCCCGATTATGTCGTCAAAGAAGTGTTTAAAAGGCTGAAATCAGTCAATATAGATAATTTGCCGGAATCGGGGACGCTTGAACAGCTGATTGAAGACGAACCATTTTCAATTTTCCCCACGATTTTAAGTACAGAACGGCCAGATCGTGTAGAGGCTGCTCTATTAGAAGGACGAGTGTCCATATTAGTGGATGGTACGCCGTTTGCTTTGATTGTACCGGCTACGGTTGACGAATTTATTCATTCGCCCGATGATTACAGCCAGCGCTGGATCCCAATGTCACTTGTACGCCTTCTTCGTTATTCCAGCATCCTGATCACCATTTATTTGCCCGGTCTGTATATTTCTCTCGTTTCTTTTCACACCGGGCTATTGCCGACTAGAATGGCCATTTCCATTGCAGGCAGCAGGCTTAACGTACCGTTCCCGCCTTTTATAGAGGCCTTTATCATGATCTTTACGATCGAATTGATTCGAGAAGCCGGATTAAGGCTGCCTAAGCCGATTGGACAGACAATTGGCCTTATCGGCGGGGTCGTCATCGGACAGGCAGCTGTTCAGGCACAAATTGTCAGTGCGCTTATGGTCATTGTCGTTTCTGTCACAGCACTGGCATCCTTTACCGTTCCTTCATACGCCTATAACTTTCCGCTGCGGATCATTCGGATCGGGGTTATGATAAGTGCAACAGCGCTTGGCATGTATGGCGTTATAATGGTTTATCTGTTTGTGATCGGCCATCTTATGCGCCTGAAAAGCTTTGGCGAGGATTACATTATCCCGATCATGGCGCAGCCTGGACAGGATTTGAAAGACACAGTCATCCGTATTCCCACGATGTTTTTAAAAAGAAGACCGACACGAAACGATCCTGAAGACAACATCAGACAAAGGTGATGGCTATGAGGAAATCAGAGCATAAACTGACATTTATGCAGACGCTCATTATGATCAGCAGCACACTGATCGGTGCCGGGGTCCTAACCCTTCCCCGCTCAGCTGCCGAAACCGGCAGTCCGAGCGGATGGCTTATGATACTGCTGCAGGGCGTTATTTTTATTATCATTGTTCTGCTTTTTTTGCCTTTCCTTCAAAAAAACAGCGAAAAAACTCTTTTTAAGCTCAACAGCATTGTAGCTGGAAAATTCATCGGCTTTCTATTGAATTTATATATCTGTCTATATTTCATTGGGATTGTTTGCTTTCAAGCTCGGATTTTGGGAGAGGTTGTCGGATTCTTTTTGTTGAAAAATACGCCAATGGCAGTTGTGGTGTTTATATTTCTTGCAGTTGCCATCTATCATGTGGGCGGAGGCGTTTATTCAATTGCAAAAGTATACGCTTATATTTTTCCTATAACCCTTATTATTTTTATGATGCTTTTGATGTTCAGCTTTCGCTTGTTCCAGTTCGATTTTATCCGGCCTGTTTTTGAAGGAGGCTATCAAAGTTTTTTCTCTTTATTCCCAAAAACACTTTTATATTTCTCAGGATTTGAAATCATCTTTTATCTCGTCCCATTTATGAGAGATCCGAAGCAAGCGAAAAAGGCTGTTGCTTTTGGGATCGGGACTTCTACAGTGTTCTACAGCATTACTTTGTTCATTGTGATTGGCTGTATGACTGTGGCTGAGGCAAAAACGGTGACATGGCCGACTATTTCCCTCATCCACGCATTAGAGGTTCCGGGTATTTTTATTGAACGATTTGATCTGTTTTTACAGCTGACCTGGACAGCTCAGCAATTTACCTGTATGCTCGGATCCTTCAAAGGCGCCCATATCGGGTTAACGGAAATCTTTCATCTAAAAAATAAAAACAATGCTTGGCTGCTGACTGCAATGCTGGTTGCGACGTTTTTCATAACGATGTATCCCAAGGACTTGAATGACGTGTTTTATTACGGGACGCTTCTTGGATATGCTTTCTTAATTGTGATTGCAATTCCATTCTTCGTCTGGCTTTTAAGCTGGGTACAGAAAAAACTTGGGAGGGGTCAGCTGCAATGAAAACAGCAACAAAACTCGCAGTCATGTTTCTTATGCTGCAGGTTCTCTGCGGGTGCTGGGATGTCAAAAATATTGAGAAACTATCCTTCGCCAGAGGGCTGGCGATCGATGAGACAGATGATCACCTGTACAAACTGACGTATCAAAACCTTCTTCCCCAAAGCGAAGACAGCCAAGCATCCGGAAAACCCGAATTTGTCAATGTGACGTCCTACGGGAAAACTATTCTGGAAGCAGTCAGTGATGTATCCATCAAGGACCCTCCTGTTTATAGCGATCATTTAAAAGTGATTCTTTTGGGAGAAAAACTGATGAGGAATCAAAATGTAGACCAAGTCTTCAATCACTTTATCCGGGATGATGAGCTGCGGCGAAGCAGCTATTTGATGGCAGCCAGAGGGAATGCAGCTGATGTTTTCACAAAAGGAAACCCCAATCAGCAGCAGCCGATACCCTCAGAAAAACTGATTGATTTGACAACTCACAGCGGATATAACGGTAAGATTATGATACCGCTGCGCATCGGCAGAGCATCTATATACTCTCAGAACGGGTACAGTTATCTTATTCAAGCCGTGAAAAACCAAAAGGGAAAAGCCAAGTATGACGGTTCAGGCGTTATCAAAAGAGGCAGCAATAAACTCGTTGGGTTTCTTTCAGCTGATGAAACCCAAACACTGACATGGGTCATGGGGACGATCCAAGGCGGTGTCATGCCAACGACAGATAAAGGACATCCGATTACGTTTGAAATTAAAAAGTCGAAAACGAAAATTAAGCCGGTCATTGAAAACGGAAAACCTGTCTTTCATATTTCTGTTAAAACGAAGGGCATCCTGACAGAAGACCAAAACCCGAATGAAAACTCGTTCAGCAAAAGTTATTTGCACAGGCTGGAGAACATTTTTGAAAAAAAGCTTGAACGAGATGTAAAGCAGGTGATGGATAAACTGCAGCACGAGTATAAAACCGATCCGGTCTTTTTATCAGACCACATAAGGATTCAACACCCTGACTACTGGAATAAAGTAAAAGGGCATTGGGATGAAATATTTTCTGAGGCTGATTTTAAGTACGATATTTCTTTTAAAATCATTAACTTTGGCACGGTGGGAAAGTAAGCAATCAAAAGGGTGCGCATGATCGCGCACCCTTTTTTATGTCCCGACAGTCTGCTGTTTTCCGGCCGATCCTCCCTGTCCGTTTTTGTCCCGTAAATCCTGCTCAATTTCTTCAAGGCTTTTTCCCTTTGTCTCTGTCACTTTAAATCGGACAAATAAGAACGCCATGATACCGATCGCGGCATAAATCAGGAATAAATAACTGATTCCGATCGCTTCCATTAATATTGGATAGGTTAGTGAAACAATCAGTGTCCCAACGTGCAACATTAAGGTCGAAACACCGGTCCCGATTCCTCTGACATGAAGCGGGAACAATTCAGGAAGCATCACCCATACAACCGGTCCCCAGCTGACCGCAAAGACAACGATAAACACGCCTAAACAAATGACGGTCGTCCATGAGGCAGCCGGAGTGTTATCGAAAAAGAGATTTACTAAAGCGAGAACGATCAAGCTGATCACCATGCCCGCATTCCCGAATAGCAGTAACGGCTTTCTTCCAATCTTGTCGATGATTTTAATCGCTACTAATGTCATGACAACATTGACTGTGCCGATTCCGACCGTGCCTAAAATCGAAGCGGAGTTTCCGAATCCGACGTTTGTAAAGGTCTTTGGCGCATAGTAGATGATCGTATTCGTTCCGATAAATTGCTGCAAAAAAGCGAGTCCCAAACCGGCAATAAGTGCTGGGCGCACCCATGGATCGAACAGCTCCTTCAGGCCGCCTTCATCCTGCTTTTCCGCTTCTTTTATATCATGTATTTCCTGATCAATATCTTTTGTGCCACGCAATTTTTCAAGAATTTTCTTCGCTTTGCTTTCTTCGCCATTTGTGAACAGCCAGCGCGGGCTCTCCGGCATAAACAAAATGCCAATGAGCAAGAGCAATGACGGCACAGCAGCCAATCCAAGCATCCAGCGCCACGCTTCGGCATCGGCAAATATGTAATTGACAATGTAAGAAAGAAGGATGCCGACCGTGATCATCAGCTGATTCAGTGATGACAGCGCCCCGCGTTTATGTTTTGGCGCCAGTTCAGATAAATAAAGCGGCACGATCGTCGTCGATGTTCCGACTGCAAGTCCCAAAATGATGCGAAACAGCACCATGACTCCCGTATTCGGGGCCAGCGCCACACCAAGACCGCCTATACAAAACAGCAGCGCGGCCGCCATAATTGCTTTTTTTCTTCCGAAACGGTCAGTCAGCTTGCCGGCCGCTCCTGAGCCCAATATCGCCCCAACCAGCAAGGAGCTGACAACAAGACCTTCTGTAAACGCGTTTAAGCCTAACTCCTTTTTCATAAATAAAATAGCTCCGGAAATCACTCCGGTATCATAGCCATATAACGCGCCTCCAAGAGCTCCGAAAAAATAAAGCCATATATTTGACTGCTTTTTCATAAAAATGACTCCCTTTCTCCATCAGCTGCAATGACATTGTCTGTGGGATTTTTTTAGAAATCTTTTAGCCTCTTTTTCCGGCCATTAAACCTTTTTATTTTGCTGATCATCAGTTTTCCAATCATTTACTTGTATTTTTTTCAATGTCGCCGAAACATTTTACCTGCTGCGGCGTCCAATATAAGGTGATTCAGCACATTATCGTTATCAATTTTCAAAAACAAGAACTTATAAATATAGGAATATTTATCGAAAAATGTCTTTCGAGGAGTTGCCCCATGGCAAATAGAATGGTACGCTTCAAATATTAAAGAAACGTGAGGTATTGATATATGGAAGAACGATCACAGCGCAGAAAGAAAAAAAGAAAACTAAAAAAATGGGTGAAAGTTGTTGCCGGATTAATGGCTTTTTTAGTCATTGCGGCAGGCTCTGTCGGCGCCTATGCTTTTGTAAAGCTGAACAATGCTTCTAAGGAAGCTCATGTCAGCCTTGCACGCGGAGAACAATCTGTAAAACGGATCAAAGAATTTGATCCTGGAAAAGATTCTTTTTCTGTATTGCTCTTAGGAATTGATGCCAGGGAGAAAAACGGCGAGACCGTCGATCAGGCAAGAAGTGACGCGAATGTGCTGGTTACATTTAATCGGAAAGAAAAAACAGCTAAAATGCTGAGCATTCCGCGTGACGCCTATGTAAACATCCCAGGCCACGGGTATGATAAATTCACACATGCTCACGCTTACGGCGGCGTTGACTTGACTGTGAAAACAGTTGAAGAAATGCTGGATATTCCCGTCGATTATGTCGTAGAAAGCAATTTCACGGCTTTTGAAGACGTCGTAAACGAATTAAATGGCGTCAAAGTAACAGTAAAAAGCGATAAAGTCATTCAGCAAATCAAAAAAGATACAAAAGGTAAAGTCGTTCTTCAAAAAGGAACACATACGCTTGATGGGGAAGAAGCGCTCGCTTACGTAAGAACACGTAAAGCGGACAGTGACCTTTTACGCGGGCAAAGACAAATGGAAGTGCTGAGCGCCATTATAGATAAATCAAAATCATTGAGCTCAATTCCGGCTTATGATGATATTGTGGATACGATGGGGCAAAATTTAAAAATGAACTTATCCCTTAAAGATGCCATCGGCCTGTTCCCGTTCATCACTTCATTGAAATCAGTTGAGTCTATTCAGCTGACGGGTTATGATTATGAACCTGCCGGAGTTTATTATTTCAAATTGAATCAGCAAAAGCTGCAGGAAGTTAAAGAAGAGCTGCAAAACGATTTAGGTGTATAATGAACGGGATGGCGATTACGCCATCCCGTTTTACATATTTCCTTGTTGAAAATTATCAAAGTAACGATTAGCCTTAATTTATATGGATTATGTTTCACAGGCAAACTGAACATACTACACGAAGCAGCTTCATTTTTAAGGAGGTTCCCCTACATATGAAATGTATTGCGATTGATCTAGACGGAACATTACTGAATAAAGAAAGCGTCATTTCTGCGGAAAACAGAGAGGCGATCAAGCGGGCCGTTGATGCCGGCATCCTCGTCACCATTTGCACGGGAAGAGCGACATTTGATGTAAAAGCGCTGCTGGATGACTTGGACATCCCTATCATTGCAGCTAATGGCGGTACGATCCACGACACGGGTTACCGTTTGATCAGCCGGACATTAATGGATCAGGAAGCCGGTAAAGCGATTGCTGATTACTTACTTTCAAAAAACATTTACTTTGAGGTATATACAGATGACCATCTGCTTTCTCCTTTTGACGGCGAAGCTAAGCTGCACGCGGAGCTTGACATTCTAAAGAGCGCAAACCCAAACGAGCAGACGGATGACTTGTGGCAAGGAGCCATGACTCAATTCAAACAGTTTGGCATTAAACCAATCCCTCATATCGAATCGGTTTTTGACGGCGGTGAAAACATTTATAAGCTTCTTTGCTTCTCCTTTGATATGGACAAGCTGAAACAAGCGAAGGAAGAACTGAAGCATCATAAAAAACTGGCGCAAACCTCTTCAGGAAAACATATTATCGAAATCCTGCCGGCCTCGTCAGGAAAAGGACGCGCGTTAACAAAGCTCGCTGACATATACGGAATTGAAACACAGGATATCTATGCGATCGGCGATAGTCCAAACGATTTGTCCATGTTTGAAGTCGCCGGACACCGTATCGCCATGGAAAATGCGATTGATGAATTAAAAGAAAAAAGCACCTTTGTCACAAAAAGCAATGACGAAAATGGTGTGGCCTACTTTATAGACCAGCTTCTTTCAGGCCAATATGCATAAAGAAAAGACTCCAGAGATTGGAGTCTTTTTCTTTTATTGCACCCGTATACTTCCTGCGTATTTATCCTTCCAATATGTGCTCGTGTTCATATTGGTGATGGTCACGCCGTTTGATAATGTGACATGAACAACTTGTCCGTTTCCGATATAGATGGAGGGATTTAAGCTTGTTGATTGAAAGAACACAATGTCTCCCGGCTTCAGGTCCGCCTTCTCAATCTTAGTTCCGGCATTGTACTGGCTTGTTGCGTATCGAGGCAGGGAAATACCGGCTGCTTTCTGGTAGACATATTGGACAAATCCAGCTGTATCAAATCCTGTCTCAGGTGTTACTCCGCCCTGTTTGTAAGGCACTTCTCCGACATAAAGCGTCGCTTCGGAAACAATCGGATTTTCTTTCGGGATTGTCAGGTTGTCAAATCGGCGAATACCCGTCATCTTCGATTTCCAGTAATCCTCTGACAAATAGGAAATGGTTACTTTTTCTGACCGGCTTGCCTGAATGAACCTGCCTGCGCCCGCATAAATGCCTGCATGTGAAATTCCCGTTTTATACGTATTGCTGAAATAGACGACATCACCAGGCTTTATGTTCTGAGGGGCTACCTTCTCGCCCACTGCCCACTGCTGTTCGGCTGATCGCGGCAGATAAATGCCGAGTGCCTGTTGAAACACATATTGCACAAGCCCCGAGCAATCAAAGCCCTCTGACGGCGTGCTTCCGCCAAACACATATGGGACACCGATATATTTTTCGGCCTCCTGAACGACAGGAACATCAGCCGTTGCCGGATCGGCAGCGATTCGTCTCGCTCCGATATAAGTTCCGCTCCAATAGCTGCTTTTTTTGTAATTGGTGATGATAACCCCTTTTGACTGTGTACTGTGAACCATTTGGCCGTCTCCGATATAAAGGGCGTCATGTGTCGGAACAGTGCCGGTGCTTCCCTCTTTCTTGAAAAACAAAATATCACCCGGCTTCAGGTTTTCCGGCTTTACAGCTGTTCCGATTTTATACTGGTCGTTTACAGATCTCGGCAGATGAATATCAGCCTTACTGAACACATATTGTATCAATCCTGATGGATCGAAACCCTCTTTTGGCGTTTCCCCGCCATATTTATACTGATATCCAAGCAGGTTTTTTGCTTCGCTGACAATCAATTCTGATGATGTATCAGCTTCCGCAATCTCCGCTTTTGTCATAATTGGAACCAAAAAACAAATGATAACCGCCACAAGCAAAAACTTCTTCCAGTTTGCCAGTGTGTTCACTTTTATTATCTCCTCCTCTTTTTGCAGTTTTAACATCGGTATTTTTTTGAATATGTTAAGAGACTTTTTAATATTTTTACAGAATGAATATGCTGGGCAAATAAAAAGAGAGTGTCTCATCAGACACTCTCTTTTTTTGAATTATTTATTGGCGTTTACCGGTTCTTCCTGCTGTTGGATTTTATTCATTTCCATATCAATCTTCTGTTTTTCCTGATCTGTCAGCTGATCATTGAATTTAAAAGCTGACATAAACATGAACACGATGGCTACGGCAACAAACGGCCAAATGGCTTTGACAAATTTCATCTTTATCACTCCGATTATTTAGATTTTAGTTTGTCACTATGATCAATATCAAACGTCAGTTTTCCGTCTTCTACTTTCCAAGCGAAATTAGAGTCTTTCGTCAGTTCGCGAATAATGGTTTTCTGTTTAAGGCTGTCTTTTTTCACAGGTGCAGGTGTCGCTTCATGGATGTCGATCGGTGTCACTTCAAAGCGGCCTGTTCCATTTTTCTTCAGGTGATACTGAACCAGTGCACTGTCTCTTGTTCTCGTCCAGCCCTGGTCAAAGACAAAGTTGCCGAGGCTGTAGAAAATGACGGTTCCGTTATATACTTCAATCGGTTCTAAGACGTGCGGGTGATGGCCGACGATGATGTCAGCTCCCGCATCAGACATGGCTCTTGCAAGCTGGCGCTGGCGGTCGTTTGGATCATTGTCATACTCTTGGCCCCAGTGTGACTGCACAACAACGATGTCCGCATGTTTTTTCGCTTCTGAAATCATAGGGATGAAGATTTCAGGATCTGCGGGCAGCACGCCCGGCGTATTCTTTTTAGCCGCGAAACCTTTCCCGGACACATCGGTAAAGCCAAGCGTCGCAATCGTTACCCCGTTGACTTTCTGGTACGAAATTTTCTTTTTCGCATCACTTAAGCTGTATCCCGCTCCAACGATATCAAGGTTTTGCTTCGCAAATTCTCCAAGCGTATCTTTCATGCCCTGAACGCCGTAATCCATTGCGTGGTTGTTTGCGCTGTTGAGAACCGTGAAATTCATATCCTTCAAGACTTTCACTGATTCCTTATTCGTCTGCAGATGAATCTCTTTATCTGCTTGTTTATAATTCTTTTGATAGGTTACCGGGTTTTCAAAGTTTCCTGCTACATAATCCGAGGCTCTAAAGATCGGTTCAACATATTGAAAAATACTGTCTGCCCCTTTTTGCTCCGTTACTTTTTCAACATAGCGTCCCATCATAATATCGCCTACAAATGAGGCTGAGAGTACGTCGTCAGAATACGTTTTGACCTTCGGCGTTTCCGCTTTTCCCGCCCACATGAAAGCGAACATAAGGACAAAAACGATCGGAATGGCAATAAATACGTGCTTATTGGTTTTCTTTTTTTGCTGTTTTGTCAGCTTTAGCAGCTTTTCATGAAAGCTCAGTTCTTTTTTCATAGTTTGACACACCTTACATTAAATTAAGTAGTAAACAAACATGATAGCAAAGGTCGCTCCGCTCAATAGCAGCGTGCTTCCGAACGTAATGGTTAAACCTTGTTTCTGAATGGTATTGGCAATTAAACCTGGCACGATGATGCCGATTCCTCGAAATTCTGCGATTTCAAATGGTACAATCGGGTATAGAAAATCAAACGCGATTTTTAGGACGATCCCTGTTATCAGCATGGCAGCGAATTTTCTGCGTCCATACAAAATCATAAATTTGGATAAACCGTATTTCACAATAACATAAGTGAGCAAGCTCACTAGCAAAACAAGTAAAATAAAGACCGGCTGATTAAACACAAGTCCTAGATATCCCGGTACAACAAGTCCTGCCGGCACGATCCCTGTTTTTTCCGCAAAAATTAAACTGAGTAGTACACCTAAAATTAGTGCGATGTATAAATCTGATCCGAACATGTTTGCATTTCCCCCTAGCTTACGAGCTGCTTAACCTTGTATTCGTGGATTTTTTCAATTAAAGGCTCTGCGGCACCATGAATATTGCCGACGCCATATATGACACGGTTGTGCATTCTTTTCTTTAACAATTCCATAATTTCATCTGTTGACTTATACTCTAGATCATGCAGTTTGTCTGCAGGAATTTTGCCTTCTTCGTAGGCTTTTACGATCGGTTCTGTTGTTTCACCGATTAAGATCAGTTCACTTGCTTCAATATAAGGCAATACGTCATTTGCGAATTGCTGTGTCCGATCGACACGGTCTGCGCGGCAGTTCATGATGATGATCGGATCATCGGTCGGGTAACCGATTTCTTTTACACGTTTCCATATATTCAAAGTAGAAGAAGCGTCGTTTGCGGCAAACCCATTAACAAAGTGCCCAGGCTCGCTCGGACTGATCAGCGGAAGAATTCTCATTGCTCCCGGATCTGGCGGCGCATTCAGCATTCCCTTAAATGCTGTTTCTTCGTCAATGCCGAGTGCTTGAGCCACACCCAGCGCCAGAGAAGCGTTATCAGGGAATACCATGTATTCAAATTTACGTAAATACTCATCTGTAATTTTTGAGTTATCAGCAATGATGACTTTTGTGTTTCGTTCTTTTGCTTTTTGTTTAAAGAACTCGGTATATTCACTATCTGTAATGACAAGATGGCCATTATAAGGAATTGTAGCGGTAAACGCTTCTGCAATTTCATCAAGCGTCGGCCCCATGACATCCATATGGTCTTCTAAAACATTCACAATGACGCCGATATTGGCCTGCAGAAGTTCTTCCTGAAAGATGATTTGATAATCTGGGTTAACAGCCATGCATTCACTGACAATCGCGTTAGCCCCTCTTTCTACTGTTTCTCTCATGACTTCTTTTTGCTCTCCGATATTCGGCCCCTGAGGTTTCCGTTTAATCGGCTTTTCCTCCGGTGTGTCCCAGTAAATCATTCTTGCATCTGTTCCTGTTGTTTTTCCAACAGTCTTGTAACCGGCTTCTATTAATATTCCGGTTGTCAGCCTTGTCACAGTCGATTTTCCGCGGATGCCGTTAATATTCACCCGAACAGGGAGGGCATCAATGTTTTTCTGATGTCGTCGTTTTTCTAATATTCCGATGACCAGTATGACAGCACAGGCTATAATGAGTAACCACATTGCTTTTCGACATCTCCTTCTATATTGTTGTAAATTCATTCATCAGTATATAGAATCACTATGAATTCTCAATCGGCATTATGTAACATAATCTTCCCTAATCGACTAAGCCAAACTTCTCTTTTGAAAGAGATTTTATACCTACAAACTGTTTTCTATTTTTGGAAAACAGCAGGACTTATACCTTATCACTTTTTTGAAAAATCGAAGAGAATGCGCTTTCATTTTTCTCCTGATATCCTTCTGGACGTATAGTCACACCTTGCTGTTTGTATTTAATATGCATTTCAAATCAATCTTTTTTTCAGCCTGTGTTATCAAGCATTTCCTGCTATCATGCGTGTTTCCGGTTCTTATGAACACAAAATAATTTTATCCTGTTTCTTAAGGACAAGGTCATAATGTCATCCTTTCTGCATGGAATAAGCAATATTAGGCCCATTCCAAAATGACTAAGGAGGTTCGAGATGAAAACGCTAAACATACGAGTCCGAATTCTCTAACATAATTAAACATTTTCTGGGATGATAGTCTTTTCTGTTTCTCACCATTTACAGGTCTAAACGCATGACTTTGAAACAATTTTAATAAAACTTAATATTTGTTCAAGAAATCTTCATCCATATTTGTGAAGACTTTGTCAAAAAAAGAGTGAAAACCTTAAATTTTTCAATTATATATACAATTTACAATTAGATTTCTTTTGATATTTTTATTGCTAACTTCGGATTGTTCATGATAATCTATCTATGTAAACGGTTACATAAACAAGGAGGAGCTGTTTTGGCTACAATTAAAGATGTCGCCGGAGCGGCGGGCGTTTCAGTTGCGACGGTTTCCCGCGTCCTGAATGATAACGGCTATGTACACGAAGAAACGCGAACGCGTGTCATAGCGGCGATGGCGAAGCTGAACTATTACCCGAATGAAGTCGCCAGATCTCTTTATAAAAGAGAATCCCGACTGATCGGACTTTTGCTCCCGGATATCACAAACCCTTTCTTCCCTCAGCTTGCCCGCGGTGCGGAGGATGAATTGAACCGGGAAGGCTATCGCCTTATTTTCGGCAACAGTGACGAGGAATTGAAAAAAGAACTTGAATACCTTCAAACCTTTAAGCAAAATCATGTCGCAGGCATTATTGCCGCAACGAATTACCCGGATCTCGAGGAATACAGCGGCATGAATTATCCAGTTGTTTTTCTGGACAGAACACTTGAAGGGGCTCCTTCTGTGTCCAGTGACGGCTATACAGGAGGAAAGTTAGCCGCCCAGGCTATCATTCACGGAAAAAGCCAGCGCATTACGCTCTTGAGAGGACCCGCTCATCTGCCGACCGCTCAAGACCGCTTTAACGGCGCTTTGGAAATCTTAAAGCAGGCTGAAGTTGATTTTCAGGTCATTGAGACGGCTTCATTTTCAATTAAAGATGCACAATCGATGGCGAAGGAGCTGTTTGCCGCTTATCCAGCGACAGATGGTGTGATCGCGAGTAATGATATTCAAGCCGCTGCCGTTTTACATGAAGCATTGCGGCGCGGAAAAAACGTGCCGGAGGACATTCAAATTATCGGCTATGATGACATTCCGCAAAGCGGACTTCTGTTCCCGCCACTTTCTACAATTAAACAGCCCGCATATGATATGGGGAAAGAAGCTGCCAAACTGCTTTTGGGTATCATCAAAAAACAGCCGCTGGCAGAAACGGCAATTCAAATGCCTGTCACCTATATAGGAAGAAAGACGACAAGAAAGGAAGATTAAGATGCGTAATATTTGTGTGATTGGTAGCTGTTCTATGGATTTAGTGGTCACCTCGGACAAACGCCCAAAAGCCGGTGAAACGGTTCTTGGCACGTCGTTTCAGACTGTGCCGGGCGGCAAAGGAGCAAATCAGGCCGTTGCCGCAGCCAGGCTTGGGGCGCAAGTGTTTATGGTCGGCAAGGTTGGAGACGATCATTATGGAACAGCTATTTTGAATAATCTCAAAGCTAACGGCGTTCGCACTGACTATATGGAACCGGTTACACATACGGAAAGCGGAACCGCTCATATTGTGCTTGCTGAAGGCGACAACAGCATTGTCGTTGTCAAAGGCGCGAACGATGACATCACCCCAGCGTATGCGTTAAACGCGCTCGAACAGATTGAAAAGGTCGATATGGTGCTGATTCAGCAGGAAATCCCAGAAGAAACGGTTGATGAGGTGTGCAAATACTGCCATTCTCACGATATCCCGATCATACTAAACCCAGCACCGGCCCGCCCGCTCAAGCAGGAAACAATTGATCACGCTACCTATCTGACGCCGAATGAACACGAGGCTTCGATTTTATTCCCTGAGCTTACCATTTCTGAAGCTCTGGCGCTTTATCCGGCAAAGCTCTTTATTACGGAAGGAAAACAAGGCGTCCGCTATTCGGCTGGCAGCAAAGAGGTGCTCATCCCGTCCTTCCCTGTAGAGCCCGTTGATACAACCGGAGCCGGTGATACGTTTAACGCAGCATTTGCCCTGGCCCTGGCTGAGGGAAAAGACATTGAAGCCGCATTGCGGTTTGCCAATCGTGCCGCTTCCCTTTCTGTCTGCTCCTTCGGTGCCCAAGGCGGAATGCCGACAAGAAATAAAGTAGAGGAGCTGCTGTCATGAAAAAACACGGTATACTGAACAGCCATCTTGCCAAGATTTTAGCCGACCTTGGCCACACTGATAAAATTGTCATCGCGGATGCCGGACTGCCGGTTCCTGACGGCGTTTTGAAAATTGATCTTTCACTGAAGCCGGGCCTTCCGGCTTTCCAAGATACAGCGGCAGTGCTCGCTGACGAGATGGTCATCGAAAAAGTCATTGCTGCAGCTGAAATAAAAGCATCCAATCAGGAGAATGCGAAATTTCTAGAAAATCTTTTCTCTGAACAAGAGATTGAATACCTTTCTCACGAGGAGTTTAAGCTGCTGACAAAAGAAGCAAAGGCAGTCATAAGAACAGGAGAATTCACATCATATGCCAACTGCATCCTGCAGGCAGGTGTACTTTTCTAGAAAGGAGGATGAAACATGCAGATTGAAATGAAAGACATTCATAAAGCATTCGGAAAAAATCAGGTGCTGTCAGGCGTTTCCTTTCAGCTCATGCCTGGCGAGGTTCACGCATTAATGGGAGAAAACGGCGCCGGCAAGTCCACGCTTATGAACATTTTGACAGGCCTGCACAAAGCAGATAAAGGTCAAATCAGCATAAACGGAAACGAAACGTATTTTTCCAATCCGAAAGAAGCGGAACAGCATGGAATAGCCTTTATCCATCAGGAATTGAATATCTGGCCGGAAATGACCGTTCTTGAGAATCTATTTATCGGTAAAGAGATATCCTCCAAGCTGGGCGTTTTACAAACAAGAAAAATGAAAGCGCTAGCAAAAGAGCAATTTGACAAACTCTCCGTCTCTCTTTCTCTTGATCAAGAAGCCGGCGAATGTTCCGTCGGACAGCAGCAAATGATCGAAATCGCAAAAGCGCTTATGACAAATGCCGAGGTAATCATTATGGATGAACCGACCGCAGCGTTGACTGAACGTGAAATCAGCAAGCTCTTTGAGGTCATTACAGCGTTAAAAAAGAACGGCGTCTCCATTGTCTATATTTCGCATCGCATGGAAGAAATTTTTGCGATTTGCGACAGAATTACCATCATGCGTGACGGAAAAACGGTAGATACAACAAACATCTCAGAAACTGATTTTGATGAAGTCGTCAAAAAAATGGTCGGACGGGAGCTGACTGAACGATATCCAAAACGCACTCCTTCTCTCGGTGACAAAGTATTCGAGGTGAAAAATGCCTCCGTAAAAGGGAGTTTTGAGGATGTCAGCTTTTATGTTCGTTCCGGTGAGATCGTCGGTGTTTCAGGATTAATGGGAGCCGGCCGGACAGAAATGATGAGAGCGCTGTTCGGCGTTGACAGGCTGGACACGGGTGAGATATGGATCGCTGGGAAAAAAACGGCTATTAAGAACCCGCAGGAAGCCGTGAAAAAAGGTCTCGGCTTTATTACAGAGAATCGCAAGGATGAAGGGCTTCTGCTCGACACCTCGATCCGCGAAAATATTGCCCTGCCCAATCTGTCCAGCTTCTCACCAAAGGGTCTCATTGATCATAAGCGGGAGGCTGAATTTGTCAATCTGTTAATCAAACGACTCACTATCAAAACAGCATCACTGGAAACGCACGCACGCCATTTATCAGGAGGAAACCAGCAAAAAGTGGTGATAGCCAAGTGGATCGGCATCGGACCGAAAGTGCTTATCTTGGATGAGCCAACAAGAGGTGTGGATGTTGGCGCCAAACGAGAGATTTATACGCTGATGAATGAGCTGACCGAACGCGGCGTCGCTATCATCATGGTGTCATCAGAGCTGCCTGAAATTCTGGGAATGAGCGATCGGATTATCGTTGTCCATGAAGGCAGAATCAGCGGAGAAATCCATGCGCGAGAAGCAACACAAGAACGAATTATGACACTTGCCACGGGAGGGCGGTAATATGAAAACGGAACAACTGCAAACAGAACAAAAACGGATTCACTTCGACGGAGTCATGCAAAAACTCGGCCCGTTTCTTGGTTTATTTATTCTCGTTATCATTGTATCTATTTTAAATCCCAGCTTTCTTGAACCGCTGAATATTTTAAACCTGCTTCGCCAGGTCGCCATTAACGGATTAATCGCGTTCGGAATGACCTTTGTCATTTTGACAGGCGGCATTGATCTTTCTGTCGGCGCTATTCTTGCCCTGTCCAGTGCTTTAGTTGCGGGGATGATTGTGTCCGGTGTCGATCCGGTTCTCGCGATCATCCTTGGCTGTATCATTGGTGCCGTACTAGGCATGATCAACGGATTATTGATTACTAAAGGAAAAATGGCGCCCTTTATCGCCACGCTTGCGACCATGACTGTGTTTCGCGGACTGACGCTAGTGTATACAGATGGAAATCCGATTACCGGACTTGGCACAAACTACGCTTTTCAGATGTTCGGACGCGGTTACTTTTTAGGCATTCCTGTACCGGCGATTACGATGGTTCTTGCCTTTGTCATCCTTTGGGTGCTTCTTCATAAAACACCATTCGGACGCCGAACGTACGCAATCGGCGGCAATGAGAAAGCCGCGCTCATTTCAGGCATTAAAGTGACGCGCGTGAAAGTGATGATCTATTCTTTAGCCGGTCTTTTATCCGCTCTTGCAGGTGCCATATTGACTTCCCGCCTGCATTCGGCCCAGCCGACTGCGGGGGAATCGTACGAACTTGATGCTATCGCGGCAGTCGTCTTAGGCGGAACAAGTCTTTCTGGCGGCCGAGGACGCATTGTCGGCACGTTAATCGGGGTGCTGATCATCGGCACACTTAATAACGGACTTAATCTGCTTGGCGTCTCATCATTTTATCAGCTGGTTGTCAAAGGGATTGTTATCTTAATTGCGGTATTATTAGACCGCAAGAAGTCAGCATAGGAGGGTTTTCACATGAAAAAGGCTGTATCCGTCATTTTAACGTTATCATTATTTTTGTTAACCGCCTGTTCGCTTGAGCCTCCCCAATGGGCAAAGCCGTCAAACTCGGGGAACAAAAAGGAATTCACCATTGGCTTGTCCGTCTCAACACTTAATAATCCTTTTTTTGTCTCATTAAAAAAGGGTATCGAAAAAGAAGCTAAAAAAAGGGGAATGAAAGTCATCATTGTTGATGCACAAAATGATTCATCGAAACAGACGAGTGACGTGGAAGATTTAATTCAGCAAGGTGTTGATGCATTATTAATCAACCCGACTGATTCTTCGGCGATCTCAACGGCAGTAGAATCTGCAAACGCAGTCGGTGTGCCCGTCGTAACAATCGATCGATCTGCCGAACAAGGAAAAGTTGAAACCCTCGTTGCTTCCGATAATGTAAAAGGCGGTGAAATGGCCGCGGCGTTTATTGCCGACAAACTTGGAAAAGGAGCAAAGGTGGCAGAGCTTGAAGGCGTCCCCGGCGCATCTGCCACACGGGAACGCGGCTCAGGATTCCATAACATCGCAGACCAAAAGCTCCAAGTTGTCACAAAACAATCAGCTGACTTTGACCGCACGAAAGGCCTGACTGTCATGGAAAACCTGCTGCAGGGACATCCTGATATCCAAGCTGTTTTTGCTCACAACGATGAAATGGCGCTCGGTGCTCTCGAGGCAATTAACAGCTCGGGGAAAGACATATTGGTGATCGGTTTTGACGGCAATAAAGACGCGCTCGCTTCCATTAAAGACGGAAAGCTGTCAGCAACCGTCGCTCAGCAGCCTGAGTTAATCGGTAAACTGGCTACAGAAGCAGCAGATGATATTTTGCACGGAAAAAAAGTGCAAAAAACAATATCCGCGCCTCTCAAACTAGAAACACAAAAATAATTGTCTGATGTTTAGGAACCTGCGATAACGTGAATAGAGTTATAGAATGAATTATTTCTCTTACGTGAGGAGAGGAACGGCATGAACAAACCAACAAAACTATTTTCAACTTTAGCACTTGCGGCTGGAATGACTGCGGCTGCTGCAGGGGGCGCTGGCACGATCCATGCCCAACAGCCAGAAACAACGGTAAGCATTGATGATTTATACAGTTATCCGATTGATTCTTATTTGGTATCAGCAGAGGCTCTAAATGTCAGAACGAAGCCTTCCGCATCAAGCCAGAAAGCCGATACGCTGCACTTAGGAGATAGCCTAAAGCTGATTTCCTTCTCAAATGCTGACTGGGCAAAGGTTCATTATAAAAACGGAAAAACAGGCTTTGTCTCCACTCATTATATTGTAAAAGCAGCAACAACAGTAAAAACCAAAACAAAAACGAAAGTATACACATCCGCTAACGGAAAGAGCATTAAGACTCTTCCAGCAGACACAAGCGTTTCTTTTTTAGGCTGGAGTCAAACGAATAAAGGCGGTTTTGATTTTGATTGGGTATTCGTTGATTACGGCGGTGCGACAGGTTATATGAAAACAAAGGATTTACACATGACAAAATAACTGAGAGGGATTCCGTATTTATGCGGAATCCCTTTTATTATGAATTGATTTGTCACATTCCCAAGATATTTCTCAGGAAATATTGTCGTATGCTGTGTCGAAACCTTACATGATCATCGACATTTTTGTTCACGCTAAAAAGCGGAGGTGTAAATATGGATCAATTTGAAGCAGCATATGAATCGTATAAAGCCCGGCAAACAACTGTCGATCAAGAAAATGTTCCATCTGGAAAAGAAGAAATTATTGCGGTTAGAAGAAACGAGGAAGACAATATTATCGCAGTGAAAACCAATACAGGAAGAGAGCTCGACTATCCTACTGCGCTGTCAGAAGCAAAATCAGGAAAACTCGCTCATGTTGATGTCTTCCATAAATACGGGCGTGACATTTTGCGAAGTGAACCGGACGGCATCAAGGAAAATAACCTGTCTGAGCTGCCGGATTTTTAAACAAATACAGCCCTGCCGTATGTTCGACAGGGCTTTCTTTTAAACAAAAGGCTGCTGAATGTATTCGGCTAACCGTTTTGCACTGTGTGAAATATCCTCTGCAGCTGCATAATTCACGCCATAGAACACATATGGAGGCAGATACTTCATGCCGATCAGATTACTCGTGGCCTGAAATGGTTTCAATAGCTCACTGATCGAGTAATGATTTGCTCCGCCCGCTTGATATTTTTCCGCTTCGCTCCCTGTTGATACAGCCAGCATCAGCTCCTTGCCATGCAAGGCATTTCCTTCTGAACCAAAAGCCCAGCCATAAGTCAGCACAAGATCCTGCCATTTTTTCAAGAGCGGCGGAGAGCTGTACCAATATAGCGGGAATTGAAAGACAATCCGATCGTATTCCTCGCACAGCTGCTGTTCCTTCGCAACATCTATCGCTTCATCCGGGTATTCCTTATAAAGATCCCGTACTGTGATATTGTCATGTTTACTCAATTCCTCAGCCCACGCCTTATTAACAACTGAGGTCTCCATATGAGGATGCACTGCCAAGACCAATATTTTCATCAGACCACACCTTTACTGTTTTGATGTTATTTTATCTAAAATCAGGAAAAGAGCCAAATAAAAAGAAAGCCCTGCTAAAAGGGGCTTTCTTTTTTTCTTTTATTCAGGGCTTCCTTCAGTTGTTTCGATATCTTTCGCAAAATCAGGGTTATCCAGATTCGCATTAAAGAAATCCGCTGTGTTCGGAAGTCTGAGATTCATGTTCATTTTTTGAGAAATCGTAACCGTGCAATCCTCAAGCACATAGTCAAAAACGTGTCCGCCTGAATTGCGTCCTTCGTCAATGAAGTGCAGGTGATAGCCAGAAACGGCGATTCCGTTTGCATAGGCTGGTGTCAAGAAACCTACGATCGTTCCTCTCACGTTGTCGAAGTTGAAAATCGGCTGTGTTTTGACTGCTTCAACCATTGGCACGTAAGGTTTTTCTTGAAGTTCTACCGTTCTTGTCTGCACCTTTTTAAACAATCCGTCAATGCGAATTGCATAAAATAAGTTTCTGCTTGGCAGCATGCTGTTGATCTCTTTTTCAAAGTCTTCGCGTGTCATTTTCGCATCAATTTTGTGCGTCATGTCCGGTGTAAAGAACGTAAATGAACAGAACGGAGAACGATCCCCATTTTGGACCGGTGTCGCAGTTCCGTCTGAACGGAGACGGTAAAATTCGCCGTCAAACCCAATCAGCTCTCCGTCAAGCTTGTTAAAGGTTCCGATACCGAAGTCTCCATATTTCGGAATCTCTGACAGTTCAAAATCTCCGTCATATACTCCGTCTAATAGAGAAGTCATTGTTGATACTTGATAAATCTGGCTCACAGGCTGATCTTTTTGACCGCGGCTGAGCACTTGAATGTTGCTTTCTCGTTTCATATTTCCCTTCACTCCTTTTATTTAGTGCTGTTCATAAAACAGTGTCGTGATGCGCAGAGTGCTAGAGAGCTTTCGTTTTCATGAGTTCCCCGAATTCTTTCGGAAGCTTGTCACTTGCTAAATTAATGTTATCACTGTAGTCAACCGGGACATCGATGATGACAGGACCTTCAGCGTTCATGCCTTGACGCAGAACATCTGCCAGCTGGTCTGGTGATTCTACGCGCAAGCCAGTTGCTCCGAAGCTTTCCGCATATTTCACGATATCGATATTTCCGAAATCGACCGCAGATGTACGGTTATATTTTTTCAATTGCTGGAATGCAACCATGTCATATGTGCTGTCGTTCCATACAATGTGTACAATTGGTGCTTTTAGTCGAACCGCTGTCTCTAATTCCATTGCTGAGAATAAGAAACCGCCGTCACCAGAGACAGAAACCACTTTTTCTCCCGGTTTCACCAATGAAGCGCCGATTGCCCAAGGAAGCGCAACGCCGAGTGTTTGCATACCGTTACTGATCATTAATGTTAACGGCTCGTAGCTGCGGAAATAACGTGACATCCAAATGGCGTGCGAACCGATATCGCAAGTTACTGTAACATGATCATCGACTGCATTACGCAACTCTTTAACGATTTCAAGAGGGTGCGCTCTGTCTGATTTCCAATCTGCAGGCACCTGCTCACCTTCATGCATATATTGTTTTAAATCAGAAAGGATTTTCTGCTCACGCTCTGCAAATTCCACTTTCACAGCATCGTGTTCGATATGATTGATCGTGGACGGAATGTCACCGATCAATTCAAGATCAGGCTGGTAAGCATGATCAATGTCAGCGATAATCTCGTCTAAATGGATAATTGTCCGGTCTCCATTGACATTCCAGAATTTCGGATCATATTCAATCGGGTCATAGCCGATAGTCAGAACAACATCTGCCTGCTCTAGCAGTAAATCGCCAGGCTGGTTGCGGAACAAACCGATACGGCCAAAATACTGATCCTCTAAATCTCTCGAAACGGTACCGGCAGCTTGATATGTTTCAACAAATGGAAGCTGAACCTTTTTCAAAAGCTTGCGAACCGCTTTAATTGCTTCCGGTCTTCCGCCTTTCATGCCGACCAAAACGACAGGAAGTTTTGCTGTTTGGATTTTTGCAATGGCCGCACTGATTGCATCATCTGCTGCAGGACCGAGTTTTGGCGCTGCAACAGCACGCACGTTTTTCGTATTTGTGACTTCATTCACAACATCTTGCGGAAAGCTCACAAAAGCGGCCCCAGCCTGCCCTGCTGACGCTATCCTAAATGCATTTGTAACAGCTTCCGGTATATTTTTTACATCTTGAACTTCTACACTGTATTTTGTAATCGGCTGGAATAGCGCCGCATTATCCAAAGATTGATGTGTCCGTTTTAAACGATCTGCACGGATCACGTTTCCAGCAAGCGCAACGACAGGGTCTCCTTCAGTGTTCGCTGTCAGCAGGCCTGTTGCCAAGTTAGAGGCACCCGGTCCTGATGTGACTAACACGACTCCCGGTTTTCCAGTTAAACGGCCGACTGCTTGGGCCATGAATGCTGCGTTTTGTTCGTGCCGGGCAACGATAATTTCAGGTCCTTTATCTTGTAAAGCGTCAAATACCGCATCAATTTTTGCACCTGGAATGCCAAATACATGTGTGACACCTTGCTCCACCAAGCAATCAACAACAAGCTCCGCCCCTCTGTTTTTCCCAAGGGATTTTTGTTCTTTTGTTGCTTTTGTCAACACCCTCACTCCTTATTATGCATTTTAAACGTAAAATTTTAAATATCTTGTGATAAGTTTCACTATACACTCTTTGGAAATTGACCTCCAATATCGATTCGCCTTATGATTAATATGTAATACGAATTATTAACCTATGGAAAGGAATGCATATTGAATGGAGCTTCGCCATCTTCAATACTTTATCGCAGTAGCCGAAGAGCTTCATTTCGGAAAGGCTGCCCGGCGGCTGAACATGACGCAGCCTCCTCTCAGCCAGCAGATCAAACAGCTGGAGGAAGAAGTCGGAGTTACGCTTCTGAAAAGGACAAAACGATTTGTCGAGCTTACCGCAGCAGGAGAAATCTTTTTAAATCATTGCCGCATGGCATTGATGCAAATCGGACAAGGAATTGAACTGGCACAGCGGACGGCCCGCGGCGAGCAAGGCCTTCTCGTAATCGGTTTTGTCGGATCAGCTACATATGAATTTCTGCCGCCGATTGTCCGGGAATATCGTAAAAAATTCCCATCTGTGAAAATAGAACTGCGTGAAATATCCTCGTCTAGGCAGCAGGAGGAGCTACTAAAGGGCAACATTGATATTGGTATACTTCATCCTCCCTTACAGCATACAGCTTTACATATCGAAACCGCCCAAAGCAGCCCTTGTGTTTTAGCTTTGCCTAAGCAACACCCATTGACTTCTAAGGAATCAATTACGATTGAGGATTTAAGAGATGAACCAATTATTACTGTTGCTAAAGAAGCATGGCCTACGCTATACATGGATTTTATTCAGTTCTGTGAACAAGCGGGCTTCAGACCCAACATTGTCCAGGAAGCCACAGAATATCAAATGGTGATTGGTTTAGTCAGTGCCGGAATTGGTATGACATTTGTTCCTTCCTCAGCCAAAAAACTATTTAATTTGGATGTTACTTATCGAAAAATGGACCAAATACAGCTTAATGCAGAATGGGTTATCGCTTACCGCAAAGACAATCATAATCCGCTTATAAAGCATTTTATTCATATTTCAAATTGTCAGCAGACAAGAACTAAAGAGAGTGATGCAGGTACATGAACGATACTTGCAATCTCTTTTTTCTTTTGGGTTTCTTATGGAAATTTTATTAATTTAATATAATCGCTTAGTACAACTTTATATCAGTATACGTATACATACAGTACAAATAGTTGGCAAGGACATTAGTAAGCGCAGGACATTAGTTTGATTTTAAAAATGAAAGATAGAGAGGTGAAGTAAATTATTGAGTTCACCGGCATATTCACATTGCTCGCTTTTTTCGTAACAATGATTTTTATTTTCTGGAGACCAAAAGGACTAAATGAAGCTATCCCCGCCACATTTGGCGCTTTAATGGTTTTATTGTGCGGAAGTGTGTCATTGGCAGACTTAGGGGAAATCGGAACAAAAGTCACGGGTGCATCGGTTACAATCCTTGCCACTATGATTATGGCCATTGCACTGGAAAGCTTTGGTTTCTTTTATTGGGTGGCTGCAAAACTGCTCCAACAAGCCAAGGGTTCAGGCATCAAGCTTTTTTGGCTAACCAATTTGCTCTGCTTTCTCATGACCATTTTCCTGAATAATGATGGGAGCATTTTGATCACAACTCCAATCCTTTTGCTTGTACTAAAATATTTAGGTTTAAAAAAACATCAAAAAGCCCCATATTTATTAAGCGGTGTTTTAATAGCCACAGCCTCTAGCGCACCGATTGGCGTAAGTAATATTGTTAATTTAATTTCTCTCAAAATCATTGGAATGGATCTATATCTTCACACTGCCATGATGTTTGTCCCTAGTATGATGGGACTCATTTTTATGACTTGTCTACTGTTTATGTTCTTTTATAAACGTCTTCCCAAGAACCTGCCAGATATACCGAGCCATTTTCAGTCTCTGCGGCATAGAAGGTACCATCCTCTTCATTCGCCATCAGCTCCTTTACCAGAACGAAATCAAACAAAAATTATGTTGTTTGTGCTTGCATTTGTTTTTCTCGTCAGAATGAGTCTATTTGCAGCATCATATACCGGTATTTCTGTTCCTCTAGTCGCTGTCATCGGATCTTTTATCCTGTTGAGCTGGAGATGGATTTATTTCAAAACCTCCCCAAGAGACTTGTTATATAAATCGCCTTGGCACATTTTTATATTCGCTTTTACTATGTATGTCTTAATTTATGGTCTGCATAATATTGGATTCACTGAGTTACTTGTGAATTATTTTGAACCTGTGGTTTCTGGAAGCCTCGCCCACGCAACTTTCGCATCAGGTATCTCTACTTCAGTTTTTTCTAATCTCTTTAACAACCATCCAGCGTTAATGATCAGTACTTTTACCTTAACTGAAATGACCCTGAATCCTTCAACAACAAAAATCATCTACTTGGCAAATATTATCGGCAGTGATATCGGTTCATTATTATTACCTATGGGAACCTTAGCAACGCTTATTTGGATGCATATATTAAAACAGCATGATGAAAGTATTTCATGGGGCGAATATATAAAAACGACCATTATCATCATTCCGCTGACTGTTCTTTTTACGTTAACATGTTTATATTTTTGGATCAGTTGGTTATTTCTTTAGCACAGTATGAAACGAAAAACTGCCTTCTGCTATTCAAGAGGGCAGTTTTGTATACACTAGGGAAGATGCATTGTCTTTAGATGATTTAACTTCCAAATGACTGGCTCTCCACTTGCGTTAATAAGCTCAATGATATTATTAGAGACATCCTTTAATAGACCAACTTTTTCTGGCACCTCTCCCATATCAAATATGACCAATTCACCAATATTTTTTTTGATCTGCTCCTCAAAATTACGCACAAGAGGAACTTTGGAAGGCACGACAGGCAATTGTGAGTTGTCAAGAGTATACGGTGTTTGTTCAGTTGAATAAGGGGTAAACCATTTTAAATGATGCATAGATATAAAAAGTATTTTAAATACGGGTGAGAAAAATACAATATAATCGTTTAAAACATTTGTAACATACCCATGGATCGATCGACCCCCAGTTACATAAACTTCAATAAACTGGCCTTTGACCTTGTTTAATGTATTTCTATATGAAAAAGCTTGAGTTTCTGCCTCTATCATTGGATCTTCCGGATTGATCAAAAATGGATTCTCAGTACTGGTCACTATTTTCGCCTTGTTCATTTGATGAAGATGCAACAAGGGAATATAAAGATAATTGCAGCCATCAAAAATAACAAAAATATCCTGTCCGATATCTATAAGGGTGCCGACAAACCTTGTATCTCCTGAAATGACAACCTCAACATCTGTGTTAAGAAATTGATTCAAACCTTTCACGATTCTCCTCCTTTAACTGAAAAAGGGCATCACTTAATCTGATGCTCCTCCATTATCTATTAATATTTACGTTTCCAGTGATAGTCTATCGTTCTGACAATCGTTTCATAGCTATAATCTTCCTTTTGTTTTCCTGAACTTTTTAAGGAACTTGAATAACCTGATGATCTTGATGATTGATAATCTGAAGATCTTGGTGATCGTTTAGATGATTTTGATGAACTCTTTGAACCTGATGAGCTGTATGATTTTGATGATTGATAATCTGATGATATTGGCGATCGTTTAGATGATTTTGATGAACTCTTTGAACCTGATGAGCTGTATGATTTTGATGATTGATGATCTGAAGATTTTGATGATCGTTTAGATGATTTTGATGAACTCTTTGAACCTGATGAGCTGTATGATTTTGATGATCGATGATCTGAAGATTTTGATGATCGTTTAGATAATTTTGATGAACTCTTTGAACCTGATGAGCTGTATGATT
The DNA here is from genome assembly GCF_059422205.1 of Bacillus sp. GW821-FHT01G09. NCBI lineage: Bacteria > Bacillati > Bacillota > Bacilli > Caryophanales > Bacillaceae > Bacillus > Bacillus sp. GW821-FHT01G09. The sequence continues at coordinate 536,475 of NZ_JBWKWL010000001.1, forward strand.
TTGATGACTGATAATCTGAAGATTTTAGTGATCGTTTAGATGATTTTGATGAACTTGATGAGCTATATGGCTTTGAAGAAATTAACGAACTGCTGTACACTTCTTCTTTTTGATCTGTATCATCGCTGTCTTCCTGATTTTGATGCTCATTCTTTTCATCCTCTTTTTTGTACGACCCTTTTGGGCCTAAGCTGATGCTTTTTATGTGAAAAGGATAGATGCGAAGCACCTCTTGATTTTTCACTATAGTATAATGGCCGTCGGCATTATCTACAAGGATACCCTCAATGGCTTCCGGACCTCCACGATTAATTGAAACCCATTTATGAGTCAGACTCTTAAAAACCTCGCTTAAATAATCAGCTTCCAAGACACCTGATGGCGTCTGTCCTTCTATTTTCAAATCGGGCTCATGTTTACTTATACTCTTTATGTGATGGATATTAAAATACACTACCCCATCCTCATTTGTGTTTAACGCAGCGTAATCATCTCCCAGCCAGACCAATCTTCCTTTTTTAGATTCCGGACCCCCTTGATTAAATTGAACTGATTGGTTCATTAATTGTCCGATTAAGCTATGAAAATCGTCAGCGTCGGGCATTTCCTCAGTCTCAATTGTTGTGGTGCTATTATTGGTATCCTCAGTAATACTTTTCACATGCTCTAACTGATAATAAATTATTTTTTTTTCAGCTTGTAAAGCAATATAATCTGATTTTACAGCAGCTAATTTTCCTTTTTTAGATTCCGGACCTCCACGATATACAGTAACAATTTTATCTTTCATTGAATGCAAAAAGTTATAATAAGATATTTCATCATTTGAATGATACTTCATTCTCCTCTTGCTCATTCAAGTTCCTCCTAGTCACTTATACATAGATGATAAACATATTGCATATATACGTGTCACGTTTATTTGTTGAACTAATTCAATAGCCTAATTGTCGCTTTTTCAGCAGAATACCTATTTTCACACATTCATAAAATACTTAAATTATTTTTGAGGTATTGTGAACGGTTTTTAATATACTCACAAATCACATCCGGCTCACGGTCAAAACGCTCAACATCATTCTTTTTATATGGGTCCATTAAGATAAAAGGCCTAATCCGCTCATACATCGCCATGATTTTCGGTTCCATATATTCTATCGTAAAAAGAGATTGGAGCGTTTTTTCTAACAGGCGCTTGTAGGACTTGCGAAACTCGGATTCATCCAATATCCGGGCGGTTAGTGTATTAAATCCTTGAATTCTTACATAATCGGCAGCCATCCGCTCTCCATGGATATCCCTGCCCCAGGTCGCATCATAATCCCAAGGAATCACCTCAAATAATCCGGTTTCCCCGCTTCTGTATAATGCGTAGTTGTGGACAAACCCGTCATAGTTCGAGGTGAATACAATACCGGCAAGCCAGCGCAAATACTTATCGACATCCACGTGTTTTGTCACTTCTGACTTAAACTGAGCTTTAGGGACAGTATTAATTTTAAAAATCATATCCTGTAAATAAAAATCATCTTCCACAGTCCCTGTCTTCTTTTCATATCCAAGCTCCAGCGACGTCTTCGTTTCCTTTTCCAAATCGCTCATCAGAGAAAAGTTAGCATCATCATCCACCGCGTAAAAAATCGCGCCATCAGCCAGCTTCCTTTTCGCCAAATAATATTCATCTACGGATTCAAGTTCAAGATAAACCCCTTCATTCTTCCCATTCACCTTTACAAACACAAACTCTGCCTTTGGAGACAGTGTCCCTAGCTCCGAGAAAAAATCCAGAGACAATTTGTTTCTCATCAAGGAAGGGTCTTTATACTCCGCATTTAAGTGAATCTCTCGCGCGCCGCGGAATGTTTTCGGCTGATAAAAGGAAATATGGTATGACTTCTTTTTGAAGTCTCTGATATGTGATCCCCGATAAGCGATATCGATATCCAGCCTTTTTTGATTTACCTTCATCACAGCTGGCACCGGATCATCGTCCCATATATCCTTTTTTAATTCACGCAAATCTTTTGGATGAACAAACAGCTGATAAAGCGGTAAATTGGATTGATTCTTCATCCATAATCCTCCTTACAAATTTTAGGCTTTTATTTTTATAAGATCTCAGCGGAACACTTATACACTTTTTAAAACCGCGCGTACTATGAGGGTAGTAAGGATCTTCATCCTTAACATCATTTTTAAAAGGAGGATTTCAAATTGGGCCACTATTCCCATTCTGACATCAAAGAAGCGGTGAAATCCGCAAAAAAAGAAGGTTTAAAGGATTATTTATACCAAGAGCCTCATGGAAAAAAACGCAGTCATAAAAAGTCGCACCGCACTCACAAAAAATCTCGCAGCCATAAAAAATCATACTGCTCTCACAAAAAATCTCGCAGTCACAAAAAATCATTCTGTTCTCACAAAAAATCTCGCAGCCACAAAAAATCATACTGCTCTCACAAGAAATCACGCAGCCACAAAAAATCGTACCGTTCTCACAAAAAATCTCGCAGCTATAAAAAATCTTGCCGTTCTTACAAAAAATCTCGCAGCTATAAAAAATCTTGCCGTTCTTACAAAAAATCTCGCAGCTACAAAAAGTCTTACTGTTCTCACAAGAAAAAATCTCGCAGCTATAAGAAGTCATGCCGCACACACAAAAAATCTTATCGTTCCCATAAGAAATACTACAAAAAACCGCACCATCACTGCGACGACTACAAAAGACACGATGATTATGACAGCAAAAAAGAATACTGGAAAGACGGCAATTGCTGGGTAGTCAAAAAGAAATACAAATAATCTAAGTTTTCATTGTTTCAATAGGCTGCCGGCGGAGGTACGGAAGCCTATTTTTTTATTTGCCCTGTATTAGATATATGTCATGACATAACATATGCAACCCGCATCATTTGGTTTCCTTTAAACCATTTCGTTATAATCAAGGTATCCTAACGATAAAGGCGGTTGTTGCTATGTACATATTTCAAGCTGATCAGCTTAGTGCCAAAGACACATACAAGCTATTGTCAGGTACCGTTATTCCCCGCCCCATTGCATTTGTGACAACACTTTCTTCAGAAGGAGCGGTCAATGCCGCGCCTTTCAGTTTTTATAACGTCGTCAGCTCAGATCCTCCGCTTCTCAGTATTTCTGTTAACAGGACGGAAGGACGCCAAAAAGATACAGCACGAAACGCAGTGGAGAACGGAGAATTTGTCGTTCATGTCAGTGATGAAGCCATCATTGAAGATATCAATGAAACAGCTGCAAGCTTAAGGCCGGATGAAAGCGAGCTTACACGCACCTCGCTTCATCCTGTTGAAAGCAAAGCTGTTTCAGTTCCCGGCATTAAGGAAGCCCGCGTTCGCTTTGAGTGCAAATTAGAGCGGCATATTACCTTTGACAATGATCAAGGCATCACTACAGCAGATCTGCTCATCGGAAGAGTTGTCTGCTTCCACCTAGATGAAAAGGTGTATGATGCAGAAAAGGGATATATTTTAACGGATGAATTAAAGCCTGCCTCACGATTGGCGGGAAATCACTATGCCAAGCTGGGGGAAGAATTCACACTGATTCGTCCCAGCTGAAGAGAAGGACTATTTAAATAGAAGAAACTAGTCGAAAAGACCTTATGATTACAAAATATCGCCTGTAAATAACTGAAAAAATATCAAAAAAAGAACACCCAGAGTAAGCTCGGGGTGTTCTTTTATGAAACGTTTTTCCTTTTTCTTCGTATAAAGGTAGATTAGGAGGAATTGGAATGACAAACTTTTGGATTTTAATGCTGATCGCTATTACCATCAGTCTCGCCTCTCAATTTTTTATAAAGAAAAAATACGGTATTGATAAATCCGGCTGGCGATATAAGCATGTCAGCAATACACACAAATGGATCGAAATCACTTTACTTATTTTGTTTGTGTTTTCACTCTCCTTTTTTCCAGTTGAATATTTGCTTCTTTTATTTTTTATTGTGATTGACTCAATACGAATTTTTATGGAGTGGCATTATAGACCTGAAGATAAACAGTATATGTACCACATTGTAGAGGTCTCCCTTATGTTTATGCTTTTGATTTATATTTGTACCCTATAGTTATTTAAATCCCCACAGCCGCTCCGTCTCCCCGAGGATCGGCTCCGCCTTGGAGAAAGTCTTCTTCATCAACTTTGATTGCAGCCGCTTGTCCCATCAGCGGATCATAGTCACCGACAACCTCCACGAGATGCCCGCTGTCTTTCAGTTTTTGGATTGTTTTGTCTGTGAATCTGCCCTCGACTCTGAGACCTTCGTATTCCTCTCCCCACGTTCTGCCCCATACCCAGCGCGGTTCGCTGATTGCCTGCTGTGGATGCATTCCGTAGTCCAGCATTCGGGTAATGATGGCCGTCTGGGTCTGCGGCTGGCCTTCGCCGCCTTGTGTGCCGTACAGAATTTTTGGCTTTCCGCCTTTACAGACCATAGCCGGCATCAACGTATGGAAGGTGCGCTTTCTCGGTTCAAGCGTGTTGACATGATTTTCATCCAGTGAGAAAAATGATCCGCGGTTTTGCAGTAATATGCCTGTATCACCGGCAGTGACTGCCGAGCCAAATTCAAAGTACAGGCTTTGAATGAATGACACTGCGTTGCCATCCGCATCGATTACGGCCGCATATGCCGTATCACTTCCCACCGGCCTGCTTTCTGCCGGTATTGCGAGATAGCCGATTTCTTCTGCCAATTGTTTTGCATAACGTTTGTCCAAAAGCCTTTCAAGCGGAATGTCTGCAAACGCCGGATCAGTCAGGACGGCATCCCGATCAAGAAAACTCTTTTTCAATGCCTCCACAAGCACGTGATAATACTCAAATGAACCGTGTTCGATTTGGGTGAAATCATAGTTTTCCAAAATGTTCAGTGTTAATAAACCGGTAAATCCCTGAGAATTCGGCGGCGCCTGATACACACTGTATCCTCGATAATCACTTGATACAGGCACTGCCCACTCACCCCGATGCGCTTTAAAATCATCGATTGTCATGTAACTGCCGTTATTCTGTAAATGTGAGACAATCCGCTGAGCGAGATCTCCTTCATAAAATGCGCTTCTTCCTTTTTCAGCAATCAAGTTCAGACTGTCTGCAAGCTCTTTTTGCACAAACCGCTCTCCCGGGACAGGTGCTTTGCCCCTTCTCGTGAAGATGTCAGCCGTGTAAGGCGTGGAAGCCAGCAATTCAATATTCTTTTCTGTGTGACGACACTGATCTGCTGATACAGGAAACCCATTTTGGGCATAGTCGCGTGCGGGCTCCAATACATCTGCAAGAGACAGACGCCCGTACTCCTTCAGGACCGCATCCCAGCTATCAACCATTCCCGGCACGGTAATGGCACTGTCAATTCCCCGCAGCGGAATCGCGCTTTTTCCCTTATATACATCTCTCGTTACGTTTTTTCCTGAACGGCCGCTGCCATTGTAGACTTTTACTGCCTTTGTTTCCTGGTGAAAAGTCAGCCAAAAGGAATCCCCGCCAAGTCCGGTCATATGCGGGTACACAACCGCAAGACAAGCACTCACCGCAACAGCGGCGTCAAACGCGTTGCCTCCCTTATCCAGTATGCGGTTTCCGGCTTGAGAAGCGAGGTAATGCGGACTGACGACCATTTGCTTTGTACCGATGACAGATTTATTCATCACAAGTCCCCTTTTTTAAGAAATTTTCTTCAGTATAGGGAGCCTGATTTTTCACATCTACTGATCCGGCAGAAAAACTGACGAACTTTCTTCTTTTCGCAAATAATAAGATATTTTTTCGTTCATTTCGAAAACAAATGAAAAATTATTATTTCGATACGTAACTTTTATGATAAAATGATTGCTAAAAGGCTACGAAAGCAGGTGGAGCAATTGAGTCATGAATATCAAATCCCCAACCTTGTACTTGATGAGACTGATAAACAAATTCTCACGATTTTGCATGAAGAAGGCAGAATTTCTTATACGGATCTTGGCAAAAGAGTCGATTTGTCACGGGTCGCCGTGCAGGCCCGTATCAACCAATTAATTGAAGCCGGTGTTATTGAAAAATTCACCGCTGTCATCAATCCCGCTAAAATCGGCATTCATGTTTCTGTGTTTTTCAATGTCGAGGTAGAACCGCAATTTTTAGAAGAGGTCGCTCTTAAGCTTGAGGAAGAGCATGCGGTCACCAGTCTTTATCACATGACAGGCCCGAGCAAGCTGCATATGCATGGGATCTTTGCCAACGATCAAGAAATGGAAGAATTTTTAACAAAACGGTTGTATCCATTGCGAGGCGTCGTCAGTGTTGATTGCCAGATGCTGATCAAACGATACAAAAGCCGTATGGGAATGAAGCTGTAAAGGAGAGAAACGAATGAAAAACCATCCTTATCGGGATATGACGGCCGCAATGATTCGCACCGGCATATTAGGTTTCGGCGGCGGACCTTCCGTGATTCCGCTGATCCGCCATGAAGCGGTCAATAAATATAAATGGATTGACGATGATGAATTCGGAGAAATATTAGCAATCGCTAATGCGCTTCCCGGACCGATTGCCACCAAAATGGCTGCTTATCTGGGCTTTAAGCTAAAAGGCACATTAGGTGCAATTGTGGCGACCCTCGCCCACATTCTGCCTACATGTCTTGCGATGGTGGGCTTGTTTGCGGCTGTAAATGTGTTAAGCCATTCAGCAATTGTTGCAGGTATGATTGGTGCCGTCACGCCGGTAATTGCGGTCATGCTCGGAATCATGGCGTACGAGTTTGGCCAAAAAGCGCTTAAAGGTTTCGGCTGGGTCACCGGCATCCTGTTTTTTATCATCGCTTTTATCGGCCTGCAAACTTTACAGATTAATCCCGGCCTTGTCATTATCATTTTCTTAGCGTACGGGGCGTTTCATTTTAAACTGAAAGACAAAATCACAAATAAACATTCAAAAGATAAAGGAATGTCAGCCTCATGATATCGATCTATTTATTTATGGCGTTTTTTATCGCAAACCTACTGGGATATGGCGGCGGACCTGCGTCTATCCCGCTAATGTTTGAAGAAGTTGTAAACAGATACAGCTGGCTCTCAAACGATCAATTCTCAAATATGCTCGCACTTGCGAACGCATTGCCGGGCCCGATCGCCACGAAAATCGCTGCGTATGTCGGCTACAGCGCAGGCGGGTGGCCCGGCTTCCTAATTGCCCTGATCGCAACCGTCGTACCGTCGGCGCTCGCATTGATCGTCCTGCTGCGCATCATCCAGCGCTTCCGCCAATCACCTGTCATCAAAGGCATGACGCTGTCCGTCCAGCCTGTCATCGCGGTCATGATGCTCATTCTTACCTGGCAAATCGGCGCAGACGGCATCAAAGCGATCGGCTGGATCCAATCTATTGTGATTGCGGGGATCTCCCTCCTTGCCATGACAAAATTCAAAATGCATCCGGCATTTTTGATTATCGCGGCGTTTTTATATGGGGGCCTTGTGATCCCTCATTTATAGAAAAAAGCACCTTGACAGGTGCTTTTTTATTTTGGCCCAGAAATGTCGTTTGATATATGGTTCCTCGCATTCTCACAGAATGCCTGTATATAGGAGTCAATGAAAAAACTTGCAGCTCCCGGCCAGCAAGTTTTACATGTGATTTTTTTGATAAAACGTTCGCAAAACATGAGTTTCAAGGTCAGCCAGGCGGACAGGGATCGGCAGCCTGCTTTCTTGATTGATCAAGCTCATCGTGATCTGATAGCTGCTGTCTAAATCAATATAATTACCGCAAGACAAGAAAATAGGCTTCACGTCCCGCCGCGTTCGCAGCGCCCGGCCATATACCTCGCCGTCAATGAGAATATCGGTGTATGCACCGACTTCATTTTCAGGCATCACGAAATCATAGCCTTTGATTTTGAGATAGGTTTTCGCAATCCCAATCGTCGGCTTCCCCAGAAAAAAAGCCGCATGGGTGGCAACGCCCATATGGTTGTAATGCAAATATCCGTTGCCATCAAACAAGAAGACATCCGGCTCCGTCTCCAGCTTTTTCGCCGCCTCGATGATCAAAGGCAGCTCACGAAACGCAAGAAAACCGGAAACATACGGCACGCTGATTCTCCCCATGCTATGCACTTTTTCAATGACTTCTTTTGTATCAGCGTCAATCACGATAATACTGCACACTCCGTATGGTTCTCCGTTCTGCTCCCAATAGGCGAGATCGACGCCTGCGCAGGTGTTGATGGAGTCTGGATGGATCGTGGGGGATAGGTTGATACGATTTTTAAGGGATTGTTGTGTTTGAACAAAATCCGATTCATCTTTTAGATGAAAATCGTGAATTTGATGTATTTCCATTTTACTTGTTTCCCTCTCTTCGCGCTCAATTGTCCTGCATGTCGATTCTAGCAATGACACCAAATTATATCATTGAAAAAAGCAGATAGTATAATCTGCTTTTTTATTACTATTCATTTTTCATTTCTTTCATAAAAATATAATCCAATTGTTTAATTAATTCTTTAAGTTCAGTACACATAATATCCTCTAAAGGATTTTCCCAATCTTCGTTTTTTATCAGTTCAATCCCATAGCTTCCGGCTGGATCACCTTCTGGGTACCACCCTACGTCAAGCAGCAAATTTTTTGTCTTATGAGAAATCTGCAGGAGATCTTGATTAAAGTCAAATAACCAAGCATCATCATTTGCCTCTAGCGTCTTAGGATCAGTATCTTTTAATGTAATATAATCAACAGTCCAACCAGCCGGTATCTTTAGCCTTAAAAAATTGGGAATCTGTTGGCTTAGTGGCTGCAAACCCTCTAAAACCCCGCTTCCCACACTCCAGATTTTATATTCTAACTCTTCTAATAATTGTTCTATCTCATTAAATGACTCATCTTCATAAATCTTATCTGTTTTTAAGCCAGCTACTTTGATATGGTATTGATTATTTTCATAACTTATCTTAATAAAGGCCTTACGTTCTTCATTTTGCAGTATTAGTAATTCACATTTTTCTTGAATTCTTTTTTCTGAACATAAATTGTTCAGTACTACAGACCAGCCATTGCAGATTTTTAATGGCTGCAATTGAGAAATATGGTCTCTTTCCATCCCGCTTCTCCTTGCACTCCATATTGTTATACTCTCTATAAAAAAACATGCCGATGACAACACGGCAAGTTTTTAACTATAGCAATTCTAATACATCAGTAAACAAGGCATCTCCTAATGTTAATCTCCTGTTGAAAGGCTGTATATGCGGCAATTCACTCCACTCATACACAGTATCGTAGTAATCATATAAATAACTGAGTTCAATAAACCCTTTCTCTTGCATTATTTTATTAATATAGTTCGTTCCCTGAATGAATTCTAAAGATTCAGCGGTGCCTACAATATCATAAACGCCATCGATTAAATCGTGTCTTAGGGAATAACTATAATCTAATACATAAACAGGAACCAATTTAGATACTTTCATATTGATTTGCTGTTCTAAATGAAATCCATTTTCCCCAGAAAGATCTTGCAAGTGGATATTGATTTCTCCTGAAGGATTGTTTAAATCTCTAACTTCAATTTTTTTCAAACCTTTTATTTGATTAAATTCATCAGGTACTTTTATTTTCTCTGCGCATTTGTTCTTGTACCATTCGTCTAATTCCCTATTCACAAATAGACGATGAAGCAACTCACCAATTTCAGGGTATTCATTAATAAACCTGATTCCGTGTTCCATAAATAGTAACCATTCCATCCATTAATCAAGAATCATTAAACTTCATTCCACCAAGTAGTTGTTACTTGTTTTAAATGATATTCAATATATAAAATCACTTTTTTATAGTCATCTGATGAAAATTCTTTAATAGGATCTTCCCAATCATTATCTTTGACTAGTAAAACCAGATAATTACCTTCAGGAGAAATGTCAGGAACCCAGCCTAAATCAAGCATTATTGAGGATTGTTCATGATAAAGCTGCAACAAACTGTCTGTGAACATAAACCAGGAATCATCATTCGGTTCTAAAGTTCTTGGATCTATTTCAACAAAATGATTATAATTTACTTTCCAACCTTGTGTTATTCTTAAGGGATGTATATTAGCTTTTGGAACATCTAATTTAATATGTTTTCTTACCATGAGAACCTCTGTCAGTAACTATTAATTTCCTAAACTTTATTTTTTATAAGGTTCAATGCTATAAATTCCGGTTCAATCTCCTGGGTGCACCCCAATTTAATACACTAATTATTCATCTTTAGGGGGTATAAAAGCGACTAATTGACCTTCAGGATATATACCTTTCCATCCACAAGGCCATCCGCCTGATTTATACACTTGAAACATTTTCTCAAAAAGATTGTCTTTATTACCGTTTACTAGACGATTGATTGCACATTTATACAGATCTGACTCTACTTCTTCAGCAATATCCCAAAAATCCATAGGAATGAAATCTTCAGAATAGTTATCATCAGAATTGAAAATATTCGACAATTCTTCATCTAATGTTTTTAAGTGCTCATCATTTAAAATTATACCCAACAACTGTCCGCTTTCATTTGATTTTACATCTTGCCAAACTACTTCAACTTCATCAGTATCTTGAGACCATGCTAATTGTTGCGCTATCTCAAAATCTTCTATAAGTGTAATATCAGACAAATTCCGATTATTATTCTTAAATAATTCTCCGTGTTTAATAAAGTCAATTACCTCTTCCACTAAATCACTATATTTACCGTAACTACTCATTTATTTAACCACCTTTCCCATAATTCCTCTGTAGCCCCCCCACCTCTTTGCCAAATAGGGAGCTTTTTGTTTTGACCCCTTTTATAAAATTTTTCTACATTTTTGATTTTCGATTTATAAAGAGGTATTCCTTTTTCTACCCCTAATTTTAGTTTTTGCTGTAATTCATAGACTTGTTGTTCTAAAATTTCAACACTTTCATTAATGTCCATTTTATTTAACTGTTTTTTTACAACATTATTATAAACACTATGATAACCTCTATGTCTAGACAAAGTACTTATTGCCTCTGCAGGGATTGGTAAGAAAATACCGTTCGATGCATGATTTGTTTCCATTCCAATTTTTTTAATTATAGGATGGTTATATAGTTCTCCAGGAATAATATGTTGGGCTTGGTATCCAGTCCATTTTGATGACCGCGGTAATCCCATAGATTCTAACAAGTTTTTCCCAAGTTCAGTTGAATCACTTTTTGTTGTATGACCCGGTCGTCCCGGTATTTTCCTCTTCTGCTCTATCATCGGACCCTTAGTGCCTTTACCACTACTCACCATCTTCACAATCCCAAGATCTTTCACAGCAGTCTTTTTCACATCAGCGTGAACAATTGGGAAAGTTGTCCCATCCGGTGTGACAGTCTTGTGGACACGAATTTTTACATTCGTCGGCACTTTGAATTCTTTTACTTGATCTAGAATCTTTTTCCCTTTTTCAACTTTTGCTACTTGTGGCGATTTTGCAAGCGGTATGCCTTTATCAATATGTTTCGCCAATGCACCGGCTCCAACCAAGCTCAATGCCGCTTCGAGCGCCCCTTGCTTCCGCTTCTCCTCAGACACTTTGTTTCCAAACATATCCCGTCCCGTGACGGCTTCTGAGAATCCGTTTGACGCAACAAGGCCGTATGCGCCCATTTCTGTCATTTTGAGAATGTCTAAGGATTTGCCTGTTTTGTAGGCATCTAAAGCGTGTTCAGCCGCGATAGCTGCTTTTCCGGTTTTGTAGATGGCTTTTCCGCCTTTGAAGGCGCGGCCTGCCCAGCCGACGACTGGGATGAATCCGGCAGCGGCCATAGCTCCTGCTGTCACACGTTCTGCGGTGGAGAGTTTTTCTCCGGTAACCGGGTCAACGCCTTCAGTTGCTCTTTTATAATCATAATAGCCAGTGACTTCTCCAGTAAAGTTGCAAACTCCATCCCATGTTTTTTCGTACCATGGTTTGTTTGCTTCTTCCTCGGCTTTTTCCTGGAGACGTCTTGCTTCTGCTTGCTGGGCTTTTGCATCAATATAGGTTGTTCCTTGATTTTCTACTTCAATCACGCTTTTGTAGACTTCATTGCTGTGGAAGGCTTTTTTGTCATAGTACATAGGGGATGCGCTCTTCCCATTGCTGGTGGCCTGCATGAGAACAGAATATTTGGTGAGCACTGCGTTGTCCAGAGATTCTAAATTTTGATATTCAGTGGTCAGGGATTCATCAAGCTTATCGACAGCTGTGATCGTGTCACGTCTGACTTTTTGGGCATCGCCCATCTTATCTGCATACTCGTCAAGCGTGTACATGTCGAGATCAATAATATCGCTGATGCCTGACAAAATAGAATCGATTTCTTCTTTATGAGCGGAGACTATCTCTGAGGCTTTCAGGTCTCCATTGGGCAGCTCATGATCCAAAAATGAAGTTTCCACATATGAATCATTCAGTTCTTGATCTTTAATATCGCCTGAAATGCCGTTTAAAAATGCAATTTGAGCAGAGACAAGCGTCAGCCAGCTTTCGACGATTTCCGCCTGTCCCTGAAAGAAATCTTTAATATTGTCCGCGCCTTTTCCTTTAAAATTATCGCCTAAATCTGCAACTCCCTGAAACGCTTTTTTCAGCGTATTCAGCTGCTCTTCAAGCGTCTCATATTGCTTTTTTCTGCTCTTCGCTTCTTCGATTAAAGATTTTGATTCAAATACTTTACTCATCGCACTGCCCTTTCTGTTCTATTTTACCGCTATCGCCTCGTCCTGCTCTTTGAGTGAATCTACGTTATCCTTTGTGTCCTCGATATTTTTCTGTACCGCTTTTTTGTAATCTCCGAGCATGGTTTTGATGTTCTCCTCACGCTCATGATATTTTTTCGTATAATCGAGTTTGTTTTTTCCATTGGACCCCGCGGCGCCGATTGATACGTCAGCAAGCGCATCTTTGACAGACTCTAATGTTTTGATTACAGCATCGTATTTCAATTTAATTTCTGACATAAAAAAGATCACCACAATTTAATAGATTTAATTTGATTAACAGCATCCTCCAAGAATTCTTCACCCTTAGCAAGAGTATGACCAGCAAAATTCGCTAGCTTTAATTCTTTGTCATAGAAAAATTTCATAGATTCCAACTGAATAATCTCCATCTGAATCGAAGCCATATACTCGTTATATTTATCATTCACAATCTTAGATGCTTCCGATTTCGCCTCTTCTCTTCCCTTGTCGAAATCATCGGCTTTTGTTCCCGTCCAATGCTTGCCCAATTCCGGTTTCACAATTTCTTTGATTTCAGTGATTGCCTCTTCTTGCAGTGTGTCTATGTCCTTTTTTGCTTTTTTCAGCTTTTCGATCTTGTCTTCCACGTCGGAAATTTTTCCGTTGAGCGAACTTTTGATATCCGCTAGCATACTTTCATAACCCATCTGAATCACCTCTTAATACTCAAAAAGTCGTATGGAGGGGCTGATGAAGATAGACTTTTCCATACTTTATTTCCATATATTATATTTTAAAATAGCCAGAAGGCGGCTTAAATAGGGTAAATGGCTTAATTTAGGCATATAACGCTCTTGAAATGTAGGTATTTGATCTTGTTTTTGTTCGTTATACAGCTAATAAAAGCGTTTTATCAAATAGAAATACCTAATGTCATAGTTATAAAGGCACTTGAAAGATGCAGATTTTGTTGGCCTGCCTCTTACCGTGCTGAGCTTATTGTTCATCAGGTCGATCACGTCTGATTTTGTCTTTGGCTTCTATTATTCCCCGCTTCTGACCCTTTAGATCAAAAGCTTGTATTAGCTGCAGTCCCAGTTGTACAGAACGTTTGAAAAGTCTTTTTTCCTTAGATCGTCAGGTGTGATGAAAAAATTGGCGATGCCGACGTCTCCCCACATTGAATCGATATCATCGTCTGAATCAATTTGTAAAAGCATGATGGTGTGTTCTTTATATGCGTATTCCCGCGGATCATGCTGGGTAAAAGAAGCGTATCCGCCGATTTTATGGCCAAATCCGTTTTCAGCCAGTTCATTATAAATGTCTTCTTCATCCTCGCCGAACTGACCAAAGAACTCCATTGTTTCCATGCCCGTATACTGCTCAAATTGAAAATCTGTAGGCAGCACCCATTCCGAAGATTTCACAGGCTCGACTGCCGCTTCTGATAAAATCGGAAAATCACATTCGCCTGTGCCAATAAATGAAAAATCAGAAACAAGCTCGTCTTCGTTTTCTATGATATTTTCAAAATAGATCACTCTGAAATTCTTTTGTTCACATCGATCGTCAAAATTCAATCCATAGACGTCATCATGAACAGAAATGTAGAACTGCAGGATACCTGAAGAAGGGTAGCCGTCAAGCTGGGGAATGTGTGAGAAATTAATCTGTGCCAGAAGCTTCATCGGCTGTCCATTTTCATCAGTCGGGTATGTTTCATGCTTGGGGAAATAGGGATCACCGGCAATTTTGCTGTCATATCGTCCTGTTTTCCCTTTTCTCACATTCAGTTTCACGTATTCTTTCGCTGATTTCTCCAGCAAGTCGCGGTACGGTCTCATTTTTTCGGGCAGATGATTCATCAGATTCTCTCCTTTTCCGGCATCTCCAAGGTTTTATTTTCTGGTTTTCTTCGTTTCTTCTAATGTTTTTCAAACGATTGTTTAAAGAAGCCCTACTTCTGTATAATTTTCCAAACAATAGTTAAATAGTAGCAAATGTATTCAGCACCCCGCAATAGATGAAAAAAAGACTGGTGCGCAACCAGCCTTTCTTTTTCATCTATTGAATTGCACCTGACGGAACAACCGCCTTCCGACCGACAGAATAATACTCCACTCCTGAAGCCGCAGCTTCATCCAATGTGTAGCAGTTTCTGCCGTCAAATATGAGCGGCGATTCCATCAAATCCTGATAAGCCGCTAACGGAAATTGTTTAATGTCAGCCCAGTCGGTTAAAATCATGACGGCGTCAGAACCTTTGACAGCTTCCTCGATCGTCTCTTTATATTCAACAGCTTGCGGGAGAACATGCTTTGCATGACCAACTGCAATGGGATCGTAGGCTCTGATACGGGCGTCGAGCGCAGCGAGACGGTCTGCAATAACAATTGACGGCGCTTCTCTCATATCGTCCGTATTCGGTTTAAATGACAGGCCTAAAAGGGCAATCGTTTTTCCCGTCACCCCGCCGAGCCTGTTCAGCGCTTTATCAACCAGCATCGCCTGCTGATTGTTGTTGACTTTGATAACCGATTTCAGCAGTTCAAAATCATGCTCGACATTGCCGGCAATTTGCACGAGGGCGTTTGTGTCTTTTGGGAAACAAGAGCCGCCGTAGCCTATGCCCGCTTTTAAAAACTGGCTCCCGATCCGCTTATCCTGTCCCATCCCGTACGCGACTGCTTCAATATCGGCGCCGACCTTTTCACATATATTCGAAATTTCGTTTATAAAACTGATCTTAGTGGCCAGAAAAGCATTTGAGGCATATTTGATCATCTCGGCGCTTCTGATATCCGTTTGGTAAATCGGGATTTGAAACGGACGGAAGAGCTTCTCCAGCGTATTTGCTGTTTTCTCATCGGCCGTCCCGATCACGATCCTGTCACCATGAAAGGTATCATAGATCGCCGACCCCTCACGCAAAAATTCCGGATTGGATGCAACCGAAATACTGACAGGCTCCGCTAGATGTTCAGTGATCAGTCCATTAATCAAATCGTTTGTCCCAACGGGCACTGTGCTTTTCGTTACCACGACTGTATCTCGTTTGACATGCTTTGCGATGCGTTTGGCCGCATCTGTAATTTGCTCCAGATTGGCGTGCCCGTCGCTTTTCTGCGGTGTGCCGACCGCTATAAAAATGATGTCTGCCTGTGCCAAGCCTTTCTCATAGCTCGTTTCAAAGTTCAGCCGTCCATCAGCTGTATTTTTTCTCATCAGCTCTTCAAGACCTGGTTCAAATATGGGGGAAATGCCCTTTCTCATTTCATCAATCTTGTGAGCGTCAATATCAATGCAGGTTACATGATGTCCAATCTCAGAAAGAGAAACACCTGTCACAAGACCGACATAGCCTGTTCCGATGACTGTTATATTCATTGTTTCCCTCCAACAGTTAAATTGCTGCTTTGCAGCTTCCGTAATATCGTATGAGAACATCCTATCATGAATGCGAATGATCTCCCGCATAGCCTGTCGGGTACAGCCTGTACAGATTTCTGAAATGTGATTCAACCATACAATACACTATTATATCGCTCTCAAAAAGAAAGTGGTGAAATGAGAATCGGCTGTTAAAAAAGACCAAACAATTTTCTTCTTTTGACCGGTTGCGGAGGCTGTCTGAAGATGGTCTGATTTCGCAGGAGAAGCTCTGCATTTTCCGTCAGCATATAAGGAAGTTCCGAGCCGAATTCTTTCTCTAGAACATAAAGGGCCTCTTGAGTGTGAAAATTTCTCGTTTTCACATTATGGGCATCTGAGGCTACGAAATGGATCAAATTGGCTTCAACCAGCCGGAGAGAAAATGCTTTCAGCTGCTTGCCGAAGGTCCCCGCAAGACTTCCTGAAGTAATCTGAGATGCTGCTCCTTTTTCTACAAGATGATACAGCAAGGACGGGTTTTCGCGAATTTCCCTGTTGCGTTCAGGATGGGCGATAACCGGAATATATCCTTTCAGCTGCAAATCATAAAAAAGCTGCTCCGCATATCTGGGAACGTGATCAAACGGAAACTCAATCAAGATGTATTTTGTATCATTCAGCGAAAGCAGCTGACGTTTGGCAAGGTCTTGTTCCACCTCGCCGTAGATTCTGATTTCCTGTCCCGGAAGCACATGTAAAGGAATGTCTTCTTTGATTAAACGTTTGTTTAACTGATCTGCTGCTTCTCTGACTGCGGCTGGCTCGTTTTTATACACACCGTTGTTATGATGAGGTGTCGCAATGATCGTCCGGATTCCCTGACGAACAGCTGCTCTTGCCATTTCTATGCTGTCGGCCGAATCACCTGCCCCGTCATCCATTGCGGGAAGAATGTGACAGTGAATATCGATCATGTCCTAGCCCCCTTTTTTCGCAAAAATAAATAACGGGCACGATGCACGTTATTTATTTTTGCATGAAATTGTCCTTGTTTCCGTAATATCCGTATTCAGAGTGCTTCGAAAGCTTTTTGCCGTTCATAATCGCCCCAAGGAGCTTGCTTTTGCACGTTTCAAGCGCCTCTTTCGCTTTTGCGGCTTGTTCTTTTTCTGTTTTCCCGCTTGAAATAACCAGAACAGAACCGTCTGCCACGTTGCCTAAAATCTGTGCATCTGCTACGGCAAGAATAGGCGGCGTATCAAAAATGACCATATCATATGCCGCACACGCTTCGTCTGCAAGCTCCTTCATCCACTTCGAGGAGAGAAGCTCGGCCGGGTTTGGCGGGATCGGGCCGCTCGTCAGCACGTCAAGATGTTTTTCATTCGATGCTTGTACAGCCTGCTCCATAGAGCTTTTCTTTAATAAAACAGATGTTAAGCCAACCGTATTTTCAAGAAAAAAAGCCGTATGTACTGTTGGTTTTCGCAAATCAGCATCAATCAGGAGCACTTTTTTTCCCTGTTGGGCGAATACGACAGCCAGGTTGGCGGCCGTTGTTGATTTTCCTTCCCCCGGACAAGCCGATGTAATCATGACTGATTTCATTTGCCGGTCCACTGAAGCAAATTCTATATTCGTGCGAATCGTCCGATATTGTTCAGAGTTCAAGGATTTCGGCTCTGTCATTGCAATGACATTTCTCCGCATCCGCGAGCCTCTGTTTTTTCTAAGCGCCAAAATGTCCACTCCCCGTTTTTTCAGATTGGAAACCCTGTAAGGTCTTTGCTGTTTTCTGCTCATTCGCAATGGTGGAAACTGTCCCTAAAACAGGTATGTCCAGCAAGGATTCGAGCTGCTCTTCCGATTTGATCGTATTATCCAAATGCTCAAGCAGGAAGGCCAGTCCGATGCTTCCCGCCAATCCGGCCGCAAACGCGATGGCAATGTTTAGTAGCGGCTTTGGCGATACAGGGGACGGATGTTCTGAAACCTCGGCTTTTGACAGAATGCTGACATTGTCAACATTCATAATGGATGTGATTTTGTCTTGAAAAACAGATGCTATAGTATTGGCAATATGAGCCGCTGTTTCCGCGTTTTCATCCCTGACTGATATGTTGACCACTTGGGAGTCCTGTTCGCTGGATACGGTAATTTTGTCATTCAGTTCTTGGGATGTCATCGACAGGCCCATTTCTTTAATGACTTCATCTAAGATGGCAGGGCTTTTAATGATGACATTGTACGTATTGATTAACTGAAGATTGGTTTGGACATCGTTAAATTGAACTTCTTTTCGTTCATTTTTCGATTGGTTGACCAGAATCTGAGTTGAATTTTCATAGATGGGTGTAAGTGCGAAGAAACTAATGAGTCCGCCGGCAGCAGTGGCAGCTGCGGTTACAATCATAATCAAAAGTATGCGTTTTGTTAACGTTGATAATATCTCTTTTAAGCTAGTAGATTCTCCCATGATACCTCCAAATCTCTTATAACATCCTTTTCCATTTACGATTATACAACGTTGAAACCGCATTTCTCCAGCTTTTCACGTGACATAATTCGACATTTTTTTACAAAACGATATGCTAATCTTTTTTATGTAAGCGTTATATTTACTGTGTTGACAGTGCTGTCTCATTTTCTCTTATTCGTGCAGTCACGTAATCTCGCATAAAAAAATCCCGCTAAAGGCGTGCGGGATTTTTATGTTGCATATCCATTTTTAATATGAGAAATCAAATTTTCAAGCATTTCCTTCGTCGTCATCTCAGATGACTGCTCACCAATTTCATGTGCATGCATCAAAATTTTCAGAAATTCTTCTTGATTCAATTTCTTTTCACTCATCTTTTTTTTCCTTTCAGCTTCCATTAAGTTGAAAACACGATTATTATATGATGCTGGTTATCAATTTGCAATCTCTAATACATCATTCGACACATCCCATTTTTTATGTCCTTTTTTAGGAAAAACTTTTTAAGGCCGATGTGTTGCGATATAATAGAGAAATTGGATCTTTTTATTACGTGACTCGGTTAGGAGCGATAATCATGCTTCAGAATATGATTTCCAAAGACGATGTGCTGGCATCTGCTGAACAGTTAAAAGAACTTCTTCCTTACAATGAGGAAAATGTTCAGCTGATCAAAAAAGCCCTTATTTTATATCGGCAGGATTCAGTCTATCGTTTACAAGCAGTGAGTCCGACGGAAGTTACGGCTTACGTGCAGGATGTTGTGCCTGTGCGGGTCACATTGAACTTGTTTGTCATAGTCAAAAGCGGCTGTTCATGTCCGTCCGGAAGAATCTGCCGCCATATGCTGGCTGTGTTTTTATATGTATATGCAATGTTCGAGCGAGTGGGTACTTTTACAGAGTATTGGCTGGAGAGGGAAAAGCTTGAGGAAAGCAAAGAGCTCGTCCGCCGCCAGTTTCAGGAAAAGGTGCTGCCTAATGAAGAATCGCTTTCAAGCTGGCTTGCTTTTTTTGATTCAGAGTTTTCTCTCTGGCAGGCACGTACGCCAGAAGGCAGCCAAAACATGCAGGGCCTCTATTACGGCTACCTGTCCGCATTAAAAAAACATGCGCCGAACAAGCCGGAGCTGAAAAGCCTGTATCAGATTCATTCCGCGATTGCGGTTTGGCTTCGCATGTTCACATTGATTGAAGCAGGCAAGCTGAACCCCGAACAAGATTTTTATTCCCTCAATCCGTACGTTGAACAGCTGATGGATACAATCTACAGCTCTATTGATAAATTAAAAACATACGCGCTGTCTTTTGCGCTTGATCCGTTTTTGGATAAAACACCGGATGTTATCCGACATTTGCTGTTGAAAGAAGAAATTTTCCAATATGAACGCATCCGCGTCTTCGGTGAAATTTGGAGTGCGCTGCTTTCGCGTCCAAAATGGGTGACACGCGAACAGGAGATGTTGAAAAAAGAAGCAGGACGGCGTTTTTCTCCCGAATTGCAATTCGGGCGCCTGCATTTGGAATTCCTGCAAAAGAATGATGACGTTATTTTTGCGGAAGCGGATCAATTCCCGCCGGAAGCGCTCCCTTATACGTTCCAATGGCTGAGTGAAATGACTGCCAAGAAGGACTGGAAACGGCTTAAAACATGGTACCAGCAAATTGAACCAATTGCGATAGGTTATACGAAGCTGGATAAGCCGTTTAAAGAGATTCGCGATGTGATCGGCGAGCTGTTCCTTCTGTTGAATGCCTATGTGAAGCAAACCAATGATCAAGCGCTGTTTGAGCGCTTTGCCGCGGGCTGTCTGCCGTATACGTTCACAGAATACAGCCATCATTTATATGAAAAAAAACGCTATGCCGAGTGGATTGAAATTCATAGCCTTGTCGGCTTTTCCATCAATGAAATGGATAAAATGATGCTCAAGGAAATTGCAGCGAGCGACCCTGAGGCGCTTATACCGGCTTACCATAGAGAAGTGGCTTTTTTCATTGATCAGAAGAACCGCAGCTCGTACAAGGAAGCCGCCCGGTATTTGAAAAAATTGCGCACCCTGTACAAAAAAGCGAAAAAGCAGAAGGTGTGGGAGCGGTATATTCAGCTGCTGAGCTCGCATTACAAGCGCCTGCGTGCGCTTCAAGAAGAACTGCAGAAAGGAAAGTTGATTGATGGCGAGTCTTAAAGAAATTCTCATCCACGTCGAACAAATGGAAGATGGGTCATTTACGCTCTCAGCCTTTGATGAAAATGAGCAGCCTCTTCCCTACAGCCATATGAAAAAGCATTTGTTCCAATGGCATGAATCCTCATTTTACGGAACCTTTCTAGAGGATGTCAGCTTCATCGGGACGACTGCTGTCCTGCTATCTCCATGGATGACTGTAGAGCTTCTCGGCAAAAACTCGTTCAACTCATTCAGCTCCGTGCAGCTTACAGAAGAAACAGAGCCGCTGATCGAGGCGGCATCGACCATCTATGAATTTATCGCGGACGGCGATTTTCTGCCTGACTATGACGCATGGACAAACGGTGTTTTTCGCTGGAAGGACCGCGATAATATACTGGAAGGCTTTACTGCGGAATGGTTTTCCGCTGCCGTACAGGATTACATCCAATACGACGATGACCTGCGGGAGAAATGGGAACATATCAAGGAGAAATCGCCTGCGGTTACGACATTCCGCGGCCATTTTCTTGATGAAGAGGATTTTCTGGAAGGCATTGGCTGGATTGACGATCAATCTCCATTTACTGTCGGCTTGCGCTTAAATGAACCGGACTTTGACGGAGACGAATGGAAGATCGAGATGTTTTTACGCGATAAAAAGAGCGGTGCTGTAGAATTCTTTGACGGACTGAAGAGCCTCAAAAAATCGTGGCAGGCGTACAGCGATAAAATCGCGCGTGAGCAGGACCGCTTTCACAGAACGGTTCCGTGGCTGTCGTTTGATTCCGGGACAACGCTGATCTCGGAGGAAGAAGCCTGGATCTTCCTGTCAGAAGCAAGTGAGACGCTTGTCGATATGGGGGTAGAAATCCTCCTGCCGTCTTGGTGGCAGATTGTCAGAGACAGCAACATGATGCTGAAAGCAAAGGTGTCTTCCTCCCCGCGCGGCGAGTCATTTGTCGGCATGAATGCACTGCTTGATTTCAACTGGCGGTTTGCGACAAATGGAATTGAACTGACTGAGGCTGAATTTAATGAGCTTGTCGCCAGCAACAGGCGCCTTGTTAATATCCGCGGGCAATGGGTTAAAATCGATCCGCAGTTTATCAAACAGATGAAACGCCTGATGGAAAAAGCAGAATCAGAGGGACTCCACATGTCTGATATTCTGGCGCGCGAGCTAATGGATCAGCAGGATGGCGGACTTGAGGATTCGGACCTGATTGATACATCTGCTTTTGCCGGCATTCAGTTTGATCTGTCTAAACAGCTCAGGTCACTGATTCGAAAGCTCACTGCCGCGGAAAACCTGACGGAGCACGAAGTCAGTCCTTCTTTCAAAGGAACGCTCCGCCCTTATCAGAAATACGGCATGAACTGGCTGCTGTTTCTGCGGGAAAGCGGTTTTGGCGCCTGTCTGGCTGACGATATGGGGCTTGGGAAAACGATTCAAATGATCGCCTATTTCCTTCACGTGAAGGAAAGCGGCCGGCAAAAAACGCCTCATTTGATTATTGCGCCGACATCCGTACTTGGCAACTGGCAGCGGGAGCTTCAAACCTTTGCCCCTGATCTGTCTGTCGCGCTCCATTATGGGCCGCGCCGGCCAAAGGGTGATGATTTCGCCGCGCATTATGAAAACGCAGACGTGGTGCTCACTTCATACGGTCTGTCACATGCCGATACTGAAGAGCTTTCTTCTGTGACATGGAACACGATCTGCCTCGATGAAGCGCAAAATATTAAAAACGCGCATACGAAGCAATCACGCGCAATCAGGAAGCTGAAGGGGCTTCACCATATCGCGCTGAGCGGCACGCCGATGGAAAATCGCCTGACTGAGCTGTGGTCCATTTTTGACTTCATGAATAAAGGCTACCTCGGCAGTTTGACCGGCTTCCATAAACGCTATGTGCTGCCGATCGAAAAAGACCGTGACGAAAAGAGAATCGGACAGCTTCAGCAATTAATCCGGCCATTCCTTCTCCGCCGGACGAAACGGGATGAAGAGGTCGCGCTTAATCTTCCTGAGAAGCTGGAAGAAAAAGAATTTATCCCGCTGTCAGCCGAGCAGGCATCCCTTTATGAGCAGCTCGTCAAAGACACTTTTGACCATATGACATCCCTGACCGGCATGCAGCGAAAAGCGCTGATCCTCAGCATGCTTGGACGGCTCAAGCAAATATGCGATCATCCCGCGCTTTATTTAAAGGAAGAGCAAACCGAGCTGCTGGCCGGCAGATCAGTCAAGCTCGAAAAATTGCTGGAACTGATGACAGCGATCCGCGCCCAAAACGAAAGCTGCCTCATTTTCACGCAATACATTCAGATGGGGAACATGATGAAGCGGCTGCTTGAAAAAACGTTCGGGGAACCTGTGCAATTTTTAAACGGGAGTCTCTCTAAGCAAGAGCGGGATACACTCGTTGAGAAATTTCAAAGGAAAGAATATCCGACACTGATTCTCTCACTCAAAGCTGGGGGCACCGGACTTAATTTGACTGCCGCCAATCACGTCATCCATTATGACAGATGGTGGAACCCGGCGGTTGAAAATCAAGCGACTGACCGTGCATACCGCATAGGCCAAGAGCGCTTTGTCCACGTTCATAAAATGATTACGACGGGAACAATCGAAGAAAAAATTGATGTCATGCTTGAATCCAAGCAAACCCTGAACGATCAAATTATCCAAAGTGAAAACTGGATTACCGAGCTTTCCACACAGGAGCTCGAAGAACTGTTTACATTAAGCGCTACAGCGCAATAATCATGACTAAAAAAGCTGGCTCTAGAGAGCCAGCTTTTTTCCGTTCATAGCCGTCACGCCGAATTTCCAAAAAATCCGTTACGCCGGTTATCAACAGGATGCGCTTTTGGAGCAGCACATATACCTACAGCAAATGTTTCATCATATGTGCGACACCATGTTCGTCATTGGTTAAGGTGACAGCATCGGCTATCGATTTGATGTCTTCCCGGGCATTGCCCATCGCTACACCTTTTCCCGCAGCCTCCAGCATCGATTTGTCATTTAAACTGTCACCTACAGCAGCGGTTTCCTCGAGCGGAATATTCAGCTGTTTTGCAAGCCTCTTCAGCGCCTGCCCCTTGGAAGCTTTGCGGGAAGAAAGCTCAAAGTTGTGCTCAGCCGAACTGACAAGCGTCAAATCTTCGGCAGGCTCATATCTTTTCCAGCCTGCCTCAAGCTTTTCTTTGAAGAAAGAAAAGCCGAGAATATTGTAAAAATCGATTGGCTGATCGGCTTCAAACAGCTCTTGAAAGGAGTTAATGTAAGCAAAGCCCGATTGGCTGTATTGCACCTCGGCCGCCTGCTTAAGGACAGAAAGATCCGCTTCCGGATTTGCGCTTCTGAATCTGTCCAGCTCAACATCAAGAAGTTCTCTGCCGTTTTGCGGCGTATAAATCGCTGAACCTGTGAATACCTCATAATAATAGTTTTCCGACTCAAGCCATGAGAGAATGTCATACGCCCGTTTCTTATCAATCGTTTCGTGATGATAAAGCCTGCCGTCGGGATCGTGAATGACGGCGCCGTTTGCACTGATGACCCATGTTTTGATCCCCAGCGGTTCAAAGATTGACATGACGTCAAAATGAGCGCGCCCAGTTGACACCACCACTTCAATGCCGTCCCGCTGCGCCTGCCGCAGTGCGTTTTCATTTTCCAAGCTTACCTGATGCTTGCTGTTGAGTAAGGTTCCATCTAAGTCAATCGCAATTAATTTCACGTTTGTCAGTCCTTTCCTTCATCCTGCTCTGTCACGAGAAGCTCAACGCTGTTTCGGTCAAGCAAGTCACAAAATGCCTGATTCGGCAGCCTGTCTGTAATCAAGAGGTCGATTTCATTCAGCTCCGCATACTGATAAAAACTGGTGCTGCCCAGCTTAGAATGGTCTGCAAGCGCGATTACCTGCTTTGCCTGCTGTATCATTTTCCGCTTCACCATGCCATCCTCTTCATGCGCAATTGTAATGCCATGTTCGGAAATGCCGACCACACCAATCAGCGCTTTATCAACATGGTAGCTTGAAAGCTTTTCAATCACAGAGGACCCGTACAGAAAGCGGTGCTCCTTTTCCAGCTTGCCTCCCAGCAGATAAATTTCAATTCCCTCTTTATCAGACAGCACATCCGCAAGATTAATCGAATTGGTGATTACCGTACAATCAACCGCATTCAAATGCTTTGCACATGCCTGAACAGTTGTAGAGGCGTCTAAAATCACCCGGTCACCATCATGAATAAGCGATGCTGCAAGCCTGCCGATCTTATTTTTTTCCTCAGACACTGTTTTCAGGCGGCCGGAATAGCTTTGAATTTTCTGATGCACAGTCGGCAAAATGGCGCCGCCTCTTGTGCGGATGATGGCATTCTGTTCCTCAAGTTTCACAAGATCTCGTCGCGCTGTATCCCTTGACACCTGCAGGAGCGTACAGATCTGCTCCGTTGTAATTCGGTTATGCTGTTTTAAAAAATCCAAAATCGCTACTAATCTTTCTTCTTGGTACACGCCCTCATTCCTTTTCTCAGCAATCATTTATAAGTAATTATAAGTTTTTATTTAATTCTATTCAACATTAATAAGTGATTTTAAGTAAAAATGCGTCGAGAGAACCAATTTTTCCTAAGTGAACAAAAAGAAAGAACCAGTCTGGTCGACTGGTCAATTTTGAGGGGATGATGCGAAGATTCGGATAATGGTGAATGGATAGATAACGGGAGGAGTAAGGGGTGTCAATCAGCAGCTTTTTCCCGGGGTTTAGGGTCCATAAAACGAACAGTGTCAGCCAACACTTCTGTTACATACACGTTAACGCCTTCCGCGTTTTCATAGCTTCTTGTCTGAATCCGTCCGCTTACGCCGACGAGAGAACCTTTTTGGCAATACAACGCCGTGTTTTCAGCTGTTTTTCTCCAAAGTGTGCAATTGACGTAATCAGCTTCGATTTCACCTGAAGCATTCTTGAAGCTGCGGTTCACCGCGAGCGTAACATGTGCAACTGCCGCACCGGCGGAAGTGTAGCGAAGATCAGGATCTTTTGTAAGACGTCCGACAAGCATGACCTGATTGAACATGCGATTCCTCCTCTCCTTGCGGTTGTATGTATTGTAAATGATGCAACAAGAAAAGAAAAACGCTTAAAAATGGCTTTCAGCCTCTGTTTTTATCTTTCGTTTTCATTTTTCCTTCAGCTAAAAACATCTTTTGCTTTTTTCCTTTGAAGAAATATGTACTTTTTAAAAAACGGAAAAAGATTTGCTTTGTCAGCCAGTTTTGCGTATTCATGCGCACATAGGAAGAGCCATCCCACGCAAACCACTGAAAGCTCAATTTTTTTTCCGGCATTGACAGCTTGATTTTATACTGCTCCATGCCATCTTGTGTTTCGTATAAAAAACTTATTCTTCCTTTTTTGTTCAGATGAACCTCAAACACTTCTTTACGGCTTAACATATATGTTACTTCCTTTTGAATCAAATGGCTTTCAGAAGGAGCGCCGTCAATATAAATTTCTTTTAAACGAAATTGATTCATACCACATCTCTCCGTAATCCATAGTCAGTTACAGTATAATGAAAAAATAGAAATTATTAAATGTTTCGCTCATACAAAATTCTTTAGCCCCAGCATTGCAGGATTTTTTCCTCGAAAACGTTTATGTTATAATGGAAGACAAGAAAACTTTGGAAGTAATCGGGGTGAGAAGAAATGAAAACCTTTAAACTGGTTGACCTGAATGTGGAACGAGTGGACAAGGAAGAACAATCAATCGAACAGTTTCCCCTTATTGACGGACTGATTATAAATAAAGAAGACGGTGAAAATCACTGGCTGATTGAGGCGCTTGTACAAAAAGAACATCTGTCTTTTTTTGAACAGCTTCAAAACAGCCAATCTGAAGCCAAAGTATTTGTAACGATCACGAAAAAAAGCAATCGCCCCGCCCAGCTGACAGCAGCAGTGAAAAATATCGTCAAGCTGGAAGAAAGCATCCAGGTTTTACTCTATGGACAAATGGTCACAAGAAAACAGCAGGGCACTGAAACCATTCTCGAGTCCCTTGTAAAAGAGGGCTATACAGGAACAAAACTCATTGAGGCATTTAAGCAAAAATTATAAATATGAGGGGGCATGTTCCCCAAAACAGACACAGAACCGAAGAACATCACAATAGACATTTTGAATAGATATGTTCTGCATGAAAAAAGCTGCCGTTTTGAACGGCAGCTTTTCTCTTCGTGCTTTCACTCTTGCATATTTAATTTGTATGGCCAAAAGAATCAACCAATTCCCCTTTCACAACAAGGCGCCCTTCAGTTTTGACAGCCTTGTCACATGTGATTAGCGTAATCTCTTTTTTGTTTGTCTCCTCAATTACATCTGCATCCATTTCCGATATGATGTCTTTAGATGTTACAGAATAGATATAATCCTTTTTAAAATCCGTGATGACAATTTGGGCACCTGTTTTTATGTTTTCCAGAGGTCCGAACAGAAGATTCTTTTGCTTCAAATGATGGCCCGCCAACGGATAATTTCCCTCACCCATTTTTTGATCCGGGCGCATTGTTGCCGCCCCTATCAAAAGATTTTCATTGGTTGTGCCTTTTACGATCGGAAGCTCCAGATCGACACTTTTAATTGTTATCCGCCCGATAACCGCTTTTTGATCGTGATCAAAGCCGGCCTTTACAGCATCCATTAACTCAGGCGGCTCGATTGAATCAAATTCAAATTCCGCTTCTCTCTCATTATTTTTTTTCAGCTGCTCCAC
This sequence comes from Bacillus sp. GW821-FHT01G09, assembly GCF_059422205.1. Taxonomy (NCBI): domain Bacteria; kingdom Bacillati; phylum Bacillota; class Bacilli; order Caryophanales; family Bacillaceae; genus Bacillus; species Bacillus sp. GW821-FHT01G09. The sequence continues at coordinate 564,054 of NZ_JBWKWL010000001.1, forward strand.
AGTTAAGGCCGATTCACTCTGGCTTTTGCTAAGATAAGCTATAATTCCACCTTTTATATAAGGAGAAGAGATCAGCAGCAGTCCGAAAAGGATGAACACTGTAATGATCATTTTCTTGTACATGCAAAAAACCCTTTCTTATGCATCCTTCTAAAAACGCTTCGTGTCACTTTTCAAAAAAGCACCTGATCGATTCTTCGATGATCAGGTGCCTTCAACTTTATCCTTTTCTTTGTTTCTTTCTTGAGGCAACAGCTAAGCCTCCGCCTGCCATAAGCAGCAGGATACCGATCATTGCTGTCAGCATGCTATCTGTATCTCCGGTTTTTGGGAGGGTTTTGTCTGTGTTCGACTGACCATCCGAGCTGCCATCTGTACCATTGGTATTCGGATGATCTCCATCATCTTTTCCATTTCCACCCGGTGCAGGTTTATCAGGATGATCATGCTTATCAGGCGTTGGTGTTTTCACTTTTTGATTAGAAACAACGATCTCAACAGCTTTTGACTGTCCTTTTTCAATTGTGAATTCAATCGGTGTTTCGTCAAGTTTGTAACCTTCGGGTGCCTTCGTTTCAATCAACTGGTAGCTTCCCGGCGCAAGGCCTTTTACAGTGAACTGCCCATTTTGATCTGTTTTCCAGAGTTCAGAAAGCTCTTTTCCATACCCGTCAGTTTTTACAGGCTTGCCGCTTTCATCCAATAACTTGAATTCAGCGCCTTCCAAAACGGTATTTTTATCATCTTGATCCACTTTTTTCACATTTACGTCACCTGGTGCCAAAATGTTTTCCGCGGTGATTTCGACTGTTTTCGTGTCTGTGTTTGTGATCTTGAACGATATAGGAGTTTGGTCCACCTCATAATCCTTAGGCGCTTTTGTTTCCACAAACTGATAATCGCCAGCTTTGAGGCCATGCACCGTGATTTGTCCTTTGTCATCGGTAACCAAACCGGACTTCAGCACTTTGCCGTTGGCATCTGTCAAATTGAATTCTGCGCCTTGCAGAACTTTACGTTGATCATGCTGATCCACTTTTGTGAGGACAACCAGGTTCTTCGTATTAACCGCTGTTACTTCAACTTGTTTAGGTTTGCCGCCGTTTTCTGCCTTAATGGTGAATGGCACAGGGATGGCCGATAATAGATACCCGTCTGGCGCCTGTTTTTCGATAAATTGATAGCTTCCTGGCGCTAACCCGTCAACTTCAATTTTGCCGCCTTCTTTTGAGACTAGATCGTCTCTCACTGTTTTCCCATTGCTGTCAGTGATTTTGAATACCGCGCCTGCTAAGCCTTTTCCATCCTGATCTTCCTTCGTCAGCTGAACCGATCCTTGATAGTTCACGACGATCCCGGCATCAGCGGATTTTGGCTTTCCTGCTGCTGATTCAGAAATGGTAAACTCTTTTTTCTCCGTGTTTAGCACATAACCGGCTGGCGCTTTCGTTTCAACAAAGGCGTAACGTCCCGGTGCAAGGCCCGAAGCCTTTACTTTTCCATCTTTATCGGAAGTCAGCTCTTCTTGAACCGTATTTCCTTCCTCGTCGACAATGTTGAATACTGCACCTTCAAGCTTCTTGCCTTCAGCATTTTCCTTCGTCAACTCAACGGAGCCTTTATGATTAATGGCGATCCCGGCATCTGTAGCTTCAGGCTTTCCTTCAGAGGAATCAGAGATCTCAAACTCTATTTTCTCTGTGTTCAGCACATAACCGGCTGGCGCTTTCGTTTCAACAAAAGCGTATTGTCCCGGTGCAAGGCCTGAAGCTGCGACTTTCCCGTTTTTATCTGAGGTCAGTCCTTCTTGAACCGCATTACCTTCCTTGTCGATAATCTTAAAGACGGCTCCTTCAAGCTTCTGGCCATCTGCATCTTCCTTCGTCAGCTCAACAGAGCCTTTATCGTTAACGGCGATTCCGGCATCTGCGGCTTCAGGCTTTCCTGCTGCAGATTCTGAGATGGTAAATTCTTTTTTCTTTGTATTCAGCACATAGCCGGCTGGCGCTTTTGTTTCCACAAAGGCGTAATGGCCCGGTGCAAGGCCCGAAGCCTCAATTTTTCCGTCTTTATCTGAAGTCAGCTTCTCTTGAACGATCTTTCCATCTTGGTCGACAATGTTGAATACTGCGCCTTCAAGTTTCTGGCCTTCAGCATTTTCCTTCGTCAGAGAGACTTTTCCTTGATAATTGGTCATTGCCCCCAAATTGACGTCAGACACTTGATTCTTTTCATTCTTTGCGATTGAGAAGTGAATCGCTTTTGTATTTACGATAAAGCCTTCAGGAGCTTGTGTTTCTGTCAAGCGATAGTAGCCCGCCTGCAAACCGTTCATTTCTACTTTTCCGTTTTTATCAGATTTTATATCTGTTCGTATGAGAGTATAGGTGCCGTCATTTGACTTTTTCTCCAGCTTGAAAACAGCACCCGCCAAAGGATTGTTTTGTTCGTCTTGTTTGATAAGCGTCACCTTGTTCTGTTGATTTACGACTTTGTACAGCGCTCCTGTCTTGGAGGAGTTGCTGTCTATCTTTACAAAGACTCCTTTTGCATAAGCATCACTGATGGTATATCCGTCAGGCGCTTTTACTTCTTTTAATACATAGGAACCGTAGCGAATATTTCCGAATGTAAGCTTCCCGCCGGCATCCGTCGTACCAGTGCGGAGGAGCTGTTTGGAGTCCTCAGACCATAACTGGAATTCTGCTCCTTCAAGAGCTTTATCGTCCTCTCCAGTCTTAAAAATCGTCAGGCTTCCTTTTTCTCCGGATCCGGAACCGTCGCCGCTTGAAATGGCAACAAAGATCGAGCTGCTGTTTTCTTGAGTCTGCTCCTTCACATTTGTTCCTGAAATGGACACCTTATTTTTAACATGGCCGCTCGTGCCGGCTATGTTAATCAGAGACCGGTATTTGATCACATAGGCGCGATCAATTTGCTTATAGCTGCCTATGAATTTCAGGACAAACGATTGTTCACCTGTTGTATTGTCCGTTTTGATGTCTAACGTGTAGTCTTTGTCTTTTTGAAGCTCGACATCTCCCGCGGTCAGATTTCCGCTGCTGTCTTTGACCACTCCGTTTTCATCATATTTTGCTTGATATACTTTAAAAGAATCTGCATCTAGTATTTGATTTTCATCCGGCGTGTCAGTAACTTTTACGTCATCCAGCGTTGATTGGCTGGAGTTGACATTGATGTTCCAATCGATGTAGCTTCCATTTTGTTTGCCGCCTTTGAAAACCAGGCTTCCTCCGTTCGCAACTGAAACAGAGCCTGTTAACGTGCGGTCTGCATAGCCGTCATTATAGTAGGTTGCCTTGTTTGTATACTGATTCTGATCAATGACCTGTCCTTTGAGTGATGTCTTAAACTCAACCAGATATGGTACAGAATCGCCTGTTTTAAGGTGTACCGTCAGCGTGCGTTCATTTTTCGCAGAAGGCTCTTCGACATCATACTTGGAAGGATCAAGCGCGTCTCCTTCTGTGATCGAGCCGTTTTTATTGATCGTATAACTCTTAACGACAACGGAACCCGGCACAAATTGCTGAGGATCTGTTATGGCATCTTTGATATAAGGGTTTTTCGTCGGCTCGCCGTTATAGTTGACGCCGATTTTCCACGTGATTTCCTTTGAAACCGCGTTGTATGAGCCGTTTTTAAACCCATTATTTGAAGTCTGATGATTCGGCGTAAAACCGCTTGATACCTTATTCGTGCGCTCAGTGCCGTTTTGATCAGTCCATGTCGACTGAGCTGTATTCTTAACGCTTTCGTTAGAATAATCGGCATTGAATGTTGTCGTATAAGTGATCTTAAATTGACTGTCTGTTTTTGCATAATCCCCGATCAATGCCAAAGTAAAGCCTTTTTGATCAGGTTTTTTTGTTAACGTGTAGTCTTTGTCTTTCTGTAATGTTTTGTTGTTCGTTGTGTCTTGAAGCTTGAACGATTCATCAAGCAGAACCATTCCGCCGCTTTCAAATTGATCATCCAAAGTCCAATTGTTCATCAAGTATTTATTTTTATTAACTGTAATCGTCCAATCAACCGTCTTCTTCTCATAATCAACGTTTGAATATCCTTTGATGAGATTTTGCTGAATGGCTATTCCAGAAGCTTCTTTTGAATCCCCTGTTCCGGTTACAACGCTATTGGTGTATGTTGTAGATTTATCAATGATCACTCCGCTGTTGACCTTTGTTTGATATATGATTTTGTAAGCGCTGGTTACGTTTTTATTAAATTTGATTTCAAATCCGCTTCCATTATCGATGAGCGTGTAGTCCTCGCCTTCCTTTAAAGGCGTGCCCGCTTGCTCGCTGCCATTCTGACCAAAGGTAATAGGAATAACCTTCAAAGAATCTTTCACAAGATGCAAATCACCAGTTCCAAAAGAATCTTTAATGCTGGCCTTGGATTGGTCGATCTGTTTCTCACCGTAGTTGTATGCAAGAGCCCAGCTGAATGTTTGAGATTCTCCATCATAGCCGGTCGATGATTTCGCGATCATTTTTCCATACTTGGCTGCAACAGTGGCTTCTGCAGAAATGGGTTCCAGGTTGTCTCCGCTGAATGCCGCCTTATTTGTCAGCGTTATATTTCCGCCTTCACTCGGCTTCGCACCATTGTCAATGTCGGTTTCGTATACAAGGCGGTAGGCTGAATCAATTGTCCCGTCAAATGTGACATTTCCTTTTGAATCAACACTGTAGCCTGAAGAAACTTCATTTCCTCTGCTGACAGAACCATCAATGTTCACATTGAGTTCATACACTTTAACTGAACGGTAGATTACGCCATCTGGAAAGCTTTCCGTGAGTTTGGCATTTTTGACTTGATCCAACTTTTTATTGACATCGACCGTCCATGTTACTTTACCAGGGTTGATGCCTTTATCCAGCACACCTGATTTATCAATGGTTTTACTCACATTGGGTTTAAAATAAACTGTTGTTTCAGGAGTATCAGCATTCACAGGGAATGGAATCTTTTGTGTTGTCGAACCCGTTATTTTTTTCTCGTTGAACTGCGTATTGATAACCAATGTGCCTTTGACATTAGAACTTTCTTTTACCTCGCCGTTAAATGTCATCACCACATGTCCGTTCGTATCAATAGAAAATGTCCCGTAGGTGGTGTCTCCGGCGCCTAACGGCAGGTTCACAATGTCATTATGCATAATAAATTCTTTAGGCAAATCAAATTCATATTTATCGCCGGCATTGATCGTTTTTCCTAAATCGTCAGGAATAGCCCAATCAATTGAAATTTTCACCGGAGAATTCGTATTGGCGCGATTGCCCTTGTCATATGGCTCTCCGTTTGCATCCGTCAATGTCACGCCGGTTAAAATATGTTGCGTGATTTGTTTTTCTTCAGTTTGCAAGCTTTTGAAAGCTGATTGACTTGAGGATGACACTTTTTTTGAATCATCACTCTTAGAGGATTCGCCGCTCTTAGAGTCATCTGACGGCTGCTGTTCTTCCTCTTTTTGATCCTTGCTGACTGAAGGTGCAGATTTGTCATCTTTCCCTTCCTGATCACCCGCAGTATCAGAAGAGTCGTTTTTTGGCTCTTCCGCCTCGGCATCTGGTGTCTCCTCTTTCTTAACAGGAATGATCACCTGCTGGGTTTTGCCTCCCCCTAGCTGAAAAAGGGCTGCTGCTGTATGTTCATCGTCTTTTACATCTGCAGAAAACTTAGCTGGCAGTGTAATGGTCCCCTTGGCATCAGGAGAATCCGCGGATGCAGTTGTTAATTTTACTGTCATGGTGCTGCTGCCCGCCGGCACTTGATAGCTGCCGATGACCTGATCAGCAGATTTGATCTCACCTTCTGCACCTTTATCAAATGTAAAGCTTTTAGGTATCTCCACATTGATTTCCTGTTTGCTATCTGCTTCTTTATCTTTTTTCAATGACCATTCATATGTCAGTGTCACTTCATCCCCCGGCGTTAATGCCGGTTCGTTTCCTTTTGATCCGTCAACAATCTGACTCTTTGCGTCCTTAACTGTTACCGAATCGAAGAATTGGCTGTCACTTGACGTTACGTCCACAGCCTGTGCTGTAAGAGTATAGCTGGCGATCTGGCTGAAGAAGAAAAAGATGGCAAGGCTTATGATCATAACGATCCGCCCGCTTTTTTTCAGCCCTAAGGGAAAACTCCTCGTTCTCAACTTTTCATTCCTCCCTTTCTTATCTATCTTTCACTTGCCGACTGATCCGCGAGACCATAACATCATGTCTCATCCCCCAAAAAGAACTGCTAATACCGAATGAGTTTCAAAACTAAGATTTGCCATCCGAACCAAACTACATTGTATGAAATGGAACTATACAATTTCTGTACAACTCAGAAATCATGTATGATTGAAGTGAATTGGAGAGAGTTGAAGTTTCACCCAGGAGACATATGGCGAGGCCTTCTCTTTAAGTGCACAAAAAAACCAGTGTGCATCGAAAAGCAATCGACACATACTGGTTTGGAGTTCTTTAATTAATTTGATCCTTCATTTGTTTGTAACGCTGATATTCTTTTATCGCCTCTTCTACCTTCCCGTTTTTGTTGAATAGCTGCAGCTTGTATTGCATAATTTTATGATCGCATGGCTCAATTTTCTCGGCTTGCAGGCAAATGTCCATCGCTTGATGATCGTTCATTTCATGAATATGATAATCGATCAGTTCATAGGCCTTTCCAAGCCAAAGCTGAGAAAGACGCGTCTTTTCCGGTTCTGCCCAAAGATAGCCGTGCTCCATTAGATAATGATTTTGATAGGACATGAAAATATCCATGTGCAGATGTAATGTAGCCGTATTGAGCGGCGGCGCCCCTTTTAGCGATTTTTCCCATTCGACAACATCGATTTTTGCGCCTGAAAGCCGAAGAATATATCCAGTATCAGTCTTCTCGATAGTTTGGCTGAAAGGGATCTGGCTGAATAGTTTTCGTATTTGGTAAATGGTGGAGTAAAGTTGGGTGCTTGCTTTTGAAACATCGTAATGAGGCCAAAAAAGATCGATTAGCATGTCTTTACTGACCACATGGCCTTGATTGTGAAGCAAAAATAAGTATATTTCACGTGCTTTCGACGTTCTCCACTTGACTGGAATGCTTGTTTTGACATCCTTTAAGGTTTGATGAAACTGCAAGCTCCCAAAACATTGGATGGAAAAATGCGCCTCAGTATTTTCTGCATTTTGTCTGAGCATATTATTCGTTTTGATTCGTTCAACAGTTGTCTCCAGCCGCTTGTATATGACAGGCTTCAGCAAATAATCAATGGCATTCAGCTCAAACGCTTTGATAGCAAACTCATTATAAGCCGTGATGAAAACGACTTGGATGTTTTCATTCATCGATTGAATCGCCTCAGCAAGCTCAATGCCGTTTACCACCGGCATTTCAATATCAAGAAACACCGCATCTACAGCAGGAGTCTCAGGATGCTCTAAGGCCTCAACCGGATCTTGATACGCCATAATAGATTGAAAGGCGTTTGTTCGTTCAAGCATTTTCTTAAAATGAAGCAATGCCAAGTGCTCATCATCAACAATTAACGCTTTCACAAAACATCCCACCCTATATGTAAAATCGAGATATCAGTAAATAACTTCTATTATATCATGACAAATAACCCCTTTATCTGGATTCTTTTTCTTTCTATTGTAGTTTTTGAAATTTTGCACTTACAATATTTATAAAAAAATAGGAATTTAGAATGATCTTATTTGAATAAAGGAGCCATGATATGAAAGAGAAATTGATCTTCACTTCGATTATTTTCGGTTACGCTGCATTCTTTATGGGTTTCATAGCCATTGACCATTTTTCCGGATCAACGCTTCCTGCGGCAAGGCATGGGGTCATGAACTTGGAGAATTGGGATTTTCAGAAGGATGGGAATGTACAGCTGAACGGAAAATGGACATTGTATCCAAATCAGATTCTGTCACCAAAAGAGATCGCTTCAGCAAAAGGAAAAGATCCCTTATTCGTTGATGTCCCCAGCAATGTAAAACTGACCAAGCAGGGTATCAATGTGGATTATGGAACGTACAAGCTGACAATCAGATCAAAGCAAGACAATCAGGTTTTTGGGATCAGCACGTCGTTTATTTACAGTGCCAATCGCATTTACTTTAATGGACAATTCATTGGCCAAAGCGGCAGCCCTTCAGATAAACCTGATTTTGCGGCACAAAACCGCCCATATACGAGCTTTTTTACGCTTCACAAGGGTGACAATGAACTTATCGTACAATTTTCGAACTTCGGAAAAACGCCGGGATGGGGAATCGCAAAGCCAATTACTTTTGGCACCCAGGAACAAATAGTGCGGGAAAATAAAATTTCCTTTCTTAATGATACAATCATGATTACAGCTTTTTTCATTACCGGATTATATTTTCTGGGCTTTTTCCTGCAAAGAAAAAAAGATAAACATTTGTTGTTTTTTTCTGTTATGTGTCTTCTGTTTTCGTTCATTATTCTGATGATCGGAAAAGAGCGGATTATATTTCTCCTCTATCCGTCAATTTCATTTTCACTGCTAAATTCATTGAGGGCCATCTCTACAGTGCTCGTCAGCATTGCCGTTTTTCTCTATCTCTTTTTTGCTTACAGAGAGATTGTTTCAAAGCGTTTTATTCGCATTGCCACTGTTTCTTCCGGGCTGGTCTTAGTCACAGATTTTTTAACCGTGGGTTTTATCGGCCATGCCTCGTACATCTTACATTCTGTGCTAGCGGTCTCGACTCTGGTTTATATTACATATATTTTTACGATTGCTGCGATCCGCAAAATGGAAGGAAGTCTGTATCTGACCATCGCCTCTATATCAATGAGTGCTTTTGTCATTTTAACCACCATTTCAGCTTATAGCGGCAAAACAGCCTTTTCCTTTAATTCGATTTATTCATTGCCAACAGTTATCGCTTTGCTGGCGATCGTTCTGCTGATGGCGCAGCAATTTGCCGGGGCATTCCGTGAAAATGAAGTGCTGTCGTGGAAATTGCTCAGAATTGACCGGCTAAAGGATGAATTTATTGCCAAAACATCACATGAATTCAAAACACCGCTGAACAGCATCATTAATATATGCCAGACCCTGCTGGCCGGCAAAGGAAAAAGAACGATAGAAGAAGAGAAAGAAAACATGCAGCTCGTCATCCGCATGGGCTACAGGCTGTCCAATCTGGTAAATGACATCCTGGATTTAGAAAAAATAAAGCAAGGCATGCTTCAAATCCACCCGGTTCCTGTTGATATTTATACTTTAGTTTGTTCGGAAATGAATTTCTACAACCTCTTATCGAGACATAAAAACTTAAATATCATGAACCATATCCCAGACGATCTTCCTCTGGTGCTCGCAGATGAAAACCGCTTCCGCCAAATATTAACCAATTTAGTAGACAATGCAATCAAATATACAACAGAGGGCCAAATCACACTTTCTGCTTCAAGACTGAACGATAACATGATCAAAGTGACAGTAACGGATACGGGAAGCGGCATTTCAGAAGCTGATCGCCAAACCATCTTTGAGTCTTTTCAGCAAGCCGAAACGAATAAAGACGATGGTGCCGGTCTTGGCCTCAGCATTGTCAAACAGCTGGTTCAGCTCCAAAACGGAGATATTTGGGTCGAATCAGAAGAAGGAAAAGGTTCTGCATTCCATTTCACCTTGCCGACCGCCCAAAATGAATCTGTCTCTGAAACAAAAAAACGTCTTCCTGAATTACAATCCGAGAGAGATCTATCAGATATCTCATTTAGCACGCCTTATTACTCTGAGAGTATTGACGCTCCAACCATTCTGATTGTCGATGATAACATTGACAGTTTAAAAATTTTAAACGATATGCTTGAAGGTGTGCCCTACAATGTGATTGCTGCGAAGAACGGAAAGGAAGCATTAGAAATCATCTCTTGCACAAAGCTTGATTTGGTTATTTTGGACTTGATGATGCCGGATATGACTGGTTTCGAAGTCTGTATGAAAATTCGCGAACGATTCAGCATGGTTGATCTTCCGGTTCTGATCATTACAGCTGCCATTATCGGCCATGACAAATACAAGGCTTTTCATGCCGGAGCGAATGACATTTTGCAAAAACCCTATCATTACTCTGAATTTATGGCGCGTATTCAAAACCTGATCATGATGAAACATACAGCAAATCAAGCCACAAGAATGGAAATGGCGTTTCTCCAGTCGCAAATCAAGCCTCATTTTCTTTATAATGTATTAAACACGATTATTTCTCTCACTCATTTGGATATTGAAAAGGCCCGGGAGGTAACAGAGGAATTTACCAACTATCTAAGAATGAGTTTTGACTTTCAAAATACATCAGCCATCAGTTCCTTCAGACATGAGCTTTCGATTATCAATTCCTATCTTTCTATAGAAAAGACGCGATTCGGTAATCGGCTTGAGGTTCTTTTCGATATAGATGAAGACATTGACTTTATCCTTCCGCCTTTAATGATTCAGCCCTTGGTGGAAAATGCCGTTCTTCACGGTGTCAGCAAGAAAAGAGGCGGAGGATGGATCAAACTGACAGCTAAAAAACAAAGCAAAAATGAGTATTACATCAATGTAGAGGATAACGGTGCCGGGATAACTCCCGAAAAACAAAAAGATCTCTTATCCGCGGATTTCGATCGCAGCGTCGGATTGAAAAATATCAATCAGCGGCTGAAACATTTTTGCGGAAGCGAGTTGATGATCAGCAGCACTCCGGATGCAGGCACCTCTGTCTCAATGCTCATTCATCTCGCTGAAACAACAGAAAGCCCTGCAGAACTGAAGGACATAGAACAAACCTAAACGAAAATTGAGATAAAAAAAGACGCCGTTTCTAACGGCATCTTTTTTATTCCGGCGACTTTGCTTGCTGCTTCAGCAGGTCTCTGATTTCTTTCAGCAGCTCCTCCTGCGCATCCACCGCTTCCTCCGCAGCCTCTTCTTCTGCTGCTTCTTTTTTGCGCCTTAACCCATTCAAAGTCCGAATGACGATAAAAATGGAGAACGATATAATTAAGAAGTTCACAATCGTCTGTATAAAGCTGCCATACTTCACTACAGCATCGCCAAACGTAAACGACAGGCCTGAAAAGTCAAGCCCTCCCAGCAGCAAACCGACCAAAGGCATAATGATATCATTTACTAGAGATGTGACGATCTTTCCGAAAGCGCCGCCTATCACAACACCAATCGCAAGGTCTACGATATTCCCCCTCATGGCAAAGGCTTTAAATTCATTCCACATACAATCACCTGCTTTTCTATATTTGTAAAGAAAAAAAGACAAATGTGCCGCTGGCCATCTGCCTTTTTTCAATTATTCTCCGAGGGCAAAAGTCAGTTCTACTTCGCAAACGACTTCGCCATCAACTGTGGCAACGCCTTTTCCGCGCCCGATTGTGCCGCGGGCACGAATGATTTCAACCTCAAGGTGAAGCTGGTCACCAGGCTTGACTTGTTTTTTAAAGCGGCAGTTATCAATGCCTGCAAAAAAAGCCAGTCTGCCGCGGTTTTCTTCTTTAATCAACATCGCAACAGCTCCGACTTGAGCGAGTGCTTCTACGATTAATACGCCGGGCATAACTGGGTACTGAGGAAAATGTCCGTTAAAGAACTCTTCATTAGCGGTTACATTTTTATAGCCTTTTGCCCGTTTGCCCTCATCAACTTCCGTAATCCGATCCACAAGCAAAAACGGATAACGGTGAGGAATAATTTCTTTAATTTGCTGAGTATCAAGCATTGTCTTGACATCTCCTTCATCTGCATTAGTATGTATAGCAATCATCAAAGATCCAATCTGTACATTTGAAAAGTATATTATGAATTAATCTCTTTTTCAACCGCGCTAAAATGTAACCAACTGTCAATGAGAGCCGTCAAAAGTTATGATATGATAATTATAGATTTTACCAATAGCAAAGAGGTAGGAAAATGATTTCGAAGTTTATTGAAAAAAGAATGCTAAACATGTTAGACGAGTGGTATTCCGCAATGAGCAAACGCAAAATGAATCACGTTTGCACACTGAAAGAGAAAATTGATCAGCACCTTCCAAAGATCAAAAAGAACACAAAACTTTGGATGCGTTATCAATTGTTTCAGGCCCGCCATCAGCTGCTTTTTGAAAACCAGAACGGACTCGATTCATTGTTCGATGACCTATATGGCCTGGAAGACAAAATGGATGATGAATTGAAATATTATCTGTATTTTTTCTCTGGGTTATATGAGATGGTAAAAACAGCTCCGAAACATGCAGTACATCATTTTAAAAAAGCTGAACAGTACCTGGCCGCCATTCAAAATACGTTTGAAGCCGCTGATTTATATTATCAAACCGCCGGCGCCTATTACTTGATGAAATCACCGCCGCTTTCCATCCAATACGTCAAAAAAGCATTACACATCTATTTGCACCAATTCGGCTATATCAAAAAGGTAATCACCTGTAAACTTTTGCTCGCCGTGAATTATATTGATCAAGAACGCTATGAAAAAGCTGAACAGCTTTTCAAAGAAATCATTAAGAAAACTCAGCAACTACATGACGAAAACCTGCTATGCCACGCTTATTATAACCTTGGCTTTTTAAAAGCGACCGAGAAAAAAGACCAGGAAGCGCTTCTTTACTTTAGAAAAGTATTAAAGAATCAAGAATTTGAAATGAATTCACCAGTCTCATATCTTCATTGTGTGTACGAGTCTGTCAGAGCGCTTTTTAAAACAGGAAACATCACAGAAGCTAAAGCCGTCCTTCAAAAAGGAAAAGAATTATCTGAAAAGGTAGACATTCAAACCATTTATTTAAAATTAAAAACGCTTGAAGCCCTCTACACCTCAGTGGAAGATCCCTATGAGCAGCTGCTCGAATATGTGCTTGAATTAGAAAAAATCGAGGCGTGGGTGGATTTAGAAGTGCTGTTAGAAGATATTACGGAATACTACAAAAAAAAGGACGATTTCGAAAAAGCCGCTTTTTTTATCATGCGCGGCTGATTGAAAAACGCCCATTTTCTTATTATCTGACTGAATTGATTAAACCGAGCATTTGATCTCCCATTGTGATCGTTCTGCTGTTCAGCTGATATGAACGCTGGGACGTGATCAAATCTGTCATTTGTTCTGAAATATCGACATTGGACATCTCAAGTGAGCCCTGCTGCATGCCGATGTTTTGTCTATTAGCGCCGTTCAGCTCTTCAAAAGCTGCCGCATTATCAATAGAGAAAAGGTTATCCCCTTCCGATTTCAGCTCTTGAGGGTTATTCACTTGGACAACGCCAAGATTAAACCGCTGAACCGCGTTTCCGTCAGATGCGGTTAAGGTGCCGTTCTTATTGATGGTGATATTCTTCATTGAGCTGTCGATGTTCACTGTATTGCCGTTCTCATCAAGTACGGGATACCCATTTCCAGTGACGAGCTGCAGCTGGTTGGCATTATTGGCTGAAGGCGTTAAATATAATGCTCCGTCTCTCGTATACTGGCGGTTTCCATTTACATTTACCTGAAGATACTGGTATGGAGACGTAAATGCGATATCCAGATCGCGATCCGTCTTCTGAATGCTACCTTGATCAGAGACAAGGCGTGAATTCATCATCGCTCCGACGCCAAGGCGCAAGCCGGGCGGCGTTTTTCGGGCTTTTGCCACTTCCTCGTTTTTTTCATCAACCTGATCGAATTGCTGTCTGACAAGCTCAGAAAAATTCGTATCTTTTGCCTTATAGCCGGTTGTGTTGCTGTTTGAAAGGTTGCTGCTGATTGTGTCAATCTGCTGCTGCAGCTGGTTTAAGGTTGTTGATGCCGTTAGCATTGACCTGAGCATAGTTGATATCCCCCGTTTTTTCTTCCGTTATCTTAAATTTTTCCGATTTCATTTGCTGCTTTATCCATACTTTTATCGTAAGCCTGAATAACCTTCTGATTAGCCTCAAACGATCTGTACGCTTCAGTCATTTCTGTATAGGCGCTTGTCACATCCACGTTTGAAAGCTCTGAGACGCCTTGTTTTAATGAATAGGATACCTGATTATTTCCGGCTGCGCTTGGCAGATCATTACCGTCCGCCGTGCTGTACAAATCATTTCCGTCCCGTTTGAGATTGCGGACATCTTCCGCCATTCTGACATCAATCTGGCCGGCTGTGCGTCCGTTCGTTGTCACAGTACCGTTTTCAGACACAGTGAAATTCTCATTATCAACAGTGATTGGCTGGCGATCCGTCGATAAAATAGGGCGTCCGTTGATCGTCAGCTGGTTGTTCTCATTTAGTGAAAATGTGCTGCTTTTTGAATAACGGATTCCATCCGCTGTTTGAACCGGATAAAAAAGAGCAGCTTTTTCATTGGTTTCCGCATTCATCGGAACTTGATTTTCGATCAATGCAATGTCTGTAGGCTGATCTGTGGACTTCAGGCTTCCCTGTGTGAAGAGAGGCTTGAGCTCCTGCATATATACTCCGGTATTCACGGAACCGATTTCCGTCCTCGATGTCCCGGCCGGAGATTTTGATTCTATTCTGCTGAGCAGCATCTCAGGGAACGCGCGCATCGAGCCTTGATCAGCTTTATATCCTGATGTATTTGCGTTAGCAATATTATTTGAAAGCATTTCCGTTCTTCGCTGCTGGGCAATCATTGCGGATGTTGCTGTATATAATCCTTTTAACAAATTTCCCACCTCTAAAAATGGCATTTTTTCCAGTTGTCATATAGGAACGTTCGTTCTATAATAAAAACTCAGTATTTTATCCTATTATCGTCATTTAACATCTTTTCGTGAAGGCTTTTTCATAAAAAAACCTCATTCTTTTTGCAGAATGAGGTTTGTGAAATCAGCTTAGTTTGCGTTTAGGAAGCTTGTCCATATTATCAAGCATGACACCTGTGCCGATGGCTACGCAATCCATAGGATTTTCAGCAACGAGGACCGGTACCTTCAGCTCTTCAGCAAGCAGCTGGTCAAGGCCGTTTAAGAGCGCGCCTCCGCCGGTAATAATAACGCCGCGGTCAATAATATCAGCAGAAAGTTCAGGCGGTGTTCTTTCGAGCACTTGTTTCGCAGCCTGAACAATAACAGCGACAGATTCACGAAGGGCTTCTTCAACTTCTTTACTGTTTACTGTAATTGTTCTTGGAAGACCGGAAACCATGTCCCGTCCGCGAATGGAAATTTCCTCGTGACGTGCGTCTGGGAAAACAGTTGCGACTTTAATCTTAATATCCTCCGCAGTACGTTCGCCGATCAGCAGCTTGTACTCGCGTTTGATATAATTTAAGATTTCCATGTCAAACTTGTCCCCAGCCATTTTAATAGAAGAGGAGGTGACAATATCGCCCATTGAAATAACCGCGATATCCGTCGTCCCGCCTCCGATGTCTACAACCATGTTACCGCTTGGCTGGAATATTTCCATACCCGCGCCGATAGCGGCAACTTTAGGTTCTTCTTCAAGGTACACATGTTTCCCGCCGCTTTTTTCTGCAGCTTCTTTAATTGCTTTTTGCTCAACGGATGTAATATTCGTCGGGCAGCAAATGAGCATGCGCGGCTTTGAGAACAGGCCTTTTACATTCAGCTTGTTAATAAAATGTTTCAGCATTGCTTCTGTTACTTCAAAGTCAGCAATAACTCCGTCTTTCAGCGGGCGAATCGCAACAATATTCCCAGGTGTACGTCCAACCATTCGTCTTGCCTCTTCGCCAACCGCCAGCACTTTGCCGCTGTTTTTATCAAGTGCAACAACGGAAGGTTCATTCAGAACAATTCCTTTACCTTTAACATGGATCAGTACATTTGCAGTACCGAGGTCAATACCAATATCCCTTGCAAACATCTATTTATATCCTCCTTGAAAATCTGTTTCACAGTAAATATCCACATTGTGCCCTAATTATATATATTATCATAAAATATAGAAAAAAAGTTGGAAGCACAATAAGTTCTTTACAAATTTTTGCGGATGTTTTATGAACGATTTCAAGAAGGCAATGCCAGGTGATTACGATTGCTGAACAGGCTCTCCTTCGAGAATTTCATCTTTTTTATATTTGAGCTTTGTCGCTTCTCCTCCTCTTAAATGCCTGATGGATTTATGATAATCGAGTATTTCTTTCACTTCGTTTGCCAAGTCGGGGTTAATTTCAGGCAGACGCTCTGTTAAATCCTTGTGTACTGTACTTTTGGAAACACCAAATTCCTTCGCAATGACACGAACGGTTTTCTTTGTCTCCACGATGTACTTCCCTATCTTGATTGTTCGCTCTTTGATGTAATCGTGCACACCACTCGACCTCCCTAAAATGGATGTGAGAAGTGTGAAATGAGATCCGTATTCTGTAAAGAGTCGTTCATTATGCCGCTTCTTCGTTGTATGGTTTTAAAAGTAAGTTTGTGAAATATGCCCACGATCCCTCACCTCAAACACTCTCTTTGTTAGGTTTGTAACAGTGTATTAGCATTCTTTTGGGAATATGCTAAAAACTCAATAAGGACGAGGGGTGAAACGAACTTTTTCAGATTCAGCAAACTATTTCGCGTCACTAAATTTTCACCTTTACAACTATCGATCGCTCCTGTAAAATGAAATAAGCAATTAGTTACTTAGGTAAGTTTTTTAGAAGGAGACCGACATGTCCTACGTCAACAGACACCTCATTCATCAAATCAACCAAAGCGCCCGCCTGATTGCCAAGAAAGCCAATGAACAGCTAGAGCCATTCGGCCTTTATTCATCCCAATGGTCAGTTTTATATTGTTTGCGTACGATCGGACCAATGACTCAAAAAGAGATTTGGTCCTATTTAAATGTGGAAGCGCCGACTGTGACTCGGACGATCAAACGCCTGGAGGAGAACGGCTGGGTTCAGAGACGGCAAGGTGAAGACAAACGGGAAAAACTTGTTGTCCTCACAAAAGAAGCCGAGAAAAAATACGAAGAAATCAATGTGAAAATGCTGAAATTCGAGGAAGAGCTGCTTGCTGATTTCCGGGATGAAGATAAAGAAGCTTTTTCTCATTTATTCCGCATGTTTTTACAACAATGAAAATAAGGAAGTGACATACATTTGAAAAAAGCGGATGCGATATGGACCAAGGATTTTATTATGGTCCTGCTTGTCAATTTATTTGTGTTTGTGTTCTTTTATACATTTTTAACTGTATTGCCGATCTACACGCTGCAAGAGCTTGGCGGTACAGAATCACAAGGCGGGCTTTTAATCAGCCTGTTCCTTCTGTCTGCGATCATTACACGGCCTTTCTCCGGAGCCATCGTTGAGCGTTTCGGGAAGAAAAGAATGGCGATTGTATCAATGGCGCTCTTCGCCCTATCATCTTTTCTGTATATGCCGATTCATAACTTTTCCCTGCTACTCGGATTGCGGTTCTTCCAAGGAATTTGGTTCAGCATTTTAACGACTGTTACAGGTGCAATTGCCGCTGATATTATTCCAGCCAAACGGCGCGGTGAAGGGCTTGGATACTTTGCCATGTCTATGAACCTCGCTATGGCGATCGGGCCTTTCCTTGGTCTGAATTTGATGAGAATGGTAAGCTTTCCTGTATTCTTTACAGCCTTTGCGCTGTTTATGGTTGCGGGCTTACTTGTTTCGTTCTTGATAAAAGTGCCGCAAAGTAAGGACAGCGGTACGACTGTATTCCGTTTTGCGTTCTCGGATATGTTTGAAAAGGGCGCACTCAAAATTGCGACGGTCGGTTTGTTTATTTCTTTCTGTTATTCAACAGTCACATCATATCTGTCTGTATTCGCCAAATCAGTTGACCTTTCGGATATCAGCGGATATTTCTTTGTTTGTTTTGCGGTGACAATGATGATTGCACGCCCGTTCACAGGGAAATTGTTCGACAAAGTCGGACCGGGCATTGTCATTTATCCATCAATCCTGATTTTCTCTGTTGGACTCTGCATGCTGTCCTTCACACATAGCGGCTTAATGCTTCTGCTTTCAGGGGCGGTTATCGGTCTTGGCTACGGATCAATCGTTCCTTGCATGCAAACATTGGCGATTCAGAAATCTCCGGCTCACCGCTCCGGTTTTGCGACGGCAACGTTCTTTACCTTCTTTGACAGCGGAATTGCTGTAGGATCGTATGTATTCGGATTGTTTGTAGCATCTGCCGGCTTCTCTGCCATTTATTTAACAGCGGGGCTGTTCGTTTTAATTGCTCTGCTTCTCTACACGTGGAGCCAGAAAAAACCTGCTGAGGCTGAAGGAAAAGTGTCTATTGCAGAATAACTTGTCAGACTGCCGGGAAATCCCGGCAGTCTTTTTTCCATTAAAACACGGCGCCCTCTTAGAGAACGCCGCCAGCCTGAGGCAGCTATGGTGCTCCCTTTTTTCATGTCATAATAATTGAGATTCTTCAACACTAAATTAGCTTGTTAGAAACATATGTACTTTGAGAGAAAACACTTCTGACTCCTTCGTATCACTTCATTCAGAACCGTGACAATATGATTTACGTTCAAACTAAACTAAATCCTGTAAATTATTTTATAAGTGATAGAATCAATAAGTGAAACGGTGAGTATTGATTTATTAAAATTCCTTTTTATTACAAAATAGTATTTAAGACCCTTCCGATAGAGGGTTATCCCTCTTATAATTAAGATGTATTACAAAATTTGGGAATGGAGATGATTCACATGAAATTGAGAAGGACAATTACTGGAGTTGCTTTATCTTTAGGATTGCTTTTACCTGTTTCTGGACAAGCTCTTGCTATAAATGATTCAACGGATGGGGATATGCGTACGAAGGCTACTTCAATTGTAGATTGTTCTATAACTCCATTTAAAGGCGCAAGTAATAGATTATGTATGTATTCAGATAATGGCGCTTTTGCAAATAGTTTTGATCGTTTTGGTACTACATTTTACTTTAAAGGCAAAGCTGGAAATTATGCATATTATGAAAGTGCAAGTAGATAAGACAACGGGGGCTTTTAGCCCCTCAGACTGAGAGAACATCTCGACAAGAGCGCAGCTTTGCAGCATGGGTTTCGCTACGGCCGATTGAGGGAAAAACAAAACGTAAGTGGCAAGTTCTTCTCCCATCTGCATGTCAGAACATGAAAAAGTTCATTCATCATACATGAGCTAAAAATAAAAAAATTGTAGAAAAACATGAGTTTCACTACAATCTGACGGCGCTCTCTTAGAGAACGCCGCTTATGGCATATTATTCAATGACTTTCCGCGCAGGTGAATCAGGATCTAACGAAAAATCATAGGACGCTTCATCACGAAACATCGGGTCGGCATAAATGGATTGCTGATCGTTTTTTGTTGCTTTTCGATACGACGAAAATGAATCATATTCTTTCTTTTTCCACATCCATATGCCGTCTTGATCCGCTTCCTTGTGGTACACGTTATGATTGACCGTATTTCCTTCATTTTCTGTAAAATCGTTTCCGATAAATAATCTGGAATCACCGGCCGTCAATATATTCTTTTCAATTGTGTTGTTTTTCGTATCGTACTGCAGCAGCAGCTGTCCGCCGTACAGTCCCTTTGTGTCATTCCGGTACATAATATTGCGGGCAATCAGAGAATTGCTGGTGCCGCCCCGCTTTTTGTCATATCCTCCGATTGAAATACCGGTGTACGCATTGTTGTACACTTTGTTGTCAGTGATCTGAATGGCATTTGCATACTTTCCTTTGTGTTCAGACGTTGCTTCAATCCCAATATCGTTATCGTAAACTGTGTTATTCTTAATTTCGATCTTGTGTCCTCCATCGACATAAATCCCGCCCGCTGAGTATTCATCTCCATAAGCAGGATTGCCGTAAGTCGAGTTTTGATAAACTGTATTGTTTTCTACGATTCCGTTTCGCACGTAATCGTTTTTATCCGCGGTTCCCTCATAACCAATTAGATCGATCCCGATGTTGTTATTGTTGCGGACCAGATTGCCTGCAACAGTGAAGCCGTCGATATTACCGTTCAGCACAACTGCTTCACTCGCTCCAAGCGTCAGTTTCTCAACTGTATTGTCCTCGATTTGGATGTCTTTCATGCTGCCAGTCCCATAAACTGCGATTCCGTGAGCATTTCCTTCATCCGCAGTTGTCTTAATACCCCGGATGTGATTATCCTTAATGGCGATATGACTGCTGGACCCTGATACATAAATCCCTATAGCAGTTGCTTCCTCAGATGAAACAGAAAGATCTTGAATTGTTAAACCGCTGATGGCAATGTCATGTTTATCGTGAATACGAATAAGCGGTGTTTCATATTCAGCGTCCGTAACGGATTCACCGCTAATCACGACGTTTTCATTTTCATAGTTTCGGAATGTGATAGGCTTTCCGTCCGTACCGCTGTGCTTTACATCAAGGGTCTCACGATACGTGCCCTCCCGAATCATGACAGTTGTGCCGGCAGCAGCCTTCTCAGATGCGTGTGCCAATGTACGAAACGGCTTTTCTTTTGTTCCTTCATTTTGATCACTGCCATTTGGCGAAACATACAGATAATCCCCAGATCCTTCCTCATTCGCTTTTGTCTTATCATAAACGAAAGCGAGGATGACAGACGTTAAAACACCCGCCAAAAGAATAAAATACCATTTTCTCATTTTCGATTCCCATTTCGTTTTAGAATAGATTTCTAAAACAATTATAAATGTTCTATTTATGGAAAACCATTCAAAAATATGAAAATATACCGTCTAAATAGATCTTATTCAGCCTGGCTGACCCGCGCATGTTCAACCGTTTCAATTGCCAATGATGCAGGCGGGTGAACACGCATCAGAACAATGTAGAAAAGAAAGGAGATTAGCACACCTACAAACCAAGAAATATCGTATAAGCTTTTCAATGCAGGAACATACATGCCAATCAGCGAAATCAGCGCTCCTAACATTGTGGCTGCAAACGCACGGTAATTGTAGCCCTTCCAATACACATACCGTCCTGTTTCGGAATACAGGTCATCTACCGAGAGCTCACGTTTGCGAATGATAAAATAGTCGGCCATCATCACGCCTGCCACCGGTCCAAGCATGCCGCCTATTAAGCCAAGAAACGCATACACGCTTGTCGCGCTCTCCATCAGCTTCCATGGAACCGTAAATAAAGCGAGCAACGCTGTGATAAAGCTGCCACGTTTGAAATTGATATATTTCGGCAGGGCATTCGCTATATCATAAGCGGGCGATACGATGTTCGCCGCGACATTTACAGAGATCGTGGCGATGCAGAGTGTGATCACGGACAAGACGATGACATAAGGGTTATCAAACCGCGCCAAAATATCGACAACATCCCAAATCGGCTCTCCGAACGCGACCTGCGAGCCGGAGGTCACCGTAATACTTGCGAATGCGAAAAGCGCAAACGTTCCCGGCAAGCCGTAAAATTGTCCTTTGATTTGCTCTTTTTGTGTTTTAGCAAACCGTGTAAAATCAGGTATATTTAAGATCAATGTCGCCCAGATGCCGATGATGCCAGTAACTCCGGCAGCAAACGGCCAAAATGTTTCTGAAAATGTATGGAACTTTCCTGGCTGAGAGTATATCGGCCCCAATCCTCCGGCAATATCGACGGCCCACCATACCATGCCGCCAAATACCAGATACACTAAAGGCCCTGCCCACACCTCAAAACGTTTAATCGACTCCATGCCGTGATGCAATACGAGTAAATGAATGGCCCAAAAGAATACAAAGGAAAGCAAACCAGACAAGTGAATGCCGAGGATGTTCCACTCGCCGCCAATTCCCCCCCAGCCTGGCCACATATTCAAAAGCAAAATGTTCAGTGCCGTGCTGCCCGCAAAGGTCTGGATGCCAAGCCACATGATCGCTGTAAACGCCCTCAGAAGCGCCGGGATATTTGCGCCGTATATCCCATAAGAAGCCCGGATGATCACTGGAAACGGCAGCCCGTATTTTGTCCCCGCATGGCCGTTTAAGGCAAGAGCCCCAAATAAGATAAGCGATGCCGTAATAATGATCGCCAGCACCTGCCAAGGCGAAAGGCCGATCGCAATTAATCCTCCCACGGTCGCGTAGGTCGGTATGTTATGTATACATCCCATCCAAATGGAGGCAAAGTTCATTGCTTTCCACGTCCGTTTTTCCTGTCCCAAAGGCACCAGATCTTCATTGCTCAGCCTGTTGGATTGCTGCTGACTCTCTTTTAATTTCATAGCCGGCTCCCCTTTCCATATTGTCTATATGTCATCACGTTATGTTTTTTGACATTAGATGTCACTTAATATAACTGAAGAGTCAGACAATAACACTGGCTATGATATACAATTTTCCCGTTTGTATTTGAACAGCTTAAACAAGAAAAAGAGACAGACCTCAGAGCCCGTCTCTTTCTCAAGATGCAGTTTTCATTAATGCAGCAAATCTCACAGCCATTAACAGGCTTGCTCCGCCCGCTATGATCATAATGATTCCCATCATATCAAAATGGGCTGCCGTGATTTCTTTACCAAAAAGAATGCCAAGGATCACCGAAGACAAAATCGATCCTAGGTAACGGCAGGTTTGAAACAGGCCTGAAGTCGTTCCTACCATGTTGGAAGGACTCGTTTTCAGCATCGCTGCCTGAAGCGCGACATTTCCCAGTCCGTAGCCTATACCCAAGAGCGATAGAATGAGGCCTTTCCCAATGGTCTCGACATTGATAAAAAAGATGGTTAAGAGCACGGCTCCAGCCGTCATCAAAAGCGCTCCCGCAAAGATCGGCTTGACGACACCAGATCGGTCGATCCATTTGCCGGTTAGAGGTGACACAACGATGCTCATTCCAGACATAAACAGCATAAACAGGCCGCTCGTTTGAACAGAAAGATGCATTTCATCCTGAAAGTAACTTGGCAAACCAAAAAATAAACAATAGAAGAAAACATTCAATAAAATAAACTGAACATACACGGCTGACAGGTTTCGCTGTGTTTTAAACAGACGGACATCAATAAACGGCTTATCCGTTTTCAGCTCGCGCCAGACAAACGCACAGAGCAGAAGCAAGCCAAGCACACCTTCAACCGCATGCGGCGACGTGCTGAACGACAGCAAAAAGGATAGAAGGAAAATGATTCCCCCGGCAAATAAAACAATTCCAAGAATGTCGAGCTGCTGAATAATGGTTTTGATTCCTGCCCCTTTTTTCTGATCTTTTGGGAACATATACAGGCCCAATAAGAAGCTGAGGATTATAAACGGCAAATTAACGATAAAGATCGCCGGCCAGCCTCCCCATACAATCAAAAACCCGCCGACTGTCGGCCCCAGCGCCGTCATGGCGGACGCAAAAATAGAGAGTACAGCCAAGGCTGAAGCTTGGCGCTCATGAATATGATTCCGAATCAAGCCGACACCTGACGGATAAATCGCACTGCTCCCCACCGATTGAAACAGCCGCATGACCAATAATGTCATAAACGTCGGCGCAAACGGCGCCCCGATGGCAGAAACCGCAACAAGAATAAGCCCGAATAAAAACAAGCGTTTCCGCCCAATCAAATCACCGAGCTTTCCCGTAACCGGCTGCGCTACGGCACTCGCCAAGTAAAACGAGGAAATCAGCCAGGAAACCGTTGTAAACGAGAGGTGAAACTCATGCTGGATGCTATGGAGCGCAAGAGAGATCATAGACGAGTTCAGCGGATTCAGCATTGTTCCCGAAGCCACCGCTGTTAAAAAAACAGCCCGGCTTTTTTTCGACAACATCATTTCACTTGTTCCAGAAACTCTTCCGTTGTCCGCGATTTACCGATTCTCGGGAAAATAAAGCGCAGTGTGGCTTCATGCTCTTCATCGCTAAATGTGGACATGGCATCTGTAATAAAAATCTGCTGATAGCCTAGCTGAAATGCCTCCCGTGCTGTGCTTTCCACCCCGATATTCGTTGCGATGCCGCACAATACAATCGTATCAATGCCGCGACGTCTCAGCTGCAAGTCTAAATCTGTGCCAAAAAAAGCACCCCATTGCCGTTTTGTCACAGTATAATCGCCATCCTGCACACCGATTTCCGGAACAAATTCGGCCCAGTCCGCCGGCATTTTCCCTGAACCTCCCTGCGCAGGCTCATCCGTTTGCGGCTTCAGGGCGTCCGCTCCATCATGAAAGGCTACATTTACAAAGCTGATGAACCCGTTATGTTTCCGAAATTCATCTACGAGCTTTTTCGCGTTCGGGACAACCTGGCCGCTTTGATCAATCGGCACAATTCCCTTTTGTAAATCAATGATAACCAATGCTGTTTTTTGAAAATCAATGTTGAGTGTATTCATCATACGTCTCCTCCTGATACTGTTAGTGTTTCTCACATTGCATATTTTACTCTTCACACTGCCTAAGTTCTTTTATGATGCTTGTGAAATTCTCAGAAGGAGCGTTTTCTCATGATTTTTCTTTTATGTAGTAGTAACAGGTTGTGCATACGAACAAACCGGCAAGCACAGTAATCATAAGGGGCGTCATCGCTTCATCACCTGCCTGCTGTCTATCGGTTCCTGCCTGAAAATGCCCATGAATTTGCGGCGGTCCATCCAAAGCAGAATAAGACACATAACCATTAATATCGTGCTAAGATCCTGCACGCCAATATCAAAACAATAGTTAATCAAGACGATGTTCACAATAATGGGCATAAAAATAACCGCCCCTAATGCAGCCGTTCGCGGAATCAGTAATAAAACAGCTGCCAGGATTTCACCAAAACCTATAAACAGTTCATAGACATGAGAATAACCGAAAAATGTCCACGCGATCGTAAACCCCTTCCCGGCAGCCGGCTCGATTTCAGGCGTCACCTCGCCAAACTGGCCAATTACCACTTTCGCCAGACCGTACACGAAAAAATTAAAGGCTAAAAACAATCGGAACGTCGCGGGAATCGACTTGCGTACCGCTTTCCTCAGCCTGCCGCCTTTATTCATCATACATCCCCCTCAGTGTATTATTTGATGTAGTACACTTAATACAGTATAGAGTATTCTAATTAATGTCAATTCCCTTTTCAGCTCATATGAATAGCTTCTTTTATAGATACAAAGTCTTATATCGCAAAAAATGCCATTCTCCTTCCTTTCCGTCCCTCGATAACATTCCTTAAAAACCATGTCAGGAAATCTTACATGAAAATGTTTTATCATTCTTTTTTCTCTATAATGAAGAAATATAATAATTGCTTTTTATTCTGAAAGATACGGAGGAATGAGACATGCAAATGGGCGATACAGTTTTTATGTTCTTTTGCGCTTTACTCGTGTGGCTGATGACCCCGGGATTAGCGTTATTTTATGGAGGAATGGTAAAGAGCAAAAATGTGCTGAGCACTGCCATGCACAGTTTCTCTTCCATTGCCATCGTTTCCATCGTTTGGGTGCTGTTCGGATATACACTTGCCTTCGCACCAGGCAATTCAATCATCGGCGGGCTGGAGTGGGCAGGCCTCAAAGGGGTCGGATTTGATCCGGGAGATTACAGCGATACCATTCCCCACTCGTTATTTATGATGTTCCAAATGACGTTCGCCGTTCTGACTACAGCGATTATTTCCGGGGCTTTCGCAGAGCGGATGCGATTCGGCGCTTTTCTTTTATTCTCGGTTTTATGGGCCTCTTTGGTTTACACACCCGTAGCGCACTGGGTATGGGGCGGCGGCTGGATCGGCCAGCTTGGAGCGCTCGATTTCGCTGGCGGCAATGTTGTTCATATTTCCTCCGGTGTGGCAGGACTTGTTCTTGCCATTGTGCTCGGCAAACGGAAAGACGGCACAGCGTCTTCTCCGCATAACCTCATTTACACCTTCTTAGGAGGAGCTTTGATTTGGTTCGGCTGGTTCGGCTTTAACGTCGGCAGCGCTTTGACTTTAGATGGTGTAGCCATGTACGCGTTCATCAACACAAACACCGCGGCTGCAGCCGGAATCGTCGGCTGGATCTTAGTAGAATGGCTCATTAACAAAAAACCGACAATGCTCGGAGCGGTATCTGGCGCAATCGCCGGACTTGTCGCCATTACGCCGGCTGCCGGATTTGTCACACCGTTCGCTTCTATTATTATCGGCATCATCGGCGGAGCTGTTTGTTTCTGGGGAGTATTCTCGCTTAAAAAGAAATTCGGATACGACGACGCGCTTGACGCCTTTGGCCTGCACGGGATCGGCGGCACATGGGGCGGAATCGCAACAGGATTATTCGCAACAACCTCTGTTAACTCAGCGGGCGCAGATGGGTTATTTTACGGTGATGCAAGCTTAATCTGGAAACAAATCGTCGCCATCGCCGCCACTTATGTTTTTGTATTTATTGTCACTTTCGTTATTATTAAAATTGTAAGCCTCTTCCTTCCCCTTCGCGCAACCGAAGAAGAAGAGTCACTTGGGCTTGACTTAACGATGCACGGGGAAAAAGCATATCAAGATTCTATGTGAGGAGTGACGCTATGAGCGGTCAAATGTTCAAGGTAGAAATTGTAACGCGTCCGGCAAATTTTGAAAAGCTGAAGCAGGAACTCGGAAAAATCGGAGTGACCTCTCTGACTTTCTCCAATGTACACGGCTGCGGCCTTCAAAAAGCACATACGGAGCTCTATCGAGGGGTAAAAATAGAAAGCAATGTATACGAGCGTTTAAAAATAGAAATTGTGGTCAGCAAGGTTCCTGTTGATCAAGTGACTGAGACCGCTAAAAGGGTGCTGAAAACGGGATCACCAGGTGACGGTAAAATATTTGTCTATGAAATCAGCAATACGATCAACATCCGCACAGGCGAAGAAGGACCTGAAGCACTTTAATATCGGTACGAGATTCGGACACTCCGGATCTCTTTTTTGTGCACATAATCCCCCCAGAAACCGCGATTCCTCTTCGAATTCTCTTCAAGCGCCGTTATTTCAGACAATCTCTATTTTTATTTGAAACTTTTCATGAGTAAGATTAGTCTACTAAATATAAAAATGTAAAAGGTGATTATTTGAACTACGAAATTTTTAAAGCAATCCATGGACTATCTCATCACAATTCGGTTCTCGATTCCATTATGGTCTTCATCACGGAATATGCCATTGTCGCCTATGCCCTTATCCTATTGGCAATCTGGCTGTTTGGGAACACACAAAGCAGAAAACATGTGCTATACGCAGGCATCACAGGAATTGCAGGCCTTGTGATCAACTATTTGATTACGCTTGTTTATTTCGAACCGCGCCCGTTCGTTGCGCATACAGTGCATACACTGATTCCGCATGCTGCGGATGCTTCATTTCCAAGTGACCACACGACAGGTGCATTAGCGATTTCTATTGCGATGCTTTTCAGAAACCGCAAAATCGGCTGGCCGCTTGTCATTTTTGGGCTTTTGACAGGCTTTTCGAGAATTTGGGTGGGACATCACTATCCGGTAGATGTATTGGGCAGCCTCGTTGTCGCCATCATTATCGGGTTCCTTTTCTTTAGATTTTCAGATCTGCTTCGCCCGTTCGTCGATTTGGTCGTGAGGATCTATGAAGCTATTATCAATAAACTGACGAAAAAACCAACCGATCAAAATTTCTAAGAAAGACAAAAGCCGGCGTCTTTAACCAAGACAGCCGGCTTTAATATTTCTCATACATCTCTTGTTTTCTTCGCTTCGCCAACACATATAAACCATAAAACAATCCAATACCAACAGCATCGATAAGCACATCCCGAATACAACCGTTCCTGCTGAAGAAGAGCTGAAGAACTTCTGTAAAAAAAGCAAACGCAAATGAGCCGGCTGAAGCTGATCTTATGCTGCCCCGCTGTTTCCACAGCAAATATGTCAGCACAAAGAAGGAAAACGCATGTCCGATTTTTTGAATAAACGCTTCAGGGACAGTAAGCTCAGTAAAATCCATAACTAAAAATTGAGACAGATCAGGGTGCGGCTGAAAATGAAAAGCCACCATTTGCGATACGACCATGCCGCTGAAGCTTTCCGTACAGACAGAAAGCAGGATAAAAAAGATCCAGCCTGCGAGCAATAGGCGGTTCATGACATAACCTCCTTTATAACGTACGTGCCTACATGTAACTACATAGACGGTAAAACAAAGCAAAAAGTAACAGAAAAAAACGCCCATCACAAGGATAGACGTTTTCTTCATTAAGACTGTTCAGTGTCTTCTGTTGTGCTGCTTTCTTTGGAACCAGATTTGTCAGTTGAATCATCCTTTTTCTCACCGGATTTTTCTTCTGTTCCTTTTTCAGTTGATCCGTCCTTTTTCTCGGAAGATTGCTGAATTGATTCTTCTGTTTCTTGGGTGGCAGCTTTTTCTTCAGCAGCTGCTGCTTTTTCAATAGAAGAAACTGGTTTGTCCATAAAGTTTAACGGATTCATTGCGACCCCATCTTTACGGATTTCAAAGTGCACGTGGTTTCCGCTGTCTTCACTGTAAAGGTTCTTGCCAGATTTTCCGATCACTTGATTTTGTTTTACTTTGTCACCTTGCTCAACGCTTACTTCGGAAAGAGATTGATACACAGTCGATAAACCGTCGGCATGTTCTACTTCCACAACATATCCCAGCACTGGATCTTTTTCAGCTTTAACAACCGTACCGCTCAGAGAAGCAGAGACATCGAAATCTTTCCCGTCTTTCTCAGCTAAGTCAATTCCTTTGCTTAGGCTGTACGTGTTATTATAGGTAACGAGTGCTGCTTCTTTCTCTTCTTTTGCGGCATCGGTTTCATAGAACTTTTTCACAACAGAAACGTTTTCAGAATCAACAACCGGCATTGCGACATTTTCCATTGACTTTCCTACTTCAACTGCATCGTCGTTGTTGTCATATGCGGAGTTTCCGCCGTTATCAGCCAACTGATCCTTTACCTCATCATTTGATACTGATTGATACCAAAGGACAGCTGTTAAAATGACGGCCGCACTGACTAAGTAAATTGCAGGGAACACCCAGCGTTTACGAAAAAACTGCTGAAGTTTTTTGACTTGAGAAGTTTTCTTTTCTTCCTCTCTCATTGTTTCATCACCTCAGCAACATTCTGAACACTTTTCTGAAAATATATACACCTATCCAAAAAACTTTTTTAGATGTAGTTTGCGCAGACTGTTACGAAAATATGTCATTTTTTTTGAGAGGAGTGCCAAAAACGTATGAACATGACATTGCGCCTTGCTGAAAATAAAGATCTAGAAGCTGTTGTTGCGATTTATAATTCAACGATTGCTTCTCGAATGGTAACAGCCGATACCGAACCGGTAACTCCTGAAGATCGGATGGAATGGTTTTTAGGACATACAGAGGCACGCCCGCTCTATGTGGCCGAGGACGAAAACGGAAACGTCGCTGCCTGGATCAGCTTTGAAACATTTTATGGAAGGCCAGCCTATAATAAAACAGCGGAGGTCAGCATATACATTGACGAAGCATGCCGCGGCAAAGGCGTTGGATCATATTTGCTTCAGGAAGCGCTCCGCATTGCGCCGGATCTTGGCATCCGCTCACTTATGGCCTTCATTTTCGGGCATAATAAACCAAGCCTGAAGCTGTTTGAAAAGCACGGGTTTACAGAATGGGGACTATTCCCCGGCATCGCCGAAATGGACGGAAAAAGATACGATTTAAAAATTTTAGGGAGAGAGCTTTCATGATTAGTCTGGATAAAGATGAAAACGAAATTGAAAATCATAATGAAGAAAATAGCCTCGTTGAAGAGGAGACTGCACCTGTTGAACAGGAGACCCGCCAGCTGAGCGCCTCTGCTGTCAAGTCGCTATCCGACATTGCCAAGTGGGGCAAAATTTCTGGCATCTTGTTAATCATTATGGGATCGCTTGTCACTCTGTCTGTTTTGATGACAGTGATTGGCGCCATCCCGGGCGTGCTGCTCATTATATCAGGCGTATTTTTGATGCGCTCAGCAAAAGCAGCCGCGGAAGCCGAAGGAAATCTAGCCGGCAGCGCTGGCGAAAGCATGCTTGAAAATTACGGGACATTTATAAAAATGCAGCTGTTTTATGCAGCATCCAGTATCGTTACTGTCCTGATCGGGATCATTGTAGCCATTTTCGTGCTGGTGGTAATCGGCATTGCTGCTTTTGAGAACACGCCTTCGTATGATGATCCGGATTCTTATTATTATGAGGATGATCCGGTGTTTGAATAATGATGAGACAGGACAGGGCATGAGTTCCATATAAACGGAACCATGCCTATTTTATTTGACTATTCAAAGCAGGCCGGCGTAAACACCAAATCCTGAAGCAAGCATACAATAGACATCTCTAGTAGAAGAAATCAACAAAGCAACGCTGTTACCCAGAAATAAATAACAAAAAAAACGGATGAAGTCGGAATCAATCCGAAACCGCGCTTTTTATTTCGGGTGTCTGCATGCAAAAAAACACACCCGGATCGTCTGGAAAATCCCAGAAATCCGGGTGCAGCTCTTCTTTAATACATTTTTTTGCGTCTGTCTTCCTCAGTCAAAAATTCAACAAAACTCCGCATCGCAAAAGGCTCTTCCTTTATTTGTCGTGCGTAGGAGCTTTTCCGCTCTTCTGAAAGGATTTCGCTCTTTTTGATCCTGTTCAGCATATAGATGTGAACCGTTTTTTGGATTTGTTTATGCTGATAGCCTGCCTCTTTAAAAAATGCGAGCCCGAGCGCCGCCAAAATGGCGAATATGCCTGCGCTGATCAGGGACTCCCTGTCAGCTGAAGCATGAAATAGAAAAGCAGCTAAATTAAAGAGAGAGAATGCAGCAAGCGGAATAGCAAGAAAACGGTAAATGACGGTTTTTTTCATGAAAGGCTGTACGGCCTTTTGAATTTTTTGCATTTCTGTTTTGATGAACCCCGGCATTTGTTCGACTCTGTAAAAGTTCATATAATCCTCCCCCTTTATTTGATGTTTCAAGCTTCACGAACGTTACATATGTGTTTATTTTAACGCAGGTGCAAGCTGGTTTTAAAGAAATCTGCCCGTATTTTTCACGAAGAATCTGGATCGCCGCTCTTTATTCTTTTAAAATGTGAGTGTTATAATTTGTAATGGGAATCAGATCACTGTTATTCATGGAATACTAATGGCAATCTTCTTGATAAATATGAATGAGCGGGGTTACAAAGTGAGTATTTCTTCCATCCTTTTATCACTTTTTTTCATTTTAAATATTCTTTTGGCCATCATTGTCATCTTCAAAGAACGGCGCGATGCCAGTGCATCTTGGGCGTGGCTGCTTGTTCTTTTCTTTATTCCCGTTTTAGGCTTTATTTTATACTTATTATTCGGCCATAATCTCAGACGCAAGCATTTGTTTCAATGGGAAGACCGGAAAAAGATTGGAATTGAAAGGCTGCTGAAGCATCAGCTTGAAGATTTAGAAACCAAGCAATTTCAGTTTAACAACCGGGCAACCTTTGATAACAAAGATTTAATTTATATGCTGATTATGAATAACCATGCTGTGTTTACAGAGGATAATTCAGTTGACGTCATTACAGATGGACGGGATAAATTTCAGCGGCTGCTGAGTGACATTTCAAAGGCTAAGGATCATATCCATTTACAGTATTATATTTATAAAGGCGATGAATTAGGCAAAAAATTGCGGGACGCTCTCATCCAAAAGGCGAAAGAAGGTGTTCAGGTCAGAGTGCTTTATGATGAACTCGGGTCCAGAACGCTGAGAAAAAAGTTTTTTAAAGAGCTTCGCGAGGTTGGCGGGCATGTGGAGGTCTTTTTCCCTTCAAAGCTCAGGCCGATTAACCTGCGGCTGAATTACCGGAACCATCGAAAGCTTGTGATCATAGACGGAATGACCGGTTATGTCGGAGGCTTTAACGTCGGAGATGAGTATCTAGGGCTTAATCCGAAATTCGGTTATTGGCGGGATACGCATATCCGGCTGCAAGGAACGGCCGTGCACGCCATCCAAACACGGTTCATCCTTGACTGGAACCAAGCTTCTCATCACCATACGCTGACATATATTCCAAATCACTTTCCTGATTACGGCCCAAAAGGCAACGTCGGGATGCAGATTGTCACAAGCGGCCCTGATTCGGAATGGGAACAAATTAAAAATGGCTACATCAAAATGATTTCGAACGCCAAGCGTTCCATTTTAATACAAACACCTTATTTTATCCCAGATGCAAGCCTGCTGGATGCTTTAAGGATCGCTTGCCTTTCGGGCATTGACGTTAACATTATGATTCCGAACAAGCCTGATCACGCCTTTGTATACTGGGCAACACTTTCGTATATCGGCGATCTGCTGAAAGCCGGAGCCACTGTCTATATTTACGATAACGGCTTTATTCACGCGAAAACCATCGTGGTGGATGACGAAATCGCTTCAGTCGGCACAGCGAACATTGATGTCCGAAGCTTCAGGCTGAATTTTGAGGTTAATGCATTTATTTACGATATCACCATTGCTAAAAAACTGGTTTCAACTTTTAAAGAAGATTTGCTAGTATCCAGAAAATTCACCTATGAGGAGTATCTGCAGCGCCCGTTGTGGATTCGAATAAAAGAATCCGTCTCGCGGCTGTTGTCGCCGATCTTATAAGATGCGAAAACCCCCGGCCTTTACGGCCGGGGGTTTTCCTGATGGTCACAGTAAATGATGATCGCCTCCCGCAAAAAAGCGGCAAGACCTTCTCCATATTGATTGATTGAATCGGTAAATCGCTCGTCAGTGATATACACTTCCCCGAGTCCTCTGAAAATGTCGAGTGTGCAATCGTAATGATATTGGCAAATATGATCGCGAAATGCCCCCACTGCGGCCTGAACCTCTGCATCATCGGGCCCATGCTTCATTCGCGCCGCAATTCGTCTGTAAATCGAATCAAATTCAGCCATGATCGTGCGCCAATCATCTGCCGAGTATGCAGATGTCCTTTTCTCTGTTTCTTCTGCGATTTCCTTTCCATACAGCTTTCTGACTTCATCAGCGTATGTCTGCTGGTGCTCTTCAATGTCTTTCATGCTTAATCCGGCAAATAAATCCCTCTTATTCATCGTTTCCCCTCCATCAACGGACAAAAGCGTCCTGTCAATTGTTTGAATCATCTCATCCATTCTTTGTTTTTTCTTCATCAATATCTCCTTTTGCGACTGAAGTGCCGCTTTCCGGTCAAAATTCGGATGATCCAGCATCTCTTTAATTTCATCCAAACGAAACCCGATTTCCTTGAAAAATAAAATCTGTTGCAGTCTTTCCAGATCTGCGTCACTGTACAAACGATACCCAGCATCAGTAAGCGCTGAAGGATTCAGAAGCTCAATATTGTCATAGTGATGAAGCGTCCGAATGCTAACACCTGATATCTCCGCCACTTGTTTAACTTGATATTTCATACATAACACCTCCTCTTTTTTATCGTAAACAATCACGCAACGTTAGGGTCAATCCCCAAAATGTTATTTTCTATATACAAAACTTCTCACAAATAGTGTATAAAAGAAAAGTGAGTATTTTTTTGTAAAGGGGAGCCAGTATACATGAATCCTGAAACAATGAACAAAACCCTCATCAGCATTTCGAAATGGGGAAAAGCTACAGGCATTTTATTTATTATTATGGGCGCAATTACCGCGCTTTCAGGCGCGTTCATTTTTCTAATCGGTGCCGTGCCAGGCGTACTGCAAATTATTTCCGGTATCTTTTTGATGAGGTCAGCTAGGGAAGCAGGCCAAATGGCTGAACACAATAGCGGACAGTCTGAAGACTTAATGCTGGAGAATTACGCGAAATTCGTAAAGATGCAAGGGATTTATTTGATCGTAAGCATTGCTGTATCCATTCTTGCGATTATCGCCTTCTTCATCTTTTTAATGCTTGGGATTGCTGACGGCCTTTTCAGCGATACGTACAGCACTTATTAATGAGAAAAACCCGGAGCTGGCTCCGGGTTTTTTATTATTCCGCTTCGCTTACCACTGTGAAGCGTTCATTTTTGTGTTCGGGATGTTCAAGCTCGTCCAACACGGCAATGGCATAATCTGCATAGCTGATATAGCTGTCGCCTTTTGCATTTACGATGACATTGTTTTTTCCTTTTTGGTAAGAGCCAGTCCGTTTTCCTGCTGGATCAAAAAATGCCGCAGGACTGAGGAACGTCCAGGAAATGGAGTCTGTCTGCTGCAAATCTTTCAGGTTCTCGCCTTGATTTGATGCGGTTGGCAAATATTCTTTCGGAAATTCCGGCGTATCCATTAAACGGGTTGTTTTGGCTTCATCAACAAACAGGCTTCCCGCTCCGCCAACAACAAGCAATCTTGTGTGCTTCGCGTCCTTTAAAATGCTGATGAGTGCTCTTCCTGCTTCAACATGAAGATGTTCTTGGCCGGGTGCTGCTCCAAAAGCGTTTACGACCGCGTCGAAAGGCTTGATGTCTTCCGCAGTCAGTTCAAACACATCTTTTTCCAAAATCGCTACGTCTTGCTCCTGCACTTTTGAAGCGTTTCTGACGATGGCTGTCACTTCATGGCCTCTTTTTTTCGCTTCTTTCAAAATCTCGTTTCCCGCTTTCCCGCTTGCGCCTATAATACCAATTTTCATTTTTCATTTCCTCCTTATTTGTAACAATTTTAGTTACATGTTAGCGGTGAGAAGTCATCCCTTTTGATTAAAAGAGATGATTCATAACATCTTTTAATGACTTGCTCGCCAGTTCATTTTCCATCGCTCTTTGCACACTTTCAAACGTTTCATCCAGAGCGTTCTGAATTTTTTTCCCTACCGGACATTTCGGATTCGGGTTTTCATGAACCGCAAAGAGTTCTTCTTGCTTTTGGACAGCCCGGTACACTTCTAAAAGAGAAATATCAGCAGGATCTTTTTTGAGGCTTGCACCCGGCACCCCGGCGCGTGATGTGAGAATATCAGCTTTTTTCAGCAGGCTGATCATTCTTCGCACAACTACCGGATTCGTGTTGACACTGTCAGCAATGATTTCTGAAGATGTTTTTTCATCCATCGAGATGAGGGATAAAATATGAATGGCAACAGCAAGACGGCTGTTAATCATGTTTTTTCACCACCGTTGTAACTATAATAGTTACATTTGATTCGTTTGTCAACATCTAATATACACTAAATACATGGGTTTTGTGCACCGTTTTTAGTCAATAGAACGGCCGGATGCACTCCGGCCGCGTCTTATCAGAATAAGAAATATCTTTGTCCAAGGGGGACATAATCGACAGGCTGGCAAGACAATTCCTCCCCGTCAGCAAAGACCTGATAGGTTTTTGGATCAATCTCAATCTTCGGCAAAGCCGAATTCAGCTTCATATCCAGCTTGCTCAGCTTTCTGATATTTTTGACTGGAGAAATCCTTTTTTCCAGCCCTAAGCTTTCCGCCACACCACGCTCTATGCTTGCCTGAGACATAAATGTAATCGAGGTTGAGCGGTTGGCTTTTCCGTAAGACGCATACATTTGGCGCATGAAAACCGGTTCAGGAGTCGGGATGGACGCGTTCGGATCTCCCATTTGCGCACGTGCAATCATGCCGCCCTTTAAGACCAGTTCCGGTTTTACGCCGAAAAATACCGGGTCCCACAGAACGAGATCAGCAAGCTTCCCTTTTTCCACCGAGCCGACTTCATGGCTGAGCCCGTGCGTAATTGCCGGATTAATCGTGTATTTGGCAATGTACCGTTTTGCGCGCACATTGTCATTCCCGTTTTCGCCGGCAAGAGCACCGCGCTGTTTTTTCATTTTATCGGCTACCTGCCATGTTCGGATGATCACTTCACCG
The DNA here is from genome assembly GCF_059422205.1 of Bacillus sp. GW821-FHT01G09. Lineage (NCBI taxonomy): Bacteria > Bacillati > Bacillota > Bacilli > Caryophanales > Bacillaceae > Bacillus > Bacillus sp. GW821-FHT01G09. Next base: position 599,870 of record NZ_JBWKWL010000001.1, read on the forward strand.
ACCCGCCCCATCGCTTGGGAATCCGATGATGTCATGCTGATCGCACCGATATCATGGAGAATATCCTCCGCGGCAATCGTCGCAGCCCTGATTCTGGAATGGCTGAACGCCACATCTTCAGGCACTTTCGCATCTAAATGGTGGCAGACCATCATCATGTCAAGATGCTCATCCATCGTATTAACGGTATAAGGAATGGTTGGCGTTGTAGATGACGGCAGAATGTTCGCATAAGAAGCGAGCCTCATAATATCCGGGGCATGGCCGCCGCCTGCACCTTCAATGTGATAAGTATGAATGACCCGGTCCCCGATCGCGTCGAGCGTGTTTTCCAAAAAGCCCGCTTCGTTAATCGTATCGGTATGGATGGCAACTTGAATATCAGCCTCGTCCACGACTTCCATACACGTTTTAATGGCGCTTGGCGTCGTGCCCCAGTCTTCATGAAGCTTAAGGCCGATGGCGCCTGCTTCCACCTGCTCGATCAGCGGCGCTTTATCGGATGCATTCCCTTTCCCTAAGAAGCCGACATTGATTGGAAACTCCTCGGCCGCTTCCAGCATCCTCGCCATATACCACGCCCCGGACGTACATGTTGTCGCTTTGCTGCCTGTTGCGGGTCCTGTTCCGCCTCCCAAAAGGGTTGTCACACCTGAAGAAAGCGCAACTTCCATCTGCTGAGGACAAATAAAATGAATGTGCGTGTCCACTCCCCCGGCTGTTAAAATTTTGCCTTCACCGGAAATCACCTCTGTCCCCGCTCCGATGACCATGTGCGGATCGACTCCATCCATGATATCAGGATTTCCGCTTTTTCCGACACCGACAATCCGGCCGTCTTTCACACCGACATCCGCTTTGACAATGCCTGTGTAATCCAATAGCACGACGTTGGTGATAACCAAATCCAAAGCGCCGTCCTTCCCTGTGATTCTGCCGTTTTGGCCCATGCCGTCGCGGATTGTTTTTCCGCCGCCAAAGATCATTTCTTCACCGTATACTGTGAAATCCTTTTCGACTTCGATCCATAAATCCGTGTCGCCCAATCTGATTTTATCGCCCGTTGTCGGGCCAAACAGTTCCGCATATTCCTCCCGTGACATTTTCATCGGATTACACCCTCCATCCAGCCGGCTTGTTTTAAGTTGGCCAACGTTTTTTCTTTGCCGCGTTCATCGATAAACGTGTCGGCCATTCCGTTCAGCCCTCTAATTGTCTTGCGTCCTCTGATTTCCACTAGTGAGACCGTTTTCTGCTCTCCCGGCTCAAAACGGACCGACGTGCCTGATGGAACATCAAGACGCATGCCGATCGCCAGCTCACGGTCAAATAATAAAGCCCCGTTGGCCTCCGCAAAATGAAAATGCGAACCGACTTGAATGGAGCGTGATCCGGTGTTTTTTACCGTTACCTCCCGTATCTCACGGCCTTCATTAATCGTAATGGTTCCCTCAGCAATTTGAAATGCTCCCGGCTTCATGACTTCACCTCCGCAGAAATTGGCTGATGTACCGTAACAAGCTTTACTCCATCCGGAAATGTGGCCTCCACCTGAATGCTGTCCAGCATCTCAGGCACACCTTCCATCACATCTTTTTCCGTTAATACATGGCGGCCGGCTTCCATCAGCTCTGCTACTCCCTTCCCATCACGTGCGCCTTCCATAATAAAGCAGGTGATATAAGCAGCAGCCTCAGGATAGTTCAACAGAACGCCCCGCGCCTTTCGCTGTTTGGCTAATTCCCCCGCTGCAAAAATGAGCAATTTTTCTTGTTCAACCGGTGTCAGTTTCATCTGTAATCCTCCTTCTTTTGTCATATAAAGCGGATGCGGTTACTACGAATTTGTGGAGCATGCAGGCGGGACATCACCTCCCTTTCTTCGAGAATGGGGGTCATACGGTAGGGTGCCTTTCAAAGCGGCATGCCGTTTCTTCATCAGCCTTGCCATGGTCAACAACCGTTCCCCTGTCGATTACAGAAAGATAGTCAGCACAGATTAACGCGTTTTCCAGACTGCGCTCGACTAAGATAACAAATGTCTTTTTTTCTGGAAATTTCTATAATAACTTGTCTGACTAGTTCGACAATTAAAATCTGAATTCCTTCCAATTGTTCATTAAGTAAAATATTTTTCGGATTTACCATCAGCGCTCTGGCGATTGCAAGCTGCTGCTGTTGACCGCCTTTTCGTTTTGAACAAACGTTTGATTAAAACAAATAGCCCCCCTGTTTAGCCGGAAGCAGGCCTATGAAGTGGATTGGCCTACTCCATTTCGGCCTAATACAGCGACAATCTGCCCCGGGTGAACCTCCATGCTGAGGCTGTGCTAAACCATCGATTGATCATAACCAGACGTTACATTCCTGATGGCAGCCCGTTGTTTTGCTCCGCAACCCGAAGCATGGCATGGAGGCCAGTCTGAGGCGCCGTCCTCCACGATACCGAGAACCCGACTATTGCCATTAACTCCGCATCATGGACGGTCACTTCGCTGATCGCCACCGTTCCTCTTAACGAGTGAAGAATTCCGGCCTTCACTGAATCCCCGCTTGTGTCGATATCAACTGTTTTTTCGCACTCCCGTGGCTTCCGACACTTTCTTCGGTGCAGTACATTCCGTCATCAAAACCCCTTTGTTTGATTTCTCCAAATGATGTTATAAAAGTTTACAACTTATGTCATTATTATATAGAAGAGGCCTACTAATTCAAAGAATATTTAAAAAATTTAGTTACCTTGACCAAATCAGCTTCTTTTTTTGTTATATTTATTCACATCAGAAAAAGCGAACAAAAAAAGACAAGAAACATTTCGTTTCCTGCCTCTTCCGTACGATTAATCTTTATCTGAAAATTTATCCTTGGCTTTCCCGATATCCTTTTGGATTTCGCCTTTCGCCTTATCTTTTTTGCCTTCAGCCTGCATGTCCGTTCTGTCAGCCATATCTCCGACTTTATCCTTCACTTCTCCTTTGGCTTTATTGAAGCCGCCCTTCATTTTGTCTTTTACACTATCGTTACCCATGTTAATTCTCCCCTCTCAATTATGTGTGTACTTGTTACCTTCCCGATCTGAGAGGCAATAAACATTCTAAATGTTATTTATCGATTTCGTAGCGCTCTCCGTAACGGAGCACCTTGTATATCGCCAGCCCGTCTGATGACTTTTTCTCCGAATATCGGACCGGCAGCAGGGCAAAAAACACATAATACGTAGAAAAATAGACAAACTGATAGAAAAACACATTCGGCTTTAATACACTGTGTATAATCAGCAGATTGATTGCAAAAATCGTGATGAGGTTAAACAAGCAGCCCCCTGCATACACGAGTGCATTTGAGAATCGATTGTCAATTTTCAACTCCCCGTACCGGCAAAAAGAATCGATAAAATAAATCGTTCTGAACCGTATGGGTCCAATTTTAAGCAGCGTTTTTCCCATGCCTATATCCAACGATCCCTTTCCGCCAAAAATAAAAGCCATAAAGCTGTGCCCTGAAACATGTATAATCTGTACAAGCGGCAGAACAATGAGGAAAGACCACAGAAACTTCACCATATCATTAAAACCAAACATTGAATTCCCCCTCACATGCATATCTGCATCCCAAAACGGCTTTTGTTCAAAAAACAGTGCTGTAGCGATTTTTCCTGTTCTCCCCGGAAATAAACGTTCCGATGCTCCCCTTTTTTTGCATATAAAAAAACCATCTGCCAGCAGATGGTTTTGTCTCATACTTCATATAAACAATCGTTCCTTTGAATCATCTCTCTCATGCTGACCGCTTTTTCATAAAAATACACCGCTTCTTTATATTGTTCGCGATGACTGAAATAGGAGGCAGCATCTAAAGCAAATTCTTCAATATATACATACAGGCCCTTTTCTTCCATATAATCAAATACTTCTTGAATCATATCCAAATTGACAGATTCCACATATAATGCCTGCAGAAATTTATATTTTGCCAGACTGAAGAAGTCGTTTCGTTTTTGGGCAATGGCAATCCCTTTTTCATAGTACCGTATCGCGGCTTCGCTATCTTGTTTTTTGAAAAGAACGCGAGTCAGGCTGAAGAGCGCTTTTGGAAGCTGTTCCAGCTGATAATCCTCGAAGACAGGAAGCGCTTTTTCAAAGTATTCGGCGGCCTGATCCAGCTCCCCCTTGTCATCATAGCAATTCCCGATATTATAAAGGGCTGATCCGATCAAACGGGGCTGTCCTTCCAATAAAGCAAGGCGATACGCGTCATCTAAATGTTCAAGCGCTTTTTCATAATTTCTGTAGTCTATGTAGTTTCCTGATATGACGAAATGGCATTGAATTCTTCTGACTCTATAAAAATCGTGAGCCTTATACGTCTCCAGCGCCTGTACAGCGTGGTTCATGGAAAAGTGCGTCTGCTTCATAATATAAAAGACTTCCGCCACTTTAAAATGAAATTCCGCTCTTTCAATTTCATCTTCTACAAACGCAAGCATCTTCTCAGCTTTCCGATAAAAGGATATAGCCGAGATGTAATTGTTCTGTTCAAATTCGTACATTCCTCTAAACAAGTGAAAATAATACTCAGATAATCCGGAGATGCTGTCCTGATTGCTTTCCAGCGTTTTGATCAATTCACGATATTGAAGCTGAGATTCCTCGTGCAGGTCAGGCTTTACATAATCCAGCATAATTTGGTGCCGGTAGCTGATCAGCTGATAATACAGGAGAAGCAGCTGATCCTCTTCCATCTGTTCGATATCTAGATCAATTTCTTCCTTCAGCTTTACGGCATCAGCCACTTGAAATGCTAAAATGTGCTTATACCACTTATTGATTTTCACTCCTACTTGAGATGACGGGATCTCGTACGCGGCCATGCCCCTCCAACCCTTTCTATTTTCTAATTGGTTATATTTTATCATAATGTATGGCTTTGGAATTAAATTTTCTTACAATGATTCCTTCTTTATGCCTATCCTTATATATTTCGGTTTTTCTACGTATTTTTTGCACTCGGATTCTAATAAAAAAGCTTACCGGACAGTGCCGATAAGCTTTTGACTTCAAATTAACCGCCAATATAAGACATTTCCACTTTCTTTTTGCCAGATGCTTTTGATAGCGTACGATCGACTGAATACTGATCGATCCGATTTTTCCATACTGTCCCGATCATTTCTGATAGTTCGTCATCACTTAATTCCTGGCGAACCGGAGCTCTGAGGTCAAATCCGCTTGAAGCGAATAAGCAGGTAAACAGCTCTCCTCTCGCAGAAAGACGGGCTCTGTTGCAAGATCCGCAGAACGCATCAGATACAGATGATATGACGCCGATTTCTCCGGAGCCGTCCAAGTAGCGGAATCTGGAAGCCACTTCGCCTATATAATTAGGCGCTATCGGCTCAACCGGCATGTGTTCATTGATCAAATCTATGATTTCCGCCTTTGTCATGACGTCTTTCTTTTCCCATTGGTTGGTGTTGCCTACGTCCATAAATTCAATGAATCTCAGGATATGCCCTTTTTCTTTAAAATAACGGGCCATAGGCAGTATATCTTTTTCATTGACGCCCTTTTGAACGACCATATTGATTTTAACACCGAGCCCTGCTTGCTTCGCCGCTTCAATGCCTTCCAGCACCTTGCTGACAGAAACACCGCGCCCGTTTATCTTCTTAAAACGCTCGTCTTCTAAAGAATCAAGGCTGATCGTAACCCTTTTCAGCCCAGCCTCCTTGAGCCTCTTTGCATAAACAGGCAGCAGTGATCCGTTTGTCGTCATCGCGATGTCACGAATACCCGGTATGCGGGCCAGTTTTTTGATTAACTCCGGCATATCCTTTCTCATGAGGGGCTCTCCGCCGGTCAAGCGGATTTTTTCAACGCCAAATCTTGTGACAAACAATGTCGCAAGCCGTTCCAGCTCCTCAAATGAAAGCAGCTCCTCTTTCTTTAAAAAAGGATAATCCGGGCCGAATAATTCGGCGGGCATACAGTACGTGCATCGGAAGTTGCAGCGGTCTGTAACAGAAATGCGAAGGTCTCTCAGCGGTCTGTTTCTTTTATCCAACATCTGACGCGACTCTGTAATCATAGCTACAGCCCCTTCCTACCCCCTGATTCTCTCAGGGTGTGTATATACATTAAATGATCCGTTTCTGACAAATCCAATCGCTGTGATATTCAATTCTTCAGCCATTTGAATCGCAAGCTCCGTCGGGGCCGATTTGGAAATGACAATCGACACGCCGATTTTGGCCGCTTTTAACAGGACCTCTGATGAGATTCTGCCGCTGAACACAATCAGTTTGTCGCGTACGGACATACCGTTTAGAAGGCAGTGTCCGTATAGTTTATCAAGTGCGTTGTGCCGACCGATATCTGTGCGCATCAACAGAAGCTTCTCTGTGTCGCAAAGCGCCGCATTATGGACGCCTCCCGTATCCTGAAACGTCCCGCTCCCTTGCTGCATGTCTTTCATAAGCGCCAAACATGCCTCAGGCGATATCTTGATTTGGCTGACAGCCGTTTTGGCTGTTTTGACATCCTGCTGAAAATAAAAATGACGGCCCTTTCCGCAGCATGAGCCGATCACCCGTTTCGTATAATCCTTTTGATCCAATGTCTCAGGGTGAACGAGGTCAACATATACAAAACCGAGACTTTCATCTATTGTAAACCTTTTAATTTCTTTTTGAAATCGTATAACACCCTCTGATGCGAGAAATCCGATGACAAGCTCTTCGATATGCTCAGGCGTACAAACGAGCGTCACAAATTCACTGCCATTCAGTATCACTGTCAAAGGGAATTCCGTCACCATCCGGTCTTCTACTTTGCTTATTTCCCCTTGTTCATAGCGCCATACATCCCTGACCGCAGTTACTTTATCGTTCAATGTCTCTTCCCCTCCGCAATGTTCCTGCCTTTATATTTTTTCACACTCCTCGGATTTTGTCGAATTCTGAGACACAAAAAGAGCCCTCTATATAAAGGGCTTTCACAGGATGTGATGACGGCGGTGTTTAGGCAGGACGCCTAAGCATTTAGCCGCGGTTCCTTTTATAACACGTGAGCACCAATGTGCATTGACAACGAACGCGGGGTTTGTCGACACGCTGAGACACTTCTGTATAAAGGACTCTATGTTTGATTATGCTGATTCTTTTTCAGAACCGTAAACAGCACAATAGCTGCGATCAAGGTGAGAATGCTGACAAAAAAGAAGGCTGCCAGTTTTAGAAGAACACCAAGCAATATAAATGCAACGGTGGCTATAAGAAAAATCATTCCGAATAATTTCATATGTTCAACCCCTTTTTAGGGTATCATTCCCGCCCAAACTGTTTTTAAACCAATAAAAAAAGGCGCCTGGGGGAGCGCCTGATCTTTAGGTTCCTTACTCAGTAAATTTTTGTGCTTCTTTTTCCCAAGCCTGTTCGAACTCATCCGCACTGTTCGCTGAAATATATTCTCCGCCGCCAGCGACAGCTGCTTGTTTCATCTCTTCATTACCCTTGACATCAAAGTTGAAGCCAATGATGTTTACAATCGTATCCACATTTGATGCACGGAGCTTTTCGATTTCTGCCGCAGGGTCTCCGCCGCACGTTTCTTCACCGTCAGTGATTAAATACACCACGTTTTTCCCGTCTGCGTCAAATGCTTCAAATTCTTTTCTTGTGTCTGCAAGTGCTTTGGCAATCGGTGTCCATCCAGTCGGCTTGAGCTCACTCAATGAATTGTCAAACAGAGACCCTTCATATGGATGAAGGCCGTAAATGGTTTCCGTCGTACTGCACGAAAGGGCTTTACCGGACAGTTTATTGTTCCCTGCATGCCCGAAAACGCGAAGCATAAGATTTGTATCCTTCGGAAGAAGTTCGGCAAAAGATTTTACTGATTTTTTGGCAATGTCTATTTTGCGCTCTCCTCCTGTTTTTTGAACCATGCTTCCGCTTCCGTCAAACAAAACAGCTACATTTGTATCAGCCTGTTTCTCAGCGGCAAAAGACGGGGAGGCAATGGAAACAGTCAACAATCCAATGATACCGGCAGCCAGCAATTTTTTCATATGATTACTTCCTTTCTTTTTCATATTTTCCAACTATATGTTGGATTCTTCTTTATGCTAGAATACGAAAATGCAAAAAGATATAGGACATGCTGCCTTTTGTGCTGCTTTCACGATCTGTCCAAAATCGCTTGAAATGCCGTTCATTTTTAGCCATTTCCGCCCAGAAAGCATAAACAGATTGTGTGATCATTCATTCTTTTTTCGCCTTGATTATGACAGAAAAACGGAAATCTGCTACTATGCTACAGGCAGACAGCTAATTAGTTTTGAAGTTTTTGTTACATACAAAAAGAGGCTGACCATCACCAGCCTCTTTTTTCTTATTTAGATAACATTAGTGATTGCTGAGTGAAAATTTTCTCAACATCTTTTTGGGTATAAGCCGGGAAGTATTCACCGCCGCCTACTTTCGCAATTGCGTTCAGCTGGCCTTTGTATCCCTCTTTATAATCAAAGCCGATCACATTAACAGTGATATTGTCTTTTTGCAGTTCCTTTGCTGTTTTAATCGGGTTTCCTCCGCACGTTTCCTCACCGTCTGTCAACAGATACACCACTTTTTCCCCTTTTGCATCAAGCTGGTCAAAAGAAGATTTCGCCTCGTTCAGCGCTTTGGCAATTGGCGTCCAGCCAGTCGGCCCAATTGTATTGAGAGAATTGAGGAAGCTTTGCTCGTTAAAGCTTTGGAAGCCGTATACGTTGCGAATGGCTTCACATGACTGAACTTTTCCGGAATTTTTATTGTTTCCTTCAGAGCCAAACACGCTCATTTTCACCTGAGTTCCTTCTGGCAGTGAGCTCGCAAACTTTGAAATTTCTTTTTTGGCTGAATTAAATTTAGATACACCGTCTATTCTTTTCGCCATACTTCCGCTGGCATCAAGCAAGACCGCCACGTTCGCCGGCGCTTTAGCCTCCGTTTCTTTCTTTTCAGCTGCAAAAGCAGGTGAAGTTAATCCAAAAAGCAATCCTGTCATCATGATCAGTGAAAATCTTTTCTTCATGTTCGTACCCCTTTACCAATTTGTTTCTGCGTGCAGATGTTCAACGCTGAACATAATCTATCGTAATCAACAAAAACCGAGAAATAAATAGGGCGGGCTTCCCCATTGCTGTTGTTTACTTTTGCATAGAAACCTATGTTTTTATTAGTGATTTCCACCTAACGCCCCTATGAAAAGAGAAGATTGTCCGCCTTTCGGCTTTCGTTATATGAGTCTGTCGAAGTCTGTCGACACATGTGGATGACTTTACCACAATCTCAAAGCCTGAAATCAGGAAAAAAGGACTGATCCTTAAAGACGGTCAGAAGCTCCTCTAAACCGTTTCAGCTGCTCTTAGATAAAAGATATTCAGGAACAGAAAAAGACGCCTAAAGAGCGTCTTTTTCTACTTTTTCGCCATATATTTATTCAAAAACGCATCTGCCTCAGAAATTTGTGTGCCTTGGTAATAGTACTTTACAATGTCATCAACCGTTTTGCCTTCTTTGGCCATAAAATTCGCTCCGTATTGGCTCATCCCCACACCGTGGCCAAATCCTCTCGTCGTGACTGTAATTGTGTCTCCATTTCGCTTCCATTCAAAATCGGCGGAGTTGAGACCCAGCTTTTCACGTATGTCTCTTCCTTTCAGCGTCTTGCCGTTAATGACGGCAGTTGCAACCTGGTGGCCCGGTGTCTCGCCGGTAATCTTCCCTACTGCGCTAGATCCATCCAGCTTGACGCCAAGCTTTTGCTGAAATTCTGCCGCTGTAAAGGTTTTCGTTGCCTTATATTTCGGAGACTTTTTATCCCATGGGCTTTTGACGCTTTTTAAATATGGGATAGCACTTGTCCAATAAGCTTCTGCATTCTCTGTGTAGCCGTTGCTTGTGGAGAAAAAGGATGCTTCAATCGGCTGGTTGTTGTACGTTAAGATTTTGCCTTGCGTACTGGCTACCGCAGCTGTGATTTTCTTCAGTTTTGTCTCATAGCTTGTGCCCCACTGTTTTTTCAGCTCCGCTTTGTTTTTATACACCTGGAACATCTGTGTATCATCCACCAGTGAGCCTTTAGGAGCCTCAACCGCTGAATTTGACACCATCAGTCTGACAATAAATGTTCTGGCGGCGAGAGCCTGGGCTTTCAATGCTTCAGATTCAAAGGTTGCCGGCATTTCGGAGGCGACGACTCCAATCACATACTCTTCAAGCGGAATGTCTTCTACGGATTGATTTGCGGTTCGATAGACGGGAATAGAAACAGGTGATGCTTTCAATGTTTCTGCTCCTTTCGATGCTGGTTTCGTGCTGACTGCTGTCTTTTCTGATTCTACGCTGGCCCCTGCTTCCTTATTATGCTGGAATGGTATAACCAAGAGTGTGGGAACCAAGAGAATCAATGCACATAGTACGGATAGTGTGATTGCGAATTGTTTCATATTCAGCTGCCTCCTGCTCGGGATTCGACTCTAGTCTAGTCTATGGGCAGGGACAAGCTAATATGACTCTCGTTTTGGACAGAAACTTTATTTGTCATTTACGTATTCTTTTTTGCTATTTTGCGCATAATGATGATAATACACAAAAAATAAAAAACCAGTATGCCAGAGTGACATACTGATTTTCAAGTAAGTTTATGCATTTAAGTCAGAAACGACTTCTTTATTCTCTTGCTCAGAAGCAGACTCATCATTTACACGTTCGATGTCTGCGCCCAGAGCGGCAAGCTTCTGATGGAAATCAACGTAACCGCGGTCTAAGTGCTTCAATTCAGTAACACGTGTGTGACCTTCAGCCACTAACCCCGCAAGAATCAGCGCTGCACCTGCACGCAAATCAGTCGCTGCAACTTCAGCTCCCTGAAGCTGTACAGGACCGTTAATGATGACAGAACGTCCTTCAATCTTGATATCACCATTCATACGGCGGAATTCTTCCGCATGCATAAAACGGTTTTCAAAAACGGTTTCTGTAATCATGCTTGTGCCGCTTGCACGAAGCAGAAGCGCCATCATTTGTGACTGCATATCAGTCGGGAAGCCTGGGTGAGGCATTGTTTTGATGTCAATCGGTTTAAGTTCTTTCGGGCCGATGACACGCAGGCCTTCACCTTCATCCTTAATTGTTACACCCATCTCTTCCATTTTTGCAATTAAAGAGGTGAGGTGCTCAGGAACCGCTCCTTTTACTAATACGTTTCCTTCAGTGATTGCAGCAGCAACCATAAATGTGCCCGCTTCAATACGGTCAGGAATAATATGGTGTTTTACGCCGTGAAGCTTTTCGACTCCTTCAATTTTGATGGTGCCGGTGCCAGCTCCGCGGATTTTTCCGCCCATGCCGTTGATATAGTTTGCTAAATCAACGATTTCGGGTTCTTTTGCCACGTTTTCCAGCGTTGTTGTTCCTTCAGCTAGAGCGGCTGCCATAATCAGGTTCTCTGTAGCTCCTACACTTGGGAAGTCCAGATAAATTTTTGCGCCTTGCAGTCGGCCTTTTACTTCAGCTTCAATGAAGCCATTACCGACTTTGATTTCTGCGCCCATTGCTTCAAAACCTTTTAAATGCTGATCAATCGGTCTGGAACCAATTGCGCATCCGCCCGGAAGTGCAACTCTTGCATGACCTGTACGCGCAAGAAGCGGCCCCATGACAAGCACAGACGCACGCATTTTACGAACATATTCAAAAGGTGCTTCAGTTTGCAAAGCGTATGAAGCATTTACAGTCACTTCATTATTTTCAAAATGCACATCTGCTCCTAAATGACGCAACACTTCGTTAATTGTATATACATCGGAGAGCGTAGGTACATCACAAATTACGCTTTTTTCTTCACTTGCTAATAAAGATGCAGCGATAACAGGTAAAACGGCATTTTTAGCGCCTTCAACTTTGACTGTGCCGTTTAACTTCTGACCGCCGCGGACGATGATTTTTTCCAAGGTATTCCCCTCCGCGTCCCTAAATTCTCTATATTAATATTCAGTCGTAACGATTGGTGTGCCAACCGTAACGGTATGTTTTCCGCCCATTCCTGCACTTCTAAGTGCAATTTGCAAATTCATTTTATGTTTCGAGGTCATAATGTACTCTTCCCACTCATCTGTAAACGCAGAAATAGAAACGAAATTTGGCTCAACTACATGTTCTACTGATCTTGCTTGAAATTCATTTAATAACTGATTTGCTTTTTTTTGCAAAACAATATTCATATTATCATCTAAGTGACCATTTAGACAAGTAAAAATAACTACTTTTTCTTGGAATATCCCAAGTGTCTCCCGTTCAAACTGTTCATATGTATCATTCCAGCTATCCGGTGTCTCTAGACTCATTTGCTCATATAATAAATACGAAGTTGGATTGTGTTTTTTGAGGGTTGTGACAAGCTGCAGTCTAAAAGAAGTGCGATTTTTTTTGTCAGTATATGTGCCAATTGCCTTTATCATTTTATCTTCCCGTGCAATCACCCAATCATATTGACGATACTCTGATTTTAAACGTTGCACTTTTTGATAAAATTCTTTTTCGGTCAGTGACATGTTTTGTTTTGCATGCAATGTCCACTTATCTATTGACACATCTTGGCGTTCCATCCCCTCTGCCATTTGTGCTAACGGCGTTAATTCACTCGCATGAATGGTATGGAAAACAGCAATGACGAAGCTTAACATGACGGAAATGATAATAGCGTGGCTTACTTGTTTTTTCTTCATGTTCATCTCTCCCCCTTATCCCCAGTTTTACCGGAGGCAAGAGGCGCCATACGTAAAAATCTTCGTCAAAACTCGAGCTATTAGCCTCAACCCGCTTCTCCCAACCATTTAATGATAATAATGTTCAAAACCTATTAAAATAGATAGGGAAGCTGCTGTGAATAATTGAGGTAATCTAAAAAGAAATTGGCAACGGCCGTTCCAATGGCGATTGTCAGCAAAATCATCAGGAGTCTTGCCTGCACGACTTTGCCTTTTTTGATTAACGGATCTATATTGACGGCTTGCAACGCCCACCAAGTCACTGCTATAAAAATCAGGTGAACGACAATGCCGATTGCAGCCTGCTGTCCCAATACACTCATCTATTACACTCCTTTCTCTGCGTTCATACCCTTTCTTATTATATAAGAAGCACAGATAAAGATGATACATTTTATACAGAACGGAATAATCACCCAAATCTAGGGCTAATCCCCGCTTAAAGTGCGATTCTTTTACATGGTATACTTTATTGGAAAGGAGCTGGCAAATGTGAATCATTCTTTTTTTCAGCCTGAAAAGCAATATGGTGAGGACCTGCCAATTTTTGATCAGGAATGGGAAGCAATTGCATTCTATTATGATTATAGACAGTCACAGATTGAAGAACTGAATGAATTGTGTCAGTTTTTTAACATTTCTCTTACCTATACGAGAGAAAGCCTTGAAGAGCTTGAAAACCTCTATTTTCAAAGTATACAAGAGCTTTTGCTTGCTGATTGGAATCTTCCTATTGAAGAATTCGAGAAAATGATCAGTGTTTATCTTATAGATTGCGTGATTGCCCGCCATGAAGATGCTGAATGGGTTGTAAAACCTTATCCCTATAAAGACGGCGCTTATACACTTGGCTTTAGAAGACATCGCAAATCGTGGCATACAATGAATGCCTGTGATGGTTTATACCTGCGCCAAAAAGAGGATCGCCCGCTGCTGTCGCTGTTTGATTCTCTTGTTCGTTCATAAAAAAATCCTTCTCATAAAGAGAAGGATTTTTTCTTATTTCCCTGCTACATCCAATCTGTTCAAAGCCCGCTGTAACGCAAGCTCAGCCCGACGAATGTCAGTATCATCTGATTGAGTATTCAAACGCTCCTGCGCCCGCTGGCGTGCAGCTTCAGCGCGCTCTTTATCGATGCCTTCTGCTGTCTCGGCAGCCTGGGCAAGGATGGTGACCTGATCAGGACGGACTTCGACAAATCCGCCGCTGACGGCAACCATTTCAGTCTGCCCGTCTTTTTTCAGACGGACAGCGCCGATTTTAAGAGGAGCCACGGTTGGAATATGGCCTGGCAAAATACCGAGATCGCCGCTTTCGGCTCTCACACTCACCATTTCGATATCCGCATCGTATACTGGGCCGTCGGGAGTAACGATATTGACTTTAACGGTCTTCATGCTTTTACCCTCCTAGGACCAGATTAAACTTCTACACCCATTTCTTTTGCTTTCTCAACAACTTCTTCGATACGGCCTACAAGACGGAACGCATCTTCTGGAAGATGGTCGTATTTACCGGCTAAGATTTCTTTGAAGCCTTGTACCGTCTCTTTTACAGGCACGTAAGAACCTTTTTGTCCAGTGAACTGTTCAGCCACGTGGAAGTTCTGAGAAAGGAAGAACTGGATACGGCGTGCGCGGTGAACGACAAGTTTGTCTTCCTCGCCTAATTCATCCATACCGAGAATCGCAATGATATCTTGAAGCTCTTTGTAACGCTGAAGCGTTGACTGTACTTCACGCGCAACTGCATAATGCTCTTCTCCGACAATTTCAGGAGCAAGGGCGCGTGATGTAGATGCCAACGGATCAACCGCAGGGTAAATACCCATTTCAGTTAATTTACGCTCAAGGTTTGTTGTCGCATCCAAGTGAGCGAACGTTGTCGCCGGCGCCGGGTCAGTGTAGTCATCGGCAGGAACGTAGATCGCCTGGATAGATGTAACTGATCCAACGTTCGTAGACGTGATACGCTCTTGGAGCTGACCCATCTCAGTTGCAAGCGTCGGCTGATAACCAACCGCTGAAGGCATACGGCCAAGAAGGGCTGAAACCTCTGAACCCGCTTGTGTGAAACGGAAAATGTTATCGATGAAGAACAGTACGTCCTGTCCTTGTACATCACGGAAGTGCTCAGCCATTGTAAGGCCTGTCAAAGCAACACGCATACGTGCGCCCGGCGGCTCGTTCATTTGTCCGAATACCATGGCTGTTTTGTTGATTACGCCAGAGTCACTCATTTCGTAGAAAAGGTCGTTCCCTTCACGAGTACGCTCTCCTACGCCGGCGAATACAGAGATACCGCCGTGCTCTTGCGCGATGTTGTTGATTAATTCCTGGATTAATACGGTTTTACCTACACCGGCACCACCGAACAATCCGATTTTACCGCCCTTAATGTAAGGAGCAAGCAAATCAACAACTTTAATACCTGTTTCAAGAATTTCAACTTCTGTTGAAAGCTGATCGAATGAAGGCGCCTGTCTGTGAATCGGATCCTTTTTCGCATCCGCAGGAACCGGCTCATTCAAATCAATATTTTCTCCGAGAACGTTAAATACACGTCCAAGTGTTACATCACCAACCGGTACTGAGATTGGCGCTCCTGTATCTACAGCTTCCATACCGCGCTGAACACCATCTGTAGATGCCATTGCGATTGTACGGACTGTATCATCACCTAAATGAAGAGCGACCTCAAGCGTTAAATCAATACCTACTTCGTTTTCACTTGCAGCTGGCTGTGAAATTTTAATCGCATTATAAATTTCAGGCAAGTGACCGTCTTCAAAACGCACGTCGACGACCGGTCCTAATACCTGGCTAACGCGTCCTTTCTTCATCGCTATCCCTCCTGACAAAATCTTTCTATTCTAAAGCGGCTGCTCCGCCGACAATTTCCGTAATTTCTTGTGTGATCGCTGCTTGGCGAGCGCGGTTGTAAGAAAGCGAAAGTGAATCGATAAGTTCCTTCGCGTTGTCTGTTGCATTTTTCATCGCCGTCATTCTTGCAGCGTGCTCACTTGCTTTACTGTCAAGAAGCGCACCGAAGATTAAGCTTTCTGCATATTGAGGAAGCAAAACCTCCAGAACCTCCTCTTCAGATGGTTCAAATTCATAAGACGCCGTTCTTTTTCCGCCGCCGCTGCCCAAATCAGATAACGGCAGAAGTTTTTTCTCCGTTACTTCTTGAGTAATGGCGCTGACAAAATGGTTATAAACAAGGTGCAATTCATCAAACGCACCGTCTATAAACATTTGGATCGTTTGACGGGCAAGATCTTTAATTTCTGTAAACGTTACTTCATCCCCAAGTCCTGTTAACTCGGAAATGATCGGAATCTCACGTTTCTTAAAGAAATCACGGCCCACTCTTCCGATGGCAATCACCGCATACTCATCCTTAGACTGATGACGTTCTTGCATGGCCTGATAAGCACTTCGTAAAACCGAACTGTTAAAAGCGCCGGCAAGACCGCGGTCAGACGTAATGACAAGGTATGCCGTTTTTTTCACTTCTCTGCTGAGAAGCATCGGGTGCTTTACGTTGCCGGAAACTCTTCCGACGTTTGACACAACCTCTTGGATTTTATCCATATATGGCACAAATGATTTTGCATTGTTTTCAGCACGATTCAGCTTAGCCGCAGATACCATCTGCATGGCTTTTGTAATCTGACTTGTTTTTTTCGTTGACGTGATCCTTGACTTAATATCGCGTAATGAGGCCAAAGATTTCACCACCTTTTCTCTTCATCTGCGTAAAAAGAGAGAAAAAGAGAACCTTTTTCTCTCATCAGCATTCGAGTTAGTTGCTTGGTGCAAATGTGCGTTTGAAGCCTTCGATTGCAGCTTTGAAGTCTTCATCAGCAGGAAGGTTTCCTGTTTTTGCAATTCCGTCAAGCAGGTCTTTATGGTTTTGGTCAAGGTACATGTAGTACTCTTCTTCAAAACGTCTGATATCCGCCACAGGAATATCATCGAGATATCCTTTTGTCAGCGCATAAAGAATGGCTACTTGCTTTTCAACCGGAAGCGGCTTGTTCAGATCCTGCTTCAGCACTTCAACTGTACGTGCACCGCGGTTCAGTTTTGCCTGAGTCGCTTGGTCGAGGTCAGAACCGAATTGAGCGAATGCTTCCAGCTCACGGTATGACGCAAGGTCAAGACGCAAAGTACCTGATACTTTTTTCATCGCTTTGATTTGCGCTGAGCCGCCGACACGGGATACAGACAATCCGGCGTTGATCGCTGGACGTACGCCTGAGAAGAACAAATCAGATTGCAGGAAGATCTGTCCGTCGGTGATGGAAATGACGTTCGTCGGAATATAAGCAGAGATATCTCCGGCTTGTGTTTCTACGAACGGCAGAGCTGTAATTGATCCTGCGCCTTTCGCGTCGCTAAGCTTTGCTGCACGCTCAAGCAGACGGGAATGAAGATAGAATACATCCCCAGGGAACGCTTCACGGCCTGGCGGACGGCGAAGAAGCAAGGACAGCTCACGGTAAGCAGCCGCTTGTTTAGAAAGATCATCGTATACAACAAGAACGTGCTTGCCGCTGTACATAAATTCTTCTGCCATTGTAACCCCAGCATACGGTGCCAGGTACAGAAGCGGTGCCGGCTGTGACGCAGACGCCGTTACAACAATTGTATAATCAAGCGCGCCGTGTTTACGCAATGTTTCTACTACGCCGCGGACTGTTGATTCTTTTTGACCGATCGCAACATATACGCAGATCATGTCTTGATCTTTTTGGTTCAGGATCGCATCGATCGCAACAGATGTTTTACCTGTTTGACGGTCACCGATGATCAGCTCACGCTGGCCGCGGCCGATTGGAATCAGTGCATCGATCGCTTTGATACCGGTTTGAAGCGGTTCATGAACGGATTTACGGTCCATAACGCCTGGTGCAGGGCTCTCAATCGGACGAGTTTTGCTTGTAAGGATCGGGCCAAGTCCGTCTACCGGCTGGCCTAACGGATTTACAATACGGCCGATTAACTCTTCACCAACAGGAACCTCCATGATGCGGCCTGTTCTTTTTACTTCGTCTCCCTCACGGATCTCACTGAAAGGTCCTAAGATGACGATACCTACGTTTGATTCTTCAAGGTTTTGAGCCATACCCAAAACACCGTTTGAAAATTCGACAAGTTCACCGGCCATACAGTTGTCAAGGCCGTGCACACGTGCAATACCGTCACCGACTTGGATGACTGTACCTACGTCTTGAACTTCAATATCAGATTGATAATTTTGTATTTGCTGTTTTATCAGCGTGCTAATCTCTTCAGCTTTGATGCTCACTTAGGTTTCACCCCTTCTATCGATTTTCCCCGGCTAATTGACGTTCAATGCGCTGAAGCTTCCCGCTTACGCTGCCGTCATAAATCCGGTTTCCAATGCGGACTTTAATGCCGCCTATTAAATCCGTCTGCACTTCATTTCTGATTCTCAGTGAAGCGACTCCGGCTTTTTTTGCAAACACTTGTGATAATGGTAAAATTTCCGCATCCGTCAGCGGTTTCACTGAATATACGATTGCGTCTTCTGTTTGACGGGCCTCATTTGCGAGTTTGATAAACTCATCTGTGAGCTCAGGCACAATCGCGGCACGATGGCGGTCAATCAAAAGAAAAATCGTATTAAGCACGGACTGTGACAAAGAGCCAAATGCATTTTGGATCAGCTCTTTTTTCTTCGCAGCCGGCACCTTCGGATGGTTCAACACATCATTAAGCGCTTTTTCATTTTGAAATACTTGTTTTACAACAGTTAGCTCTTCTTCTACTTGATTCAGCTGAGCGGACTCATTGGCTATATCAAAAAGAGCTGATGCATATCGTTTAGAGACAGCTGATCCACTCATCGGCTTTCTCCTACCTCTTTAAGATAGTCCTGGATCAATTTCTCTTGCGCTTGTTCATCCAGTTCTTTTTCGATCACTTTCGACGCAATCATGACAGAAAGAGACGCTACTTGCTCACGGAGAGCAGAAACCGCCTGTTCTTTTTCCTTCACGATTTCAGTTCTTGCTGCTTCTTTCAGACGTTCAGATTCTGCACGTGCAGCCTGAATAATCTCTTCTTTTTGCTTCTCTCCCAGTTTCTTTGCGTTTTCGATAAGAGTTTGGGATTCCTGTCTTGCTTCTTTTAAAAGAACGCGCTGCTCTTCAATCAGCTGCTGCGCTTCTTTATTTTTTTCTTCAGCAGACGTAATTTCTCCAGCGATGTGGTCTTCACGCTGTTTCATTATGTTTAATAGCGGCCCTAAAGCGTATTTCTTCAGAAGCGCTAATAAGATTAACATAGCTAACAGTTGGAACAGGATATCTCCGCCGTTAAACGACAATCCTAGTTCAAGTGGTAATTGAGACATCTACTACGGCAACTCCCTTCTGCAGGTTTTTCTTTGCTGATCCAGCAGCCGCACTTGTCTCTTTTCAGCCGGCAAGGCGGGATGCTTATCAGACATAAAGCAATGGCGAAGGTTCTCTTGGAATGATCTTCGCCATTTTTAGTTCATATAAGGCTTTTATGCTTAGCCAAAGAACGCTAAGAATGCGATAACGACAGCGATAATAGGAAGGGCTTCAACTAATGCGATACCCATGAACATAAGAGTTCTCAGTTCTTTACCTGCTTCCGGCTGACGGGCAATCCCCTCTACCGTACGTGAAACAATCAAACCGTTACCAATACCTGCACCAAGTGCGCCTAAACCAATTGCAATCGCAGCTGCTATTAAATTCATGAAAAAGTTCCTCCTTTAAAATGTTATCCGTTTGGATATAATGTTTTAATGATCATGACTGATTTTATGAGACATGTACACCATCGTCAGCATTGTAAAGATAAATGCCTGGATAGCACCAATAAATAAACTGAATGCTTGCCATGCCAGCATCGGCAGAATGGCACCGATTGTACCGACAAGACCGAGAGCCACGCTTTGCGAATAATGGCTTGTTGCTAATCCCGCAAGCAGGCCGAGAAGAATCTCACCGGCGAAGATGTTACCATACAGCCGCAAACCTAGAGTCAGCGTATTCGCAAACTCTTCGATGATTTTCATCGGGAGCATGAATGGAACAGGTCTTAAATAGTCTTTGGAATATTCCTTGAGCCCTTTCATCTTCACACCATAGTAGTGGGTTAAAGCAACAACCATCACGGCTAGCGTTAATGTAATGGCAGGATCGGCTGTCGGAGACTTCCACCAGAGCTCATGTCCGATTGTAATAGAGAACGGCAGCCCCAGCATATTCGACACAAATATGTACATCAGCAATGTGACACCAAGTGCCAAGAAGTTAGCCCCTGTTTTTAAATCCATTGTACTGCCAATAATATTGCGGACGAAATCAACAATCCATTCCATAAAGTTCTGGGCTTTTCCGGGACGGATCGAAAGCGTTCTTGTCGTCAATATAGCAATCAATAAAACAATCACACTCGCCACAGTAATCATCAGAATGTTTGTCAGATTAAAAGTAAGACCTAGAAATTCTATAGTTCTGTAACCATGATTCAAAGGGTTTTCACCTCTCTTCCATTGATGAACGTTTAAGCTGGATAAAGGAATCTATCATAATGACAGGGTATATTGTCATTAATCCAATAACTGTACTTGCCATATGAAAATATTCGGGATTTTTATAGGCAACAGCCACAGCAAGAATCGCATTGCACCACCGCGCTGCGCTCCCGAGAGATCGTATGGACTTTCCTTTCTCAACAGCTCTGTCAAAAGCATTCATTCTTCTGACGAGCAGTAAAAAATTAAACAAACTGAAAACAGTTCCCAGAATAAGGCCTAAAAAAACGGTTTTATACGCTGTTAAACCATAACCCAGTACATACACTGCCAAAATGAACAATAAATATTTGCGTTGTCTGCTAAATGTAAGCTTGGGATCGTCCATCAATTATCTGTCTCCTGATGAAAAAATAATGTATAGCTTGGATACGGCAAAAATCAGCGGTTAACCCTTAGTAGAAGACCTTTTTTGACCGGCAAAACGGGCCTGTTCGAAAAAATCATTCATCCGCAAGCCTTGCAGGGATGCTGTTTCATTCGCTTAAATAAATCCTCATAATACGGGTTTGCTGAGAGGATTTACATTGAGGATGAGGACTATAATGAAAGCTATGAAAACCTTCTCATAATACCCTCGTTTAGCATACAATAGCCCCTAACATGTGTCAATCTGTTTAAAGTTAAAAAACTTTTTATACTTTACGTCTCCACAGAATGTTCACATTTTCACCTATAATTGTATACAGATTCACCGAATAGCAAAAAAATGGATAAAAAAATGAAACCCCCTTTTGGGGATTTCATTTTTTATTTTGTTCCAAACATGCGGTCACCCGCATCTCCGAGACCTGGAACAATATAACCTTTTTCATTTAATTTTTCATCTAGCGCCGCAATGTAAATATCAACGTCCGAATGATGCTTCTGCAATTCTTCCACACCCTCCGGCGCTGCTACAAGACACATGAAACGGATATTTTTCGCACCGCGTTTTTTAAGGCTGTGAATGGCTTCAACTGCGGAACCGCCCGTAGCGAGCATCGGGTCAACCACGATGAATTCACGCTCTTCCACATCAGAAGGAAGCTTGACATAGTATTCCACGGGTTTTAAGGTTTCTGGATCACGGTAAAGGCCGACATGTCCCACTTTTGCCGCAGGAATCAGCTTTAAAATGCCGTCAACCATTCCCAATCCTGCTCTGAGGATAGGAACCACTCCGAGTTTTTTTCCTGAGATGACTTTCGATTTCGCAGCCTGAACCGGTGTATTGATATCCACTTCTTCCAGAGGAAGATCGCGGGTAATTTCAAATGCCATGAGTGTAGCTACTTCATCTACCAACTCTCTAAAATCCTTCGTACCTGTATTTTCATTCCGTATATATGTCAGCTTGTGCTGAATTAAAGGATGATCAAATACATAAACCTTTCCCATACTGTGTTTCAGCTCCTTTTTTATTGTCCCATCAACAATTACACACTTCTATTGATTCTACAAAAAAAGACATTGAGTTTCAAGAACATCGTCAAAAAACCCGCCGGGCATAAGCCCAAGCGGGTTTTAGGATCTTAATAATCTAATTCTTTATATAAAGGAAATTTATCAGTCAGAGCAGCTACACGCTGTCTTGCTTCTTCAAGTTTTCCTTCGTCTTCGTGGTTTTTCAATGCAAGCG
The DNA here is from genome assembly GCF_059422205.1 of Bacillus sp. GW821-FHT01G09. NCBI lineage: Bacteria > Bacillati > Bacillota > Bacilli > Caryophanales > Bacillaceae > Bacillus > Bacillus sp. GW821-FHT01G09. Next base: position 621,909 of record NZ_JBWKWL010000001.1, read on the forward strand.
CAATGATAGCACCGACTTCTTCTAAAGCGTCTCCGTCAAAACCGCGGCTAGTTACAGCAGCTGTACCAAGACGGATGCCGCTTGTTACGAAAGGTTTTTCAGGATCATATGGAATCGCGTTTTTGTTAGACGTAATACCGATTTCATCAAGTACATGCTCCGCAACCTTACCAGTCAGTCCGAGCGAACGAAGATCAACAAGGATAAGGTGGTTGTCTGTTCCGCCTGAAACGAGCTGGATGCCCTCTTTCGTTAAGGCTTCAGCCAGACGTTTCGCGTTTGAAATGACGTTTTGTGCATATGTTTTGAAATCGTCCTGCAATACTTCACCGAATGAAACAGCTTTTGCGGCAATAACGTGCATCAGCGGGCCGCCTTGAATTCCAGGGAAGATCGATTTATCAATTTTCTTGCCAAACTCTTCACGGCAAAGGATCATACCGCCTCGAGGACCGCGAAGTGTTTTATGTGTTGTTGTTGTAACGAAATCAGCGTAAGGAACCGGGTTTGGATGAAGGCCTGCCGCAACAAGTCCTGCGATATGTGCCATATCCACCATGAAGTAAGCGCCGACTTCATCAGCAATTTCACGGAATTTCTTAAAGTCGATTGTACGAGGATACGCACTTGCTCCTGCTACGATAAGCTTCGGTTTATGAGCGAGGGCTTTTTCACGCACGTCATCGTAATCAATATATTGAGTTTCTTTATCTACGCCGTACTCAACAAAGTTATATTGAACACCGCTGAAGTTGACTGGGCTTCCGTGTGTTAAATGGCCGCCGTGGGAGAGGTTCATCCCAAGTACAGTATCGCCTTGCTCCAAAATCGTGAAGTACACTGCCATGTTTGCTTGCGCGCCTGAATGAGGCTGAACGTTTACATGCTCCGCTCCAAAGATTTCCTTCGCGCGGTCACGAGCGATATCTTCAACGACATCGACGTGCTCGCATCCGCCGTAGTAGCGTTTGCCCGGATATCCTTCTGCGTATTTATTTGTCAAAACAGATCCTTGTGCTTCCATAACTGCTTCACTTACAAAGTTCTCAGAAGCAATCAATTCGATCTTAGTCTGTTGGCGTTCACGCTCATTTTTAATGGCGTTAAACACTTGTTCGTCTTGCGCAGGTAAATGTTTCATCAGCGAGATCCTCTCCTATCCGTATCCTGTTCTTTGTTTTTACCATCACTATTGTACATGGTTTTTAAGGCCGATGTAAAAGATTATTTTTAAAAAATCTAAATTTTTATTGGTAAAAACGAATATTGATAACTTAAATTTAATTTAAAGTTCGGAATTTATTTCACTGTCTTAAAATAAAAGAAAAGACTGGCTATGCAGTCCTTTCATTCGCACTCATAAACCGCCCGCACTCCGCCGATTAGTTTCGGCCGTGTACGCGCCAATGTCACATGAGCTGAACCGAGGCTGTTTTGAGAGACACGCACAGGGACAGCCACCGGCTTCAGATGCATGCCGATAAACGTATCGCCTATATCAATTCCGGCGTCAGCCTGAATGGTTTCAACAAGAACAGGAGACTTCATCTGCTTAAACGCATAAGACGCCATCGCTCCGCCCGCTTTTGGAACGGGCACGGCAGAAACGGTTGGAAGCCTGAACAGCTTGGCTGTTTCTGCTTCGACGACAAGCGCTCTGTTTAAATGCTCGCAGCATTGAAACGCCAGATGGATTCCCGTTTTTTCCCGAAGCTCGGCAAGTCCGCTGTAGATGCTTTCAGCGATATCTACACTGCCCGATGTGCCGATCCGGCTGCCGGCCACTTCGCTCGTGCTGCATCCAAGGACGAAGAGCTGATCTTGTTTCAATTCCGCTTGGTCCTGAAACTCAGACAGCATCGTCTTCCACGTTTGTTTCAACTCATTCATTAAACAGCACCCCTACAGGTTTTTCTCTTCATAATCTGAGATTTTTCCAATACGCGTTTGGTGTCTTCCCCCGGTAAACTCAGTAGTCAGCCAGATTTTTGCGATTTCCCGAGCCAAACCAGGTCCGATCACCCGTTCACCCATCGCAAGGATGTTTGTGTCATTATGCTCCCTCGTCGCCTTCGCGCTGAAGGTATCGTGCGCCAGCGCGCAGCGAATCCCTTTTACTTTATTAGCGGAAATGCTCATGCCGATGCCTGTCCCGCAAATTAAAATGCCTCTGTCAACTTCGCCGCTAACCACTTTTTCGGCCACCGGAAAAGCATAATCCGGATAATCGACAGAGCCGCTGCCGCAGTCACAGCCCATATCAATATATTCAATTTGCAATTCGTCCATTAACTCTTTGATTTCATTTCGAATGTGAACGCCGCCATGATCCGATGCAATGGCTACTTTCATCTGCTTTTCCTCCCAGCGTGTGTGATGCGGCCCGCCCGCTTTATTGACCGCGCAGCCTGTCCGCTCTTTGATTCACACCATATGATGTGCTTTTCACTATATTCTACTCCTTCACGCAGGATTTGCAAATGACCTGTTTGAAGATTTTCTGACAACTTATCTACGGTCTTTTTTCAGCTGTTTTGCCAGCTGCCGAAGAAGCTCTTCAAGCTCATCTCGCGTTTGTTTATAGATGTCAATTGAGCCGCCGAACGGATCGATGACATCACCATGGCTGCCTGTGACATATTCTTTTAACGTAAACACTTTATCACGATAACGTCCAAATTGGCTGGCAATGATCTGTTTGTGCTGATGGGTCATAGCCAGAACCAAATCAGCCGATTCCATAAGTTCTTCAGTTAATGGAGAAGACACATGATTAAGGGCAATGTGTTTTTCAAACAGCGCTTCGACTGCATGAGGCGTCGCTTTCCCATTAGGTGAAGCAAACACGCCTGCCGAGCGGACATTGACATTCAGCCCTTCCATTTCTGCAATTGATTTAAAAAGCGCCTCAGCCATTGGGCTGCGGCACGTATTTCCAGTACAGACAAAAATAATATCCATGTCAGTCACCCCTTATTTTTCTCTATTATATATGAAGAAAAAAGAAACGGCGACTTCGTTTCTTTTATTGGTATATTAAATTGGCAAAAGCAGCTTTAGTCCAAACACGATTAATATGATGCCCCCGAGCGCTTCGCTGTATGTGCCAAGCCATGACTGCACTTGTTTTCCGACCAGCAGGCCCAGCCATGTCAACATCATGCTGAACAGCCCGAACAGGGTAATTGTGAGGAGCGGATGCGAGCCGTATATCCCCAAGCTCAAGCCGACGGAAAAGCTGTCAAGGCTGACGCCGATGGCAAACAGCAATAAGCCCGGCCCTGCCGGTGACATGAATCGTTCTTCTGACTGTTTAAAAGAGGCCATAAGCATTTGAACCCCAAGAACAAAAAGCAGCGCCCCACCGATATAAACCGCTAACACGCCGAGGAGCCCTGACAGCATGTTACCGGCCGCCATCCCTGCGAGAGGCATGATGACGTGAAAGAGGCCGATGATGAAACCAATATAGAATATCTGCTTCTTTCTAAGTTTGACCATGCCCATTCCAAGGCCGACAGAAAAAGCATCCATCCCTAAAGCAAACGCCATGATGCTTAATGTAATCAGTTCGCCTATAAACAAATCCGACATACATAAATAACCCCCTTGGACACGCCCCGCTTTTTTAGCCTATGCGTGTCCAAAAAGGGTTAGAACATCTGACTGCTTTCAGCGAATCACTCTTCCTCCGGCGGCTTTCATCAGCCTGTTCATAATAGCGAGACTGACACCTGTGTCCGGAAAGGATTCCGCAATAATAAAGTCCACCTTATTCTCATCAAAGCTGCGCAAAGCATCATACAGCCCTGCCGCAACAGTCTCAAGCTGAGCCCGTCTTCCGCAGCTCTTCACATAATCAGCGGAATAAACGCCCGCGTTTTCTTCTGTCGTCAGGACACCGACCCGTCTTCCGCCCTGTTGATATTCTTGAATGAGGTGCTGAATGCGCTCTGGGCTGCCTTCGCAAATGGCAAGAGGCGCTGTCGGCGCATAATGTGTATATTTCATCCCTGGAGAAATCGGCTTCTCGTTTTGATCGCTGAGCCCTTTATCCACATGAATCGGCCCGATCACCGCTTCAATTTGTTCCTTCGTAATGCCGCCCGGACGCAGGAGAACAGGGATGTCGTCCGCACATGAAAGCACGGTTGATTCGACCCCGATTCCGGTAGGGCCTCCATCCATAATACCGGCTATGCGGCCATCCAAGTCGTGTGCCACATGCTCCGCTTTTGTGGGACTTGGTTTGCCTGATAGATTGGCGCTCGGTGCTGCAATCGGCAGTCCCGATTCGCGAATCAATGCAAGAGCAAGCGGATGATCCGGCATTCTAATGGCAACTGTTTCAAGACCTGCCGTTACACGAGGTGAAAGCGCACCAGGTTTGCAAGGCAGAATGAGCGTAAGTGCTCCCGGCCAAAACCGTTTCATCAATGTTTTCGCCCTTTCCGGCGCTGGGCCCGTTAAATCCTCAAGCTGGCTGATATCCGCAATGTGGACAATCAGGGGATTATCGCTCGGCCGCCCTTTCGCCTCATATATTTTTTTGACGGCATCCGTATTTTTTGCGTTTGCGCCTAGGCCATATACTGTTTCTGTCGGAAAGGCAACGACCTCATTTTCTCGGAGCAAAGCGGCTGCTTGTGTAATTTGTGGATCATTTGTGGATAACTCGTCAGTTACATCCACAAACCATCTTTTCGTTTTCATTTCTGACCAAACTCCTTATTCACAACAATAAAACGATTGTTTTACGCGTGTAATCCTTTTGAAAGTATAAAAGATGTCCTGTAATAAAACAAGCGTTATCCACAAATTGTGGACAACGCTAATAAAGAAGTGGATAAGTATGTGTATAAACTGCACTTATCCAGACGCTTTTTTCATCAAAACGGCTCCTTCTGTTTGCCGCGATTCACAGAAGTGATCAGAAGAAAACAGCTCCTCCGGTACACTATCAGCTCTTTCAAAACCCATGGCCGTCAGAAAATCCGCAGAGGAATGCTGATTTGCTACTAGGTACACGGTTTTGATCTGATGCTTTTCGCACAGCACCTCCATGCTTTGAAAAAGCGTGACGATATGGCCTTGGTGAAGCTTGTCCGATATGACAAGTGATCGCAGCAGCCCCTGGTCACAGCTTATTTTTTCAATACCGAGGCATCCGGCAATGTTTTTCTCACTGTCCTCCAGCATAAGAAATTGAGTGAAGCCTTCTTTCACACCTTCATAGCTGGTTTTCGCCTGTTTTAAAAATGCCTCGAGCACATCTCCGTCTTTTTCCCTTGCCACCCGCAGTTGATAAAACATCCGTTCACCCCGTTTTTGCGTTCTTTCTTCCAATCTATGAGGCAAATCTATTTTTAGACCAGATGATTAGGAAAAAAGGTCGGAAATCCATTCGACTAAAAAGAATTTCACTTCTGTGCCGTCTTCTTTCTCTTCGTTCTCTTCTTTTTTGGCTTTTTCCGCTTTAGCGGTTACGTCCTCAAGCACTTTTTCAGTCTGCTTTTTTGAGGCTTCTTTATCTTCTTGTTCTTTGACGGCTTCCCCGTTAGAAAAATCGAGAAAGCAGAGGGGCGGGAACAGCACACACCACCAGTTGGCGCCGTCTCCGTTTCCAAGCGTAATCAAAATCGCTTCATACTCACCGGCAGGATATACCATGTTACCGTAAAGCTTTGTCGGAAACGAGATTTTGTCAAAATCAACGGATATCGACTGATTCGCTCCTTCTTTCTCCATTGTTTCCTTTGCAATTGCTTTGATTTCAGGCAGCTTTGAACGAATCACGCGACGCGCTTCTTCAATAGAAGTAATATCCTTTACCCAAGTTGTGATTTCTTTATTCACCGCGTCTCTTATATGACGTTTTAATTGCTGGTCTTGGTCACTATCGCTATTTGCCAATATTCTCAAACGAATCGCCTGATCCGGTATGACCACCGGCTGATTTTCCGATTTCTGTGCCGTCTCTTCTTTTGCCAGCCCTACGAGCGCTCCAGATAGTAAAAGAAAGATATATATACAAATGATTACTGTTTTTTTCATCGGTCCCCACCGTTCCTCTCCGTGCTTTGTTTCTAGCCCTATTATGGACAAAGAGAGCCGGGGGTAAACGTGCAGGGTGAAAAAAATCTAGCAAGCTGTTAATCTTATTTATGGTACGATAGTGTTTTAGGAGGTTTAAGATGAAATACAATTATACAGTGCTGTTATCAGCATTCACGATGTCCGTTCTTTATTCAGTAATTTATATTCATTCATTTATCATTGCCGCTCTCATCACAATGGCATTTTATTTTCTGTTTCCTTATTTGATCTTCGCACTGCCGCTTCAAATCATGATGAATAAAAAGCCGAAACGGTTCAGCCCTTTGTATCTGCTGTATTACCTTGCCGCTGCTTTTATTGCTAACGCGATCATTTTCGGCGTGCTTCAGCCTTCGGGACAATCTCTGTTTCAAAATACTGCCTTCTATCTTTTCGCTGTATTAACAGCTCTTATCTATTGGATATGGGACTCTGTTTTACTGCAAAAAAAGGAAGCCTAAGAGGCTTCCTTTTTTATTAAAACAAAATCGTCAGCAAATAACATAGAATGGAAGGTATCGCCGCAACAAAGAAAGCGGCCGCCATTTTCATGCGAGATGTACGGCCTTCTTTGGTTTCTGAATGGTAGTTTGCCCGCTGATCGCTTCCGCTTACAGCCAAACCCGATGTAATGATCGCGAGCCCCACTAAAACGAGAGACGCAACGCCAAAAATCGCTTCATATGAAAGAGCCTGCGGAAAAATGGTGCCAATCATGCTCTCAATCGCAATGAGCAGGATTCCTGCTGTCAGGGCCTTTTTCATGTTTACATCCCCTTTGCTGGTGTTAAACAGCTTGATCCATTCACTCGCCAGCAAGCTGCTTATTTATTTTTATGAATCAGAGCGCATATGGTTCTGTCTTTTCCATTAATATCTTTCAGCACTTCCACTTCCGCTCCCTTAAACGCCTTGAGGATCAGGTCTTTGACCGCCGCTCCCTGGTTCCATCCGATTTCAAAAACGACAAATACTTTATCCTTCATGACAAGCGGAATGTCTTCCATAAACCGCTTATAAAATTTCAGCCCGTCTCCGCCATCGGTGAGAGCGTGCAGCGGCTCATGAAAACGGACAATTTCCGATAGATCAGCCATTTCTTCCTCTGAAATATATGGCGGGTTTGAGACAATGATATCCGCTTTTTTTCCCGCCTTAATAAAAGGCTCAAGCAGATCGCCCTGATAAAAGCGCACATTCGCTCCAAGTTTTTCTGCATTGGCAGAGGCGACTTGCAGCGCCTCTTTCGAAATATCGACCGCCGACACAGAAAAACTTTGGTTTTCAAGCGCAAGCGTGACGGCTATTGCGCCGCTCCCTGTACCAACGTCAACAACTTCGAGCTTGCCGTCTTCAGAAAAGACACTCCGATATTTTTCAAGCAAATGAAAGACAACTTCTTCAGTTTCCGGCCGCGGGATCAGCACATCATCATTCACCATAAATTCCCGTCCATAAAAAAACTCTTTTCCTATAATGTATTGAACCGGCACGCCCTCTTTATGCATCTCAACGTGACGCTTAAAGCGATACAGCTCGTCTTCACCAATCGGTTCCTGTAAGCTTGCGAGCAGTTTGCTTCTCTCCATTCCGGTATCATAAAGCAATAGGAGCTCGGCCGCATTTTCTTCTCTTCCCGCTTCGGTTAAATAAGAAGAAGCCCATTTCAGGGCTTCGAATATCGTCTTCATCTTAACCTTCCGACTGCTGAAGCTTGCTTGCCTGATCTTCAACAATCAGCGCTTCAACCACTTCGTCAAGTTTTCCTTCAAGAATCTGATCAAGCTTTTGAATCGTCAAACCGATTCTGTGATCCGTCACACGGTTTTGCGGGAAGTTGTATGTGCGGATACGTTCAGAGCGGTCGCCTGATCCGACTGCTGATTTCCGTGTTTGATCATATTCAGCCTGGGCTTCCTGCTGAAATTTATCATAGATTCTGGCACGGAGAACCTTCATTGCTTTTTCTTTGTTCTTAATTTGAGATTTTTCGTCCTGGCATGATACAACAACACCTGTCGGCAAATGAGTCAGACGAACCGCAGACATTGTTGTGTTAACGCTTTGTCCGCCCGGTCCGCTTGAAGCAAACGTATCGACACGGATATCCTTCTCATGAATGTCAACCTCTACCTCTTCTGCCTCAGGAAGACATGCCACTGTTGCAGTAGATGTATGGATACGGCCGCCGGATTCCGTTTCCGGAACACGCTGCACGCGGTGGGCGCCGTTTTCATATTTGAGTTTAGAATACGCGCCGCTTCCTGTAATCATAAAGATGATCTCTTTGTAGCCCCCCGTTCCGGTTACATTCGCTTCCATGACCTCTGTTTTCCAGCCTTGAAGCTCAGCATAACGGGAATACATTCTGTACAGGTTGCCCGCGAATAAAGCGGCTTCCTCGCCTCCCGCAGCCCCGCGGATCTCCATGATAACGTTTTTGTCGTCATTAGGATCTTTCGGGATCAGGAGCACCTTCAGGCGTTCGGACAGTGTTTCCGTTTCCTTCTGAAGTTCAGAAATCTCTTCCTTCACCATGTCGCGCATCTCAGCATCCAGCTTCTCTTCAAGCATCGCTTTTGCATCAGCCAGCTGTTCTGACGCATCTCTGTATTGTCTATATACGTCAACTGTTTCTTGTATATCAGATTGCTCTTTTGAATATTCTCTTAGCTTTTTCGGATCGTTGACTACTTCTGGATCGCTTAAAAGCTCATTTAATTTCTCGTATCGTTCTTCAATTGATTTTAAACGGTCTAACACGGTCTTCACCTCTGTTTTCCTGTGCGTAACATTCTCATTATAGTATAGTGATTAACCCCAGTCAAAAGCATTTCAATCCCAGCTGGAAAAGCTCCCTCTGCTATACTGGAATTCGAGGAGGGATGATGTTGCTGAAATCCATACATCATATTGCAATCATATGTTCAGATTACGAAAAGTCGAAAGCTTTCTACGTACATAAGCTTGGTTTTCAGGTGATTCAAGAAACGTACCGCGAAGAGCGCGGCTCCTATAAGCTTGATTTGTCGCTTAACGGCTCGTATGTCATTGAGCTGTTCTCGTTTCCCGATCCGCCCGAACGACAAACCCGGCCTGAAGCCGCAGGCCTGCGCCACCTCGCCTTTACAGTCGGCAGCTTGGATAAAGCGGTTCAAGAGCTTCATGAAAAAGGAATCGAAACAGAGCCAATCAGAACAGATCCGCTGACCGGCAAGCGTTTCACCTTCTTTTTTGATCCTGACCAGCTTCCATTAGAACTGTATGAACAATAACAGTTTTTGAAGAAAAAAAGGAGATACCCACTTTCTTTGCCGAATCTTTTCTTGTTTTGTCTAACGGGAAGGGAACCGCATTCTATGGTCGAATACCTAGCTTAAAAGGAGGTATGGGATCATGAATACAAATATGGTAGCAAGTGAACTCGGCGTCTCCGCAAAAACGGTGCAGCGGTGGGTGAAGCAGCTGAATCTTCCGGCCGAACGCAATGAGCTCGGACACTATTCGTTCACGGCAGAAGACGTGAAGGTTCTAAAATCCGTTCAAAAACAAATCTCTGAAGGCACGGCGATTCAGGATATTCATCTGCCGAAAAGCGCTAAAAAGCGCACAGGCTTCCTTGTCCAAAAAACAAGTAGCGACACAGAACGAAGAATCGAGCAGCTTGAACAAAAGCTGGACACCCTTTTACAGCAAAGGCAGGACGAAAGCGAATTGATGGCAAGGATGTCGGAACTGGAACGCCAGCTGAAACAAAAAGCCGATGAAGGTGTATCTTACCAGCTGCTTCAGCACCGCAGAGAAATCGATGATATTCTTGCAGATCTGCAATCACTGACCTCACAAATGAAAGAATTCACCGCTCAGCCGATCCCCGAGACTGCTGCTGCTTCTGAAAAAACCAAAACAAGAAAAAAACCGCTGCTGTCACTGTTCAAATTTCAAACCTAAAGCAAAAAGCTCCCGTAAAGGGAGCTTTTTTTGTTACGCAGTAAGCGCGATAATGATTGGAAGTGAAATCAATGACAGAATCGCACTGACCACAAACGCAGTTGCAGTTTCTTCTTCTTGTTTCTCGAAACGAGTCGCAATCATGGCTGCAACGGCAGAACCAGGGAATGCAACAAGAAGGATTGCTTTTGTTGTTTGGTCAGCTGGAAGTCCGATAGCAAGAGCAATCAGGAACATTAACGCAGGCTGAACCGCAACTTTTAGTAACGCAATACCGATAGCCGGCATACTGAGTTTAATTTTACGAATACCAACGGTAACACCGACAGCAAAGAGAGCAACACCAGATGTTGTGCTTCCAAGCTGATCAAGCATTTTAACACCCAGCTCAGGAAGAGTGAAATTGAAAACCAGCACTAAGATCATACTGATTAACGGAGCAGCCGCAAGCGGCTCACAAAGACCATGCAGGATTGATTTTCCTGTCATCTTCCAGAAGCTGTCGCCACTCTCTTCGTTTTTCTTAGAAGACTCACCAACAGTAGCGATAATGATCGCGAGCGGATCAAGAATCGCGTTAACCACGATACCTGTGACCGCGATCGGAATCGCAACTTCATTCGCTCCGAATAAGCTTCCCAATACCGGGATACCCATAAATGCGAATGTCGGCTGTGCAGAGTTCAAAGAAAATACAGATGAGTTCGTTAAATCATACTTGAAAATAAATCTGCAAACCAAAAGAATGATGATATAGAAACCAACAATCCCAATAATTAAAGAAATCATTAAAGGTACTTGTGATAAAAATTCACTTCTGGAAGTTGTCAAAATACCAGCGATAAAGTGAGCTGGAAGTGCGTATTTCGTTACTAACGTACTTACCCCTTTTGCCGACTTGGCATCATAACTTCCAAAATGTCCTGCAAACCAACCCAGCACGATAACAAAGAAGATCGGCGCCAGGAGGATTAAGATATCTAAGATGCTCAAAATATTCTCCTCCAAATCCTATGTCCGTATACTTTAGCTTTACAAAAAGCTTTCCCTCGGACAGAAAAATTTACTCGCTAATTATTTCGCGATGACTTTTTTGTATTCAGGTGTCCACATTGCATCAAGTACCGCTTGTTTCACATCTTCAGGCTGACGATTTGCCACGCCGTCTTTAATTGCTGCTTCAGCAACGGCAATCGCAACTTGGATAGAAACCTCTTGAAGCTTATCAATGCTTGGAAGCAATCCTGCTCCAGGTGTTTCAAGATCAACCATTTCAGCAATCGCATCAGCAGTTGCTGCAAACATAGCAGGTGTAATGATACGCGCTTCAGCTACAATTGAACCAAGTCCAAGACCAGGGAACGCGAATGCGTTGTTAGATTGTCCGATTTCATAAGAAACACCGTTGTATTCTACATTGTCAAATGGGCTTCCTGTTGCAATAAGCACTTTTCCGTCAGTCCATTTGAACAGATCTTCAGGAACAGCTTCAGCAAGGTGAGTCGGGTTAGACATCGGCATGATAACCGGACGGTCTACGTGAGATGCCATTTCTTTTACAATTTCCTCTGTGAATGCACCTGAAACCCCAGAAGTACCAATCAAGATCGTTGGTTTCGCTTGACGAACCACTTCATCGAATGGAATTTGACCTTTTTCATCGCGCTTCCAGTCTTTCACTTCATCCGCATTGCGAAGGTAAGGTTTTTGGAAATCAAGGATGCCTTCGATGTCTTCAGTCAGCAAGCCTCTGTAATCAAGTGTGTAGAAACGTTTGTTAGCTTCTTCTTCAGATAATCCGGCTAGCACCATTGTGTCACGGATTTGGTCAGCAATACCGATACCAGCAGAACCAGCACCGAAGATAACAACACGCTGATCTTTAATAGAAGCGCCGGTTTTTTTCATAGCGGCAAGCACACCTGCAAGTGTAATCGCGCCAGTACCTTGAATATCATCATTAAATGTCAGGATTTCATGATTGTATTTTTTCATGATGTTGCGTGCATTTTTGTTGCCAAGGTCTTCCCAGTGAAGAAGCGCTTTAGGGAAGAATTTCAATGCAGCTTTTACATAAGCGTCAATGAAAGCTTCGTAGCGTTCACCTTGAACACGTTCATGCTTGTTACCAATATATAAAGGATCGTTTAGAAGTTTTTCGTTGTTCGTACCGACATCAAGCACAACCGGGATAACACGGCTAGGGTCAATACCAGCTGCAGCAGTGTAAACAGCCAATTTACCGATTGCGATATTAATACCGCCTACACCCCAGTCACCGATACCGAGAATGCTTTCGGAGTCAGTAGCAACGATAAGATCAATATCGCCTGCTGTCGCATGAAGGTTTTCAAACGCTTTTTCAATACCGTCAATGTTGTCGATTGACAAGTAGATTCCTTGAGGTCTTCTATATTCATGGCTGTATTCCTGAATCGCTTCACCAACTGTTGGCGTGTACACAACAGGAAGCATTTCGCGAAGATGGTTTTTCAGCAATTTATAGAAAAGAACTTCGTTACGGTTTGCAAGATCACTTAAGTAAACATTTTGACGAAGGCGGTCAGGCTGCGCTTGGAATTGCTCGTACGCGCGTTGTGCTTGTTGATCAAGAGAAAGTACAGTTGGCGGCAGAAGCCCTTCTAAGCCGAGTTCTTGTCTTTCTTCTAGTGAAAAAGCAACGCCTTTATTTAAAGTAGGAATAGATAAAACTTCTTTTCCTCTAAGAGTTGTTTCTAAGTGGCCTTCTTTCGTTTTTTTTATGTTATTCAAGCAAATCTCCTTCTTTCTTGAAATAGTTAACCAAGTTAAGTAATAACCCATCTAAAATATGACCGATCATGATCTTTATGCGACTTTGTGACAATTATTCGAACAATGTCTCAAAACTATTTACATTACGTAAGCTATTGTATGCCTGTCAAAATCAAAATTCAAGGGAAGAAAATTACTTAATTTTTTAATATACTTATTTAAATTTTTTAATTGCATATTATCAGAATATAAAAAAAACACCGGTGTTTTTAGCCGGTGCATTCTATCTTTATACCCATGTTTTGGACTATTTTTTAGATTTTCCTGGGACTTCGTGATGATGTCTGCATCTTGCTTCATATGATTCAGATGCACCAACCAAAATGACCGGATCATCGTAAGAAGCAGGTTTGCCGTCAATGAGGCGCTGTGTTCTGCTCGCCGGTGATCCGCAAACAGAACAGACGGCTTGCAGCTTTGTCACACTTTCCGCAATCGCCATGATATTCGGGACGACACCGAACGGCTCTCCCCTAAAATCCATATCAAGGCCTGCTGCTATCACACGGTAGCCTTTATCGGCAAGAGATGATAAAACCTCAACAATTTCCTGATCAAAAAACTGCACTTCATCAACCGCAACCACATCTGTACTTTCACTGATGTGATCCCAAATGTCCGCAGCAGACGAAATGGCATAGCTCGTCATCGATGTTCCATTATGGGAGACAACAGCAGCTTCGCTGTATCGGTTATCAATTACAGGCTTAAATACCCTGACTTCCTGCTTGGCATAAGTTGCTCTCTTCACTCTTCTGATCAGCTCTTCAGATTTCCCTGAGAACATGCTGCCGCAAATCAGCTCAAGCCACCCGCTTTGTTTCATTATGTACATAGGCTTCGCTCCCCTCTCTCTGCCAGCTGTGTTTTAGACAATATAAAAAACAGGCAAGACTGCTGCTTGCCTGTTGAGAAATCTATTATTACTTAAGACCGTATTTTTTGTTAAAGCGATCAACACGACCATCAGCAGAAGCGAATTTTTGACGGCCAGTGTAGAATGGGTGGCATTCAGAGCAAATCTCAACGCGTACCTCTTCTTTTACTGAGCCTGTTTCAAATTCATTTCCGCAAGCGCATTTAACTGTTGCTTTTTTGAAATTAGGATGAATTCCTGCTTTCATTGTATCCATCTCCTTCCGCCCTGAATCCCGTGTGGAAACAGAGTTATTATTTCGGAGCATTGTCCGAAACGCATATGAGAAAATTATATCAGTGATTTACTTCTTTTGCAAATACAATTTACCTTCTTGCAGATGATAGATTTGCCTGTTTCCATTCTTGATTGAGAATATCGAAAAATTCCTGGTTTGTTTTGGTTTTTTTCATTTTTCTCATGAACTTTTCTGCGAAATCAGGTGAATCAGACATCGTTTTGCGGATAGACCATAAACGATCAAGATGCTCTTTAGGCACAAGCAGCTCTTCTTTGCGCGTTCCTGAACGGCGAATATCGATGGCAGGGAAGATGCGGCGCTCGGCAAGAGAGCGGTCAAGATGGAGCTCCATGTTGCCTGTTCCCTTGAATTCTTCATAAATGACATCATCCATACGTGAACCTGTATCGACCAGAGCCGTAGCAAGGATGGTTAAGCTGCCGCCCTCTTCGATATTTCTCGCAGCCCCGAAGAAGCGTTTCGGACGGTGGAACGCCGCTGGGTCAATCCCCCCGGAAAGCGTTCTTCCGCTTGGCGGAATCACTAAGTTGTAGGCGCGGGCAAGCCGTGTGATGCTGTCCATCAGAATAATGACGTCTTTTTTGTGTTCCACGAGACGCATTGCACGTTCAAGCACAAGCTCGGCCACTTTGATATGGTTTTCCGGCACTTCATCAAACGTTGAGCTGACGACATCCCCAGCTACAGAGCGCTCGATATCGGTTACTTCCTCAGGTCTTTCGTCAATTAAAAGCACGATCAGCTCTGCTTCAGGCTGGTTCGCTGTAATGCTGTTGGCAATTTCCTTCAGCAGCATCGTTTTTCCGGCTTTCGGCGGCGCAACAATCAATCCGCGCTGTCCAAATCCAACCGGCGCCATCATGTCCATAATTCTTGTAGACAAGAAGTTCGGCTTTGTTTCAAGCACCATTTGACGATCCGGATAAAGTGGCGTAAGAGCCGGGAAATGCACACGCTCTTTTGCAGATTCGGGATCATCCCCATTTACTGCTTCAACGTGCAAAAGTCCATAGTAACGCTCATTTTCTTTTGGCGGGCGAACCTTGCCTGATACTTTGTCTCCGTTCCGCAAATCGAAACGGCGGATTTGTGAAGCTGAGATGTAAATGTCTTCTGAGCTTGGAGAGTAGTTGATCGGTCTCAGGAAGCCGAAACCTTCAGACTGGATGATCTCAAGAACGCCTTCCATAAACAGCAGATCTTCCTGTTCTGCATTCGCTTTCAGAATGGCGAAAATGAGTTCTTTTTTTGTCAGTTTGCTGTAATAGGAGATTTTATAATGTCTTGCAAGTTCATAAAGCTCTTTCAATTTCATATTTTCCAAAGAGGAAATAGATACGTCTTTCATAAAAACACCACGCTTTTCATAGTCAATATCTTACTCTGAACATGTCATCTGCTGCTTTTGCACAACATCCGCCAAAGCACATTCTTTTTTTAACATAAAGGAACTTCTATCGGTAACACTTCCACCCATGATCGGCGCTTTTGTTAAAAGGATTGTCTTAATGAGTTTTGAAGGAAGCGAGGACAAAAACATGAGAAGATCAATACTTATATCGTCTGTATGCGGTAGAAATTGAAACTTTCCTAGTGCTTAAAAGAAGGTATTACGCAGTAAAATTCGCAGCACTCTTTATTTTTACCTTATTTCAAAAAATTATTCAACTGAAATAAGGTTTTGACACGGAATTGATAGAGTTGACGCTTTTCTGCAAAAGTTAAAGCGGGCTCACACCCGCTTTTTCTGTTTGTTATGGACGGATTACAAGATTTGGTTTCTTTTTCAAGCTGTGTCTGCCGTCAACGAAACGAACAGTGCCCGATTTTGCACGGATAACTAAGCTTTCAGTTGTACCGACAGAGCCTTTGAATTGAACTCCTTTTAACAGCTCGCCGTCAGTAACCCCTGTAGCTGCAAAAATCGCGTCATCACCCTTCACAAGGTCTTCCATGCGAAGGACTTTGCTTAAATCAAGGCCCATTTTGTGACAGCGAGTGATTTCTTCTTCGCTTTGCGGAAGAAGTTTACCAATGATTTCTCCGCCGAGTGCTTTTAGCGCAACAGCGGAAAGCACACCCTCAGGAGCGCCGCCTGATCCGAACAGGATATCAACGCCCGTGTGGTCGAAAGCCGTGTTGATGGCGCCTGCGACATCGCCGTCATTGATCAATTTGATTCTGGCGCCGGCCTCACGAAGCTCGGAAATGATTTTTGCGTGTCTTTCACGGTTTAAAATTGTGGCAACGACGTCCTCAACGTCCTTGTTTTTCGCTTTTGCCACCGCTTTAAGATTGTCAATGACAGGTGCTTCGATGTCAATGCAGCCCACCGCTTCCGGACCGACTGCGATTTTTTGCATATACATGTCAGGAGCATTCAGAAGCGTGCCATGGTCTGCGACCGCGATAACCGTCAGCGCATTCCAGCCGCCGCTTGCTAAGATGTTTGTGCCTTCAAGAGGGTCAACTGCGACATCCACGCGCGGGCCGTACCCGTTTCCGAGTTTTTCCCCGATATACAGCATTGGCGCTTCGTCCATTTCCCCTTCACCGATTACAACAGTCCCTTTCATCGGCACTGTATCAAAAACGTCTCTCATTGCACTTGTTGCCGCTTCATCAGCCTCATCTTTTTTTCCCCGGCCCATCCATCTTGCTGATGCCAATGCCGCAGCTTCGGTCACACGTACCAATTCCATTGATAAACTTCTTTCCATTTCAACACGATCTCCTCTCACAAGAAACCATTATGAATTTTGAAGCTGTTCTATTTCTTCGTCAGTCATTCTTTCACGCCAAATTGTCGCTCCAAGCCCCTCAAGCTTCTTCTCAAGGCTGCTGTATCCGCGGTCAATATGCTCCAGTCCCGTAATTTCCGTGACGCCATCAGCCATCAGTCCGGCTACCACCAAGCAGGCTCCGGCACGCAGATCACTCGCCTTCACTTTTGCGCCTTGAAGCTCGACAGGACCTGTGATGATGGCAGATCTGCCTTCTACTTTCATATTGGCACCCATTCGTCTCAGCTCATCAATGTGCTTGAATCTTGCCGAGTAGATGGTGTCTGTGACGACACTCGTCCCTTTCGCCCTTGTCAGTAGCGCCGTCATCGGCTGCTGTAAATCAGTCGGAAACCCCGGGTATACGAGGGTTTTAACGTCAACCGGCTTTAAGTTCTTCTGCCCGCCGACAATGAGGAGCTGGTCGTCGCTTGTTTCGATATGATAGCCCATTTCTCTCAACTTTGCCGTTAACGACTCTAGATGAGTGGGAATGACGTTATCGATAATGACTTCCTTGCCCATTGCAGCCCCTGCAATCATAAATGTCCCGGCCTCAATTCTGTCCGGAATGATCGTATGCTTGCAGCCGTGCAGTTCCTTCACGCCGTCGATTCGAATCACATTGGTGCCCGCACCTTTGATTTTGGCGCCCATGCTGGTAAGCAATGTCGCGACGTCAATGATCTCAGGCTCCTTGGCAGCGTTTTCGATGATCGTTTTCCCTTCTGCCAAAACAGCGGCGAGCATAATGTTAATCGTTGCCCCAACGCTTACGACATCTAAATAAATCCGTGCGCCTCTCAGCCTTTCAGCTCGCAAATAAATGGCGCCTTGTTCATTGGTTACTTCAGCTCCGAGTGCTTCAAAGCCTTTGATATGCTGATCAATCGGACGGGGCCCTAAGTGACAGCCGCCAGGCAATCCAATGACCGCCTGCTTGAAGCGGCCGAGCATCGCCCCCATTAAATAATATGACGCGCGAAGCTTTTTTACTTTCCCGTTAGGAAGCGGCATGCTGATCATCGACGTAGGGTCAACAACCATTTCCCCATTCTCAAAATGCACGTTGCCGCCGATTTCCTTTAACAGGTCACGCAGCGTTTCAATATCTGAAATCTCTGGAAGCCCTTCAATTGTCACCTCGGAATTTGCCAAAATGGTTGCAGGTATTAACGCAACAGCGCTGTTTTTAGCGCCGCTGATATGTACTGTACCGTTTAACGAGTCACCGCCGGCAATATTCAACTTTTCCATGATAGTCTCCTTCCATAAGAAGATAGCTGCGGAGCTAAATAAAATGTCATTTTATTCTGTCTCTGCAAATAAAGCTCATGTCCAAAATCTAGCCAATTCGAAGAGAAAGAATACAACACATTGTAAAATATCAGGAAGAAAATAGCGAAGCTTTGGGGGGTACAGGTTTCAAAAGATGCACAGAGACCCGCCGGCTCGAGAGACATCGTCGTCATCCGGCAAAAGCAGTACGCATACCCTTCATTCCGATATCAGCTTCTGCAGCCCAATGATTCCTTCTCTGTAAAGCGGCGTCAGCATCTGAAGATCCGCTGTATCAGGTCGGTGAAATACAAAGGCCGCGGCAAACAGGCATAAAGCTGTTTGCCGCCCCTTTCATTATTTGTTCCAGTCTGCCAGGAATTGTTCGATTCCTTTGTCTGTTAACGGGTGTTTAGTGAGCGCATGAATGACTTTCAGCGGCATTGTGCCGATATGAGCCCCTCTAAGAGCAGCTTCTGTCACGTGCTGCGGGTGGCGGATTGACGCTGCAATGATTTGCGTGTCAAGGCCGTGAATGTCAAAAATCTGTTTAACTTCTGAAATCAGGTCAAGCCCGTTGTGGCCGATGTCATCTAAACGTCCCAGGAATGGAGATACATATGTTGCCCCCGCTCTGGCAGCAAGAAGCGCCTGGTTTGCATTGAAGATCAATGTGACGTTTGTTTTGATGCCTAAGTCAGTAAGTGCTCTTACCGCTTTTAAACCGTCAGACGTCATTGGGATTTTCACCGTAATATTCGGAGCGATCTTCGCCAGTTCTTTTCCTTCCTCGATCATTTCCTCAGCTTTCAAAGAAATAACCTCTGCGCTTACAGACCCTTTCACGACGTCTGTGATCTCGCGAAGACGGTCGTGGAATGATACGTTAGCTTCCTTTGCTACTAAACTAGGATTCGTCGTTACACCGGCGAGAATTCCTAATTCATTCGCTTCTCTAATTTCATCGATATTGGCTGTATCAACAAAGAATAACATTTTCAAAAAGCCTCCCTGATTAAGAAATTTTCTGAACTGCGAATATGATTGCGCTTTCTAAAGATAGACGGAAAACCGCCTGTCAAGCTGTCAGGCGGCTATAAAAAGTTCCAATTGAATTAAGCTTGGTTTGAAGAACCAAATTCACGCATTTTACCGATAACTGTTTCTTTGATCGCTTCACGAGCTGGTCCAAGGTATTTACGTGGATCGTACTCGTCAGGCTTAGCTGCCAATGTTTCGCGAACAGCTTTTGCAGAAGAAATTTGGTTTTCAGTATTCACGTTGATTTTAGCTGTACCAAGTGAAATTGATTTTTTGATGTCAGCAGTCGGAATTCCAGTACCGCCGTGAAGAACTAATGGAAGACCAGTTGATTTTCCGATCTCTTCCATTTCTTTGAAGCCAAGGTTTGGCTCACCTTTGTAAGGGCCGTGAACAGAACCTAATGCTGGTGCAAGGCAGTCGATGCCAGTGCGCTCAACAAGCTCTTGGCACTCTTTAGGATCAGCGTAGATTACGCCTTCAGCGATAACGTCATCTTCTTGTCCGCCTACTGTTCCAAGCTCAGCTTCTACAGATACTCCGTGGAAATGAGCAAGCTCAACAACTTTAGCAGTTGTTGCTACGTTTTCTTCAAATGGATGGTGAGAAGCGTCGATCATTACAGATGTGAAACCTGCATGAATCGCTTTCGCACAAGATTCAAAGCTTGAACCGTGGTCTAAGTGAATCGCAACAGGAACTGTCACTTTGTACTCTTCCATAAGTGCTTTTACCATAGCAACGACTGTTTTGAAGCCGCCCATGTAGCGTCCCGCACCTTCGGAAACACCAAGGATCACTGGAGATTTTTCTTCTTCAGCTGCTTGTAAAATCGCTTGAGTAAACTCAAGGTTGTTTAAGTTAAATTGTCCTACAGCGTACCCTTTTTCTTTAGCTGTATTCAACATTTCCGTCATAGAAACTAAAGGCATGTCGAATGTCCTCCTTATGTAGCCTGATTGTCTTCTAGCGAAAAAAGCTTTCCACCCTAGCATGACCCATATATTGCTGTCATATGTAAATACTCAGATCGCTTTTTCTCCATAACTAGGATACCAACTTTTCGACAAATCGGCAACATAATGACATGATTCATTTATTTCTTCTTTTTGTCAGTTAGACTTCAGGGGCAGATATTTTTTGACGGCGTCTCTGATTTCGTCGATGTCAAACGGCTTGGCAAAGTGCGTCAGGGCGCCCAATTCCTTCGATTCCTGGATCATGTCGAGCTCTCCGTATGCCGTCATGATAATGACCCGGATGTTTTCGTCAATGACCTTCATCCGTTTTAAGATTTCGATTCCGTCCATGCCGGGAATTTTCATGTCCAAAAGCACAAGATCGGGCCGTTCTTTTGTCACAATGTCAAGCGCCTGCAGGCCGTTCGCAGCCTGAAACGTCTGGTAGCCTTCTTTATTGAACACTTCATTTAGCAAAATACGAATGCCGTATTGATCATCAACGATTAAAATTTTTTCATTCATCATTTTACACCCCAATATTATGATTTTCGTCAAAAGTAAGCAGTATTGTATGTATTCTGTTTGATTTTCCTATTTCCTTTAATTATAATAGTCTACTTTACGACATTTTCTGAGCATTTTCTCTTTTGTTGTATACTGATATTGTACGTTATAAAGGAGGATTCACTTATGTTGAAAATATTCACGACGCAGTTAACAGGTATTTTTTCCCGCATTCAGGATAAGGAATCTGACGCGATTGAAGATGGGGCGCGGCTGCTTGCTCAAGCGGTGATCAGCGGGCATTCCATTTATTTATACGGAGCGAATGAGCTTCAGGGCGTCTTTTATGAGGCCACCGAAAGCAAAGAACCCTTCCCATCTGTCAAAGCCTTTCCAGAAAGCGCTGAGGAAGTGACAGAAAGCGACAGGGTGCTGATGTTTTGCTCAGGGACGGGCACAGCCGAAGAACAGGCGCTCGCAAAAGAGCTTTATGAAAAAGGTGCGGGAGTCGTATGCGTATCGCCCGCAGCCAAAGACAGTGCGGGAATAGAACAGTATTGTGATGTGCATATTGATTCTAAATTAAAAATGCCGCTTGTTCCCGATGAAGACGGCACCCGTTACGGGTTTCCCTCTTTAATGACAGCACTGTATGTCTATCACGCTTTATCGTTTACACTAAAAGAAATTCTGCAAGAGTATGCATAATATCTTATTGTACATGCTGGAACTTGCCGGAAACAAATAAAAAAGACTTGCCCGCTTTTGACAAACGGCAAGTCTTTTTTATTACTTCTGATTTGCAGCTTCGACAGACGCTCCGATAAAGCCTTTGAATAGAGGCTGAGGTCTTGTCGGTCTTGACTTGAACTCTGGATGGAACTGAGAAGCCACGAACCAAGGGTGGTCTTTCAGCTCGATGATTTCAACAAGGCGTCCATCAGGGCTTGTGCCTGAGAATACGAAGCCTTGCTCTTCCATTTGCTGTCTGAATTCATTGTTAAACTCATAGCGGTGGCGGTGGCGCTCGTACACCACTTCATCCTGATACACTTCAAAGGCTTTCGTGCCTTCTTCAAGCTTACAAGGGTAAAGGCCGAGACGAAGCGTTCCCCCGAGATCCTCCACATCCTTTTGTTCAGGAAGAAGATCAATGATCGGGTATTGAGTTGACGGATCAATTTCTGCTGAGTGAGCGCCTTTTAAGCCCAATACGTTTCGTGCGTATTCAATAGACGCCACCTGCATGCCCAAGCAAATGCCCAAGAACGGAATGTTGTTTTCGCGCGCGTATTTTGTCGCGACGATTTTGCCTTCAACACCGCGGTCTCCGAATCCGCCCGGCACAATGATGCCGTCTGTTCCGCTTGTGAGTTCTGCGATATTGTTTTCTGTCACTTCTTCCGCGTTGATCCACTTCACTTTTACATCTGTGTCAAACGCATAGCCCGCATGGCGGAGAGACTCGACAACAGAAATGTATGCGTCAGGAAGCTCAACGTATTTGCCGACAAGGCCGATTGTAATCGTTTGAGACAGGTTGCTGACTTTGTTAACAAGCTCTTTCCACTCGGACATTTCCGCTTCTTTGCATGCCAATTTCATGTGCTCGCAAACAAGCTTATCAAGACCTTGTTTTTGAAGCTCCAGCGGAATGGAGTAAAGGTTGTCCGCATCTTCACATTCAATAACCGCTTTTGTATCGATGTCGCAGAAAAGCGCGATTTTATCTTTCATATCTTGAGAAATCGGCATTTCTGTACGAACGACGATGATGTTTGGCTGAATGCCCAAGCTGCGCAATTCTTTTACGCTGTGCTGTGTCGGTTTTGTTTTTAATTCGCCAGCAGCTTTAATGTAAGGTACGAGCGTACAGTGGATGTACATTACGTTTTCACGGCCGATGTCGCTCTTCATTTGGCGGATCGCTTCAAGGAATGGCAGTGATTCGATGTCTCCGACAGTACCGCCGATTTCTGTAATGACAACATCTGCGTTTGTCTCTTTCCCTGCGCGGTAAACACGGTCTTTCAATTCGTTTGTGATGTGCGGAATGACCTGTACGGTTCCTCCAAGGTAATCTCCGCGGCGTTCTTTTTTAAGAACTGTTGAATAGATTTTACCTGTTGTCACGTTGCTGAATTTATTCAGGTTAATGTCGATAAAACGCTCATAGTGACCAAGGTCCAAGTCTGTTTCAGCGCCGTCATCCGTTACGAATACTTCACCGTGCTGGTACGGGCTCATTGTTCCCGGGTCAACGTTGATGTATGGATCGAATTTTTGAATCGTCACGTTCAGTCCGCGGTTTTTCAGCAAACGCCCTAATGAAGCTGCTACAATACCCTTTCCAAGTGAGGATACAACTCCCCCGGTTACAAAAATATATTTCGTCATTTCGTTTGCTCCTCTCTTCGCTCTTAGCTACATTTTTAAAATGTACTATTTTATAAAAAATCATTTAGCCTTTTAAATGATTTATAAGAAAAATGAGGGGTGAAAATAAGAAAGCTCCCTTTCAATTTCTTGAAAGGGAGCATAACGTACTATGTTCTCTCTTCGTTTTTGAAGAGCCCAAAATACATACTACATAGTTCGACTATGAAAGTCAAGATCGTTTTGAAGATGAAATCTGATACTATTTAATTTCCTCTTCTTCATCATCATAGTCTTCATCATCTTCATCAACAATATCTTCTTCGATCTCAAGATCGTCGTCGTCTTCGTCAAGATCTTCATCGTCAAAATCGTCGGCTTCAAGATCGAGTTCTTCCTCAACTTCATCCAAATCAAGGTCGTCTTCGTCGATCTCTTCAAACTCGTCAAGATCAAGATCTTCTTCGACTGCTTTCTTCGCTTTTTTCTTTTTCGCCTTGACTGTCGGCTGAGTTTCTTCATCAAGCTGATCATACGGATACCAGCTGCGAAGCCCCCACGTCTGGTCAGATAGCGCCAGGAAGCGGCCGTCAATGTTTAAATCTGTATAAAATTGAGCGATGCGGTCTCCAAGCTCTTCTTTTTTCACGCCGAGCAAAGATGCGATTTCATTTAAAAGCTCCTGAAAAGGAACTGGTTTTTTATGTTCTTCAAATAATTCGTGAGCGATTTCAACTAAAGCCATTTCCTTTAGCTCTTCCTGTGAATATTGTTTGATACCCAAGGTCGGACACTCCCTTTCTATTACTTATATGTATCTGTTTTATCAATAATGAAAGCGATTTTGTATCGTTCTTATACAAACCATACCTCTCATTATAAACAAAATAAAACAGAATATGCTACCCTTAACAGCGTTAATTTAAATAATTTTACAAGAGTGATCCGACTGAGAGATGTTTTCCGTTAATCCGCGAGCATTCTGGAGATGACCAGTCTTTGAATTTCTTGAGTGCCTTCATAGATTTGCGTGATTTTTGCATCACGCATATAGCGTTCTACCGGATAATCTTTTGTATAGCCGTAGCCGCCGAAAATCTGCACGGCTTCGGTCGTTACCTTCATCGCCGTATCCCCAGCCATCAGTTTGGACATGGCGGAAGCTTTTCCATATGGAAGGCCCGATGATTCTAACCACGCAGCCTGATAGGTCAATAGCCTTGAAGCTTCTATCATTGTCGCCATATCCGCGAGTTTAAAAGCGATGCCCTGCTGCTCGCCGATCGATTTTCCGAATTGCTTTCGCTCTTTTGCATATTGAAGCGCCGCATCAAGCGCTCCTTGGGCGATGCCTACGGCTTGTGCAGCTATGCCGTTTCTGCCTCCGTCAAGCGTCTTCATCGCGATTTTGAAGCCTTCTCCTTCTTGTCCGAGACGCTTTGATGCGGGCACTACACAATCTTCGAACATGATTTCCGTTGTCGGTGAAGAACGGATGCCCAGCTTCTTTTCTTTCTTGCCTGTAAAAAATCCTTCAAAATCCTTTTCTACTATAAAAGCGGTAATGCCTTTTTTCTTTTTCTCGGGATCGGTGACGGCAAAAACAATGTAAATATCAGCAACGCCGCCGTTTGTGATAAACACTTTGGAACCATTTAACACATAGTCATCGCCGATTCGTTCAGCAGTTGTTTTCATGCTGCCGGCGTCAGAGCCAGACCGTGCTTCGGTCAAAGCGAATGCGCCGATTTTCTCTCCGAGGGCCAGCTGTGTTAAGTACTCTGTCTTCTGCTCCTCCGTCCCAAAGGCAAACAGCGGCCAGCTGCAAAGAGAGATATGGGCGGAAAGCGTCACACCGGTGGATGCGCACACTTTTGACAGCTCCTCCACCGCGATGACGTAGGCCAAATAGTCACTTCCGATTCCGCCGTAATCTTCAGGCCATGGAATTCCCGTCAGCCCCAGATTTGCCATTTCCCGAAACAGCTCGCGATCGAAGCGTTCTTGTTCGTCCCGTTCTGCCGCTGTCGGGGCCACCTCATGCTTCGCAAAATCGCGCACCAATTTTCGTATCATCTGGTGTTCTTCTGATAATGAAAAATTCATTGCTTCTCCCCCATTTTCAGATCAGCGCCTAAAACGGATTGAGCCAGAAGCTCGACGACGTCGTACGTTTTGACTTGGTCTTCAGCTTCCTTCGCCTTTGTGCCGTCCCCAAGCATTGTGAGACAGTACGGACAGCCGGAACTGATCACCGATGGGTTGACTGCGAGCGCTTGCTCTGTCCTGGCGACGTTAATCCTGTTGCCTGTTTCTTCCTCCATCCACATTAATCCCCCGCCGGCTCCGCAGCACATGCCGGTTTCCCGGTTTCTCTCCATTTCAACAAGCTGCACGCCCGGAATGGCTTTCAAAATCTCTCTCGGCGGATCATAGACTTCATTGTACCGGCCCAAATAGCATGAATCATGGAAGGTAATCGTCTCATGAAGCGGGTGCTGCGGCTTTAATTTTCCGTTTTTCACAAGCTCGGCCAGCACTTCTGTATGATGATAAACCTCGCCTTCAAATCCGAAATCCGGATATTCGTTTTTAAATAAATTGTATGCATGGGGATCGATCGTAACGATTTTTTTGACATCATTTTTTTCAAATTCAGAAATATTCTTCTCAGCCAGCTCTTGGAACAAAAATTCATTTCCGAGGCGGCGCGGCGTGTCTCCTGAATTTTTTTCTTTATTGCCGAGGATCGCGAAGGACACGCCCGCGTGATTGAGCAGCTTGGCAAAGGAAATTGCGATTTTCTGGCTTCTGTTGTCGTAAGACCCCATGGAGCCTACCCAGAAAAGGTACTCAAATTCTTTTCCTTCTTTTTTCATTTCTTTTACAGTCGGAATCTCAGCATCCGGCGCCTCGTCACGCCAATTTTCACGTTCCTTGCGGTTGAGTCCCCACGGATTCCCCTGCCGCTCAATACTTGTCATTGCGCGCTGGGCGTCACTGTCCATTTTTCCTTCTGTCAGTACGAGGTAGCGGCGGAGGTCGATGATTTTATCCACGTGCTCATTCATGACCGGGCATTGATCCTCACAGTTTCGGCAAGTGGTACATGCCCAAATTTCTTCCTCTGTGATGACGTCGCCGATCAAGCTTGGATTGTAATCAAGCGCCGCTGCGGCTTCCTGCGATCCGCTGCCCGCTGACGCCGCAGCCAGCTGATTGCCTCTCGTATGCCGAAACGCTGCTGCGGGCACCCATGGGGAGCGCGAGGTGACGGCAGCGCCTTTTTCAGTGAGATGGTCTCTGAGACGCAAAATCAAGTCCATCGGAGACAGCATTTTTCCGGTGCCTGTTGCAGGACACATATTTGTACAGCGGCCGCACTCGACACACGCGTACAGATCAAGCAGCTGAGACTGCCTGAAATCCTCAATTTTTCCCGCTCCGTAGCTTTCTTTCGTTTCGTCGGTAAAATCAATTTTTTCAAGTTTTCCGGCAGATTCCATTCTGTTGAAAAAGACGTTTGCCGGGCCGGCGATTAAATGGGCATGCTTCGACTGAGGCACGTACACTAAAAAGCTAAGCAAGAATAGGAGATGGATCCACCATGCGATATAGAAAATCACCGCCGCGCCTGTTTTCCCGACACCGCTAAGCATAAACGCAATACCTGAGGCAATTGGCTCGCTCCAAGAAAGCCCATGCTCATGCCAAATCAGATTCATCCCGTTCCCAAGCAGAACGGTCAGCATTAACCCTCCGATAAAAATGAGAACGAGTCCGGCTTTGAAACCGCGTTTCAGCCTCACTAGCTTTTCGATATAACGTCTGTAAAATGCCCACCCAACAGCAATCAAAATGAGAAACGTAACAATTTCCTGAAAAAAGGTGAAGGCGGGATAGACCGGGCCAAGCGGCAGATTCCGGCC
This sequence comes from Bacillus sp. GW821-FHT01G09, assembly GCF_059422205.1. Classification (NCBI taxonomy): domain Bacteria; kingdom Bacillati; phylum Bacillota; class Bacilli; order Caryophanales; family Bacillaceae; genus Bacillus; species Bacillus sp. GW821-FHT01G09. The sequence continues at coordinate 648,821 of NZ_JBWKWL010000001.1, forward strand.
GGGAGCCAGTCCTTTGATGATAAAGTCAATTGCTCCGAACTGAACCAATATAAATCCGTAGAAAAACATGACGTGAATGATTCCGCTTTTCTTGTCCTTGAGCAGTTTTTTCTGTCCGAATACATTCACCCATATGGCGTGAAGCCGTTCCTTGAACCGTTGATCAAATTGTTCTTTCTGGCCGAGCTTGATGTAGGCCAGTCTCGTTTTGACCAAGTACACAAACAAATAGACAGCGTAAGCGGTTACAATCAGAAATAATAATGCATTTGCGATGAGAAAGCCGCTCATTCCAATTCCCCCTTTTTACTGATAAAGACCGCGATCCCCTACCCCCGAATCTGTATAAGATTATCTTTATGATAAATAATGAATGAGTGTTCAGTCAATAATTAAATTCCTGCTGTTCGGGCACACTACCTTTACTACGGAAAGGAGTGCCGGTATGAAGGTATTTATCGTGATTATGATCATTGTCGTTATTTTCTTTGCCTTGATTCTGCTTGATATCTTCATGGGCCGTGCCGGATACAGAAAAAAGGCGTACGAGCCTGTTTTTTCAAAAAAGAAGAGTGACATCGAATTGATCCACTGCGGCGCTGATCTCGTTGAGCGGATGATGAATGATATTCGCCAGGCCGCCTCTTCTGTTCACATGATGTTTTTTATTATGAAAAATGATGAGGTCAGCCACAATATGTATACCTTGCTGAAAACAAAAGCCCAAGCTGGCGTATCCGTTTATTTGCTTCTGGATTGGGCGGGCTGCCGGGCAATTAAAAAAACGGCGCTGCAGACGATGAAAAATGCCGGCGTCCATGTCCATGTGATGAATCGTCCCCGTTTTCCTTTTTTCTTTTTTCACATGCAAAAACGGAATCACCGGAAGATTACGGTGATAGACGGAAAAATCGGTTATATCGGCGGGTTTAACATCGCCGAAGAATATCTTGGAAAGAAGGCGAAGTTCGGCAATTGGGAGGATTATCATCTGCGCATGATGGGAGAAGGCGTACATGATCTTCAAACGCTTTTTGCTTCTGATCTAAAACGAAATACCGGAATCGAACTGGGTTCGGATGTTTGGCCAAAGCTTCAGCAAGGGACTATTTCTCACAAGATATATGCGACTGACGGTTATTCCCTTGAAAACATATACTTGGCCAACATTGCCCAAGCGAAGAATCGCCTTACGGTTTGCACGCCTTATTACATTCCATCAAAACCGCTTCAAGAGGCCCTTATTAACGCAAGAAAAAACGGCGTATCCGTGAGAATCATTGTACCGATGAAATCAGACCATCCGCTGGTACGAGAAGCGGCTTTTACGTATTATTCGGAGCTCTTGGATGCCGGCTGTCTTATTTATCGTTATTATCAAGGGTTTTATCATGTAAAAGCCCTCATCATAGACGACCATCTCAGCATAATCGGAACAGCCAACTTCGATAAACGAAGCCTGTTTTTAAATGAAGAGGTGAATGTCGAAATTGATGACGAAGCGTTTACAAGTGAAGTCTATGCCACGATTGAGGAGGATATGAAAAAGTCGGCGCGGCTGACCATGGAGGATTTCAGCAAGCGCACATTCAGGCAGCGCCCGGCGGAATGGCTCGGCAGGGCATTATCTTATTTCTTATAAAGGAGAGTTCCTATGATTTTCAGATTCGGGTTCGTTTCAAATGCGATGAGCCTTTGGGATGCGTCTCCCGCTAAAACATTGACATTCGCGCGTTATTCAAAGCTTTCAAAGACTGAAAGAAAAGAAGCGCTTCTGACTGTGACAAAAGCCAATTTGCGCAATACGATGAGAACCCTTCACTATATCATCGGACACGGCATTCCTTTGTACCGTTTTTCCAGTTCGATTGTGCCGCTGGCTACGCATCCCGACGTGATGTGGGATTTTGTAACACCGTTTCAAAAAGAGTTTCGGGAGATTGGAGAGCTTGTTAAAACGCATCAACTGCGAACAAGCTTTCATCCAAATCAATTCACTCTGTTTACGAGCACGAAGGAATCCGTCACAAAAAATGCGGTAACCGATATGGCCTATCACTACCGCATGCTTGAGGCCATGGGCATTGCTGATCGCTCCGTTATCAACATTCATATTGGCGGCGCTTACGGAAATAAAGACACCGCCACTGCACAATTTCATCAAAATATAAAACAGCTGCCGCAGGAGATCAAAGAGCGGATGACACTTGAAAATGATGATAAAACATATACAACGGAAGAAACGCTTCAGGTCTGTGAGCAGGAGGATGTTCCGTTTGTCTTTGACTTTCATCATTTTTACGCCAATCCAGACGATCACGCCGACCTGAATGTAGCACTGCCCCGCATGATCAAAACGTGGGAGCGGATCGGCCTTCAGCCAAAGGTTCACTTGTCTTCCCCAAAATCGGAGCAAGCGATACGCAGCCATGCCGATTATGTTGACGCCAACTTTTTGCTGCCGCTGTTGGAACGCTTTAGGCAATGGGGAACAAATATTGATTTCATGATTGAAGCAAAGCAGAAAGACAAGGCGCTTCTCCGCTTGATGGATGAATTAAGCTCCATCCGCGGTGTCAAACGCATCGGGGGCGGTGCGCTGCAATGGAAGTCATAAATGTGCAAAAATAGGTTTACGACTTGTCAGCTTTGGGAACTTAGGCTATATAAGACAACAATCGATGGAGGAGAAAGATCATGAAAAATATCAAGTCTCTGAAAGTAGCCGCACAGGCCTTTACTTTAAGAAATTTGATTCATCTTTATAAAATGTGCCATTCCGGAAGCCACGAGGTTTATATTTATTCAAAGAAAACGATGTGCAAAATCAAAAGCTTAATTGAGCTTGAAACATTCCGCATGGCTCATAATGAAAAGGAATATTTGATCGTAGTTGAAGGAACAAAAGCATCGCAGCTCATTGAAAAATTCCAAAATCTCATCGAGCCTGCTGAGAGAGAAGCGCTCTAACTTACATAATGGAGCTGAACCGCTTGTCCAAATTGTTTTGTCCCTATTAACCGCAGTTTTGTTTCATATGTTAGTTCGTGAAACAGCGGGATGCCGCTTCCTAAAACGACGGGAATAACAGTGATGATGAATTCGTCGATGGCATCTTCTTTCATAAAGGCATTCACCAGCTCCGCCCCGCCAGCTATCCAGATGTTTGAGCCTTTTTCCTGTTTCAAACGGTCAGTGAAGGCTCTGGCTCCCTCATTGATAAACGTCACATGTTCATCTTGATAACTGTCGGGCGATCCTGTAAAAACATAGCAGGTTTTATCCTGATACGGGAAAACCGGTGTTAGCACTTTTACGTGCTCATATGTGCTCCGCCCTAAAATGACTGTATCAACAGTCTGATAAAAATCACTGTAGCCGTTGTCGCCCTCACCTTCAAATTCATCCAGCCAATCGATGCTTCCATCTTCTTTTGCGATCATCCCGTCCAATGAAACAGCAATGTACAGCACAGTTTTTCTTTCCATGTTCTCCTCCTATCGCTGCACCATTTGCCCGAATTGCGCTTGATGCAGCCTGCTGTATAGGCCTCCGGCTTCGATCAGGTCTTGATGACGGCCTTGTTCTTCAATACCGTTGTTTGTGACGACTACAATTCTGTCCGCGTCTTTGATCGTCGCCAGCCTGTGGGCGATGACAAGCGTCGTGCGCCCCTCAGACAACTCTTGAAGCGCCTTTTGGATCGCCGCTTCCGTCTCTGTATCAAGGGCTGAGGTGGCTTCGTCGAGAATCAAGATCGACGGATTTTTCAAGAACATCCTTGCAATTGACAGACGCTGTTTTTGCCCGCCGGAAAGCTTCACGCCGCGTTCGCCAATCATAGTATCCAACCCATCGGGCATGTTATGGACGAGCTCTTCCAGATGCGCCTGCTTCACAGCTTGCCAAATGTCTTCTTCTGATGCGCCTAATCGGCCGTAGGCGATATTTTCTCTAAGCGTGCCCGAGAATAAGAAAACGTCCTGCTGTACGACGCCAATCTGCCCGCGCAACGAAGAAAGCGTCATGTCTTTTATACTGATGCCGTCAATCGTAATGTCGCCCTCCGATGCTTCATAAAAACGCGGAAGCAGACTGCAAAGCGTTGATTTCCCCGCACCTGACGGACCGACGAACGCCACCGTTTCCCCCGCTTGAATGGATAGGTTGATGTCATTGAGGACATTGTGATGGCCATCATAGCCAAACGAAACATGTTTATAGCGGATATTGCCCTTCAGGCCGGAAACATCTTTCGAATCAGGTGAGTCCTGAATATCCGGCTCTGTCTCCATGAGCTCCATATAGCTTTTGAAACCCGCGATCCCCCTCGGATACATTTCGATAATGGCATTAATTTTGTCAATAGGCCTGAACAGCACATTCGTCAAGAGTACAAACGCCACAAATTCCCCGTACGATAAGGAGCCGCGAATGACAAACCACGTCCCGCACAAAAGGACAAACAGCGTGACAAACCGGGTCAGCATATAGCTGATTGAACCGTTTTTCGCCATGATTTTGTAGGAAGAAAGCTTTGTGACACGAAAACGCTGGTTGTTGACGGCGAAGCGTTCTTTTTCAAATGCTTCATTTCCGAACGCCTGCACAAGCCGGATGCCGCCGATGTTATTTTCTACACGCGCGCTGAAGTCTCCGATATCCTTGTTCAGCGTGGTAAATGCTTTGGTCATTTTTTTGTTAAAATAAAGCGCTAGCCAAATGACGATCGGCATAATGATAAACGTTAATAAAGCAAGCTGCCAGTTAATAAACAGCATCACTCCGAACGCCCCGAGAATGGTCATGACCGCAATGAATAAGTCTTCCGGTCCGTGATGGGCGACTTCACCGATATACATTAAATCGTTCGTGAGCTTCGACATCAGCGTTCCCGTCTTGTTGTTGTCGTAAAATTTGAACGAGAGCTTTTGCAAATGGTCAAAAAGCGACTTTCTCATATCAGTCTCAATATTGATACCAAGCATGTGTCCCCAGTAGGTCACGATATACTGAAGAGCCGAGCTGAGCGCGTACACCGCAAATAACCCGATTGAGGTCGCGATGATCAGTCCCCAATCCCTGCCCGGCAGCAAGGTATCAATAAAATAATTGACGATCAAAGGAAAACTCAGCTCCATTAAACCTCCCGCGATCGCTGAGAAAAAGTCGAGAAAGAACAACGTTTTATATGGTTTATAATATGAAAAAAATTGCCGCAGCACCCTATCTTCCCCCAATGTATAAATAACTGATAATATTTCTCAATTATACTATACACGGGCTGTTTTGAAAGATCAGATTTCTTTTTTCTTACAGAACACCTGAAAACAGGCGGGCAAATGACTCTTTTGTCCGGTCAGCCACGCCTCTTTTATAAAAGCCGACAGGGCTGAGCTTTTCACTTTCCTGCATATCCTCCTCAAAATGGGCCTCAAGGGTTCGGATCGCTTCGGCATCCGTGAAGAACACATTCACTTCAAAGTTGAGCTGAAAGCTGCGCATATCCATATTCGCGGTACCGACGGAGGCGAGATCGCCATCAATGATCATGACTTTTTGATGCATGAAGCCTTTTTGGTAGGAGTACACTTCAATGCCCTCAAGGAGCAGCTCCGGGAAATAGGACCTCGACGCGTATTGGGTCAAAAAGCTGTCGTTCTTCTCCGGCACCATAACCCTTACCTCTACCCCCTTTGTCGCCGCTGCTTTTAGCGCCGTGCGAATGGATTCATTGGGGACAAAATAGGGCGTGGCGATCCATATTGATTTCTGTGCTGAAGAAATCATTTCATAATAAAGGTCGCTCATGCTTTCCTTCATGTCAGGGCCTGTTGCGACAATTTGATAAATGCCTCCTCCTTCCACGGGAACCGGGGTATTGTACTCCTCTTGATCAATTAGCACTTCATTGGAGACATATTCCCAATCCAGCATAAAGATAGCGTGGAGCGTTTGCACAATTTCCCCCTCAAGCCGCAGGTGTGTATCTCTCCAAAATCCGATGTACGGATCTCTGCTGATATATTCCTTCCCAACATTTAATCCGCCCACAAAACCGGTTTTCCCATCGATGATCACGATTTTCCGGTGATTTCTGAAATTCAGCTTCTGGTTGAAAAACCCGTATTTCAGCGGAGAAAACGGGACGATGTCCACCCCCGCTTGTTCCATTCTCATAATATCTCTTCTTGCCAGCTTCATGCTTCCTGCCGCATCGTATAAAAACCTCACCTCGACACCCTGGCGCGCTTTCTCCATCATAATATCCATCATGCCGCGTCCGAGCATGTCTGATTTAAACATGTAGTATTCAATATGTATGTAAGATTCCGCTTTTCTCATTGCTTTGAAAATGTCCGGGAAGGTTTCTTCGCCGTTTTTCAGCACTTTGATGTTGCTTTTCGTATTGATATTCATATGGGCAGCCCTGATGGAATATGTAAAGAACCTCTCTTGATTGTCCTTCAGCCCTGTCACTTCGGGCGTTTCCTCCTTGTCAAACAGCTTCCTGAGCTTTTCCCTGTTGTACATTCGTTTTGTCTTAAACAGCTTTCCCTTTACATAAAGCTGTCCCGAAAACAGATAAAACACGTAGCCGACGATTGGAAAAAAGACAAGAATATGGATCCATAGCAGCGTGTGCTGCGAGGTGCGGTTTTCAAGAATTAATGAATAGATGCTGAACAAAATAATGCTTATATAGCAAAGCAATCCTCCGTAAAACTCAAGCCTGGAAACCGGGAAAAACCAAATGACATATGCCCCGATGAGCATCATATATAAAAAGAAAAATTCCAGTCTCCTTTTCAGCATCCTGATTCTCTCCAATCTGATTCAATTACCTCTGTATTACCTCTTTTTTCTAATCGATAAACCTTGTAAGCAAAAAACCTCTCCGCCAAAGGAGGAGAGGTTTAGAGAAAACTAACTGTCAAGGGGTTCATCCGCATCGTTTCTGCAGAAATAAAGCAAGACTATTGACAACGCCGAGTGAAGCCTGATGCTACAACATGAACGGCAGGCCGAACCCGCTCAGCACTCCGGCAAGCGCCGAAAAAGAGGCGGCGCTGTGACTGCAAATACGGTGGATAGAGTAAATTTGATACCCATTCTGATGAGAGAAAATATATAAAACGGGATATTGATCACAAAGGTATAAGGAGTTAGTCAGGCTGAGTCATAATCTGCTGTTCCGCCGGTTTAAAATGAGTAAAATCCGTTTTATTCTTGATGTTATTTCCAAATACAAACACAACAGGATTCCCGGTCGCCCAGCGATTACCTTGGCAGAAAATATCTTATGTTTCCATCAAGATAAAAAAATCCCCCTCTTGCAAGGGGGATTTTCACGAGCGTTTCCGATATACAACGTAGCTGCGGGTCAGATACTTGAGCGGCAGACTGAACACATGAACCAATCTTGTAAACGGCCACAGGATAAAAACGACGTATCCTATTACAATATGAAACTTAAACCATAGCGGGACACTCTCCATCAACGAGGGGTCAGGCCGGAACAAAGCGATTTCCCTGAACCACGGTCCGACTGTTGTCCGGTAATCGAAGCCTTTCGAATCAATGTTGAGAAACGTGGCCGCAACGCCTGACAGCATCATGAACAGCAGCAGGAGGAGCGTAAGGATATCTGATGGCGAGCTGGTTTTGCGGATCCTTTTGTCAAACAGCCTTCTGTACGTCAGGATGACAAGTCCGGTACATGCCGCAATGCCCGCCGGCAAGCCAGCGCCAATCGCCATTTTGTGATACATATGCTCTGAAATGCCAAGGGAAGCATACACGCCTTCCGGGATCAGAATCCCCATGACATGCCCGCCGACAACGCACAGCAGTCCCCAGTGAAAAAGTGTGCTGCCCGCGGCGAGTTTTTTCTTTTCTAACAGCTCGCTTGATTTCGCCGTCCAGCCAAATTGGTCATGCTGGTAGCGGTAAATATGGCCGCCGATAAAGATTGTCAATACAATGTATGGCATAATACCCCAGAGGATCTGCCCGCTCATGCCTGAACAGCCCCTTCAACGCTTTCACGTACGCCAATGTTTTCAAGCGCTGCCAGCAGCACGTGCAGCAGTTCAGCGTATATACTGTCATTTTTTTCGAGACGGGATGCCAGCTCCCTCACATTGGACAGATATTTCTCAAACACGCTTCTCGCTGCTTCAATTTCTGCAGCCGCAGCAAATTCCAGCATCAGCGGCAGATAATCAGGCAGCTCTTTCTCTGTCGGCAGGAAACCGGATTGCTCGTATGTGTTTTTTAAATGCAGCAATTCAACGCCGCGTTCCCTTTGCTCGCCCGAGTTAAAGTAGGTGACATACATATTTGTTTTTTTCCCAAAGTCGAATGTATAGACATAGTGTTCAATCAGCGCTTCCGGTGAAAAGCTGGCTGACGCTTCGAAAAAGTGCAGCAGCTTCTCCCGGATTTGCCGGTTGCTGATTTCATGGATAAGAGCCTTCCAATCGGGAATCTCGGCTCTCCACTCTTCATCCGGATAAGAGAGAAGAGTGGAAAGAGCGGAGAACGTCATTTGCCGGTCTGTGGTGTTCATCTTGTTACACCTCATTTATCAAAAGTTAGAAACAGGAGCCGGGGCCGCCTGAAAATGATAAGCCGCAGCTCCCTTGTTCAGCATATAAATCTGAAACTTCTTCTCGATGACTGCTCGGTATCACAAAGCGGTCATCATATTTGGCAATCGCAAGCAGCCGATACATATCTTCAATTTGCTGTTCTGTTAAGCCGACACTGGAGATCAGTTCCGGGTCGATTGATTTATTCGTCTGGATCGCTCTCATATACTGGCGCATGACAGACATTTTCTTCAACGTTGACCGAATATGATCCGTATCACCGGCTGTTAACAGCTGCGCCAAATAATCTATCGGGATTCTCATTTGGTCGATAGCCGGAAAAATATCTTCCGCGGATTGCCGGCTGCCTTTTCCTTCAAAGAGATTCATAATCGGGCTGAGCGGCGGAATGTACCACACCATTGGCAGGGTGCGGTACTCAGGATGAAGCGGCAGCGCAATCTTCCAGTCAATGATCATTTTATAAATCGGCGATTGCTGCGCAGCCTCTATCCATTCAGCCGGAATGCCTTGTTCTTTTGCCAGTTTGGCAACCTCAGGATCATTCGGATCAAGAAAAACGTCCAATTGGGAATGGTAGAGATCCTTTTCATTTTCAACAGATGCCGCTTCCTCCACTTTGTCCGCGTCATACAGCATGACGCCGAGGTAGCGGATTCTGCCAACACACGTCTCAGAGCAGATGGTTGGCAGTCCCGCCTCCAAACGCGGAAAGCAGAGTGTGCATTTTTCCGCTTTGTTCGTTTGCCAGTTAAAATAGACTTTTTTATAAGGACAGGATGAGACGCAATATCTCCATGAACGGCATGCGTTTTGATCCACAAGCACAATGCCGTCCTCCTCGCGTTTGTACATGGCGCCGGATGGACAGGATGAGACGCACGCCGGGTTGATGCAGTGCTCGCAAATACGGGGCAAATACATCATAAAAACCTCATCGAATTCTGTTTTGATCGATTCCTCCATCTTTTGTACGTTGGGATCTTCAAGTCCCGTTATGTGGCCGCCCGCGAGATCATCCTCCCAGTTCGGTCCCCATTCGATATTCATGAAATCCCCCGTCAAGGACGATTTCGGGCGTGCAACCGGCTGGTGTTTTTTCTGCGGGCTGTTCGTTAATGTTTCATAATCATAGTTCCAAGGTTCATAGTAATCATCAATCGACGGCTGATTCGGATTATAGAAAAGGCCTGCAAGCCGATTGGTTTTCGAGCCCGATTTCAGCTCGAGCTTTCCTTTTTTCAATGTCCAGCCGCCTTTATATTTGTCCTGGTCCTCCCATTGCTTCGGGTAGCCGATGCCCGGCTTTGTTTCTACATTATTGAAGTACATATATTCCGCACCGGAACGGTTTGTCCACGTGTTTTTGCAGGTGACGCTGCACGTGTGGCAGCCGATGCATTTATCCAAGTTCATGACCATACCGATTTGCGCTTTAATCTTCAAGCCAATCGACCTCCTTCAGCTTGCGGATGACGACGTTCAGGTCGCGCTGATTCCCCGTTGGACCGTAATAATTAAAGCCGTAGCTGAGCTGGGCATAGCCCCCGATCATCTGGGTCGGCTTGACGTGAATCCTTGTCGGGCTGTTATGGGTGCCTCCGCGGTTATTCGTTAGCTTTGTGCCGGGCACGTTGATGTGGCGGTCCTGGGCATGATGCATAAACGCCATTCCTTTAGGAATCCGATGAGACAAAACCGCTCTCGCGACGACAACACCGTTTCGGTTAAAGCATTCAATCCAATCGTTGTCTTTGATATCCGTGTCCTCTGCATCATCTTTATTCATCCACACGGTCGGCCCGCCGCGGAACAGCGTCAGCATCGGCAGAGAATCAAAATACATGCTGTGGACAGACCATTTATTATGCGGCGTCAAATAATTGAGGACGATTTCTTTTCCCTCTTGATCAGGCCGCTTGCTCAGAAACGGGCGATGCTGGAGGATCGGTTTGAATGTCGCCATCGTTTCACCGAATTCCATCATCAGTTCATGATCGACATAATAGGATTGTCTGCCTGTCAGCGTCCGCCACGGGATTAATTTTTCAACATTTGTCGTAAACGGCGAATACCTGCGCCCTCCTTTTTCAGAGCCTGAAAACGCTGGAGACGTGATCACCGTTTTCGGCTGGGCTGTAATTTGTTCGAACGTAAAGCATTCTTCCTCGCGTTCTTCCGCCAGGTCTTTCAGTTTCAGGTTCGTGATGTTTTCAAGTGATTCCCATGCTTTGACGGCGACCTTTCCATTCGAAGTGGATGATAGGGTTAAAATCGCTTCTGCTGCCTGCTTTGCTTCACTTATATTTGGACATCCCTTTGCGACACTGTCCGAGGTGATTTCTCCCAATCTCTGTTTGAGTGATTCATATTCATCGGCTATTGACCAGCTCATCCCTTTTGTTCCGCTCGGCTTTAAAGCAACGTTCGGACCAAGTGCAGTCATTTTATGAAAAATGTGTTTGTAATCCCGTTCAACGACTTGGATGTTCGGCATCGTTTTTCCCGGAATGGCTTCACATTCGCCTTTGCTCCAGTCATTGATTTTGCCGAATGGCTGGGCCAATTCCTGCATGGTGTCGTGGAGGAGCGGCGTCGCAACCACTTCTTTCACGGGCTCCATATCGACTTCTTCTGCCAGATCGGAAACGGCTTTTGACAGCGCCTTGAAAATATCCCAGTCTGACTTCGATTCCCACGGAGCCGAGATCGCAGGAGCAAAAGGATGAATGAACGGGTGCATATCCGTGCTGCTGAGATCGTGTTTTTCATACCATGTCGCCGCCGGCAGCACGATATCGGAATACAGCGCCGTACCGGCCATTCGGAAGTCAAGATTGATTAACAAGTCGAGCTTTCCTTCCGGCGCCTGCTCCCGCCATTTGATTTCTTCAGGGCGGATGCTGTCGCTGTCGTCATTCATCAAGCCGTTCGTCGTCCCTAACAAATGCTTGAGAAAATATTCATGCCCTTTTCCTGAGCTTGAGATCAGATTTGCCCGCCATACGAAGAGATTTCTTGGGAAATTCACTTCATTGTCAGGATCTTCAATCGCGAATTTCAGTTTTCTCTTTTGGAGCTGTGAGGCCACGTACGCACCAACGTCTTCAGGTGTTGCTGCCCCTGCTTTTTCAGCTTCTTTATACAGATCGATGCCATTTTGATTGAAAGTCGGGTAAGACGGAAGCCACCCCAGCCGCGCGGCCAGCACATTGTAATCAGCGTGGTGCTTGTAGCGGGATGACGCAGCAATCGGTGATGCCAAATCACTGATCGGCTGGTCCTCATAACGCCACTGATCTGTCGCAAAGTAGAAAAATGAGGTGCCATTTTGCAGCTTGGGCACGCCTTCCCAGTCCTTTGCAGTTGCAATCGTCTGCCACCCTTCAGCAGGTCGGAGCTTTTCCTGCCCCACATAATGGGCCCAGCCTCCGCCGTTTACGCCTTGGGCGCCTACAAGTAAAACAAGATTTAACACCGCTCGGTAGATCGTGTCGGAGTTGAACCAGTGGTTAATGCCGGCCCCTACGATAATCATGGACCGGCCGTCTGTATCGATCGCATTTTGGGCAAACTCTCTGGCAATCTTAACGACAGCTTCTTTTTTGATTCCTGTCATTTGTTCCTGCCAGGCAGGCGTAAACGGCTCAGGATCATCATAGGAGACAGCCGATCGTTCGCCGATGCCCCGGTTCACGCCGTAGTTAGCCAGTATCAAGTCAAACACGGTCGTGATGTACGTTTCTTCACCGTTCAGGTTCATTTTTTTAATAGGAAGATCCCGCTCGAGCACTTTGTTTCCGTCATTTGAAAAATACGGGATGCGCACCGTGCCGATCTCGTCCTCTATTCCCAGAACAGAGAGACGGGGTTCAATCGGTTCCCCGGTTTCTTCATCAATCATGTGCAGGTTCCATTTCTGCTGCCCGTCCCAGCGCGAGCCCATTGTCCCTTGGGGTATGGCAAATGAACTTGTCTGTTCATCCCAAACCGCAGGCTTCCACTGATCATGCTTTGTCTGCCGCCCGATGTCCTTCGCATGCAGAAACCGTCCCGCTGTGTATACGCCATTTTCTTTTGACAGAGTGACGAGAAATGGAAAATCAGTGTATTGCTTCGCGTACTCAATAAAACGTTCAGTTTCTTGGTTCACGTAAAATTCCTGCAGAATAACGTGACCCATCGCCATCGCAAGCGCCCCGTCAGTCCCTTGGCGAATACTCAGCCAGTCATCCGCGAACTTTGAGGATTCCGCAAAATCTGGACTGATCGAAATGACCTTAGCGCCTTTATAGCGGGCCTCCGCCAAAAAATGCGCGTCAGGCGTTCTCGTTAACGGAACGTTGGAGCCCCATGTGATAATATAGCCGGAATTGTACCAATCACTGCTTTCCGGAACGTCCGTCTGGTCACCCCAAATTTGCGGGGATGCTGGAGGAAGATCCGCATACCAGTCATAAAAACTGAGCATAGGGCCTCCGATTAACGACATAAACCGGGAGCCTGATGCGTGGCTGATCATGGACATGGCCGGAATCGGAGAAAAACCGACGTTTCGGTCAGGCCCGTATTTCATCACTGTATACAGCAGAGAGGCTGAAATCAGCTTCAGCACCTCCGGCCATTCAGCGCGCACAAAACCGCCTTTCCCTCTCGCCTGTTTATAGGACTTCGCTTTTTCAGGGTTTTCGACGATCGATTTCCAGGCTTCCAATGGATTTTGATGCGTCTGCAATGCCTCCCGCCACAAATTGATCAGCACACCGCGCACGTATGGATATTTCACACGGAGCGGGCTGTAGATATACCATGAAAAACTGGCCCCCCGCGGGCAGCCTCTCGGTTCAAAATCAGGCATATCCGGGCCTGTTGATGGATAATTCAAATTTTGCCCTTCCCACGTGACAATTCCGTTTTTCACATAAATATTCCAGCTGCAAGACCCTGTACAGTTGACGCCGTGGGTGGAGCGAACGACTTTGTCGTACTGCCATCTGTTTCTGTATACATTCTCCCAATCGCGATCCTCGCGGGTAGTTTGGCTATGTTTATTTGAATGGTGTTCGATAGGAGAGAAATAATTCAATCTCCTAAACAACGGACTCATTTTCTTTTTCTTCATGAGAGTTCACTCCTTCCGAGTCAGGTGATGCTAAGTTCACTATAAACAGAGACAGCGTGTTTCCTTGTGAACTATGTCACACACTCTGCTTTTTTCACAAAATGTTCACACAAAGGAGAAGGAAGGCTGCGTTCAGGCAGGACGCTTGGGTTATTAGCTGCCTTTTATTCAAAGATCAAAAAAACCGGCTCTATTTAAGAACCGGGCTCAGCGTTTTCATCCTGTGATGTATACAGATACCGCAAAAATAATTGATAGGAACAAAAAACATTTTGCTGAAGCATAGCCAAAAAGTTCATTTGCAGCTGCGGATGATAAGACATCATTTTCTTAAATATGTAATATGGGATATTGAGAATCAGAATGTCTGAAGTGGCATTGACTGAGATAAAGGGCGATAAATAAAGCCCGCCTTTTTCATCAATCGGAAACACATCGCCTTTTTCCCACAGCGCAACGGTTTTCGACCCTTCAGGGAGCCTTGTGTCCATAAAACGGACACTGCCTTTTAATACAATATAAACAGATTGAGAATGAAGAAAAGATGGAGACTGATCACATGAGCCGCGGATAAACGTGCCGTTTTTCAGCAAGGTTTCGACAATGGATAGAGGCACTTCATTAAACATAGGAAGTTGTTTCAGAAATAATAAATAGTCACACTGATTCATAGGAAAACCTCCTGTGCTAAGGATAGCTTTAGTGTAGCTCGATCGAGCCTGTACAGCAGTGATGTATTTCACAGCCTGTATGATGAATGTCACTTATCAGGAGGGTGACTGCATTTATAATGAAAGAAAAAAGGAGGATTTCGATGAAGGCGCTGATTTCGAAGCAGCACGGCGCGTGGGCGATGCTGCTGATCCCATTTTTACTCGGCATGGTCAAGGGAGGCCCCGTTATTTGGCATATTCCGCTCTTCCTTGGCTGGCTTTTCCTATACTTAGCGGTTTATCCCGTTACGCTTGCCTTAAAAAAGAAACAAAGCAAACCATATCAAAAGTGGATGTGTTATTACGGTTTTCCCGCCTGCTGCTTTTTGATGATCTCGGTCTTTCATAAGCCGCCTCTCATCTGGGTGGGCGTTTCTTTACTGCCGCTGTTTCTCATACATATGTATTTTGCCCGCAGAAAAAACGAACGAGCCTTATTGAATGATGTTGCAGGTGTCTTGTTCTTTTGTTCGGGCGGGTTTGCGAGCTGCTGGCTGGGGATGGGAACCCTTGACGGCTGGGCTTGGTTTATTTTCTTGCAGTCTGCTTTATTTTTTATCGGGAGTTCCTTTTATGTGAAATCGGTGATTCGTGAAAGAAAGAACAGGGCATTTGCATACTGGTCATGGGGGTATCACCTGCTGCTCCCCTTTTTATCCGCTCTTTTCGGAGCAGGATGGGCGTTTCTCGCTTTTATCCCGAGCAGCTTGCGGGCATGGTTTTTTCATGGAAGGGATTGGCCCGTGAAAACGATTGGCATTCTGGAAATCGTGAATGCCTGCTTCTTTCTTGCCGTCATGTGCCTGTTTATCACAAGGTAAAAAAACAAGGACATCACTGTCCTTGTTTTTTCAGTCAATATTGCAAATCTCCAGCGGGCAATTTTCACACTCAATCTCACATCGTAAATAGTCCCGCTTGTGCAAAATAATTTTTCCGGATTCGTCTATCGAAATAACCCCTTTTTTGCGGAGATCTCCGAGCATACGATTGACGCTTTCCCGTGCAGCCGCGCAAAACTTTGCCAAATCCTGATTTGTCAGGACAATGTTAATCAGAATGCCGTCGCTTCGCTCCACTCCGTAGCTGTTTGATAAGCGGATAAGGGTAGAATAGAGCGCCCCCTTTTTGCCATGAAGAAGCAGATCCCTGATTTTGGACTGAATCTTCCGGAGGTGCGTGCTCATCCATTTCATGAACTCAAATGTCAAAGCGCCGTTTTGGATTAATTCTTTTTCCAGCTTATTTTTATTAATGACGAGCACCTCGCCATCCTCTAGCACTTTTGCACTGAGCATATACCTTGGTTCTTCAGTGAAAAGTGTTAATTCACCGACGATATCATGCTTTTGGCAGATTCTAAGCGTCAGGTCTTTTCCGTCAGATGTCAGCTTGCCGATTTCAATGAGTCCTGATTGAATCAGATAAAGCTCTTCTGCATCCATTCCTTCTCGAAACAAATACGTGTGTTTTTCCATTTTTCTTTTCGTGCTGATCGATTCCAGCAATTCATGCAGATCGCTGGATATAAGATCACTATCAGATGGTCGAACAGAGAGAAAATTCATGAGCTCACCTCGAAGAAAGTCACGTTGTGTGTTTATTGTAACGTGAATTGATTTGTACCCATCGAGAAAAAACTAACAATCTTGTGAATGCCCCAGTGTTAGTTGATGCTCTGGCTGTTTCTCTCCGTGTGTGTTTTCATTCTTTCCTGCCAATACATCCATATGACAAGGACAAAACTGGCTAACGCCACCTCTGAAAGCGCCATAAACCCGATCGCGTACTGGCCTGTTGCCTGAAACACACTCGCCAATATGAGCGGAGGAAAAAAGCCGCCTAATCCGCCCATGGCAGACACAATCCCATTGGCAATCCCCGCTTGCTTCGAAAAATAGAAAGGCACCAGTTTAAAAACAGTCCCGTTTCCTATGCCTGAGCAGACGGCCACGGTTAATGATCCAAACGTATAAAGGCCGATTGTCGGCGAGAATGATAGGATAATGCCTGATAATGTAAGCCCGGCAAAAACAAACATCAAGATGCGGAGCGGGCTCATTTTATCAGCCAGGAATCCGCCTGCAGGCCTGAGCAGCGTAGAAACCGCAATAAAGCCAGCCGTCCGCAAGCCGGCATCTGCAGGATTCAGCCCAAAATGCTCCACCAGAAAGTTCGGCAGATAGATAGTGAAGGCGACAAAGGCACCGAACGTAATAAAATAAAACAGGCTCAGAAACCATAGCACATGATTTCGGTAAACGGCTTTGATTTGAGTCTTAACAGAAACTTTGACCTTCTTCTCATGCCTGTCACCGAACAAAACGTGCAGTAAGGCAAAGACAGCCAGCAAAACCAGATACATCTGCACGGTTGATTTCCACCCGACAGCTTGAGCGATAACCGGCGCTGCAAATGTCGTAACGGCTGTCCCGATATTTCCTGCACCGTAAATCCCATTGACGACACCGTGCTTTTCTTTCGGATAATATTTCGGGAGGGAGGTCACCCCAATGGAAAACACCGCTCCCCCGATCCCTAAGAAAAAGCCGCCTGCGATTAAATCAAACAGAGAATCCGCGATACTGATCCAAAATACAGGAAATAAAAGCAGGATGAAGCTGACCATAAACATGAGCCGCGCGCCAAACCTGTTCGTTAAATACCCTAAAGGAATGCGGAGAAGCGACCCGAGGATCACAGGAATCGCCGTCACCAAAGAAATCTCACCCTTGCTTAAATGAATATCTAATGTGATTTGGGATATGAGTGATGAAATCAGCACCCAAACCATAAACCCTGCCACCAAGCTTAATGACTGTAACGATAATTGAATGTGTTGACGGTTGATCATTTGGCTTGCCCCTTTCAATGATTCAATAATCAGTCTTATCATACAAAAACTCGCCAAACAGGATTGTGAATTACATCACACGTTTTTCTCATAAAAAAGGACAAAGCCCGAAGACTTTGTCCTTTTGATCGTGATTACATTTTTTCCGGAGCCGATACGCCGATCAGCTGAAGCGCATTGTTCAGCGTAATTTGCGTTGCCTTCATTAAAGCCAGGCGCGCGCGGCTTTTCTCTTCATTTTCAGGGTCGATGACTTTCTCTGCGTTGTAGAAGCTGTGCAGAGCAGAAGCCAGATCATAAATATAGTTAGTGACACGGTGCGGAATTCGTTTTTCCGCTGCTTCCGCCACTGCCTCTGGGAAGCCGCCGATCGTTTTCAGCAGATCGTATTCTTTTTCTGATTGAATATGGCTGAAATCAAGATCTGCCGCCGGTTTAAGTCCCTGCTCTTCCCCTTGGCGAAGCATGCTGCAAATACGTGCATGCGCGTATTGTGCATAATACACAGGGTTTTCGTTAGATGTTGATACAGCAAGATCTAAGTCAAAATCCATATGGGTGTCTGCACTTCGCATTGCAAAGAAGTAACGCACGGCATCCAAGCCGACTTCTTCAATCAGGTCACGCATCGTTACGGCTTTACCGGTCCGTTTGCTCATTTTCATTTTCTCGCCGTTTTTGTAAAGGTGAACGAGCTGAATGATTTCTACTTCAAGCGTTCCTTTTTCATAGCCCAGCGCTTCGATTGCCGCTTTCATACGCGGGATGTAGCCGTGGTGATCGGCGCCCCAAACGTTGATCAGCTTATCAAAGCCGCGGTCAAGCTTGTCCTTATGATACGCGATATCAGGAAGAAGGTACGTGTACGTGCCGTCCTTCTTGATCAATACGCGGTCTTTATCATCGCCGAACGTCGTGGAACGGAACCAAGTCGCGCCGTCTTCTTCATAGACATGGCCTTTTTCGCGGAGCGCTTCAAGCGCCTTGTCAATTTTTCCATTTTGGTACAGTGAAGTTTCTGAATACCACACATCAAACGGCACACGGAAGTTTTCCAAGTCCTTGCGAAGCTTTTCCAGCTCGTATTTCAGGCCGTATTCACGGAAAAACGCGAGGCGTTCACTTTCCTCTTCGTTAACGAAACGATCACCGTATTCCTCAGCGAGACGCTTTCCGATCGCAATGATATCCTCACCGCGGTAGCCATCCTCCGGCATCGGTTTTTCCAATCCGAGTGCTTCAAAGTAACGGACTTCAACAGAGAGCGCCAGATTGTTGATTTGGTTTCCCGCATCGTTAATGTAGTATTCGCGGCTTACATCGTAACCCGCTTTTGAAAGCACGTTGCACAAGGAATCGCCGACAGCCGCCCCGCGCGCATGCCCGAGGTGAAGGTCTCCCGTCGGATTCGCTGATACGAATTCTACCTGAACTCGTTCACCGTTTCCGATGTTCGTTTCCCCGTATGCTTCCCCTGCTTCCAGTACAGACGGAATCAGCTTTGTTAAATACTGATTGTTCATATAGAAATTGATAAAACCCGGGCCGGCGATATCCAGTTTTTCAATCGAAGCCTTCCCTTTATCAAAATGGGCGACAATCTCTTCAGCGATTTGACGCGGCGCTTTTTTTGCCACTCTTGCCAGCTGCATCGCCATATTCGTTGAGTAGTCGCCGTGTGTTTTATCTTTCGGTGTTTCTAAAACAACATTGGGAATCTGGCTTTCTTCAGCCAGTCCCGCTTTCAGAACGGCCGCTTTGATTTCTTCTTTCAGCACGTCCTTCATTTGTTCCGCAATGTTCATGCGTGAGTTCCTCCCTCATACGTGATCGTCATATTATGTAAATGCTCCTGCTCGTCTCCGACATGCATGTCATATGCGATGCTGATACGGCCTTTTTCTTCATCGAGATCAGATTGAATCGATTTTGTGCTTGTTTTCAGCTCAAGCTCACCAAATGACATTTTATATTTAGCAATTGTGGAAGCTCCCGTTACGAAACGCTGATTCATTTTGACAGCGCCTGACCTCATGACCAGGACTTCGCCTTCGCTTACTTTCACAATCGTTTTGACTTTGCCTAAGTCGTGTTCTTCATAATAAGATAGATACACTTTATTTTGTTTTACATAGTAAAATCCGGTGGTGCGGAATTCGATGACTTCTTGGTTTCCGTCATCCTCGATCACAGACTTCACATGGAGTGTTATCGGTGTCTCTTGCTTCATTCTGACACGTCCTTTTCATCATTCCACTTTGACTTGAATAGTATAATCATTCGGTTTGTAAACTTCAACTGCTTCTATCTTACCATCATTGCTCATCAGATTTGAAGATAAACCTCATAAAAAGCATTTCCTTATATAGAAGAGAAAATCATATCACTAATTACCTTTAGGAAATGTTACATTTTTCCGAAATCTATCATTTCCTTTTCACATTTTTTTCAAAATATATGTATTGAATTAGTAATTTGATAGTTTTAAGATAAAAGTACAACATAGATCTGCTAGAAAAACAAAAAAAGGGAGGATTCAATTATGAAAAAAGCTGTCATTGTAGAAAACAAAGGTTGTGCAACATGCTCGATCGGAGCCGCTTGTCTAGTGGACGGTCCTATCCCTGATTTTGAAATTGCCGGTGCAACAGGTCTATTCGGTCTATGGGGGTAAGGATCTCCCAAAAGGGCATAGTCATTCTACTATGCCCTTTTTAAGTAAATTACAATTTTTAACTAAAATCTACCTCTTGGATATACATACACAACCGTTTTTCATTTGAATCATATGTATAGGGGATGGTATTTTGTTTATAGAGCAGATGTTTCCATTTATTAATGAAAGTGTAAGAGTTCACCAGCTTCCTGAGGGCGGCGTGTTAGAAATCGACTACTTGCGCGATAATGTCTCCATTTCTGACTTTGAGTATTTGGATCTCAACAAAACGGCTTACGAGCTCTGCATGCGCATGGATGGCCAAAAAACAGCTGAGCAGATTTTAGCTGAGCAATGTGCAGTGTATGATGAATCACCGGAAGACCATAAAGATTGGTATTACGACATGCTCAACATGCTCCAGAACAAGCAGGTGATCCAGCTTGGAAACCGGGCCAGCCGCCATACAATCACCACGAGCGGAAGCAATGAATTTCCGATGCCCCTGCACGCCACCTTTGAACTGACGCACCGCTGTAATTTGAAATGCGCCCACTGTTATTTGGAAAGCTCGCCTGAAGCGCTCGGCACCGTGTCGATTGAGCAATTCAAAAAAACGGCTGATATGCTGTTTGATAACGGTGTATTGACATGCGAAATCACAGGTGGAGAAATTTTTGTCCATCCAAACGCCAATGAGATTCTTGACTATGTGTGTAAAAAGTTCAAAAAAGTCGCTGTCTTAACAAACGGAACACTCATGCGAAAAGAGAGCCTGGAGCTTTTGAAGACTTACAAGCAAAAAATCATCGTCGGCATTTCTCTTGATAGTGTCAATTCCGAGGTCCATGACTCCTTTAGAGGGAGAAAAGGCTCTTTTGCCCAAACTTGTAAAACGATAAAATTGTTGAGTGACCACGGTATATTTGTCAGAGTCGCCATGTCTGTCTTCGAAAAAAACATGTGGGAAATCCACGATATGGCCCAAAAGGTTCGGGATCTCGGGGCGAAGGCGTTCTCTTACAATTGGGTTGATGATTTCGGAAGAGGCAGGGATATTGTCCATCCAACGAAAGACGCCGAGCAGCACCGCAAGTTTATGGAATACGAGCAAAATGTGATTGATGAGTTTAAAGATCTGATTCCGATTATTCCCTATGAAAGAAAACGCGCGGCAAATTGCGGCGCTGGCTGGAAGTCCATTGTGATCAGCCCGTTCGGCGAAGTACGTCCTTGCGCCCTCTTTCCAAAGGAATTTTCATTGGGAAATATTTTTCATGATTCCTATGAAAGCATCTTTAACTCCCCTCTCGTCCATAAACTGTGGCAAGCGCAAGCGCCGCGGTTCAGCGAACATTGCATGAAAGACAAATGCCCGTTCAGCGGCTATTGCGGAGGCTGTTACTTAAAAGGGCTGAACTCTAACAAATATCACCGAAAAAACATTTGCTCTTGGGCGAAAAATGAACAATTAGAAGACGTGGTCCAGCTTATTTAGGAGGGAAACGATTTGTCACCAGCACAAAGAAGAATTTTACTGTATATCCTTTCATTTATCTTTGTCATCGGCGCAGTCGTCTATTTTGTCAAAAGCGATTATCTGTTTACGCTGATTTTCATTGCCATTGCCATTCTGTTCGGGATGCGCGCGCGGAAGGCTGACTCGCGATGAGCATTTTGGATATACACGATGTATCCGTTTGGTATGAACGGGACAACGTCATCTTAGAACAAGTGGATTTACATTTAGAAAAAGGCGCCGTTTACGGGTTGCTTGGGGTAAACGGCGCCGGAAAAACGACACTGATTAATACGCTGACAGGCGTGAACCGCAATTTCAGCGGGCGCTTTACACTGTGCGGAATTGAAGCGGAGGCCGGCATGCCGCAGAAAACATCAGATCAGCTGAAGACTCACCGTTACTTCGCCGCCGATTATCCGCTGCTATTTACAGAAATTACGGCGAAGGACTATGTGTCTTTCGTCCATTCGCTTTATCAAAAGGATTTTTCAGAGCAGCAGTTTGCCAGTTTGGCCGAGGCCTTTCATTTTTCAAAATACATCAACAGGAGAATTTCGGAGCTGTCCTTGGGGAACAGGCAAAAGGTTGTATTGATGACAGGCTTATTGCTGCGCGCTCCCCTATTTATTTTGGATGAGCCGCTCGTCGGTTTGGATGTGGAATCGATAGAGGTTTTTTATCAGAAAATGCGCGAGTACTGTGAAGCAGGCGGGACCATTTTGTTTTCTTCTCACCTGCTCGATGTCGTGCAAAGATTTTGTGATTATGCGGCTATTCTTCACAACAAACAGATCCAAAAGGTCATTCCGATTGGAGAGGAGACCGATCTGCGGCGGGAATTTTTCGAGGTGATCGGCCATGAATAACATAATCCCCATCATGTCTTTGCTGTTCAAACAGCTTTACAGCCGGCAAGGGAAAAAGGACGCCATCCGCATTGCCGCAGGCCTTGTCATTCTGGCCGTGTTTGAAATCGGGCTGATCCGCCAGGCCGGCATTGATGAATCGGTGTTGCGCAAAACGTATATCATACTCGCGCTTCTCTTAATGAACGCATATATGGTGTTTCTTTCTGTGACATCTCAATGGAAGGAATCTTATATGAAACTGAGCTGCCTGCTGCCGATTTCTTCACGGAGCTTTTGGCTCGCCCAGAGTGTCGTTTTGTTTGTCGATACCTGTTTGAGAAGAACTTTATTCTTTTTTATTTTACCGCTGTTCTTATTTGGAAACGGAACGCTGTCAGGGGCGCAGACATTGTTTTGGCTCGGCAGGTTTTCGTTTTTTACCGTTTACTCCATTATTTTCGGAGTTGTGCTAAGCAACCACTTCGTCAAAAAGAAGAACTGGATGTTTCTGCTGCATGTGGCGATATTCGCCTGTGTATGTCTCAGCGCCGCTTTGATGCCGGCCGCCACGATTCCGCTTTGCGCGGTCCATATCCTGTGGGCGGTGGTCATTGACTTTCCTGTCTTTCTGCAGGCACCTCCGCAGCAGGGCAAGATGCATTCATTTATGCGGCGATCTGAATTTTCGTTTTACAAAAGAGAATGGAACCGATTTATCTCTTCTAAAGCGATGCTGTTAAATTACGCGGTAATGGCGGCGTTCAGCGGCTTCTTTTCGTTCCAGATGATGAATACCGGCATCTTTAATCAGCAAGTGATTTATATCGTGATTTCCGCGCTTTTGCTCATCTGCTCGCCGATCGCCCTTTTGTACTCGATTGAAAAAAATGACCGGATGCTGCTCATCACGCTTCCGATCAAGCGGAAAACGATGTTTTGGGCGAAATATCGCTTTTATTCAGGCCTATTGGCAGGCGGATTTCTCCTTGTCGTGATGATTGTGGGTTTCATCAGCGGCCGTCCGATTTCAGTTCTCACTTTTTTGCAGTGCATTGAGTTGCTGCTGGCGGGAGCTTTTATCAGGTTAACTGCGGATGAAAAAAGGCCCTCCTTCAGCTGGCAGACGGAGCAGCAGCTATGGAGCGGTTTCTCAAAATATCGGTCTTATCTGTTTTGTCTTCCCCTATTCTTAGCCACATTAGCCGGCACCGCTGTATCCTTGGCGGTCATTCCGATAGCCGGTCTGGTCATAGTCTATTACCTGCAAAAACAGGATGGTGGTTTCTTTGATACAAGCAAAAGAGAACGGCTTGGAAGTTAACCTGCTGAAGACTCATCAATTTTCAACTATTTCAATCGCCGCGAGCTTTCTGAAACCGATCGAAAGCGCGGCGGAACCTGAGGAAGAAACAATTTATTTTTACGGCGCCGCCGCATACCTGAAGGAGCAAATCATTGACGCTTTTGGTTATGCTGCCGGCAGCCGTTTCATGTACTCAGCGAATCTCTTTTTTGATCAACAGCTGAAAACCTGCGGGACCCGTTTGATTCACCCATTATATAACGGGAATCTTCATGTTGACGCCCTGATGAAAACTTTTGCAGACTTGTCTTTCCCTTCTTCTCTTTCATTCGAAGCAGTTGAAAAGGCCAGGAATGAGCTGCTGCTGAAAATCGAAAAGAAATTCACTGATCCCTTCTCCTACTCTGCGGCTCGCTTGGCTGAGGAGGTCTTTGGAAACCCGATGTACGGCACAGGCATGTTTGGCCGGAAAGACAGGATAAAGGCGATTCATCCTAAACGGTTTCTCGACGCAACGGACTTTATCGTTGATTTAGTGTCCCAGCAAAAACAGCTGAACATATTGGGACAAGTACATGCATGTGATGTTCGGGGACATGCCCCGCAAACGTCCGCTATAACGTCCGGAAGAATACCCGTAAACCGGCATGTGTTTGAAACAGAGACACGCAGCGCTGCAGGTCCTTCCGTCTTGACACTCGGATTTTACTGCGGAGAGATGAAAGATGCCAGCGATTATATCAAAATACAGCTAATAGACGGATTACTGGGAAAGTACGGCCATTCCGCTTTATTCAAGCACTTCAGAGAGAAGGATCTGGCAGTCTATCACGTTATCACCCGTTACGATGTCATGAACAATTTGCTGCTTGTTTCAATATGTACAGATCAGCTTCATGAGAAAGACATTCCCCCGCGCGTTTTGGAAGCTGTCTCAGCTTTTCATACAGATGAGCGGGAACTAGAACAGGCAAAGCAGTTTTTACGCAATGAATTGCTGCTGCAATTCGATTCTCCCGAAGGTCTATTGGCCTATATGGGGGTCCTACGCCGCTTCTCCTGCACGAAAGAAGCCTTGCTGGATGGCATCTCAGCGGTTACATGCCGCGATGTATTGCAATTCATAGCGACCATCAATTATATCGGAGCTCATGTAGTAAGGGGATGAAGAGATGGAAAAGAAAGCCTTTTTTCAACAGCTGGATGAACGAACCGATATCAGATACACAGACAGCGGACTAAAAATATTCAGATTGAAATTCCCCCGCGCCCACCTGCGGCTGTGCAATGTAAAAATCGATTTTGGAAGCCGGGATGTATGTATACGGGCAGAATCCGGTGATACACTGCTTCCGTATGGCACAGCGCATTTTTTAGAGCATCTTCTCTTCTGGCATAACGGCCGCAATCTGTACAGTGATTTTTTTGCGCATGGCGCGCTTTTAAACGCATTCACTACCTACACCGATACCAATTTCATGTTTACCTCATTACCGGATCGGCTCAGACAAACGATTCCCATCCTGCTTGATGCTTTATGGAACCACTCATTTGACAAGAAGATTGTCGCTCAGGAAAAAGCTGTGATTACAAGCGAAATTCAAACAGCACACCTTAACCATCAGCTCTCATATCATTATCAGCTGATCAGCATGCTTTCTCCCTCCTCACCAGCTGCCGTTTTCCCCGCAGGCAGAATCGAAGATATTGAGGCGCTGGACATCAGTGATTTACAAAAAGCCTATAAGGCTGCCTATCAAGCCCATCGGATGACGCTGTTTTTGATTGGGGGCTCAGAAAATACAGAAACGCTTTTGCCTCCTCACCTCCAGCTGGAAAAGCGTCCGGATTATCATGCTGAAAGAAAAATCATCCCGGCATGCCCTCCAGCCCTCTCACAAAAAATGGTGCTGGGTGATGAGGAGCGGATGGAAGATACCTGGACCGGATTACAGATCGGCGCACTTCCCGGGCAAAACGATCTGTTGACGATAAAGCTTTATTGGGATATCGCGGCTCGTATTCTATTTCAATTAGATTCACCGTTTTTTCAAGAGATTCAGCAAACGTACCGCCTAGAAATCGATCGCTTGTCAGCCGAGACTTATATATATGAGGATGGCGGTTTCTTGATCCTTCACAGTCATGGGACCCATTCTTCAGCTTATATCGATGTGGCTTCATACTATGTTACACAGAAGAAAGAACAGGTTGCCGCCTGGCTTCAATACGGCAAGGACTCTTTGACAGACGCGATCATTTATGACAGCGATTATGTGCGTAAATGCTTCGAGTGGGCAGCCGAGTGTGACAGGTGCGATTGCTCGTTTCTTGACATGTACCACATCATTCAAGATATGGATACGCAGGTTTTCTTGTCTCTCATTGATGCAATGGCATCTTCTAACAAAGCGATCATTCACGTTTCTCAGAAAGAGGCGATCAGACAATGAAAAAAAACACTGTCTTTACCCTTTTATTGCTGCTTATAGGTATGGCGGCTTATTCCTTCGGCTGGGTTCAGGCCGTGGCCGAAGCCGCCGCCCAATATGTACAGATGATCAACAATGACGCTGTGCGGCTCGGGCTGCTGGCTTGTACCGCTGCCCTCCTGATGCTGCCTGCTTTTCTATATCTTCATTATGTCACCCAATCCGTGAAAAACATGACAGCAGCTTTTCAGAAACTCACACAGTCTCATCAAAGCTGCTGTGACTTTCAGCAACACAACTTGTGCAGCCGATATGCAGAAGACGTCAAATCGCTGCGTGACAGCTATAAAAACGTCCGCCAAACATACGTGATGGCTGCCGTGTTGTGCCAAGTCATCATATTCGGCTGCATGTTCGAAATCGTTAAAGCCGTCCCTTTCCGCCTTCACACGCCCCCTGCCCTTTCAATGGGACTTGCGATGCTACTGATTCTGTATTTATTGTTTTGCATGCGAACATATTTGCGGCAGCTTTTCCGGCACGGCAGCCTGTTCAGAAAAGTGTTTGCGGGAGCGCTGGCAGCAGCCGGGATTTGGTGGATGCTCAGTTTCTCTATAAGTGAACTGCTGTTTCTGATTATCCTGGCTGCCATTCAGCAAATCGGATCATTTATTTATAAACGATTCTCTTATCGCAGCACCGCTTCTCTTGATCTATAAAATAGCTACATCGCAATCGCAGACGGACCCGCGCCAACCGGAATCACCGTCACGGCTGTATAATCACTTGTGCGGTACACGGTCACAGCATTGTCGTTGGGCTGTGCCGCATAAATATACTGTTTGTCCGGCGTTACGGCGAGGTCAAAAGCGCCGGGGAGAGACACGTTTGCAATGATCCTCTGTCTGGCCGTATTAACTACGTATAAGTTATTAATGAGAAACGGTTCACTATATGGCTCTAGAAAATAAGCTCTAGTGCTATCGAGAGAAAATACAATCGTCCTCAGCGTTTCAAATAAACGGCTGAAGTCCCCTCCCCTGCTTAATGGAGACAATCTAATCTCCGTTACACCTTTCGGCCACAGCTCACCATTCAACACGTACGCAAAATTTCCAGCGTAAGGAGTTGCAATTAAACTGGGAAATTCAAATGAATCTATGATACTTTCTACCAACTGCCCAGTATTTACATCATATTTATCAACCGACCAACTGCTTCCATTAGCGGTATAGAAATACTGTCCATTCGGATCAAGAGCAAAGTCTAAAGCGCCGGGTATCGGAATGACATCAATGACCGATTGAGAGGCCGTGTTAATCACATATATAGATCCGGCGGCCATCACGTATGCGAACTCATCTGTTGGATCAAATTCAATCTTTCTCGGCCCTCCTCCAACAGTGATAGTATTTATGATGGTTAATGTTTTATTATCAATCACTGAGACAAGGTTGGTATTCCCATGGAGGATATACGTGAATGCTTTATCGAAAGTAACGCCTAGATTAGTTGGCACAGCAGAAAACGGGATTGTTTTTACAATAGTGTTTAAATCTGCATCAATGACCGAAACCGTGCTGTCTCCAGTATTGGCAGTAAACACATACGATTGAGGGTCTGGCGATGGCGGCAAAACAAGTGTCCCGGCCACCGTGAGCGGACTGCCGTAGAAAGGCGGCACGATGAGAAGATCTTCCACTGTCATTTGACTAAAATCAGGACAGCGGCCAGACTGTGCTGCATAATAAACAACTTGATCAATCTCTTCAGTATGAATCACAGAAACAGCCCCGTCTCCTTGTCCATATTGATTTCGCACAGGCGACACACTGACAAGAAGCGTAATGGCCCCTTGTACTCTCACGGCATATCGAACACCGATATCTTCTGGTTCCGACCCAGTCTGGATTAAGCAAGGCTCACTGATACAGGACAAATTGTCTGTACTCCATGTAACAGCCGCTGACGCTTCGGCCGAATCAACCTTGAAGCCCTCAGGGATATCTATCGGCACTTGAAACGGCGCTTCCCGGCTAATTTCCTCATCACAAAAACAGAAACAATTTTCCTGTAAAGCAGAAAGATCATTCTTTTTCATGATTTCACGTCCTTTTAGAAATGCACCACACATAGTTGATTAAATCGCAATAGCTCCCGGTGAAACCCCAAGAGATATGACAGTCTCCACGGAGTAATCATCCGTGTTGTAAACAGTGATGCTCTGTTCTAGGACATGAGTTGCATACAGAAACTCGCCATTCGGGGTAAACGCAAAGTCTCTTGCCGACTGTGGAACATTTCCTATAACGCCTGCTCCATTTGGACTGACAGAATATAAATTGCCAGTGAAGCCGTCATGTAAATACACACCTGTTCCGCTCGTAAACATTCGATATTCCCCTTCATACTCCAGCTCTTGGGTGCTGCTGATGGTAAACGTATTTAAATCAATAACCGTCAAATAATTAAAAAAGAATTCTTGTTCTAATACATAGGCATACCGCTCCGGCCAATTTGTTTCTATGGTTGATACGATAAGCTCTCGTTCAATTGTTCCTGTGACTTCACCGGTAGTTAGGTCCACTTTTTGCACTATACCAAAATTAAGAACATAGGCGAATAACCCATTGGGATCGATTGCAACATCATACCCTTCCACAGGAATCGACCTATCCACAGTTAACGTATCAATTCCAATCACAGAAACCGCAGTACCGGTGAAAACATAAGCAAACTCATGATTAGGGATAAATCTAATCAATCGAGGCGGCTGATCCAGCAATATAGATGCTGTCACTGTTAATGTGTCATAATCGATGACAGAAATCACATTATTGTTGGGATGTAAGAGAAACACAGCGCTTTTATCTGGGGTAATTTCAATACCTGCCGGATTGTACGGAAGAGCAATCGTTGTCACAACAGTATGAGTGTTTGTATCAATCACAGAAACTGATTGATCATTTGGATTCGCTGTAAACGCGTAGACGGGTTCCGGCTCCGGTACAAGCACAATCGTCCCCGTCACCGATAAAGGACTGCCGTAAAACGGCGGAACAACAACAAGGTTCTCAATCGTGATGTCACTGATATCCGGGCAATCATCCGGTTCATCGGAATAATAGACGACTTGATCGATCTCTGCATTGTGAATGACGGAAACAGCCCCGTCCCCTTGTCCATATTGATTTCGCACAGGTGAGACACTGACGAGTAGCGTAACGGTTCCCTGCAGGCGCACTGCAAATTGAACACCGACCTCATCAGGCTCAGGCCCCGTTTGAATTAAGCAACGGTCACTGACACAAGAAAGGCTGTCTGCATTCCACGTCACGTTTGCAACAGCTTCAGCCGGATCAACGACAAACCCTTCAGGTAATTCAATCGGTGCTTGAAACATGGCTTCTCGGCTTGCTTCTCCCTCACAAAAACATAAGCACTCTTCTTGTTCTGCTCCTGCTTTTTCTTTAAAGGAAAGCTTGTTTTTTCTCATTCCTTCACTTCCTTTTCAGACATACACTGCTCACGCAGATACAACAGAATATGGAAGGTTAACGTGTTTGCTTGTACAAATTGCTGAGGGTAAAAGCTTCTTTTTGAAAATATATCTCCAAACATGCGGTGTAACGAAAGAAAAAATTGCGGTTTTTTTGCGCTTCTCACAAGAATGTTGATGATAAAATATGACATATATAGAATTATGAAGGGAGGGATTTGCAAACGTGACAGGTGTCATATCTTCTTCTTCCATCGGAGAAAAGATTAACGAATGGTATATGTACATACGCCGATTCAGCATACCCGATGCAGAATATTTGCGACGAGAAATCAAGCAAGAGCTGGATCAAATGGAAGAAGATCAAGACCTTCATTTGTACTATTCACTAATGGAGTTTCGGCACAACCTGATGCTTGAGTACCTTGAACCGTTAGAAAAAATGAGGATTGAGGAACAGCCGAGACTGTCTGATCTGCTGCTTGAGATTGATAAAAAACAGGCTCGTTTAACTGGTCTGCTTGAGTACTATTTTAATTTCTTCAGAGGCATGTATGAGCTGGACCAGCGGGAATATCTGTCGGCTATTAAATTTTTCAAAAAGGCCGAAAGCAAGCTGATATTCGTTAAGGATCAGATAGAGAAAGCTGAGTTTTTCTTTAAGATGTCTGAATCTTATTACTATATGAAACAAACGTATTTTTCAATGGACTATGCACGGCAAGCATATGAAATATACAAAGAACATGAAGCTTATAATATAAGATTGCTGCAGTGTCATTCTTTATTTGCCACCAATTTTTTAGATTTAAAACAGTATGAGGATGCCATCTCACATTTTCAAAAAGCTTATTCTATGGCAGAAGCTGAAAAGCAGCCCCAATTAATGGGGAGAACTTTGTACAATATCGGGCTTTGTAAAAACAGCCAAAGCCAATATGAGGATGCCATAACTTATTTCAAAAGAGCAATAGCTGTTTTTGAAGAATCAAATATTCTTCCTTCCTTACCTCAAGCGTATTTTTTAATTACACAGATCCATTATAAATTAGGAAAAATGGATAAAGCTCATGAATATCATAGTAAGGGAATGGCTTATTCACAAAAGGCCGGAGATGTAATATATTTATCAGAGTTTGAATTTTTGAAATCTTTATACTTATCAGGCCCGGATGAAGAAGCAATTCAAGGATTTTTTGATTTTCTCGAAAGTAAAATGTTGTATGCTGATCTTGAAGATTTCGCTATTGATGTGGCAAAATATTATCATGAACGTAAAAATTTTCAAAAAGCTTCTGCTTATTTTTTGAAGGTGGAACAAGTAAGGCAACTTATTCAAGGAGGAGTGAGTTTGTATGAAATTGAAGTCTAAACTATTACTCTCTTGTCTGGCTCTATGCACTGTGTTCGTGGCAACAACTATTGCAAATGCACCTACACACCAAATTGAAGTTGCACAACGAGGAATGATTTAATGAATACAACCGGTTTTCACCGGTTGTTTTTTTGTTAAATAAACAATCGGGACAAAAGTTTTATTTTTTGAATCTCTAAATATTATTACTAACTAATTTAAATTGGTTACCTAACCCACAAACATAGGAAACAAGATAATTTTTATTATATGAAAATAAAAATATGTTTACTTTTCCTTTTTTTTGAACTAATATATATATGACTTAAGTTCAGTATCACTTCAATTGAAGTTTAAAAATGGAGGATTTATTTTGAAAGTTCAATTCAAAAAAAGGATTAGTTTACTCATCATCATGTTTGGGATCGCAGTTTCCTCACTGGGTGTTACACAGGCGGTTCATGCAAAAGCAAATACGAGCGATTCAAGGGTGCATTTTACTTTCAGATGGTACAGCCCTTACGACTATACAACTGCTCGAAGAAAACAAAATAGAAGCTACATGTATATGCATCTCCTAAAGAAAGATGATGGAGGTAAATTTAATGTATGGGCAGAGGCAGATAAAAACGTTCACTCTGGCGGGCGCGACTGGCACAATGTATCCGGTGGTGGAACTCACGAAGGAACAGTACACCCGGGTCATACATACTTATTTTCCAACACTGCTGTTGAAGATTACGGGAGAAATGTACCCGTAAGGTTTGGCGGTTACAGCCGCAGCAGTGATTCCTTCTCAACTGATTGGAGTCCTGACAGCGTAAAACCTAAGGGAAATTACACAATCTATTAATAGCTTTCTCAAAACAAAGCGATCTTACATTAAACATGTAAGATCGCTTTTTAAGGTAAAAATAATATCCACTCTTCAAGATTGTTTATTAAAATAAAACTATCCAAAACTCACACAGAGTTTTAATAAAAAAAACAGGAGCCTCGCACATGATTTCTTTCTTTTTAAAGCGTTTATTGAAAAATAAAGAGATTTATTTTTCTTTATTCATTAGTATCGTTCTTATGATCGTCAGTTATCTAGGTATACTCTTCTTTCATCAGAAGATCAATCTTCCTTATGAAATCCATAACTCACCGTTTTTATCGAATATTGCAGAAGGAAATACAACCTCAGCTCAGACTGTCTGGATTCTCATTCTTCCGTTATTAGCATCACTTCCAATGTCCGGTATGTACCGTGAAGATAAAAATACTGGATTTTTTATGAATGTTATAACAAAAACAACTAAAAAGAAATACTTTACAGTATTATTCGGATTGAATGTTGTGATTTCTTTTTTGGTTATTTTTTTACCGTTATTATTAAACCTTTACTTGCTGATGATGACATATCCTTCAGTAAATCCGGACGGAATCGTCAATTATATGGACCCAATCGTTTTGGGCGGAACTGATTTAGCAAACCTTTATTATGAAAACTCGCTGATTTATACTCTCATTTTATTTATACTAAATGGTTTGTACGGTGCCATTCTCTCTTCCATTGGATTAGCTTTATCATTTTTTATTAAAAAGAAATATTTTGTTTATATCATACCTTTCTTAATCAATTTAATAGGCTTTACTTTACTCAACAACCATTACAATCCAATGAAATATATTGTTAACGATGGAGGGTTTTTGAGTGTAGATAAGTTTATTTATTTGAACCTTAGCGTGTTCATTGTAACTACTTTACTTTATATGTGGGGAAAAAAACGCCGTGTTTTATTATAATACTCTAAAATCAACATTAAGAATGAAGTGGCCGGGTATCACCGTCGCATTACTGCTGCAGTTAATTGCTGTTTATTTCTTTTTTCATCAAGAAAATGGTAGTGATGATGGTTTTGTACTGGAAAATATTTTTTCCTATTGGCATCTCGTTTCTATTTTATGCCCTGCTGCCGTTGTATTTTCTGTTTTGATCTCATCCGATTACTTTTCAATTTACACTGTAATCCGAGTAAACAATGCACCTTATCTAACAATGATATACCTTTTAAAAACACTTTTATTTTCAGCAGTATACGGGATTATCATTATGGGTGAATTATATACTTTATGTGTATTCAATGATACGGGACTATTGTATGTGACCCCGATATCTTTCATCACTCATGTCTTTGCATTTATTTTCATTTGTTATGTTGTTTCATTTATTTTACTGTATTTGAATCAAATCATTGTAGTTTTTCTATTCATTCTTTTATTTTTGATTGATTACCTTGCATGTAATGGTATGCTCTTTTTAAATGGTTTTGTGCTGGAATTAAGTGATTCGGCTGAATTATTATTGATTAGATTAGGGATTATGTTGTTATTATTCGGGATTTCTATAGAATCTATAAAGCGACGCAATTATTTACAGCAGGTTGAGGAGAAAGGAGCAAACTGATTGTCTTTTATGAATATGCTGAAACGTGATATTGTCATGCGTTTCAATGAAAGTAAGATTACATACTTTGTCATTAGCTTAGCTGTTGCCCTCCTTCTTTTATGCTTCCTCTGGAATAGCAATAAGACGGGACAGCTAGAATATCAAAGTTTTTCCGACAGCCTGACCACACTATTTCATTCGATGAATTTCTTTGATCTACATATCTTATATACACAGCATAGATTATCTATCCCTCTACAATGGATTAGTTTTCAAGTGCTGCCTTTGTTGATTGTGGGTAATTTTATGTTTAGTGACATTCAAATTTCTGGAGCTTATATCCTTCCAAAACTCCCCAAAAAAGGAGTATATATATTCAGCAAACTTCTGTCACTGTTTGTTCTGATTGGATCTATTTGGTGCGTATGGCTTTTTATATACATTATGTTATTTACCTCATTTAATGGCTTTACAGCAGAGCTGAACAGCAAGGTAATATTATTTATGTTAATTCAAATCTTAGTTTCGTTTATGTATGCAGTTTTGCTAGAAACTTTAACTTTCATGATATCTTTTATATCAGCATTTATTATTATTGTTGCTTATATTGTAATATCTATTTTTTTTCACAGCTCTTTATTCATCGCTTCATTTGCTATGGCTGGAAAGTGGGCTTTTATTGATTATTCGCGCATGAACATTAACTACTCAGATGGTCGTTTTTTTCATGCCTCTGACTTTTTATTAATTGCACTTATTTTCTGTGCAGCTTGTACTTTTATCAGCCTAGTTTTTATTAAAAAAACAGATATTTTAGGAGAGTAATTATGACGTCGTATATCGAGTGTAAAAATATAGTAAAAAAATTAAAGGGAAATCATGTATTAGATGATATCAGTTTTTCAATTAAAGAAAACGAATTTGTCGTGTTAAGAGGCCATAATGGATCTGGAAAGACAATGATTTTAAGAGCCATCGCCGGACTTCTAACATTAACAAAAGGCGAAGTTTCTGTTAACGGCCTCGTGATCGGAAAAGATATTGACTTCTCGGAACATACAGGTCTGTTAATTGAATACCCGAGCTTCATCCCTGTCTATTCGGGATTTCAAAATCTGAAATTCCTTGCTTCTATCAAGAAAAAAGTATCTGATGAAGAAATCAAAGAAGTAATAAGAAAAGTTGGGTTAGACCCCGAAGATAAGCGTAAAGTCAAACGCTATTCTTTAGGGATGAAGCAACGCTTAGGAATTGCTCAAGCAATAATGGAAAAACCCAAATTACTTCTTTTAGATGAACCGACAAATGCATTAGACAAAAAAGGGATTAATCTTATACTGGATATCCTAAAAACCGAAAAAGAAAACGGCACAACGATTGTAGTGGCTAGTCATGATGATACACTATGTGAAAATAGTGTTGTCGACAGAATTATTGATATTAGTGAAGGTAAACTGGAGGATACAGATGAATAAACGTTGGATTTTCTTTATTGTTTTATTAATAATAGTAACATTCAGCTGTGTTCGTTTCTATACAGTGAATGCCCAAAATGATAAATATACTCCAAAAAATATTAATATTGCCGCAAACCAAACAATCGATACAGGAAAAGGAATAAAATTTCATATTTTAAAACCATTAAAGCCGGTCAAGTCATTTGATAAAGATACAAATTCCATAAAATATATATACATTTTGCCTTTTAATGCTGAAAATACTTCTAATCATAAAATTACTCTAGAAGATCTTTCACCGGACGGAAAAAACTTTTTATTTTTTGGTCAGTATCAATATAATAAACAATTGATGCCTTATAATTATGATTTGCCGGATAAGTATCAATTCAATACAGAGATTCCATCAGGGAAAACAGTACTAGGATATGTAGGATTAAGTTTGTATCCCGACGAAAAAGTAAATTATAAAAATTTCAATCCTGAATCATCAAAAGTATCTGCTTATTATACTGTAATAGACGACGAATCTAATAAAAGAATTTCTTATAAAATGACTTTAAATAATTAAAAGATAAAAAAGGGCCTGGATGTAATTCAGACCCTTTTTTATTAAAAACTATTTCACAAAACCAAGCAGCATCTCACGGATGATTTTGCTGGCTGTGTTTGCCGTTTGCTCTGAGTGGTCATACACCGGTGCGACTTCCACTAAATCAGCGCCCTTTACGTTTACCTCTGAACGCGCAATTTCATGGACGGATGCAAGCAGTTCTTTAGACGTGATGCCGCCGGCGTCAACCGTTCCTGTACCCGGTGCGTGTGCAGGGTCTAATACGTCAATGTCAATTGTGACATAAACCGGACGGCCCGCCAGCTTCGGAAGCACCTCTTTCAGCGGTTCAAGCACTTCAAATTTTGAGATGTGCATGCCGTTTTCCTTCGCCCATTCAAACTCTTCTTTCATGCCGGAACGGATTCCGAATGAATACACATTGTGCGGTCCGATCAATTCTGCCGCCTTACGGATCGGCGTGGAGTGAGAAAGCGGTTCTCCCTCATAATCAACACGAAGATCTGTATGTGCGTCAAAATGGATAATCGCAAGGTCTGGGTATTTCTTGTACATCGCTTTAATGACAGGCCATGACACGAGGTGCTCCCCGCCCATACCCATCGGGAACTTCCCTTTTTCTAAAATGCTGTCCACGTATTCCTCAATCATATCAAGGCTTCTCTGCGGATTTCCGAACGGCAGCGGAATGTCGCCCGCGTCAAAGAAGTTCAGGTCGGCCAGATCACGGTCTAAATACGGGCTGTATTCTTCAAGGCCGATTGATACCTCACGGATTCTGCTTGGGCCAAAGCGTGAGCCCGGGCGATAGCTGACTGTCCAGTCCATCGGCATGCCGTAAAGAATGGCGTCCGCTTCTTCCCACTCGGGACGGCTCGCGATAAATACTTTTCCTGAATAAGCTTCATCAAATCTCATCTATAATACCCTCGCTTTCCTGTAAAAAAGCGCAAGATTCGCTCCTGCGCCATACCTTCATTATTTAATCAGGTCACTCACAAATTTCGGCAGAACAAACGCCGCTTTATGAATATCTTTTGTGTAATATTTCGTCTCAATATCGAAGAAACGGCTGTCTTCCACTGCAAGCGGATCATATTTTTTCGAGCCAATTGTAAATGTCCACAAACCGCTTGGATATGTCGGAATGTTCGCCGTATACAGCTTCGTAATCGGGAAGATTTCCTTCACGTCGCGCTGTACATTTGTGATTAATTCCGGTGTAAACCATGGGTTGTCCGTCTGCGCAACGAAAATACCGTCTTCTTTCAGCGCTTTTGCGATTCCTGCGTAGAATCCTTTTGTAAACAGGTTTACAGCCGGTCCGACTGGTTCAGTTGAATCTACCATGATGACGTCGTATTGATTTTCAGATTTTGCAATGTGCATAAATCCGTCATCTACCTGCACGTCAACGCGCGGATCATCCAGTTTGCCTGCGATAGAAGGAAGGAACTTTTTAGAGTATTCGATAACCTTGCCGTCAATGTCTACAAGTGTCGCTTTTTTCACGCTTGGGTGCTTCAGGATTTCTCTGATAACGCCGCCGTCACCGCCGCCGACTACGAGAACGTGCTCCGGATTTGGGTGCGTAAATAATGGCACATGCGCCACCATTTCGTGATAAACGAATTCGTCTTTTTCAGATGTCATCACCATGCCGTCCAAAAACAGCATGTTGCCGAACTCTTCTGTTTCCACCATTTCTAAATGCTGAAACTCCGTTTGTTCTGTATGTAACGTTTTGTTAACCTTCATCGTAATGCCAAAGTTTTTCGTCTGCTTCTCTGTGTACCAAAGTTCGCTCAATTGTCATCTCCCTTTCGAGGCTGTATTCATTTATTGTAAGCGTCTTATCAGCTTTTATTCTCGGTTGAAATCTCATTTTCACCTAAGGAAAAAGTATAGAGGATGGCGGGGAAAAAGTAAAGATGCGTCCTGTTCTGCGATGTTTAAAAACGATCTTTTTTTCTCATAATAGTAGAAACATAAAAAAAGGGGGAACCCGTTGTGGATGCAATGACAAATAAACGGCTGAGACTGACGCTGAAAACCGTTCGCGCCTTTATCTTTTTAGGGGCTTTCGCGGCCTTTGCGGCAGCGGCCGTGTTTATGACTGTCATTTTGATAGCCAAATACCAGGGCGCTCCCTCGGTGCAGGTGCCGCAATCCACGATTTTGTATGCGAGTGACGGATCAAAGCTCGGGGAAACGAACTACGGCGAAAAGCGCTATTGGGTCCCCTTAAAGGACATGAATCCGACGATCGTAAAAGCGACAGTGGCGATTGAAGACCAGAATTTCTACGATCATCACGGCTTTGATTATAAACGCATGGCAGGCGCGGCGCTTGCTGATCTGAAAGCATTTGCCAAGGTTCAGGGCGCAAGCACCATCACCCAGCAATATGCGAGAAACTTATACCTTGAACACGACAAAACGTGGAAACGGAAATGGAATGAGGCGTTCTACACGATCCGTCTGGAACAAAACTATTCTAAGGACGAGATATTAGAAGGCTATTTAAATACGATTTACTACGGACACGGCGCCTACGGCATTGAAGCAGCTTCCCGCCTGTATTTCGGCAAGCATGCCAAAAACCTGACGGATGCGGAGGCGGCGCTTTTGGCAGGAATCCCGAAAGGCCCTTCCGGCTATTCACCGTATGTCAATGAGACGAAGGCCAAGGAACGCCAGAAAACGATTGTGCGGATGATGGAAAAGCAGCAGATGATCAGCCAAAAGAAAGCGGATGAATTGATCAAGGAACCTCTTTCCTATCAGCCTTTGAATAAACAAGTTTCCAAGAGAAAGGCTCCTTATTTCTATGACAATGCGATGAGAGAGCTGGAGAAAAAGCTCGGCATGACACGGGAGCAAATTGAAACGAGCGGGTTAAACGTCTATACAACGGTAGATAAACGGATGCAGCGCATCGCCGAGGAGACCATTACCGAAACGGTTAACGCGGGCTCTGACATTCAAGTCGGGTTTTCAGCCATTGATCCCCGCACCGGAAACGTTCTCGCCCTTGTCGGCGGCAGGGATTATCAAAAAAGCCCGTTTGACCGGACGACACAGGCGAAGCGCCAGCCTGCTTCGACGATCAAGCCGTTGCTGTACTATAAAGCGATTCAGAGTGGATTTACGCCAGTCACTTTGATGAAAAGCGAAGAAACCGAGTTTCAAATTGATGCAAAGGGAGAAACCTATTCTCCAAGCAACTATAACGGATACTATGCCAACAAGCCGATTACGCTTCTGCAGGCGCTGGCGCTTTCAGACAATATTTACGCTGTGAAAACGCATCTTTTTCTCGGCACGAACAAACTTGTAAAGACGGCAAAGGAATTCGGCATTACCACCCATCTTCAAGCACTGCCGTCTCTGGCACTCGGCACCGAACCCGTGCGTCCGATTGAGATGGTCAACGCCTATGCCATGCTCGCAAATGGCGGAAAGAAAATCGAACCGACTTTTATTTCAAGGGTAACGGACGCAGCCGGCCACGTGCTGTACGAAAACCCGAATCAGCATAAACAGGTGCTTGATGAAAAAGCCGCTTTTGTCACAGCGAGTATGATGACAGGCATGTTTGATACCGATTTAAATGGATACACGTCGGTTACGGGGCGAACGATAGCCAACCGCCTGACAAGAACGTATGCCGGAAAATCAGGAACCACCAGCGCAGACAGCTGGATGATCGGCTTCAATCCGAAGCTGGCCGCAGGTGTTTGGACCGGCTATGACAAAAACAGCACCATCGACTCGGTCGAAGAAAAAAGCTATGCTAAAACCATTTGGGCGGACTTCATGGAGGACGCGCTCAAAGGCGAACCAGAAACCGCGTTCAAGCCGCCAAAAGGCGTAACCGGTGTGTACATTGATCCGGAAACAGGCTACTCATCAGGTCCCGGCTGCGCCGCTAAGCATTACACATATTTTGTGAAAGGCACAGAACCAGCAAACGTGTGCTACGGGGCAGAACCCGCAAAACAAACAAAAGACCGGCTTCCATCCAAAGAAAAGCCCGCTTCCGAGAAAAAGTGGTGGGACAAATGGCTGGGGCGACATCATTGAAAATAACCCGGCTCCTCGGAGACCGGGTTATTCGTATGGTTCCTTCATAATCGATGGAAGAATGTTAGACAATCGAGCTGAACAATCAGTTTTGGGATAAAGTGGTGAATTTCTCATTTCTTCGACGCCGGCTTTCATCTCCCAGTCGCCGACTCATATCCCCCTAAAAATGAAAAACCCCGAGTCTTGTTTCGGCTCGGGATTTTCCATGTCCTATTTCTGTATCACCAGTTTACTCAATGTTTACGAAAAATATCTCAAATACTTTAAAATTTCACAGAAAATTCACAAATTAATTATCTTCCGGAAGCAGGCTTGTTTTTAATTCATCTGAGGAACGGTCCCATAGGCCCTGATCATGCTTTTTCAGAAATTCGCCTAGTACACGCTTCGAGCTGTCGTCCATTTTATCAACGATGATTTTCCGTTTCATGGATTTATCCATCAAATTCACATGCTCAGGCAGCGACTTGTAGCCTCTTCTGATGCTTCTGTCGACCGTCATTTCACAAGCTGTCACACCAGCGTAATAAGGCCCCTCTTCTTTTCTGTCAATCGTTACCCACACAAGCCAGTATAGTTTTCCGTTCGGCACTTCTTCTTTATTCGGGAGAAATTTAATTCCTTTTTCAACGGTGCTGCGGGCATGCATGGCGCCGATGTCTACGAACGCTTCTTTTTCCTCTACATCAACGAATACGGGAGAAATGTTATCAAGGCTGAGTGCCCCTACGCCAAAACCGCCGTGTCCGTCTGTCGGATCACTTTTGATAATATTAAACCCGATTGATTTTTTCTTTTTTTCTTCCATGAAGTTCTACCTCCTACAAAAGCGGTTGAAATATCGCTGAAAACAGCTTTAAAATCGAATCTCTTCCTGCATTGAGCATCGGCCACAGCACGTAAGATCCGAGCGGTGTCACAAACAGCACCAAAAATACGATAAAGCCGTAGCTCTCCGCCTGCGTCATTTTGGCACGCACGCCCGGCGGAACGAGATCTTCTATAATTCGATAGCCATCGAGCGGAGGAAGCGGCAGCAGATTAAATAAAAACAAGACAAGATTCAGCTGTATCCAAATAGAAAAAAACTGATCCAGCCCCGTGCTGAACGCCGCAAGCATTTCCATTCCGTACGCATGCATCAACACTAACAAAAAGAAACCAATAAACGCAAGAATCAGGTTACTGACGGGCCCGGCTATAGATACGAGCACACCGGCAAGCCGGGGTTTCTTAAAGAAGCGGCGATTCACGGGAATGGGGCGCGCCCACCCGAATCCGGCCACCAGAATCAAAATGGTTCCGAACGGATCAAGGTGTTTAATGGGATTCAGCGTCAGTCTTCCTTGTTTTTTCGCCGTATCGTCACCGAATTTGTATGCGACATAAGCGTGGGCAAGCTCGTGCATCGTAAACGAAACAATTAGCGTGATGACGAGGTATGGCATTAAAGATAACGGATAATATAAAAAACGGTCCAAGTGAGATATCCCTCTTTCTCAAAATGCAAGAATTTACTTTATTCAGTATACTATAAGAAGCCTCTTTTTCTAAAGAGAGGAAACGAGATAAAGGAGGATTCAGCACCCATGCCATACGTAACTGTCAAAATGCTCGAAGGCCGTACAGACGAGCAAAAACGCAATCTTGTCGAGAAAGTAACAGAAGCCGTAAAGGAAACAACCGGTGCTTCTGAAGAAAAAATTGTTGTCTTTATAGAAGAAATGAGAAAAGACCATTATGCCGTGGCAGGCAAACGCCTGAGCGATATGGAATAATCTCTATAAAGCCGGCGCTTCGCGCACCGGCTTTTTTATCCCTATTGAGCCAGCTTCGCAATAATCGCCAAGAACGTCTTTTTCTCTTCGGCTGTTAAACGTTCAAACATCCCGTCAATCAGCTGCTGGCGGTTTTCGATCATTTGTTCAGCCGCTCCCCGGCCCGATTCAGAAAGCGTAATCCATACAGTGCGGCGGTCAT
This sequence comes from Bacillus sp. GW821-FHT01G09, assembly GCF_059422205.1. NCBI lineage: Bacteria > Bacillati > Bacillota > Bacilli > Caryophanales > Bacillaceae > Bacillus > Bacillus sp. GW821-FHT01G09. Next base: position 690,273 of record NZ_JBWKWL010000001.1, read on the forward strand.
TGTTATTTCTGGATCTCTCAATAAACCCTTCCTGCTCTAAATGATTCAGAGCTGTGGTCGTGGCAGAGGGAGACAGTGTGACCTCCTTCAAAATATCCTTTATGGTGCAGCTCCCATGTCTGTATATGATCCGCAGAATAAATCCTCTTACATTATTCACGTGTTTCGGAACGGTGGCTTCATCTAATTGCTTCGTGCTTTTCAAATATTTTGTAAGTGCGTGATCCAGCAAATTTGCTTCCAGTTTGTCATGGTCCATGTAAATTTCCCCATTTCGAGATGCATTCATAACATACGAACGATATGATTTACTTATTATTTTACTGATTCCGAATAGGGAAAGTCAAAAAAGCAAAATGTGAATTCACAGCTTTTATCCTACATGCCTCGATTTTCCACCTGTTTGACAAGTTTATCTTTAAAAGTTTGGAAAGGAACGTGTTCACTCTGCTGATGTCCGAATTGGCGGACGTTTACCGCATTCTCCTGCTCCTCATGATCTCCAAGCACCAGCACGTACGGGATTTTCTGCACCTGCGATTCTCTGATTTTATAGCCGAGCTTCTCATTGCGCTCATCAATGCCGGCTCTTATCCCCGCCTGCTTCAGCTCCGCCTGCACCTTTCTGCAATAGTCTAAGTGAACGTGCGAAACCGGTATGATTTGAACCTGGACCGGTGCGAGCCAGACTGGAAAAGCCCCGCCGTAATGCTCGATCAAAATACCGAAGAAACGGTCGATCGAGCCGAAAACCGCTCTGTGGATGACAACGGGACGAACCTTTTCATTGTGTTCGTTGATATATGTTAAATCAAATTTTTCCGGCATTTGAAAATCAAGCTGAATTGTCGCACATTGGTGGCTCCGTTTTAGAGCATCTTTTATGTGGAAATCAATTTTCGGCCCGTAAAACGCCCCATCGCCTTCATTGATCTCATAAGAGAGGCCAAGCTCCTCAAGGACGCGTGCTAAGGCACGTTCCGACGCTTCCCAAAGGCTGTCATTACCTAATGAATCCTCCGGGCGAGTCGAAAGCTCAACTGAATACTCGAAACCAAATGTCCGATATACCTCATCAATCAGCCGAATCGCTTCTTTGATCTCACTCTCAATCTGATCCTCCCGAACGAAAATATGGGCGTCATCCTGACAGAACGTCCGAACGCGAAGCATTCCGTTTAAAGCGCCGCTGTATTCATGGCGATGCACCTGTCCGAATTCCGCCATGCGAATCGGCAGATCCCGATAAGAATACAGGCTGTTTTTAAAGATGAGCATGTGGCCGGGGCAATTCATCGGCTTCATTGCGAATCTTGTATCATCCACTTCTGAAAAGTACATATTGTCGCGATAATGGTCCCAATGGCCTGACTGCTCCCATAACCGCTGATTCATCATAAACGGCGTACGCACCTCATCGTAGCCGGCATTTGTTTGCAGCTCACGCGAGAAGCGCTCCAGCTCATTGCGGACAATCTGCCCTTTCGGCAAATAAAACGGCATCCCCGGCGCTTCTTCAGAAAACATAAACAGCCCTAACTGTTTGCCGAGCTTGCGATGGTCTCGTTTTGCCGCTTCTTCCAGCATATGCAGGTGCGCATCCAAATCCTTTTTCTTTTGAAACGCAACCCCGTACACCCGCTGCAGGACTTCATTTTTACTGTCTCCGCGCCAATAAGCGCCTGATACTCTTGTCAGTTTGAACGCCTTGATCATCCCTGTAGAAGGAAGATGCGGCCCGCGGCACAGGTCAACGAATTCCCCTTGCTGGTACAGTGTGATATCCTCCCCGCGCGGAATATCCTTTAAAATCTCAAGCTTGAGCCGCTCGTCTTTTTGTGCAAACAGCTCTTCAGCTTCTTCGTAAGAAACCTCTATACGTTTGATTTCAAGGTTCTCATTTATTATGTTTTTCATTTCTTTTTCGATGGCCTTAAAGTCTCCTGATGCCAAGCTTTTCCCCAGCTTCATGTCATAGTAGAAGCCGTCTAGAATCACAGGCCCTACCCCCAATGACACTTCGCCGTACAGCCGTTTTACTGCTTGGGCCAGCACGTGCGCTGTTGTGTGGCGAAGCACCTGCAAGCCTTCTTGTGAATCGAGTGTGACAATCGAAAGCTCAGCATCCTCCTCCAGCTTGAAACTGAGATCAACAAGCTTGCCGTTGACCTGACCTGCGGCCGCCTTCTTTTGCAGACTGGAACTGATAGAACCAGCCGCTTCTTTGATTGTGATGCCTTTCGGATATTCCTGGATCTGTCCGTCCGGAAGCTGAATGTGTACATGTTTACTCATTTTAGAACACTCCTTATTCATTGTTGTATATAAAAAAACACACCCGTCCCGCAGATAGGGACGAGTGTGTGATTAACCCGTGGTTCCACCCAAGTTCCCGACAAATACGATATTGTCGGCTCGGTGCTGTAACGCAGCATAGACGGCATTGGTTACTTCAGTTCCCCAATGCTGCTCCAAGGCGGTAAATGATATTCCTAAGCTGGGAAGCTCTCACCTTTCCTTCCCTCTCTGAAAACCGTAACTATCATTCATGTCCTTTTCATCGCATGTATTCAATTCATAAAAAAACACACCCGTCCCGCAGATAGGGACGAGTGTGTGATTAACCCGTGGTTCCACCCAAGTTCCCGACAAAT
>NZ_JBWKWL010000001.1:693024-1059280 GCF_059422205.1 Bacillus sp. GW821-FHT01G09
ATACTATGTTGTCGGCTCGGTGCTGTAACGCAGCATAGACGGCATTGGATACTTCAGTTCCCCAATGCTGCTCCAAGGCGGTAAATGATACTCCTAAGCTGGGAAGCTCTCACCTTTCCTTCCCTCTCTGAAAACCGTAACTATCATTCGTGTCCTTTTCAACGCATTTATGTAGTTCATATAAAAAAACACACCCATCCCTCTAAAAGGGACGAATGTGTTGATCATCCGTGGTTCCACCCAAATTCCCGATCAATTACACATGGTGATCGGCTTAAAGATGCTGTAACGCAGCATGACGGTATCAGATACTTGTTTTCCCCGATACGGCTCAAAGGCGGTAAGCTGCTTTCCCTGCGTTAGGAAGATCTCAGCTGTCCTTCCCTCTCTGGAAACCGTAAAAAGCATCTCGTGTCCTTATCAGTGCCTGTTGTTTCAATAATTTTTTATATCTTACTATATATTCCCACAAAGCGCAATCAGTGATTTACATTTTTTTCTGACGCGGCAGTCCCGTTATGGGCAGCCAGAAACAGCCATACAAGCAATGCAGCGAGGCTGTATGCCGCTCCCATCATCAAAAACGTAAACCCGGCACCGGCATACCAAGTGGCGGACAGATGAATGATCACCCCGGTTATCGCTACGCCGACCAAGGCTCCGATTTGCCGGTTTGCATTTAACGCCGCACCGGCGATATTCGTATGTCTTTGCCCGGCAGCCTGCATGATCACAGTTGTCATGGCAGGAACTGTAATACCGGTACAGAGGTTCATAACAGACATCAACACCGCCAGCTGCCAATAAGGAAAATCCGGAGAAATCAGCACAAACAACAGCAATGCAATGATACAGCTGACCGCCATTGATACAAACATAAGCTGCCCGGCTTCAAACCGATTCGCCAGACGGGCAAACAGCAGATTGCCGATCACGAAGACGGCCATCATCGGCAGCAGCTCCACTCCAGCTATAAAGGAACTTGCCCCTCCTGCTTCCTGCAAAAAAAGGCTGAGCATAAACATGCCGCCAAAAAGGGCGAAATTCAGCAAAAACCCGATAAATTGGGCAGCTGAGAAGCGGCCGTTTTTGTATAAGGACGCCGGCAGGATGGGTGCTTTTGCAGAAATTTCCCGCAGCAAAAACAGCACAAATGCCAAAATCGCTGCAGTAAATGCTACAAGAATCACTGGCGAGCGCCAGCCCGCTGAAGGCCCCTGTATCAAAGCATAGGAAAGAAACCCGAGAGCCATCATGCCAAGCAGATGCCCGATGATGTTCACGCGGCTGCTTTTTCCCGGAACGCGGCTGAGGATTCGGTAAGCTGAAATGAGCGCAGCAGCCCCTATTGGCACATTGATCAGAAAAATACTCTGCCAGCCCGCCAACTCTACCAGCACGCCCCCGATAAAAGGCCCAAGGGCTGAAGCGGCGGAAACAAGCGCGGCCCACAGTCCAAACATTCTCGCCCGCGCCCGCTCATCAGGGTAAGAGGCAGCCAAAAGGCTGAGTGAGCTTGGCATAAACAAAGCTGCGCCAATTCCCTGTATAAGGCGTCCGGCAATCAGCATCTGTCCATTTATAGATGCAGCGCATAAACAGGAGGCCAGAACAAAAACGGCTAGACCCAAGATATAGATCGTCTTCGAGCCGAAACGGTCAGCCAAGGCTCCGCCCGCCAGCAGAAGCGACGCAAAAGTAAGAATGTACCCGTCCACAACCCACGTTACACCTGAAAGTGACATTGAAAGAGTGTTTTTCATATCAGCCATCGCCACATTCACAACGGTCACATCAAGAGTTGCCATGAGGAAACCAAGTGCGAGCACGATCAGCACGGATATGCCTGTTGATGATGTTGATTCTTGTATAGACCCGCTATTTTTCATTACAATTGCCCTTTCACTTGCTTGATTACCCAATCATCTATTTTTTCAAGATCATACAATTCCCCGACCCTGTCCATGACATGCTGCAAGGACTCTTCTCTCATGAGATTAGCCCATTTATCCTCGATTTCCGCCATGACTGTCTCCAGCACACATTGACTTTCACCCTCGAATACAGATTGCAGCAGGCCTTTCCCCTGATACATCGAACCTCTGCCTTCGACCGCTTGATAAACATCATAAAGCGTAATGTCAGCCAAAGGCTTCGTCAGGGTAAAACCGCCCTTCGTCCCTGGTAAGGATTCTGCCAAACCGGCTTGAACCAATGTTCTCATCAGCTTCTTCAAGTAAGACGGAGACACACGCAATCGCTGGCTTATAGCCTCTGACGTCAAAGAAGCCTGTACCGGCAGCCGTGACAGTAACAGCAGCACAGAAACCGCCTGCTCCATTCCTGATTTCATTTTCATCCTATTCACTCCTGATTCATTATGGATAACTATTATCCATAATGAATCTCTTAGCAGCTTTTGTCAATAAAAAAAGCAAAAGAAACGATTCATTTCTTTTGCTTGGTATGGTTAACAAATCTGCTTCAGTTCCTCTATGTATTGAAGCGCTTCGTCATATTCTTCATTTGTATATTTTTGCTTGCTTTTGATGGTAAAGACTTTTTCTTTCTTTTCCTCTTCCTCAAGCCCGTCAAAGTAAAGGATCGTGGAAACCAGCTCTAAAAACCGTGATGAACGGCTGTTTACACTGTCGATATAGCCTTTCATATCCGGCATGTCCAGATCAGCATGGTCTAAAAATGCGGAGCCTGTCTCAGTCAGCGAATACCGGTATTGAAAGTAGCCGCCCTTTTTTTCCTTCACCTCATGCAGAAATCCAAGGTTGCACAGCTCTTCAATCTGGAGCGTCAGTTCCTCTGAATATGGTCCGTAAAAGTGAAAATCATATTTCTCATAGAAAGGAAACTGCATTTTCTTGGCGATATAAATCATTTTCTGCAGCTTCTTTCGCCCGATGATTTCTCCAGAATCCGAGAACACCTTCATCAGTTTTGCATGTTCTTTCAACAAATTCCCGACATCTCCTTTTTCCTTCTTTCCAATTTCTATGTCAGTCCCAGCAGCTGCCGGATTTTCATTTTCGCTTCCGGATGTTCAGAGCCGTCACAAATCAAGTCCTTTGGATAGTACAGCTTGTGGTCCGTCCGCCGTTTACCTGAGATGGATTCCACAATAGCCGACTGCCTGGACAGCTCTTTAATTTGGCCGTTTTGCGTCAAGAGATGGATCGGCAGACGCTCCTCTTCCTCTCCCGGTCGGTAAAAATCGTATGGCAGATCTGATGAAGAATCAACGACCAAATAATAGCTCGGATCGATTCCCGCCTCTTTGAACAATGAAGTCAGCTCAAAATAAGCCGACATTTCTTCATTCGGATTGAATTCAACGTATTGGAACAGCTGGCGGTTAATGAATCTGCGGCACAAGTCGGATAAAATCGCGTCTTCTTCATCCTCCCAGGCCTGGAAGTAATACAAAATAATAGATTCATCCAGCTTTACATAATCCTCCAGTGTCAATTTCCCTTCAAAAATAGAATAGAAATGAACCGGAGCGTGAGTGAAGACATAGCCTTCATCGTGCAGCTGCTTCGCCCTGTGAAGAATCTTCGTTAAAATGACCTCTGCACTTCTAGTCACAGGATGGAAGTAGACCTGCCAGTACATTTGGTAACGGCTCATGATATAGTCTTCGACAGCGTGCATTCCGCTTTCTTTAATGACGATCTGATCCTCGCGCGGCCGCATCACCCGAAGAATCCGCTCCATATCAAAATGGCCGTAGCTGACGCCCGTATAATATGCGTCGCGCTGGAGGTAATCCATGCGGTCTGCGTCAATCTGACTCGAAATCAGGCTGACCACTTGCTTGTTTTTATATGTTTTGGCAATGACTTCAGCAACATCCTGAGGGAAACCCGGGCTCACCTTTCTGAGCACCTGATTAACCTCCGTGTCTCCCAAAATGATACCTCTTGTAAAATCCTCGTGGTCAAGGTGAAAGACCTTTTCAAATGAATGCGAGAACGGCCCGTGCCCGAGGTCATGAAGCAGCGCCGCGGCCAAACAGAGTTCGCGCTCACTGTCATCCCATTCAGGGCGGCCTTTAAAGACGTCATCAACCATTCTTCTGACAATTTCATAGACACCGAGAGAATGGTTGAACCGGCTGTGCTCAGCCCCATGGAACGTCAAATAGGTCGTGCCGAGCTGCTTAATTCTGCGGAGACGCTGAAATTCACGGGTTCCGATTAAATCCCATATCAGCTTGTCCCGAACATGAACATAGCGGTGCACCGGATCTTTAAACACTTTTTCTTCTGATAATTTTCCATTTGGATACGCCATCGTCATTCCCTCTTTTTTTTAGCCGTGTTTCTATTATATCGACTCTATTCTTTGAAAACATCCTTGAATTTGCCCGGCGATTTGTTCCATCTTCATGAAAAACACATCTTGTGAAGCAAAAAAGCCTGACCTGAGGGCCGAGGCTAAGAAAAAATATGTTTTTACTTTTTTATTTTCTTTTTTACTTTGTCAATCAGCTCATCCTCTGTCGGAGCTGACAGCGGGCGATTGTTCACAAAAGCAAATGATTTTTTCCGTCCGGGCCCGCAATAAGATTGGCATCCTACCTCAACCTTTGCGTCCGGGTCCACTTCTTTCAAACGCGGCAGCAATGTTTTGATATTAGTGGCTTGGCAATCATCACACACTCGAAATTCATTAGCCATGACGTACGCTTCCCTTCATTTCTATGTTCATCTATGTGAATAACCTAAAATCACGTTTCAAAAAAAATCACATCACTCTTCATTTTACAAGGATTCGACTGTTCCTGCAAGCCGCTCCATCCTTCGTATCTCCTATTCTTTCAGCCAATTTGTATAAATATTTTCCAACCTGGACATTCTAATACCATGAAAAGAAAAATGGGAGTTGAGATAAATGACAAAACAGCGACAAGACGCTTGGTCAGAGGAAAACGATCTGCTTTTAGCCGAAACAGTGCTTCGGCATGTGAGGGAGGGCAGCACTCAGCTGAACGCCTTTGAAGAAGTCGGCGATAAATTAAACCGGACATCCGCAGCCTGCGGATTCAGATGGAACGCAGTGGTCCGCCATCAATATGAAAAAGCGCTCCAACTTGCGAAGAAACAACGAAAACAGCGGATGAGAGCGCTCGGAAACGGGCAGCCTGCGAAAAAAAGATTATTATATCAGCCTCCTGCCGTTGATCCTGAAATCATTCAAGAAACCGCTGCAGAAGAGCCGGTTAAAACGGAAACACCATCTGTCGAAAATGAGCAACCTTTAATGTCTGGCGAACACATGCCTTTTGTTGATGAAAGCTTTAAGGAAGAGTTAGCTAGTCTATCACACTTATTGTCTCCTCAAACGCCTGCAGCTGCGCCTGAGATGACGATGAATGATGTGATCCGCTTCCTGCAGAATTACGAAGGCAATAACGAGCAATCATCAGCATTAAAAATGGAAAACGAGCGTTTAAAGAAAGAAAATCAGGAATTGCAAAACAAAACAGAGCAGCTAGAGGCAGAAGTTCAAAAGCTTGAAAAAGACCAAAAAACGATCCAAGAAGATTATGAAACCTTGGTGAAAATTATGAACAGAGCCAGAAAGCTAGTTTTATTTGAAGAAGATGAACATGCCTCTCCGTCCTTCAAAATGGACCGGAACGGCAATTTAGAAAAATTAGCGGAATGACATAGAAAAATCCCAAAACGGGCAGCTGTTTTGGGATTTTCGCCATGTGCAAAATCCCCTTTTCTATTGAGAAAAGAGAATTTCCTCATTTTGCAGCCGGATCAGCTATTCTTGTAAAATGAGGCCAAGCTTATGTGAATCTATTAAGACATGTGAGCTGCCTCGGCCGTTTTTTGTTTCCGAGGCGCAGCAGAAATGACCAAAAGCCCCAGCATCATAAGCGCAATGCCCAGCCACGAGGAAGGCGAAAGCATTTCCCCTATGAAAAACACACCAAGCAATGAAGCCGTCAGCGGTTCAGCTAAAGACAGCGTGACCGCCGCCGAGGCCGGAACCCCGGTAAGCCCTTTCGCAAACAAAAAGTATGCGGCACATGTTGCAATTAACCCGATGTAAAGGCTTGTTCCCAGTCCTCTAGGGGTCAATATCCACGAGATATCTGACTGCCGTAATAGCGGCGTCAGCAAGATGGCGCTGATCATGAATACAACGGCGGAGGTCGCTCGCGGAGGCTGGGTTTTCATCATCGCTTTACTGATGAGCGTATAGCCTGCAAAAGAAGCACCCGCTCCAAGCGCCATAAGAACACCAGCCACATCAATCCGAACATTGGAACTGTCGGAAAACAGAAGCCAGCAACCCGCTAAAGCCAGCACAGTCGCAATCCACCAAGAGTTTCGCGGGCGTTTCTTCAATACAGCCCATTCGAGGGTCCCGGCAATGATAGGCGCACTGCCGATGGCAATCACAGTTCCCACTGCAATTCCCGTTTCTTTAACCGCTGTGAAAAACAGCGGCTGGTAACACGCCATACAAACAGCGGCTAAAAATACGAGCGGCCATGACCAATTTTTCACGTGAAGCTCCCGGCTGATCCAAACCGCAAGCAGCATGGCGCTTCCTCCTATTAATAACCTGAACGCCCCAAATGCCAGTGGTGTGGCGCTTTCTGGAGCCAACGCCTGAACGGTTCCCGTAGTTCCCCAGAAAAAAGCCGCCATCAATACAAAAAGGCTGTAAATATTCCCCTTCATCTGCCTCTCCCCTTTAATATGGATGCTGATGTCATTTTATCGTTTTTCTTTTTGTCGTGGTTATCTGTATGTAAGAAGGATTTATCTGAAAATAAGATTATTGGGGTAAAATGCCGCTTGAGATAAAAAATGCATGCCGGCATATACAGCCGGCATGCGAAGAACGTTCACCCAAATACCTTTGCATTCCGCTCAGCCATCCGGATGAGGTTTTTCTCAAATTCCATTTCCTCATCAATGGACAGTCCAGCTGAATAAAGATGGGTGCTTAACGCTTTTAATTCCGTCAATAAAGCGAACATTAAGTCTTGTACGGAGATATCTTTTTGCAGAAGCTCACTTAAGGACGCCATCGTTTCCGGACGTATTTCCGGATAGACGCCTTTTTTATCGTTTTGTTTGTCTTTCAGCGCCGCTTGATAGAATCGTCTGATCAAGTCGGCCCTTTCACTGCCGCTTTTATCTGCACAGAGATAAATTTGAACAGCGACTCCGCCGCGAACGCGTCTCTGAGAGATGCCGGCGAACTTTTTGCCATTTATACTGAGGTCATAGCTGCCGGGACAATAAGACCCTTCAATTTCATAGGCTTCGATCTTTGCGTTGTACGGTCTCAGCATTCGTCTCATCAGCTCGACCATCGCTTCATATCCTTTGTCTATATCGATGCCTTTCTTTTCGTCCTCGAATATGAGAGAGATATTTAAAACACCGTCATCCAATACGACGGCAAGACCGCCGGAATTGCGTACGATCACACGGTATCCTTCGCTCTCCAGCAAGGAGATGCCATCCTGCAAAAACGGGAGGCGTGTATCCTGTATTCCAAGGACAATTGTATCGTGGTGCACCCATGAGCGCGCTGTCGCCGGCGACACGCCTTTTCCGACGGACATGCACAGCGTATCATCCATTGCGAAGGATTGCTTCGCATCAAATAAAGGGCCGAGACTGGATTGGTCAATAACTCTCCATTTCGGCTGCATCAGTAAATCAATCGGTTGGTTTGCCATCTATGTAAAACCCTTTCATGTTAGGCTTATTGAACGAAAACTATTATATCATTTCAGCAGCTGTGATTGATAATTGCTTTTCAGCATCGTAAGAAAAATTTCTTTATTTTTTGTATTCTCCATGAGAGGGGAATGAATGTAAGACAGCTTGCGCTTTAACGAGAAATCTTTAATATGCAGAATTGAGATTTCGCGGTGGATCAAATCCTTATGCAGTACGCTTCTGGATAGAACCGAAAGTCCCATGCCGTTAATCACCGCTTCCTTTACACCTTGATTGCTGCTGATAGTGAACATTGATTTCGGCCGAAGTCCATTTGAACTGAGTACATGATCGAGAAATTCTCTCGTCCCGGAGCCTTTCTCTCTTGTCACCCACGCTTCGTTCTGCAAATCGCTGATCGAAATCTCTTTCCGCCCGGCGAGCGGATGCTGATTTGGAGCGGCAATGCACATTTCATCCTCCATGAACGGTTCAATTTCCAGCTCATTCTCGTTTGTATGTCCTTCAATCAGCCCGATATCAGCCTGAAGCATCCGCACACGCTCGCTGACCTCCTCTGTATTGCCAATCATGACATCGAGGTTCAGCTCTGGATACAGCTTTTGCAGCTGGGCCAATAGCGGCGGAAGAATATACTCACCAATTGTAAAGCTTGCAGCTATTTTCAATTCGCCCTTCACATAGTGATGATGTGCATAGATTTCAGCCTTGGCTTGTTCGTAGAGAAACACCATTTGCTTTGCTCTTTGATATAAAATGTCTCCTGTCGGCGTTGTCGTAAAGTGTTTTGGCGACCTGTTCAGAAGAGCCGTTTGAAATTCTTTCTCAAGATTTTTGATATGCAGACTGACGCTGGGCTGGGAGATCATCAGCTTTTCCGCCGCTTTTGTGAAGTTTTTTTCTTCTACCACCGCTATAAACGTTTTCAGCACGTCGTAATACAAAAACCCCACCCCTGTCATTAATGAAATATATGGTTATGATTAGTTTTCTTTATTGTACTCATATCATCCGTCTTGGTAAAGAAGGCTATACGGAAGCGCAAAAAAGGCAGCCCTCGGTCGAGAGCTGCCATCGTCTTCATTTTTATTACAGTGCTTGCGCCGCTGTAATTAATGCGAGATTGTAAACATCTTCAGCGTTACATCCTCTTGAAAGGTCGTTTACAGGCATATTTAAACCTTGCAGGATTGGTCCTACCGCTTCAAAGTTGCCCAAACGCTGAGCGATTTTATAGCCGATGTTTCCTGCTTCAAGGCTTGGGAATACGAATACGTTAGCGTCCCCTTTGATCTCGGAATCCGGCGCTTTTTTCTCAGCTACAGATGGAACAAATGCAGCATCGAATTGGAATTCGCCGTCAAGTGTCAGTTCAGGCGCTTTTTCTTTCGCGATTTTCACTGCATCCGCTACTTTTTCTGTTTCATCAGATTTTGCTGAGCCTTTTGTAGAGAAGCTGAGCATTGCCACGCGAGGCTCAATGTCGAACATTTTTGCCGTATTGGCACTTTCGATCGCAATCTCGGCAAGGTCTTGGCTGTCAGGCGCAATGTTGATCGCGCAATCTGCGAATACGTATTGCTCTTCCCCGCGAGCCATGATGAACACGCCTGAAGTCTTTTTCACGCCTTCTTTTGTTTTGATGATTTGAAGAGCCGGGCGTACAGTGTCAGCTGTCGAGTGAGCAGCTCCGCTTACAAGTCCGTCTGCAAGGCCTTTATACACCAGCATTGTACCGAAGTAGTTCTCGTCTAATAACGCTTTGCGAGCCTGTTCTTCTGTCGCTTTGCCTTTGCGGCGTTCTACAAATGCTTGTACAAGGTCTTCCATGCCTTCATATGTATGAGGATCATAAATCTTAACGCCGTCCAGCGTAAGGTTCAATTCTTTTGCTTTTGCTTGGATCTCATTTTCATTGCCGATCACAATCGGATTCAGCACTTTGTTTCCTGCAAGCTTGCTGACCGCTTCTAAAATACGCTCGTCTAAGCCTTCAGGAAATACAATTTTAACGTCTTTTCCAGCTACTTTTTCTTGCACTGTTGAAAATAAATCTGCCACAATAAAACCTCCTCAAAAAGTTACAAAAACGCTTTCTTTTACTAGCATACTCTTCTTCCAATCAAATTCAAACAGCCAACTTTCATTATAGCGCTTTCATAAAAAAATCTTATTTTTCTAACTAATTTAAGTGACTCAATCTTCCCTTATAGGTTCTTCTATTTTGATGGAGTTATACGGAAGGGATGTTCAAGGTTTCTCCACAGTAGAATCGGATAAACTATGGTATAGTGAAGGCAATCATGAAAAGATAATGGGAGTGAAGATAAATGAGTGAACAGCAAATGACGAATGAAGCTGCAAAAACGCTTGACGGCTGGTATGCGCTTCATGATTTCCGCACAATGGATTGGACTTCCTGGAAGCTGCTGTCCAGTGATGAGCGCCAATCTATCATACATGAATTCACCGGGTTGCTTGAAAAATGGGGCGTAGCCCAAAAAGAAGGAAAAGGATCGCAAACTCTTTACAGCATCGTCGGCCAAAAAGCTGATTTTATGCTGATGATCCTTCGTCCTACAATGGAAGAATTAAATCAAATTGAGCTTGAATTCAACAAATCAAGACTTGCTGAGTTCACCATTCCGGCATACTCCTACGTATCAGTGGTAGAGCTGAGCAACTACTTGGCAAGCGGTGACGGCGATCCTTATGAAAATCCGCATGTGCGCGCTCGCCTTTACCCTGAACTGCCGGAATCTAAATATGTATGCTTCTATCCAATGGATAAAAGAAGATCTGGCAACGACAACTGGTATATGCTTTCAATGGAAGAACGCAGAAACTTGATGAGAAGCCACGGTTTAATCGGCCGCAGCTATGCGTGCAAAGTCAAACAGATCATCACCGGCTCTGTCGGCTTTGACGATTACGAGTGGGGCGTTACATTATTTAGCGATGATGTCCTTCAATTCAAGAAGCTAGTGTATGAAATGCGTTTTGACGAAGTCAGCGCTCGCTATGGCGAATTTGGTTCATTCTTTGTCGGCAATCACCTTTCGCTTGATACACTTCCTCAATTCCTATATGTATAATATCCCCTCCCGCCCTATCCGGCGGGAGTTTTTTTCAATTCTCCTTTATCAGAATTTAAATAAAATTTGCTATTTTCTTCGTTTTTTCTTACGATGTAAATAATAATACAATTTTTTCAAAGGGGTGCAGTTATTTGTCAAAACGAACCGCATTTGTTATGGGAGCCAGTCAAGGGATCGGGAAAGCAATCGCTCTGAAATTAGCAGACCAGCATTTTTCCCTCGTCATTAATTCGCGAAATTGGGATAATATTGAATCTGTCAAAGAAGACATTTTGGCCAAGCATCCTGAGACGAGCGTCATTGTCCTTGCGGGGGATATGTCTGACCGGCATACGAGAGCGGGCATTTTTCAGAAAATCGAATCTCAATGCGGACGGCTTGATGTTCTGATTAATAATATCCCGGGCGGCGCGCCTGATACATTTGATAACTGCAATATAGACGATATGACGGCCACGTTCACTCAAAAGACCGTTGCCTATATTGACGCTATCAAGCGTGCTTCCTCACTGATGAAACAAAACGAGTTTGGCAGAATCATCAACATTGTCGGAAATCTATGGAAAGAACCCGGCGCCAACATGTTCACAAACAGTATGATGAATGCCGCTTTAATTAACGCCAGTAAAAATATTTCCATCCAGCTTGCTCCTCACAACATTACTGTCAACTGTCTGAATCCTGGTTTTATCGCTACAGACCGTTATCATCAATTTGTGGAAAATGTGATGAAAAAGAACAGCATATCCAAACAGAAAGCAGAGGAACAGATTGCTTCCGGGATTCCGATGAAACGGGTCGGATCAGCCGAAGAAACCGCAGCGCTCGCCGCGTTTCTTGCCTCTGAGGAAGCCTCCTACATCACGGGACAGCAAATTTCCGCTGATGGCGGCAGCATGAAAAGCATATAAAAACATCCCGCTTTTTAGCGGGATGTTTCTTGTAATGACCCGAACGGCAGGTTCAGCTTTTGAATCCGCGTGACAAATTCCCGCAGATCCTCCTGCTTCGACACCATTGAGATTCTGACATGCCTTTTTCCGTTGCTTCCAAAAATTTCGCCCGGTGTGACTACGACATGGGCATGCTCCAGCAAGTAATCGGAAAATTGGTGAGATGTCTCAAACGTATTCGGAATTTCAGCCCATACGTAAAAGGTTCCTTTTGGCTTTTCCATCTTCCAGCCCAGTTCCTTTTCACAAAGCGCCGTAAAAAAGTCAATTCGTTCCTTATAAATTCGTTTCAACGATTCCGTATGCTCCGGATCTCCAGAAAGCGCCGCACTCGCTGCCTGCTGCAGCCCGCCGAACATGCCGACAAATACATGATCCTGAAATTCATTGACGGCCTGAATGATCCTTTCGTTCCCAACCGCAAACGCCATTCTCCAGCCGGCCATGTTAAATGTTTTTGAAAATGAATAAAGCTCTGCTCCGACAATTTTGGCATCCTCTGCCTCAAGAAAACTGGCCGGTTTTTGATCGAATTCAAACGCTCCGTATGCAAAATCATGAATCAAATGGATGTTATGCTCTTTCGCAAAAGCAGCAGCTTTTGCATAAAAAGCCGCATCAGCCACAGCTCCAGTGGGGTTGTTCGGATAGTTTAAAAACATAAGCTTCGCTTTTTCCAGCACGGCTGGATCAATCTTTTCAAAATCCGGCAGATAGCCATTTTCTTCATACAGCGGCATTTCGTAAAGCTCAGCTCGCGCCATCGTAATCCCTGATAAATATTCAGGGTAGCCTGGATTCGGGACTAAAGCGATGTCTCCCGGATTGAGCAGGCATTGTGTCAGCACATACAAACCGGCTTTCCCGCCTCCGAAAAGCGCGACCTCCGTTTCAGGATTGATTGTCACGCCGTATTCTCTTTTATAGAAAGCAGCGATTGCTTCCTTCAAAAAAGGATAGCCTCTGAATGGGCCGTATCCATGAAACGAAGGATTCAGAGACGCCTCCCGCAAAGCCTCGACAATATGCGGCGGAGTGGGAAGGTCAGGGTTCCCCTGTCCGAGATTAATGATATGGGCTCCCGTTTTTTCCATTTCCTTTACCTTTTGAAAAACGAGAGAAAACTCCTGCCTTGGAAGTGTCTTGATGACATCGGACGGTGTTATTTCCATCTAAAAGACTCCTTTTTGCTCCGTTTTGTTATCCCGTTCCAAAAACGATTTGTTGACGAGCTTCGTATGCAAAAACAAACCGCATACGATCACGACAATCAGCCCCATAATGACCGGAGCGCTTAGGATATTAATGAACATTGAACCAATAGAAATGCATAATCCGATAGACGCTTCGGCCACTGAAAAAATGCGCCCTTGAATCTGGTTTGCCGCATTTTCCTGAACCTTCACTTTTGCAAGCACTTCCCCGTATTCCATCGCGATGAAAAAGAGGATCGCCGCGATGACAGAAACAGCGAATATCGGTGTGAATAAAAACAGCGCCAGCGAGACAATGGATAAAACGGTAAAGTACGTCAGGCCTCTATTGTTGTTAAAGCCCCATTTGCTGACAAGCGCCGCTCCGATAAAGCCGCCGAAGCCGATGCAGAACGTGAGAATAAAGTTACCGATTTCCCCGTCACCCAGAAAGCGGCTGACAATCGGAAAATAGCTGTACACAACTCCCCACAGCAAAGCCATCGTAATCATCGTAAACATGGCGTTTAATACGAATGCATTGGTTTTGATTTCCTTGAGTCCTTCCTTAAAAGACTGAAAGGCCTCTTTAATGTTTTCAGATTGAATCGGCACAAATTGCAGCTTGATACGGCTGATAAAAAATGCCGAAACCAGGTATGTCACACCGTTAAAGGCAACAGCCAGCTCTACAGATCCGCCTAACAGAAAGAGCCCTCCGGCAGCCGCCCCGACGATAATGGAAATGGTTGTCGCTTTTGCAAATAACGTGTTGATGCTTTTAATATCTGATTCTAAGGACGACATGACAGCGAGACGGGCGGGATTAAAAAACACGCCGCTTCCATAAGAAATAAACAGCAGGGCCAGAAAAATCAGCGGATACTCGCCTTTTGGAAGAAATGTGAGCCCCAAAAAGATGATGCCTCTGATGATATCCGTCCACAGCATGATCTTAATTCTGTCTAACCGGTCGACCAGAACCCCCAAAAACGGCTGAAACACCATCGGAATGCTTCTGACCACGATGACCCCGGACGTCACCCAATAATCGTGATAATATGTAGACAAAATAAGCAGGGCAGGGAGAACACAATAGTCTCCCATGAACGATAGCGCCTGCCCGTAAAGCAAGTATTTAGAGTTGGGTTTCAGCTGTTTCATACTGGCAGCACATACTTTGCCGTCAGCTTTGCATGCTGCTGAATTTGTCTGATTGATTCAGCCACATCCTGTGAATTACTGCCTTTCAGTTCAAATGCAGCAATGGAATTGAAAGCTTCAAACAATGTCAAATCAACTGAAGTGCCTGGTGCTGCGGCCGAAAAAGAAACGATTTCAGTATCCCCTTTTAAAAGCCCGTCCGGAATATCGATCGCTTCAATGACCAAATCCTCAGCAGTTTCTGGAATCTGGCCATTTTGTTTGAAATGCTGCGGGTACAAATGGCAGTCGGCGACATAGTAAGGCTCTTGATCCAATAATCCGTCAGGCAGATCGGCGTCTTTTCCGAAACAAAGGACATCTAATAATAATTGCGCCATATCAAGGCCGAAAACCTTTTTAATGTTAGGGATCATATTCCAGCCGGCAAATCTGGCTGCTGATTCTATTAAACCCGGTTCTCTGTTTTTCATTAGCTTGATCTCTGTATGTGTTGCGCAATTTTGCAGGCCAAGCCCTTCATTTGCCTTTTTGGCAGCTTCAACAATTTTCTTTTTTGCCTCTTCATCCAGAATGGACGGCGTAATGTGGGATGTCTCTGTAAACCCGATTTGCGGCGTTTTATCATGAATGGCAATCGGGAAATACTCACCGTCAGCCATGATGCCTTCTATACTGATATAGTCGGAGTACCCTTCTGTTTGATACCAGTCTCCGTACTCACCCTGTAAAAATTCTTCAGCGATAAACGGCGCTTCAAACGTAACCGCCTTTGGCACGTTAATTGATTTCAGATAGTCATTGACTCTGTTAAATTCATCTTCTGCCGTCTCAGTGTCCGTAATCAGCGTTACACCGATTGAACTCGCTAAGTATGTAGGCTTTAAGATAAGAGGTGTGCCGATCTCTTCAAGAGCAGCACGGAAATCTTCAAGAGTTGTGACTCGTTTGTTTTTGATCGATTTGACTCCGGCCTTATTAAAAGCGTCCCTCATTTTATTTTTATCTCTGGCATTTTCGGCTGCCTGCACGCCGGCACCTCTCAGGCCCAGACGTTCACAGGCTTTCGCCATCGGAGCAATGAATAATTCATTGTTTGTTGTGATGGCATCCGCCCCAAACATTTCGGCAACCTTGACGATTTGCTCGACGACCTCTTCCTCAGGCTTGTCATGATCCTCATGCGCCCAATAAATGGAATCAGGATGCTCAAAATCAGCTAAACTCTTAAAATAGTCTTTATCTTTTATGACCGCGATCGAGTATTTTTCAATCAATGCTGCATGGGAGGCTGTAATTGCAAAAGGTCTTGGAATAAAGCTGACCAGGTTATATTTTTCAGCAGCGCTTTTATAAAACATGTGCGGCGGGCAGCCTCCAAGATCAGCGATGACCAATACTGTTTTTCTCTCCATATGTAAAACACTCCTTCTCTATTGTGCGGTGTATCCTCCGTCTGCGGTGATGGCGCTTCCGGTCATATAGCTTGATAAATCCGAGGCTAAAAACAGCATCACGTTTGCGATTTCTTCAGGTTTCCCAAGCCTCAGCAGCGGATTTACCTTCGCCTTTTCTTTTTTGATCTCTTCAAGTGTGCCTTCATTATTTTCAAGGAATGATTTTTCATTCAGCGGTGTGTCGATGATCCCTGGGCATACGCAGTTCACGCGAATTTGATGCTTCGCATAATCAACAGCCATTGATTTAGTCAGCTGCAAAACCCCGCCTTTGCTGGCGTTATAGGCAGGAATATCAGGCCATGCCACGAGTCCGCCGACAGAGCACGTATTAATGATGTTGCCCTTGCCGGCGGCCAGCATATGCTTGAGTGCATGTTTGCTCATTAAAAACGTGCCGGTCAAATTGACTTGCAGCACCTTGTTCCAATCTCTGAGCTCCATCTCGTGAATAGGCGCCACGATTTCGATGCCTGCATTATTAATCAAGACATCGAGCCCGCCAAATGTATGAACCGCCGATTCAACTGCGTGCTGGCAGGCAGCTTCGTCTGTGATGTCCGTTTGCACAAAGTGCAGCCTGTCATTATTTTCTTTTCGTACCATTGCTTCTCCCTGCGCTTCGTCAATATCCGCCACAACCACATTGGCCTGCTGGCCCAAAAAAGCCTGAACCGCAGCATAACCAATGCCTGATGCGCCTCCTGTTATGAGGACGGTTTTATCGGTGAGGTTCATGATCATTCATCCGCCTTCATTTTTTTTGCTTTTGCTCTGTTGTAGCGCGGCGGGAAGAAGATATTAATCGATTTTGATTCTTTTTCCGAACGGTTGATGGCACCGTGATCTTCACGAGGCTCACAGAAATAGGCTGTGCCGAATTTCATCTCGACTGTGCAGCCTTCGACCGTCATGTCATAGCCGCCGCCGATGCAGATGCCGATTTGTTCATTCCGATGTTTATGGAAAGGCATTTCTCCGCCATTTCCAGGGATTTTGGCAAGCATAATTTCTACCCAATCCTCAACAAAGAACGTGACTTCCATGCCCGGCAACAGGTCTCTTGTTTTGAAAATATCCAAAAAGTAGTCCTCAGGACTTGTATATGTTTCATCAGCTTTCAGCCGCTTGATATCAATAGCAATCACTTCTTGGTCTGTGTCGTTTCTTGCCCCGTGAGGCACATGCGGCGGCGCGATATAGGCAGATTCCAAGGCTGTCATTTTTCTTGTCACATCTCCGACAGTCATCATCAGCTCGCCAGAAACGACCATGCCGATTTGGACCTCCTTATGCTGATGGGGTTCAACATTGGTATGCGGCGGGACGTAAGACATTAATACTTCAGTATCCCCTCGTACGGTTGAATACTGCCTCACTCCGTTTTCCCATTCAATTAATTTCGGTGTCGGGAAATAAAGCTCCTGCATATCTTCTTTAGTTTTCATCATCAACGTCTCCTTTTCCAAATAATGACCAGCTCATTGGAATGCTTTTGAATGTTTTTACAAAGGTTAGCCCGTACTTTTGCCGTGCAAGCTCATTGGTTAAGGCAATGTCATACAAACCTTCTTTTACTTTTCTTGCGGCTTGACTGGTTGAATTGACTAGTTTGAAACGAACATCTTTGCGGGTAAAATATTTTATTAAATTAATAGGTGAGGGATGTGAAACAATAACAGATGTATCAAGCATATCGTCTCTGAATTCAAAATCAGGACGAACAGCCAGGCCGTACATCGGTGTATCGCACCTGAAGATCTGCAATAGCTGCAAATCCGGCCTCATGTAGAAATGCTTAATGCCATCGTAAGCATGTGGGACGATGGTATATTCCAGCGGGCTTTGGAGCGTCCTTTCGATGCACGATTCAAAAGTATCATGCAAGGACAATTTACTGTTCAGCCCTTGTAGAAGAGTAAAATTGGAAATGAAATGCTTTGCTGCGTACTCACTGCTTGTCCCCTCAGGGCCGAGCGTGTTGACTGTAATGAGTTTGGATAGTGAATCAGTTCTTTTTTTTGTCTGAATGCTATTATCCAATATAATCATGAGCACCAACCAATCTTTTAAAATTTTAAGTAAATTTTATCCAGCGGAAATTGAACTGTCAATGTTTTTTGAAAATATTGATAATTATTCCCATACAAACAAAAAAACCCTTTATAAAGGGTTTTTAATTATAGGAATTTAGAAACTTTGTTTATTGAGATAAGGACTGATCGGCCTTCTGCT
Organism: Bacillus sp. GW821-FHT01G09; assembly: GCF_059422205.1. Lineage (NCBI taxonomy): Bacteria > Bacillati > Bacillota > Bacilli > Caryophanales > Bacillaceae > Bacillus > Bacillus sp. GW821-FHT01G09. Next base: position 710,861 of record NZ_JBWKWL010000001.1, read on the forward strand.
CAAGTTTGCCGTACTTTTTATATGCGAATACACTGAGCACAAATCCGAGGACTGTGATGGCGGCGCAAATCAATCCGACAGCTGCATAGCCGTATGCCACATATACGGGTCCCATTAAAGCAGAACCTAATGTCACGGCCAGATTCGAGGCGAGGCTGTAAAACACCATGACTTTTCCGCGATGACGCTCTGAGCAGTCACTCAAAATGGTGCTGAGCAGCGTCACCGTCAAACTTTGCATTAATCCCCAAATAAATAGGCTGGTGATTAACAGAAACATAGACGCCGGCGCATATGGTAAACACGCCAGCAGAACGCTGATGACCCCCAGCGCAATCAAAAGGGAGCGCATTTTTCCGATGCGGTCGGCTATCTTTCCTGTAATCACACTCATGGAAAACCCGATTCCATAAATCATGATAAATAAGCCCGCAGCCGTGTTTCCTCCGGTAAAAACGTCCTGAAGATAGGTGCCTAAAAAGGAATACATACCGTAAAAACCAATCATATTACAAAAGGTTATCGTGATATAAACAGGTACACGAGGGACTTTCAGCGCATCCCGGAATGTTCCTGCCGGCTCTTCTATTTCTTCCTTGCCGCTGTTTTTATGTTGGGCATGGCGGCGCATTTCAAGGAGAATCAGCAGGACAACTAAAACGCCCATCAAGGCGAAAATCCAAAACGTCCATCTCCAATGCAGGACGCCGCCGATAAATGATCCGAGCGGCACTCCGAAAATCAGCGCCAGCGACCAGCTTGAAACGATCAGTCCCATCACCTTGCCCCGGTATGTATAAGGAACACGATCACCGACAACTGCGTAAGCGGTCGGAACAAACGCTCCCGCAGCCAATCCCGAAAGCGCCCGGCCTAAAAAGAAGAAAAAAATATTTTGAGCTAAAGCGCATATCACCGTTCCTATGATAAAAATCATAAGCCCGGCCAATAAGCTCAGTTCTCTGGAGTATTTATCGCCTAATGGAACCAAAAGCGGCGCACCGATAAAAATCATAACGCCGTAAATACTGATAGATAATGCAAGGACGCTGACATCTGAGCTGAAGGCTTTTGCTAAATCCGGCAGCAGCGGTGAGATTACAAGCTCTTCAGATCCGGCCGCAAATACCCCCATCGTTAAAGCCAGTGCCAACAATAACGGAAAATGATGTTTTGTTTTGATGTCATTGTTTTGATTGCTGTTCATTCTTTCTCAAACACCTCTTCCATAATCTTCTTATCATAAAGTTGTATTATAGTTTAGCATTGTTTTTTCACTATTTACAATTCGAACGAAATATTTATAAGTTTTATTATTTTCATTTAAATCCCATTATATATTTCTATATTCCATTCTAAAAATACATGAGGATGTAACACGTAAAAAAAGCTCTCCAGCCTCCCGGAGAGCTTTTTCTATTGCGCCTCTGTCTGCTTTTTTTCAATCGGTTCATGATTTATACGCTTTTTGATGCTTAGATGATAGTATGCATAACAGAAAATAATGATCGGCACACCGCAGTATAAGCCAATTCTTTGATCCGGAATGAAAATAAGGCTGATCAACACGCAGCCATATAAACAAAATCCGAGAATCGGGACTAGCGGATAAAGCGGCGTTCTGAACTCCAGATCATTCACATTTCCGCCTTCTGCCAGGAAACGTCTGCGAAAGAAAAATTGCGACGCACAAATGGACATCCATGCGACAACTGTCACCATGCCCGAGATTGAGATACACCATAAATACACTGTTTCTGCAGCCATGACACTTGTCAGCAGCGAACAGCCTGAAATGCCCAGCGTAATCAGCAGGGCATTCATCGGCACGCCTTTTTTTGTCAGTCTGGTGAGAAAGGAGGGACCCATTTGATTTGATGAAAGTGACCACATCATACGCGACGCCGCATACAACCCCGAATTAGCAACAGATAAAATGGCTGTTAAGATGACAAAGTTCATGATATCTGCCGAAAATGGGATGCCGATTTGATCGAGTACCGCTACAAATGGGCTTTCAATCACCCCCGCCGTTTTGTACGGAAGGATGGCAACCAAGACGAACATAGCGAGCACAAAGAAAAACAGCGTGCGCCAAATGACATTTCGAATGGACTTTGGCAGTGTTTTTTCCGGGCTTTCACTTTCCCCTGCCGCAATGCCGACAAGCTCCGTACCCTGGAACGAGAAGTTCACCATGACCAGCGTAAACATAACGGCCAGCACCCCATTAGGGAAAAGCCCTCTATCAGTCATAAAGTTAGACAAAAAGGGTGTTTCCTGTCCGCCTTTAAAGTCAATCAAGCCAAACACAGCGGCTCCGCCAATCACAATAAATAATATGATCGCCGCCACTTTGATGCTTGAAAACCAAAATTCCATTTCCGCAAAGCTTCTGACAGAGAGCGCATTAATCAAAAAGATGACGATGCCGAACACGAGGCACCATATCCAGATCGGAACGGAGGGCAGCCACCTTTGCATCAAAATGCCTGCTGACGTCAGCTCTAACCCCACTGTATTCGCCCAGCTGAACCAATACAGCCAGCCAATCATAAAGCCTGTCGACGGTCCCAGAAATTTAGTGGCGTAGGCCTGAAACGATCCGGCCACCGGCATGGCAACAGCCAATTCTCCTAAACAAAGCATGACGAGATACATTAAAAATCCGCCGATGATATACGCGGCAATGGCGCCGAGCGGTCCTGCCTGGCTAATGGTAAAGCCAGAGCCTAGAAACAGCCCAGTGCCAATCACCCCTCCCAAAGCAATCATAAACAAATGCCTGCTTTTCATGCTGCGCTGCAATTCATTTTTATGATTCTGCATCATCCTTCCCCCTTTGGTTCTTTTGCCGTGATGGTCATCCGGTAGCTTTGCAAAAGATGAACGGTGGTTTGCTGTATGAGGAGAGGCAATACATGAAATGTGTACGGTTTATAGACTCGTTCGGTCCATTTATGGCCGTCTTTTCCGTACACACCCATATTAATGGATGGAATATTCAGCTTGCGTATATCTTTGAACGGAATGGTCCCAATCATATTCCACCCAGGGAAGTTCCTGATAAAAGAATCAATTTCGCCATCGGTTTCGTGCAGTGATAAAAAACTGCCGTCTGCCAAGTAGGGGAAAAACTTTTTGAAGACAAATGTTTCGCCTGTCGATTCAGCGGTTTTGTCAGCCGCTTCTTTAATCACATGCTGCAAAAGCTGATCTCTTGCGCTATCTTCTTTCAAATAGTTATGCGGCAGGTAAGGAGGTGCGTAAAATAGAATGACTTTTGCGCCTTGATCGGGGTCAAGCTTTTGAAGCTCTTCGATTGCCTGAAAGCATCTCATGCGAAGTTCAAGGTGCTCGTTGGCTTTGAATGTCTGCTCGATACACTGCTCGGGATCTATCCCCCGGTGTCTCAGCTTTTCTAAGTATTGCTCCAGGCTATACACTTGAATGCCCCATGATAAATGTTTCTTTGGCAGGTTGGCTCTTTTTGCATATTCTTCATAATAATCTGATAATTTTTGTTCTGTCTCTTGGCATGCTTCCTCAGTGACTTCAATAAGCAAATCCATCATTTCTTTTGCTGTTCTTTCATAAATAAAACAATTGAAGTACAAGCTGGTGCTGACAGCCGTTTGCACATTATAGGATTCCTTGTTATCACGCTGATACAAACAGGATGGGGGCAGAACCAACTCCCCTTCAACCTTTTCTGCCAGATGGATGTTATTGTGGAGACGGCTTGTGATTTCAGATGAAATGAAATTTGGGTCAATTCCTGCCAGTGTATCGCCAACATGGACTTCACGCCCGTAAATGTAAAAGCAAGGCAGCAGTTTTCCCGCGGCTCCGGTATAGATATATCTTGTCTGATCACCATCGTAAAGCGGGGTAATAAAATCCGTATTAATAGCAGCCAAATAGTGAAGCTGTTTTTCTTTTTTTAGCCGGTTCAGCTCTGAAATGCTGGCGAGAATGCCCGAATGCTGGCTCTCCTCATCGGGATTGGCCATAAACAATACATTTCCCGGCAACTTCTCAAGGTTCTCCGAAAAATGCAGGAGATTGGCTAAATGCACGGCGATGCCGCTTTGCATATCGACAGATCCTCTTCCGAACATCCACTCGCCTGATTTGGCATCCCGCTGAACATCCTGATCGAACTCATAGCGGCTGAAATACTCGGCCAATTTCTCACAATCAAAAGCGATATCCTTTAAAGGGCCGAAATCTTCGATTCCAACTGTATCCAGATGGGCATGGTAAATGACTGTATTACGGCTTTCTCCATGTCCTTTAATAAACGCAAAAATATTTTTGCGATTGTATGGGTCATTGGGAATGGCCTGTTCCCACACATGACTGGGGTTTTCCTGAAAATAAGGATAGCTCGTGATCACTTCTTTGATGAAATCTGCTTTTGTCCCTTCTCCAACGGTGCCGTTCACGCTGCTGAGGCTGACCAGAGATGCTGTCAGCGCCTCCACTCTTTCAGCCGGATTCATGTGACTGATTTTTGCATACTGCATAAATTGTCCTCCTGATCAAAAAGTTGAAATCGTGCGATCCGCTAAAGAATCGCACGATTTTATTTCTCTCAAATCAAAAAGCTTCGGACGTTGTTTTGGCTTGCATATGAAGAATTAAGTAATCGGGACCGCCTGCTTTTGAGTCTGTTCCTGACATATTAAAACCGCCGAACGGCTGATAGCCGACAATTGCTCCGGTACATCCTCTGTTAAAATATAGGTTTCCGACATGGAAATCCTCGCGTGCCCGTTCAATGTGCGCACGGTTTTTCGTCAGAAGCGCACCTGTTAATCCGTATTCCGTGTTATTGGCAATCTCCAGCATATGATCGAAATCACGCGCTTTGCAAATCGCAACAACCGGGCCGAAAATTTCTTCCTGCATCAAGCGGGCGTTTTCATCAACATCTGCAAAGATCGTCGGCTGAATAAAGTAGCCTTTTGAATCATCGCCTTCTCCGCCAGCCAATACCTTGCCTTCAGATTTGCCGATTTCAATGTATTTCATCACTTTGTTGTAGGATGCTTCATGAATCACGGGACCCATATACGTATCAGGATCTTCTGGATTGCCGACAGTCAGCGTTTTGGTCAGCGCCACAGCTTTTTCCACCACTTCATCATAAACATCCTGATGAATGACCGCGCGGGAGCCCGCAGAACACTTCTGTCCTGAATATCCAAATGCTGAGTACACGATAGAGGATGCAGCAAGGTCAAGATCAGCGTCCTTGTCGACAAGCACTGTGTCTTTTCCGCCCATTTCTGCAATTACCCGTTTGAGCCATTTTTGGCCCGGCTGCACTTTGGCGGCTCGCTCATAAATCCGGCAGCCGACTGCACGGGAACCTGTAAATGAGACAAACCGTGTTTTCGGATGCTCAACTAAGAAATCACCGATCTCCGCTCCATCTCCCGGAATGTAATTCAGAACGCCGTTTGGCAGACCCGCTTCCTCCATGACCTCGACAAATTTTGCTGCCACTACCGGGGCTGCGTCAGCCGGTTTTAAGAGAATCGTATTTCCTGTCACAATCGCTGCCGCCGCTGTTCCCGCCATAATCGCGAGCGGGAAGTTAAATGGAGAAATGACGATGCCGACGCCAAGCGCTTCGTAATGATATTGATTGACCTCGCCAGCACGGCTCTTCACCGGAGCCCCTTCCTTGAGCTTTAACATTTGGCGCGCGTAGAACTCTAAAAAGTCTATCGCTTCAGCCGTGTCCGCATCTGCTTCCTTCCACGGTTTTCCCGCTTCCTTCACAAGATAGCTTGAAAATTCATGCTTTCTTCTGCGCAAAATAGCCGCTGCCTTAAAGAGAATATTCGCGCGGTGCTCCGGTCTTTGTTTTTTCCAGGAATCAAATGCCTGCAATGCGGCTTGCATCGCTTTTTCAGCAAGCTCTTGATCCGCTGTAGACGCGTACCCAATGATCTCTTCTTTATTTGCCGGGTTAATAGAAATGATTTTGCGGTCCGTTTCAATTTTTTCTCCATTTATGACAAGCGGATAATGCTTGCCGAGCTGAGTGTTTACAAAGGCCAATGACTCCCCAAATGCAGTTTTATTCTTTGCTTCCGTAAAATCGGTAAATGGTTCGTGCGCGTATGTGACTGTCATATGTAGTCCCCCTCGTGTTTGAAATATATCTTCGCATATGAATAAAAATGCAAGAATCATGCCATTTTCTTGTCTTTTGCTGAAAAAACTTGTTGAATCGAACAGAAATTTGTCTAACAGGTGATCACCTTTCTCTTTTTCCGATCTTGAACGCAAATTTATTTTGCGATTTTTGCTCTTTACGCAAAAAACAAATGCAAAATTATTTTGCGGAGGCTTCTCAAATTATACCCATCCGCGGAATCGCGATGCTTCTGCCGATTTTCTGATGCCCGTCATGTAAGCCGCCAAACGCATATCCACTTTATGTGTTGCCGCTGTCTGATAAATTGTTTCGAATGAGCTGACCATGACGTTTCTCAGTTTTTCTGCAACCTCTTCTTCTGACCAATAATATCCTTGGTTGTTTTGCACCCATTCAAAATAAGAAACCGTGACGCCGCCGGCACTCGCCAGGATATCCGGCACAAGCAGCACGCCTCTTTCATTCAGGATCTTAGTGGCATCAATGGTTGTCGGTCCGTTCGCCGCTTCAACGACGATTGACGCCTGAATGTTATGTGCGTTTTTGGCTGTGATTTGATTGGAGATCGCGGCAGGCACTAAAATATCGCAATCCTTTTCAAGCAGCTCCTCATTTGTGATGACGTCAGTAAATAAATTGGTGACCATACCGAAGCTGTCCCGTTTATCGAGCAAATAAGGGATATCAAGGCCGTCTGGGTTGTAGAGCCCGCCATTGGCATCAGAAATCCCGATCACCTTCGCGCCCGCATCGTGCATGAATTTGGCCAGGAAGCTACCCGCGTTTCCAAAGCCCTGTATGATGATGCGCGCGTTTTGCAGCTTGATCCCTTTTTTCTTCACCGCCTCTTCAATACAAATCGTGACGCCCTGTGCCGTCGCTGTTTCCCGTCCTTGCGATCCTCCCAAAACAAGCGGTTTACCTGTAATAAAGCCCGGAGAATCGAATTCCCGCAGCCGGCTGTACTCATCCATCATCCACGCCATAATCTGCGAATTGGTGTATACATCTGGAGCTGGAATATCCTTTGTCGGACCGACGATCTGGCTGATGGCACGGACATACCCCCTGCTCAGCCTTTCCAGTTCTCCAAATGACATTGTCCGCGGATCACAAATAATACCGCCCTTCCCGCCGCCGTAAGGAAGATTGGCAATCCCGCATTTGAGCGTCATCCAAATGGATAATGCCTTTACTTCCTCTTCATTAACTTCTGGATGGAAGCGAACGCCCCCCTTTGTCGGACCGACAGCATCATTGTGCTGTGACCGGTAGCCTGTGAACACTTTGACGCTCCCATTGTCCATTTTGACCGGAATGCGGACAGTGAGCATTCTCTGCGGCTCTTTCATGAGTTCATACATATCTCCCGGATAACCCAGCTTCCGAAGGGCTTCCTTAATGATTGTTTGGGTAGACAGAAATAAGTTAAGAGCTTCTTTTTCTTCATCTTTCGAGACTTGCTTTGCTGACATCTTTTTCACCTCATTGTTTTTTTGGCCGGCTGTAATGTAAGCGCTTTAAAAAATCAGCCCGCCAATTCCTTTCTTCATTGGATTCACCCTTATCATCATGCAAGATCCGTACCAGCTTTTGAATCCACAAAAAAAGAGACTGAAAACATCTCAGTCTCTGACTACAAATCTATCGATTAACGGGGATCAATCACCAGCTGCGTTTCAGCATAAAAACTGCCGATTCCCAAACCGTTTACTACATCGCCTTTAATCGTGTAAGTGCCTGCGCGAGGAAGAGTTTTACGCACCATGACGAGGTCAAATTCGGATGCGCCTAACAAATCAAGCGTAAGCGGGAGTCTGACTGTTTTTCCATCGTTTAAAATCTGTGTTTCTTTCAGTGTTCTTCCATTCACTGAATCTCTTGTCGTAGCATGAAACCCGTCAGGAAATTGAAATTCTACCGCTCCGAGAGAAAGCACCGCATTTGGTTTATATGTCACTTCAATATCAGAAGTGGTCCACTCTTTCGTGCTGTTAATTGTTTTTGCCTCGATTGATGCAGACTGTGCATGAGCTTGGCCCGAAGGAAGTAAGATTGATAGTAAAACAGCTGAACTGATGAATAATGAAGATACGAATGAAGTTCTTTTTAGCATGACATTTCCCCCTAATTGATTGTTGAAATTTGGCCAGAGCGTCCTCTGCAGAAAAAGCGCTTTTTCATAATTCGCGAATTACCAGTTCTTTTTCTTAAAAATTAATCTATCATCATTTTCCATGGAAGTAAATGTTTTTTAAGGAATATTAACACTTGGAATTCAATGAGAATTCCTTCCTGTTTATACAAGGTTCAAATGGACGATTTCTCTCTCTTTTTCTAGTAACATCCGCCTGACATTTTCTATCTTTTATCCTATTTTAAAAAAGGGCAAAAAAAAGTCGAAGATGCCTCTGCTCTTCGATTGATCACGTTCCTATTTTTATCTGAATTCAGTGTTCCAGTTAAAACCGATCGTCTCATCATTCCACGGAATTCTTTTTTCATCAGGCTGATCCGGGTTATACGACATGGTGGTAAAATAGATAATTGTCAGCGGTGTCTCTCCCAGCACTCTATATCCGTGAGCCACCCCTTTTGGGATTAATAACAGCATCGGGTTGTCTTCGCCCATATAATAGACGTCCGTTTCTCCTTTTGTCTTTGAATCCTCTCGAAGATCGTATAGGACAACCTGAGCGTGGCCGGTTGGGAAGAACCAGAGATCATCCTGCTTCTCATGATAATGAAATGCCTTAATCACACCCGGATAGCTTTTCGACCAAGAGGCCTGCCCAAAATGCTCAAGGAGATTCTCATCGTCCCGGACCAGCTCAGCAAAAAAGCCTCTGTCATCGCTATGCTTCATCAATTTTTTCACCTTGACTCCATCAATCACACGCACTGCTCCTTTCCTGCAAATACTCCCGTAACGCTTCCCGCCAGTGGCGGGGGCGGATGCCGGCTTCTTCAATAGCCCGATGGCTCAGCACAGAGTATGCCGGGCGGGGCGTTTTGTTCCCGTATTCCTCTGTCGTTACAGGCAAAATGGCTGTTTCCAGCCCGCTTTCTTCCATAATTGCCGTCGCAAACTCATACCAGCTGCATATGCCTGAATTGCTGACATGATAGATGCCCGGCGGATGGCTGAACAGCTTGATGACCGCTTCTGCTAAATCCTTCGTATAAGTCGGCGAACCAATTTGATCGCTGACAACCCGAAGCTCTTGTTTCGTTTCAGCAAGCTTCAGCATGGTTTCAACGAAATTACTGCCGCCATGTCCGTACACCCACGATGTTCTGATGATCGTGCTGTCTTTTGTCGTTAATCGTATCAGTTCTTCTCCGAGCCTTTTGCTTTTGCCATAAATGGTTTTCGGATCGAGGGGATCGTCTTCCCTATATGGCTGGGTTCCTTTCCCATTGAATACATAGTCCGTGCTGATATGAACATATTGAGCTCCGATGCGGGTTGACTCAAGCGCTGTATAATAAGCGCCGATTCCGTTAATCAAGTACGCTTTATCAAGCTCTTTCTCGCATTGATCAACCGACGTAAACGCGGCGCTATTGACCACGATATCCGGCTGATAATGGCCAAACGAATGCCGTACTGAGCGCTGGTCAGCAATGTTCATCATCTTCTTTGTTAACGCAATGACCTCATATCCGGCTTGCTTCAGCTGGCGGCATAGTTCCAAGCCAAGCTGTCCTCCCGCCCCAGTTACCAATACCTTTGTCAATCAGATCACCTTCTCATCGGTCATTGTCTGTATACCACTGAATCGTACGCGCAATGCCTTCTTCAAACGTCACTTCCTGCCGCCAGCCCAGTTCATTTTTCAGCTTAGATGCATTGATCGCATAGCGCCGGTCATGCCCTTTTCGGTCTTCCACGTGGGCGAACAATTCCTCACAGCCCAGATGCTTCAAAATGGCACTCGCCAGCTCTTTATTCGTGCGTTCATTTCCGCCGCCGATGTTATACACCTCTCCGTCGGTCCCTTTTTCTAAAATCAGCTTGATCGCGCGGCAATGATCCTCCGCAAACAGCCAGTCTCGGATCTGGAGTCCATCGCCATACAGCGGAACAGGCAGGCCCTGCTTCGCATGACGGATAATCGTCGGAATCATTTTTTCGCTGTGCTGATAAGGTCCGTAATTGTTGCTGCATCGTGTAATGATGGCCGGAAGCTTGTGGGTTTTCACATAAGACAACACGAGCAAATCTGAGCTTGCTTTGCTGGCTGAGTATGGGTTATTAGGAGAAAGCGGCGTCGTTTCTGTAAACGCGGGATCATCCGCTTTTAAATCCCCGTACACCTCATCTGTTGAAATATGAATCAGCTTCTTGGCTTTTCCTTTCAAGACCGCTTCCGCCAATCGGTAAGTCCCCATGACATTTGTGGTGATAAACGGCTCCGCTTGGGAAATGCTTCTGTCCACATGCGATTCTGCTGCGAAGTGAATGACGCCGTCGTAAGTCTCGTCAAACGCCCGGTCGATATCCTCCTGAACGCTGATGTCCCCTTTTACAAAGCGAAAACGGCTGTTTTGCTGTAATTTTTCCATTTCCTCCGGGTGGCTGGCATACGTCAGTTTATCTAAAACGGTAATGCGCGCATCCGTTTCCCTCAGCATGAGCTTTGTAAACGTGAGCCCGATGAAGCCGGCCCCGCCTGTAATTAAATATGATTTTGCCATCACTTTTCGTCCTGTCCTTTCCGTAAAGCCTGGTGTACAAGCTGGGAAGCGAGATAAAGCGATTCGTGAGTTCCGGCATCTACCCACCAGCCTGATAACACATCATACGTAAGCTGGCTGTTTTCGATGTATAGATTATTAACATCGGTGATTTCCAGCTCGCCGCGCTTTGATGGTGATATTTGTTCAATATACGAAAACACCTCTGCATCATACATATAAATGCCGGTAACACAAAGGTTGGTCGGTGGCTGTTCGGGCTTTTCGATGATGGAACGAATCCGCTTGTTTTTCTCATCAATCTCAGCAATCCCGAAACGTTCCGGGTCATCAACTTCTTTCAGAAGCACTTTTGCTCCTTTCCCCTGCTGTTCAAAGCGTTCTGTATAAGGCTTTAATGAATCTTCAAATATATTATCACCTAATAATAAAATGAAAGACTCTTTTTTCGTAAAGCGCTTTGCATAAGACAGCCCATCCGAAATGCCCGATGCTGCCGGCTGTACTTGATAAGTGATAGTAACGCCAAGCTCTTCCCCGTTCCCAAGCAGTTTGTAAAATTGCGGCATATGCTCCTTTTGGCTGATGAGTAAAATGTCTTTTATTCCGGCTTCCTCCAGCTTCATAATCGACCAGTATATCATCGGATACGGGCCTACAGGAAGCAAATGCTTGTTGACGGCTTTCGTTAAGGGCATAAGGCGTGAGCCGTTTCCTCCGGCTAAAATAACACCTTTCACATTAACACTTCCTTACATGCATTTTTATATCTCTTGTTCATATAAATCTTGAAGAATAGCTGTTACCCGTATAATGCCTTTGCCATCCACGAGCGGCCTTCCTCCCTTGTGCAAAGAAAGGCGAAGAGGATAGCTGCTCATAATGCGTGACATCTGATAGATGAGTGTTTCATCCGGTACAAGCTCACCCAATCCAAGATCAAGAGCGGCGCCTTGGCCAGCAAATGTTTTTGCTGTTGCCGTTTGATGCTCAACCTGAGAAAGAACAAGGCACGGCACGCCGATGCAAATGGCTTCATATAGAGAGATGCCGCCGGCGACAATGGCTGCGTCCGCTTGTTTCATCAAACCTGCCATATCATTTGTCTGTTCGATCATCTTGTACTGCGGCTTCTTTTCGATCCGCCTTCGCACTGCCTCTTGATGCGGTGAAGCGCTCCCCATCACAAACATCATGTTTTTGTCTTTTATGTCGGGGACTTGATCAGCGGCAGCCAGCACTTTAAAAATAAGCTGCTTCGGATCACTTCCTCCTAATGCAACAAGGATATTGCGGCAGTCTTTCTTAAGTGTGTAATCCTCTCTAGCGGCCTGAAAGGCGGGGTGAAGAATAAGATAGTCCGGACCTTCATAGATGCGTGTGTTTCCCTGAACGTACACCCTGCTTCTGATGTGACCGTAAATTCCGTTAATGACTGCGTCACTATATTGAATCGATTTACCGTTTTTCTCTTCAAAAAGAACAATTTTCGCATCTGTCTCCGTCTTTATTTTCTTTAACAGCTCTGCAGGCGCGCCTAGAATATCAAACAAAAGCAAATCAAGCTTCTTGCTTTTTATTTCCCGGAGAATAAATTCGTGCTGCTGCAGCTCCGGCTTTACGATGACACGCCAATGCTCTTCATGAAGAAACGCTTCAGACTCCTGATTCGTATAAAACGTAATCAAGCATCGCTGTTTGAGCACCTCCGCAAGCCTCTTCATCCGGACAACATGGCCCATTCCCTTTTCATAGCCGCCGTCTGCGAAGATCCCAACATGCATGGCTAGTCAGCCTCTCGTTCGGTTGCCGCATCGGGGTTCCGGTTCAGAAGGGTGATAAGCTCTGAGGCGGATACATCGGGGCGCTCGCCTGCTTTTTGATAGAGGCCCTTTATCGATTCATAGTCTTCCTTTGTATCAATGGTCAGCCGATATTGAGGGGCGCGAAATCGTTCCGGCGCCTCTAAAAACTGAACACGATAAAGAGCTGGATGATTCCTTATATATAACGTGACATGCTCCTGATATTGATCCTCCAAAGCCTGAATACGGCTGATGTCAATTAACAGGTTGGCGTTGACCACTTCGCCGCAAATCCCTAATGGCGCATTCAGGATATACGTATAATCCGATCCTTGATCAAAATGCGCCTTAATCATTACATCGAGCAGCTCAGGATCGACAAACGGATTATCACCTGTTAACCGGATGATGACTGACGGTTTAACAGCTTCTATGACCTTCACAAACCTATCGAGGACACGTTCTTCGCTCCCGCGGAAAACACGAAAGCCTTGTTTGATACAGTGCGCCTCTAATATGTCGTCAGTTTCTTTGTCAGACGTGGCGATGACAAGATTATCCCGATCCTTTTGGTAAAACGCGCTTTGCCGGACACGGTGAACGAGAATATCAAGTAAACGATTCGATCCGAGCGGCCGAAGCACTTTTCCCGGAAGCCTTGTTGAACCCATTCTTGCCTGAATGATAAAGAGAATATCATTCATGAAACGGGCTGTCCTTCAGTAAAATGTCATCCCAGATAATTCCTGTGTCGGCCGGAATGTCTCTTACAGCCCGAACACCGCTGGTCAGCAGTTCAAAAAATCTCGGGTGCAGCCCCTGCGGCTTTTGTCCGGGCCGAAGCACTGCGATATTGTCTTCACTAAAGGCTTCACCTTTTTGAATCGGAGCTGTTGTAAAAATGCCTCTGTATGCAAAATTTCTGATTTCTCCTTCGATGGAGGTTGTTGTTTTGTATGAACTGCCAAGCAGTTTTTCAGAGACCGGCTTTGTGATCCCCTGTTTCAGCTCAGCTTCCGTTTTCCTGATGCCATCGACCATTTCTTTCAATTCATCCGGATTTAATGCAAACGAGTGGTCGGCACCCGGCAGATCTTTATCGATCGTAAAATGCTTTTCTATCAGTTTTGCTCCGAGCCGAACCGCGGCACACGGCGCTTCTGTCGGATGCTCGCTATGATCGGAGAAGCCGATGACCGCCTCAGGAAAAGCGGCGGCAAGCATCGGAATGACGCTGAGGTTGCTGTACTCCGGCGGTGCTGGGTATTTCGCCACACAATGCATTATGGCAATTTGATTGTTTCCCTCTGCCCTGATGGTGCGCCAAGCTTCGTGAACATCAGAGATTTCAGCTCCGGCTGTCGAGAAAATCATCGGCCTGTTCAGCCGGGCGACATATTTGAGCAGCGGGAGATGGTTAATTTCATAGGATGCGATTTTAAAAGCGCTCGGCGAGGTAGACTGAAGCAGATCAGCTGACCCCTCGTCACATACCGTACTTAAAAAGATCACCTGCTTTTCGCGGCAGTAATCCAATAGCGGTAAAATCCACTCAGCAGGCATTTCCATAGATTGAACCAAAGAAAAAATAGAGACGTCCTTGCCCGCTGCCGTCTTGTACAAACCAGGATCTTTCTGGTACATCCTATCAGCTTGGAACATTTGAAATTTCACGGCATCCGCTCCCGCTTCCGCCGCGGCGTCTATCAGCGCAAAAGCCTGATCAAGCTTCCCGTCATGATTAATCCCCGCCTCAGCAATAATAAAAACAGGAGCGTCTTTGCCTACAGTTTTATTCGCGATCTGAAACGCTGCCATTATTTCGCCTCCTTGCCCGGCCAAATATGATAATAGTAATACGATTGTTCAGCGGTGAAGCCCATTCGTTCATAAAGGCGGATCGCCCTTACATTGTGAAGCTGCGTCCCCGCTGTTACCGTTCTATGCTTCTGGGTCTCCGGTTGTTCTATGAGATTCGCCAATAAATGAAACGCAATACGTTTTCCTTCAAATCCCGGCTTTACAGCCATCAAATCGAGAATGCACTCATCATCTCTTGATAAGCCCTGAAGATAGCCGATGACCTCGCCATTGTGTTTAGCGACAATATTGACCGCCGCCCTTCCATTCAGATTGTTTCGTGTCCACTCCTGAAATATTTTGTTTGCTGCATCGCGGCTGAGATGAGGATCCTGAAAATATCTGCTTTTTGTAAACGAGTCTCGGGCCAGCTCACATATCGCTTCTGTGTCCCCGGGCTCAGGCGGGCCCAGTTCAAAAAATGGCGGTGTTTTGTCATAAAAAGACGGAGGCATCGCCAGCTTCAGCAAACTCCCGACAAAGTAAGAGGATGGCTGCTGCTGTATCACATGCGCGGCTCCGATATCTTCAGCCGGAACGCGGACAAAGATAAAATCCGTTTCATCCATTTGGCGTACAGTATAAAAAGCTTCAAACAGCCTCTTTAGCTGCCCGGTACTATTTGCCGCAAGAAGTTTGACGTTCATGACTTTCTTCTGAAGCACCTTGCTTTCCCACAAAGAATCTTCGTAAAGCAATACGCCTTGGAGCCTGCTGTTTTCAAAAAGGCCGAGGGAAAATTGATACGGAACATCCAGAGTAAGCTGTCGGCTTTGGAGAAATTCCTCAATCAACTCTTTGGAGACATTTTCTTTTACCGTATACATTTAATCAGCCCCTTTTACGATATCCCACACAGCTTCAATGACATCATCTACATCGTCGTCAGACATTGACGGATAGAGCGGGAGAGAAAGGGTTCGTTTATAGTAATTCATGGCATTCGGAAAGTCCGCTTCCTTATATCCAAATTGCTTTTGATAATACGGATGAATGTGTACTGGAATAAAATGAACGCTAGTGCCGATATTGTATTCATCCTTTAAAGCCGTAATCATTTCGCTGCGCGTAACCCCGGCCTTTTTTTCATTAACTTGCAGAACATATAGATGCCAGGCGTGCCTGCCGTCATCATGGACAAACGGCGTGATCAGCCCAGGAATCTGCTGAAAAGCGGTTTGATAGCGGCCGGCAATCTCTTCTCTCCGTTTCTGCATATCATCCAGCCGTTTCAGCTGATGAAGTCCGAGGGCCGCCTGCAAATCAAACATATTCATCTTATAGCCGGGCGATTCGACTTCATAGTACCAGCTGCCATTTGATGAATAACGGTTCCATGCGGCTTTACTCATGCCGTGAAGGCTTAGCACCCGGATCTTATCGGCAAGCTCCTCATCATCAGTCGTCAGCATGCCGCCTTCCCCTGTCGCGAGGTTTTTGGTGGCGTAAAAGCTGAATGCCGTTGCATCCCCGATAGAACCGATCATTCTTTGCTTATAAGTCGTATATACCGCATGTGCCGCATCCTCCAGCACGAATAAACCATGATTTTGGGCAATAGCCAATATTGCATCCATATCGCAGGACTGCCCGCCAAAGTGGACGGGCACAACTGCTTTCGTTTGCGGTGTGACGGCCGCCTCAAGCTTTACCGGGTCAATATTGAGCGTGTTTTCGTCAATATCCGCAAACACAGGCGTCGCTCCTGTATGAATAATCGTATTGGCGGTCGAGCTGAACGTAAGCGGAGAGGTAATGACCTCGTCCCCGGGCCCGATCCCTTTTGCTTTCAAAGCCAAAAATAAAGCTGCGGTACATGAATTCACCGCCACGGCGTGCTTCGCCCCGACAAACGCGGCAAACTCTTTTTCAAACTGCTGAACCTTCGGGCCTTTAGAGAGCCATCCCGATTCAAGCGTTTCTGTAACCTCCTGAATTTCTTCCTTACCGATTAACGGCAATGAGTAAGGGAGAAAATGATTTCTCTTTTGCACCATTTCTTTGCGCTCCTATCATTTTATTCAGTATCTTCCCGCCTGTAATCAACCCCTGTTTTGGCTTTCAGTTCCGCAAATAAAGCATTTGTTGATTCTGCCACCGGATAATTAGCCGCTATGAATGCCAGGCGCGCCTCTTCTGCTTTTTGATGCACGTCGGGACTTCGAAGAACCTCAACCAAGGTGTGCGCCAGTTCATCCGGCTGGTCAAACATAAAATCGCCAAGAGACTCATAATACGGATACGAGCGATTTCCGGACGATTTTCCTATCAGCACAGGCTTTTGAAACAGCATGGCTTCAAGACCGACTGTCGAGGTTTGCGTCACTGCGGCATCAACATACGGCAGCAAATCATAAAGCTCCAGCTCCTTTTTGATGACTCTGCATGCTTGATGTTTTTTCGCCGCCTCGTGATACAGATCAAGCTTGTTTTTTCCGATTTCCCACGGGTGGGGTTTGATAATGATTTGCAGCTGCTTCTGATCAGAAAGCCCCTGCAGCACACCGGAATAAAAGTCTTCTGAAAAGGGCTGAGTGGCAATGAGCACAATTTTTTTAGTCGGCTGAAAAGCAAGTTTTCGATAGAATATGGACATATCCATAGGCGTTCTGTTAAAAATCTGATCGAAGCGGGGATGTCCCGTTACGAGAATCTGCTCGGGTTTACAGCCTTTTCGTATGAACCACTCTGCTTCATACGCACCAAAAACAGCTTGATAGCTTGTAAAAACAGGAATGAAGGCTTCATCTCCCATCAATGCGCCATGCTGAAGACAAATGCTGACGGCCCCTTTTCTTTGACACATGAGAGCGAGCACCCTGCTATAAATGTCTTCTGCCGTTCCGACAATAACAGCTGAAATCTTTTCCTGCTCAAACAGCGCATCAACTGTATCAATGGCCTCTATAAATAAAGGAATATCTTTGAAAAGCCGGTCGCGAAACGCTTGATCACCAAATGCCGGGTGATCATCATAAGGGGCCAGAAGCGAACAGGCTGTTTCGAGATACTGCTTCGAATCGCCTTTTTGGCATGAATCCGCAATCTCCCGCTTGCTAATTACAGGCAGATCACAATAATGCGGCAAACTCCATCTGGCCAAAACAGCCGTTTTTTCAGGATCAAATTGATAGTAATTTTCGTTTGAAAAACGCAGGTAATCAAAGTGCAAAATGACTTTCCCTTTAACAGGTTCGTCATTTGTTTTAACGATGTTTTGGATTCTTTCTTCAAAAAACGGCTGAATCTGTCCCTCATCGATATGCTGATCCACCGATCCGAATAATTCCGGTTCTTCTTCCATCATCACCCTCAGTTCAGGGCTGATGTATTGATAAAAATTACTGATAAGCCCAAGCGGAATCCCTTTGTAGCGAAGTTTGTCAAAAAGCTCCACGTACTTCCGGTACAGCACCCAATAATTGCTTAAATAGGCCGACAAGCTCTCACCCCATTCCAAGCTTTTTTAATGATTCACGCAGTTCTCGGCAATTTCGCTGCGGAGGAAGGTTCCTGACAAATTCATTTTTTTCTGATTCAAACAGCTGAAAGTGAATCGATTGGTCGGTAATATAATTCAGGTCCAGCTCCTCATCCAGTGGGTAAAACGGATAAAAATGATTGACTCTCCAAAAGAACCGGGCATCTCCTATACGGTAAAACGCCGGGCTTTCATCCCAATAGGAGCCAAACTTCTCCTTTACCTTCTCAAGCACCGAATACCTGTGCATCACCGAGCAATGATCAATTGCGCACGGCGCGTTCCATGTCACTTGAGCGGCAGGCCTGACAGTTTCTTTTACAATGTCGCGATTCTCGTTTAAATGATAGGTTTTGGAGGCTGAGTAAATCACAGCCTTTTCAGAATGGGTATCGAGCTCCCGCACCATTTTCAGGAGGCGGTCCGGCATATAGATGTTGTCATCCGTCGCATAGGTGATATATTCACCCTCCGCCATCTCAATCGCCTGATTGATCAGTGCCGCGTATCTCGTTTTTTCTGTTCTTTCCTTCACTCCAGATACATCGCTTTGATAAAAACGCACTCGGTTATCATTCAAAAAAGGACGGATTACATTCAGCGTCTCTTCATTGGAGTTGTCATCCATAATAAACAATTCAAAATCTGAAAACGTTTGTGAGAGTATGCTAGAAATGGACTTTGCCACATAATCGCTTTTGTTATAGCTCGTCATAATGACTGATACTTTAGGCAAATCCTACACCTCCTTCTTGGAACTTCACACCTGAAACTATCGTTATCTTATGTTGCTTATGCTCAAGTTGCGCTAGGGATACAAACCAATATGCGAAAAGTTTGTGTATGTCTCTGAAAAACAGCGGCTGCCCAGAGCGAAATCTGATCGGTCCGCTGTTCTTTTTCAGCATAATCCAAGCATCAGCCTCATAAGGTGAAAGAGATAAAAATCGCACCAGCGACTAAGATCGTTTTCCATCGGAGGTGAGTCATCGCGGAGCGTTCACCTATACATCCAGAACATGTTTTGAATGGTTTTCATAAAAAGGAGGAACGATATGAAACCGAAAAAAAATCAATATCAGCAAATGCAGGCATTTGATAATATGCAGGGGTATCAGCCTCAGTTTGGCGCCAACCCGTACCCGCAGCAAGGCCAAGGCTCACAAATGCAGACAATGGGGATGCAGCCAATGATGCCAATGCAGCAGGGACAGCAAGGACAACAAGGACAGCAGGGGTTTGGATTCCCGGGCCAGCAGCAGGGCGGCGGTTTTCAAATTCCATCGGGGCCTACACCGTCAGGACCGGGCCAAAGCGTTCCCGGCATGCTGCCTGTTGAGGAATCTTACATCGAGAATATTTTGCGCCTGAATCGGGGAAAAACGGCCACCATTTATATGACATTTGAAAACAGCAAGGAATGGGGCTCGAAGATTTTTCGCGGCGTCATCGAAGCTGCGGGCCGGGATCACATTATTATCAGCGACCCGAAATCAGGAACACGCTACCTGCTCCTGACAATCTACCTCGATTACATTACATTTGATGAAGAAATTGCTTATACGTATCCATATTCCATGGCGTCCTATTCGCCAAGATAAGAAAAAAGCCAATCACTCATATGATGAGGATTGGCTTTTTTGTTTATAGATATTTGACGGCTGCGACAACGATCATAATCCAAGAAATAATAAACGCCACACCGCCGAGCGGGGTGATCGCTCCAAGAATGGAGATTTGCGTCACACTTAGAATATATAAGCTTCCGGAAAACAGCACAATTCCCGCAAACATCAGCCAGCCGGCTGTCGTGACACTGCCTATGCCGGATAATTTATCAGCCAGAAACGCGACAACGAATAACCCAAGGGCGTGATACATATGATACTGCACACCTGTGTGCCAAACCTGAAGATACTTATCAGGTATTTTCCCTTCTAATCCGTGAGCGCCGAATGCTCCGAGTCCCACGGCAAGCAGGGCGTTAATGGCCCCTAATATGATAAAAACTTTCATCTATCTCTCCCGCCTTTTCGTTAAACTCATATCATTTATCTTATCGCACCTGCACCAAAATTCAATGTTTGTTCTCCGTTGACACGAGATTGTCGGATTTTCTCCTGCGCCAAAGCTGGAACTGGTCAGCAGCTATTGCAGCAAGCGTCCCTAATACGAGCCCGTTGCTTAATAGAGAAATAAATACCGGATGCAATCCCTTTAACGCAGTTTCAGGAACAAACATGATACCGACCCCTGTCAGCAGCGAGATGCCGATGATAGACCTCACCCTTTTTGATTCTTCTTTCTCATATGAATCAAATTCGGCAAAGGCCAGACCGCCCATTGCGGAGAACACAACAAAATTCACCGCAAATCCAACGGGTGACGGCAGGCTCGCAAACGTATTCATAAAAAACGGGATCACGCTGATCACGATAACCAGAATACTGCCGAGCATAAACGGTTTTTTAGAAGGCATTTTGGTCGTTTCAATAAAACCTGCGGCTCCCGAAATCGGAACAGGCGCAATAGCTCCCGTCAAACCGCTAAGCAGATGGCTGAATGAAGCGGCAAAACCGGCATGGCGTTCATGATGCTTTCCATCAGGCTGTTTGCTGAATTTTTTCACGGCGATGTCCACGACCTTCATGCTCGCCAGCATATTCACGATCAGCAAGATGGTAATAAAAATAGAAGTGATGATCAGGCCGCTGTTAAATAACGGGGTCCCAAAAGGAAACAGGGAAGGCAGCTGAAACAGCCGGTCCGGCATTTCAATCGGCTTTGCCGCTCCGGCAGCCGCAAACAGCACCCATCCGCCGAACAAGGCTAATAAAATAGAATATTGCTTAAAAAACATGATGTTCGAATTTGTCATTATAAAGGCGGCAGCGATCACAACAAGCGCCAGACCAAATACAAGACCGTCCACCCCGTCCTGTCGATAACCGATTCCGAGAATTCCTTTTATAATGGGCTGACTCAGCTGCATGACAAGAAGCAATAAATAGACGCCCGTTACAACCGGAGTAAACAATTTTGCAAGTCTGTCAATGACCTTGAAAACACTTAACAAAAAGAAACATACAGCGCTTACAAGAAGAGCTCCCTGCAACCCCCGCAGTGTGTCTCCATATGTCGCAAACACAGTTCCCGTCAGCCCTGCGTAGATCGTATACACTCCCCACCACAAGCCGGCTGGGCTTTCATTAATCGGCAGTCTGTGGCCTTTCAAACACTGAATGACGGCGGCAATTCCCAGTACAAAAAAAGTGCTTTGAATCAATCTTGCAGAATCTGAGTGATCCAGATGAAACGACTGGGCAACCGCCACCGGAACAACAATCGCCGCAGCAATGATAAACGCTGTCCATTGCAACGCGCCAAGAACCAATTTCACGTAAGCTCAACCTCTCTCTTTAAAAATCAAATAAAGACTCTCCGTTTCCATCCTCTTCCTGCTTCTCTTTTTCTTGCTTTCGATATTTGTTTAATCCCGCGCTCCCCATCATTTTTTCCATCATCAGCTGGTCTGTCGATGGCGGCGCGGCAGGACTTGGCGTAACGCTCGGCTGTATGCGGGGCGCGCTCGCGTTCTCCGGCTGATCAAGCACGACATCACACAGAGAACGGACAACCGCTACATAACGCTTCAGCTCCTCATCCCGTTCAGCTGTTTTTGCTTTTTTCAGCTCCTCTTCCATCTTTTGAATTAATGCAGATATATGAATGTTCATGAAGCACCCTCCAAAAAAATAAATGTTGTCTTCCTGCATTTTATCAAATTCCTGCTGTAAACGCAGATATGAGTTTGTTATTTTTTCTGACAAACCTTGCGCGATTGACAAGCAGAAGAGATTTTTCACATAATAAATCACCATACCTTACAAAAAGGAGAAACGGAATGAACAGCATGCCCTCTATCATCAGCAAGCATAAAGCCTATTTTGCGGCGGGACATACGAGACCGCTTGAATCGAGACTGAACATTTTGCGGAAGCTGAAACAAGCCGTCAGAACTCATGAAGCCGATCTCATAGCCGCTCTCTACCAGGATCTCCATAAATCCGAGCAAGAAGCATACTCAACAGAAATCGGAATCGTCTTGGAGGAAATCAGCTTTGTCATGAAACGGCTGAGAAAATGGTCCAAGCCGAAACGAGTCAAAACGCCGCTGACTCATCTAGGCTCCAAAAGCATCATCATTCCTGAGCCGTATGGAACCGTTTTGGTGATTGCGCCTTGGAACTATCCCTTGCAGCTGGCGCTTTCTCCGTTGATTGGCGCCATTGCGGCGGGGAACACGGTCGTTCTCAAGCCATCAGAATATACGCCGGCTGTTTCTGCTATTCTTTCCAAACTCATCAGCAGCGTTTTTCCAACCGATTATGTCGCTATGGCAGAAGGCGGGCCCGACGTCAGCACAGCATTATTACAGCAGCCCTTTGACTACATTTTCTTTACCGGCAGCGTATCCGTGGGAAAAGTCGTCATGGAGGCCGCCGCCAAACAATTAATTCCCGTAACCTTGGAGCTCGGCGGCAAAAGCCCCTGCATCGTCCATAAAGATGCTGACATTCAGCTTGCCGCCAAACGCATCGTCTTCGGGAAATTTACAAATGCGGGACAAACCTGCATCGCACCGGATTATTTATTTGTACACGAGGACATCAAAACGAAGCTCACAGAAGAAATGAAGCGTGCGATCAGAGAATTTTACGGCCCTAAGCCTGAACGGAATCCGCAGTACGGCAAAATCGTCAGTGAACGGCACTATCAGCGGCTGCTCAGCTTTCTGAATGACGGCATCCCACTCACAGGCGGACAATCTGATCCCAATCATCACAAAATTGCGCCGACCATTCTCGAACAAGTGAGGGATGACTCTCCAGTGATGCAGGAGGAGATTTTCGGGCCGATTCTTCCGCTCTTTACATACCGCAATATCGGGGAAGTCATTGAGAAAGTCCAATCGCGCCCTAAGCCGCTCGCCCTGTATCTCTTCACCACAAACAAAGAAATTGAGCGCGCTGTTTTAGGAAATCTGTCGTTTGGCGGGGGCTGTATCAATGATACGTTAATGCATGTGGCGACGCCGTATTTGCCATTCGGCGGCGTCGGGGATAGCGGCATCGGCAGCTATCACGGGTTTGACAGTTTTAACACATTCACGCACAAAAAAAGCGTCGTCAAACAAACGAACCGCTTCGACTTCGCATTTCGTTATCCTTCCTCCAAAAACGGGCTGCGAATGATTCGAAAAATACTCAAATAAAAAAGCGCAGATCACCTGCGCTTTTTACAAATCCTTAATACACCAATCAATCGGCGCCTCACCCATTTTCTCCAAATAGGCATTCGCCCGGGAAAACGGTCTGCTCCCGAAAAATCCGTTTCTCGCCGAAAACGGGCTGGGATGCGTCGATTCAATGATAAAATGCTTGGACGTGTCGATCCGTTCTTTTTTCATTTGAGCATGCCGTCCCCACAAAATAAAGATAACCGGCCGCTCTCTTTCACTCAGCACGTCAATAATTCGGTCCGTCAGTCGCTCCCAGCCTTTTCCCTTATGGGAATTCGCCTGTCCGCGCCTTACTGTCAGCACAGTATTCAGCAAAAGAACGCCTTGCTTTGCCCAGCTCACAAGCGACCCGTGATTCGGGATGCTGCACCCGATGTCCTGCTGCAGCTCAAGAAAAATATTTTTTAACGAAGGCGGCTGCTTTACACCGGGCTTGACAGAGAAGCTTAAACCTTGAGCCTGTCCCGGCCCGTGATACGGATCTTGGCCGAGAATGACGACCTTGACATCATCGTATGAGGTATAATGCAGCGCATTGAAAATATCCCGGCTGTCCGGATAAATCGTTTGCTCCGCGTATTCCCGCTTCAGCATTTCTCTGAGCTCTTGATAATACGGTTTCTCAAACTCTTCCTTTAGCTGATTCCACCAGCTGTCTTGTAAAAGCTGTTTCAAGATTCAGGCCCCCTTACGAACGATGAAGTCTGGAATAGACAGGCTCGCCATCCCAAACCATTTCACTTTTTGCTTCCCGCCTCTTCATCTCAGGCTCTTCAAGCAGGACGGCAAAGTTTTTCGTCGGCAGCTCCCCGAGTCCGTGCTTTTCACTTAAACGATCCAAATATTGCTTCCGCTTGGCGCCAAGGTCCGCAGACTGATTGTCTCCCGCGTCACTGAAGGCATAAATCACGCTGGCGCAAGGGACACGCTTCACCCGGTAATCCTTGGCCACGCGCAAATAAAAATCCCAATCCCAGTAATTGTGCACATCAGCATCGAAATACCCGATTTCATCATGCAGAAAACGTCTGTACATGCTGCCCGACGGCACGTATGTAGAAAACACTCTCATATCCTCATAGTCAGCGGTATAAGCAAACAATTTCCGTGACACTGGATATCTTGTTCCGTTTTTCTCTTCAAACGAAACTATTTCCGCATCAGAATGAACGAAGTCTGCCGTTTCTATTTCCTTTGCCATTTTCTCGATATGCCCTGGCGTAAAGAAATCATCGTCATCACACAGCATAATGCAATCGCCAGACGCCTCTTTTACACCGGCATTTCTCGCAGCCACATGCCCCGAGTTCTTTTCTAAATTGATGACAGCAATCGGCAGTTCCGGATAAAGTGCTTTGACCGGCACGACCGATTCCCCGGCATCATTCACAATAATAATTTCATACGGCTTCAAGGTCTGGCGGGAAATCGACTCCAAAAGCTCACACAAAGCCGGAATCCGATTATAGGTCACAATTACGATAGAAATCTTCATGATGCTCTCCTTCTCATTTTCATAGTCATGTACTATTAAAACATATATTGGACGGGAGATCAGTGGGAATATCCTACTGAAACGGCATACTACAATGATAGAAACAGCAAAGTGGCTCCGATCAGAAGCACCATGATCAGCATCAGATCTCCAAAGACATGAAAGAGATCTTTCAGGCGGACGCCATTCGGAAGGATAAGACGCCACAGCTTAGATTGATAGACCGGCAGCAGCACCAGTGCATAAGAAAGACACAAAAATGTAAAAGCCGGCGGCACAAAAGCACAGCCTGCATCGTCCCAATTCATCACAATGTCTTTCATACTAGATCCATCCAATAAAAACAAAGATATCATGAGGGCCAGCAACACAAAGGACCCCAATTGAACCTCAAACAGGCGCATTTTCTGGTTATATGCAAATCGGACCGCCCAAAACCAGACATAAGCATATGAACATAACAGCGTAAGAATGGCACCTGCTGTAAAGACGACATCAGGCAGCCGATCAAGCAGAAAAACAAAAGGCAAGCTGGCTGCCATAGCCAAGAGCATGCAGCCACCAGTAAACAAAAATACTGCCCCATGAGCTACAAAACCATATAAACAAGAGCTAATCCTCACGACATACACCTCCTTTACATAGAATTTCTATGTATATACCTAAAAAATCAGGCAAGCTGACGCTTGCCAATATAACAGCCCATTCGGCCAAATAACGGAAATAACAGCGTTGCAAAAGCACAAGTTCCAACAAACCAAGGTGTCAACAAGGATTGAAACAGCGCAGCAGGAATTACATTGAATAGAAAAACAAGCATAAAAATGACGTTTGGCACCATTGAGATCAGAATCGTATGTAGAACAAGCTTTTCTCCGCGTTTTCCAAACTCCTTCACGCCTTGATACCCAATCAGCACCCAGTAGATCATATATGCAGCTAAGATCAGCCAAACAGAAACAGAAATGCCTTTCCATACTGCTTGAACAAACGGTGATTCAAGCCATACATGCATTATTGTAATCGCAATGCCGACAGCGAATAGGGCACTGTTACAGAAAAGATGGAACATCAAAAACGCACGGAACGTTACTGGCTGTATTTTCTTAAACGAAGAAACAATGTCAGTTGGTGTTCCAAACGCCTGCAATAAAGTCTGCATAGCTTCCTCCTCACTCTTTCCTTCCTGAAAAGAGCAAAACAGATGATGTTCAATATGGCTCTCAATCTCTTCTATCATTGCCTCGTCTTCAGGAAGCCCTTTAAGCCCGCTTTTGATTTCGGATACATATGTTTCTTTATCCATTTTGTCCGCTCCACTTCAGTATTCGGTCCATCATGGCTGAAAATACGCTCCATTCCTTCGTGCGTTCCGCCAGCACTTCTTTGCCTTCGTCTGTAATCCGGTAATATTTGCGGTCCGGTCCTTTCTCCTGCTTCTCCCAGTAGGAAGAAATATATCCTTGGCGTTCAAGCTTGTGAAGAGAAGGATACAAGGTCCCTTCTTTCATCTGCAGTTCGTTTCCGCTGCGGCTTCCCATTTCTTTTACAAGCTCATAGCCGTACATCGGCCGCTCGTTCAGAAGCGTCAATACCAATATAACCGTGCTTCCCTTAACCAGCTCACGATTTAACATCTCAAAACCCCTACCTAGTTTTCTTATGTAGCATTTTACGAAAGCACCTTGAGATTGTCAAATGATTCCTATAGATCTTCTATATTGTGATACAGAGAAAATCTAACTATAATGAAAGACAAAACACGATGGAGGTTCAAGACATGTCTATGCATAAAGCACTCACCATTGCCGGCTCAGATTCCAGCGGCGGTGCTGGGATTCAAGCTGATTTAAAAACATTTCAAGAAAAAAACGTATACGGGATGACCGCCTTAACGGTGATCGTTGCGATGGACCCAAACAACAGCTGGGACCATCAGGTATTCCCGATCGATACTGATACAATCCGTGCCCAGCTTGCAACAATTACGGACGGCATCGGCGTGGACGCCATGAAAACAGGAATGCTGCCAACCGTTGATATTATCGAGCTTGCGGCAAAAACGATCAAAGAAAAACAATTAAAAAATGTGGTAATTGACCCGGTTATGGTTTGCAAAGGTGCTAATGAAGTCCTTTATCCGGAGCACGCCCAAGCCCTGCGTGAGCAATTGGCTCCGCTAGCCACTGTCATTACGCCAAACTTGTTTGAAGCCAGCCAGCTCAGCGGCATGGATGAACTAAAAACAGTTGACGATATGATCGAAGCCGCGAAAAAAATTCACGCACTCGGCGCTCAATATGTCGTCATTACAGGCGGAGGCAAACTCAAACACGAGAAAGCCGTTGATGTTCTCTATGACGGAGAAACAGCGGAAGTCCTTGAAAGCGAAATGATCGATACGCCTTATACACATGGCGCAGGCTGTACATTCTCAGCAGCCGTGACAGCGGAGCTTGCCAAAGGTGCGGAAGTCAAAGAAGCCATTTACGCAGCGAAAGAATTCATCACAGCGGCCATTAAAGAATCCTTCCCGCTAAACCAATATGTTGGTCCTACGAAGCATTCTGCACTGCGCCTGAATCAACAATCATAAACAAAAGGGGCTGCCTTACAGAGAGGCAGCCCTTTTTAAATCACCGAAGACTTTTCACAGAAAAAACTGCCGATCCCATCGGCAGCCTGTTTATTTGATTTTTAAATTGTTTGCAGATTTCCTCAAAAATGTTTCTATCGACTGAACAAAAAGTGCATATTCCTTCATTTGTTCATATGCCCGCGTGAGAATTTCCGCCGTTTCACTGTGCGGCGTTGTTCCGCCAAGCATTTTTTTCAGCTGAAGCAGCACATCCTTATATTCTTCCCGCTTATCTTCAACTTGGTTAGCAGCCTTTTCCAAACATTCCGGTGTTATCTTCTGTTCATGTATATTCAAGAAAACAACTCCTTTTACAGAAAAAAATAGTAGGTTATCGTTGAAGAATAGCACAGATGGCTCAGATTTCACATAAGAAAATAGAAGGATTTTCTACATAAGTGTCCAAATTCCGACATTCATTTCAGATTTCCCGGTCGAACTGGCTGTTACTTCATGATTTCCCGGGAAAGGAAAATATCTCGCACTAAAGACCTCTTCTCCGTTATTGATAAAGATTTCCACAGATGACGCGTCGAGAAACATGTGTACGGTATGCAAATCCTTGATGTGGCAATGTCTCGCTTCTGTTCTTTTTCCGTCAAAGCTCTTTCGTTCCAGCGTAATAATCCCCTCGTCTTTTTGGAAGGAAAATGTAGCCGTTCCGCGGATACTGATTGAAAAGCCAGACTCCGTATGAATGTCTTCCAGCAGAATCTCAGCTCTTTCAGGTTTTTCCACTGGAAGCGTACCAGATGATCCATGCATATTGATGTGTATTTTTTTCTCATTTCTGCGCATGGCTTTTAGCTCAGGCAGCGGCTGCTGAATCAGCTTCTGGCCTGAAAGCGTCAGCTGTCTCGGCAGCGTCATGCAGTGAATCCAGTGGTAGTCAATGGTCGGATGGGACCCTTCATCCTGATCAGGCACAGCCATCCATGCAAACAAAATCCGCCTTCCCTGATCGTCTTCAAGTGTTTGCGGCGCGTAAAAATCAAAACCTTGATCAAGCTCCATAAATTCACCATGCTTCAGTTCAGGCTTGTTATAATCAAGCCGCCCGACAAAATAACCTGATTGATATACGTTCTGATAACGGAAACCGTCAGCCTCAAGCCCTTGAGGCGAAACAATCAGCACGTCCGATCCTTGAAGGGAAAACAAATCAGGGCATTCCCACATGTATCCAAAATCGTCCAGCCCGTTGAAGCCTGCGCCAGTTATCGGGCCAAGAAATCTCCACTCTATCAGGTTATCAGAAGCAAACAATACAGCCTGCCCTTTCAAATTCTCTGTTTGCGCACCAATCACCATATACCATGTGCCTTCATGCTCCCATACCTTCGGATCGCGAAAATGCGCCGTATATCCTTCCGGAAGGCGGGCGACGACACCCTTTTTCTCAAAGGACAGTCCGTCGTCAGAAACAGCAAGGCATTGATACGTTTCCCGATTTCCATTCTGATCCCTGACATTTCCTGTGTAAAACAGATAGAGCCGATCGTCTTTCGTGACAGCGCTGCCCGAGTAGCAGCCGTTTTTATCAAACCAATCACTCGGAGCCAGCGCAATCTCTTCCCGCTTCCAATTCACAACATCCTGTGTCGTATAATGCCCCCAAAATTTTGCGCCGTGCCCCGTCTGAAACGGCTGCCACTGAAAGAATACATGATAGCTGCCCTTCCAATAAATCACGCCATTCGGGTCATTCAGCAGCCCAACCGGCGGCATGATATGAAAATGCTGGCGGTGCGGATCGCTGTTAGCGATGGGCTCTTTTTTCTCCACTTCTTCATAAGCCCGGCGACGAAGCTCCTGATCATGTGCTGTCATTTTTTCCTCTCCTCATCCTCATTAATCTTCATGACAAATGCTGCAATGAACGCTGACACTGCCGCAATCGCCATGCCAATCAGATAGTGAATCAAGTTGCTGAAGCCAAACGGAGCCGCAATGGCGATCATCGGAATACCAGTTAACCCGTAAGCATTTGCAGCTACATGTGTAAAGACGACATATGCCCCACCCAATGCGCCTCCGATCATCGCGGCGATAAACGGTTTTCGGTAGCGCAGATTGACTCCGAAGATGACGGGCTCAGTAATGCCAAGAAAAGCGGAAAATGCAGCTGGAAGCGCGATTTCTTTTGTCTTTGCCTTTTTCGCCATAAAGAAGACGGCAAGACCTGCCCCGCCCTGTGCGACATTCGCCATTGACCAGATCGGCAGCAAGTAGTTTTTGCCTATATCTGCAATAAGCCCAGCCTCAA
Source organism: Bacillus sp. GW821-FHT01G09 (assembly GCF_059422205.1). Classification (NCBI taxonomy): domain Bacteria; kingdom Bacillati; phylum Bacillota; class Bacilli; order Caryophanales; family Bacillaceae; genus Bacillus; species Bacillus sp. GW821-FHT01G09. The sequence continues at coordinate 740,584 of NZ_JBWKWL010000001.1, forward strand.
TCGCATGGAAGCTATGATGAACGCCTGTCAGCACGATGAGTGAATACGTGCCCCCGAAAATCAGACCTGCGACAAAACCGGCATGGTCATACACATAAGTTAAAGCAACCGTAATGCCGGAGCCAAGCGCTCTGCCTAGAGGGCCAATCGCGATAAAAGCAACAAACCCGGTGACAATCACAGTAACAAATGGTGTAACAAGCAAATCCACCGCATGCGGAACCACTTTTCTCGTCCATTTCTCTACCTTGCTCATCACATACACCGCAAGCAGGACAGGGATAACAGTTCCCTGGTAGCCGAGAAGCGCGATATCAAATCCGAAAAGATGCATGTAATCAGGTGTCGCTTCCGCCAATCCCCATGGATTTAAAAGATTCGGATGAATCATGATTCCCCCGATGACCGCTCCCAAGTATGGATTGCTGCCAAACTCTTTTGAAGCGCTGACCCCGATTAGAATCGGCAAGAAAATGAATGCTGCACTTGAAAACATATCAAGCAGCTGCAAAAGCGCAGAATCCTTGCTCATCCAATGAAACGCATTGATCATACCCAGCAATCCCATTAATAGGCCGCTGGCTACAATAGCCGGGATGATTGGAACAAAAATATTAGAAAGCGTTTTCGCAAATCTCGCAGCGGGATTCAGCTTTTCTTTTGCCGCATCCTGATGATTTACGTGTTCTTCACGCTCGATATCTGCTTCTTTAGAAAAGGCATCGAATACTTTATTCACAAGGCCTGTTCCGAAAATGATCTGGTACTGGCCAGAGCTGCTGAAAGCCCCTTTGACGCCATCAAGCTCTTCTACTTGTGCTTGATCTATCTTTGATTCATCTTTCATCACTAAACGCAGTCTTGTTGCACAATGAGCCGCGCTGATAATATTTTCTTTCCCTCCGAGAAGCTCAATAAGGCGTTTTGCAGTCTCTTTGTAATCCATCTATTTCTCCCCCTTTTATTTAAACAAAAAAGACCTAAAATTCGCCAACGAATAAAGGATACAGCGATCCTTTTTCATTTACGCAAATTTTAGGTCTTGCCTGCTTTACCAGTCACAATCCCGCTTATTCAGATTAAGAATACGCTTTCATCATAAATCATGACAGCGTTTTCGTCAACTATTTTTTTAGTTAAATAGTTTGATAAAACATGTAGACAAAAATTCGTAAAAATTAATTGTGAAATACTTCACAATATCGTGCTATACTATGCTCAATCATGAAAGAAAGCAGGAAAAGACAATGGAAACTCAAGCATTGCAAAAGGTTGAACAGTATGCTTTGAAAAAACAAAACATATTCGCTTCAAGCAAAATCCGTTATGTGCTTCGGTCCATTTTGGCCAGTATGTTTATTGGTTTTGGCATTACAGCCGCAAGCAAAACAGGCAGCTATTTCTTTATGGCTGATTCTCCGTTTGCCTTTCCGGCAGCCGCTGTCACTTTCGGGGCCGCTATTCTGCTGATTGCTTACGGAGGCGGAGATTTATTTACCGGCAACACCTTTTATTTCACCTATACCGCGCTCCGGAAAAAACTCAGCTGGCGCAACACCCTGTACTTGTGGATGTCAAGCTATGCCGGCAATTTAATCGGCGCCATTCTGTTTGCCATCCTGATCAGCGCGACGGGACTTTTTGAGGAGCCTTCTGTTCATTCCTTTTTGATTCATTTGGCAGAGCACAAAATGGAGCCGCCGGCTTCCGAATTGTTTTTCAGAGGAATGCTGTGCAATTGGCTTGTGTGCCTCGCCTTTTTCATTCCAATGTCTCTCAAAGGGGAAGGAGCAAAGCTTTTTACCATGATGCTATTCGTTTTCTGCTTCTTTATTTCCGGCTTTGAACACAGCATTGCCAATATGTGCACATTCGCCATCTCGCTTTTGATCGAGCACCCTGATACAGTGACACTGATGGGAGCAGTCAGAAACTTAATCCCCGTTACGCTCGGCAATCTGACCGCGGGAATAGTTATGATAGGCTGGATGTACTACACACTGAATCCTGATCAATAAAAAAACTTCCAGAGATCACTCCCTGCAAGTCAAAGCGGTTATTCCGAGAGATCTTGAAGACGCTGGACATGCAGCGTGATATAGCCGGCCTCGGATTCCGGCAAATGTAATTGATATTCATTTTTCAAAAACTCCGCCAGCTCCAGCGCACATTGATAGGCGAATGAATACTTTTTTTGGATGAAATAAAGCATCTCCTCGTCCATACGATGGAGCGCTTCATTTGATTCCAACCGGCTGACCGCGTATCGCAAATGCGTGACAAGGCGTTGATAGGAAATGCTGTTTTCATCCACCTTTCGATTAAAGTATTGTTCTATTTTCTCTATCATTTCTTTGATCATGGTCGTATGCTTCAGCGCCGAATACATGCTCTCCGCATCCATCTTCGCCGTATGGATGTGAAGGGCAATATAACCCGCTTCATCTTCAGGCAGAGACACGCCCAATGTCTCTTTTACATGTCCGATCGCCCACAGGCCGATCTCATATTCTTTTTTATAGAGCGCCTTTATCTCATGCAGCAATTTATTCTGGACAAGCAGCCCATTTTGAACCCTTTCGATCGCAAAGGATAAATGGTCAGAAAGCGCGATATGAATGTGGTCGCTCAGCGGCGCCGCGAGCTCCCCCTCCGCATAGCTGATGATATCCTCAGCTATTTCTATATGTTCCTCCGGCAGTGTTTGCAGGATTTGTTTGAATTTTTCATTCTCGTCGCGCACGACAAAGATTTTTTCCACTTTATTCATAGGGATGAGATCATTTTTCTTTTTTTGAAAAGCGATTCCCGGCCCCATCACGATTTTTTCCTGATCATCCTCTTTTATTAAAGCCGCATTGTTGTTTAATACTTTATAGATTTTCAAGAGGTTATCTCTCCCGCCAATTTGCTTTTGACTGGGATTTTACCTCCTTTTGACCGCCATGTAAAGATGCGGGCCCGCTCTCTCCTGCTTTGGCGATTCCTTGAAGGCTTGCAAACATCTTCTTTTATAAAGCGCGGCGGCTTTCGCTTTCTGCTTTTCTTCCTCATTCACAGCCATCCGCCACTCATAAAACGAAACGAGTCCTGCGGCCTGCACAGCCGCCTTTCTTTGGTATGTACGCTGAGCCGAATAGACCGCGGCAGCCGCAGTTTTTCTGTCCGGCGTCACCCAGTTCATCAAAAAGACCATCCACACCCGTAAAGATACAAGCAAACGTTTCATAGAAAAACATCCCTCCGCTTCTTTTTGGCAGGCAGCCTTTTTAGCAGCCCGTTTTCTCAGCCGCAGCCCGCAAGAAAAGACGGCCGATTTCTTTTCTCGCAAACTAGCGGCTCTAGCAAAACTCATGACTCTATGATAGACCGTGGAAAGAGAATTCTTTGTCACAATATGAGTGAAAAAACCAACTAGTTTTTAGAAGTTTTGTTGAAAGCTGAAAGAATTGAAATGAAAATTGGAGAACCGCTTTGAAAACTTTATACACAAGTTATCCCAAAGATAAGAACAACTTAATCACAAGAGATATCCACATGTCCACAAACTCTATCTATATTTTGTATACGAACGTATATTCCTAACTATATATATACACAGGTTTATTCACTTATACACAGGGTTCTGTGTATAACTCCTTCGTTATACACAAACAAAATCCAATAAATGGTCCAAATGACACAAGGATTTTTTTGAATTTTCAAGAAATATATACTAGATCTTTCACATTTTTTCTAAATACAAAGGGGGAAACACATTGAAAAAGGGGATCATTCGCTTTCTGCTTGTAAGTTTTGTCTTATTTTTTGCGTTATCCACAGGTATTACGGGCGTCCAGGCAGCTCCGGCTTCTTCAAAAACGTCGGCTGATCTGGAAAAAGCCGAGGTATTCGGTGATATCGACATGACGACAAGCAAAAAAACAACCGTTATAGTGGAATTAAAAGAAAAATCCTTGGCAGAAGCGAAGGAAGCGGGAGAAAGCCAATCGAAAAGCAAGCTGAAAACCGCTCGCACAAAAGCAAAAAACAAAGCAATCAAAGCGGTGAAAAACGGAAAAGTAAACCGGGAATATGAGCAGGTATTCTCAGGCTTCTCTATGAAGCTTCCAGCTAATGAGATTCCAAAACTTCTCGCGGTAAAAGACGTTAAGGCAGTGTACCCGAACGTCACATATAAAACAGACAATATGAAGGATAAAGACGTCACAATCTCCGAAGACGCCGTATCTCCGCAAATGGATGACAGTGCGCCTTATATCGGAGCAAACGATGCATGGGATTTAGGCTACACAGGAAAAGGCATCAAGGTGGCGATTATTGACACTGGAGTTGAATACAATCACCCAGATCTGAAGAAAAACTTTGGACAATATAAAGGATACGATTTTGTGGACAATGATTACGATCCAAAAGAAACACCAACAGGCGATCCGAGGGGCGGAGCGACTGACCACGGCACACACGTAGCCGGAACTGTGGCTGCAAACGGAACAATTAAAGGCGTAGCGCCTGATGCAACACTTCTTGCTTATCGTGTGTTAGGGCCTGGCGGAAGCGGCACAACGGAAAACGTCATCGCGGGCGTGGAACGTGCAGTGCAGGACGGGGCAGATGTGATGAACCTGTCTCTCGGAAACTCTTTAAACAACCCGGACTGGGCGACAAGCACAGCGCTTGACTGGGCCATGTCAGAAGGCGTTGTCGCTGTTACCTCAAACGGCAACAGCGGACCGAACGGCTGGACAGTCGGATCGCCGGGCACATCAAGAGAAGCGATTTCTGTCGGTGCGACTCAGCTGCCGCTCAATGAATACGCCGTCACTTTCGGCTCCTATTCTTCAGCAAAAGTGATGGGCTATAACAAAGAGGACGACGTCAAAGCGCTCAATAACAAAGAAATTGAGCTTGTCGAAGCAGGAATCGGCGAAGAAAAGGATTTTGAAGGGAAAGACCTGACAGGCAAAGTCGCCGTTGTCAAACGAGGCAGCATTGCATTTGTGGATAAAGCGGATAACGCTAAAAAAGCCGGTGCAATCGGCATGGTTGTGTATAACAACCTCTCTGGAGAAATTGAAGCCAATGTCCCAGGCATGTCTGTCCCAACGATTAAGCTTTCATTAGAAGACGGCGAAAAACTCGTCAGCGCCCTGAAAGCTGGTGAGACAAAAACAACATTCAAGTTGACGGTCTCAAAAGCGCTCGGTGAACAAGTGGCTGATTTCTCATCACGCGGCCCTGTTATGGATACGTGGATGATTAAGCCTGATATTTCGGCGCCAGGGGTCAATATCGTGAGCACGATCCCAACACACGATCCTGACCATCCATACGGCTACGGATCAAAACAAGGAACAAGCATGGCATCGCCTCATATTGCCGGAGCGGTTGCCGTTATTAAACAAGCCAAGCCAAAGTGGAGCGTTGAACAGATTAAAGCCGCCATCATGAATACCGCTGTCACTTTAAAGGATAGCGATGGGGAAGTATATCCGCATAACGCTCAAGGCGCAGGCAGCGCAAGAATCATGAACGCAATCAAAGCAGATTCGCTCGTCTCACCTGGAAGCTATTCATACGGCACGTTCTTGAAGGAAAACGGAAACGAAACGAAAAAAGAAACGTTTACGATTGAAAATCAATCTTCCATTAGAAAATCATACACACTGGAATACTCATTTAATGACAGCGGCATCTCCACATCCGGCACAAGCCGTGTTGTGATTCCGGCACATCAAACCGGGAAAGCCACTGCAAAAGTAAAGGTCAATACGAAGAAAACAAAAGCTGGCACCTATGAAGGAACGGTTATCGTCAGAGAAGGCGGAAAAACGGTCGCTAAGGTACCTACATTGCTGATTGTGAAAGAGCCCGATTATCCGAGAGTCACATCTGTCTCTGTCAGCGAAGGGTCTGTACAAGGCACCTATCAAATTGAAACCTACCTTCCTGCGGGAGCGGAAGAGCTGGCGTTCCTCGTCTATGACAGCAACCTTGATTTCGCAGGCCAAGCCGGCATTTATAAAAACCAAGATAAAGGTTACCAGTACTTTGACTGGGACGGCACGATTAATGGCGGAACCAAACTTCCGGCCGGAGAGTATTACTTGCTCGCATATGCCGCGAACAAAGGCAAGTCAAGCCAGGTTTTGACCGAAGAACCTTTCACTGTTGAATAAGAAAAAGCCCTGCCGATTCGGCAGGGCTTTTTAAAGATCAGTCAGCAAACGCCTCCTGCAATAAGCGATACGATCGGAGCTTATCTTCAAAATGATGCGTGATGGTCACCACCATGATTTCCTCTGTTTCATACGCTTTACTCAAAGCTAGCAGCCGCTCCTTAACCTGTTCTTTCGTACCAACAATCATTCGATTTCGATTATCAGCAATTCGTCTCTGTTCATAAGGAGAATACGTATTTTTCCGAACAGCTTCATACGAAGGAACTCCCTCTAAAGGAATACCCTGCTCTCCCGCCAAAAGTGTAAAATCAAGCACAGCCCCAAGCTCCTCTGCCTTCTTCTCCGTGTCAGCACAAAGAACAAAAACAGCAACTGCCGCTCGAGGCGTATCTCCTAACACAGACGGTTTGAATCGCCTCTTATACTGTCTGACAGTACCCTCTCCGCCCTCTCCATTGATAAAATGGGCAAACATATAGCCAGCGCCAGATTCAGCTGCGAGCAGCGCGCTTTCTCCAGATGAGCCGAGCAGCCACACATCCGGAGCCGTTGAAATATGCGGCGCAGCCGTCAGATTCGGAAAACGGTGTTTATCATCCGCCAAATCATGCAAATACATGGTCAGCTCCTTGATTTGCTGCGGATACTGATCAGCATTGCGCTTTCCGCCGTCATTCAGCGCCCATGATGCAATCGGCATTCCCCCCGGTGCTCTGCCAAGCCCCAGGTCAATTCTTCCTGGTGTCAGCCCCTCCAGAACACGAAAGTTTTCAGCTACTTTATAAGCACTGTAATGCGGCAGCATGACTCCTCCTGATCCAACACGGATTCGCTTTGTTTTCGCTGCTATATGACTGATTAGCACCTCAGGACTGGACCCTGCCAGACGTTTTGAAAAGTGATGCTCAGAAACCCAAAATCTCTTATATCCAAGGTCCTCAGCAGCTTGGGCAAGCGCAACAGTTTGCTGTAAGGCCGTTTCTGCATTGCTGCCCTCTGATACTGGAGATTGATCTAATATACTTAATGAAACCATCCCTACCACCTCATCCTCATCGTATCACTGATCTTCTATTTTTTCTCCAAAGCCGCTCACACTGCTTATCAGTGTTCCATATCATTCGCCATTTATTTGTGAAAGCCTGTCCCTATTTGTCGGAATATGTTACACGTGAAACATAAAAACCCCTCCAGAGGGAGAGGTTTGCTTTAGTTTTTATTAAAGCCCTTTTCTTTCACGTAGTCATTTAAATACGTACGCGGCTTTTGCTTCATAAAGTTCAGTATTTGATCGGACCACGTTTCTTCCCGCTGCCCGTTTGTTCTTTCTCTATAGTAATCAGAAATGGTTTTGTCATACGTATTCATAGTATGACGGAAATCGTCTGTGTTCACATTATACGTATTCTCATGATAAACGGCCTGCTTTGGCAATCTCGGTTTTTTGCCGGAAAGGTTCGCAGGATGGCCTACTGCCAGTCCGAAAAGCGGGAGCACATGGTCAGGCGTTTGCAGCACCTCTGTCACCTTGTCCAGTTCATTCCGAATGCCGCCGATATAGCAAATGCCAAGCCCCATGGATTCAGCGGCAATGCTCATATTTTGCGCTGCCAGCGCCGCATCAATCAAGCTAACCATAAACATTTCTGTATTCTCGAGCAGCTCAGAAATATGTTCACCTTTTTCCTCAGCCAGTTGTTGATGGCGGTACAAATCCGCACAAAATACAAAAAAGTGTCCGTTCTTCTCAACGTAAGGCTGATTCCCAGCAAGCACGGACAGCTCGCGTTTTTTCTCAGGATCAGAAACCCCGATAATCGAATATGCCTGCACATAGCTGGATGTAGACGCAGCCTGCGCACTTTTCACTAATGTATCAATTTCTTCAGCTGTCAAAAGCTGATCAGTAAAAGACCGGATTGACCGATGATTCAAAATGGTTTCGATTGTGTTATTCATCACAAGAACCTCCTTATCACTTTTTATCATATCCGAAAAAAAGTGATCTCAAAAGTGAAATGCTCTGCACAAAAAAAAGACAGCCTCTGTAAAGGCTGTCTGCATATTAAGAATTAAAAAGATAACTTCTGTATTTCGTCAGCTGCACACTCGCGTTATACACAATCCCGAAACCGATTAGCGTTGCAAGCGTCGAGCTTCCACCGTAGCTGACAAACAGCAACGGAATCCCGGTAACAGGCATAATGCCGATGTTCATTCCGATATTCTGGAATGTGTGGATGACAATTAAAGCCGTATAGCCAACGCAAAAGAAGGAAGCAAAACGGTTAAACGGATGTATTTTGTCTATCAGAACCACAAGCCTGTAGATTAAGAAGAAGAACATGATGACAACAATTGCACAGCCTATAAAGCCAAAGCTTTCACCTAAAATGGCGAAGATAAAGTCGGTCTGTCCTTCTGGTACATACACCTTCAAATTGTGAACGCCATTTCCGACAATGCCGCCTGAGCCGATAGCCATAACAGCCTGATCAACCTGCCAGCTGCTATTTGCATCTTCCTGAGTTGTTCCATTTGTATCAGAAACCCAGGATGTTACCCTCTTTATTTGATACTCTTGAATCCCAACTGATTTAGCAGCATCAGGAAAATTAATCATTACTAACAAGATAAGAGAAATAAGTAAGATACCAGAACCACCAATGATTGCGATCAGCTTCCAGTTTACTCCTGACATAAAGATCATGACAATCACAATAAACATACATATCCCGGCTGTACCAGCATCCTGAAGAAGGATAAGTCCGATCGGCACTACCGATACACCTGCAATCTTAAGCAAAAGATACACATCATCTCTGAGCGTTCGGATTTTTTTAGGGCTTGCTTTTGAAATCACTGAGGCTACCATCATCATGAGCCCGATTTTCATAAATTCAGAGGGCTGTAACGTTACAGAACCAAACTGAAACCAGCTTTTTGCACCGTTTTTCACTGGTGCAATAGACTCAGGACTGACTCTCAATATCAAAAGAAGCAAAATCCCGAATAAAAATACATATAAACTCAGTTTTTCAAGCTGCTCCAAATCGAAATACAGCAGCACCGAAATGGCAATAGCCCCCAAAGCATAATAAATAATTTGTTTCGTCCAGGCATTATCTCCATACTGCCCAAACTGACCGGCAGCATAAATCGCCAATACGCTTATAATAAAAAACACACCAAATATAAAAATCAAATCCCCCTGGTAAAAGGGGCTTTGCTGTTTCTTATATCGACTCATTCTATCCCGCCTTACATTTTCATCGGAAAATCACTAATGTTTATTATACATGAACCACGTTCAAGATGACACGTGAAGCTCGCTTCCTTTTAAGTTTTTTCCGCACTTGTGACGCTTTTCAGCTACACGAAATATGACGTATGATAAACCGAAATGTTTCGATTGACACAAAACTTTTCAAATAAAAAAACCCCTTTTAAATAAGAGGTTAAAAGAAATCCATAAGAAATGGAGGTTTTAGTTGAAAGTCGTCATCAAGCCGTTTGATTTCAGATACCGGTCCTTTTATCATGCCTGCTTCAAAAAGGAAACGGGCACTTCTGGCGCCTAGGAAGAAAGCGGTTAAAGAAGATATGCTGCATTCTATTAGATGGTCAGATGACTCTTCTGAAACGATCTGCACCTGCTGCGAATCGACGCGGAAAGTCTGTTGATTCCACGGTGCCCATTGATCCGTTACCTTAAAGTCAAAGGGAGCTGTTACCCGAGATTTTGGATATTCCCGTAAAAAACCTTCAACGTCAACGATGCGCGCCATACTATAAGGATATATCTCTTGTTTGACCCGGGGTTCGGCAGTTAAAAAATCAAGATCTTCCTCCATCCGTACAGTCAGTTCCGCTTCATTTAGCATCGAATCATGCTGGCAAATAAAATTCCACAAGCCTCTCTGTGCCTCTCTGTTCAAATAAACAAATTCCTCAACCCGCATCGTTTTATTTTTGATGTCATACACAAGATATCCACAGGGCACCCCATCTTCAGAGATGTACATAGCTTTCATTCCATGGATCTTCTCTGTCCAATGCTCCTTTGAACGCTTCATCAGCCCATTATGCTTCGTTCTGTACTGATTATAGATGGCATTCACTGCATCTGTTTCATCCTTTTGAAGCCTCCTCACGTCCCCAGGGGCATCGCCTAGTTTTTGAAACTGTTCTTTAAGGTAAGTCAGGCGTTTTTGATAGAAACAGAGTTCCCAGCCAAATTTGCGGTAAAAGGAGATCAGGAACGGATGCAAAAAGCTGATGGTTTGGTTTCTTTTCTTCATAACCGCTAGAGCGTCTAGAATAAGTTCCTTTACTGTTCCTTTTCTTCTGTATTCTGGCCAGGTTGCTACCCCTGCAATACCTCCCATCTTCATCTCCTGCTCTTCCAGCATAACAGAAAAGGGAATGATGTGAAGCTTAGAAAGGAGTTTCTCTTGTTCTTTGATTCCGATGATGTAATGGTTCTCTAAAGCTTTTACTTTCTCTTCTCGTTCCTCAACACTAAGTTCTTTCTGAAAAGCATATTCAGACATACTGATTACTTCCCGCCAGTCTTCTTTTTCAAGCTTTATTACCTGATACATCTACATTCCCCCTGTTCTAAAAGAAAGCTCCGTACAATCTCCTATCTTATAAAGCATAAAAATAAGACAATAGGTCTAACTCATTTTCACGAAAACGTGTATCAATTTCTGGAAAACATGGTATAATAATTGTAACAGAATGTTCAAAAAACAATCACAAAACAGACACAACTCAGTTCCTCTATTTCATTTTTGTAAACGTTATCACAAAATGAAAGGAGACGGGTATGATGGACATGTTTTTTGCTTACTTATTGGTTGCCAGCGCAACGCCTCTCTTTATTTGGCTTGATAACAAAAAAGTCGCACTCTCAGCTATTCCGCCAATCATTTTAATGTGGGTATTCTTCTTCTTTTACGCAACAGAAAGCCTTTCTCCACTAGGACACACTCTCATGATTATCTTGTTTGCCGTCAACGTCATTGTCGCTCATATCGCCGCATTTATCATTTACGGCCTTCCGTATCTTCGCAGAAAGCGAAGCAGCTGAAGACAGCAAAAAACCCTCTTCCAATGAAGAGGGTTTTTGTATTATTCGTTATGGCCTGAATGCTCTGAGTGTTCAGCGCCTCCAGGAGGATTTCCGTCCATATGGTCACCATGGTGATAGTGAGCCGCGAAAATCCAGATGGATCCAAGTACGATAACGATCGCGCCAAAGAATCCGAACAGCGTGTTTCCAACTTGGATTGTGCCGTTTTCGCTCTCTGTCATGTGCATGAACATGAGAAGCTGCAGCGCCGCCTGAATGAAGGCGAAACCGAAGATAATCCAAAGTTTTGCTGATGAGCTCAGGTCAGTGTACACCGCTACCCATAGAGCCAGCAGGGTCAAAACGATAGACAGTGCAAAACCTACAATGTGCTTCCATGGAAAGTGACTGTGTTCAGCAGATTTGTTTGCCATTTTACAGACCCCCCAATCCCATGAGATAGACACCTGTAAAGATGAAAATCCATACAACATCTAAGAAGTGCCAGTACAAGCTTGAGATAAAGATTTTAGATGAAGTTTGCGGAGTTAAGCCGCGTTTCTTCAACTGAATCAGAATTCCTGTGATCCAGAAAATCCCGATTGTTACGTGAGTTCCGTGAGTTCCAAGTAAAACAAAGAATCCAGACCAGAACGCACTTGTACTGAGAGCCGCTCCTTCATGTACATAGTGAACAAACTCGTTGATCTCGCATCCGACGAAGCCGGCACCGAGAAGAAGAGTGATAATTGTCCAAATGACTACGCCTTTTAAACTTCCGCGGCGCATTTCATGAACAGCGATCCCGCAGGTAAAGCTGCTGATCAGCAGCAAGAACGTCATAATCATTACCAGATTGACTTCAAATAGTTCGTCTGGCAAGACACCTCCAGCTGTTCTGTTTTTAAGAACGAAGAAGGTTGCAAATAGTGTTGAGAACAACACAATTTCTGCCCCTAAAAAGATCCAAAACCCGAGAATATTAAGTCTGCCGGTTTCAGATTGATATTCCATAGGCGCGTTAGAATTGCCGTGTTCTGCATGTTCCATAACTCACGCCTCCTTATTCGGAAATCTTTCTTTCCGTCTCTTTTATTTCATCAACACTAATGTAGTAGCCGTTGTCGTATTCGAATGAACGCAGAACCATGCAGAGCAGGACTCCGATCAATCCGACTACGCCCATCCAGTACCATTCAAATACCAGTCCAAAGCCAGCGAGACCGAAGGCAACAGACATAAAGAACGGTCTGCCTGAGTTGCTTGGCATATGGATTTTCTTGAATTTGCTTTCAGGGTATAATTCAGTTTTTTCTTCTTTCATATGCAGGAATGCATCTTGAGATTTGACTTCAGGAAGCACCGCAAAGTTGTAATGCGGCGGAATCGCAGAAGAAGTCGCCCAATCAAGCGTACGTCCCACACCCCATGAATCTCCGCTGATTTCACGAGTAGAGTAACGGAAGCTGTAGTAGATGTTATAGCAAAGGATTAAGAATCCTACACCCATCATGAAAGCTCCGACAGTTGAGATAAAGTTCAATGTTGTCCAGCCGTCGTTCGGTCCGTATGTGTAAATACGGCGAGGCATGCCTTGAAGCCCCAAGAAATATTGCGGGAAGAAACAAATATTGAACCCGATCATAAAGATCCAGAAGAACCATTTTCCGATTCTTTCGTTCAGCTTGTGGCCGAACATTTTTGGATACCAGAAAATAAATCCGGCGAAACAAGCAAATACAGTACCCGCGATCAGCACATAGTGGAAGTGAGATACAAGGAAGTACGTATTATGGTATTGATAATCCGCTGCTGCCATCGCAAGCATAACCCCTGTAACCCCGCCGATAACGAAGTTAGGAATGAACGCAAGCGCCCACAGCATAGGTGTTGTAAAGCTGATTCGGCCTTTATACATTGTAAAGAGCCAGTTAAAGATTTTAACCCCGGTTGGGATTGAGATTGCCATTGTCGTAATTGAGAAGAATGAGTTAACGGACGCACTGTTCCCCATTGTGAAGAAGTGGTGAGTCCAAACTAAGAAACTCAATACAGAGATGGCGATAATAGAACCAACCATCGCTTTGTAACCAAACAATTGTTTTCTTGCAAAGCTTGAGATGATTTCTGAGAAAATACCAAACGCCGGAAGAATAACGATATATACTTCAGGATGTCCCCAAATCCAGAACAAGTTAGCCCAAAGCATCGGCATACCGCCTGCTTCCAATGTGAAAAAGTGAGCGCCGAACAAACGATCAAATGATAAAAGTGCTAATGCTACTGTAAGTACAGGGAACGCAAACACGATAATAACCATTGTGATCAGTGTTGTCCATGTGAACATTGGCATACGCATTAATGTCATGCCTTTTGTTCTCATTTTTAAGATTGTTACCATAAAGTTGATCCCTGTCATCAGGGTACCGATACCGGCAATCTGAAGTCCGAGGAGGTAGTAGTTCTCACCCGGCCCAGGGCTCATGTCGTTACTTGCAAGCGGCATATAACTCGTCCAGCCTGCGTTCGGAGAACCTCCGATAACGAAAGAAATATTGAAAAGCATCGCCCCTACAAAGAACGTCCAGAAGCTCAGGTTGTTCAAGTAAGGGAACGCAACGTCGCGGGCACCGATTTGAAGAGGTACAACAACGTTGATAAGACCGATTAAGAACGGCATCGCCATGAAGATGATCATGATTGTACCGTGAGTTGTAAAAATTTCATTATAGTGGTTTGAGTCTAAAAAACTGTTATTCGGAAGCGCTAGCTGGGCACGCATCATCAGACCGTCGACACCGCCGCGGAATAACATAATTACAGCAGATATAATGTACATGATTCCGAGTTTTTTATGGTCAACAGTAGTTATCCATTCAGACCACAGCCATTTCCACTTTTTGAAGTAAGTCAGTACAAAAATAATGGCAATGGTTGAAAGCGCAATGGAAACTTGTGCGCCCAGAATTAATGGGTCACCAGTTACGAAAAATTCGTCCCATTTGAATTTCATGCAGGCTTCCTCCTTTCCTGATCAATATCATTCTTCTGTATCATCAGACTTCTTAAATTCGTTTTTCTTTACGTTTTCAAACGGATCTGTTTTAGAGTGCGGTGAAACGGCTTGATAGCCAAGGCGTTTGCGCGCCTCCATCGCGTACTCAGCGTCTTGTCCGTGATCAACGTATTTCAAGTGAGTAGAAGAGAACGTTAATTCGTCCACATTTTCAGGAAGCATCAATTCATCATACTTCTCTTTTGTCAGCTTAGGAGCCTCGTTCTGAGTCTTTTTCACCCAGCTGTTAAAGTCTTTTTCTGTAACTGCATTCACATCAAACTCTTGGTCTGCAAAATGTTCACCTGTGAAGTTCGCGTTGCGGCCTTCGTAAGTACCCACTTTGTCAGCCTGTAAGTATTGATCCATCAGCATTCCTGCCATCGCATATTTTTGCCCTCCAAGCTGAGGAATCCATAGCGAAGCCATTGAATCTGCAGATGAGATTTTGAACAAGATCGGGCGGTCGACAGGAATGTTTAAGTAGTTGACCGTTTCAATATCCTGTTCAGGGTAGCTGAATACCCATTTCCAGTCTACCGAAGTAGCATAAACAACAAGAGGCTCTTTATCTTTTGTTGCTTCAGGAGCTTTTTCTAACGAATATATCGTCTGTACTGTTGGCACAGAAAGTGCAATGACGATTAAAATTGGGATCACTGTCCAGACTACTTCTAAAAACGTGTTACCGTGAATTTCTGGGTTATAAGATCCATTATCTTTGCCTTTACGGTCGCGGTATTTTACTAAAATAATGGTAAATAGAACAAAGACGACCCCGACGATAAACAGCATAAATCCGATAGATAACAGGATTAAATCACTTTGCTGTTCAGCTACAGGTCCTTTCGGATCTAGTACTGAAGCATTGCTGCATCCCCCAAGGACGAAAACCACAGTTAACAGCGCTAATACAAGCAACGGTTTTAATGCTCTGAACAAGAAGATCACCATCCTTCCTATTGATGTAATAAATCTGAAGTGCATACTTCCTCAAAATCTTTTCTCTACTTTGTTATGCTATCAAAAACTTCACTTATTAGCTTTATTTTTTTATAAACTTCATCCCATTTTCGCTTAAATGTCATAAAATCGACAAAAATTGCTCCAACTTTATTCACATCTATCGCTTAAGATGAAAAGTTTCTAGTTATTTCCGCATATAAGTAAAGAAAAGATGATGAAGAACTAATTCTGACAAATAAAGGTTTACCACAATAAAAAACTTAGGTCAATCAAAAATTTCATTTTGTTAAACTTTCTAGATAGAAATTATTTTTTCCTTGTCTAGCATCTTTTCACACGGTTACCATTTTAACGCATCAAATATTGAAAGAAAAGGCGCAATGAAGAGCCAATATGCTCTGAATTGTCCGTATTTTTTAATGAGAGCATCCAGTTGTTTATCTTATACAAAAAAGAGGAATGATATAAGCAAATAAATAAAAAATAGGATGTGTTGCATGATGAGTTTTCTTATTTCACTTATCGTCGCTATTATTATCGGATGGCTTGGAAGCCTGTTTGTAAAAGGAGATATGCCCGGAGGAATTATCGGGTCTATGATCGCAGGTCTTATTGGCGCCTGGATCGGACACGGGCTGCTTGGAACATGGGGGCCGCACCTAGCCGGATTTGCCATTATTCCAGCGGTAATCGGTGCAGCCATTGTTGTCTTTCTAGTAAGCCTGTTAACCAGAAAAAGAGGATAAAAGCAGCAGCACCCGAAGCGTCAGCGCTTTGGGTGTTTGTTTTGCCATAAAAATCGAAAAAGCCTCAACCCTAGCGGTTGAGGCTTTTGACTGGTTTGACGCCCAACTGGTCGATAAACCTTCTGAAGGCCTGTTTTCCTTCTGTTGTCTGTTTAAACACACCGGCGTGTTCAAGAATGCGAGCGAATACATGTCCCAGCTCTTCTTTTATGACTAGATCTGCATTCTCTTTTGTTATGGTTCTTTTTTCCATCATCCGAATAGCCCACTCACTATGTTTTGCCGTGAGCGGATTTTGTTCTAAAGCTGTTTTCGGATCAGCAGAGCATAGCGCCGCTGCCGTTTCTTTCATTTCCTCCTGTAAGCGGCCCGGCAATATCGCCAATCCCATGACCTCAATCAGGCCGATATTTTCTTTTTTAATATGGTGAACTTCCTTATGGGGATGAAATATCCCTAATGGATGCTCCTCATCCGTCCGGTTGTTCCTCAGTACGATATCGAGTTCGTACAAGCCTCCCCTGCGCCGCGCAATCGGTGTGACCGTATTATGGGGCGTATCGCCTGTATAGGCGGCAATGGCGGCTTTTTCATCGGAATACGTCTGCCACGTGCGGAAGATATGGTCAGCAGCTTCGGCGACGTGACCCGGTTCGTCTCCTTGGAGCCTGAGCACAGACATCGGCCACTTCACTAAGCCCAGCGACACGCCGGGATAATCTTTTAATTCATAAACGTCTTCCGCTTCTGCACGTGCCATTGGAAAATCATGCGCGCCGCCTTGGAAATGATCATGGCTTAGGATGCTGCCGCCGACAATCGGCAGATCCGCGTTTGAACCGATAAAATAATGCGGATACTGCCCGAGAAATGACAGCAGCCTTTCAAATGTTTTTTTGCTGATCTCCATCGGTTCATGTTCACCTTTTAAGACAATGCAGTGCTCCGGATAATAGACATATGGCGAGAATTGCAGGAACCATTGTTCGTCCTCAAGGGTGACCGGAATGATTCTGTGATTTTGCCGGGCTGGATGATTCACGCTTCCCTCGAACCCGACATTTTCTTTACACAGCAAACACATCGGATAATTTGTCTGTTCCTGCTCTTTTGCAGCCGCAATCGCTTTCGGGTCCTTTTCAGGCTTTGATAGGTTAATGGTCATTTCCAGTTCGCCATATTCGGTCGGCACCGTCCAATGAACATTTTTGGCGATTCTGTCAGTCCGTATATAATAGACATCCTCTGAATATTGATAGAATTCCTTTGTCGCCTGTTTTGGGCCGTATAATGCTTTTGTCTCTTCAAATTTGCGAATGACCTCTGACGGAGCAGGTACAAAACAGCCCATCAGCTTTGCGCTGAGCAGGTCACGGTACGTATCTGTATCCGCTTCCATTCGGCCGGTTTCGGCAGCCCATTTATAGATGGGAGCGAGCAAGTCCGGCAGGCTTTGTGACTGCTTGATGCAGATGCCGGAGACCGGCTCGGGATGTGTGATGGCCAGCGCTTCATAAAGACGGTTTCTCGTATATTCCCGATCCCAGATCGAAATCAATTTTCGTTCCAGGCCATACTCAAGCAGCTGTTCCAGATGTTCAATAATACTCATATGTCACTCCCCCTTTAGTTCTCTCGCTCCCTCTCCGATATCCGCGACATAAAAATCCGCTCGGAGCCCTGTTTTTTCTTGATATCTGTCTCCAACCTTCTGAATAAAATCATCAACGAACTCATCTTTTACTATGCTGATGGTGCATCCGCCAAAGCCTGCTCCCGTCATTCTTGACCCAATTACACCTTCGTGATCCCATGCCGCAAACACAAGCTCATCAAGTTCAGGGCATGTTACTTCATAGTCATCCTTCAATGAAAGGTGGGATTCCTTCATTAACTGCCCGATTTCATCTATATTGTTCTCTTTGAACATATGGGCCGTCTTAATAGCACGATGATTTTCGTATACAGCGTGCTTTGCCCGGCGTCTGTTCGTTTCATTTTGGATCAGGCTGGAATGCGCATCGAAATCAGAAGGCTTGATGTCGCCCAGTGCGGCAATATCGAGGCCTTTTTTCAGATCAAGCAATGCATCAATGCATTCTTGGCGTCTCGTATTATAGCTGGAGTCAGCCAATGTCCTTTTTTTGTTCGTGTTCGCGATGACCAGCGCGAGGCCTGAGACATTGAGTTTGCTATATTCATAGTCAAGCGTGTCGCAGTTCAGCAGCATCGCATGATGTTTTTTCCCCATTCCAATTGCAAATTGGTCCATAATTCCGCAATTGACGCCGATAAAATGGTTTTCCGCATGCTGCGCCATTTTCACAAGCTCAAGCGCATCTACTTCAGGATGAAAATAGCTTTGGAGCACGACCCCCATCAGCAGTTCAATAGAAGCGGAAGACGACAGCCCCGCCCCGTTTGGAATATTCCCTGAAAATACAATGTCAAAGCCATGGGGAACTGCATATCCCCTCTGTTGAAATTCATAAATCACGCCTTTTGGGTAGTTCGCCCAGTCGTCTTCTTTTTGATAGCGAATATTGTCAAGGCTGCATTCCTTGATGCCTGCGTTTTTAAAGTTATCTGAATACATCCGGACAAGCCCGTCTTTTCTTTCTGCAACAGCAGCATATGTACCCATTGTCAGCGCGCACGGAAAGACATGCCCGCCGTTATAGTCTGTATGTTCTCCAATCAGATTCACTCTTCCAGGTGCGAAAAAAAACCGTAACCCCTCTTTTTCTCCGAATACACTTGCAAATATCCCCTTTAGCTCTTCCCGCATGTGCAATCACCTTTCTGGTTTTTATTTTTTATTCCCCTTATTTCTCCATAGAAAACGGCAGATCATATGCTGCAGTCCTCTCATACCCCTTCTTCCTTTGTTTTTTTAAAGACGAGCCATTTGCTCGCAACATAGTTGACGACAACAATGACCGCGTTGTCGAGTATTTTGGCCAAGGTTTCATTTGTATTGAACTGGCCGACAAGAATGATCATCATGCCTAAATCTATGCCGAGAGACAGGACCCGAACGCTGAAAAAAGCAGTGAGCTCTTTCAGCAGGCTCTGCAGATCATGTGTTTTTTGCTGAAACACATATAATTTATTTGTTATGTAAGCAAACAGCACGGACAAAATCCAAGCGGCGACAGTGGCGGCTTTGTAATCCACATTCATGATCTCTACCAATATATAAAAGCTGGCGATATTCACAATGGTTGTGAAAACCCCCATAATGATATACATAATTATTTCTCTATACTTCACTGATGTTCCTCGCTTTCTGAAAAACTTTTCAAAATTCTTGGCCTCTCGTGCTCTCTGTCTAAAGTAAAAAATACCGAGAGTGCGTCTAAAAAGCTGCGGAAGGTGGCTGGCTGGCCCAATACATATGATTGTTTGATGATTCCGTCGAGGACTGCACATATTATTTTAGCCGTATATTCAGGATCAATACAGGCGTCAATCAGCTTTCTCTCCTTCAGCCACTTAATATATAACACATTTTCTTCCACCCACAATTCGTACAGCCGGACATAGGCCTTGCATTTCTTTAAGACTTTATATGTCGGCATGTTCATGGCAAACGAGGTGATGTCCCACGACGGCTTATTTATGTAATAGGAATAAAGCAGTTCTGCAGCGTGTTTTGCAGCCTCGTCCAATGTCAGCGATTTCACTGACTCCCGCTCCATTTGATCAAGATACCCTATAATGATCTTTTTTTTCATCTGACGTTTTTCGAGAAGGTACAGCAGAAAATCGTCCTTGCTGACAAAATGAACATAAAATGCTCCTTTGCTGTACCCGGCGGCTCTGCTGATATCTTCTACAGAAACCGGATCATACGCTCGGTCAATCAACAAATTCACGCCAGCGTCTATAAAACTTTCAAATGTTGCTTCTCTTTTAATTTGAAATTTGTTTTTTTTCATATTTTTCTCCTGGCGGTAATGATTACCCTTATCTTACACCGGATCAATCTTTAGCGGTATTTATTTCTTTGAACGGTTATGCTATTCGGTTTCCCAGGGGTCATTTTTAATAGGCTAAATGATTTATTTTCATTTACATACTATCCAGTCAGTATTTAATTGTTTATTATTATAAATAAGGTCCATTGGTTATATTAGTCATTTTTTTAGGGAATAGGTAGGTGGTTTTTCCTTCAGTTTGTGAACACCGAGCAACTATGTGTGAAATTTGTTGTACTCGCCTCATCATCGCGCTGGCTTGTCTTTTATTGCCCGCATGTTGCAGGAAAACATTTTATACAATTGGAGGTTACTATGAAAACTCATGTTAAAAAAGATTTGGACAAAGGTTGGCATATGTTAATTCAAGAAGCTAGATCCATTGGATTAGGCATTCATGATGTGAGGCAGTTTTTAGAATCTGAGACAGCATCGAGAAAGAAAAACCACAAAAAAACCGTCCGGCAAGACTAGTCCGAACAGGCGGATCTATTTACCTCTGGCTTTTCTATCACCTGATCTGAGTTTTCACCATATCCTCTATTCAAAAGCAAATCGCTGCGCTGAGCTTGAGGACAAACGGTGTGTCAGCTAACTACGACAGACAGCCGGTGATGCGATCACCTCTTGGCACATGCATTGTCATAAAGAGGTGATGCGAACATGATAACCGTGCTCTGGTAAACAGCAGCTTTGCTGAGAACAAGCTGCATTCGGTGAGGTTTTGAAAGCAAACTCGTTTATACACGGCCGAGCTTGAAAACCTTCGCCTGTCTTTAGACCACTGTGTTCACCTCTTCACGACTTCCTTCTTTTTTCATCCTCCAGATATTGTTCAACGCATAAATCGGACTTTCAGTACATACCTATTGGTGTACCTTTTTGCTTACGTTTAGCGAATAAAAGGAGGAAAGCCATGTACAAAGCTGATTATAAACAGATTGCTGCAACGCCGTCTTTTCAAGCTTTTTTAAAGCAGAAACGCGCTTTTATTGTTCCTTCTGCGATTTTCTTTTTTGTTTTTTATTTTTCACTCCCTGTTTTGACATCTTATTTCACCTTTTTGAATGCACCGGCCATTGGAGCTGTTTCATGGGCTTGGCTGTTCGCCATCGCCCAATTCGCTATGACCTGGATACTGAGTACTGTGTATTCCCGGAGAGCCGCCCATTTCGATAAGTATGTAAGCGCTTTAAAAGAGGATCTGAAGGGTGAACAGACATGAATATGACTGCTTTTTTATTATTTTTGGCGATTGTTGGCCTGACGCTTATTATCACGTATTTTGCCGCGAAGCGGACGAAAACGACGAGTGAGTTTTATACGGCGGGCGGCGGGCTCACCGGCGTTCAGAATGGACTGGCAATTGCCGGTGACTACATGTCTGCCGCCTCGTTTCTCGGGATTGCCGGAATGATTGCGTTATATGGATTTGATGGCTTCTTTTACAGTATCGGTTTTCTGGTGGCTTATCTCGTTGTCTTGTACATCGTGGCGGAGCCGCTTCGGAATCTTGGAAAGTACACGATGGCAGACATGATTGCCGCTCGCTTTAAAGAAAAGAAAATCCGCGGTGTCGCGGCTCTCAATACCATTGCCATCTCTACTTTTTATATGATCGCCCAGCTCGTGGGGGCGGGTGCGCTGATCAAACTGCTTCTAGGGCTGGATTATACCGCGGCTGTCCTCATCGTCGGAGTGCTGATGACCATTTATGTCGTGTTTGGCGGCATGATCGCGACAAGCTGGGTTCAAATTATTAAAGCCGTTTTGCTGATGGCCGGCACACTCGTGATTTCGATTATCGTGTTTTCAAAATTCGGCTTTAGCCTTAATACCATGTTTGAACAGATGAAAACGGCTACTCCGCTGGGCGCTGATTTTTTGAACCCCGGAAATAAATACAAGGTGCCGCTTGAGACCTTGTCGTTAAACTTGGCACTCGTGCTGGGAACCGCCGGGCTTCCGCATATATTGATCCGGTTTTATACCGTTAAGGATGCCAAGACGGCCCGTACATCCGTTGTGTCAGCGACATGGATTATCGGTGTGTTTTACATTATGACGGTGTTTCTCGGCTTTGGTGCCGCGGCATTTGTCGGTTTTGACGCGATTACGGCGGCTGATCAAGCGGGAAATATGGCGGCTCCGCTTTTAGCAAAAGCGCTCGGAGGAGACTTTCTGTTCGCGTTTGTATCAGCCATCGCCTTTGCCACCATTTTGGCTGTCGTGACAGGGTTGGTGCTGTCTGCCGCCTCAGCATTTGCCCATGATATTTACAGCCAGATTATCAGAAAGGGAGAAGCAACTGAAAAAGAACAAATGAAAGCGGCCAGATGGGCTTCTGTCGCCGTGTCAGTACTCTCGATTCTCCTTGCGATTTTTGCACAATCCTTAAATGTAGCGTTCCTTGTTGCACTCGCGTTTGCGGTAGCCGCCAGCGCAAACCTTCCGCTGATTGTGTTTACAGTCTTCTGGAAACGATTCAATGCCTCAGGCGCTTTATGGGGCAGCCTGACAGGCCTGATCAGCGCGCTTGTGCTGGTGTCGATGAGCCCTAGTGTGTGGGACCCGGCCGGAGGTGCTATTTTTACCGGTGATCCGCTCATTCCGCTGTCTAATCCAGGGATTATTTCCATCCCGCTTGGCTTCCTCGGCGCGTGGCTCGGAACGGTGCTGTCGTCTGATAAAACAATTGATGAAGATACGTTTGCGGAAATACAGGTGAAGGCGCATACTGGCATCCATATGGAACAGGAGTAAAAAAGCTCTCTTTATAGAGAGCTTTTTCCTTGTCTTTTCTTCTGTTCGTCAGAAATCGCTTTTTCAAATACATCCTTGCCGGCAGCACCTGGAATTACAGTGTCGCCGATAATAAAGGTTGGAACGGCTGTGATGTCAGCCTCTTCATAAGCGTGCTTCAAGGCTTGGCGCTGCACGTCCTGATATGTTCTTGTTTCCAGTGCTGATTTGAATGATGCACCGTCTAATCCCACTTCCTCGGCGAGCTTCGTCAAGATGTCAATATCGCCGATATTTTGGCCCTCTTGGAAAAACGCCTGAAAGACACGGGTGTTGTATTCATGTCCTTTATTGTATTCCTTCGCAAAATGGAAGCCTTCAAACGCAAGGTCTGTATACGGATGGGGCGAGACGTTTGGAAAATTGATCTCGACCCCTAATTTCTCCGCCATTGGCTGAATAGATGTCTGCCACATGTACTGTTTGGAAGGATCATTGACCGGATCAAGCTGAGGAGATGGGCTTGGGCGCAGTTCAAACGGCATCCACTCGACTTCAACATCCTTTCCTTTTATCGCTTCTTCAAAAGCGGCTTTTCCAACAAAACAAAATGGGCAGACGTAATCTGAATAAACTTTAATGTGTACTGTCATGATAATCTCCTTTCGTATAAATTGATTTTAAACTGTAACAATTAAAGTTACAACTGTTTTTTAAATAAAGAAGCCGATTTAGGCTTCTTTTATGATTCCAGCAAACGCTGGGCAATATATTCTCCTTTTTTGCAGCCGCCTGGGCATGCATATAAAGCAGAACCGATTGTTTGTGTATATTCGTTTAACGCATCCTTTGCTGAAAGAGCCTTCAGCATCGGGATAAACTGATTGTCGGGATTTTTTTGAAAACTGATAAACAGGAGACCTGCATCCATATAGCCGGTTTTCGGATCAAGTCCTTCTGTGTAAGAGAAAGCTCTTCGCAAAATTTGTTTTCCCGTAGATTTCGCTAGACTGACGTGTGAATTAGACGGAATTTGATTCAGCTTCACGGGATCTGTTTCCTTTTTCTGCCCAAAAGGCGCCCCTGAGCTTTTTCTGCGGCCGAAGGTATCCTCTTGGTCCTTAAGGGAAGAGCGGTCCCATATCTCAAGGAACATTTTGATTTTCCGGAAAGCCATATAGGTGCCGCCCGTCATCCAGTCAGGCTCACCGGACTGAACCCACACGATCGAGTTCATCAAGCTGTCATCCTCCGTGCTCTGGTTGCCTGTTCCATCTTTAAACCCGAAGAGATTGCGCGGTGTTTCGCCATTTTTTCCTCCGCTTAAAAAGCCTTTGTTCACAAAGCGGACCTCACAAGTGCCGACCGCTTGATTTAGCAGGTTACGTAGCGCGTGAAACGCCACTTGCTCGTCGTCTGCACATACTTGAATGCAGATGTCCCCGCCTCCCTGCTTTTCATCCAGGTTGTCATTGGGCATCGCTGGAAGAGCGGCTAGGTGCTTCGGTTTTTTGCTTTTCAGCCCGAAGCGGTCCTTTCCGTCTTTTTCAAAAAAGCCAGGACCAAATCCGAATGTGACCGTTAAGTTGGAAGGGGATAAATCAGCAGACTCACCTGTATCCTGCGGCGGCAGATATTGATTTCTCTGCTCAGCTGACATTTTCTTGCCAGACGTCAGCATCTGTGTGAGACTTGTCCAGTTTCTAAATAACGTAATGATGTCGCTTTTGTCTTTTGCTGTTACATCCAGCGCAGCAAAATAGACATACGTTTGATGGGTAGTTGTGATTCCGGCCTGATGCTTTCCGTAAAACGGAACGACCTGATCATCCTCTTTTTCATCCTTTTTCGATGACTTGGCCGCGGTCTGCACAAGCGGAGCGAGTCCGCCGAGTCCGCTGGCACCAATCGCAACGGCTGCCCCCGCCATTGCCCCCCATTTTAAAATGTCCCGTCTGTGAATTTGTTCTGGCTTTTTTTGTTCATCGCTCATGCTGTTACAAAACTCCTTTTATAGCACATTCGCAATCTTCGACATGGTTTCAGAAAGAGTCGTCAGCTTTGTGCTCAGCTCTCTGATTTGCTTTTCACTTAATTTATCATAAGACGTATAGGACTGATCATTTGTTTTGTATTTTGCCATTAAAACTTCAAATTCGCTGAACTCCGTATCCAGTTTTTCCGTCAAGTCGGAGTGATCTTTTACAAGCGCGCTTTTCACTGTTTGATAAACGGCTTCGGAGCCTTCCACATTTGCCATAAGGTCCACTAGATCAATTCGTGAGTAGCGCTCTTCTTCTCCCGTGATTTTCGAAATTCCGGCTTCGTTCAGAAGCTCCATCGCGCCTGCAACAATTTGTTCAGGTGTTAATTTCAGTGATTGAATTGAACCGTCAAGCTCTTTTACATCCTTGAGAAGCTGGTCAGCTGTTGCCTTTTCCCCGGAAATATCTTGATCCTTCCAAATGGCCTTCTCAAGCTTATGGAAGCCTGTCCATTTGTCTCCTTCTTCAACATCGTTTTCTCGAGCATCAATTTTCGGGTCAAGATCTCCAAGGCTTTCAGCGATCGGTTCGATACGCTCGTAATAAACACGCGCTTTCGCATATAACGTTTTAGATTTTTCGATATCGCCGGATTTCACAGCACTCGTAAATGCTTCAGTCGCTTTGACAAGCTGGCCACTCTGCTTTTTGACATAGCCTTTATACTCATCCGCTGCTTTTGCCAGCTGATCGCTAGCCTTTTTGCCGCTCTTCTTCGCTTCTGTCAGGTCTTCTAAGGACGCTTTCAATGACTCGGATTCTGTCTTGATTTTTGCTGTATCCGGTTTGTCTTTTTGCGCTTCTGTGTAGATTGGCTGAAGATGTTTTTCGATTTCTGTATATTCGAATGGATAGTCGCTGCGAATATCGTTTTCAAAGGAAAGCCAGTAGCTGTTTAACTCTTTCCCCTTCTTTTCAATCTCTTTTTGGTCTCCTTTTTCCGCTGAGTCATTCAGCTTGGAAATGATGGTTTCCATTTTATTTACGGATGCGGTGATTTCTTTAGTGACCCCGCTTTTTTCAGATGAAGCTTTTTCTTTGGTTGAAGATGTGTCGTTGGCTCCGCAGCCTGCGCACAGCGCAAGGATGCATCCGGCTGATACAGCGATTTTTGTGAAATTCATTTTGTCAGTTCCTTTCCGTTTGTAAAATGTTTTGCCGCTTCTGAAACAAGCGCAATCAGTAAAAAGAGTAAAATCAATATTTGCGGAATCGTGCTGTACACAGACGGATAAATTCCTAGCACCGATACAGACGGCAGCCAGCTTTCTGCATCAGACGGAAGAATGCCCGCCAGTTGAAGGCTGTGAACGCCGGTTCCGAGAAATTTCACGCACATATACAGGACAACCGCCATTGATAGAAGAAAAAACGGCTTCAATGGAATGCGCATTCCGAGCTTGATCATCAGAACACCGACGATGACGAGAACGATAAGCCCTGCGGCAGTTCCGCCGATCAGTTCAGTGAGCGGGAGCTTCCCGACAAGCCCGATGAAAAAGATGACCGTTTCGAGACCTTCTCTTACAACTGCCAGAAATGCAATGAGCGCAAAGGAAAGCAGGCTTCGTTTTTTTAGTGCCTGTGACTTCTGGATATTGATTTTTTCTCTCCATTTATCCATTGAGGCATTTCTGTGCAGCCACACCCCGACATACAAAAGCATGACAGCGGACAGTACGCCGGTAACGCCGCCAAGCAAGAAATTGTTTTCTCCGAATACACTGGAGGAGAACAGAACCGTGACACCGATGCCGGCTGCTAAGGAAACAGCCATGCCGGCGGACGCTCCGCCCCAGATCCATGTCGAGGAACGCGTAACCCGCGCTTTTTTTGTCATGGTTAATAGCGCTCCGATGACAAGGAGGGCCTCCATTCCTTCACGAATCGGGATCAGCGCCGCATCCCACCAGCTGTAGCTGCTTGAAGCGATCGGCTCGAGCAATTGAATCATTTCGTCAATTTGCTTTGATACCTTTTCAGGATGGCTGCCGATCTCCGCCTTCATCAGAGCCAGATTTTCCTCCGATGTCGTATAGGCTTCTTTCGATTGGGAAACGACGTCTCCCTCAACAGCGAGCCAGGATGTAACTAAATTGTCGATTGCGGATGACGCTTCATCCAATTGCTTTTTTTCTATGAACTGTTTTGTGTCTTTCAAGCTTTGTATATAGGCTGTTAAGGACGCCCTTGATTGACCTGAGGATGTCTTTTTCAGCACGACAGCCTGCTGATAGGTTTCTAAATGAGACGCAAGCTCTTCAAGCTGTGTTTTGAGCTTACCTGCGTCTTGATTGATAAAAGAAAGAGAAATCATCGCGATATTCGCGTCCATTTCACTGTGAAAAGAAAGGTTTTCTTTCTTAATAGAAGGTTCTTCTTTTTTCCACTTCGCTTTGAAGGTTTCAAACGTTTGTTGTGCCGAATCCATATCCCCGTCTTTTACGGATTTGATCATTTGCTTGTTTAATTGAATTAATGCGGCGATCGGATCATCTTCCGCATGTGCCGCAGAACCGAAAACCATCAACAAGCTGAATAGAATAAGTGCCAGCCCCCGAGCCATCATGTTCCTCCTATAATTGAAAATGATTATCATTGTATAACATAATCATAGCCAGTTCCTGTCCTTTGTCAATTAAAATTTGAAGGTCTGAAAACCTTGATGGAAAGCAAAAAAGCTGTCCTTTTACAGAACAGCCTTTTGAAGGAAGAAGAACGTTTATCTTCTTGTTTTATACGTTTGAATTTCTTCATGAAACTTGAATGCAGCACTCTCAGGATCCTCCGCCTGACTGATGGCGCTGATCATACTGACACCATCGGCCCCCGCTTGGATAACAGGTGCGGCATTATCTATTGTGATGCCGCCGATGCCGACAATTGGAATGCTGATGCCTTGACGGCGCACTGCTTCGATAAGAGATACACCCTGTACCGCTCTCGTATCCTTTTTCGTTTCAGTCGGATAGATCGGCCCAAGCCCGACATAATCCGCTCCGTCTTCTTCGGCTTGCTTCACCTCAGACATCGTATGAGCGGAAACGCCGAGAATCATATCACCTATGGCAGCTCTTACCTCTTTCGCATTTGCGTCTTCCTGGCCGATGTGGATACCGTCAGCTTTCAGCTTCAGAGCCAATTCCAAATCATCATTGACAATGAACGGAACACCAGCTTCACGGCAGGCTGCCTGCGCTTTTTCAGCAAATTCAATCCGAGCCTCTCCTGTCAGCGCATCCCCGCCTTTTTCACGGAACTGGTACAGGGTGGCACCGCCTTTTAACGCTTTTTGTACAACTGCAACAGGATCGGCTTTCGTATTGTTTGACCCCATAATGAAGTAAACAGATAAAAACTCTTTCATCATTTCCCGAGAAATACGAGTCATGAGACAGTCACCCTTTCTATAGTCGCCCATTCTTGGACGTCTTGTTCAGTAACAGTTGAAAGCTTGTTCAACAATTCAATCTGAAAGCTTCCAGGGCCTTTGTCAGCCGTCTGCTGTGCGGCAAGCTGAGCTGCGACTCCATACGAGGAAATGGCCGCGATAGCAGCAAACAATGGATTTTCTTCCACAGCGCAAAACGCACCGACGACGGAAGTCAACAGGCAACCAGCGCCTGTCACTTTTGTCAGCAGCTTGTGGCCGTTATGAAGGGTATATACATTTGATGTATCGGCAATGACATCGACTTCACCAGTAATCGCAATGACCGTGTTTAGCTTTTGTGCCGCTTGCTGAACCAGCCGGATGATGTCGCCTCCGCCTTCACCCGCATCAACACCTTTGATCCGCCAATCCGTCACACCGACGGTATGGGCAATTTCCGCCGCATTTCCTCTGATTGCAGCAAGGCGAACCTCACGAATGATGTCACGTGCCGATTCAGTTCGGAACGGTGTTGCTCCGGCACCGACAGGATCAAGAATGACGGGAACGCCATGTTCATTAGCTGATTTTCCCGCGATGATCATCGCTTCGACTGACTCCTTGCTCAGTGTTCCGATATTTAAAACGAGTGCACCCGCAATTTTCGCCATATCGGCGACCTCTTCTTTTGCGTACGCCATAACGGGCGATGCGCCGAGGGCGAGCAGGCCGTTTGCTGTGAAATTCGTTACGACATTGTTGGTTATGCTATGCACCAGTGGGCTGTGCCGGCGGACAGCCGTAAGACATTTTGCTGCTGATTGTGCATCCATGTTTGCATCATCCTTTACTATCTTTTTTCGGGTCCCATAAATACGATTTCGTATGTTCGAGCCAAGCTCTGGCGGCAAACGACAAGTACCGGTCCTTTCTCCAAATAATGGCGAGGTGCCAAGGGATGACCGGATCAACAAGCGGAATGACTTTCACTTTTTCCGGGTCAAGGCCGCGGCAGATCCGTTCCGGCAAAAGCCCGATCCCAAGGTTGGCTGATACCATCTCACTAATAAAATCCCATTGTGATGTTTCATAAATGATATGGGGTCGGAACCCAGCCTTGATACATTCCGTCATAATTCGGTTGTGCAGGACAAAATCCTCCCTGAAGAAAATAAAAGGCTCGTCCTTCAACTCACGCAGCTGACATTCTTTCTCATCAGCCAGCCGGTGGGAAGGGTGAACGACAAGCATTAAGGTTTCTTTTACGATTGTAAACGAATGAAAGATATCTTCGTTTGCAGGAAGGACCACAACGCCGATATCAAGAGAGCCGTCCCCGACACCTTCTTGGACTTTTATAGAACCGTCTTCGACTAGCTGAAAGGTGACATTCGGATAGTTTTCACGGAAATCGCCGAGCACTCTCGGGAAAAACCCCGATCCAATCATCGGCGGCAGTCCAATCCGTACGTGCCCTTTCTTGACTTCCATAATATCATTTAATTCTGACGTCAGGTTTTGAAATGATTTAATGATTTCCTGCGCCTGCACATACATGCTATGACCGGCATCAGTCAGTTCCACCTGCCTGCCGTTTCGGTAAAACAGTTCAATTCCGAGCTCTTCTTCTAAATTTTTGATCATTTTTGATATCGTCGGCTGAGAAACATAAAGGGATTGGGAAGCCTTCGTAAAACTTTTTAAACGGGCGACTTCCAAGAAATATGTTAAATGGCGGATATCCATGTGCTTCACCCTTTCTATAGACAAAAGGAATACTTCTTATTCTTAATATATATTTTACCTATAGCGAGACCTTATGTACAATAAGTATATAAGGGAGGCATCAATATGAAAAAACTGTTGCTAACCGTTATTCAAATCGCTCTGTTATTTATATTTGCTCGGCTGATTAATTGGGTGACAGCCCTTCTTCATATAAATATTCCCGGCAGTATAATAGGGATTGTGATTCTTTTCACATTATTGCACTTTAACATTATCAAGCTTGAATGGATAGAGCTTGGTGCAGCGTGGCTTCTCGGGGAGCTGCTTTTATTTTTTATCCCGTCTGCCGTCGGAGTGATTGAATACGGAGACATTATGTCGAAATTTGGTGTCAGCATTCTGCTTGTTGTCATCATCAGCACGTTTGTCGTGATGGTGTCTACAGGAACGCTTACACAACTCATTGCAAAGAGAAAGGAGAAAAAGCATACGTGTTCATCGGAATTGTAAGTTTGTTTTTAACGGTTTTGGTGTATTTAGGAGCAAAAAAGGTATATCAACGCTTTCCGCGTGTTTATACGTCGCCGCTATTGGTGACGCCCGCTGTGTTAGTCGGTCTGCTGCTGCTGGTGAATGTCCCGTACGAGTCCTATAATCTCGGCGGCGGATTGCTGACCGATATGCTACAGCCGGCCACCGTGGCATTCGCGATCCCGCTATATAAATATTTCCCTGTTTTAAAGAAATACGCAGTGGAAATTATTTTGAATGTGGCCGTCGGTTCATGCATCGCGATTATTTCTACCGCTCTTATTGCGAAATGGCTTCACCTCGGCACCGGCTTAATTGACAGCCTCGTCCCGAGATCAGTGACAACGCCGATCGCGATGAACGTATCTGAAATGATCGGCGGAATGCCTGCCGTCACAGCCGTGTTTGTGATTTTAACCGCTTTGCTCGGCACAGTGATCGGCCCGATGGTCATCCGTTATTTCCGCATTGATAACGAAATTGCGCGGGGCGTGCTGCTTGGCACAAGCGCGCACGGAGCGGGAACGTCAAAGGCATTTGAGCTTAGCTCTGTGTCCGGCACGATTTCCAGCGTATCGATGATCTTAGCTGCGATTATGACGCTTTGCGCGGCGCCGTTTTTGCTTTCATTTATGTAAAAAACTGTCCTCTCGAGGGC
Source organism: Bacillus sp. GW821-FHT01G09 (assembly GCF_059422205.1). Classification (NCBI taxonomy): domain Bacteria; kingdom Bacillati; phylum Bacillota; class Bacilli; order Caryophanales; family Bacillaceae; genus Bacillus; species Bacillus sp. GW821-FHT01G09. Next base: position 771,667 of record NZ_JBWKWL010000001.1, read on the forward strand.
AGTTTTTTTTATGTGCTTCCCCTTATTGAAAAGCTGGCGAATTCCAATATAATGTATTTGTGGATACCAAAGGAGGCACCCTGATGCACAACTTGCAGGTGAGGCGGCATTACGCCGCGTTAAAAGGATTTTATTTGTTTGCTTTTCTCGGTACGGGCAGCATGATTCCCTTACTCAGTATGTATTTAACGAAGGAACAGCATTTAAGCGGATCACAGGTCGGCTTGATCATGTCACTGGGCCCGATTGTGATGATTTTCTTTCAGCCGTTTTGGGGCATGCTGAGCGACTATACGCAAAAAACGAAAGGCCTGCTGGCGGTTTGCACATCAATCACAGGCATCATTGGATTAGCCTATATTGCATTTGACAGTTTCCCTCTGTTTATTTTGATTGCGGCCTGTTTTGCAGCCTTTCAAAGCACGATTATTCCACTTTCGGACAGCATTTCACTAAGGTACACACAAGAAACAAACGGCAACTACGGCGGAATCCGCCTGTTTGGTTCTCTCGGCTTCGGCGTCGCGGTGTTTGCCATGGGACAGGTGACGAACCAGCTGTACCCCATTCACGTGATCTTTATCTTTGGCTGTGCCTTTCTGTGCATTGCCGCCATATTGGCTTCACAAATGCCCGGCCAGCAGAAAACAAAAACAAAGGTCAATATCCGCAAAGGATTCCGGGAGCTTATCAGCAACAAAACCTTCCTCATCTTTATGATCATCACCTTTACGACATTTGCTCCAAACTTAGCGAACAATACGTATTTCAGTCTTTTTCTGGACAAAAGCGGCGCATCTCTCTCCGCTATCGGCATTTTATTTTTCATCGGCGTGATTTCAGAAATACCATTTATGCGGTTTGCCCAAACATTTATAGATAAAATGGGGCTGCTCAACGTCATTATGCTGTCAGGCGGAGTCTCATTATTCAGGTGGGCGCTCTATTTCACGGCGCCTTCACTATGGATCATTTATGCGACGGTCTTTCTTCAGGGAGTGGCCATCGGTTTATTTATCCCGGCGGCGCTTCAATATGTGAAAAAGATTACCCCAAGACACGTTGAAGCGACGGCGCTGACCATGTACGCCGCCATAGGCAACGGGTTCGGCAACTGGTTCTGCACATTTGCAGGCGGGTACATTTTTGACTACGTGTCGATTTTCGCGGTCTACATGCTTTTTGGCATTCTGAGCATAGCAGGCTTTGGCCTGACATTATATTTAATGAAGGCTGAAAAAAACAAACATACACTTCATCAGCCGGCTGTTACTTTTAAACCATAATGACTATAATGAACAAAAGAAAGGATGTGCGTTATGAACGGGCAAGAGCGAAACAGCATTTCGAAAGGGTTGCAGGTTGATATTGTATTGAAAGCAGATCAAAAAACAGGAAAACTGACGAGAGGGACAGTGAAGGATATTTTGACGAAATCAAACTTTCATCCGCATGGCATTAAAGTCCGTCTTGAAGATGGCCGCATTGGCCGCGTCCAGCAGATCATTTCTACATAAAAAAAGCTGCCCCTGAACAGGGCAGCTTTTTCATTATTTTTTCTGCAGAAGGACCACTTTCAGGTAGTTGCCTTCCGGAAATGCCGAAATCGTTTTGAAATCCTCCGGCAGCGTAAATTCCTCAATGATGGTGTAGCGTTCGTTTGTTTCTTTAAATGCGGCATCGATAAAGCCTTTGAATTTCTTCATGCCAAAGGCGCTGCTGTTTGTAGAGGCAACAATGACACCCTTGTCAGCAGTGATGGCGATCGTTTCCTTCAGCAGGTTTTTATAATCCTTGGCCGCGCTGAAGGTGCGTTTTTTTGTGCGCGCAAAGGAAGGCGGATCGAGAATAATCAGATCAAAGCGCAAATCCTTTTTTGCAGCATATGAAAAATAGTTAAACACGTCCATCACTTTAATGTCGTGCGCTTCGTAATCCAGCTTGTTCACGCTGAATTGCTCGATCGTTTTGGCCAGACTTCGGTTTGCCACGTCGACGCTTGTTGTTTTCTCCGCTCCGCCAAGCGCCGCCGCCACGGAGAATGCACCCGTATAAGAAAATGTATTTAAAACGTTTTTCCCTTTTGCATAGCGGTCTCTGATCGCCTTGCGCACATGTCTCTGATCCAAAAAGATGCCCGTCATGGCGCCTTCATTCAGATCCACCGCGTATTGAATGCCATTCTCCTGGATGATGATCGGGAACTCGCCTCTTCTCCCTTTCACGAAGTCATCATCTTCAACGTATTGTCCAGCCGTGTCGAAGCGTTTCTTCTCGTAAATCGCTTTATAATCAAGATCCATCTCATCCAATGCGGAAATCAGCATGTCTTTAAAGGTGTAAATTCCCTTGCTGTACCATTGAATCAGCAGGTAGCCGTCATAATAGTCGATGGTGACGCCGCCGACACCGTCGCCCTCACCGTTGAACAGGCGGAAAGCTGTTGTATCTTGAGCCTCAAATAGTTTGGCGCGCGCTTGGGCCGCTTTTGTTAATTTGGTGAGAAAAAATGCCTGGTCAACCTGTTCATATTTATTGCGGGTAAGCGTCCAGCCGACCCCTTTGTTTTGCAGGCCATAATAGCCCCGCGCGAGAAACTCGCCGCTCTCAGACACGATATCAACGAGGTCTCCTTCTTTCATGTGCCCCGCACTCCCTGCGAGAGCTTCTTTTTCGATAAGGGGATAGCCTTTTTTGATTTTGGCAGCGTGTGCTTTCTTTAGGGTGAGTAGCTTCATATATGTCGTCCTCTTTCTGTTTGCTTTCTCTTATCGTACCACAAAACGCCAAGATGTCTGCATTGACAGAAAGGAAAGGTTTTTCTACGATAGACAAAAAGAGTTTCGAGGAGGAGCAGCATGCCAAAACGAATTGACCATACAGGCATCATGGTAAGAGATATTAACGCGTCCATCACATTTTATGAAGAGGTACTCGGCATGAAATTGAAGGATCGCATCACACACACGAACGGTGTAATCGAGCTTGCATTTCTTGGCTTTGAAGACGGCCCGGAAACAGAAATTGAACTGATTCAAGGCTACAGCAGCGAGCTTCCCGCTGAAGGAAAAGTGCACCACATTGCCCTGCTGACTGATGACATCGCGGCTGAATATACAAAAGCGGAAAAAATGAACGCAAAATTTATCGACGAGGAGATCACAACACTTCCAAACGGATACCGTTATTTCTATATCGAAGGCCCTGACGGTGAGTGGATTGAGTTCTTTCAGCGATAAAAAAAAAGAACGTACATTTTGTGATGTACGTTCTTTTTTTATCTATACCAACTGATATACGTTGACTCATCGCAAATCATGGCTTCCCAGCCCATACGCTGAACCAGGTCATTGATGTTTTTATCTTTTGCTAAGAAGACATTAATGAATGAGTCATACACACTCATAAACACAAAGTCCATTTTCTCATCAGTCAAAACGAGCTCTGCTGCGGCTCCATCAAGAACCGTCCGCAAGTTGGCCTCAGTTATGTCCAAAACGCCACGGTTTTCCACAATCGGTTCTGCGTAATAAAACCGATTGGGTCCGTTCGCACCTAACACCTTTACCAAACTCGGAATATGAAAATTTGAAATATGATCCTCACTGGGATAATAGAGGTCTCCACTTATGTTTTCATGTAACACCTCAGCCAAATCCTCTCTCGCGAACTCGTCCCTTAAAGCGCCTATCGACGTCATTAAAGCCAGCGCCAGCTCAGCATGTGTTTGAAAGCCGCAAGAAGACATAACCTTCTTCCAGGAAACAGCCTTGCCTTTTTCTCTGATTTCATCATCGTTTGGATAAATATGCTCGTAATCATGTTTTCTCTTTGCTTTCTCCCATCCTTCAGGCATTTGGATAAAAGGAGAAAAAATAAGAGCAGCAGATGAGTATTCAACAGGTATTTGTTGTAAGATCGGTGATTCGTCATCGAACCATATATAATCTAGCATGCGCACCTCCTTTACATATTCTAACATTCCCTTTCATTTGAAAGAAGATGATCAGCCTATGACAGGCTGATCATCTATCACATCACATTTTTATCCCCAGATTCAACCGCACTCTCTTCCCGCCATTTTTGATGATCCCATATTCTGAAAAACGGATAGTAGATGGCACAGGTGATCAGCAGATTTACCAGCTGCATAACGGCGCCCGACACCTTTCCGCCTGTCGCCAGGTAACCTGATATGAGCGGCGGCATCGTCCATGGCACCGCGATTCCGGCCGGTCTTGCCACCAGCCCGGTGCTCATGCCGATATAAGTCGCGGTAATCGTGAGGAGCGGTGCAATGATAAATGGGACAATAAGGAGCGGATTCATGACAATCGGCATGCCGAAAATGATCGGCTCGTTGATATTAAAAAGCGCGGGCCCAATCCCTAATCGGCCAAGCTGCTTCATTTGTTTGCTGCGAGATCGGACAAGCATCGTCAGGACAAGCGCCAGTGTCGCTCCGCTCCCGCCGACATTGATCCAAATTTGAAAAAACTGAGTCGTAAAAACACTCGGCAGCGCCTCGCCCGCTTGGAAAGCAAGACGGTTGGCATCCATCGCGCCGTACCAAATCGGCGACATGATTCCGCCAATGATGGAAGCCCCGTGAATCCCGCACGACCAAAGCAGCATCTGTACAAATTCAGCAATCAGGCTTCCGCCGAGACTGCCGCCAAGGATGGAAAGCGGTGTGCCAAGCAGGTCTCCTACGACATTGTGCAGACTCTGAAAAGGTGTCATTTCAATCAGAAGACGCGCCAGCCACACGAGAAACACAATGATAAAGCCGGGAATCAGCGCGACAAACGATTTGCTTACCGCAGGCGGCACACCGTCTGGCATTTTGAAGACGATATTTTTTTGAATAATGTACCGATAGATTTCGGTTGAAAACAAGGCGATCAGCATGGCGACAAATAAGCCCTTGCTGCCAAGCAGCGTGATCGGGATTCCGCCCCCTACCATGATGGACTCCGTTGAGCCATCCGGTGTAAACGGCACCTCAAACGGCGTTGCCAATAGAAATGCGGCAATTGAAATCGCTCCGGCCGAAAGGGCATCAACACCATAGCTTTCCGCCAGCCGATAAGCGATCCCGAAAGCGGCGATCATCGCCATAATATCAAACGAAGCATTGACGGGATATCCGAGCTTATCAGCCCACTCCTTCCCAAACACACTCGCCATGAAATCAGCATACCCCGGAATCGGCAGGCTCGTTAAAATCAAGAAGACAGACCCGATAATAATCAGCGGCATGGTCAGGATAATTCCGTCACGCAAAGCGCTGAGGTGCCGCTGTCCGGCAATTTTCCCGGCGACAGGCATTATTTTTTCTTCCATTACCCGAGTGAATGCGCTCATCTTAAAAGCCCCCTTTTCTCATTGCTTTGTGAACAACCTCCGCAATGTTTTCTTTATCTTATTTTGAAAACGCTTACAAATTCATTTGAAAAATTTCCTCTTTATGCGGAAAAAATCTGCATTTTGCTAAACAACCCTGCCCATGAAAAATTTTTTCCTTCTTACTATTAATCTCTCTTTTTTTCTCCGATATATATATCAAACATCATAGAAAAAGGAGATGAACCATGAAAAACATGTCTTGCAAACTTGTTGTATCAGTCACTCTGTTTTTCAGTTTTCTCGCCATAGGCCCTCTCGCTCATGCGCAAAACAACAGTGAGAAAGAGGTTATTGTGGTTTATAAAAACAAGGCCGGAAAGGAAACCATCCTGGATAGTGATGCTGATGTTGAACAGCAGTATAAGCATCTTCCCGCGGTAGCGGTCACAGCAGACCAGGAGACAGTAAAAGAATTAAAGCAGGATCCTGATATTTTGTATGTAGAAAACAACGTATCATTTACCGCAGCAGACAGCACGGATTTCAAAGTGCTGTCAGACGGCACTGACACCTCTGACAACTTTGAGCAATGGAACCTTGAGCCCATTCAGGTGAAACAGGCTTGGAAGGCAGGACTGACAGGAAAAAATATCAAAATTGCCGTCATTGACAGCGGGATCTCCCCCCACGATGACCTGTCGATTGCCGGCGGGTATTCAGCTGTCAGTTATACCTCTTCTTACAAAGATGATAACGGCCACGGAACACATGTCGCAGGGATTATCGGAGCCAAGCATAACGGCTACGGAATTGACGGCATCGCACCGGAAGCACAAATATTCGCGGTTAAAGCGCTTGATCAGAACGGCTCGGGGGATCTTCAAAGTCTTCTCCAAGGAATTGACTGGTCGATCGCAAACGGGATGGACATCGTCAATATGAGCCTTGGCACGACGTCAGACAGCAAAATCCTTCATGACGCCGTGAACAAAGCATATGAACAAGGCGTTCTGCTTGTTGCCGCAAGCGGTAACGACGGAAACGGCAAGCCAGTGAATTATCCGGCGGCATACAGCAGTGTCGTTGCTGTTTCAGCAACAAACGAAAAGAATCAGCTTGCCTCCTTCTCAACAACTGGAGATGAAGTTGAATTTTCAGCGCCTGGGACAAACATCACAAGCACTTACTTAAACCAGTATTATGCAACAGGAAGCGGAACATCCCAAGCGACACCGCACGCCGCTGCCATGTTTGCTTTGTTAAAACAGCGTGATCCTGCCGAGACAAACGTCCAGCTTCGCGAGGAAATGCGGAGAAATATCGTTGATCTTGGTACCGCAGGCCGCGATCAGCAATTTGGCTACGGCTTAATCCAATATAAAGCACAGGCAACAGATTCAGCGTACGCGGCAGCAGAGCAAGCGGTGAAAAAAGCGGAACAAACAAAAGCACAAACCGATATCAACAAAGCGCAAGAACTCGTCAGCCAGCTGCCGGGCTCCGACGCCAAAACTGCCCTGCAAAAAAGACTGGATAAAGTACAGTCATACAGAAATGTAAAAGATGCGAAAGACAAAGTCGCAAAGGCAGAAAAATATAAAACACAGCAAACCGTTGATACAGCAGAAACTGCCATCAACAAGCTGCCAAACGGAACAGACAAAAAGAACCTTCAAAAACGCTTAGACCAAGTAAAACGATACATCGCGTCAAAGCAAGCGAAAGACAAAGTTGCAAAAGCGGAAAAAAGCAAAAAGAAAACAGATGTGGACAGCGCACAATCAGCAATTGGCAAGCTGCCTGCAAGTTCAGAAAAAACGTCCCTGCAGAAACGCCTTAACAAAGTGAAGAGCACCAATTTGAAGACGGCACAGCAATCCGTATCTGCGGCTGAAAAGAAATCAACTGATGCAAATGCGGCAAAAGCACAATCAGCCGTCAATCAGCTTCAAGCAGGCAAGGACAAAACGGCATTGCAAAAACGGTTAGACAAAGTGAAGAAAAAGGTGGCGGCGGCTGAAGCAAAAAAAGTCGAAACTGCCAAGGCAAAAGTGAAGAAAGCGGAAAAAGACAAAACAAAGAAATCAAAGGCATCCGCTCAGTCTGCAGTGAATCAATTAAAAGCATCCAATGAAAAAACAAAGCTGCAAAAACGGCTGAACGCCGTCAAACCGAAAAAGTAACCAAAAACCTTTAAGACTTGCATTCCAGGTCTTAAAGGTTTTTTACATTCTAAGAAAATCGTACACAACCTTTTTCCCATCCGCCTCACAGGCTTTTCATACTATTGCTATACAGCCATGAACAGCATAAAATGAACGTTATTACAGTTATCACCACATATGGCGGGATTGTGACTGGGCAGGCAGGCAAGACCCAATGATGCAAAGGGAGTATTAGTGCCTAAAAAGCAGGGCATTTTAACTCTTCTTTTCGTGTTGGGCTCATAACGGCGCCTTGGACAACCCCTATTCTCATGCTCCGTCGTCGACGCGGGCATTTTTGTCATTTTCAGCCGGTATTTCTCACTTTTTTCATTTTGATTGTCAACTTTTCATTTGATACGATGAACAAGCCGACTTTTCTTCAGCAAAGGAGGTTTTGATTGCTTGCATAAAGAGATTGCAAAAGAATTACTGCTGCTCGCAGGAGGAAAAAACAATATTATCAGCATCAGCCATTGTACGACCCGTCTTCGTTTTGATGTAAAGGACGAGACGAAAATTGATATACATGCCATTGAGAACCTGCAAGGTGTGCAGGGCACCATTTTCCGTTATGGGCTTTTCCAGATTATCTTCGGAGCAGGCGTCGTCAACAAAATATATAAAGAAGTCGTTCATGTATGGGAGACCGCGCCTTCTGAAGAACCTGTCCACCAGAAAAAAGCCAGCCGGAAGCTGAACCCTGCCGCAGCTTTTGCGAAAACACTGTCCGATATTTTTGTGCCGATTATTCCGGCAATAACAGCAAGCGGCCTGCTCATGGGGCTGATCGGCATGATTAAGGTGTTTCACTGGTTCGCTGCCGGCAGCCCATGGATTAAAATGCTCGACCTCGTGTCCAGTACAGCCTTTATTTTACTGCCAATTTTAGTCGGCTTCAGTGCCGCACGGCAATTTGGCAGCAACCCATACCTAGGGGCAGTGATCGCGGGGCTTTTGACGCATCCTGATCTGCTGGACCCGTCTATGCTCGGCAGCAAAACCCCGTCTTCTTTAGACATATGGGGGCTTCATATCCCGATGATGGGGTATCAGGGTTCCATGATACCGATTCTTCTCTCCGTTTTTGTCATGAGCAAAATTGAGAAGCTATTAAAATCGATTGTGCCGAAGTCACTTGATGTCGTGATTATTCCCTTTATTACGGTCATGGTGACAGGGTGCCTCGCGCTGATTGTGATGAATCCCGCCGCGTCCATCATCGGCCAGATCATGACACAATCGATCGTCTATATCTATGATCACGCCGGCATTGCCGCCGGAGCCCTTTTCGGCGGCATCTACTCCACCATCGTCCTATCTGGATTGCATCATAGCTTTTATGCAATTGAGGCAACGCTGCTTGCTAATCCGCATGTCGGTGTCAACTTTTTAGTGCCGATATGGTCGATGGCGAATGTGGCCCAAGGCGGAGCGGGGCTTGCGGTATTCCTCAAAACGAAACAATCAAGCCTGAAGAAAATTGCGCTCCCCGCTTCTCTGACCGCGTTTTTAGGCATTGTTGAGCCGATTGTATTCGGGGTAAATCTCAAATTGATCCGTCCCTTTATCGGAGCAGCCATCGGCGGTGCTATTGGCGGAGCATACGTGGTTGCGGTACAAGTTGTGGCAAATTCCTACGGGCTGACAGGCATTCCGATGATTTCAATTGTGCTGCCGTTTGGCGCCGCGAATTTTGTTCATTATATGATCGGTTTCTTGATCGCAGCCGTCTCTGCTTTTATAGCTACATTGTTTCTCGGGTTTAAAGAAGAGACAGAATAACTGGATTTATTCGTTTTCATTCATAAAACGGGGGATGAAAGGACAAAAAAGCTATGAAAATTAAAAGAATCTTAAATCATAATGCTATCGTCGTAAAGGATCAAAATGAAGAGAAGATTCTCTTGGGTGCAGGAATTGCGTTTAACAAAAAGAAGAATGACATTGTCGATCCGTCAAAAATAGAAAAAACCTTTATCAGAAAAGATACACCTGACTATAAGCAGTTCGAAGAGATTTTAGAAACATTGCCTGAAGACCACATTCAGATTTCTGAGCAAATTATCTCTCATGCCGAAAAAGAGCTGAATATCAAAATCAACGAGCGCATTCATGTCGCTTTTTCAGACCATCTTTCTTTTGCGATTGAACGCCTGAGCAATGGGATGGTTATCAAAAATCCGCTGCTGAATGAAATCAAAGTCCTTTATCCAAAGGAGTTCCAGATCGGCTTATGGGCCAGAGCACTGATTAAAGATAAACTGGGGATTCACATTCCTGATGATGAAATCGGCAATATCGCCATGCATATCCACACAGCAAGAAACAATGCCGGCGATATGACACAAACGCTTGATATTACAACAATGATCCGTGATATTATCGAGATTATCGAAATTCAACTGTCTATTAATATCGTTGAAGATACCATCTCTTATGAACGGCTTGTGACCCATCTCCGCTTTGCCATTCAGCATATCAAAGCAGGCGAATCCATTTACGAGCTGGACGCAGAAATGATCGACATCATTAAAGAGAAGTTTAAGGATGCCTTCCTGTGTGCCCTAAGCATCGGCACCTTTGTGAAGAAGGAATACGGCTTTGAATTTCCTGAAAAAGAATTGTGCTACATCGCCATGCATATTCAGCGGTTCTACCAACGGTCAGTCGCACGCTGAGACAAACAAAAAACGCTTTTGATCATCTCAAAAGCGTTTTTTTATATCTGTATTATTGGTTGATCGCCGGATTCCCAATCGTATTCCACTTCGTATAGGACATGTAATGGAAATACTCATCGCGATACGGATGTTTTGTATTGGAGTTCCAAGGCTTTTCTCCGCCGCAGAAGTGCACGATTGCCGGGTTTTCTCTTGTTTCATTATATTGCTTCCGCCCTAACAGAGTAGATGGGGTTTTCAGCTTTAACATGATATAGGTTTGAGCGTTCCAGCGCGGATGAAGTTCATACCACTGATCATATAAAATCGCATTCAGTGCATCTTGGTCATGCAGCACAAGAAAGTCTTCGTCTGGGTGTTCATTGATAAAGTTGATGACTTTTTCTGTGATGTTTTGCTTTCTCCAAGACTCAAAATCAATAATCATGATACCTGAGTTAAAATACTTCCCTGTATCAGTGACGTTCATTTCTTTCAGGCGTTCATGCTGCCCCGCATCCTCAACAGCGGCTACGGTGTATGGCGCAATGTCTAAGTCCCATAGCTTAGAAATATCCTCTAGGACAAGCGCATCACAATCGATGTAAATCATTCGTTTGATGCTTTCATCCTTAATTAAGTCGGGAATCGAAATGCGGTAATACGCGGCTTTTGTAATATGGCTGCTCTCTACCGCATGTTCATACATTTTGGTATCCACTTCTAAAAACTCAATCGGCACTCCGAATTTCAAAGTGGTTTCTTCCAGTCTTTTTTTGTTATCAGGCTTAATTCCGCCATCAATGACGTATAATTTTACCTCTCTCTCCTGATCCATGTTAGTCAATAAAGAAACGAACATCCCACCTAAATGACGAGCATAATTATCATCTGCGCATGATACGATATGCATGATTTCATCTTTCCTCAATGGTATTCATCTCCCTTTTTGTTGTACAAGTTACATACCCTTTTTCAAAAAAATAAACACGTTCTCCGACATTTTTTAAAACAGAATGTGTGATACAACAAAAAAGGTGTCATTTTTTGAAGATGCGATAAAGCCAATAAAGAATGAAAAAGCTTGCGATTGTGATGGCTTCAGCCGAGACGATATACCACGGCCATGGCCCGAGAACATCTAAGAGAGAGGATCCGCCCGGTTTTTTCGTCAAATACATATAATTCGCGCCAAGCCAGCGATCAATCTGGAAAATACAGACGCCGTACACATTAACAAGCAGGACTGTCACCCATAACGAGCGCTGGCCCATTCTGTAGGTGCCAATCACAGCCATCAGCAGACAGGATAAAAACACAGACCCGTGAGAAATAAAAAAGAGGATATATCGGATATGCGGAAATGAAAACATTCCAAGGTCAGGAGTGGCAAGAGCCTGAATCGAACTGCCGATGCCGGCAAAAAACAAAAACACAAACAGCTTTCTGCTTTTTGTCACTAACATAATAGCTGACAAATACACCGACAGGTCACTAAGCTGGAGAGGCAATGAAGTGCGCACCGACCACCTGCCCGTGGCGACCATCCATATTTGATAGCCGATTTGCGAACCAAGCAAAAGAAACACAAACAGAGAACGCAAAAACCGACTGGCCCTCGGCTGCTTGACCCCATCTTGGAACAAAAACAACAGAATGGCCAAAAGGGCGATAATCGCTAACGTCACTACATGCTCTGTCGAAAACAGATGAAACGGATCATGCTTATAGACGGATTGAACATATTTTTGCAAAACTGCACCCCCGTTTGCGGGTTTTTGTTTATTTTGGCGTTGTTTGGGCTTTTTTTATTCACCGATATATGGGCTTGAAGTTCACATCAGACTCTGTTACAATTCGTTTCATAGCTAATGATTCTGATAATTTAAGGCAGGCCTAAAAAATGGAACGTTCACATCAACATCAGCAGCTTCGGAAGGAAGAACACGATACACTTTCTAAGCTCAAACAAATGCCCGTCGAGTCACTCAACCTGGAAGCCATTTCGATCGCTACGAATCTGTATCGGTCTGCGCAAAGGCTCCGTGTCAAAATGGAGACTGAGGTTCTTTCTTCCTATAACCTTTCTTGGACCGCTTTCTCCATTCTTTATGATCTATGGGTATGGGGAGCGCTCGAAACGAGAAAAATCGCTGAGCTGTCAGGGATATCTACAGCTACAGCAAGCAACGTGATCAAAACGCTCGAAAAAAAGAATTTTTGCCGTAAAAGCATCGACACAAGAGATCGGCGACTCGTGTTTGTCTCTATCACCGATTCCGGCAAACAAGCAATCGAAGAACTCTACCCGGAGTTTCACAAAGGGGAAACAGAGCTCATTGCGGGAATGACGAAGGACGAACAGAAAATATTGACAGGGCTGCTTAGAAAGGTAGCTGACAATCTTCATACAACATAAGCTTTGACGGGAATCCAGTAGCGGTTTGTCTCCCTGTTTCAGAGAGCCGGCGGAAGGTGCGAGCCGGCACACAGCAAACGTGAATTACCTCCCCGAGCTTTCTTTGTGAACCTTAAAAGTAGCAAAGAACGGGAAACCGTTATTCGAATGAGCGGAAGACGATGTCTTCAACCAGGGTGGTACCGCGTGCATTGAGCCACGTCCCTTATCGGGATGGGCTCTTTTTTGTGTTTGTAAAAAAGGAGGAAAAATGATGAGAACATTTGAGCAGCTCACAGCGTCACAGCAAAAAGAGGTAGAAAGACAGCTTCAGCTATACATGACAGGCGCCCACGAAGTCATACCGCCGGAGGAATTAAAGGCAAAGCTCGTGAAATCAATTTCCACGGGCACGCCGCTTAAAATTAAGCTCGGATTAGATCCGTCTGCACCGGATGTACATTTGGGCCATACGGTTGTGTTAAATAAGCTTCGCCAATTTCAAGAAAACGGCCACATTGTCCAGCTGTTAATTGGGGATTTCACAGGAAAAATTGGTGATCCGACCGGAAAATCGGCAGCCAGAAAGCAACTGACTGATGAAGAAGTTCAGCACAATGCCAAAACCTACTTTGAGCAATTCGGAAAAGTGCTTGATCCAGAAAAAGTCGAGCTTCACTATAACTCAAAATGGCTGAAAACATTGAATCTGGAAGATGTCATTGAATTAGCAGGGAAAATAACGGTAGCCCGCCTGATGGAGCGCGACGACTTTGAAGAACGCATCGCCATGCAAAAACCAATCTCACTGCATGAATTCTTTTACCCATTGATGCAGGGATATGATTCTGTCGTTCTCGAAAGTGATATTGAATTAGGCGGAACGGATCAGCATTTCAATGTCCTCATGGGACGGCATTTCCAAGAACGATACAACAAAGAAAAACAAGTCGTCATCCTTATGCCGCTCTTGGAAGGCTTGGATGGCGTCGAGAAAATGTCGAAGTCGAAACACAACTACATTGGCATTAACGAACATCCAAACGACATGTATGGAAAAACGATGTCACTGCCCGACAGCCTGATGAAAAAATACATCCACTTGGCGACAGACTTAGAGCTTGAAGAGAAAAAACAGCTCGTAAAAGACTTAGAAACCGGCGCCGTTCATCCGCGTGATGCCAAAATGCTTTTAGCCAAAACAATCGTCCGAATGTATCACGGAGAGAAAGCAGCAGAAGCTGCCGAACACTCGTTTAAAACAGTCTTTCAGGAAAACAGCCTGCCGGAAGATATACCGGCCGTAAACTGGAAAGGCGAAAAAACGATAGCGATGATTGATCTGCTCGTCAAGCTAAAACTCCTCTCTTCGAAGAGCGAGGCGCGCCGCATGATTCAAAACAGAGGTGTACGCATCGACGGAGAGAAAATAACAGATGTTCACGCCAAAGCAGAGATAAGAGAGAATATGATCATCCAAGTCGGCAAACGCAAGTTTTTAAAGCTCCAATAGTCTGATATTCCGAAACGCTTATGACCCTTCATTCATAAGCGTTTTTTTGCAGGTATAAAGCACTGTCTTTTCAAAAACGCTCTCCATCTTGCAGGAAACTCCTTTAGCATCCCGAAATATTCCCCAACCATACATTTAGGGGAGGTTTATTTTTGATGAAAAAGCTTTTGACTGTCATGACGATGGCTGTTTTAACTGCCGGCACACTGCTCTTGCCGGCACAGAGTGTCACCCCTGCCGCGCACGCTGTACAAATATCAAATAGCGAGCGCGAGCTTCCATTCAAAGCAAAACATGCGTACTCTACCATTTCTCAGCTAAGTGAAGCAATCGGCCCCAGAATAGCCGGAACTGCAGCTGAAAAAAAGAGTGCCCTATTGATCGCCTCATCAATGAGAAAATTAAAGCTTGATGTGAAGGTTCAACGATTCAACATTCCTGACCGGCTTGAGGGAACACTGTCTTCAGCAGGACGCGATATTCTTCTCCAAGCGGCGTCCGGCTCAGCTCCGACTGAGGAACAAGGACTGACGGCCCCGCTTTACAATGCGGGATTGGGCAATCAAAAGGACTTTACCGCTGACGCCAAGGGCAAAATCGCCTTAATTTCCAGAGGAGACCTGACTTATTACGAGAAAGCCAAAAATGCCGAAGCCGCCGGAGCAAAAGCTGTCATCATTTATAACAACAAAGAAAGCCTCGTGCCTATGACGCCAAACCTGTCGGGAAATAAAGTCGGCATTCCGGTCGTCGGCATTAAGAAAGAAGACGGCGAAGCACTTACCCAGCAAAAAGAAGCCACTTTAAAACTAAAAGCATTCACAAACCAAACCTCCCAGAATATCATCGGAATCAAAAAACCAAAGAACATCAAACATCCAGACATTGTGTACGTGACGGCCCATTACGACAGTGTTCCTTTTTCACCCGGAGCAAATGACAACGGCTCAGGAACCTCTGTTATGCTGGAGATGGCGCGTGTCTTAAAAAGCGTTCCATCTGATAAAGAAATCCGCTTTATCGCTTTCGGCGCCGAAGAGCTCGGCCTGCTCGGCTCCTCTCACTATGTAGATCATCTATCAGAAAAAGAGCTGAAACGAAGCGAAGTGAACTTCAACTTAGATATGGTAGGCACAAGCTGGGAAAAAGCGTCTGAGCTGTATGTCAACACATTGGATGGCCAATCTAACTATGTTTGGGAATCCAGCCGTACGGCTGCTGAAAAAATTGGGTTTGACAGCCTGTCTCTGACACAGGGAGGATCATCTGATCATGTGCCATTCCACGAAGCCGGCATTGATTCCGCCAACTTTATTTGGGGAGACCCGGAAACAGAAGAAGTTGAGCCGTGGTATCATACCCCTGAAGACTCGATCGAACATATCAGCAAAGAACGCCTCCAGCAAGCAGGCGATCTTGTGACAGCCGCAGTCTATGAGGCTGTGAAAAAAGAGAAGAAACCGAAAACCATTAAGAAACAAATGAAGGCCAAAGCAACTGACATTTTTGAAGATATCAAATAAAAAAAGACGGCACTTGGGTGCCGTCTTTTTTTTATAATGATCAGCTGTTTAGCCGTCTATAAGTAAAGCTTTCAGTTTATCAACTGTATTTTCTTTTTCTAACGGGCGATAAATGGTCAGTTTCAAATCAGGAGAGTCATATATTTGTAATGTCATATGCTCCATCACCATTGTTCCGGCTGCCGGGTGATGAAGTACTTTTTCTCCTGCGTGTGTGCCTAATACTTCGTGGTGGTTCCACCATTTTTTAAATTCGGGGCTTCTTTCAGTTAACTCATCGATCAGCTCTTTTATCCATGCTTCCCCAAGAAACCGGCTGGCTGTCGATCGAAACTGTGCGATAAGTTTTTTGGCGTGGCTTTCCCAGTCGTCAAGCAGATCCCGATACTCCTTCGAGGTGAAACATCGCCATATGGCATTCCTTTCCTTACTGCCCATTTGGCCAAAATTGCCGAACACAGCACAAGCTGCTGTGTTCCAAGCAATAACGTCCCACTTTTCGTCAGTCACATAAACAGGGCAATTGGTTAAATGATCAATAAAGTGCCGCACAGCCAGAGGAAGGCTCTTATTATCTTCATCCTGATCATCTAAAGGAACATGATGGCCAGCCAACAGAAAGACATGACGCTTTTCCTCATAATTCAATTTGAGCACTCTCGATATGCTTTCCAGTACCTGTGTCGATACCCGAATATCCCTTCCCTGCTCCAGCCATGTGTACCATGTGACACCTATACCGGACAGCTGGGCTAATTCCTCTCTTCTCAAGCCTGTTGTTTTCCTTCTGGTGCCCATAGGCAATCCAAACTCTTGCGGAGAAAGCTGTGCCCTTTTAAGTTTTAAAAACTCCCCTAGCTCTTTCCGTTTTTCTGCCATACTGTCCACATACACACTCTCCTTCTGCATAGAATTTCCTATTAGTATTCTACATAAAAAGGAGAAGGTTTTTATATTATTTGTTTCGTTCTGCAAATACTTCCGCGGCCACAGGAAGAATGGTATTCAGTGCATTCGGGAAACCTGAGTAAATAATCATCTGCATCATGACTTCTATGAGTTCTTCTTGTGTCCATCCGACATTCAGGGCTCCGTTAATATAGAATTTCAGCTGCTGGGTATTGCCCAATGCAGTCAATCCAGCAACGGTTGCTAATAATCTGGATTTCAGATCAAGACCTGGTCTTGAAAAAATCTGACCGTAGTTAAACTCCACGGCAAGCACACCAAGGTCAGGAGCGATGGAATGTTTAAAATTGTCCACGATCGCTTCATAGTTCTCCTCATCAATTTGTTTCAGAATATCTAACCCTTTTTTATAACGTTCACTTGTTCGCACCAGCTTCTATCTCCCTTCCAATATCGCTTTTTCAGTAGTACGATTTATGGTAATCCTTGAACTGAAGGCAATACCGACCATGATCATCCCCAGGATACAAACACCGTTCCAATGAAACAGCATCCAGACCGCACCCCCTGCATACGATCCCAAGGCGCCGCCTAAAAACGTGCTGACCATAAAGATGCCATTCAATCTGCTTCTCATTTCAGCCGACAATTGGAAAATCTCCGCCTGACACGCCACCTGATTCGCCTGAATGCCCATGGTGATGAATAAAGCGCCCAATACAATCACAATCAATGAAGTCTGGCCTGCCATTAATAAAACAAATGACAATAAGGTAAAAGACATACAAAGCTTGTTGGAAAAAGCAGCTCCTTTTTGATCAATAATCCGGCCGATCAGCGGAGTTGCAAAAGCCCCGCCAATTCCCACCAAACCGATTGTTCCGGCAGTCTGGCTGCCAAACGAAAATGGAGGTTCACTCACCATAAACACTAACGTCGTCCAAAATAAACTGAAAGCGCAGAACATGAAGCCTTGGTTTACACATGCTTTTCTTAACACTTTCTCCTTGATCAAAAGCGGAAATAATGAAGAAATGAGTTTTCCGTAATGAAATGCATGTGTCCCTTTGCTTTTCGGAAAGCAGAAGTGAATGATCAACATAATGATGACGGCTGCTGCACAGGCAATCCAATACATTAAGCGCCAGCCATAATGGGCATCTATCGCCCCGCTGACCACTCTCGCCCCTAAAATTCCGCAAACCAAGCCGATGGCTACGTTTCCGAGTACTTTTCCTCTGTTCCTGTCATTTGCTAAACCTGCCGCAAACGGCACAAGGATTTGAGGAATAATCGTGAAGAATCCCAATAATAAATTTGTGATGACTAGCCATGGAAAGCTTACAGCTAACGCTGAAGCGGCCGAACAAACCCCCACTAAGAATAGCAGGCTCACAATTAAGCGGCGGCGTTCAAAAAGATCTCCCAATGGAACAAGCAGAAGGTTCCCCGCCGCATAGCCAATCTGCGCCAATGTAGCAATCATCCCAGCTTGTGCCGGCGTCACATGAAACGTGCCTGCCATGCTGACAAGCAATGTTTGATTGATATAGACATTAGCTACCGTAAACCCGCTAGTCACCGCTATAAGAAAAATCAAACCTCTCGATAATGAAATGGAATGGTTCATGTTTACCTCCTTTCCCATGCATGATAAAGCAGGTTCAATCATGGAAACAGAAGTGAGTTTATACTGGTATAAAAAGTACTAGCAAGCAAAGAAAAAAAGCGAAACCCTGTCAGGCTTCGCTTTTGTTATCAATCCACTTCTTTCTTAATCCCCAGCATTTTCTCATCTAGGTAATGGGCAATCTCCGCGGCTTCCTTCAGCTCATCTGTTAATTGCTTAGGAACGTCATTGTTCAATTTATAATAAATTTTATGTTCAAGGCTCGCCCAGAAATCCATCGCGATTGTCCGGATTTGAATTTCTGCTTTGACGTATTCCACACGGTTCGTTAAATTCACAGGCATCTCAATGATTAAATGCAGGCTTCGATAGCCATTCGGTTTGGGTGTCTGGATATAATCCTTTACCTTTACGATTCTCAAATCTTCATGCTGCTTCAACACATTCACGACATTATAAATGTCAGAAATAAAGGAACAGATGATGCGCACGCCGGCAATGTCGTGAATATGCTCCTTCATTTCCTTCGTCGTAATCTCACAGCCCTTTCTCATTAACTTATTCACGATGCTTTCAAAGCTTTTGACACGGGATTTTGTATGTTCAATTGGGTTGTGTCCGTGAATGAGGTTATATTCCTGGCTAATAATTGAAAACTTTGTATCGAGCGCATCTAGCGCAAATTTATAAACTAATAATTCATTTTTCCAGTCTTCCATTACTGTTTTTAAATCGTCCATATGTGTTACAGATAAATCCATTTTCGTCATCTCCTTTAACGGAACTTTATCCGCTGTCCATGTACTAGACGTCCCTGTCTGCTGCAAGGTTCTATGAATTTTTTTACAAAATGCGGTCGATTGTAACAAAAAAAGACCGCACGAAACGAGCGGTCTTTTTTATTATCGGAAATAGCTGATCAATAATCCGATCGAGAGCAGGAATCCGAAAAATGTATTTGTTTGGGCTGTTGATTTCATTGCGACAATCATATTCATCGGCATTTCGTTCTGGACGAAGCCCTTCACTGCCTGAACCGGCTTAGGCACGCTCAAAAAGACGACAAACAGCCATGGGCTTGCGGCACCGGTAATAACCAAGCCGACAACCCAGATATAAGCGACGGCAAACGACGCAGCTAACAGAGTAACAGCTCCCTTATGCCCCATCAAAATCGCCAATGTTTTGCGGCCGCCTTTTTTGTCCTCTTCAATATCACGAATGTTGTTCGACAGGTTAATCGCGCCGACAAGAATCGCAATCGGGATGGAAATCAAAATGCTTTGCGTGTTGATCATATCTGTCTGAATGAAAAACGAAATCAGCACAAACACCGAACCCATGCAAATGCCTGAGAATAATTCACCGAACGGCGTGTACGCAATCGGCAGCGGCCCGCCTGTATACAGGTAGCCGATCGCCATGCCGACAAGGCCGATCAGCGCAAGCCACCAGCTGCTGCTCGCACAAATATAGACACCGAGCAAAATGGCAATCCCGTATGATGCGAGAGCTAATTGCAAAATCGTTTTAGGCTTCATTCCGTGGCGTACAATTGCCCCTCCGATTCCGACTGATTCTGCTGTATCTAACCCGCGTTTAAAATCATAGTATTCATTAAATAAGTTCGTCGCGATCTGGATCCATAGGCAAGAAAACAGCATAGCCAAAAACAGCAGCAGATCAACCTTCACATAAAACATCGCCAAAACGGTTCCGAGCAGCACAGGCACAAACGATGCGGTTAACGTATGAGGACGGGTTAACTGCCAAAGGATCTGCCCCATGCTTTCTTTTTGCGGCGCTGTCTGACCCTCACCCTTATTTGTTTGGTTCATCTTCCTCTTCCTTTCTATTAAAAGGCTTACTTTTTTTCAGCCGGCAGCTTGATAAAAACTCCTTTTTTTGCTTCCTTATCTATCATAATGACTTCTCCCCTATTTCACAAGATACCGCAAGAAGGCGTTTTCTTTCTTATTATACGCTTCCGCCCCGATTTCATTAGGTTTCTGCTTTCACTTGAACGAACAGGTACAGAAAAATTTTTTTAAGTACATTACACTTTTTAAAAGTTAAAAAGATCTTTTGACTCCAGGTATCTTTTCCTTTATTATGAATCAGCTCGAAACATTCCATTCTTGCCCTTGCAGGTATAAAGATTCATTTTCAAAAACATACGCCGATATATTAATTTGAGGGAGATTAGGGAAAAAATGAAACTTTTTGAGCATCTGATCGTCAAATACTCATGTGATTGTCGAAAAAACGGGAAGGGAATTTTTGATATGCTGCAATTAATGAAACAGCTGTATGAAAAACCCGCTGTCAAGTGGACATGTCATACAGGCTTTTATTTGATGATACTGCTTGTTTTGTTTTTTATGTATGGTTTTCACACCGCGAATACCGGTTCATATATTTATAACGATTTCTAATTGGAGAGAGAATAACTATGAAACTTTTACATGCTATTCAAACACATGCGGAAACTTATCCGCAAACCGATGCCTTCCGCTCTCAAGGCCAGTCGCTCACGTATCAGGAATTATGGGAGCAGTCTGACCGCGCGGCTGCCGCGATCCAAAAACGCATTTCTGGGGAAAAGAAATCTCCTATCCTTGTGTACGGCCACATGGAGCCGCACATGCTTGTTTCCTTTTTGGGAAGTGTCAAAGCGGGACATCCTTATATTCCGGTTGACCTGTCTATTCCGCCTGAACGGATTGCGAAAATTATCGAAAGCTCTGGAGCAGAATTGCTGATCCATGCAGCAGGACTCTCAATTGATGCAGTCGGCCAGCAGATTCAGACAGTTTCTGCGGAAGAACTGCTGGAAAACGAAGGCGGCTCTGTCAGCCAAGATCAATGGGTTAAGGAACACGAAACGTTTTATATCATTTACACTTCCGGGAGCACAGGAAATCCGAAAGGCGTGCAGATTTCCGCTGCGAATCTTCAAAGCTTCACAGACTGGATTTGTGCAGACTTTCCAGTCAGCGGAGGAAAAATATTTTTAAACCAAGCACCGTTCTCATTTGATTTGTCTGTCATGGACCTATATCCGTGCCTTCAATCAGGCGGGACTTTACATTGCGTGACAAAGGATGCTGTGAACAAGCCGAAAGTCTTATTTGAAGAGCTGAAGAAGTCCGGGCTGAATGTGTGGACATCAACACCTTCCTTTGTTCAAATGTGCCTGATGGATCCGGGTTTTTCACAGGATCTGCTGCCTCATGCGGACACATTTATGTTTTGCGGAGAGGTTCTTCCGGTTTCTGTGGCAAAAGCGCTGCTTGAGCGTTTTCCGAAAGCGAAGATTTTTAATACGTACGGCCCGACTGAAGCGACAGTGGCTGTCACATCGGTTGAAATTACGGATGACGTCATCAGCCGCAGCGAATCGCTTCCAGTGGGCTTCGCCAAACCAGATATGAACATTTTTATTATGGATGAAGAGGGACAGCCGCTTCCTGATGGAGAAAAAGGAGAAATCGTCATTGCAGGGCCGAGTGTAAGCCGAGGCTACCTTGGTGAGCCAGAGCTGACGGAAAAAGCGTTTTTCTCTCATGAAGGCCAGTGGGCATACCGAACTGGCGATGCCGGCTTTATTCAAGACGGTCAGATTTTCTGCCAAGGACGTTTGGATTTTCAGATTAAACTTCACGGCTATCGAATGGAGCTGGAGGAAATCGAGTTCCATGTCAGACAGTCACAGTACGTTCGTTCTGCTGTCGTGATTCCTTATCAGCCAAACGGAACAGTTGAGTACCTGATCGCTGCTATTGTGCCTGAGGAGCATGAGTTCGAGAAGGAATTCCAGCTGACAAGCGCTATTAAAAAAGAGCTTGCCGCTTCTCTTCCGGCATATATGATCCCGAGAAAATTTATCTATCAGGATCACATTCAAATGACGGCTAACGGCAAAATTGACCGAAAACGCATTGGCGAAGAGGTTCTTGTATGACGCCTTACAGCTCGTTTTTATTCTTTATACTGCTTGGCATTCTTCTTCTGCCGACGATCATTCTCGGCTTAAACGGAAAAAGATTTCAAGCATACAACATGTTCATATCTATCATTATATTGGCTTTAATTTTTTCGCACGACTTACACGGGGTCATCGCGCTGTGCCTGTTTACAATATGGCAGGTGCTCCTGATCAGCGGCTATCTGGCATACCGGCAGAAAGCGAACAGCGGCTTTGTCTTTTGCGGAGCTGTTATCGCGTCTATTCTGCCTTTATTTCTGTCAAAAATATGGCCGTTTCTTTCACACCCGCAGCCGCATCATCCGCCGCATAACCTGATCAGCTTTTTAGGGATTTCATATTTAACCTTTAAAGGCGTTCAGCTGATTATGGAAGCAAGAGACGGACTGCTGAAAGAACAGCTGCCATTGCACCGCCTGCTGTATTTCATCCTGTTTTTCCCGACGATTTCCTCCGGCCCGATCGACAGATACCGCCGGTTCGTCAAGGATGAACAGAAGGCTTGGACGAAAGAAGAATACGCCGACCTGTTGTATACGGGAATCCATAAAATCTTCATCGGTTTCCTGTATAAATTTATTATCGGCTACGCGATCAATACGTACTTCATCATGAATCTTCCCGCAATCACGCACAATAAGATTCTTGGGAACCTGCTGTACATGTATGGCTACAGCATGTATTTATTCTTTGATTTCGCCGGCTACACGATGTTTGCCGTCGGGGTCAGCTACATTATGGGCATTAAATCACCAGAAAACTTTAATAAACCATTTATCAGTAAAAATATTAAAGATTTCTGGAATCGCTGGCATATGTCTCTGTCATTTTGGTTCAGAGATTATGTGTTTATGAGATTCGTATTTTGGATGACTAAGAAAAAGTGGATCAAAAACCGTATGGCCGTCTCTAACATCGGGTATTTCCTGCTGTTTATGCTGATGGGGGTTTGGCACGGGCTCGCGCCGCAATATATCATCTACGGCCTTTATCACGCCGTGCTGATGACATGTTACAACTTTTTTGAGAAGTGGAATAAGAAATATAAATGGCTGCCGTCCAACCGCTGGACAACCATTCTCGCTATTGTGATCACATTCCATTTCGTTTGCTTCGGGTTTTATATTTTCTCAGGAAAACCATTTCATCACCACCATTAAAGGAGATTAGAAAGCTATGGATTTTAAACAAGAGGTATTAGACGTTTTAGCAGAGGTTTGCCAGGATGACATCGTAAAGGAAAATCCTGATATTGAAATTTTTGAAGAAGGTTTGCTTGATTCTTTTGGAACAGTAGAATTGCTGCTTGCGATTGAAAACCGTTTTGATATTTTAGTGCCGATCACTGAATTTGACCGGGACGTTTGGAATACACCTAACAACATTGTAAATCAGCTGTCTGAGTTGAAATAATGAAAAAGCGTTTTTTCGGTCCAATTATTTTGGCGTTTATTCTATTCGCAGGCGCCATCGCAATTCCATCTTCATGGCTGACAGGCTTCATCACCGATAAGCGTGTGAAAGAGTCAGCAACAGCCTTGAATCCGAGTATGTTTCAAGGGCTATATTTACAAGATCAGATGCTCAAAGATCCGACATATCTTCCGATTTACGGGTCTTCTGAGCTTTCTCGGCTGGACGAGTTCCACCCATCTAATTATTTTCAGGTAAACAATGAGGGATTCACGCCATACCTTGTCGGCAAAGGCGGATCCCAGTCATTGATTCATTCTTTAAACTTCGCTGCCCATATGGATCAGCTGAAGGGCAAAAAAATCGTATTCATCGTGTCTCCGCAATGGTTTATTAAGCGCGGGTCTGATGAACAGCATTTCGCGCCGAACTATTCTGCGCTGCAAGGGCTTGATTTAGCATTTAACGATAAGATCGACCCTGAAATTAAAAAGAAAATGATGAAACGCATGCTGCGCTTTAAGGCTGTGCAAAACGATGCCATTCTTTCTGAGCTGTACAAAGCAATGGTAAACGGCCAGACGTGGAAAGTGAACGCGCTGAAGCCGGCGGCGAAAGTGTATTACAGCATGCTGGAAAAGAAAGATCTGTATTATTCAACGACAGAATCATCCGGGCCAAAGCGCTATATCTCGCAGTCAGTAAAGGATAAGTCATGGTCTGAATTGAATAAACTAGCGGATCAATCGGGCAAACGCCACTCCGGTTCTAACGATTTTCACATCGACAACCCTGTCTATAAAAAGCTGAAGCCGAAAGTGCCTAAGCTGAAAGGGAAAAACAAAGGAAGATCGTATGCGGTGTCACCGGAATATGGCGACTTTGAAATGATGCTCGATATCCTGAAGGATGCGGGCGCAGAGCCTATGTTTGTCACCATTCCTGTTAACGGGAAATGGTACGATTACACGGGCTTCCCGAAAAAAGGACGCACTGACTATTACAAAAAGGTAAATAAACAAATCAGAGCGAAGGGCTTCCAGGTTGCTGATTTCTCAGGGCATGAATATGACCCGTATTTCATGAAAGACACCATTCACATCGGCTGGAAAGGCTGGGTGTATGTCGATAAAGCAATTGACGAATTTTATAAAACCGGAAAAGTCACTTCATCCTGAGCATCTCATAGGACGCGGCTGCATATTTCCTGCTAAGATTTGAAATAGTAAAGGAATCACAGCCAACTTAATTAAGAGGTGTTACATCCAATGAAGATGACAGGCAATACGGTTTTAATCACAGGGGGTTCTGCTGGCATCGGGCTTGAACTGGCCAAGCGCCTGCTGGAAATTGGCAATGAAGTTATCATTTGCGGACGCAGCGAAGCACGTCTTGCAGAAGCGAAGCAGCAGCTCCCAAACATCCATACAAAGCAATGTGATGTTGCAGACCGTTCGCAGCGGGAAGCATTGTATGAATGGGCTTTAAAGGAATATCCGAACTTGAATGTCCTCGTCAACAACGCCGGCATTCAAAAGGAAATTGACTTTAAAAAAGGGACAGAGGATCTTTTTGTGGACGGTGATGAAATTGAACTTAATTTCCAAGCGCCTGTCCATTTATCCGCCCTTTTCACACCTCATTTGATGAAGCAGCCTGAAGCGGCAATCGTTCAGGTCACATCCGGGCTTGCGTTTAACCCGTTAGCTGTTTATCCGGTGTACTGCGCAACAAAAGCAGCACTTCACTCGTTCTCGCTTACGCTCAGACACCAGCTCCGCGACACGAGCGTGGAAGTGATTGAAATGGCACCGCCTATGGTGGACACGGGCTTAAACCAAAAATCACGCGATAAACAAGGCCTGACGTACCGGGGCATTTCATCTGAAGAATATGTTCAATATTTCTTGGACGGCTTGAAGGAAGGCAAACAGGAGATTACAAATGAACGTGTTGAAGGTCTTCGGGATGCCACTCGCGCCGATTATGACAGGTTATTCGAGCATATGAACACGCAGGAGAATTAATTTCTCCTGCTTTTTTCATATGAATTTCTTACAAATTTGAGCAAACCTATTGCGATTATTTGTTGAAGGTATACAATAGAATATAATTATTTTCAAATAAGTTTGATAATATAAACAATTTAACAGCAGGGAGATTGACCATGACTAAACAAACGATTCGCGTTGAATTGACATCAACAAAAAAACCGAAACCAGACCCAAATCAGCTTTCGTTCGGAAGAGTGTTTACAGACCACATGTTTGTAATGGACTATGCGGCAGATAAAGGTTGGTACGATCCAAGAATCATTCCTTATCAACCCTTATCAATGGATCCGGCCGCAATGGTCTATCACTACGGCCAAACCGTGTTTGAAGGGTTAAAGGCTTACGTGTCAGAGGATGACCATGTTCTGCTTTTCAGACCGGAAAAAAATATGGAACGCCTGAATCAATCAAACGACCGCCTCTGCATCCCGCAAATTGATGAAGAACAGGTTCTTGAAGGCTTAAAGCAGCTTGTCGCAATTGATAAAGACTGGATTCCAAATGCGGAGGGCACGTCCCTTTACATCCGTCCGTTCATCATCGCAACCGAGCCTTTCCTTGGTGTTGCGGCATCTCATACGTATAAGCTCTTGATCATTCTTTCTCCGGTCGGCTCTTATTACAAAGAAGGCATTAAGCCGGTCAAAATCGCTGTTGAAAGTGAATTTGTCCGTGCGGTAAAAGGCGGAACAGGAAATGCCAAAACCGCAGGAAACTATGCTTCAAGCTTAAAAGCGCAGCAGGTAGCCGAAGAGAAAGGATTTTCCCAAGTGCTTTGGCTGGACGGCATTGAGAAGAAATACATCGAAGAAGTC
This sequence comes from Bacillus sp. GW821-FHT01G09, assembly GCF_059422205.1. Lineage (NCBI taxonomy): Bacteria > Bacillati > Bacillota > Bacilli > Caryophanales > Bacillaceae > Bacillus > Bacillus sp. GW821-FHT01G09. The sequence goes on from NZ_JBWKWL010000001.1 coordinate 798,126, forward strand.
GGAAGCATGAACATCTTCTTCAAAATCAACGGTGAAATCGTAACGCCGATGCTGAACGGAAGCATCCTGGAAGGCATTACGCGCAATTCAGTCATCGCCTTGCTTAAGCATTGGGGCCTTCAAGTTTCAGAACGAAAAATTGCGATCGATGAGGTCATCCAAGCCCATAAAGACGGCATCCTGGAAGAAGCCTTCGGAACTGGTACAGCAGCTGTTATTTCCCCAGTCGGCGAGCTGATTTGGCAGGATGAAACACTTTCGATCAACAACGGTGAAACAGGGGAAATCGCAAAAAAACTATATGACACGATTACAGGCATTCAAAAAGGCGCTGTCGCAGACGAATTCGGATGGACGACCGAAGTCGCAGCGCTGACTGAAAGCAAATAAGAAAAAAGCCGGCCCATTACAGGCCGGCTTTTTTTACGCTTCAATTTTGTTGAAAAACTGCGGCAGATACGCTTTGTGCGCCTCCAGCATTTCGTCTAAAATCTGTTTGGCCACAGTATCGGACGGGACAAGCGGGTTAATCGTCATGGCAAGGAGTGCAGTTTGGTAGTCACCTGTAACTGCCGCTTCTGCCGCGACACGTTCAAAGGATTTGATTTGCTGGACGAGGCCGCGGACAGACACCGGCAAGTCGCCGACAGCAATTGGCTTAGGGCCAGTTTTCGTCATCACACAGTTCACTTCAACTGCGGAATCGTCTGGAATGCTCGCTATTGCACCATTATTGATTGTGTTCACCGGCTGAATGTCATGTTTATCATTATAAATGGAGCTGATTAAGTTACATGCTGCATCACTGTAGTAAGCTCCGCCCCGTTTTTCCAGCTGCGGCGGTTTAATCGCAAGGTTTGGATCTTTATAAAGCTCGAACAGCTCTTTTTCGACCTTCTGCACGACTTCAGCGCGGGTGCCCTCCGTTTGTGATGCTTCCAGTTCGTGCTCCAGCATCTCTTTTGTTTTGAAATAGTAACGGTGATAGCCGCAAGGGATTACATTGAGCGCTTTTAAGAAATCCGGTTCCCATTCGGCGCCTGAGATATTTTTCATTGTCATCGCGTTTTTCGGGTCGCCCATCGCCTCGATGACTTGCTCCTTCACACTTACGCCGTCCAAGAAAACATCCAGCCCAAATACCATATGGTTCAGTCCGGCGAATTGGACTTCTACGCGGTCCACATCTACATCAAGCGCTTTGGCTACGCCCATTTTGATGCCGATTGGAACATTACAGAGACCGACGACTTTCTTCAGGTTGGAGTAGCGAAGCAAGGCTTCTGTTACCATGCCGGCAGGGTTTGTGAAGTTAACAAGCCAAGCGTTCGGGCAAAGCTCTTCTATGTCCTTTGCGATCTCAAGGATGACCGGAATTGTGCGCAATCCTTTAAACAGGCCTCCCGGGCCGTTTGTTTCCTGGCCAATTACACCATATTTTAGCGGAATGCGCTCATCCTTTGCTCTTGCCTGCAAAAGTCCGACGCGGAATTGGGTCGTGACAAAGTCTGCGTCTTTCAGCGCTTTTCTCCGGTCGAGCGTAAGATGAATGTCAATCGGGACGCCAGCTTTTTCAACCATCCGTTTGGCGAGTGTGCCGACAATATTCAGCTTTTCTTCGCCCTCGGGGATATCGACAAGCCATAATTCACGGACAGGCAGCTCATCATACCGTTTAATGAACCCCTCCACTAGCTCGGGCGTATAGCTTGAACCTCCACCAATCGTTACAATCTTCAATCCTTTTGTCATATGCTTGCTCCCCTTTGCTCGGTGATTTTTTCATATAACTCAATGATCTCTGCAGCCATATCCTTCACTGTCATTGCATTCATTAAATGATCCTGTGCATGAACCATCAGAAGCGTCATTTCCGTCTTTTCTCCGCCCGCTTCATTTTGGATCAGCTCTGTCTGATAATGATGGGCTTTTGACAATTCTTCAGCAGCGTCTTGAAGCTTTTTCCGCGCTTCTTCTGCGTCACCGCTTTTCGCAGCGGCAATGGCCTCCATTGCGGAGCTTCTACCGTTTCCTCCGTGAAGGATGATTTGAAAAATGATTTGTTCCATTTCCTCATTCACGCGATTCACTTCCTTTCTCTACAGAGCCGCTTCTTTGTCATCTGATGCTGCAGGCGTTTTGACCAGCTCCAGATCGTTTTCTTCTTTCAGCTTCTGCTTATCCCACATTCTGAAGAATGGATAGTAGACAACAAAGGACACGGCAATATTAATGGCTTGCATGACCGCGCCTGAGACTTTTCCTCCAGTCGCCAAATAGCCTGAAAAGATCGGCGGCATGGTCCACGGCACTGCGATACCCGCCGGTTTGGCGACAAGGCCGGTGCTCATTCCGATGTACGTGAGTGTCACTGTGACAAGCGGCGTGATGATAAACGGAAGTAAGAGCATTGGGTTCATGACGATCGGCATTCCGAATATAATCGGTTCGTTAATATTGAAGATGGCCGGGCCGACCGCAAGCTTGCCGAGCTGCTTCATTTGTTTGCTTCGGGCGCGCAGGAACATCGTGACAACCAGTGCCAATGTGGCGCCGCTTCCGCCGATATTGACCCAGATATCGAAAAATTGCTGGGTGAAAATCTTAGGAAGCTCCTCACCGGCTTGGAATGCGATCCGGTTGGCATCCATTGCGCCGTACCAAATCGGTGCCATGACGCCGCCGACAATGTTTGCACCGTGAAGGCCGCAGGCCCATAAAAGCATTTTGACGGCTTCGGCGACAAGGCTTCCTCCAAGGCTTCCTCCCAGAATGGAAAGCGGAGTCCCCAATAAAACGCTTACAATATTATGAAGGCTTTCAAACGGTGTCGCTTCAACAATCAGCCGGGCTGCCCAAATCAGGAAGATGACGGCAAAGCCGGGGATTAACGCGACAAATGACTTGCTTACCGCCGGCGGAACACCGTCCGGCATTTTGAAGACTAAATTGCGCTGGATAATGAGGCGGTAAATCTCTGTGGACACCATTGCGATAATCATGGCGACAAACAGGCCTTTGCTTCCCATGAGCGAAAGCGGAATCCCGCCGCCAACCATGATTTCTTTCGTCGCGCCATCCGGCATAAACGGCACTTGATAAGGTGTTGCTAATAAAAATGCCGCAAGGGAAATGGCTCCGGCCGACAAGGCATCAACGCCGTATTTCTCGGCGAGCCGGTAGGCGATGCCGAACGCGGCGACAAGACCCATAATTTCAAAGGTCGCGTCGACTGGGTAGGCCAGTTTTTCAGACCAGGAGCTGCCAAACGTTTTTGCCATAAACTCAGCGTATCCCGGGATCGGGAGGTTGCCAATGATGAGGAAAAAGGAACCGATGATAATCAGGGGCATCGTGAGGATGATACCATCACGCAGCGCCTGCAAATGACGCTGTCCCGCAATTCTTCCCGCTATAGGCATGACCTTTTCTTCTAAGATCTGATTGACTTTATTCACATAGCCCGCCCCTCTCTATGACACATGTCCAAGCTGTTCAGCTGATTTCAGCACTTCCGCCCCATTGCACGTGCCATAATGGACGGTATTAATGACGTCTACCGGAACCCCCTTTGACTCTCCTAATTTTTTGAGCTGCGGAAGCATGTAACGGACTTGCGGACCGAGAAGCAATACATCCGCTTTATCGATATGATTTTGTACAGAATCGCCTGAAACTGCCCAAATGGTATAGTCTTTTCCCTGTTCCTGCGCACTTTTTTCCATCTTGCTCACCAGTAAGCTAGTAGACATGCCTGCTGCACAAACGAGTAATATATTCATGTAAAAGACCCCCTAGAGTTTGATCAATTTTGTAATATCCTGCTGTTGCTATCATCATATTATGAAATCGCTTTCATAAACACTCAGGGTTTTTCCGCAGGCAACGGAAAAAAGGTATATACAGGCTGTCAGCTCAGCATTTTTTGGTCAAACACATCCGAAAGCTCTTGATACGAACGGCATTTGACCAGCTGGTTCACCGCCGCCGGGTCATCCAAAATGCTGCCAAGCAGTTTATACATGCTTTGCAAATCCGCTTTGTTCTCCTTTTCGACACAAAGCAGGCAGACAAATTGAACTCGCTGACGCTCCCAATCGATCGGTTTTTTGAGCGTACAAACAGCCCAAAACGTTGTTTTCGTCTGCGGAACAAGCGGGTGCGGGATGGCAACTAGATTGCCAAAACACGTTGGCGACATGTCTTCTCTTTCAAAAATGGAATCTATGATTTCTTCATCGGCAAAGCCGCATTCGACCGCTTTCTGCCCTAAAAATTGAATCACTTCTTCTTTTGAGCGCAGATCCTCCTGAAAAAAAACGAGTTCTTTTTTTAGGTAGCGATTGGCTTTTTCCTTTTCATCACTCAGAATAGATTCTATTTTTGTAAAGTCAGTTCCGCCTAAGATGGTGTTAACCTTCAGTACTGGTACAGGGAGCTCTTTTTTAATCGGAATGGTGCTGATGACAAAATCAATTGATTCGTAGGACATTTGATCAAGACTATAATATTCAGCCGTTCCAAGAATATCGAGCCGCTTGCCGAAATGGGAACGCAGTTTTTCGCGCAGAAGCTGGGCGCTTCCGGCACCCGATGCGCATACAATGATACAGCGTTTCGGCGGACTTTCTGTTTTTTTTCGTTCAATCGCGGCGCCAAAGTGGAGAGCCAAATATCCAATTTCGTTTTCATGAATCTCAATACCCGTTTGTTCCTTTATCACGATTCCGGCAATGATCCCGGCTTCAAAAGCGAGTGGATAATGTTCCTTGATCGCTGCCAGCATCGGATTTCGAAGATTCATGCCGTATCGGTTGCGGCTGATCGCCGGCTTCATATGCAGGGCCAAGCCGATTTTCAGCTCTTTGTCATGCAGGATGCCAAGCTTCAGTTCACGATCAACAGCTTTGATCATGGCAAGTGTCAGCTGATCGGTTTCCTCTTCTATTGAAAATGTGTCCTCTCCGCATTGTGATTGTGTCATTCGTTTTGTGCCAAGGAGATGCATGGTGATGTAGGCCGTCTCGTCTTTCGGAAACGTAACGGCAAGCGCTGATTCCAGCTCTTTTACGATGGCTTCTGCAGCCTGGTACTCCTTTTGATGCAGGATATGATCCATATCTTTCGGGAAAAGAGAAACATAGTTTTCCGTTCTGATCCGTTTACAGGCGATAGCGATATGGATAATGAGGTTATTCAGTCCCATGTTGGACAGAGGGATGCGGTCGTTTTTCATTTTTTTCAAGATGGCGGAACGGATGATCTCAATTTCTTCTTTTGGCAAAATATCAGCCTTTTCATTTAAAACATCTATCTCCGTTTCTCTTTCATCAACAATGTACTCCGCCATGCAGTACCTCATCTGCACCTCGTTCCCGCGCAGCTTGAAGCCGTAATTCGGACGTGTTTCCATGACGATGCGGTAAGGCAGCAGACGTTTCTTTACTTCCTTTAAATCCGTTTGGAGTGTAGATTTTGAGATAAATAGTTCTTCAGCAAGTTCATCGAGCTTGAGATAATGGTCCGCCAGCAGCAGACGTTTCATAAGATAGGCCATTCTCTCCTCCGGCAATACCGGCAGGCCCTTTTTTTGCTGAAATACATCTTGCAGCAGTGTTCTGAATACTTGCTCGTCATCAATGCGGAGCTTGTAGCCGGAGCCTCTTACAGATTGTACAAAGGCACCGTGGCCGCTTAGCACACCTTGCAGTTCCTTTATATCATTGCGGACTGTCCGCGTCGTTACGTTTAATTGCGCGGCAAAAAACGAACTTGTCACCGGGGCTTCAGCCGCCATCAGCAAGCGCAGAATATCACGAAGTCGCCCATGAAGCATGAGAAAAACCTCCTATCTAGTAGATGCAGGGATTCAGTGAATAGGCAGAAAGGATGATGAAGGGATGCGAAATGTATATAAATTCTATAATGGAGAGAATGGCAAGTCAATGAGCATCCGGAGGACTAGAGGGAAAACTGACCTATAAAAAACAGCCGGGGTCAGCCGGCTGTTCTAGATGCGGACATATTCTTTTGTTTAGACGCCTTGCGGTCCTTCATGATTTTTCGAACAATCGGGTAAATGACCGGCGCCCATTTGATAACGGTTTTGATCATCTTTTTCAAAGCTCCGATTCTCCCTTCTTTTTTCTCAACCATTCCCCTGATTGCCTCTTCCTTAAACATGCTAACGCGACACGTACCTGTTTCCCGTCACCCAGAAACGCCATGGATAATCGCGTGCCTCCCCGCTGTTGTCAATGCCGATGCGCGGGCCGGTTGAAATTGCTTCCGGTGTGTACCCGCTTTCGATGTAAAGCGGCTGTTCCGTGATCCAGCGTCCGTAGTCATTCATCGTAACGCCAAGCGCTTTCGTCAGCTTTCCGGGTCCGTTTGTCCATTCCCTCGGACTCCTGCCCGGCCTTCTCTCCTCCATTAACAGCTGGCCTTCATGCGGCTCAATCGCCCTGATTAATACCGCTTGCGGAACATCCTCTTCCGCGGCAACGACATTCAGCAATGTATGGGTGTGCATCACATATGTATATACCCGCCCAGCTTCTGCAAACATGATCTCAGTCCGCTTCGTTCGGCGGTTGTTAAAGCTGTGGGCCGCTCTGTCTCCAGCCCCCATATAGGCCTCTGTTTCCACAATATAGCCTGAGGCTATACCTTCGTCTGTTTCTTTTACAAGAAGGCAGCCCAGAAGCGATGGGGCAAGCTCAAGAGCGGTTTTTTGATAAAACGTGATGGGCAGCGGATTTTTTTCTCTCGTCACGAATCGACCTCTCCTTTTACCGATTTTTGTACATTGTACCATTCCCGAAGCAGATCAAAAAAAACGGCTGTTTTAAAATCTTTCCATTCAGGGAATATTGTTACCGTTCAAAAAAGGAGGGCCAACCATTGAAAGATGATCATCAAAACAAGCAGCACCAATCAAATGCCCAAGGGAGCGAGGAAGCGCTTTCTCATAAGACAACCGGGAAAAACGAGTCAGAGGATACCTTAACGAATAGGCAGGGGCATCCTGTTACTGACAACCAGAATGTGAGAACCGTCGGGAATAGAGGGCCTACAACACTTGAGAACTATGATTTTCTCGAAAAGATCAGCCACTTCGACCGGGAACGCATCCCAGAGCGGGTTGTTCATGCCAGGGGAGCAGGTGCACATGGATATTTTGAAGCGTACGGAAGCTTCGGAGACGAACCGATTTCAACATACACACGGGCCAAGCTCTTTCAGGAAAAAGGCAAGAAAACACCGGCATTTGTCCGTTTTTCAACTGTGAATCATGGAAAACACTCGCCTGAAACATTGAGAGACCCGCGCGGTTTTGCTGTAAAGCTATATACAGAAGACGGAAACTGGGATTTGGTCGGAAACAACCTGAAAATCTTTTTTATCCGCGACCCGCTGAAATTTCCGGATCTTGTACACGCATTTCAGCCTGATCCAGTGACCAACATCCAGGATGGTGAACGTATTTTCGATTTCATTTCTCAATCTCCTGAAGCGACACACATGATCACCTTCTTGTTTTCGCCTTGGGGCATTCCGGCCAACTACCGGCAAATGCAGGGTTCAGGCGTACATGCCTATAAATGGGTGAATGAGGAGGGCAAGGCCGTTCTCGTGAAATACCATTTTGAACCGAAGCAGGGCATCCGCAACCTGACACAGAAGGAAGCAGAAGAGATTCAAGGGAAAAACTTTAACCATGCCACACAGGATTTATATGACGCGATTGAAAATGGCGATTATCCAGAGTGGGAAGTGTATGCTCAAATCATGAGTGATGATGAGCATCCTGAACTGGACTTTGATCCTCTTGATCCGACAAAACTGTGGTATAAAGACGATTTCCCATGGAAACCGATCGGCAAATTGGTTCTGAACAAAAATCCGGAAAACTACCATGCGGAAGTGGAGCAAGCTTCATTTGGAACGGGAGTGCTTGTCGACGGGCTTGATTTTTCAGACGACAAATTGCTCCAGGGGCGTACGTTTGCTTATTCTGATACGCAGCGCTACCGTGTAGGCGCAAATTACCTGCAGCTTCCGATCAACTCGCCGAAAAAGCATGTCGCCACCAACCAGGAAGGCGGGCAAATGCAATATCGGGTCGATAGAGCAGAAGGACAAAACCCGCACGTCAACTATGAGCCATCCATTATGGGCGGGCTGAAGGAAGCGAAGCAGGACGGAAAAGACCATACGCCGCATGTCGAAGGTGATGTAAAGCGTGAAGCGATTGACAGAACAAACAACTTCGGACAGGCTGGAGAAACGTACCGGAGATTTACTGAATTTGAGCGGAACGAACTGATTACGAATTTGGTGAATACGCTTTCTACGTGCCGAAAAGAAATTCAGGATCAAATGATTGAGAATTTCACAAAAGCTGATCCTGACTACGGAAAACGCGTAGCAGAAGGGCTAAAAAAGGTTTCCGAAAACAACAGCAACGGGCCGATCGGCACAACTGAAACGGAACAGGCTGCAAAGCAGGCTGAACAGGAGAGCCATCCGTCAGATCCGTATTAAAAACAGCGAACAGGGCTTTTTTTGAAGCCCTGTTTTTTTATTTCTATTGAAACGCTTTCAACAATTGTGTTGTACTGGAAGGAAAGGGGTGGAGAGATACGATGGAATTACAGCAGGACTTGATTCCTCATAAAAAAACAATCGGCGCCTTAGATCACGCCGTTTTTTTATGCATGGTATTTTGTTTCTGGTTTTCAGGCTATATTTACGTTCCTGTATTCAGCCTGTATTTGGAGGATCTGCACTTTTCATATGGCGCAATCGGCATCATTCTCGGCAGCTACGGGGTCACGCAAATCCTTCTGCGATTCCCGCTCGGCCTTTTGTCAGACATCCTGTTTTCCTTGCGCAAGCAATTGTTAATTGCCGGGTTCGGCTTTTCTGTCCTCAGCAGCCTGCTTTTTCTGATGTTTGATTCTTTCTTCTTCGTGCTGGCCGCCCGGCTGTTCGCGGGAATCACTGCTTCTATGTGGGTGATGGCGACCATTTTATACGCACATTATTTCAACAATGGCAATGCATCAAAAGCAATGGGCATCATGCAGTTTTTTACCGTCATGCCTCAGTTTGCCAGCATTGTGTTCTGCGGGCTCGCCGCAGCCCATTTAGGGAGGCAGGTTCCTTTTTGGATAGCGCTGGCAGCTTCTGCCTCAGGTCTGGTGATCTGCTGCTTTATAAAGGATCCGTCTGCTCCTCCCGCAAACCGTGACATTCGTGTCAATCAGTACATCAAAGATACATTGCGGCTGCCAAAGCTGAAGCTTTTCACCATCCTGTCTATGACGGCCCATGCCGTATTATTTATGACAGTGTTTGGTTTTACGCCGCTTTACATGAATCAGCTCGGAATGGGCGACGCGGAGCTGCTTTGGGTGATGAGCGCCTTTTTCCTCCCACACGCAGCCGCCACATTAAGCTTTGTGTTTCTGCGCTTTACAAGCCGTATCGCTTACTCCGTGATGCTCATTAGTTTCGCTGTCACCGGGGTCTGTTTGCTATATGTTCCTTTTTCAGCTGCATTGTTCACGGTTTGCATCACACACGCCTGTATCGGACTGGCGCTCGGCTTCGTTTTTCCTCTGCTGCTAAGCCATGTCGTCGAAATCAGTTCTGCCCGTTTAAAAATGTCAGTGATGGGGTTTTATCAATCATTTTATGCGCTAGGCATCTTCCTCGGGCCCCTTCTTGCCGGAAAAATCGCACAGCTTGTCGGGCTTGCGGGAGTTTTTTATGGAGCCGGGTCTCTGGCATTTGCCGCCTTTTTTGTGATGCTCGCGCAAAAACGTAACATGATCAATTAATAGCTTTCATACCGCCGGAAGCGCCACACAGAAAACACGGCCAGAAGCATGATGCACAGAATGGAGAAAGTGAGTGACCATCCGAAAAAATCTGCCCGCTCTCCATGAAGAAGGATATGCTCCGCCTGCTTGCAAATCTCAGCCGGAAGCCACTTCGCACCATCTGGAAATAGTGAAACAGCAAAGGAAACAGCTGCTGTGAGCCCGATCCCGCAAGCCGCAGCTGCTCCGACAGACCGGAATATCGTACTTCCGGCAAGGCCGGCGGTCACAATAAATATCACCCAAAGAGCGTAAAGGCCAAGGCTTGCGGCAAAGCGGCTGAATGATGCGTCCTCAAACAGCAGCCGGACGTAATAGTAAGCAAGTCCGTATCCAGCTGCAAACGACATAATGCCGATCACGCTTTGGATGAGCCATTTACTCACGATATAATGGGCTGCCGTCACAGGCCGCGACATAATCAGCGCTGTTACCCCTTGATTTCTTTCATTGGCTACACTGCCCATCACGCTAAAGATGACCAGAGCCATGCCAAGCGTGTTGAATTGAGAAAGCGTGCTGACCATCACTTCAGACCCGGAGGGCATCGTAAAACTGATTTTCATGCCGTCAGGAAGGTTCCCTCCATGTGCGATGATTTCCGGCATATAATAAATGGTCAGCGGCTGTGTCAGACCGACGATCATCATCGCAATCGGCAGCCAAATCAGCTTGCCGCTTTTCCATCCTTCAAGCCACTCCTTCTGCAATAGCGCCATCATCACCTTCATGCGTGCACCACCTTTAGATAGACGTCTTCTAGAGACTCCGTTTTCTGTTCAAAGCGGGTGACGGTCAATCCCTTTCGGATACAGTCACTTAATAATGACCGGCCAGCGTGTATATCAGGCAGCTCGAAAACAGCTTGGGACGGATTCTTATAGACAATAGCTGAGACGTAAGGCTTCTCTTCAAGCCAGCCTTCCAGCTTCTCTTTCACTGAAAGGGTAAAAACGTTCGTTTGCTGCTGTTGTTTCAGCTCCTGTAACTCGCCTTTCCATGAAATTTCACCGTTTTTCATCATCACCACTTGATCACACACCTGCTCTGCATCGTGCAAAACATGTGTAGAAAACAGAACGGCCATATGCTTTTTCAGCTCCCGCATCATGTCCAGCACCTCGAACCGTCCTGTCGGATCAAGTGCAGACACCGGTTCATCCAATATCAAAAACTTCGGTTTATGGAGCAGTGCCTGTGCCAGACCGAGTCTTTGTTTCATGCCTCCTGAATAGCCCCCGATCCTTTTGTGCTCCGCTTCGTGCAAACCCACAAATTCCAGCATCTCGCCGATTTCCTCTTGGCATTTTCTCTTCGAAAGACCGGACAGTCTCCCCGCAAATGTCAAAAATTCATTTGCGGTCATCCAGGAATAAAAAGCTGGATACTGCGGGAGGTACCCAATCAAACGCCGATCCAGCTTTTTTTCTCCTAACAGCTTAATGTTTCCGGAGGTTGGTGAAAGCAGCCCGGCAAGCATTTGCAGAGTCGTGGTTTTGCCGGCTCCATTAGGTCCTAATAGTGCGACACACTCGTTTTCATTCACGTGAAAACTGACATTCTTTACAGCTTCATGATGCCTGTACGATTTGCATAATGATTCAATAGACAGCATATCGGCTTACCTTTGCTTTCTGCCGACGGTGAAAAATAAAATCGGCCCGATAATATTGATACATACGATGATTGCAGCCCACATCCACTTTGGCCCGTTCGTCCGCTCTTCTTTTATACAGCTGATAAGGGCAAACACCGCCAAAGCCAGCTGTAATACAATCAGCGGCAAAATCATTTCCCAAGAAATATTCATTGCTTGATCCCCCTTTTCTTCCGATCCGGCCTAATGACAAAAAAGTAATAACAAATCAGAGGCATCGGTGCTTGAATCAATCCGACAATCCCCCAAACCCATGCCATGCGATTACGTTTTTTCGCATCAATAAATAAAAAGATTCCCTGCGCCAATACGATGAGACAAGCCGCAACCGTTATGATAATTTCTGTTTGTGTCATCCGCGTTTCACCTCGCATTCGCCGAGATGCCTTTTTTTCTCAGCCGCAATCAAAATCGGCAGCACCGCAAGCACACAAACCTGAAGCACAATAAACACAGCAGGAACTTGAGTGAAAGCTAAGATTGCAGCACTCACAACCATCAGCGCGCAGAATACAAATAAAATGATCTCTTGAAGAAGTTTTTTTCTGTATTCAGCTTTCATTTGTGACAGCTGGTGAAGCAGTTCTTTTTGATTCGGTATAGAGGGATTGGCTGTTTGATCAATTTTTTTCCATTCTGACTTTAAATGATCAGAAAGCTTTTCTTTATTCATCATCCCACTCCTTTCTGATTTGCTGGAGCCCTTTATGAACTCTGGACTTTACAGTGCCTTCTTTGATTTGAAGCATCACCCCGATTTCAGCGTAGGTATAGCCGTAGTAATGCCTTAATAAAACCGGTGTGCGCAGTTTAGGGTCCAGCTTTGAAAACAGATCGAGCGTTTCGCTCCACTCTGCCCCTTTCGCCGACACGTCCCACTTGATCTTGCGGATTGTTTCCTCCGTAACTGTCTGATTCCGTTTCCATTCTCTCTTTCTCTTTTTCTGGTGATCGAGATAGAGCCGCGATGCAATGGAGATCAGCCATGTGGAGAATTTTGAACGGCCCTGAAAGCTTCTTAAATGGATGTACCCTTTCAGAAAGGTTTCCTGAACAAGTTCCTCGCTGAGATCGGGGTGAAGGGAAAGCTTTAACAAGTATTTATATAAGAAAGAATAGTGATAGTGGAAAAGGGCTGTAAACGCCTCGTCGTTTCCCTCTTTCGCCTGCTGGATCAGCCGCTGTTCTTCATGTGTATCCAATGACCGTGATCCCCCCTTTTTTGTTTTTCTGCCTTATGAGACGACACCGGATTCAAAAGCGTTCATCTTTTTTACAATTCTTTTCAGCCATTGACAGATCAGGCTTCCCGGCCGTTTGGCTGCATATCCTTATTTGTAAACCCCCTTATAGTCTGTTAAGCTATGACTTTATGTCGATTTCAAAAAAACATCCAATATGGAGGACGATGCATTGAAAGTAGAAAGGCGAACGATTGAATATATTCCGAATGAAGAAAGACATGGTAAAGCGAAAGATTTATTTCCCGTATGGTTCGGGGCTAATATGCATATCACCACGTTAGTGACCGGCACGATTCCCGTTGCAATGGGACTTAATCTGTTTTGGAGTGTTGCCGCTATTATTTGCGGAACCTTAATCGGTGCCATATTTATGGCGTCTCATTCCGCGCAAGGCCCTCAGCTAGGCATCCCGCAAATGATTCAAAGCCGTGCCCAATTCGGCGTAATCGGAGCGATTCTTCCCCTCTTCTTAGTCATGTTTATCTACCTTGGTTTCTTCGCAAGCAGCACGATTCTGGCGGCCGGAACCTTAAGCAGCTTTGTTCCCATCCCGGGATCATGGAGCATTATAGGCTTAAGCGCCGTATGTTTTTTACTCACCATTTTCGGCCATGATTTGATTCACAAAATGCAAAAAATCCTTTCTTGGACCTCTTTTGCTGTATTTTTTGCTGCAACGATTCTCATTTTTCAATTGCCGATTCCAGCAGGCAGCTGGATTCCCGGAGCGATTGATCTGCCAATTTTCTTGGTGGCAGTCAGCGCAGTTGCGACGTGGCAGCTTGCCTACGCGCCGTATGTTGCCGATTATTCAAGATATCTGCCAGTTAAAACACCGGCTTCAAAAACATTTTGGTACAGCTATGCAGGTACATCTGTCAGCTCCATCTGGATGATGCTGCTCGGCGCATTGCTGACAACCTCACTTCCTGACTTTACGGCAAACTCAGGCAGCCAGATTGTCCAATTGTTCGGTCCCTTCTCGTTTATTATGCTGATCATTGTGTTATTTGGGCAAATGGCAATCAATGTTTTTAACCTGTATGGGGCCTTCATGTCCACGACAACAACGCTGGAGCCGTTTCTGAAATTAAAAGTCACGCCCAAAGTCAGAATCATCATGATCCTGGGTGTCACGCTTGTCGGCACAGTCTTAAGCCTACTGGGACAGAGCAATTTTATGGAGCTGTTTTTGAATTTTATCTTTTTCATCAGTTATTTCTTAATTCCGTGGACGGCAATCAATTTAGTCGATTACTACTTCGTTCGCCACGGAAAGTATCAAGTCAAAGCCATGTTCGACGTAAACGGGCCTTATGGAAAGGTCAATTGGATCACCACAATTGCGTTCGTTCTGTCTATCTTGCTGGAAATTCCGTTTATCAACACAAGCTTTTACATCGGACCGCTTGCCAAAATGTTTGGCGGCGGAGACATCGCATGGATTATCGGCTTGGCCGTGCCTTCTGTGCTTTACTATGTATTAATGAAACCGCGTCTGAAAAAACGGGCGGGGTATCAAGAAAAGCTGTCTTCTCTCTGAAGACAGCTTTTTTATCATTCAAATCGTTTCCACACGCGGGGCAGGATGTCAGATAGCTCATGAGCGAGCAACGTATGAGCGGAGTGCTCGTCCGTCCAGAGCTCGGCGCACGCACCATGCAAATAGACCGCGTTTAATATGGCGTGCTTTGGATCTTCATGGCAGCAGAGCATCCCCAATATCATGCCCGTCAGCGTGTCACCGGTTCCGCCCTTGGCGAGCGCCCCGTTTCCGGTTGGATTGAGCCAGCAGTCTCCATCAGGAAACGCGATGACGGTTTGGTTTCCTTTTAACACAATGACAGTCTGCAGCTGAGCCGCCCATTCCTTTGCATATTCCGCTCTTTTTTTCTGCAATTCGTTCACGGGCACCCCTGTCATTCGGGAAAACTCGCCCGGGTGCGGCGTGAGGGTGACGGGGGCCTCCCGTTTCGGATATGTGCGCTTCGCCAGCGCTCCGGCATCCAAAATAACAGGACAATCAGCCGCAAGCACATGATCGACTGCCTGCTGTACGCTTTCCGTTTGCGGAAGGCCCGGTCCGATGGCAATGGCCCGGTACGTCTCTTCAAGCTGAGCATCCGCCGCCTTTTTCCAGCCGTCACGCCAATAGGTCGCCTCGGGCAAAACAGGAACAATTAGCGGGATTACGCTTTCTGATGTACCGATGACAAGCTTGCCGAGACCGCTCCGCATGGCCCCAAGCCCTGCAAGCAGCGCTGCCCCCGGCATGTCGTCACTTCCAGCCAGCAGCAAAGCCGTACCGTACGTGCCTTTATGGCTCTCCGCATCTCTTTCAGGAAGCGTGGCCCTTACATGCTCTTCCGTCCAATATGGAACATTCATCTCTATCCCTCCTCTGCTTTCTTTTCCTATTTTTCCTGTCCCTTTTCTTTTTCAAACAAAAAAGACAGCCTTTTAGGGCTGTCTTCTATTTTACAGGAACATCAAGGTGATACAGGCGGCTGTACCGTTCGTTTGCCGCCAGAAGCTCCTCATGGGTTCCTTCCATTTCTGTTTTGCCGTTTTCGAGAAATACGATTTTATCAGCCGCTTCCACTCCCGCGAGATGGTGGGTAATCCATAAAATCGTTTTTCCTTTCAGCACCTCAAACACCGTTTCCATCAATTCACGTTCGGTAATAGGATCGAGGCCGACTGTTGGCTCATCGAGGATGATGATCGGTGTATCCTGCAGCAAAATCCTCGCAAGTGCGATCCGCTGGCGCTCTCCACCGGAAAAACGGATGCCGGTTTCTTGTACAGAGGTATGATATCCATCAGGCAATGACTCAATGTAGTCATGCAGGTTGACCTGCTTTGCGGCGCGGCGCACATCCTCGTCGCTTGCTTCTCCGTTTCCGAGCCTGATGTTGTTCAAAATACTTGTATCAAACAGGTGCGGTTTTTGATTTAACACGGCCACCGCATCCGCAATCTGATCCTTTAACAGCGCTGTCTCCACTCCGTTTAACGTCACAGAACCGGAGTCCGGTTTCAAGGCGCCTTCGATTAATGCAAGCGATGTTGATTTCCCAGAGCCGCTTCGGCCGAGCAGCGCCATTTTTTCTCCTTGGCGCAGCGTAAAGGAAAAGTTGTGCAGCACTTGGCTGCTGTTATCATAAGAAAACGCCACATCACGAAAGACCAAGGTGACATCTTGAAGATCGAGCATTTGATCCCCTGATTCAGTTTGTGACGCCTCCAGCTGAGGAGCCACCTTGTTCATGCGTCTGATAGAATCCTGATAGCCCGGCACTTCGCCTAAGGCATCCGAAAGCGGCAAAAAGGCTTCCGTCAACGGAAACACCACTAGCACAAAAGCGGCAATCATCGTTTTAGCGAGCTCGCCGTCCGCTTGCTGTCCCGCTGTCCAAAACAGCATCAGCAAAATAAGGCCGGCGACAAGGCATTGCGCAGCAAAATCCCGCCATCTTGTAAAGCGTTGTTTTTTCCGTTCAAGCTCAAACCAATCATGTTCCTCTTTTTCATAAGCATCAATAAAAGCATGCCGGCGTCCGCTGAACATCCAGTCGCTGACACCCATCACAGCATCTGTCAGACGGCTGTACAGCACATTCCGTCCGCTTTTCAGCTTCGCATTCTTCGCTCTCGTCACGAGCAAAGACACAACCGGAAACAATACAACAAGAACAAACAAATACAGCGCAAGCAATATGGCAAACGGCCAAGAGAAGAAGCCGAGCGCTATCACTGACACAGCATACAGGAGCAAGGCTGAGATCGCAGGAAAAATCGTTTTTAAGAATGCATCCTGCAAATGCTCAATATCCTCAGACAAAATGCCGAGCATATCCCCCGTGCGAAAACGGGAACGCAGCATCAAAGCACCCGGCTCAAGCATATTGTAAAGGCGGACGCGCATGTCGGATACGATTTTCAAAATGATGTGATGCCCGACGAGCCGTTCCACATATCGCGATACAGAACGCGCAATCCCAAAGGTGCGCACTGCGACAATCGGCACATAAATGAGCAGAATGTTTTCCGGCCTTGTCGCCGCTTTAGAAATCAAAAACCCTGAGGTGAACATGAGAAAAGCAGCAGAAAAAATCGTCACCGCGCCCAAAAAGATAACCAGAACAAACAGGCGGGCATTTTGCTTGATATACGGCAAAATCCATTCTTCTTTCTTCATGCTCTTTCCCCCAGTTGTGCCTTCACGAGTTTGGTATACACACCGTTTTTCTCCAGCAGTTCATTGTGAGTCCCGATTTCCGCAACCCTGCCCCCGTCCAGCACGATAATTTCGTCCATATCGAGCATCCAGTGAAGGCGGTGAGTCGCGAGAAAGACAAGCTTATCCTCAAATAAATCCAGCATCGTTTCTTTTATTTCATATTCTGTTTCGATATCAAGATGGGCGGTCGGCTCATCCAGCAGCAGGATCGGACGGTTTCCCAAAAAGGCGCGGGCCAGCGCGACACGCTGTGCCTGGCCGCCGCTGAGCGCCCGGCCGCCTTCCCCGATCCGCCCCTCTAATCCTTCAGGAAGGCTATCCACCAGCTCCGCCAGTCCCGCCGCCGCAGCAGCACGGGCTGTATCCTCTGCCGAAGCGCTTGGATGGTAGAAGCGAATGTTGTTCCCAAGCTTGTCATCAAAAATGTACGGATGCTGGGGGATGTAAAGAAGGTTCTTCTGCCAGTTGCCGTCCTGCAAATGGGACCGGCTTGTACCATTAACCTCAATCATCCCGCCATCCGGCTCTAAAAATCCGCCGAGAATATCAATTAATGTTGATTTTCCGGCACCGCTTGCACCGATAATGCCGATTTTTTTCTTGCCCTTGAATGAGAGATGAATATCAGACACCGAACGGCCGACTGACACGCCTGACAGCTTCAGCTCATCCTGATCGGACCAAGCCTCGAGCTGAAGCGGCGTCTCTTCTTTAAAACCAGGCTGCGACAAAATCTCTTGAATGGTTTTTCCTGCTTCCTGGCCGTTCAGCGTTGCATGATAATCATTCCCCACTTCCCGCACCGGCAAAAAATACTCAGGCGCCAGAATAAGCGCCGTTAAAGCAGGGCCAAGCAAAATATCGCCGTCAATAAGGCGCAGGCCCAGAAATACTGCGACTGTCGCCACCGACAGCATCGTGAAAAAATCGAGGGCGAATGATGACAAAAACGCCACCCGGAGTGTGCTCATCGTTGCCTTGCGATACCGCTCACTCACATAGAAAATATTTTTGCTGTGTGACTTGCTCAAACCTAGGAAACGCAATGTCTCCAGCCCGCGAAGAGAATCAACAAAATGATTGGAAAGTCTCTGATAGGATTTCCACTGACGATCCGCTTTTCTCTGCGCGACAAGGCCGAGGAGAATCATAAAGATGATCAGAATCGGCATAGCCGCCACTAAAATGATGGCTGATGTGCGATCCTGAAAAAACACATAAATGACAACCGCCGCAGGCACAATCGCCATGCTGACCATTTTCGGCAGAAACAGCTCCAGGTAGCGGCGGAACTGGCTGATGCCTTCCATCGCCAGCGTCACCATTTGCCCCGTCCCCTCTTTCTTTGCAAAGCGGGGGCCTAATCGGAACAGCTGATCAAGAAAACTTTTTCTCAAATCTGCTCCTGTCCGGGCGGCGTATTGATAGACGATTTTCTGTCGCGCCACCGTCACCCCGTGCCGGGCGATAAAAGCGATGAGGAAAAAGCCGATCACCGGAAAAAGGGAGGTAATGCCCTTCCCGTTGAACAGTCCGGTTACGGCCTCACTCAGCCACTCTGCCTGCATAACAATGGCGGCTGTCTGAATCAGCGTTAAACAAGTAATCACGGTGAGAATCCGCTTCATTCCTTTATATCGAAACAGGTCTTTTCCCATTAATAAGTCATAGGCTCCTTATGGCTGACGCGCTTCCGGAAGACATAATAGCTCCAGATCTGGCTGCCGATGACGAACGGCAATAGCGTTAATGCTGCAATTGACATGACTTTAAGCGAATAATCTCCGGAAGAAGCGTTAGCTACTGTTAAATCGTATGCGCTATGAAGCGAGCTGACCATTACGCGAGGGAATAGGGAAATAAAGATCATTCCCACGGTCAGCGCCAGACCAGCGCCTGTCATCCCAAATGTCCAGCCGTCTTTTTTCTTACGAATAAATACAGCCGCGAGCATAAAGCAGATGACAATCAAAACAGCGAGCGGAATGGTAATCTCGCCGCGGCGTGTAAACATGTCTGTCTGATACGCAGAAAGGGCCGCGAAGGCAAGAACCGCTACAAAAACAACACCCATTATCTTTTGCGCCATTTTCCGGGCGCGGTTTTGCAAATCACCAATCGTACGCAGCGTGATAAACATTAATCCATGCTGGAAGCAAAGAAGTGTTACCGTCACACCGCCAAGTATAGAATATACATTGATATAATCAGATACATGTGCGTGAATGTTCATGTCGGCATCAATCGGCATCCCGCGGAATAATGTCGTGAACAGCACACCAAGCACAAACGGAGGAATCAGACTGCCGAAGAAAACGACCCAGTCCCAAACCTTTACCCATTTTAAATGATCCACCTTGCCGCGGAACTCAAACGCGACCCCGCGGCCCATTAACGCAAGCAGCACTATGACAAACGGAATGTAATAACCGCTCAGCATCGTTGCATACCAGTTTGGGAATGCCGCGAAAATGGCGCCTGCGCCAGTCAAAAGCCACACTTCATTCGCGTCCCAGAACGGCCCGATCGTGTTGATCAGCACTCTGCGTTCTAATTCATTATGGCCAAGAAAACGGGTCGCCATGCCGACCCCGAAATCAAAGCCCTCCAAAAAGAAGAATCCTACAAACAATACAGCAACGAGTATAAACCAAAGATCATGAAGAGATGCCATGGTATACCTCCTGACTAAATGGATCTGTTGATACAGGAACATCATGATGATCACTATGCTCCGCACCTTTTTTAATCTCACGGATAAACAAGAAGACAAGCAGTGCACCAAGAATCATGTACATCACACCGAATGCGATGATTGAGAATAACAAGGAGCCCGCTGTTACGTTAGGTGACACAGATTGAGCGGTTGTCATTAACCCCATAACCGTCCAAGGCTGACGTCCGATTTCTGTCATAATCCAGCCCGCGGAGTTCGCAAGAAACGGGAAGGAAATCAACGCGATCATGATGCGCAAATACCATTTGCTGTTTTCAAGCTTTTTGCGGCGGTTTAACCAAAGGCCGCCTAACGCAGCAAGAATCATGACAACACCTGCTCCTACCATGATGCGGAAGCTCCAGAATGTCGTTTTCACTGGCGGAATGTAGTCGCCTTTTCCGTATATTTTTTCGTACTCAGCCTGAAGGGTTTTCATCCCTTTGACACTTCCGCTGAATTTCTGATAAGCCAAGTAGCTCAAGGCATAAGGAACTTTGATTTCATTTGAGCTTTTTTCATTTTTTGTATCGATCGTCGCAAAAGCGGTCCAAGCAGCAGGGTCACCGCTGTCTTCCCATAGACCTTCACTGGCAGCCATTTTCATCGGCTGTGATTCCATCAAGTGCTCAGCCTGCATGTGTCCGCTAAGGCCGACGCCAAGACCGGCACAAAGGCCGACGATCATTGCGAGTTTAAAAGATTGCTTAAAGAACGGCACTTCTTTTTTCTTCAGCAGTTTAAAAGCACTCACTCCGGCAATAAAGAAAGCTCCAGTGGCAAGCGCACCGAAAATAACGTGCGGGAATTCAACCCAAAGCTGAGGGTTTGTAATCAACGCGCCAAAATCATTCATTTCCGCGCGGCCGTTTTTGATCGTAAAACCGACCGGCTCCTGCATAAAGGAGTTTGCTGTTAAAATCCAGAAAGATGACATGATCGTTCCGAATGATACGAGCCATATGCAGAGCGCGTGAATTTTCTTCGGCAGGCGGTCCCAGCCAAAAATCCATAATCCGATAAAAATAGATTCCATGAAAAACGCCAATAATGCTTCAATCGCAAGCGGAGCGCCAAATACATCTCCGACAAAACGGGAGTAATCTGACCAGTTCAGTCCAAACTGGAATTCTTGCAAAATCCCCGTTACAACACCGACTGCGAAATTTATTAAGAATAAGTGTCCCCAAAACTTTGCCATTTTGAGATACAGCTCATTTTTCTTTACAAGATAAAGAGTCTCCATCAACGCAACCATAAACACAAGCCCGATAGACATCGGCACAAACAAGAAGTGAAACAACGTTGTTGATGCAAATTGTATGCGGGCTAATACCAATTCACTCATGCTTTCTCCTCCATTTCCGGTTAAAACTGTTAATTTGCTCACTACTTCACAAATAGAACCGAGACTTTGATCAGTAATTCACAAAATAGACGAAAAAAATATTGTTCAATATTTCACAAATGTGTCAAAAAGTCGTCCAATATGAGGCAAGATTGCCAGACTGACCAAATGACACAATCTCTGACTGGTTCATATTAAGTACTTTACAACGATTCATTTCAAAAATAAAGCCTAAAATACCTAAAAAGTCCCGCACTATGTGACGGATTTTTGTCTATTTTGTTGCTTATTTATGTCGGCTGCTAGGATAAATGACCCTTTATTATCGTACATCAACACATCGTTCCTTGCGAACAAAATGCTTGCCCTGCACCAGCACTCGTTTCTCCGCACTCCGTCATAAACAGATTTTAGGCAGGATGCCTCTTTTCATTTGAACCGGCAAGTGGAGAAAAGTTGAATAGTAAATTTTTAATATATTAATAATTTCAATTTTTTAGTATACTTAACATAGTGAACAATTTCACTGCATCAAGAATAGGGGAGGTTTTTCAATGGGAGAGCTTCAAACACACATGCAATTGCAAACGGATACAATTCACGAAGGGGTTCGAAAAGAGAATTGGTTTGCGAAAGCCATGAATATAAAAGTAGGCATCATACCGCTTCCTGTGTATGCCTTGCTGTTTATATTAATCACTGTTTTTGTTATGCATCACGATGTAAAAAGTGACATTTTGACATCCATTGCCGTCATGGCGTTTTTCGGATTTACCTTTGCCCAAATCGGCAAATCGATACCGATTGTTCGTTCTATCGGCGGCCCGGCCATCCTAGCTACTTTTATTCCGTCCGCTGTCGTGTACTATCACCTGCTGCCTAATGATATCGTCAAATCCACCACAGAATTTACAGAAAACTCAAACTTTCTATATTTGTTTATCGCCGGTATTGTCGTCGGAAGCATTCTCGGCATGAAAAGAGAAACACTCGTAAAAGCATTCATGAAAATCTTTATTCCGCTTATTGTCGGTTCTGTCACAGCCGCTATTGTCGGACTGGCTGTCGGGACATTGCTCGGACTCGGATTTCAGCATACCCTGCTGTACATTGTCATTCCGATCATGGCTGGAGGAGTCGGAGAAGGCGCTATCCCGCTGTCCATCGGATATTCTGACATCATGCCCATTTCTCAAGGGGAAGCGTTTGCACTTGTTCTGCCATCGATTATGCTGGGCAGCTTGTGCGCGATTATTCTAGCGGGATTGCTGAACCGAATCGGAAAGAAAAAACCGGAATGGACAGGCAACGGCAAAGTGGACCGCTCCGAAGAAGAGTCCCCTGCGCTGGAGGAATCACAAAGCGGACAGCAAATGTTCAACCTTTCTTTATTTGCGTCAGGCGGTATCCTTGCTGTTTCTTTATACTTAGTCGGCATGCTCGCTCACGATTTTTTCGGTTTTCCGGCACCCGTTGCCATGCTGTTACTGGCTGTTCTAATCAAGCTGTTCAGATTGGTGCCTGCCTCAATTGAAAATGGCGCGTTTGGAGTGTCCCGCTTTTTTTCAACAGCTGTGACCTACCCGCTTCTCTTTGCGATTGGGGTATCCATGACGCCGTGGGACAAGCTTGTCGCCGCTTTTAACCTCAGTAATATTATTACGATTCTGTCTGTCGTTGTGACCATGATGGCCGTTGGCTTCTTCACGGGAAAATGGCTGAACATGTATCCGATTGAAACCGCCATTATCAATGCGTGCCATTCTGGACAAGGCGGTACGGGTGACGTTGCCATTTTAAGCGCCGCTGAAAGGCTTGAGCTAATGCCGTTCGCCCAGGTATCTACCCGCATCGGGGGAGCGATCACAGTGTCCTTAACCTTATTGCTGCTTCACCAGTTTTATTGATCCCCGCAAGCAAGTTCTTCGTCAAACGAAAGAGCTTGCTTTTTTGCATGTCCATGTTTTTGCAAGTTCCCGCCTCATGCTATAGTAATAGTTGGAAATACTAGATAGAAAGGAATATGGCATGCCTATGGGAACTCATCTATTTCTCTTTATGCTTCTCGGGCTGGGATTTTATTTGATATCAGCCCTGGCAGCAAAACTCATCCCGGCCGTAGACTTCTGGATTGATATTGTTCTTTGGGTCGGCGCTGCAATTTACATCTTCTCTCATCTCTCATTCATGGACGGCATTGTCTCAATCGCGACAATGTTCTTCTGCTATTGGACTGCAATGGATCTCATTGTTTCAGAGCGTGTGGAAAAACCTTCGGGAGACTGGCAGAAAATTGAGCTGGCCAGAAACAAAACACGTCTCCTGTCAGACATTACGCTGACCGCCATTGTGTTTGCAGGGGCTGTTATTTTTTTCATCTATGGACCTGACACAAGCCCTCTCAAATATGTGATCCTTCTCGGCATGATCTCCGGCGGAGGGGCACTGGTAAAGCGTATACTGAATGTTTTCAGCGTAAAGGTTTTTTATTCAGCTGCCTTAGAAAAATTGCATATCAGCTCACACTATGAAACCCGTACATACCCGCTTTCCGATTTGAAGGACATTCAGCTTGAATCAACAGCTGATCTCTTAAAGCTCCATCCGCTTCTGACGATGTATTCATCCCGTTTAGATTTGACAACAAGCTTTCAGCAAGTCATTAAACTGTCTCTTCCCGGCGAAACACTGTTTCTGACGGTGAAGGAACCGCAAAAATGGAAAACAATTCTCCAGGAATACACAGATGCAGAAAACAATGTGGACAATGTGATTTCTGTTTTGCCGTTTTATCATAGAAAAAATGTGAAGCGGCTGCTCGGGAAGCTTTATTTTGCCGCCAGCGTAAAAGGGGTATCCGCTTACGCCTTATTGGTGCTCGCGTTATACGCATTACACGCCTCTCCATGGGTCATGGCTGTTGCCGTAATCCTGTATTGGGTATTCAACATGTATATGTCAGACCGTGTGTTGCGGGCGGCAATGGACGCCAAGCCTTGTCATCATCCGCATGTACAGGCAGCGGCCGATAAGATTTTCCGATCGGCCGGCATTTCCCATGTCCGCATATACGAAACGGAGAGTGATGATTACAACGGAATGGCAGTAGGCATGAATGTCGGGAGGTCAATGGTCATCCTAACAAGCGCCACACTAACACTTCCACAGCGTGTCATTGAAGGCATTCTGGCCCATGAGGCGATTCATATCAAAAAACGTGACGTTCTGTCATCACAGCTTTTGCGTTTTCTATATCTTGGAGCTGTCGTTGGAATTTTCCTCTTATTTGAGCAGCATATCACCCATCCCGAGGCCCACAAAATTGCGCTTTGGGCTTTCATTATGGCAATCATTATCCTGTTCCAGCTCTATCAATCCTTTTGTTCACAATGGATGGAGGTGCGTGCTGACAACCTTGGCGCATCATTGCTGGGGGGCGGTTACAAACAAATGGCTGAAGCCTTGAGAATCTTGGCGGTTCGGCAGGATGAGGACATACAGAAACAAAGTGCCTACAGCTCTGAAGCAGGTGAAGACGAGCTTCAAATTGATTCTCTCACCCGTGATAAAAGCTGGTTTTTCAGATTGATTGATTTTCAGTTCGCTCCTCATCCCCCTATGTATTGGCGTGTCGGCACTTTATTGTCAAACAAAGGACATGGGGTGCTGAAGCGCTGGCTCAGAGACCGCCTGAAAGAATCGATCACTTTGAAATGAAACCGGTCAGCGTTTCATCCGTATAACAGATATGGTGAAAAAAGGGAGTGACGCGAAGTGATTGTGATCATCTTATTGTTTATATCTATTATTGTTTTTCTTTCAGTCATTCAGCCGCAGCCATCGGAAAATAAAAGCCGCCAGCAGGCGGACAGCGGGTATTTCGGTTATTCAGACAACGGCTCACACCATGATGGATGCAGCAGTGACGGAGGTTTCAGCGATTCCGGCTGTGGCGGCGGAGGGGGCGGCGATTAAACGCCGCCTTTTTTTATTTCATTGATTCGATGTACGCACCAAAAGCCGAGCCTGACATGCCTGGGGACACGCGCACACGATGGAGGGCATACATTCCCTGGTCTCTTGAAGCCACGCCCGGTTCTGTCGTCACGCCCATTTGATAGCCTGTTTTTTCAGCGGTCTTCAGCGTCTCCTCATTGTAGCGCCCTACCGGATAGCTGATGAGGGAGGTTTGCTGATGAAACATGTTGTCGAACAGCTTTTTCGAATCAGCCATCTCGCTTTGCTGCTGTTGAGGCGTTAATCCGTTCAGCTCAAGGTGGTCAATCGTATGGCTTTCAATCGATATGCCGTGCTGTGCCATTTCCTTCATTTGTTCCTCTGTCAGATGGTGCTTATGTCCGATCGATTTGCCGATCATAAAAATCGTTGCCTTCATCCCGTACTTTTTCAGCACCGGATACGCATCTTGATAATTGTCGGTGTACCCGTCATCAAATGTGATCAGCACGCACTTCTCACTCGGTTTTTTATCCTGCGTCAGCATGAGATACGCCTCTTTTGGCGTTAATGTCTGATAGCCGTTATCATGAAGCCACTTCATATGCGCCTCGAATTCTTTCTTTGGCACACGGAGGCTGTTTCCTGAAGAAATGCTGTGGTACATCAAAATCGGCAGCTTTGCCGGTTTCTCTGTTTTGATCCATACGGATGTATCGTCTTCTTTTTTCTGAACTTGTACTGCCTTTTTTTCCGGTTTCTTTTGTTCCGCTTTTGGCATCGGCTGCTCTGCATTCGCCTCTTGATCAGCGCAAGCCGAAAGAGCCAAACAGCTGCCCAAAAGAAAGATGCTTAAAAACAATCGTTTCATCGTCCTCCTGCTTTCTGTCTATTTCTTCCTCCTTTTTCATCGGTTTGATTCTGAGATTTTCAATAGCAAAAAACCGGACATCCCATGTCCGGTTTTTTTGATCTTATCGGATTCTCACTTCTGTCTCACTGTCAAAGAAATGGCCTTTATTCATATCAAATGCAACCGTCAGTTCATCGCCCGATTGAATATCGAGGCGGGCGTCGATCCGCGCAATAAAGTCTTGGTTGTCGATCTGCGAATAAATCATGATTTCAGAACCGAGCAGCTCTGCAACATTGATTTTCGCCTTAATCGAAGAGTTCTTATATGATTCGACGACAATCAATTCATCATGTATATCCTCAGGACGGATGCCAAAGATGACCTCTTTGCCGATATAGCCTTTTTCACGCAGCACTTTCATTTTTCCTTCCGGGACGGTTAATGCCGCAGAACCGATTTTGATTAAGCCATCCGTGAGCTTCCCTTTGAAAAAGTTCATCGCCGGTGATCCGATAAACCCGCCGACAAAGACGTTTTCAGGGAATTCATAAACATCCTTCGGCGTCCCGATCTGCTGAATTTTCCCATCTTTCATGACTACAATCCGTGTCGCCATCGTCAGCGCTTCTGTCTGGTCATGCGTCACATAAATCGTAGTAGTCTGCAGTCTCTGGTGGAGCTTAATGATTTCCGCCCGCATTTGCACCCTCAGCTTCGCGTCCAGGTTTGACAAAGGCTCATCCATCAGGAACACCTTTGCATCCCGCACGATTGCCCGGCCCAGCGCAACCCGCTGTCTCTGTCCGCCTGACAGCGCTTTCGGTTTACGGTGCAAATATTCCTCCAGCCCGAGAATTTTAGCGGCTTCTTCTACTCTTTTTTTGATTTCAGGCTTCGGCATTTTCCGAAGCTTGAGCCCGAACGCGATATTATCGTAGACCGTCATATGCGGATAGAGCGCGTAGTTCTGAAATACCATCGCGATATCCCTGTCCTTTGGCGCTACATCATTGACCCGTTTTCCTTCAATATAAAAATCGCCTTTCGAAATTTCTTCAAGTCCTGCGACCATTCGCAGCGTCGTTGATTTCCCGCAGCCGGACGGGCCGACGAATACGATAAATTCCTTATCGGCAATATGAAGGTTAAAGTCATCAACCGCCGGTTCCTTTTGATCATAAAATTTATAAATATGCTCCATCCGCAATTCAGCCATCTAACATCCCCCTTTGTTATTGTAAACGCTTTCTTATATTGAGTGTAACAGCAATTCCCTCTCGCTAAAATGGGCAGCGTTCATAAAATCACCCAGCCATTTTTCGTGCATATTTCCAATTTATTCTGAACTTTCATTTTGCAGGCAGATAAAATAGGCAAGAAGCGCGCCTTTGTACGATTTGATATCTATCCCTGACCGCTCAATAAATTTATCAATCCGATATTGCAGGCTGTTGCGATGCAGATGCAGCTTTTTCGCTGTTAATGTGACGTTTGAGTTGTTTTCAATAAACAGCTTAATGGTCTTCCTTAGCTCAGCTTCACTTCCAAATAAAAGCTCAGCTTCTTCAGAGAGCAGCGTTTCCAGTTTTTCTTTTTCTTTTTCTAATAATAGAAAAGGAAAGATCATCTCAAAGGTCACACTCTGCACCTGAGGCAGCCGTTTTTCAGCAAACAGGAAATACGCCTGTTCACGAGCATAATGTTTTCGCAGACACTCATCCGGCTCGTAAAATCTTCCGGCGTAAAAACGGACACTGAAGTAGAAATCACTTTCAAGAACCTTTGCGAGCGATTCCAGTTCGCCCTTCTCCGCCGCCGCTTCACTTTCCTGCTCGACAATCACGCCTCTGTCCTCATGGATCCACACAATCACAAAAGACACCGGCCAAAAATGGCGAACCGCTTCCGTAAAGGACGTCCTTTCTATTTTGCCGAACAAATGAAAGTGAACAAATCTCGTCCGTTTCTTTATGTACGCCGGCAATTCCCCTTTGGAAAAAAGGAACGAAAACCACTTGTTTTCCTCAGGTGATTTCATAGACATTTGATTGCCCTCATCCGCAGGCGTCAAAAATGCCTGCAGCACCAATACTTCTTTTTCACTGATCTCTGTTTTCGGAATGGAGATATATCTCTGATTGCTCTCATCAAAAAAACATAGACAGCCTTCCCTTATGCAAAGCTCCTCAGACACAATCGAACCGGGATAAATAGCCAGCAGCGATTTCATAGAGTCTCCTCTCTTATGTAAGGATCTGTATATTCAGTATAAGGCGAAACACACATGTTCTCCACTAAAAAAGAGTATATCCGGTATAGATAGACGAGAAACTGAAAGGGAAACCTCATTCGTTTACATATTGGCTTCAGCGGAAATAGAAGAAGACATGCAGGACCAAAGGAGGGTCATCTTATGAGTTTCGAAACGTTAAACAAAAGTTTTATCAACGGAAAATGGACTGGGGGAGAAAGCGGACGTACGGAGGACATTTTGAATCCGTATGACCAGTCTGTGATCACAACAGCATCTTTGGCAACGGGCAAACAGCTTGAGGATGCGTTTGACATTGCACAGAAAGCCCAAAAAGAGTGGACCAAGAGCACGACGGAAGACCGAAAAGCCGTGCTGCAAAAAGCGCGCGGCTATTTACACGAAAACCGTGATGACATCATTATGATGATCGCCCGCGAAACTGGCGGAACGATCATTAAATCAACAATCGAGCTGGAACAAACGATTGCGATTTTAGATGAAGCCATGACGTATACTGGTGAATTAGGCGGCGTCAAAGAGGTGCCATCCGACATTGAAGGGAAAACCAATAAGATTTACCGCCTTCCGCTTGGTGTCATTTCATCGATTTCTCCATTTAATTTTCCGATGAATTTATCTATGAGATCCATTGCGCCCGCAATTGCGCTGGGTAACAGTGTTGTTCACAAGCCTGATATCCAAACCGCTCTTTCCGGCGGGACCATCATTGCGAAAGCGTTTGAACACGCCGGTCTTCCTGACGGTGTCCTTAACGTCATGCTGACGGATGTAAGGGAAATCGGGGACGGCATGCTCACCAATCCAATCCCGAGATTAATCAGCTTTACAGGATCAACAGCAGTCGGGCGCCACATCGGTGAAATCGCCGGGCGTGCCTTCAAACGAATGGCACTTGAGCTCGGCGGCAACAATCCATTTGCCGTTCTTTCAGATGCGGATGTCGATCGTGCTGTGGATGCCGCGATTTTCGGAAAATTTATTCACCAGGGACAAATCTGTATGATTATCAACAGGATCATCGTTCATCAAGATGTATACGATGAGTTTGCAGAAAAATTCACCGCCCGTGTCAAACAGCTTCCGTACGGCGATCAAACCGATCCGAAAACCGTTGTCGGCCCGCTGATCAACGAGCGCCAAATCGAGAAAGCGCTGGAGATCATTGAGCAGGCAAAGGCAGACGGCATTGAGCTTGCGGTTGAAGGAAAACGCGTCGGAAACGTGCTGACGCCGTACGTCTTTGTCGGTGCGGACAACAACAGCAAAATTGCCCAAACGGAGCTGTTTGCCCCAATCGCAACCATTATTAAAGCTGGCAGCGACCAGGAAGCGATTGACATGGCAAATGATACTGAATACGGTCTCAGCTCTGCGGTTTTCACTTCTGATTTAGAAAAAGGCGAAAAGTTCGCCCTGCAAATTGACAGCGGCATGACCCATGTCAACGACCAGTCCGTCAATGATTCGCCGAATATTGCCTTTGGCGGCAACAAAGCAAGCGGTGTCGGCCGTTTCGGCAATCCGTGGGTCGTCGAGGAATTTACCGTGACGAAATGGATTTCGATACAGAAGCAATACCGCAAATATCCGTTCTAAATGAAAAAATCCCTCTGTTTCAAGTACAGAGGGATTTTTCTTTATTTAGATATATCCACAAACCCTTCGCCAAACACATCGCGTACGTCATGTACGATCACAAACGCTTTTTTGTCGCAGCTTCTAATGATTTTTTTCAGCATAGACAGCTCCTGTTTGTTAATGACGATATACAAAATCTCTTTTGACTGGCCCGTATAATTTCCCTTCCCTGATAAAATCGTCACGCCCCGATCCATCAAGGTATTTACCTGCTCTGCAATCTCACTCTTATTTTCTGAAATGACCGTAATGGCTTTTTTCGTATTCAAACCTTCAATAATGAAGTCCATCACTTTGGTACCGATATACAGCATCACGATCGTAAACATCATTTTTTCTGCACCAATAATAAAATAAGAGCTAAATACTACGATTAAATCAAAAAACAAGAGCGCATAGCTGATATTCCAGTCTAAATATTTATTAGCAATTCTGGCCAAAATTGCGGAACCGGCTGTCGTCCCGCCGACCCGGATAATCATGCCGATCCCGACTCCCGCAAATACACCTGCGAAAATCGTATTAATGATCAATTCATCAGACGGAATGCTCCACCCATGTGTCAGATGAAGAAAAAGCGAATTTGCCGCAACCGCAATGATCGTATAAACCGTTGTTTTTCCATCCAGAAACTTGTAGCCGATTAAAAGCAAAAACGCATTTAAGATAAAGTTCGTGACACCAGGAGACCATTGAAACAGATAATACAATATCAGCGTAATCCCAGTGACTCCGCCTTCCCCAAGATCATTGGGAATCGCAAATAAATTAACCGCAAGCGCGAAGAAAAAAGCGCCAATCACAAGCATAAGTACATCCAACATTCTCTTTTTCATCACGAAAACACTCCTTCTCATTGTTCTGTTCTAGCAAATAAAAAAACCCAGGAGAACGCTCTCGAAAAAGAGCAGAAACTCCTGGGCTTTTATCCCACCGTGTCATAACAGCCAAGCTGCTATGTGTTTTCTCTCGGTCACAGTCCAATTTGCATTGCGGAACCCTAGAAAACCACTGTTTTTATCATATCCTTTTCACTTTCCAATATTAGCATTATAAGGGACGGTTCGAATTGGTTCAAGGGGTATTTACGGAGTTTTAATCGGTAAATTAATAGGAATAAAAAAGATGACTGCTGTTAATAAATGAAAAATTTGACCGATATGATACAAAGTACCTTTTTTAAGAAAAAACTAAAATAATATTTCTGATTTATCATTGACTACACAGAAATATATAGGCAAAATAGAATATATATTAAGCATTTAATTACATAGGAGGAAATATTATGTCAGGTAAACTAACACACTGTAAAGCTTGCGGTCAAGAGATTGCAAAGGGTGTTAAAAAATGTCCGAACTGCGGTAAAGACCAACGTAATTTTTTTATGAGACATAAAATCATTACGATCATTCTAGCGATAGTACTCATTATCATTATTGCAAACATTGGAAACAGCGGAGATTCTCAAGCTTCTACTACAACAACCAGCTCCGATTCTAAAAAGTCGACAAAAACAGTACAAAAGACCGATATAGAAAAACTATATACCAATGCCGATCAATTTAAAAATTATAAAGTTGATCTGTATGTAAAGGTTTTTGACGTTGAACAAGACGATGATGGTACATATCTCCAAGGCTACAATAATCCAGAAAAGTTAAGCAAAAATACGCTTATAATGAGCGACGACTCTGATTTAGACATTAAAGATGACGACATTATTCATGTAGTCGGTACAGTGAAAGACAAATATGATGGGGAAAACGCATTGGGCGGTTCTGTTTCAGCACCAAGAATCATTGCCGATTCCATTGAAAAAAGCGACTATGCAACAGCGTTTGCTCCTGCTAAAAAAACAATTAACGTGAATAAAACACAAAACCAGCACGGATTTGCACTCACGCTTCAAAAAGTTGAACTTGCTGAAAAAGAAACTCGCCTTTATGTAAAGATAGAAAACAAATCACAAGATGAAATCAGCTTTTATGACTTCAATGCCAAAATTACAGCTGATAATAAACAGATTGAGCCTAAATCTGACCTTTCTGAGTATCCTGAAATTCAAAGCGAAATCTTACCTGGGGTTAAAACTGAAGGGGTTATTGTTTTCCCTAAAATCGATAGCAAAACAGCTAACGTCATTTTAGAAGGATCTTCCGAAAACTATGATATTACAATCAATCCATTTACATTTGAAATAAACTTAGATAAATAAAAAGAAGGGCTAGGGAAAACCCTGCCCTTCTTTTTATGATTTTACACTCTTATACCCATTCACATTTGAAGACTGCCATCTCCAGGAATCAGCACACATTTCCTCAAGGCCGCGTTTCGCTTCCCAGCCCAGTTCCCGCTTGGCTTTCGCAGGATCTGCAAAGCATGTGGCGATGTCTCCCGGACGGCGGTCCGCAAAACGGTACGGAACCTCTTTCCCTGACACTTTTTCAAAGGCTTTGACCATTTCAAGTACGCTGTAGCCTGTGCCTGTTCCAAGGTTGTATGCATCGGCTCCTGTAGAGTTCAATACTTTTTCCAGCGCCTTGACGTGGCCTTCTGCGAGATCAACGACGTGAATATAATCGCGTACGCCTGTCCCGTCTTTTGTCGGATAGTCATTTCCAAATACGTTTAATTGCTCAAGCTTCCCGACTGCTACCTGTGCCACATACGGCATAAGGTTATTTGGGATTCCGTTCGGGTCTTCACCGATCCGTCCGCTTGGATGCGCGCCGAACGGGTTAAAGTAACGAAGCAGCGCAACGCTCCACTCATTGTCGGCTGTATGCAAATCACGCAATATTTGTTCAAGTATGAGCTTCGTCTGCCCATAAGGGTTTGTCGCACCTAATGGAAAGTCTTCCGTAATCGGCGATGTTTCCGGAACGCCGTACACTGTCGCAGATGAACTGAATACGATTTTCTTGACGCCGAATTTCTCCATGGCCTCGCATAAAATAAACGTTCCTGTCAGATTGTTATGATAATATTTGAGCGGAATCGCCACAGATTCACCGACTGCTTTTAACCCAGCAAAATGAATCACAGCTTCGATTTCATTTTCAGCAAAAACCGCATCTACCGCTTCCCGGTCCAATAAATCCGCTTCGTAGAACGTTAAATCTTTTCCCGTAATCTCCTTGACACGGTTCAGCGCCTCAGCCGAACTGTTGGACAGATTATCAAGAACAACAATCTCGTAGCCGCTGTTCAATAATTCAACACATGTGTGGCTGCCAATGTACCCGGCCCCGCCAGTAACAAGTATTGCCATGATGTAAACCCTCCTAAAAAATGACCTGTTTTCATTATATAGTGTTTAGAACCGGTCCACATCCATTTTTAAGAAGTTTAATCGTTTATTAATAGTTTCTTCATATATTATTAGCATTTTCATACCTTTATGCAGCGAGCAAGTATAGAGCTGAAAAATCAATCTGCCGGTTGACGTTTTTCTTTCCTATTTTCGCTATGCTTAATGCAGAAAGGATTTGATGACATGGCGATGAGCCCTTATATTTTTATTGTATTGATTCTTATTATTTTATCGATGTATCGAGAAAGAACGGTAAAGCCCGGAAAGTTGCTGATCATTCCACTGTTGCTCTTATGGGGCGTATCTGCATCGTTTCAGCCGGCGTATTTTCATTCCGTATTACATGTGGCGATCAGCGGCATTTTATTACTGATCGGGCTGGTCTGCGGGTTTGGCATTGGAAAGATGGTAAACGTGCGGATTCACCCAGATACCGGAAAGATCACTTCACGCGGCTCACTTGGGAGTGTTATCCTCATTCTAGTGATACTTTCTTTGCGCATGGCCGCGAGAACATGGCTGCCTGAGAGCAACGAGATGTTTATTGCCATTATTCATTCTATGTTCTTCGTTCCCCTCGGCACCATCACAGCCCGCAACATCATGCTTTACAAAGCATACAGACGGCTGACCGCCGGCAAAGTATCCATTCAATAACCGAAAGAAGGACCAGCATGAACGGACAATCTCCGGCTCGGCACTACAAGAAGCTTGTGCCGAGCCTTATTCTCATTTTGAATTGCATACAATTTTTATCTCATCCAACTAAGGCTGATCCCATTTTGTTAGCATTTGTATTTGCGGTATACTTAGCATTCATTTGGATCATTCCCTATGTGGTATCCACTGCTGTTAGTTTGAGCATATTCATCGGACTCTGGCTCCTGACCGATTTCTTTTGGGCTGTTTCCGGCCAAGAGCAGGGTGCCGCCTATTTTTTGATTGTATTTTTAATGATATATGCCGCCTTTAGACTCCCTTCACGGCTATCCTTGATCTTCACAGCATGTTTAATTGGAGGCAACATATTACTCCTATCCTCACATGGAGGAAGCTTGAATACCATCATCAGCAACATCTCGATCATGATCGGACTCTACGTCTTCTTCTCCTCCATGCGTTTCAGACGAGAAGCAAGAAGGGAGGCTGAACGGAATCATGCTGAATTGGCAAAAATGCATGTGCAGCTGGAGCATGCTCATAAAGAACTCCAGAAAGCGCATGCAGAGCTGCAGGAGGCTTCTGTTCTTTCATTAAGGTACGCGGTCCTTGAGGAACGTACAAGAATCGCCCGCGACATTCATGACAGCATCGGTCACGAGCTGACTTCTGTGATTGTTCAGCTTCAATCTCTTCCCTATATACTCAAAAGCAGCAAGGAGGATTCAGAAAAAGTCATTCAAAATGTACTGAGTGTCGCCAGGGAATGTCTTCAAGAGGTACGGTCTGTCGTTCACCAAATGGGCCGTAGTGAATCGATGGTGGGGCTTACCGCTTTGCGGGGGCTCATTCATCAAGTGGAGGAACGGAGCGGCTTGCACGTTTCTTTAGATACTGCCGGACTGTCAGAAGAGTCTTGGCCTCCAAACGTGAGCGAAACGATCTACCGCATCTTGCAGGAAGCGCTGACCAATATCATTCGTCACGCCGATGCTTCCCATGCGGCGGCCGTCATTTCTAACGACAAGTCCCATCTCTATGTCACAATCACCGACGACGGACAATTCACCGGCAGCCTTACTTATGGATTTGGCCTGACAGGAATGAAAGAGCGCGCAGAAAAAGCAGGCGGTTCCCTTACTTTCAGTGCCGTACAGCCGAGCGGCCTGAAAATTGAGCTGTCATTGCCGCTCATGACAACGAATAAGGAGCAAAAAGATGAACAAAGATAAAATACGCGTCGCGCTTGCCGATGATCAGCCGCTTGTGCGTGAAGGCTTCCGCTACGTCATCAACGCACAGACGGATATGACAGTTTCTGGCGAGGCCGGCGACGGTCACGATATTATAGCACTCGCAAAACAAACAAAACCCGATGTCATCCTCATGGATGTCCAGATGCCGCATTGCTCAGGCATCGAAGCGGCGAAAGACATTATGTCCGCACTTCCAGATACAAAGATAGTCATTTTAACCACCTTTGACACGGAAGAATACGTATTTGAAGGCATCCGTGCGGGCGCAGTCGGCTATCTGCTGAAGGATACACTTCCTGAGGAGTTGATAGATGCGATTCGCGCTGCGGCGAGAGGCGAGGCGATTTTCCGTACAGTCACAGCTGCTAAAATTATCAGTGAGACATTTCGAGCGAAGCAACAGCCCCATGCCGAAGAACTGGCAGAGCCGTTCACCAAAAGAGAGCTTGAGGTTCTTCAGCAAATGGCCTACGGATTGAGAAATGAGGATATTGCTGAAAAGCTTTTCGTCAGTGAAAGCACTGTGAAAACCCACGTGCACCGCATCCTGCAAAAATGCAATGCCCAAGACCGGACACAGGCAGTCGTATTTGCCATTCGAAACGGTATTGTGCAATAGAAATCTCTCATCCCGCCATGCTAAAATAAGACAAAGGAGATGATTGGAAATGAAAGAAGAAATCATTGAACGGTTTACTACATATGTAAAAGTCGACACACAGTCCGATGAATCCGTTGACACTTGTCCTTCCACACCCGGCCAATTGACATTAGGAAACATGCTCGTTGATGAATTGAAGTCCATCGGCATGCAGGATGCAGCCATTGATGAAAACGGCTATGTCATGGCAACTCTTCCCTCCAATACTGAAAAAGACGTGCCGACAATCGGCTTTCTCGCTCACGTCGACACCGCTACAGACTTTACCGGCAAAAACGTGAATCCGCAAATCATCGAAAGCTATGATGGAAAAGACATCGTTCTCAACAAGCAGCTGCAGGTCACCCTGTCACCTGATCAATTCCCTGAGCTGTCCGGCTATAAGGGCCATACACTCATCACCACAGACGGCACCACCCTTCTCGGCGCAGACAATAAGGCCGGTATCGCTGAAATCATGACAGCCATGGATTACCTCATCAAACACCCTGAAATCAAGCACGGCACAATCAGAGTCGCCTTTACGCCTGATGAAGAAATCGGAAGAGGGCCGCACAAATTTGATGTGAAACGGTTCAATGCATCCTTTGCCTACACGGTTGACGGCGGGCCGCTCGGCGAGCTTGAATACGAAAGCTTCAATGCCGCTGCCGCAAAAATTACGATTAAAGGCAACAACGTACATCCCGGAACAGCTAAAGGGAAAATGATCAACTCTGCGAAAATCGCGATGAAGCTGAACAGCCTGCTGCCGGCAGACGAAGCGCCTGAATATACGGAAGGCTATGAAGGCTTCTATCACCTGCTGTCGATTCAAGGAGACGTAGAGGAAACAAAGCTCCACTACATTATTAGAGACTTTGACAAAGAGAATTTCCAAAACAGAAAAGAAACAATGAAGCGTGCCGTTGAAGAACTTCAAAACGAATACGGGCAAGACCGGATTCTGCTGGATATGAACGACCAATACTACAACATGAGAGAGAAAATTGAACCTGTCATCGAAATCGTCAACATTGCCAAGCAAGCGATGGAAAACCTCGGCATCGAACCGAAGATTTCCCCCATCCGCGGCGGCACCGACGGATCGCAGCTGTCCTACATGGGGCTTCCGACGCCAAACATCTTTACAGGCGGGGAAAACTTCCACGGCAAATTTGAATACATCTCAGTTGATAATATGGTCAAAGCCGTAAATGTCATCGTTGAGATTGCAAAGCAGTTTGAAGCGCAAGCCTAATGCCAAAAGCCAGTCCAAAAAAGGACTGGCTTTTTTGTGTGAAAATGAAACATTTTAAACGCGTCCTCCGTAAAACAAGTATCAACAAATGAGGAGGAAAAACAATGACAAAACATGCAATCGCTGCAAAGAGTCTCTTGAAAAAATGGATCATTTCCAGGCCGCTTAACATGCAAAAGAAATCCAGCCCATTTCAAAAAATCAGAAAAATGTTCAAACGCTTCTTCAAATAAAACATTCAAATCCCCAAGATACAATCCGTATTCACCCGTACCGCCCAAATGCTCCGAAATTTGGGTTTTTTGTGTTCAATTCCGCAAAATAGGGTATAAACCAAACAAGCAAGAAAACAGCACCTAAAAACAGGTAATTTGAATTACGGAAACTTAGGTTAAAAGTTATATAAAGGAATTTATTTTATCGTCGATAGTAACTATAGAACCAATCATCAACAAGAGCAAACAGCGTGATTCAAGACTATTTTCAGGTCATAAGGTTATACTGTTTTAGAGGGACAGTTTCTTGTTATTTATTGATTTAGAATTTTTTGAATACTTTTTGGCATTTTATCCGTACAATAGAGAGTACCAAAACTTTTTTTGGGAGGTATGTAATATGATCCTATTTATTATCATCGCATTATGCGGCTATCTTCTTTTTTCTTTCAGCAAGGACAATCGCCGCAAACCGCAAAAGACAAGCCCTCTGCCAGCAGCCGCACCTCATCACAACAACCTAATCGACCTTGACGCCATCCGCCAAAAACGCCGGATGCATCTTTCCTAATTCTATATTTCAAACGAAAAGGCTGCTGAATCACGCAGCCTTTTAAAATTGTTTTGATTTAGAGCCTGAAACCTTTTCGCCACCTATCCGTAATTTCATACAAGGCAAACCCAAAGGAGACTTCAGCAATGATCGAGTTATTTATGAAACAAAAAATGTTCTCATTTAAAGATGCATTTCACATTTATGACCGGGATGAACAAGAAACATTCAAGGTGGAGGGGCGTTTTTTCTCGTTAGGAGACTCATTACAAATGACAGACTCATCTGGGAAAACGCTCGTTTCCATAGAACAAAAACTAATGTCTTTATTGCCGCGCTATGAGATTTCAATTGGCGGGAAAACAGTTTGTGAGGTAACGAAGAAAGTAACGTTTTTCAAACCGAAATTTGTGATTTCCGGGCTTAACTGGGAAATCGATGGTGATTTATGGAGGGATGAATTCCAGCTGACGGACGGGGAAAATGTCCGGATGTCAGTGAGCAAAAAGTGGCTAAGCTGGGGTGATTCCTATCACTTGGAGATTGCAAACGAGGAAGATGTTCTGATTTGCACTGCCATCGCTATCGTGCTTGATATGGTTTTATATAACGATGAAGATGAAAGTATTCTCTAAAAAGCATTGACAATTGATCCAAAAGTAATAATATTAAGATAATTGAAATCTGAATATGAAGTTATACCTTATCAAGAGAGGTGGAGGGACTGGCCCTATGATACCCGGCAACCGCTGTTTCAAACAGAATGGTGCTAAATCC
The DNA here is from genome assembly GCF_059422205.1 of Bacillus sp. GW821-FHT01G09. NCBI lineage: Bacteria > Bacillati > Bacillota > Bacilli > Caryophanales > Bacillaceae > Bacillus > Bacillus sp. GW821-FHT01G09. The sequence goes on from NZ_JBWKWL010000001.1 coordinate 836,625, forward strand.
TTAAGAACATTGCGTTCTTGCAGATGAGGCGGAGATTTGATCGTTCAAGCTCTTCCTTACACAAAGGAAGAGCTTTTTACATGCTCAATATTTCAGAAAAGAGGCGAATAACATGGCTCAACAAACGAATGTTGCAGGACAAAAAACAGAAAAACAACGCAAAGCACCTTTCCGCGCCGATCATGTCGGCAGTTTGCTTCGTTCCGTTCCGGTAAAGCAAGCCCGGCAAAAAAAAGCGGCTGGTGAGATGACAGCAGAACAGCTTCGTGATATCGAAAATCAAGAGATCATCCGCATCGTGGAAAAACAAAAAGAAATCGGTCTCGATGTGGTAACAGACGGGGAATTCCGGCGTTCTTGGTGGCATTATGACTTCCTGGAAGGGCTTGACGGTGTGGAACCGTTCATCCCGGCTAAGGGGATTCAGTTCCATAACACAAAAACGAAAGCGCGCAGCATCAAAGTGACGGGAAAACTCGATTTTACGAGCCACCCAGCGCTTGCTGATTATCAATTTTTACATGAGATTGCCGGTAACGCGACGCCAAAATTGACCATTCCCAGCCCAAATATGCTGTTTTTTGGCGAAAAAGCGGATAAAGGGATTTATGACGATCAAGAGGAATATTTTCATGATCTGGCCCAAGCGTACAAAAAAGCAATCAAAGCCTTCTATGATGCTGGCTGCCGTTATCTCCAGCTCGATGATACGTCATGGTCTCTCTTCTTTGAGGAAAAAGGCAGAGAGGTTGTCCGGGCGCTCGGCGGCGATCCAGAAACATTGCCTGCCTTGTTTGCCAAAACGATTAACGATGCAGTGGCAGACCGGCCTGGCGATTTAACGATCACAATGCACATTTGCCGCGGCAACTTCCGCTCAACCTGGGCGGCATCAGGAGGGTACGACGCTGTAGCGGAAACGATTTTGGACGGCTTAAACCTTGACGGCCTGTTCTTGGAATACGATGATGACCGCTCCGGAAACTTTGATCCGCTCCGTTTTGTGAAGCGCAAGGATCTGCAAATTGTGCTCGGCTTGATCACATCGAAATACGGCGAGCTTGAAAATCCTGAGGATGTGAAACGCCGTATCAATGAAGCCGCGCGTTTTGTCAGCTTGGACCAGCTATGCCTGAGCCCGCAGTGCGGTTTCGCCTCTACAGAAGAAGGCAACCTTCTGACAGAGGAGCAGCAATGGGCAAAGCTTCGCCATGTCATCGACATTGCCAACGATGTGTGGAGATAATCTATCATTGACAGAAATAGAAAATGTGTGAATAATAGATACTATCAGAAAATTTCATAAAAAGGTTTTCCTTATCAAGAGAGGTGGAGGGACTGGCCCTGCGATACCCGGCAACCGCTGTTTAACAGAATGGTGCTAAATCCTTTAGAGCAATGATTGCTCTTGAAGATAAGGTTGAGATTGTCACGCAAGCTCTTCCTTATCCAAAGGAAGAGCTTTTTTATATTTGAATGGAAAGAAGGAATGGACAACATGTCACAACAAACAACACCCGCAGAACAAAAATCACTTCAAAGAAAAAAACCGCCGTTTCGCGCGGATCAAGTCGGAAGCCTGTTGAGATCTGAGCCCGTTAAAAAAGCGCGGCTGCAAAAAGCGGCCGGCGAAATTACGGCTGAGCAGCTTCGCCAAATTGAAAACGATGAAATCATCCGCATTGTGGAAAAACAGAAGGAAACCGGCCTGAACGTCGTGACAGACGGTGAATTCCGCAGAGCGTGGTGGCACTTTGATTTCCTGGAAAACTTAGATGGCGTTGAGCCGTTTACTCCTGAGCAAGGCATTCAATTCCATAACGTACAGACAAAAGCACGTGGCATTAAAGTCACAGGCGATATCGACTTTTCAACTCACCCAATGCTTGAAGATTATTCATTTCTCCATAGCATTGCCGGTGACGCAACGCCAAAGATGACGATTCCAAGCCCGAATATGCTGTTTTTCCGCGGAAAACTGGAAAAGGATGCGTATAAAAAAGATTATCACCTTTTCCAGCATGATGTATCCAAAGCATATAAAAAAGCGATTCAAGCGTTTTATGACAGAGGCTGCCGCTACCTCCAGCTTGATGATACAGCGTGGGCCGTTTTCTTATCAGAAAAAGGCTTAAAACAAATCGAAGCGTTCGGAACAACGCCTGATGAGCTTCGCCAGCTGTTTGCGAAATCTATTAACGACGCGATTGCAGACCGCCCGGATGACTTGACGGTAACCATGCATATTTGCCGCGGCAACTTCCAGTCCACTTGGACAGCGGAAGGCGGCTATGACGCAGCAGCCGAAACCATTTTTGACGGCTTGAATCTTGACGGACTTTTCTTAGAGTATGATGATTCACGCTCAGGCGGATTTGAGCCGCTCCGTTACGTAAAACGGTCTGATCTTCAGCTTGTTCTTGGCTTAGTGACATCTAAATTCGGTGAGCTTGAAAATCCGGATGACGTGAAACGCCGTATCGAAGAAGCATCCCGTTATGTAAGCTTAGACCAGCTTTGCCTCAGCCCTCAATGCGGATTCGCTTCAACTGAGGAAGGCAATAAGCTGACTGAAGAACAGCAATGGGCGAAGCTCCGCCATGTGGTTGAGATCGCTAATGATGTTTGGAAATAAGCAAAGAAAAAACACACTTGATTCCCTAGCGGAGCAAGTGTGTTTTTTATGTCATTGTGCGGTGTAGCCCCCATCAAGGACGACAGCCTGCCCAGTGACGCCCTTCGCCTTCTCACTTGCCAAAAACACGGCATAATCCGCAATTTCCTTGACGGAAAGCAGTCGCTTTTGCGGCACAAGCGGAAAAATGACTTGTTCAAGTACAGAGTCGTAAGGGACATTTCTAGTTTTCGATAGATCGCTAAGCTGATTGCGTACAAGCTGGGTATCGACATAACCCGGACAGAGCGCATTGACTGTTATGCCGTGGGGCGCGCCTTCCAGCGCCCCTACTTTTGTGAGTCCAATGACGCCGTGCTTGGCGCTATTATAAGCGGATTTCCCTGCAAAGCCGACTAATCCATTAACAGACGCGATATTAATGATTCTGCCAAACTGCTGTTTTTTCATGATCGGAAAAACATGCTTCATTGCAATAAAGGGGGCCGTCAGCATGACCTTGATCAGCTGTTCAAAGGTGTCTGTCGGAAACTCTTCAATCGGAGCGACGTGCTGAATACCGGCATTGTTCACCAGAATATCCAAGCGGCCGTATTGTTTTTGGATGACGTTCACCGTATCAGCAACTTGCGCTTCCTTTGTCACATCATACGGAATGGCCGCCGCGTCAAAGCCTTCTTCTGCAAGCTTGGAGGCTGCTTTTTCACATGCTTCCGGACGGAGGTCTGAAACGATGACGCTGGCACCTTCCCGGGCGAATTCTCTTGCCATTTCGAATCCGATTCCGCCGGCAGCCCCTGTCACCAAAGCGACTTGTTTTCTCATGTCAAACACCTTCCCATTAAGAATTAAGTACAGATTGGCTTACAGCGAAATCAGCTTCTGTTTTTTCATAAACCTCTTCAATTGTGACACCATCCTGAAGCTCCGTCAGTGTCATGCGGCCATTTACAAAATCAAATACAGCCAAATCCGTAATCAGCCTGTGTACGACTTTCTGGCCTGTCAGCGGAAGGGAGCATGTTTTTTTCACCTTTGATTCGCCATGCTTATTGACGTGCTCCATGATGACAACGATCCGTTTCGCCCCGTTGACGAGATCCATGGCGCCGCCCATCCCTTTTACCATTTTGCCGGGGATCATCCAATTTGCCAAATCCCCCTGCTCCGAAACCTCCATTCCGCCAAGAATAGCCAAATCGATATGCCCGCCTCTTATCATCGCGAATGACTCAGCGCTGTCAAAATAAGAGGCGCCCGTCACTTCAGTGATCGTTTCCTTTCCCGCATTGATCAAATCCGCGTCTTCCATTCCTTCCAGAGGATAGGGGCCGATTCCGAGCAAGCCGTTTTCCGACTGAAGCATGACGTGAACGCCATCGGGTATCTCATTTGCGACAAGCGTCGGCATTCCAATCCCGAGATTCACATTCATGCCGTCCTTGATTTCTTGTACAGCCCGTTTGACCATTCGTTTTCTCGCTTCCTTCACTTGGCCTCACCCTTTCCCGATGCTTGCTGAACTGTTCGTTTTTCTATCCGTTTTTCTTGGCTCGAGCCAAGCACGACATGCTGTACGTAAATTCCCGGCGTATGGATGTGATCTGGATCGAGCTCTCCTGCTTCCACGATTTCTTCCGCCTCGGCAATCGTGATCTTGCCTGCCATGGCGGCAATGGGATTGAAATTTCTCGCCGTTTTCCTAAAAACCAAATTGCCCATGGTGTCCGCTTTCCACGCTTTGACGATCGCCACATTGCCGGTAATGCCTCGCTCCAGCACATAAGTCCGGCCGCCGAATGTTTTATGTTCCTTTCCCTCGGCTATGGAGGTGCCGACGCCTGTCGCCGTATAAAATCCCGGTATGCCTGCACCGCCTGCACGAATTCTCTCAGCGAGCGTTCCTTGGGGAACAAGCTCGACCTCAAGCTCTCCGCTTAAAAACTGCCGCTCAAAAATTTTATTTTCACCGACATAGGAAGCGATCATTTTCTTGATTTGCTTGTTAGCCAGAAGCAAACCAAGCCCCCAGTCATCCACTCCGCAGTTATTGCTGACAACGGTTAAATCCTTTACCCCCTGATCTCTTATAGACAAAATGAGCTGTTCAGGGATGCCGCACAGCCCAAACCCTCCCGCGATCAGCGTATCCCCATCATGAATCAATTTCGCAGCTTCCTTGCTTGATGACAGCACTTTTCCCATATTGATGCCCCTTTCGTTTTCTTCTACACTAGACCAGTCAGGCTGTAAATCGCGATCACAGCAAATACGGCAGCCGTTTTAATGAGCGTGATCGCAAAAATATCGCGATAGGATTGCCGGTGTGTCAAACCCGTCACGGCCAGAAGCGTGATAACGGCGCCATTATGCGGCAGTGTATCCATCCCGCCTGATGCCATTGAAATGACCCGATGCATCACCTCTGGCGGAATATTGTAAGCCTGAATCGCCTGTAAGTATTGTTCTGACATCGCGCTTAACGCAATGCCCATTCCTCCTGAAGCCGAGCCGGTGATTCCCGCCAGCGCAGTTGTCGTAACGGCGCCATTTACAAGCGGATCGGTAAAAGTATGTGAAATTCCGCTGCTCAGCTTATGAAACCCCGGCAGCGCGGCGATAATGCCGCCGAACCCGTACTCGGCACCCGTATTCATAGATGCCAGCAAGGCGCCGCCAATTCCTTCATTCAGCCCTTCCTTCAATTGGGCAAACACACTTCTCCAATCAAATAAAATCGTTGTGATGATGCCAATCACTAAAGCAATCTCCACCGACCAAATAGCAGCCGCTGAAGAAGTATCAAGCCTGCCGAACTCCTTTAATCCTATGGAAGAAAAATCAAATCCATTCGGATACCACTTTGGCAGGTAAATGGTAAAATATTTATTCACTGCACCGACGAGAATAAGCGGGACAAAGGCAAGCGCGTGCCGAATCGGGCTTTTGTCCGGTTCAGCCGCGGACTCAATCGATTCAGGAGCAGGAGCATTCTGCGAATCAAAACCGCCATAGCCTTCGCCAGATGCCTGCGCTTTTTTCCGCCTTGATTCCAAATAGAGCATCCCAGCTGCCAGCACAATCACTGCGCCCATCAAGCCCAGCCAAGGGGCGGCATAAATGTCTGTTTTGAAAAACGACGTCGGAATGACATTTTGGATTTGCGGCGTTCCCGGAAGTGCGTCCATCGTAAACGTAAAAGCCCCTAAAGCAATCGTTCCCGGGATGAGGCGTTTTGGTATGTTTGCTTCTTGGAACATGTTTTTCGCAAAAGGATATACGGCAAATACGACAACAAACAGGCTGACACCGCTGTACGTCAAGACAGCACCCATCAGCACAATGGCAAGTATCGCTCTTTTTGCCCCGACAAGCCGGACAATTGTTTTCGCGATTGATGCCGCAAGCCCGGCCATTTCAACGACCTTTCCAAAAATGGCACCGAGCAAAAACACTGGGAAATACAGTTTAATAAAACCCGCCATCTTCTCCATAAAAATTGATGAGAAAAAAGGAAGCACATGGCTTGGATCTGTCAGCAGCACCGCGAATAACGCGCAAATCGGCGCAAACAATATGACAGAAAATCCCCGATACGCCGTAAACATCAGCAAACCTAACGCCAATAGAATGATGATCAGTTCCACACACACATCCCCCGTTTCCGCGAACTAGAAAGCGTTTACAAAAACCTGTCCGCATCGGCTGTTTCCGTCCCCTTTCCATATATGTACGAGAAGCGTGAGCCAACTATTCCGATTAAAAAAGGAAAGCTCCTTTTTTCGGAGCTTTCCTCTGCCATTCATTTCATTCCTATTAGGATATCAACATCAACCGTAATATCGGCTGTTTTCATCTCTTTCAGCAGGCTGATTCGATCTTTCGGCGCCGACCAGGCAAGCGGCGTCATCTTGAGAAGCCAGTGGATCGCCTGCTGGTCAAGCGTTTTAACATAGCGCAGCCTGACAGGACGGCTGTGTGCAGCATTTGCTGTAAAACGCTCAACAGCTGCCGCATTGGAATACGTGCGCCTTGGTGAATCAGTATATAAAAATTGCCTTAATTCTATTAAATAGTCGCTTCGCGGCACTACTTTTACGAGCATGCCATCATTCTTCAGCAGTCTATGAAACTCTGCATAATTGGACGGCGAAAAAATAGACAGAACAACATCAAATTGGCGATCATGAAAAGGAGCACGCGCCACATCGGCAACCGCCCACATCTGATCTTTGAATGCCTTAGAAGCTTTTAAGATCCCATCTTTCGAAAGATCTATGCCGGTTCCTATCGCTGCTTTCCCTGCATAATCAAACCCGCAAAGCGCATTCAAATGAGAACCCTCACCGCAACCGCTGTCCAGGATGGTGAATGCCTCATGACCAGATGTGGGATGACTGATGAGTTCTGCAATCGCATCATGGAGCGGGTCAAAAAAACCACATTCTCCAATCAGCCTGCTCCTCGCTTCAAAAAGCTCAGCACCGTAACTGGTTTTGACCGGCTTCGTCAGAAAGTTCACGTAGCCGTGCCGAGATAGATCAAATGTATGTCCTCGTTCTGTACAAATCAAGCTTTTCCCTGATGCCGCATCCATAGAAGAAACGCAGAGCGGGCATCGAAACATGCTGAAATCAACTGTTCGCTTCATGATAAAAACACCTCATTCATTCATTTTTAGATAAATGAAAAAGGCATAGACAAATAAACCTAGGCCTATCTCAAAAATTGGCCAGGTCTGGCAGTTTGTCTACACCTGTCATTATCTATAACGAATGAATTGGATAATCATGAAAAAAACTCCCTTTCTGCTCTATGGGTTTCCCCGTTTCCATCATACAACAAATATCCAGGAGCTGGAACCTTATAGTGAAGAAAAATCAGTACTGACATGCTGGTATCCCGCCAACATCATATCAGCATAGCAATCCAGCATGTTTTTCCTTTATTTTCTCATTTTAGAATATAAATTTTATTATTGTGAAAATAGTTAAAAAGGTTGATTTTCAAAAAGTGAAAGGATAAAATACTGCTATCATCTTAGAAAAAGACATTCTTGTATATGATCAGTAATATGGTCTGATTGTTTCTACCTAGTAACCGTAAAAAACTAGACTACAAGAAAGTTTGAATAAATTTGAACGAGTTGAAAAGGACAAGTTCTTTTCTGTTTGCTCTTATTTTTCACACTTTCTGCACTTCCAGAATTTGTGAAGAATAAGAGCTTTTTTTGTTTCCATAATAACCCTCATAGGAGTTGCTATCATGTACTTTTTACTAAACCTTGTCGGTCTCATTGTGATTATGGCAGTTGTATTCCTATGTTCTCCGCAGAAAAAGAAAATCAAGTGGCGCCCGATCATTACGTTAATTGTTCTGGAATTGCTGATTACTTGGTTTATGCTGGGAACAAAAGTCGGAAGCTGGGCTATCGGTAAAATCGGTGATTTCTTCACTTGGCTGATTGCTTGCGCCAGTGACGGTATCGCGTTTGCCTTTCCGTCAGTGATGGCGAATGAAACAGTAGACTTTTTCTTTAGTGCGCTTCTTCCAATTATCTTTATCGTCACATTCTTTGATATTTTAACGTATTTCGGCATTTTGCCTTGGCTGATTGATAAAATCGGATGGGTGATTTCAAAGGCTTCCCGCTTGCCGAAATTAGAAAGCTTTTTCTCTATTCAAATGATGTTTCTTGGAAATACCGAAGCACTTGCGGTTATCCGCCAGCAGCTAACGGTTTTAAGCAACAACCGCCTGCTCACATTCGGCTTAATGAGCATGAGCAGCATCAGCGGCTCCATTATCGGATCTTATCTTTCAATGGTGCCTGCGACATACGTGTTTACAGCCATTCCTTTGAACTGCTTAAACGCGCTGATTATCGCAAACCTGCTGAATCCTGTTCACGTGCCGGAGGATGAAGATATCATCTATACACCGCCTAAAGAAGAGAAGAAAGACTTTTTCTCTACGATTTCTAACAGTATGCTTGTCGGCATGAACATGGTGATCGTTATTTTGGCAATGGTGATCGGATATGTCGCATTAACGTCAGCAGTTAATGGCATTCTTGGCGTTTTCGTACACGGCCTGACCATCCAGACGATTTTTGCTTATCTGTTCAGTCCGTTCGCATTCCTGCTTGGACTGCCAGTGCACGATGCGATGTATGTTGCTCAGCTGATGGGCATGAAATTAGCAACAAACGAGTTTGTTGCGATGCTTGACTTGAAAAACAATCTCAAATCCCTTCCGCCTCACACCGTTGCGGTGGCGACGACATTCCTGACGTCCTTTGCAAACTTCAGTACTGTCGGCATGATTTACGGCACGTACAATTCGATCCTTGACGGAGAAAAGTCAACGGTCATCGGGAGAAACGTGTGGAAACTGCTCGTCAGCGGAATTGCGGTATCTTTATTAAGTGCTGCGATTGTCGGCCTGTTTGTGTGGTAGAAACATTGAGCCATATCCCTTTTCGGATATGGCTCTTTTCATTATTGATAAATAGAGGCTGGCACCTGCACATCCCGGATTCCCGCTGCATAAGGCCCCAAGTCATACTGGCCGAAGACGATGGCGATCCCGTTTGCCGTAAAGTAAAACATTGTGTCTTTGTTTAGGGTTATATCCTCTTTCTTTACATCAGGGAAAAACAGCTCATCGTGTTTTTTGATATAGCTATATAGGTAATCTCTCGTTTTGCTGACTTTTGTTTTGGTGTTCAGAATCTGATCCAGCGTCACCCGCTTTTGTGCTTTCAAGTCATAGTTGAAGGACTGGACAGACGTTAAACCGTGGGCGCCCCCTGAATAGATATAATTGAGTGTTTGAATGCTGAGCTTGTCTGCCGCATTGTATTTGACGCTGAAGGATGTTTGATATTCCGTTTTAAAGCCCTGCTGTTCGCCTGCTTTTTTGTTTTTCAGGTATTCCTGATACGATTGTTCAATGTAGGCTTTCAGCTCTTGATTGATTTTCTTTTCAAACGCGGCATTCCCGATGTGATGCACTTGTGGATACGTTAACTCCTTGATCTTTTTGTACGTATGGGTGCTGACAGTCGGTGTTTTCGCTTGAACTGCTTTTAAAGATGGGGCCGCATATGCAAATACGGAAAAAAGCAAGACTGCAATCCCCGCGGCTTTCAGCATTTTATTCCATTTCATACAATCTCCTCCTTTGATGTCGTTGTTTATCATTCCCTTATTTAAGCAATACACACTTTTATAGACTGATTAAATCGAAAGAAGTTTCTAGGTCTAACAGCATGATTTTCCCAATAAAAAAAGAGACACAGGATGTCTCTTTTTTTACTGTTTGCGCCCAGAAATCGCTTCATGAACGGCTTGTGCCAAATCTGTATTTCCGAACATCTCTAATACCGCAATGACAGTCTGGTCCGGAATGTGCTCTGCTTCGTGTTTTGGCACGACCAGATCGTCCATGGTTTTTTTCAAGCTTTCATTCAGCTTTTGCTGCGGATACGCTTTGGCGTACAGCTCCATCGGATCAAGATCATGGTTCACGCACCATTGGGCAAACACCAAAATCATCATATTTTCATCGCGTTCGTAAGCTTCAGCGAGCTGTTTTTCGTTCATAGTTATATACTCCTGCAATATAGTTAAATAAATATTAAGTTAATACTTCTTCATTAATTCTATCAGTAATATTGAAATACTTGCAAATCGCATCGGATAATAGATTATCTGATGATTGCATTTCTTTGCACTTTTCATTGTATAATAAAGCAACTTTTGTTTTGATTTTTTTATCAGCTAAAAATTCTGCTATTTTTATTTTATTCTGAGCTGCCTCTATATTCATAGGAATTAAAAAAGATGAGGATTCGTCTAAAACTCTCGAAAATCTTGTATTTTCATTAAACCGATACATGCTAAAAAGTTGTTGAATAGTCATATTTGCATCGGAATTAATTATTTCTTTAATGACATTGTAGTAAACTTTCGGATTTAAGCAGTCTTCTATAACAGTCTTCTCATAATATTGTCCTTGTTTCCAAGGCTCTAACAGTCTAACTGATTGAATATTATTACTTGTTAACGTTTGTAATCTTCTTATATCAATTCTTCCATTACCCTCCGGTGCTTTTGTTATTTCCATTCTTTTTGAATCCGTATCAATTAAACATAGTATTTTTCCATTCATAGCATTAGCTGTAGTTTTATCTGCTAATGGATAACTTAGGAGACCATATAATTTTATAACATTTGCACAACCCCCTACCGGTAATACCTTGAAGTTTCCATTATCCCTAAGGATCTCTTCAAGATATAATTTATCTGTACTCCCTTCACAAATAATCCAGTTAGTATTATTAGCAGATTTTGAATAACTTATTATACTAGTTGCCAAATCAAACATGCTTTTAAGTCCAATATCATTAGGAAATCTTCTTTGTTCGTCTAAATAATCAAAAAAACTAAAATTAGAAATACATACATCGCCTTCAATTTCTTTATGTAGATGAAATAGGTGACCGCTATTCGTTATAGGTAAAGACCCGTACCAATGAGTAGTAATAAGCACTTGTCTATTATAAACCTTTGATAACTGTTCAAGTCTTTCAAACTGTGGAAAACAGTTAATTACATTCATAGAAACTTCAGGTTCATCAATAGCTAATATAATTTCCCTATCCATTTCTTTTACATTTGATAAGAATGCATATGATATATCAATTAACGCCTTTCTTTGTTCACCAGAACTTAGTTTATTTACTTCACGATTTTTATACCTTAAAGGTCTTTTAGAAAAATAGGCTTCTAAAACTTTTTCTCTTATATCTGTTACAGTTAAGTTTCTTTTACTATTCGCTTCAGGACTATAATTATATTGTTTATCAATCAGTTGTATGGATTCATTTATATTTTCCATAAACGTATTTAAATAATCATTTATAAACGACAAAAAACTTTTATTTCTCCCTTCTATTTCATACTTAGTAGTTAATACATTATCAATTTCATTTAGGACGTCTTTATTCATTAAAGTTTGCATTTGCCTATCCTCTATCTTTAGAATTTCATCAGCACTTTGTTCAACAGGAATGTAGACATATGCATAATAATCTCTAAGTAATTTTCTTAACCTGTCAATTTTCTTTTCATACTCTTTGTCACCTAATAAATTTTTAAAATGACTATCGAAGGGAGCCAAAGTCGGTTTTCCATTAAATTTTGTACCTGAAGGTAATATTAGATATTCTTCTTGGTCGGTATCCTTAGTTAAAGTGGACAGAAATGTATAAAATGTGTTAATATACTCTCTTCTTGCAGCTCCTTTAAGCGAATCTTGTATGCCATTCCAAAATTGAGAACTTATATTATTTAAATCATTTAAAAGTTTCCTATTAACATCAATATCTGACTTACTGTAACGATGACTGTTAAATAAAAACGTTAGAAATCTTTTCTTCTCAATAAAAAAGATCGGGGTGATATATCGATCTTCGCGAGTAGAACCTCTTGTAGCATTCCACTCACGCCCATTGAAAAAAACATCTAATGCTTCTAAAATACCACTTTTCCCAACTCCGTTTGCTCCAATATAGACAGCGTATTTTTGATCATTATTATTTGCAATAGGAGCAAAAATTGATTTTGCATAAGATTTATACCCATTAATAAAAGTTCCAATTATCATCCTTTTTGCCCACCTCAACAATCTATTTATATAATAACTATGGAATTAAAAAGAAAACATTCAAAACTTTACATATTTAGACTATCATATTCATTATAAATATTCTACTTAATATGATTTTAGAAAAAACAAAAAGAGTACCTTATAAAAGATACTCTTTTTAATAAATTATATCTGTCTATCCCAATGGCGATGAGCAGCAATCGCATCGATAAATGCCTTGCTGAAAGCGGTGTAGTCAGGTTTTTCTTCAGCCGCTACGATGCCTGGTCCCTCTGTTGTCCCGACAGAGGATTGAAGAAGGTCAATTCCTTCATTTGCCGCACCGATTGCCTTGTAGTGATTGTAAGCTTCTCTGATAAACGCCATCGCTTGTTTGTTGTCTTTTAACTCCAGTCCTCCTGCGGCATAGACGGCATCATACAGAACAGAATCAACCGTCAGGAACGTGCCGTTGGCCTCAAGCTGCTGTCCGCTGCCGCTTGTCATATACCCCAGATTTTGACTGATGATATCTACTGTGATTCCTTCTTGCTTTAAGGCTTCCAGCACTGTTTGCAGCTCTTTTTCATGAAATCCGTTTCCGGCGAGTACAGCGACTTTTCTTGTTGACGCGGTTTTCACTGTACGGGCTTGGCTTAACGCAGGCGAAGTAAGAATTTCTTTAGATGCTTTACGCTTCGCGGGCGCCGCCACGCCTACTCCTTTGGCGATTTCTTCTGCTAAATCAGCATCGACATTGCTGAAGACATCAACGACCTGCCGCTGTACGTCTTTGCTTTTGACCTTCCCGACCTCGAAGCAGAAAGCAGAAATGATGTGCTGTTTCTCCACAGGAGACATGCTGTTCCAGAAAAGCTTCGCCTGTGAGTAATAATCGTTGAAGCTGTCGCTTCGCTGGCGGATTTTTTTGCCCTCGACTTTTTCCTGATAGTGGACGTAGCCGCCTTCTTCAGCTGTCGCAGGCGACGGATCATTGTTTTGCAGAGAGTTTTTATGATAAGCGACAGGTCCCTTATTGATCGTCATCCGGTGATAGCCGTCATATTGATTGTTATGGAATGGACATACCGGCCGGTTAATCGGAAGCTCATGGAAGTTCGGACCGCCAAGACGAATCAGCTGTGTATCCGTATAAGAGAAAAGTCGCCCCTGCAATAGCGGGTCATTTGTAAAATCGATGCCCGGCACGACATTTCCCGGGTGGAATGCGACTTGTTCTGTTTCCGCAAACACATTATCCTGGTTGCGGTTCAGCGTCATTTTCCCAATGATCTTCACCGGCACAAGCTCTTCCGGCCACAGCTTAGTCGGATCAAGAATATCAAAATCAAACTTGAATTCATCTTCCTCATCAATCATCTGCACGCCGAGCTCGTATTCAACCTTGCCGCCGTTTTCAATTGTTTCCCACAGGTCACGGCGATGGAAATCCGGATCTTTCCCGGCAATTTTCTGCGCTTCATCCCATACGAGAGAATGCACGCCGAGCACCGGCTTCCAGTGAAATTTCACGAAACGTGCCTTTCCTTGTTCATTGACAAAACGGAACGTGTGAACGCCGAAGCCTTCCATCATTCTGTAGCTGCGCGGGATGCCTCTGTCTGACATCGTCCACATCACCATGTGAGCCGACTCAGGGTTATTGGCGACAAAATCCCAAAACGTATCGTGAGCAGTCGCGGCCTGAGGCATTTCATTGTGTGGCTCAGGCTTAAACGCATGAACCAAATCCGGAAATTTGATCGCATCCTGAATGAAAAACACCGGAATGTTATTTCCCACAAGGTCATAGTTTCCTTCTTCAGTATAAAATTTAGTCGCAAAGCCTCTGGCATCCCGCACCGTGTCTGCGGAGCCTTTAGAACCCGCAACCGTAGAGAAACGGACAAATACCGGTGTCTTCACCGAAGGGTCCTGAAGAAATTTGGCCCGTGTATATTCCGTCATTGGTTCGTAAACCTGAAAAAAGCCATGCACGCCAAATCCGCGCGCATGCACAACGCGCTCCGGAATCCTCTCATGGTCAAAGTGCGTCATTTTCTCCCGGAAATGAAAATCCTCCATCAGCGTCGGGCCGCGAACCCCGGCTTTTAACGAGTGCTCATCCTCTGACACTCGCAAGCCTTGGTTTGTCGTCATTTTCTTCCCGCTGTTATCGGTCCTGTACTGCTCAAGCTGCTCGTCCTTTGAGTGTTCATTTACACGTTTGTTTTGGTCATCACTCATGTCTGCTCCCCCTTTTTAAAACGAAACATTCTACAGCACATTTACCCGTGGCGTTCTTCATATAAACTGCTAATCCGCTCATTAGGATTTTTGGTCTACATATAAATATGCGGTCATACACATTTGAAATAAGCCTTCTTCACAGAAAGAAAGGATGGAAGCGCTTACTAAAAAAGCTGTTGAATAGGGGAGGTCATATCATGCTTGCCATACTCGGTTTTGTGATGATGATTGTCTTTATGTACCTTATTATGTCTAACCGGCTTTCCGCTCTTATTGCTTTGATTGTCGTTCCTATTGTGTTTGCCCTGATCAGCGGATTTGGCAAAGATCTCGGCGAGATGATGATTCAGGGCGTTACAGACCTCGCCCCTACCGGTATCATGCTGTTATTCGCCATCCTGTATTTCGGCATTATGATTGACTCAGGTCTGTTTGATCCTCTCATTGCCAAAATCTTATCGTTTGTCAAAGGAGATCCGTTAAAAATCGCCGTAGGCACAGCGGTTCTGACCATGACCATTTCGCTGGACGGAGATGGGACAACAACCTATATGATTACCATTGCAGCAATGCTGCCTCTTTACAAACGGCTCGGCATGAACCGTTTGGTGTTAGCGGGAATAGCGATGCTCGGTTCGGGGGTTATGAATATTATCCCGTGGGGCGGGCCGACTGCGAGGGTTTTGGCCTCCTTAAAATTGGACACGTCAGAGGTCTTTACGCCGCTGATTCCCGCTATGATCGCCGGCATTCTCTGGGTGATCGCCGTTGCTTATATCCTCGGAAAGAAAGAGCGGAAGCGGCTCGGCGTCATTTCGATTGATCACGCACCGTCTTCCGATCCGGAGGCCGCACCGCTCAAGCGTCCCGCTCTTCAATGGTTTAACCTGCTGCTGACTGTCGCTCTGATGGCCGCACTGATCACCAGCCTGCTTCCGCTTCCTGTTCTTTTTATGACTGCGTTCGCCGTCGCCTTGATGGTCAACTATCCAAATGTCAAAGAGCAGCAGAAACGAATCTCGGCGCATGCGGGTAATGCGTTAAACGTTGTCTCAATGGTGTTTGCTGCGGGCATATTCACAGGCATTCTCTCCGGCACAAAAATGGTGGATGCCATGGCGCATTCTCTCGTTTCACTCATCCCTGATGCCATGGGCCCGCACCTGCCGTTGATCACTGCGATCGTCAGCATGCCCTTCACCTTTTTCATGTCGAATGACGCCTTTTACTTCGGTGTCCTTCCCATCATCGCCGAAGCCGCTTCCGCTTACGGAATAGACGCCGCTGAAATCGGGAGGGCCTCCTTGCTGGGGCAGCCTGTGCATCTGCTCAGCCCACTTGTGCCTTCCACCTATCTATTGGTAGGAATGGCAGGCGTCAGCTTTGGCGACCATCAAAAATTCACTATTAAATGGGCCGTGGGAACAACGATTGTGATGACCATTGCGGCGCTTTTGATTGGGATTATTTCTTTCTAAATGTATGAGCTTGATCGTAGCATTGAGTACAGAGGGGAGAAGATCAAATAGGATATTATGAGTGAATAGAAGATTCATGCCAACAACTCCTCATTACAATCATAAGAGCCTGCTATATTGCAGCAGGCTCTTTCACATTTGGCATTATTTTTTTGTATAGCGCACCCAGTCATAATGAGCGTATAGCGGATTTACACCATTGTAGGAGCCAAGCCATTCATCGACACCCGTGCCATTCCACAAGTTCATCATGATCTTTCCAGGTGTTGTCGGAATTTGGTTTGTTGCAGTATGTTTTAATTGCCCGTCGACATACCATTTAATAGAGTTTGGCTGCCAATCGAATGCATACGTATGATAGGCATTGGCTGCATCAAACCCGAGATCAACAATCTTCTCATGGTTTCCTGCACCATTTGTATAATAGTTAAATTGAACCTTCGTTGTGTCTTTTCCTAAAAATTCGATATCAATCTCATCCCAAGGAGTTCCATCTGTTGGACCTGTGTAAGTGAAGAACGATGAAACGATCCCTGTGTTTTTAGCTGGTTTCATTCTGACTTCATAAAGTCCATAGCCATATGTTTGAACAGAACGGTTTTCCCCGCAGTCAAACTTGTTATAAGCTGGGCTTGTTAGCGCTAAACGCATTTCACCCAATGACGTCATTGATACGTTATTAGCCCGCCACGTGCAGTTGAACATATTTCCATTCGAATAACCATCTGCTTTTTGCCAAAAACCGGAGTTATAGCCGTTAAAAGGGTCAAAAAACGATCCACCTGTTTGAGCCGAGGCAGTAGAAGTGACTGCAAACAAACTCATAAACAATCCAGTGACAAGAAGCAGCAACACTCGTTTCAGATAAGGCATATTGGCATTCCCCTTTCATTGAAAGCGTTTTCTATGTTGATCTTACATGATTCTTTTAAAAGGGAACATCGGTCAAAATAATGATAATACCGAATCTTACTTACTTGAATCCTGTAACTATCTTCATCTTCCCCCTGAAAAAAATAAAAACCTAAATTACCATCAGCACAGACAGAGATGATCCGCACTCATTGTAATTTAGGTTTTGCCTGCTTTATCAGTAACAATCCTAACATTATCATATGGAAATGTAAGAAAAAAACGAACACACGAAAATAAAAATGTCAGCGCTCTCATTATGCTTGTTTAACTACCCTTTCTATGTGAATGGTTAAATACAGCAGCTCGTCACTTGTGAGCTTGTGCTCATACTCCCGCTCAATGTAGGTTTGGATTTTCTTCGTGCATTCATACGCGCGATGATACTTTTCTTTCACTGTATCCAGCAAAAAATCGTCCTGGCTTTCCATGTGAGTGCCGTTAAAAAGGCGCTGCGCGAAAAATTTTAAGTGGGTGACGAACCGATAATAGTGAAGCGATTCTTCGTTGAATTCAATCTTAAAATGGTATTTTACAATACTCAAAATCTCTTGCATGACTTTTGTAATGTTGATGATATTGGGCATCTCTTCATTCAGCTCGGCATTTACAATATGCAGAGCAATAAAGCCTGCTTCATCCTCTGGCAGAGAAACACCTGTCTTGTTTTTTACCATAACCAACGCTTCTTTGCCGATCACAAATTCGTCTTTGTACAGCCGTTTTGTTTCCCACAGCAAGGCGTTTTTGATATCAAGCCCTTTCTGGTTGCGCTGGATGGCAAAGTTAATATGGTCGGTCAGCGACACATAGATGCTGTCGTTGAGCTTTTTGCCAAGCTGTAATTTTGCGTAGCTGATAATCTCTTCGGATACTTCCATACACTCGATCGGTATATCATACAAAAGGGTTTTGAACTTTTCTGATACATCCTTGTTATCGAGCGTGAACACTTTCTCAATGCGGGCTTCATCGACATCATCGCCGGACTTTTTCTGAAACGCGAGCCCCCTGCCCATGACGACCAATTCTTTCCCCTGTTCATTGACCACACTGATCACATTATTGTTGATCACCTTCGCAATTTTCATGACATGTCCCTCCAATCAACTAAGAACAGACTATATCTTGATTGTACATTCTTTTTGTACTAGGTCAATATCATCAGGGAAAGACGGAAGCTGATCAGTACAATTCACTCCGTACCTGCTGTCCGGGCTGTTTTTGAAGCAGCGCCTCCAGATGGCGTTCAAATGATGCCTTGTCAGCTTTCTGCTTTCTGACAATGCTGTTCATGCTTTTGACGCTTTCGGCGCTGTATTGTGTATATTGTTTTTTCAGCTGATCCAGCTGCTGTCTTGTCTTCTTCGCGTTTTTCGGTGTGACTTGGCCGATGAGTTTGATCATATTGTCTGCGGTCTCAAAAAAAGCGGCTCTATTTTCTGTCAGCTGCTGAATTTCGATGCGGCTCATGTCTTGATTACGCGTTTTTTGAAGCAAGGCGACCGCCTCGCTGTTTTGTTTTTTGAGCGATTTGTTCTCAAGCTTAATCGATTCGAGATTCTCCTTCGCAATGTCTGCTTCTTCTTCAGTCATGCTGCTTCGCACGAAGTATTCTGGATTGCCGATTCCATAATCAAATGCTTCGCTCACTTGTATCATGGAACTGAACACAATGGCCAGCTGCCTGTCGCTTGCGAGGGCTTGGAAATCCTGCTTTTTCTTACTGCTCATCGGTTTGGCTGCGGTTTGTTTTACTGTCTTTTGATCACAGTCTGCGAACATCTGAGCCTCACCTTCACTTTCGCATGCGCTCATCACAAGAACTGTGACCAGCAGGCTTATACACAAGCCTATTCGCCTCATGCTCTGTCTCCTCTCTGCTGAATCCCTTCTGGAAAATACCATGAAATATAGTTAAATGGTACCAGATGCACCTAACCCCAGCAATAAATCAAAAGTATGATTTGAAGCGAAAAAACATAAATATTTTGTAAAAATTGACGTGCATTCCATTCTTTTCAGGCCTATTTCTCGTACAATAGAAGTATCGTTACCGGAGAGGGGCTCTGATGATGAAACGTTTTACGAAACAAGAAAACAGCTGGGTGTTATATGACTGGGCAAATTCTGCTTACTCAATTGTCGTGACCACCGCGGTATTTCCGTTATTTTATAAATCAGCAGCTGCGGAAAGCGGTGTCAGCGCCGCTCAATCGACTGCCTATCTGGGCTATACCATTGCGATTTCAACGTTTATTCTTGCGATGCTCGGCCCTATTTTAGGCACAATCGCCGACTATGAAGGGTGCAAGAAAAAGTTCTTCGGTTTCTTTGTGTCAGCCGGTGTCGCCAGCACCGCGATGCTCGCCTTTATCCCTAGTGAACATTGGCTGCTATTGTTGCTGTTTTATACGATATCGGCTATCGGTTTTTCCGGCGCCAATGTGTTTTATGATGCCTTTCTCGTTGACGTCACGCCTGAGAAGCGGATGAATCTCGTCTCAGCACGGGGTTTTGGCTTAGGATACATTGGAAGCACGATTCCATTTATCATCAGTATTGCTGTCATCCTGCTCGCACAAGCAGAGACTATTCCAGTGTCTGTATCGGCCGCAAGCCAGCTGTCCTTCTTCATAACGGCTGCCTGGTGGGGGCTGTTCACCATCCCAATGATTAAACATGTCCATCAACGCTATTACATCAAAAAAGAACCTCATATTGTCATCAACAGCTTTAAGCGGCTCGGCCAAACGATGAAACGGATCAGACAATACCGGGCACTTTTCCTCTTCTTGCTCGCTTATTTCTTTTATATCGACGGAGTCGGCACGATTATTACGATGTCGACATCCTATGGATCAGATTTAGGGATCGGCTCCTCAAGCCTTCTGATCATCCTATTTGTCACCCAGGTGGTCGCCGCGCCGTTTTCGATTATATACGGAAAACTGGCAGAACGCTTCACGGGGAAGACAATGCTGTACGTCGGGATCGTCATTTATATGATCGTCTGCGTGTATGCCTATTTTATGGAGACAACGCTTGATTTCTGGATACTGGCTATGCTTGTCGCCACCTCGCAAGGCGGTATTCAAGCCCTAAGCCGTTCCTATTTCGCCAAGCTTGTGCCAAAGCGCCACGCCAATGAATTCTTCGGTTTTTACAACATTTTCGGAAAATTCGCCTCAATTATGGGGCCGCTGCTCATTGCCGTGACAGCCCAGCTGACCGGGAAATCCTCGACTGCGGTGTTCAGTCTGATCATTTTGTTTGTAATTGGTATTGTGATTCTGGCCTTTGTTCCGGAGGAGACCAGCGCCGGTGTCAGCCAGCAGCAAAATGACCTGCCCCTATAACTGGGAGCAGGTCATTCATCATTTATTCGCTTTATTCACCTTCAGCTTTTTCCCTTTGACGGTTGTGTTCTTCATCACTTTGAGAACATGAGGGCCTTTACCATTTAAAATCTCAACGTATGAGGCGTTATCCATGATCGTGATGATGCCGATGTCGTCAGCTGACACACCGTCAATTTTGGCAATCGTTCCTACAAAATCAACGGCTCTGATTTTCTTTTTCTTTCCGCCGTTAAAATACAGCTTCATAATGTCTTTATTCAGCTCTTCGCTTTTGTCCTTTTTGCTTTCCGGACGGTCATTCATTTTAGCTAGAAATTCTGGTTTCTTCCTTGCCACTTCCTCTTGAGAAGGGGCTTCTATTTTTTGAATCTCAAATCCGATATATTCTTCAATGTCGGCTAAAAACCGTTTTTCGAAGGCCGTGACAAACGAAATGGCCTTTCCTTTGTTCCCTGCGCGTCCCGTTCGGCCCGTGCGGTGGACATAGCTTTCCTTTTCAAGCGGCAGATCATAGTTGATGACAAGGGAGATATTTTCAATATCAATCCCGCGCGCGGCGACATCCGTCGCCACTAAGTAACGGTACTCGCCACGTTTAAATTCATTCATGACGTCGAATCGGTCTTCCTGAATCATTCCGCCGTGAATTTTATCGCATGGATATCCTAAGTCATCCAATTCATCGGTCAGCTGATTGACGTGCTCTTTCGTTCGGCAGAAAATGATGCAGCTGTCGGGATTCTCCGTCATCAGCATATCTTTCAGCAATGAAAATTTATGCTCTTCTCTTACTTGAATCACCGCATGTTCAATATTTCTTGTGGTAAGCCCGGCCGCTTTGACTTCGATATGCTCGGGGTTTTGCATATATTGACGGCTCAGCTTCTCGATATCCTGCGGAAGCGTCGCCGAAAACAGCATCGTCGTGCGCTCAGTCGGAAGATGCTTGATAATCGCCTCCACCTGCTCAATGAAGCCCATATTCAGCATCTCATCCGCTTCATCAATGACCAAATAAGAGAGACGATCCAACGGCAGCGTGCCTTTTTCGATATGATCCAGAACACGTCCCGGCGTACCGACAACAATGTGACTTTTTTGCTTAAGCTCAGCTTTTTGTTTATCAAAGGAGGATTTTCCAAATACGGCTGTCGCTTTGATCCGTTTAAATCGTCCGATGTTCGTGATATCTTCCTTTACTTGCACCGCAAGCTCACGGGTTGGAGTTAAAATAAGCGCCTGCGGCTTGTTTTCATCCCAATCCGCCAGCTCACAGAGAGGAATCCCGAACGAAGCCGTTTTCCCGCTTCCCGTCTGTGATTTGACGACAAGATCCTTTCGTTCAAGGGCAGCGGGGATCACGCTCTGCTGCACCTTGGTCGGTTCTGTATATCCTAGTCCTTCCAGTGCTCGTAAAATGTCATGACTGATTTGATAGTTTTTAAAATGACTCATGTATAAACTCCTGTCTCTTGCAGATGTTCTCATTATACTCTAATTGACGAAGGCATATGTGTTTTGTCGAAAATATGATGTGTTAAAAGCCATCGATTCCCTGGCGTTTTAGCTCCTGAACAGCCAATCGTGCCAGTGCGTCGGCCCCCGCGCGATTCGGATGCAGCGTATCTCCATCCATATAAAGCCCGAGTGTTCTTTCCGGACCGATCGATGTAAAGTATGCCGAGCTGAGGACATTTAAGTCAATGAGATGTGTTTTTTCCTCTTCGGCCAAAGCTAAAATAGAGGCCCTGTACCATCTGTTTACAGACGAATGGATGCCCTCAGAAGTAAAATCGGTCGCCCGGCCCTGGGGCGTTGATAGGATGACGTCCGCTCCTTTCGCTTTCACCTGACGAATCATATCACGCATCATCTCTTTAAATTCCGCTTCAGATTCATTATGCTTCGGATTTGTGTCATTAATGCCGAGCTGCAACATAAAATAATCCCCCGGCTTGATGTACTTCAAGATCGCCTCAAGCTGTCCATCATTTCTGAACCCTCTCGCGATCTGCCCGCCAGACGCCATGTTTCTCACTTGAAAGGTGTGTTTATCGATATAGTGAGGCAGCATCTGCCCCCAGCCCGCCTGCTTGCTGCTGTTGAGCGGATAATAATTGCACACCGTCGAGTCGCCGCCGACATAAATGGTTCGGTTCGTCACCGGCTGATCAGACAATTTCTTTATTTTCAAGGCGCTAAGCGTAAAAGCGGTGCCAGCTTTCCCCTCTGTCACCAGCAGATTCAGCTGCCCGTCGGTGACAGGAATTTGGAACGTATCCTCCGCGCCATCCCCTGTCATATTAATGACCTGAAACACGCCCTCCGCCGCCACACTGGCCCTTGCCGTATTGCCAAGCGTCACCTTCACCTCATAAAGGCCATTCGGGAGATCCACATTAAACGTGTTATTGCTTTTCGTCCCATACGCTAAAAACTGAACCGCATCCCTTTTCACACCAGTCCCGGATGCCGCCACATCCCTCATATTCTCCGGTGTTTGAAAACCGTAGCCCTTTGAGCGGTCATACCGATCAGACGCCCTGACGCCAATATAACCAGGCTCCACCGAACCGCTTCCAAAGTCAAACTGATACACCTTCGGCTCCGCCGCCTTCACATTCTCAATCCCGCCAAAACCCAGCATCAACATCATCACAAAAACCGCTGCCATCCATTTTTTCATCAAGAAACCCCCTCTATGAAAACGCATACATTAATGCATACTCGGTGATTGTTTCTTTATGATGACTGAATGCAGAAAAAAATGGCGTTGACAAACAAAAAGGAAGATTTTATTATATCAATAGATGATATATCATTTGTTGATATAGAAAATGAGGTGAACACTTGCCAAAGCAACGTCCGCAGGAAATGGATCAGCTTACCGATCCAGCCTATTATATTGTCTTAACCTTGCTGGAGCCAAAACACGGATATTCGATCATGCAGGAGATTGAGGACATGACCGATGACTCCTTTACGATCGGCCCGGCTACCTTATATACATTGTTAAAGAAATTACTGCAAGAAGGGATCATTGAGCTTGTCAACAATGACAACCCGCGCCGCAAAGTGTACCAAACCACCTTGCACGGCCAAGAACTACTCAAAAAAGAAATTCAGCGCAGAAAAGTGATGGCTGAACACGGTCAACGTGCTTTTCAACAATTGAAAGGGGATTAGTCATGAAACAGAAAAAATTTATGATGTCTGAAGGATTGGCCTTTTCAGAAGAAAAGGATATGAAGAGACTAAGTGATATGGCCAGCAAAGGCTGGGTACTCGATTCTTTTGCGTTTATGGGGTATAAGCTTAGAAAAGCTGAGCCGCGGAAATTGATCTACAGTATTGATTATCATGATGTTGAGGAAGAAAGCTTGGCGGAATACACCGTGATGTTTGAAGCGGCCGGATGGGAACATGTTTGCTCTTCACAAGGTATGCATATCTTTTCGGCTGAGCCCGGAACTTCGCCGATATACAGTGATCAATCCACCATGAGAGAGAAATATAAAAGAAGCGAAAAAGACGTTCGAAACGTAACCTGCACCTTGAGCTTCCTGACTCTCTTGTCAATTGCACTCCATTATGTAACAGGATTATCAAATTGGGTGCCTTTGGCTTTCCTGGTTGTGACTTTTCCGTTTCTCGTGACATATGCGGCAACAAAAGCAAGAACGCTTGGAAAGTGGGGAAAATCAGTGTGACTTCTTGTCACACTTAATCACATCCCACCCTCCGCAATAGAAACTCATCTGATCTTCTTGATCATACACATAATAACGGAGTCTTTCCCATTGATCGTCAAGTCGGTTCAATCTCCAACTCAACCGCATCGATGGATTCAAGGTCATCCAGCTTTGATAAACTAATGTCTTCAAACCGCAAATGAATGTCACAGGTTTGAGCTGATCGTTTTCATTCAAACACAGGAATTTGATATAACGATCATCTTCTTTCATATAGAAAGAAAACTCGTTTAATGTAAATGGACCTGTATCCTCATCAGAAAGATGCTTTTTCAATTTCTCGTATTGTGTGATATTCAAATGAATTCCCCGTATTTTTATGTTTCATCTAGATTTCTCACTTTCACTGCTTACTAAATTTGATGAGTCTACTTGTTAAGCATCCCCTTTTATAAGCTTTGATTATTTAACAGAAAAAGCTTATTATTATGATCAATTCCTGCAACCTTATCTTTATAGGAAGCTACTTGTGTAAAACATAGACTTTCTCCATTGTTTTCATTTGAAATTTCTTGTTCTACATAATTTTGCATGTCATTCGTCTTGAATGCTTTTTCAATATTGTAAGAGTCATCATCACGACTGAAAAGATAAATAGATGATCCATTTTTGATGCATGAACTACACTCTATTCCAACCTCAACTCTTTCTAATGTTTCTCCAAGTAAATTCAATTTTTGTAAATAATCTTCACCCATCGATCTGTAATACAAATAGATGGCATCCTCACTTACAAAAGTAGAATAATATTGGTCAATCACATAAGAACTAACACCGTGGGAATACAATTCATATTTTCCATTTTTAAAAACGAATTTATTAATCCCTCTCGTGCTTATTTCCTGATCAACGCATGAAAATATACCCGTTTCATCATAGCCGACCCATAAATTCTTATTTTGATCTATCATCATTGAATTAATGTACCGCCCCGCATAAAAAGATTGATGGAATCCTTCAATCGGATTCCACAAATATATATTGGGTTCAACGTCTCTAACACTATCCTCGTACTCTTTATCAATCAAAAACAAGAATGAATCATCAACTTTTTGTACATTTATGACTTGTTCGTTTGTTTGTATGCTAAAGCTATTTAAGAATCGTCCATCAGTGTTACAGTAGAGAACAATATGATTTATATATTTAGCACCATAATCGATTTCCTTTTTAGTCAATACAATTATTTCCGATTCAGTCATCGATAGTAATACTGTATCTTCCTCATTTACTTCGACATTCAAATCTCTAAATTTTAGTTCATGCATAGATGACATCCTTTCTATTTTTAAAAGGAAGAAAGAATCATCCCTCTTCCTTTTATTCACTTTTTAATAAGGATAACTCGTTACAACATACCTTCCAGACTTAACAACCTTTACAGTATAAGTATGCCGACCATTCGTTTTTCTTCCAATAGGCTTTTTAAACTTCTTAAAGTGAACTGTTCTACCATCTTTCTGGACGTATGCCGGTCTAGTTCTTGCTGTTGCCTTAGTTGTTCTTCTTAAAGTTTTAGCACTTCTAAACTTGCTTTTTGGTTGCCCATTTGGCATTCGTGCCTTCGACTTAGGACCATGATCTTTTTTGATATGTTTCCAGTTGAAATTTTTACCTGATTTCGCAAACCTATAAACCCTTTTAGCACCCTTAAATATCTTCCCAGGCCCAAAGTTAGAAGCAGCTGCCCAAGCAGCACCTTTCCACCCTTTACCTGATTTATATGCCTTGTACCCATCATAGGCTGCAAATCCGGCATTTACCACAAGCCATACCCAATGCCCATCCGGGTCAACATTCATCACAGGGTTATTATTTCCATAAGCATACCCATTCTGATCCAGTGAATCTCCGTCACTTCCCGGGTCTGGGTCGAGCGATAGGAACACGCCGTTTCTTGGCTCGTAGTAGCGGGCCATGAGATAGTACAGGCCGGTTTCTTCGTCGTATTGGTAGCCTGCGTAGCGATAGCGGTTGTCTTTTACTTCATCGCTTGCTTCGGTTTTTGTTGGATTTCCCCATGCGTCGTACTGATATTTGGCAACGGTTTTTCCAGTGCTGTCTGAGATCGCGATGACGTCGCCGTGTGCGTTGTAGTGATAGAAATATTTCTTGCCATTTTCTGTGTAGGATAACAGCTGGCCGCTGTCTCCGTACGTGTATGATTTTGTGACGTTGTTGTCCGCGTCTGTTTCATACAGGATGTTCAAGCTGTCTCCGTCGTAGAAGTAGTTCGTGACGTTTCCGTTGACGGTTTTTTGGATTCTGTTTCCTTTTTCGTCATACTTATATGTTGCGAATGGCTTGTCTTCGCCTTTTTTTGTAACGGCGGTCAGGTTATCTTCTGCATCCCACGTATATGTGAATTTGCCGTCGGATGTGCGGTTGCCGTTTTTATCGTAAGAGATGCTTTCATCATTGACTTTTGTCAGCTGGTTCATGATGTTGAAGGAAGCGTTCACTGTTTTGCTTGAGCCGTCTTTTACAGTTGTAACGGTTTTCCGGTTCCCGAATCCATCATATGTGTATTCAATAACAGTACCGTCTTCATGGGTTTCTTTGACAAGCTGATTCAGCTTCCCATACTCATATTGCACCTTGCCACTTGCTGAACTGTTTATAGTGGTACGGTTTCCGTTGGCATCATATTCATAGCTTTCCGTCAGAATGTTTCCGCCGTTTTTGTCACCGATATGCAGCGAGCTTACAAGGTTTCTTTCGTCATATGAAAAACTTGTTCCACCGCCGTTGCCCGTAATAAAGGTTTGGACGTTGCCATTTTCATCATAATCAAATGAATAGGAAGATGTACTGTCTTTCATCTCAATCATTTGATCCAGCTTGTTATACGTAAATTGATTCGTTCCTTTTTGGTCCCCATGAGTCCACGAGAAGGTTTTCAGCTTATCGGAGTCACTAGGGTATGTCCAAGTTTGACTGCCGCCGCGGTCAGTCAATTCGGTTAAACGGTTTTTATTGTCAAATGTCCGTTTCTTTGTGGTGTTCTGCTCTTTATTAACGACCGACGTTTCATTTCCATTTTTGTCATACGTGAAATTGTACTTTTCTGTACCGTTATACGACTTTGATTTCACCCGGTCTGTTCCATCATAAGAAAGAGATACTTCGTTGCCATTCGGTGAAATGGTTTTGGTCAGATTGCTGTTGGCATCATATTCGCTTGCTAGCACATTGCCCAGAGGGTCAGTTGTTTTGACAAGCTTGCCCATCACATCATATTCGTATTTATAGGTTTGATCTGCTCCCGCCCGGATGGTTTTGCTTACCTCATTGCCTTCCTTATCATAGCTGTGAAGGATAGAAGTGCCGTTGGAGAGCGTCATGTTTGTCAGTTGGTCTGCCTGATCATACGTATAGGATGTTTTTTCACCTTTTGCATCCGTTTCAGACGTTTTCTTACCAGTTTCATCGTAATCAGTTGAAGTAGAGTATCCTAGTTCATCTTCTTCCTTGGTCACATAGTTACCATTACTGTCATACGTGCTTTTTGTCAGAAGGCTTCCTTCAATCAAACGGATATCATCAAACCACGCGGTTCCTGTTGCGCTCTTTTGGAACAGTATGCTGATATCGACTTTATTGATCGGCTTTGTTTTTGGTATAACAACAGCTGCGCGGTTCCATTCCTGTGTTCCAGAAGGGAATTTCGCATTGTATACGCCTGTGCTGCCGTCCGCGTAAGTGACATTAGCCTGCAGAGAATAGTCTTTTTCATCTGTGAACTTGACACTGCTTGCTTTCGACATGCCTGTCAGTGTGAGATAAACCGGTTTGTCATTTGCGCTTTGCCCTAAGACAACGGTTTGTTTTGTTACTGATCCGGCTTGGGACGCACTGGTCCGGGCAGCTTTTAATGATACTTCATCATTAAAGCCTTCTTCAGAATCAACGGATGCTCCGCTTACATTCCAGCTTTCCATTGCTGCTGTGAAACTGCTGTTTTGAACTGGGTTATAGCTTGACGATACTTCGCCTTTTTCCAGCTGGACTTCATCAAACCATGCTTTTCCTTTGCCATCTTTATCTTTATGATCGACTTCCATATACACAACGGCTTTTCCTGCATTCGCTGGAGTCGTAAAAGTGATTTGCCGTTTTGTCCAGTCATTTTTTCCGGCTAATGCACTGTATTCATTGTGAATCCATTGAATTCGTTTTTGATCTTTGTCTCGCAGATCAATGTTAAAGTAGGCTCTTGATTTCGCTAGATCCGTTTTGATTTTCCCGCTTAATGTATAGGTTGTATTCGGCTCCAGTTCAACTGTTTGAGTCGCTGAGGAATACCCGTGATCGGTTCCTGCAGACGTTGATTGGCTCAAGACTTCCAATGCCTTTGATCCGGAAAGAACTCCGCTTTTATCGGCGATGACTGAAATTTTGCCGCTGTCTTTAGAGGCAGTCAGATTCCAGCCAGATTTTTGCGCTTCAAAGCTTCCATCTTTCAAAATATTAGTTGAAGCTGATAAATCTTTGCTGGATTGAATCTGATTTCCGTATTTATCATAAACGGCTGCTGACGATGATTTTCCGCTCTGATCGGTTTCGGATACAGCATCCAGTCCGTCATAAGCAATATCCGTGACATTGCCCTCGGTATCCTTCATTTTTGTGACATCGTTGTTTTTGTTATATTCGTATGTCTCAGTTCCATATGCGTCTTTAACCGACGTAACGTTGCCATCTTTGTCATATTGATAGCTTTCCGTTGCTTTTCCGGTGCCCACGTCGTTTGGATCGACATCTTCTACGACATTGTTGCCTTCATATTTTGTATTCGTTGTAATTTTTAGCCCTTCAGCATCATCAATGACCTGAATCGGATTTCCCGCTTCATTATAGCCATACTGTACCTTCCGGCCATTTGGCTGTGTCATGAGAAGTGTCTTTTTATCAGCATCATAGCTGTAGACATATGTTTCTTTTTTAGCGTTGATCGCTTTTTCGAGACGGTGTCCGCTATACTGATATTCGGTAAAGACAGGCTTTGCTTCGGTACTGTTGGCTGAATACTGTTTGACAAGGCGCCCTTCACTACCGTAGTCATAGCTTGTGACAGTCCCGTCTGTATCTGTAACCTTCTTCAGCAAATCATTCTCATATGAGTAGGTGACTTTCTTATTTTTAGGTCCTGTGATGGACGTCACATGGCCGTTTTCATCATAGGTAAATGTAAGCTTGCGGCCTGATGCATCTGTAATGGCGGTCAGTTGATTTTTGTCATTGTAAGTATAGACAGTTGCATTGTTATGGCCATCCACTACCTTTTGGAGTTTGCCGCCTTTTTTATTGAAATAAGCGTTGGTTTGATCCTTTGTTTTTAATATGAACTGATCAGCTGTTTCTGTTAATTCAAGATATACACCGGTCGGCGGCTGAAACGTGCCATCGGCTTTTTTCGTGAATCGATGTGTCGTAGCGTCTTCATCGATATACATTGCCCCGCCATCCGTTGAGATGACAGATGTTTCTGCATCAGCATACCAGCCTTGTCCAAATAAGTGATCAGAGCTGTCAAGACTGTTGTAGGTTCTCGATAAGCCAAGTCCCGGACCGCGTCCGTCAATTGACAAATCTTCTTCATTCACAATGACATTGCCTGTCGCACCATTTAACTGGCCGCTTGGGATATCAATGATAGACCAGTATTCTTCTGTCCCAAGGAATTCTGCTCCTTCATGGAACGTTGGGTTAAAGGGCGCCGTTGGAATTGTTTCACCATTCGCATCATAAGCGACAAGCGTGAAAGAATAATTCTTCTTCCCTTTGTAATTCCCATTTGCATTGTTATAGACAGGTGATGGATCGAGGGCTAATTCCCCGCCTTTTCCATCTGTATGAAGCTTATAGCTTCCAGCTTTGATTTCCTCAGAAGTCGGCCAGATGTTTTTATTTTGGGTTGTCCAATGATCCGCGTCACCCACATCAAAGGATTGATATTCTTTACCGTTGTAAATGTTAACTTTATAGCCTTTCGCATTTTGAACCTTTTCCCATATCAAATTCACATAGCCCGTTTGACTCGATTTTGTATTTGTATACAAATAGCCAGTTAAATTCTTTGGCTTAGCGATATCAGGAAGTGCCGGGTTAGCAGCCGGTGATGCAATGGATTCGCCGTCTTTGTTGTATGCGATAATTTTAAACGAGTAATTTCTTTTGGCTCCATCTCCCCCGGCGTTTTTATAAGTTGGGCCGGGATTGATCGGCAGCTCTGCACCATTGCCGTCTTTCAGATGAAGAGCATATTTCCCAGCCTTAATTTCAGCACTTGTCGGCCAAATCTTTTTCCCTTTGGTGGTCCAAGACGTCTGATTTCCCAGATCAAGTGTCTCAAAGCCTTTCCCATTGAACACCTGAATCTTATAGCCGGTTGCACCAGATACAGCTTTCCAAGAAAGATCGAAATAACCTGTGGCATTCCCATTATTGTAGCCCTTTGCTGATGGTGCTTGTGCTTTTCCTACATTAGGGATAACGGGCTTTGCCGGTGCGGACATCGCTCCTTCACCTTGGTCAAATACTGCACTGACGCCAATCCAGTAGTTTTTGCTTGTAGCATAGCTTCCGCCGGAATTCTTATAGACCGGGGATGGATCTAATGCCAATTCAGCTCCACCCTTGCCGTCCAGATGCAGTTTATATCTCTTGGAGGCAATTTCTGCGCTCGTAGGCCAGATTTTTTTCCCTTTTGTGCTCCACGACGTGACGTTGCCTGCAGAAATCGCTTGATATTCCTTACCATTGTAGATCCATACCTTATATCCTTTTGCGCCTTCAACCTTTTTCCAGCTGATATCGAAATAACCTGTGGAATCGCCGTTGTGATAAGCTTTAATTGTAGGGGTGTTTCCCTTTGGTATGGTATACGTCACTTCAATATACGGTTTATTGGCGGAGTTCGCTGAAGAAATTAGTTTTTTCCAATATTCCTTGCCGTTTCCGTTTGTATGAAGCTTAAATCCATAGTTGGCCCCGCCGGAGTTCCATGACTTTACAGCAGCGGTCACATCATAACTCGCCCACTGTCCTTTATGGACGTCTGCTTTTCCGATATTTTTAGATGCCGGTTTGGTGTTCCATGTCACTTTTGCATTATCATAATTGCTGTTGACCGTATCCAGCCAAAGACCGGTTGCCTTTGTTCCATAATAGGAATGGGCTACGTATGTTTTTAATGTAGCTTTAGTGACAGTCATATTTTGAATTGGCTTTAGGTTGTTAAATTTCATGAACGCATAGTTTGTGCCTGTTGTTTTGTCATAATAGCCCGTTTTCAGTACATAGGCCTTTAAATTAGCATCCCATTTTTGTGAGGAGGCCGAATAGTTCGTCGTCGGGTAGGCACTCATGACAAACGTGTCCGATGAAACAGATAAAGAAGTTGACGGGTCGATAGATACTGGATATACGCGTTCTGGGTCTTTCAGCCAGTTCTCGTCTGCCGTAAGATGAAGCAAATACCCTTCTTCATTCTTTTCCAGCTTATAGCTGACTTTGTCTGACCGTTCAACCTCGCCGGAAAGCTCATCTAGTTTTGAATCCGTCATAAAAGGCTTAGGCACAGAAAAAACAACTTTGCCTTTTTCATCAGAAAAATCAATGGATCCATCCTCTTGTTCTTTAGCCTGCAAATCGGTTTTTAACTGAAATGTAAATGTGTTGTATCCATCATACTGATGAAGGACTAAATCTTCTTTTATGTTTTCATTGAATGTGAAAGTCTGAAGATCAATATTCGGAAAAACATCCGGATACACAATCTCATTACTGTCAGTCTTATAATCTGCTGAGGTATCTTTCGGAGTAAGTGAAGTTTTATTCAGGCCTTTCGCTTCTACAAGTGAATATGTAACCTTATGGTCATTATGCTCAAAAGTCGCATAAAGCCCGTTCTTCATTTGCTTTTGAAAATCTGAATTCAAAATAGCGTTCGCTGTCTCGACTTGTTTGCTTGTCGACTCTTTTAACTCAGGAGAAATGTCTTCCCAGTCGGCATCAGGTGTTTCCTTTGTATGAATAGGATCAAGGTATACTTCCTGTTTATAGACACCGTCACCTTCATAATAGAGTTTTGTATTTTCTGTTCTTTCAGAGGTGATCTCACCCTCTTTGTTTATATCTTTTGGATCAAAAGGTACAGCTTTCTCAGTTTGTTCTTTCTGAAGAGTTTCTTCTGGATCATCGGCAGCAATACGATTTCCATTCTCTTCTTCTGTGGATTTTGCCAGTACATCGGCTGGCACTAATGAAATGATTAAAGCCAACACTAAAAATGCTGCTATGAACCTTTTAAAGTTTCGCCTCTTTCTTTTTTTCATTTTCTCTCTCCTTTTGTAATAAAAGTAATATTTACTCAATAATCTTAACTAGACTGAAATATTATTACAATATTTTTCTAGAAAATTTATCTTATTTTAAGGATTAGCGAGAGTCAATTGACCTAAAACAAAAAAAAGGCCCCATAGGCCTTTTTACATTTTTTATTGTATTTGTTCAATCTCCGTACCCTCAGCTGTCACATTCGCCTTCCCCTGCCTCCTGACAAGCGTCAAGGCCATGCCCGCAAAGATCATTACGATGCCAAGCGTTTGATAGAGGTCAGGGCGGAAGCCTGTGAAGACGGTATCTAGCACGATCGCGACAGCGGGGTCGAGAAATACAATGATTGAAATAAATTTCGTTGATAAAAATCGCAAACCGTCAAAAAACAACAAATATACAATACCCGTATGGATGATGCCGGTAGATACCACCATAATCCAGTTTCCCTGAGATAGGTCAGCAAAAGCGCCAAAGTGAATAAACGGAATCAGGATGATAACCCCTAAACCCGTCTGCAAGAAGGTGGTCGTGTAAGGACTGAGATTGTGAATGCCTTTTCCCAATAAAGTGGTGAACGCATAAAACAGTGCGGCGAGAACTGCCCATATGATCCCTGATCCCATCAGCTGTGTCAATGAAGTGCTGCCGTTAATCCCGGAAATCAGCGCAGTTCCCAGAAAGCAGATGATAATGGAGCTGACGGAGATCACATTTAATTTCTCTCTGTAGAAGAAGCTCCCCAGAAGAAGAACAAGCACCGGCGCTAGATGATAAACGGAGATGGCAATTGTAACGGACGTTTCTTCAAAAGACTTAAATAAGAACACCCAGTTGAATACAAGAAAGAAACCGCACGCCAATGTTTGCAGCACGTCTCTCTTGCTCCATTTTTCAGTTTTATACTGGCCGGACGCCAGCCAGCAAAGGCCTAAAAACAGCGTCGCGCAAAGGCAGCGGACAAAGACCAATTCAAATGACGGCAGATTGGTATGCTCTGAGAAAAAGCCGATAGAACCGAAAATCACCATGGAGATGACCATTTTGATTACGGCTGTTGATTTTTGTTTTGACGATATGGAAAGATCCTGTTGCATCAAACGTATTCTACCTCCAGTACTGCATAGCATAAACTGTTTTTTATGAATTCAGAAATCTACACATAGAATTCCTCTTTTTTACATGTAGATATTATAACACTTCTATTCTAAATAAAAAAAAGCGCCCAAGGGCGCTTTTTTTACAAATCTATCGAACAATCAAAACCGGGCATGTTGATAATTGAGACACTTTATGGCTGACGCTTCCAAGCATCATTTCTTTCAGGCCGCTGATCCCCCGGCTGCCAACTACAATCAGGCTGACGCCTTTCTCTTTTGCGTGATTTAGTATCTCATACGCCGGCTCGCCATTCGCGTAAATGGTTTCAGCTTGAACGCCTTTTTCGGCTGCTTTTTCTTTTGCATTCTCAAGGATTTTCAGGCCCTCTTTTTTAACCTCGTTCCTGATTTCATCAATAAAGTGTTCAGGCACATAGACAATTCCCGTCAGAGAAGAAGTCGTGACGACGGCTTCTCTCCCCACATGAAGAATGCTTAGTTCCGCTTGCTGCTCCTTTGCCAAATGCACTGCGGCATCAAGCGCTTTTGCACTCATGTCTGATCCGTCAATCGCTACTAACATTTTGTTAAACATGCTCTTCCCGCCTTTCGGACTGTGGGTGGTTCATCTTTCTCTTTTATTGTCCGCCTGCATTTTGTTATTGTCAATTGAAGCGCATGAGTTTTCAAAAATTTGTCAGATACTCTCTCCGTTTGTGGCGATGACCTGCTGATACCAGTTGAAGCTTTTTTTCTTGATACGATTAAATGTTCCATGTCCTTCATTGTCCCGGTCCACATAAATGAAGCCGTAGCGTTTTTTCATTTCCGCAGTAGATGCGCTGACAAGGTCAATTGGCCCCCATGATGTGTATCCGATTAATTCAACGCCGTCCGCAATGGCTTCGCGCGCTTCAATTAAATGATCACGCAGATAGTTGATTCTGTAATCGTCCTGAATCGTGCCGTCCTCTTCAACCTTGTCTACAGCGCCAAGACCGTTTTCAACAATGAACAGTGGCTTCTGATAGCGGTCGTATAAGGTGTTGAGCGTAATGCGCAAGCCTTTCGGGTCAATTTGCCATCCCCATTCTGATGATTTCAGGTAAGGGTTTTTGACTCCCCCCAGCAGGTTGCCGCCTGATTTTGCAAGCTCTTCCGGATCAGTGCTAGCCGCCATCGACATGTAGTAGCTAAATCCAATATAATCCACCGTATGTTCTTTCAAGAGCTCTTCATCGCCTTCAGCCATTTCAATTTCGATATTGTTTTCTGCCAGATAGCGTTTCATATATCCCGGGTACGCGCCTCTTGCCTGAACATCTGAAAAGAATAGTGTTTTGCGCTCATTCTCCATTGCCGCGAAGACATCCTCCGGCTTAGAAGTCATCGGATAGGTTGTCGTTGCCGCTATCATACAGCCAATTTTCGAATCAGGGATGATCTCGTGACCCGCTTTGACAGCAAGAGCACTGGCCACAAATTGGTGGTGTGCCGCCTGGTACATCGCGTTTAATTTGTTTTCTCCTTCTTCAAAAACAAGACCGCCTCCGGTAAATGGCGCATGGAGCACCACGTTAATTTCATTAAACGTCATCCAATACTTCACTTTGTGTTGATAGCGTTTGAAAACCGTTTTGGCATAGCGTTCATAAAACTCTATGACTTTGCGATTCTTCCAGCCGCCATAATTTTTCACTAAACCGAGCGGCATTTCATAATGAGAGATGGTTACGACAGGCTCAATATGATGCTTTAACAGCTCATCAAACAGATCATCATAAAAGCTGAGGCCTTCTTCATTTGGCTCCTCTTCATCGCCATTCGGAAAAATTCTCGTCCACGCAATCGATGTGCGGAACGCCTTAAATCCCATTTCTGCAAATAAGGCGATATCCTCTTTATAACGATGATAAAAGTCAATCCCGTTGTGATACAGATTCAAGGAAGTCATTGATTCATCAAATGGAGACATGATCCCGTTCGGCGATACGTCAGCTGTCGAAAGCCCCTTACCCCCCTCGTTATAAGCACCCTCCACTTGGTTGGCAGCAACTGCGCCGCCCCATAAAAATCCTTCTGGAAATCGTTTTGCGTTTGAACTCATATTGATCACCCCATTAGTTTTTTCAAGATAAAGCAAGCAGCGCTTCTTTTGTCTGCACTTTACCGATCTCTTTTACCGGCGAAAATGAATATTGGTCTGTGTTGGTCACGATCACCGGGGTAATGACGTCATATCCCGCGGCTTTGATTTGCTCCAGATCAAAGGACACGAGCGGATCTCCCGGTGCGACCTTGTCGCCTTCTTTGACGTGAGCCGTGAACCATTGTCCCTCCAGCTTCACCGTGTCCAATCCAATGTGTATGAGTATTTCGGCTCCCTGATCACTCGTAATGCCAACTGCGTGTTTTGTTTTAAAAATGGTGGTAACGCTTCCATGAACAGGCGAAACAACTTCTCCTTCTTCAGGCTCTATGGCAAATCCTTTTCCCATGATCCCGGCAGAAAACACTCCGTCTTTGACTTCACTTAAGGCTTTCACTTCTCCCTTAATCGGGCTGTGAATAATCTCTCTGCTGCCCTCATGCACAGCCGGCTGCTGGCTGCCGTCAGAAGGCACATCCTCGAATCCAAGCAAATACGCAGCTGCTGTTCCCGCCGCAAACGCAATCACAAGGCCGATCATCGCGTAAATAAACGTTGGGCCGATAAAGACAGGGATGCTCGGGAGACCTGCATTCCCCCCGACGATATAGGAAGCAACACCCGTCATGCCGTAAAACGCGCCACCGGCTGCACCGCCAATCAAAGCGGCCGCAAACGGCTTTTTCAATCGCATATTCACGCCGTACATCGCAGGTTCTGTAATCCCCATCAGCGCCGTGATGCTTGTGGTAAGCGCAAGTGATTTAAATTTTTTGTTTCTGGAGCGAAGGAAGACGGCAAATGATGCTCCCGCCTGCCCCATATTCGCCAAAAACATAGCTGGCAGTAAATAATCGTGGCCGTTTTGAGCGATGTTGTTGATCATGATCGGCACAAAGGCATAGTGCATGCCCGTCATAATGATTAAAGAGAATGTACCAGCCAGCAAAATCATCGCCACAAGCCCTGCATGATCAAACAAATAATTGACCCCAGAAGACAAGTATTCTCCTAAAATAGCGCCAAGCGGACCGACTGTAATCAATGTCAGCGGCACGACAATCAATAGCGTGAATGTCGGAACCACAATCAATTTGAGAGACGAGTGTGTAAAACGGTCAATCCATTTTTCTACGTACGAAGCAATCCAAATCGCCAGCAAAATCGGGATGACCGTTGACGAATAAGTGGCAGCGGTTACAGGAAGCCCGATAAAGGAAATCGGTTTCCCCGCATCGAGCAGGGCTGTCAAATCCGGATGCAGAATCGCCGCCGCAATGGCTGCCGCTACGTACGGATTGCTTCCGAATTTTCTCGCCGCACTCATCGCTAGCAGGAGCGGCAGGAAGTAGAACGCGCCGTCACCGACAGCCGTCAAAATGACATGAACCTGGCTCTTCTCCGCCATCCAGCCAAACGTAACTGCCAGCGCAACAAGCCCTTTGATCATCCCCGCTCCCGCAATCGCAGGCAGAATCGGGGTAAACACACCAGAAATCACATCAAAGACCGCACTCAGCACATTCTTTTTCTGAGAGGATGAACCAGCGCTCCTCTCATCACTGAGATTGCTGTGCCGCACAATCGCCTGATACACCTTCGGCACATCGTTTCCGATAATGATTTGAAACTGCTCGCCGCTGATATTGGTGCCCATCACTCCAGACAGCTGCTCCAGCTGACTGCGATCCGCCTTCGCGTTGTCATGAAGATTAAAACGCAGCCTCGTCATGCAGTGGATCACGCGCTGAACGTTGTCTTCACCGCCTACGAGTTGTAATATGTCCTTCGATAATTTATCATAATCCATGTGTATACCTCCTTTTTATGGGGGGACTGCTGGAAGAAAGGTGGCCGCCTTTCACCAGCTTTTTTTGTATCAAATGCTGCATCACCTCCTAAAAGAGAATAAAAAAAACCTAAATGACACAGATTGCGAGAGTCTCCTCCGGCACCTGCACCATTTAGGTTTTGCCTGCTTTCGCAGTAACAATCCTGACGGGTCGTTTATTTGTTTGTAGGTATACTTTAGCACTAGATTTGCGTGATGTCAACGCTTTCATTTTTGGTGTTGACTATCGTTTCTAGAACAAAAGTAATCATAAAGGTTTGAACTTTAACTTCAATAAAAAAAACCTTGAAAGGCACTTTGCCAATCAAGGTAAAACAGTTATCACTAGACTACTCTAAAGCTACTTACTAGGAAGCAAACCAGAGGGTCCTGAAAACCATTTAATTAAAATAGTTATGACGTGAGATTTTTATAACCAGGAATCTCTTCTAACATGAAAAACCTCTAGTTGTTTATCATATAACATGTGTATTAAATTTAAATTCGAAATTGATTACAGTTCCGATATATTCATATTCTTTTAGTATAACTATAAGCGACTAGCCAACAACTCTTTTGGTGTTATCCTTGTAATTTAAAGTATTGAGCTAAATTATTCATATACTTATCATAGTCATCGTCTTTACATTTATTCATGATAGTCTCTACAGTAGAATTGACAGTTTTTATATTAAAATCTCTCATTATGAGATATCCATGACCTAATTCAATTTTTGTACTTTCAAGTATCTTATCCAATCTTTTAGGACTAATAATATCAAAAGTAAATAAATCAGAAGCACCTGGTATATCAGGCAATCCTATGTCAAGTTCAAATGAAACGTAGAAATCATCAGCGTCCTCACCCCAATTTTCATAGTCTTTAGTTAAAGCTTTAATTTCTAACATAATTATATCCCACCTTTTAATCTAAAATATCAACATGTACATTTCTTAATTCTGTTTTTGATCCTACAACAGTAATTTCATTTTCAGTGAAGTTCGCTCTCCACATTTTTTCCTTTGGTTTATATTGCAATCTGAAAGCTCTCATTTTATCTACACTTTTGTACCCTAAAAAATTTCCTGCTTTATCATACATTTTTTCCGCTCCTTGACCAACCCAGCCTTTTCCTGCATCTAGTGCATTCTGACGTGTTGAGCTACCAAGAGTTGATAAACCTTTAGGGGAATTTTTTATTCCTATAACCGTTTGGGAAGAGCTTAAATTATCTACATATCCAGGATGCCACCACTTACTATTAACACTGCCTTTAGAAGGTTTCTTTTTTACGTCTCCCTTTATATCCTTCTCCACTACTTGTTTAGCCACATCTGTGACAACACGCTTCCCGCCTCGGACCGCCAATTTTTTAACAGCACCCTGAGGGCTTACCCACTCAATAAATTCATACTGCGTTCCAGCCAAAAATGAATCCAGTGACTTAGCTCCGCCTACTTTATCCTCTGGTATGTAAGACACTTCTTCTAGCCGCTTTTTCCCTCCAGCATAGAATTCTCTTACGATCTGGCCGTTTTCATAAACATAATATTTGCCGCCAACATAGTCGATGCTTGCAGTATTGCGAGTTAGTTCGTCAATCACTTCTATCGTATCTATCTTTTTTAATCTTTTATTATTATATAGTTTATCATTTATCACCCGTATGTCTCCATAGACTTTCGGGTGAGCTGCTGCTTCTTTCTGTAATACAGTTACGTTACTGTCATCAGCATGAATCTCACGCTCGATCTTCTGTTGTTTGTCATCCATCATCACAGAATCAACGTTTGATTGCTTATGTTTCTCCAGTTTCTTCAGCATCATCTCCATCGGAGAATCATCCGCCTGCTTCATTTGCGAGTTAATGCCGCAGAAGGTTTGGTTGATCTTTTCTTCTTCCTGTGATTTCAGGATGGAGCCGCTTTTGTAGCCTGTGATTTCAATTTTCGGGCCGGTGTACATGGTTTCGAGCTGATCAATGTATTTTTTCATCGTTTGAAAATCTGATTTTGCGGCTTCTAGTGCTTGGGTTTGCTGGCCGTCAAATTGAAAGAGCTTATTCAGGGTGTCTGAAATCAGTCGCTCAGCCTGTTCTGTTTCCATTCGGAAAAAGGTATCATTGACTGCCGGCAGGCTGACGATGTGGCCGATGGCTGATGTCTGGCGATTGACTGCGTCAGTGAGCTGCTCTGTCACTTCTCGTGCATGCTTGACCCCATGTCTCGCATCGTGTGAGAGAAAAGCCTCTGCGATCATGCCGTGGGAGTCAGATTCTACAGAGGAAATCGCATGCTGTGTTTGTTTCAGCACTTTTTTGTATTCGTCGATAAACATGCCAAAGAAAAGGAGAAAAGGCTTGTGGCACTCCTCGTAAAAGGTCCGGATGGCATCTCCGCCTTTTCCTTTCAGCGCATCCTTCATGCCTGCCAGATGCTCAACGCTTTTTTCCAGCTTCTCCAGCTGTTGTTTTTGCTTGTCCAGTTTCTCAATCGTATGCTGAATGCCCTCGTGAAGAGCGTGGACATCTAATGTTTTCAATCCCTTGTCCTCCCGCGCTTTATTTCATGGAAGATGATATGTTTTCGTCCGTTTCCTTCATGGCGTTTACCGCGCTTTCCGTTTGTGCGATATGCTTGGCCAGAACAGACGCATATGCTTCAGTGAGCTCTTTGATGTCCTTATTTAATTGCTCGATGGACTTCACAACATTCAAATGGTTTCTGCCTGAGAGATGGCCGGGTAAGGAGGACTTGAGTTCAGCTGAATTCTTGAGCTGAGAAAGCCCTTGCTTCACTGTGCCATACACCATTTTAATTTCCTGTGCCATTTGTGCTCACCTCACTTTTTATGTTTTTCCTTCTCTATTTCATGCTCTATCCTCGTAATTTGGCGTCTTATGGAATAGACATCGCCCTCTAATGAGTGGATTTTTCCTTCTATGCTTTCGATGATTCCGCTGACTTGATCGCTTTTGATTTGCTGATATGCTTTGTTCATTCCTTCACGAATATCTTCAAACCGCTGAGCATGTGTTCCTCTCCATGCCTCCCGGTTAAGATGAGGCCGGTGAATGAGATGCTGGGCCTCGGAGAATTCGTGTTTGATTTGCCTGATTTCGTGCAGCACTCGTTTTAACTGATGGATCTGTTCCTGTTTTTCATGTAAGTCGGCTTTTACCGAATGTAACAACATTTCACTATGCATGCCGCAACACCTCATGTTTCTATCAAACTGTGTCAATTCTTTACAATACAGACTATTTTCATATTACATGATGGGTCATATTGGATAAATAGGTGAAAGGATTTGTCTTACAGAGGATATAAATAAGTATATTTATCTATTATCCTTTTCATTCGACTTTCTCGCGAGTAAAATACTGCTTACATAGGACTTTAAGATCAGGTACAATCGTCCTCATTTGATTTGCGATGCCATTTACAAATATCTGTTACCTATAGTCAATAATAATGATAAAATTAGGATATCTATCTAAATATGGAGAGAGAAAAATGAAAAAAAACAGTGGTTTTCATGAAGAATTGCAAGAAAAGCACCAGCTTTATCCGGTTGAACATCGTTTTCAGTCTGTTTTACCGAAAGAATATCCAGAAATTTTAACTTTACATATAGCAAAACAATTTGGCGAAAAAATCAAAACGCTTGTTCATCACGGACAATATAATCAGGCGGTTGAATTAACCCAAAAAATATCTTCTGATCTTGGTAATGATACTGCCTTTGCAATACCACTTTCTTCAGTTCTTTATCATGTAGGTGACCTGGATCTTCCTGTGTCAGAGCACTTTTCGCTATCACGGTTGAATCTACTCGGAAACCATAGAGCGGATGATAATTTTTTTAAAGCATTAAAGAATGAAATGTTAACTGCTGATCGTGTGGATTTTATGGTCAGTTTTACAAGATGGTCTGGCGTCCAACTTCTTATTCCACCATTACAAGAGCTTAATAAACGTAATGTGCCAGTACGTATTATCACATCAACATATATGGGAATTACTGAACCTAAAGCCCTTAAACAGCTCATGCAATTTCAAAATGTCGACTTGAGAATTGTAAATGATTACAGTCAATCGTTTCATACAAAAGCTTACTTA
This sequence comes from Bacillus sp. GW821-FHT01G09, assembly GCF_059422205.1. Lineage (NCBI taxonomy): Bacteria > Bacillati > Bacillota > Bacilli > Caryophanales > Bacillaceae > Bacillus > Bacillus sp. GW821-FHT01G09. Next base: position 878,210 of record NZ_JBWKWL010000001.1, read on the forward strand.
TTTGAACGTCTTTCAGGGCAACATAGTGTCATTATTGGATCATCAAATCTCTCGCAATCCGCTCTGACCACTGGGTATGAGCTAAATGCAAGAATACCAGATACAAAATATCTTCCAATTTTTCAACAAACAAAAGATGTCTTTAATAAAGTATGGGTCGAAAAAACACAACCGGTCGATGACCAGTTCTTAAAAGCTTATGAAGAATTTCAAGCAGCTAATCACAAAATGAGCGCGTCTCTCGTCTCTCAAAACTCTCTTTACCAAACAAAAATACAACCTAATACCATGCAAGAAATAGCGCTTAAAAACCTCAAGAAAACGAGAGAACAAGGTGAGGAAAGGGCTGTTATTATCGCTGCAACTGGTACAGGGAAAACATATCTTGCAGCATTTGATTTTTCCGAATATCAACCAAAAAAATATCTTTTTATTGCTCATCGTGAGGAGTTACTAACTAAAGCCATTGAAACATTTGAAAAAGTCACTAATGACCATGATAACTTTGGATTGTTAACTGGATCGAAAAAAGAATGGAATAAAAGGTTTTTATTTAGCACAGTTCAAACCTTGTATAAAGAAGAAACATTAAAACGGTTTGCACCAGATGAATTTGATTACATTGTCATTGATGAATTTCATCATGCAGAAGCCTCTACCTATCAATCAGTGTTGAATTACTTTAAACCTGGATTCTTATTAGGTTTAACTGCAACTCCAGAACGTTTAGACGGTAAAGATGTACTTGAAATCTGCAATCATAATGTTGTCTATGAAATCCGCCTTCGAGATGCGTTAGAAGCTGAATTGCTTGCCCCATTTCATTATTTTGGTATTCCGGATCATACTGTTGATTACGATAAAGTGAAAATAACAAACGGGGTCTACGATGAACGTTCATTGGTTAATCATTTGAAAAATCATGAGCGAGTCGATTATGTAATAAAGATGATAAATATGTACGGTTTCGACGGAGAAAGAATGTGTGGGTTGGGCTTCTGTACTAACGTTGAACATGCCCAATATATGAGCCAAGAATTTAATCAATTAGGATTACATACAACTTATTTAACAGGGCAAGATTCCTCAGCACAACGTCAGAAAGTGATTAGAGAACTTGAAGATCCGCATCATAGTTTAGAACTGATTTTTACAGTAGATATTTTTAATGAAGGCATTGATATACCAAAATTAAACTTACTGCTTTTTTTGAGACCGACTGAATCACCAACCATATTTATTCAACAGTTAGGAAGAGGATTAAGAAAGACTGATGATAAAGAGTTTGTAACGGTACTTGATTTTATAGGAAACTATCAGAAATCGTTTGTTATACCGCTAGCCCTTTCCGGACAAACTAGCCAAAAATCCTTTGATAAAGATTCATTACGAGTTGCGGTTACCCATGAGTTTGCAGACTTACCAGGTGGATCTTATGTAGATCTTGCATCTGTAACGAAGAAAGAGATTTTACACAAAATTGATAGTATTAAATTAAATTCAGCTGCCATGCTAAAAACATTATATTATCAATTTAAACGAGATATTGGGCGTTCTCCAGAGCTACTTGATTTTCTTTATTCAGATCAAGCTCCAGGTCTTACCTTTTTTATAAAAAAATATAAGTCTTGGGTCGAAACGAAAAGAAAAATGGATGACCTTCATTCTTTAGATAAAGAAGTATTAAATGATTCGCTAGTTTTAAGAATGGTATCCTGGTTAGAGCAACAGTTTCCGATTAAGTGGCCCTATGATTTATTATTGTTACAATGTGGATTTAATATACAGAGAATCACTGTAGAGGATGTTAAAAAGTCTTTAGAAGATACATTTCATTTAAAAATCAAAAATACTAATATACACGACAACTTGATTAAACGATCTATGGAGCGTTTATCCACACCACATAAGAAACAACAATGGAGTTTTGGTACAGTGGAGGAAAATACGTTCATACTACAATTAAATATTTTTGAACGTTTATGCCATCCTCGGTTTGGTCCTTATATTAAGGAGCGTATCCAGTATGGTTTAACCGAATTTAGACGCATGAATAATTTAGAAGCACTTTTATCTAGTGAACTACAACTCACCTTGTATCAAACATATACTAGAAATGAACTCATACATTTATTTCAATCAACTGATCAAGAGGGAACGTGGCGAGAAGGTGTAAGGAGAGTTAACAATAACTACTTAATTTTTATTACATTAAATAAATCTAAAAAAGTTGAGGACCATTTGTTATATAAAGATTACTTTATAGATCCCCATCATTTTCACTGGCAAAGTCAAAATCAAACATCACATGATTCTCCTGTAGGTCAGAATTTTATTAACCATAGACAAAAAGAATATAAAATACATCTTTTCGTGCGTAAATTTAGCGAAATGCATGACATCACCTTACCTTTTATTTATCTAGGTAAAGTTGATTACGTATCAAGCAATGGGGACAAACCTATGAATGTAATATGGAAGCTCCATCAGCCTGTCCCAGAAAACTTGTATGTTGATTTAATTAACTAGTGCATTTACGGTTGGAAGATCAGCAGGTGCCCATTCAAGTGACTCAAGTTCACTCACGGGCACCCATCTGAGTTCCGCATGTTCTTTGGCAACAGGTTCATCCTCTACAATTTTCGCTTGAATAGAAATCAAATTAACAATGACTTTTTCATATTCGTGATGAATGTCAGCAATTATTTCACCTGCTTCAATTTTACAACCAAGCTCCTCATGAATTTCTCTTACAAGAGCTTCTCGTGCATTCTCACCCTCTTCAAGTTTCCCTCCTGGGAATTCCCATAGATTGGCCAAAGACATGATTGGCGAACGAAGTGCACATAATATCATATCTTTATCGTTTTTAATCACTGCTGCAGCTACTTTGATTGTTTTTTTCACTTTATTTCTTCCTTCCTTGCATTTCTTCTTAAATTCAACGCTATATTTAATATTACATAGTGATCTGACCTTGCACTTTTAGTAAAACTTTATCATACTGAAAAGATTCTATGACAAACAACATAACTTTTTTTGACTATATAGAGTTATTATCACCCACTAAAAAACTACTTAAGTAAAATAACTTATTCTAATGGTAGAGTTTTAATCATTTTTTAACTTATTTGTTCCTAAAATAGAATTTAGCAGTCCCTTTATTTTTTCTGCCTCGCCACTCTCATTTGTCCTTAATCTAATAAAAGGTATCCCTGATTTCCTCAGAATAGAATCTTTTAATTCATCCCTTCTTTTCTGGTCATTTGAATAATGATAAGCAGTACCGTCTACCTCTATTACTCCAGCAGGTGCATTCCCCATTTTGTAATAAAGCATAAAATCAAATCGAGCTACTGTTTTAACAAACTTTTGCTCCTCTTCATTTAAATGAGAGGTGTCATTAAATAAATCCTTTAAACGATACTCCCTTCTAAACTCAATTTTTTTATAGGTCTCTTCTTTAAGAATATCTCTGAGCAAACTAGCAATAATCCTTTCAGATTTATACTTTGAGTCACTCTCTCGTAGTTTATTTTCTCGTTGCACTAAAACTTCGGAGAATTCTTTATATAGTAAATCGAACACAGAAATGACCTGACTTTCATGATATAAACTAGCTTCCGTATAATATTCCATATAACGTATTAACTCGGAGAATTCTTTGTTACTTCTCTTGAAAATATCGACAGCAGATACTAAAACAAAACGTTTTTTTGCTCTCGATATAGCGACATTAATTAAAGTAGCACTATCAACAAATTCAATATCCTTTTTACCGCCCTTATCATCAAGTACTGTGGAGAAAATAATTCCATCACATTCTCTTCCCTGAAACTTATGTACAGTATCTTTAATAATTTCTTCTCTCATATAACGATTAGCAGCTTTTATCTGGGCTCTATAAGGAGCAATGAATCCAATATCATCAAAATCACGTGGGAAAACCTTATCTCTAATCGTTGCCTCTTCAAGAGAATCTAATTCACGAACATTGTGTCGCCCGCCTTGGAATCTCATATGATTTCCTTTAACGGTTTTTATTAAAATAATTGAAAAATCGTCTTCTTCATCATATTTAGTCAAAGGAATGAGGTTGCCATCATAATATTGTTCATTACAAAACTTGATGATCATAGGATGGCAACGATAGTGCTCCTTTAATAAAGTAACAGGAATTTTATTCTCGTATACTTTTAAAACAGAATGCAGTAGGCTATTTTCTACATAATCAAAGCAAGGTTCGATTCCCATTTCTCCCTTTGATATGTTCTTATCTGGAATGTGAGGTAGTTGTTTTGTATCTCCAACAATAATTACATTTTTAGCACAGCCTAGAGCAAGGATACCTGGCATCAATTCTAACTGTGAGGCTTCATCAATAATTAAGTAATCAAATAAGAAACCATCTGGAATTGATTTCATTAAAGAGAATGCAGTACTCAGAATAATAGGATATCGATTTATAAATCGATCAAACTGCTTTGCATCTTTATATTTCTTGTACTCAAAATTCTCTTTCTTAACCGTTTTTTGCTTATTATGTATATAATTTTTGAAAATTAATGTAGAGTAATTTTCAATTCGATTACTTAGCTCATCAAAATTTTTGGCATGTAGCATTTGATTTATTTTATTTAACTCAGAATTTAATTCAGTTAGTTTTTGCTTATAGAATTGATATTGGAGTTGAGAAAGCATTTTCTCTTTATTTAGACTGTCTCCTATTTGTTTGAAATCATATAACCCATAGTAGAAAAGATATTTGGTTTTCTTAAAGAAGTTCATTCGATTTTGTTTGTTCAGTGCTTCGTCAGCCATAAAATTTAAAATCTTATAATTATTAAACTTATAAAAAGGTAAAAGTTTTGGTTTCATGGTTTCTAATGACTCAAAATGTTGTTTATAATATTTTTCCTCCGTCTCTAGGTCTTTTATTTGCTGTTTTATCACTGCTTGTCGGTTTTGTAACTTTAATAGTTCTTTAATAGATTCTACATCACTTAAGACGCTTTTCAGTAACTCTGATTCTCTCTCATTCTCAACCTTCCATTCGGCTATATTTTGAGGGAGTTCCGGAAGTTGCTCAAAGAATTTTTTTTGATTATCTTGGCTACCTAATGATGCAAGAAGAAAATCGTAGCCTGCTTTCTCCATTTTTTCTCTTACATTGGCGACAGCAGAATTATTACTTGAGACAATTGCAGCATTTTTTCCCTTCATCATTATATTAGTGATCAAATTTAAAATAGTTTGTGTTTTTCCTGTACCAGGAGGACCTTCAATTACACTTATTTGAGAAGAAAAAGCAGACTGAACTGCCTGAATCTGACTTAGGTTTAAACCAAAAGGAAAAAGGAGTGTCTCTGAATCCTTATACGATCGATTTTCTTTTGAAAAATAAGCATAGAGAGCACTTTCTATTCTTAACGGCATACGCTGAATTTCACCTTCCAAAATAGGTGGGATATCATTTTTTGTTTTATCTTTAACGGCCGCTACATGTCTAAAATAATCCAAAAGTTGTTTAAACTTTGCATTACCTAAAGTAATCTTTTCAATATCTTTTTCTTTATAAATATATTTCTGATCATTTCCACTAAAAATCAAAACAGCATACTTATCTCCATATATTTTAACGCTTTCTATATTTGCTTTTACATTTCCCTTTAGAACTAGTCGTTCTTGCTTGTTAATGACCAATTCTCGAACAGGGGTAATTATACACCTATCTAATTCTTCACTAATCTTCATTCCACTGTTCAATGTAATATGAACAGTTATTTTAGCATTATCACGTTTAGATAATCGCCATTCTTTAATTTGATCAGAATATGTTGTATTACCTACCTCAATGCTTACACCCGTCAAATTATTCCCTCCAAAATAACTTTTATCAAAATTGTTATTTTTTGTTATAGTATACAAAATTAATAAGGTGTTTTCAAAATACCTGATATGAAGTAAGTAAGAAAAGAACCTTTTCTTTTCCAAGAAAAGGTTCTTAAATATAATTTTATCTTTTAAGCTTACTACCCCAAACAGCCTCACCGCTGCCATTCAACACACTAAACGTCATGATGTTCTTCTCTCTCACCGAATCCCACTGGCGTAAAAATACCCCGTTATACGTCTTGCCCGCTAACGTGATGGCGGCTGTATTCTTACCGGTTTTCTTCCATGTTCCGGTCATTTCCCCGGAAATGGTGTGGTTTTTGTTGAGCTGGATGTTGATGGTTTTTTTGATGTCGGCTGAGATGTCTTTTCCGTGCTGGATGAGTTTGTATGTTCCTGTGATATCTTTTTGTTTTACTTCTTTCAGTGTTTCGCCCGCATAACGATAGGGCGTTGCTACCGGCCAGCCGTCTTTGTTCATGAACAATTGGTGGACTCTGACTTCGTGTTCTTCACCCCTGCCCGGGAAGCGGGTGTGGAAGATTAAATAGGAACGCCCGGTTTTTTCATCATAGTATGCGGAGTTGTGGCCTGGTGAGACGTACCCGGTGCCTTTTTCATTTTCTGTTTCAAAAATGTAGCTGCCCATGAGTTTGACGCCGTATGGTTCGATGGAACGGTCGTCGAAGAATGTGCCTTCTTTACCGCGGACGTCGAGCATTGGATTGCCTTCTGCATCATAGTAAGGGCCGTCTGGTTTCTTGGAGCGGGCCACACGGATGTTGTAGCCGCCTGTTGCATCGAGACCGCCATATGATAGGTATAAGTAGTAGTATTGGGTGTCTGGATTATAGAGAACATACGGGCCTTCGATTCTGCTGTGGTTGCCGCCGAGCAGTTTTTTGCCGTAGCCCTGCCCAGGAAGCGGGAAGCCCGTTTTTGGATTCATTTCAAGAATGAAAATGCCGCCTGAGTATGATCCGTACACCATCCACAGCTTGCCGTCTTTATCAAAGAAGGTATGCGGGTCGACAACATTCGGGTGTTTGGTTGCGTCATACGGTGTTCCATCGCTGCTTGTGCCTTCCATTCCTGATTTCAAAAAGATGCCTTTGTTTTTGTATGGGCCTTCGATGTTGTCAGCAACGGCAACACCCATGGCGGATCTTGGCGAGTCGCCGCGGCAGGCGTTGTAGTACATGTAGTATTTGCCGTCCGCCAGCTGCGTGACGTCAGCCGCCCAAAGAGTATCGGATTGCGCCCATTCGAAGGTTTCTTTTAATTCTTCATAGACATTCGGAATAAGTGGGTTGTCATTGCTTACGCTGGTGGTCAGCTGCTGCCATTGCATGAGGTCATTTGTTTTTGCTGAAGCGAGATGAGATCCAAAAACATAAAAGGTGCCGTTTGTTTCAATGATGGAAGGGTCATGGACGCTGACTTCTTTAAATACTGGTTTTTGTGCATAGACGGAGCTTGGGTGGATGAAGGCCATGATAAGAGCTGCAAGAAAACATACACGGAACAATCGGTTGAACATTTAACCAATTCGCCTCACTTTTTTTATTAAATTTTTAAGCGCTTACATTTTCCTATGAAGAAACCCCGGCCTATTAAAACAGCCGAATGTTTTCATATTCAAACAGATAGGTGATTTCTCACTGTTCTCTTACATTGTCTGGCTGTTTTGCGCAGAACTGCTGCTTGCATATCCTCTCCTTCATAGTTCAACTCTTTTGGTGTTTCTCCTTCTTTCATCACTCTGTTTTTCATTCGCGTACATGTAATAACTGCTTTGTCAGGTTTTGCATCGACTGTGATACAGCCATTTCGTTGTCGGCGGTTTTTAAGATGATGCCTGATTGCCCGTCAACACCAGAGTGATTCGGCTGGCTCTTTATAAAATGCCTTGCGAAAAATGCGACTTAGTAAACGCATATTGAGAGTTAGACAGCGGCCGCTTGCCTCCTGTCTGGATATCGTGTGCAATCGCTGAAAAAACCCATCCTGCTTTCTGCGTCGCGCTATTACAATACCAATCTAACTTGTTAAAGACTGTAAAAAACCTTTTGACTTCTGCTGCTGAACCAATTAATATAATACTCAGTTAATAGTTATCAGAATTTTTAGGAATTGAGTGATTCATATGACACTGCATAAAGAGCGTCGGATCGGCCGGCTGTCTGTTCTCCTGCTGCTGAATGAGGCGGAAGAGAGTACGCAGGTTGAGGAGCTGGAGCGAGACGGATGGAGGGTCTGTCTTGGCAAGGTAGGATCAATGGACGCGCATAAAGTAGTAGCCGCAATTGAAACCGCTTCCAAAAAGAGCGGTGTCATTCAATCTGAGGGTTATCGGGAGTCACATGCGCTTTATCATGCGACGATGGAGGCTTTGCATGGCGTGACCAGAGGTGAAATGCTTCTAGGATCGCTGCTTCGGACGGTGGGCTTGAGGTTTGCCGTTTTGAGGGGAAATCCTTATGAAAGTGAAGCGGAAGGCGATTGGATTGCTGTCTCGCTTTACGGAACAATCGGGGCGCCGATTAAAGGTCTTGAGCACGAGACATTCGGTGTTGGAATTAATCACATATGAAACAGCCCATAGATCTTAGACGATAGGGGGCTATGCGTGAAAACAGATGTTCACAGCATAGCTCCTTTTTGTATGGGCGCTTTACCAAAGTAAAGAAAAAGGAGTTGGGCTTATGGTGACTTTAGACGGTTCTTCATTGACAACAGCCGACGTCGCTCGTGTGCTGTTTGATTTTGAGGAGGCAGCGGCTTCCGAGGAAAGTATGGAGCGCGTGAAAAAAAGCAGAGCAGCAGTGGAACGGATTGTACGCGACGAAAAGACAATCTACGGCATCAACACCGGATTTGGCAAATTCAGCGATGTCCTGATTCAAAAAGAAGACTCGGCGGCGCTGCAGCTGAATTTAATCCTTTCTCATGCCTGCGGAGTCGGCGACCCTTTTCCTGAGTGTGTTTCCAGGGCAATGCTGCTTTTGCGCGCCAATGCGCTGTTAAAAGGCTTTTCCGGTGTACGTGCTGAGCTGATCGAACAGTTGCTTGCTTTTTTAAATAAACGCGTCCATCCTGTCATCCCTCAGCAGGGATCACTTGGCGCAAGTGGAGATCTGGCGCCGCTTTCCCACCTGGCGCTTGCGCTGATCGGGCAAGGAGAGGTCTTTTTTGAGGGGGAAAGAATGCCGGCAATGACAGGCTTGAAAAAAGCCGGTATTCAGCCGGTAACGCTGACATCCAAGGAAGGGCTTGCCTTGATTAACGGGACTCAGGCCATGACTGCAATGGGGGTGGTCGCCTACATCGAAGCTGAGAAACTAGCCTATCAAACAGAGCGAATTGCCAGCTTAACGATTGAAGGCTTGCGGGGAATTATCGATGCATTTGACGAGGATATTCACTTAGCCCGCGGCTATCAGGAGCAGATCGATGTCGCAGAACGAATTCGCTTTTATCTATCTGACAGCGGACTGACAACCTCCCAGGGAGAACTGCGGGTTCAGGATGCCTATTCATTGCGCTGTATTCCGCAAGTACACGGTGCGACTTGGCAGACACTAGGCTATGTCAAAGAAAAATTAGAGATTGAAATGAACGCAGCTACAGACAATCCACTCATTTTCAATGACGGTGACAAAGTGATTTCCGGCGGAAACTTTCACGGACAGCCGATCGCCTTTGCCATGGATTTTCTGAAAATCGCAATATCAGAGCTTGCGAATATCGCAGAGCGCAGGATCGAACGACTTGTGAATCCGCAGCTGAATGACCTGCCGCCGTTCCTGAGCCCTCATCCCGGTCTGCAATCCGGTGCAATGATCATGCAGTACGCCGCGGCCTCACTCGTTTCTGAAAATAAAACACTGGCCCATCCGGCAAGTGTGGATTCCATTCCGTCATCCGCCAACCAAGAGGACCATGTCAGCATGGGAACCATCGCCGCTCGGCATGCTTATCAGGTGATCGCAAATACAAGGAGAGTCATTGCGATCGAAGCCATTTGCGCATTGCAGGCGGTTGAATACAGAGGCATAGAACATGCAGCGTCCTATACGAAACAGCTTTTTCAAGAAATGAGAAAAGTCGTGCCGTCCATTCAGCAGGACCGTGTTTTTTCCTATGACATTGAACGCTTGACTGACTGGCTGAAGAAAGAATCTTTAATACCTGATCATCAGAATAAAGAACTAAGGGGGATGAACATATGACTGATGTAAAAAAATCAATCCGTGCCAACAGAGGAACAGAGCTTGAATGCTTAGGATGGGAGCAAGAGGCAGTGCTTCGGATGTTTCGAAACAACCTTGATCCAGAAGTCGCCGAGAAGCCGGAAGACCTCATCGTATATGGCGGGATCGGCAAAGCCGCACGGGATTGGGACGCTTTTCACGCCATTGAGCATTCCTTGAAAACATTAAAAAATGATGAAACATTGCTCGTGCAATCCGGAAAGCCAGTTGGCATGTTCCGTACACACCCGCAGGCCCCGCGCGTGCTCCTGGCAAATTCTGTTCTTGTTCCGAAGTGGGCAGACTGGGAGCATTTCCACGAACTTGAGAAAAAAGGGTTAATGATGTACGGACAGATGACGGCTGGCAGCTGGATTTACATTGGCTCACAAGGCATATTGCAAGGAACCTATGAAACCTTCGCTGAGCTGGCGCGACAGCACTTCGGGGGCAGCTTAAAAGGAACGTTGACGCTGACAGCGGGTCTCGGCGGAATGGGAGGCGCACAGCCGCTGTCTGTCACGATGAATGAAGGCGTCGTGATTGCCGTCGAGGTTGACGAGAAACGCATCGACAAGCGGATCGAAACAAAATACTGCGATCGAAAAACAGCATCGATTGAGGAAGCCTTAGCTTGGGCTGAAGAGGCAAAGCTGGCAGGAAAACCTTTGTCCATTGCACTTCTCGGAAACGCAGCTGAGGTGCATCACACACTTTTGAACCGAGGCGTCAAAATTGATATTGTGACAGATCAGACATCTGCCCATGACCCTTTAATCGGTTATGTTCCCGAGGGCTATTCACTTGATGAAGCTGACCGTTTGCGTCAAGACAATCCAGAGCTTTACGTACGCCTTGCGAAGCAAAGCATGAAAAAACATGTCGAAGCCATGCTGGCCTTTCAGCAAAAGGGCTCTATTGTATTTGACTACGGCAACAATATCCGGCAAGTCGCAAAGGATGAAGGGCTGGAGAATGCCTTCGATTTTCCGGGTTTTGTCCCTGCCTACATCCGCCCCTTATTCTGTGAAGGAAAAGGGCCGTTCCGTTGGGCGGCGCTTTCCGGAGATCCGGCAGATATTTACCGTACGGATGCGTTATTAAAAGAGCTGTTCCCGACAAATAAAGCCCTTCACCGCTGGATTGATATGGCACAGGAAAAAGTCACCTTCCAAGGCTTGCCGTCCCGTATTTGCTGGCTTGGATATGGAGAACGAAAAAAGATGGGCCTCGCCATTAACGAGCTGGTTAGAAGCGGGGAGCTAAAAGCGCCTGTCGTTATTGGGAGAGATCATTTGGACTGCGGGTCTGTCGCCTCTCCAAACCGGGAGACAGAAGCGATGAAGGACGGAAGTGACGCTGTTGGTGACTGGGCTGTGCTAAATGCACTTGTCAACACGGCGGCGGGTGCAAGCTGGGTTTCTTTCCACCATGGCGGCGGTGTCGGAATGGGCTATTCCCTGCATGCCGGCATGGTTGCAGTGGCCGATGGAAGTGAGCTGGCTGACGAGCGGCTCGCGCGGGTCTTAACGAGCGACCCAGGAATGGGCATTATCCGTCATGCGGATGCGGGTTATGAACGTGCCGCTGAAGTAGCGAAGGAACAGGACATTATCGTGCCGATGCAAAAATAAAGGAGTGATGACATGCCAAAGCAAATTGATACGATTCTCATCAACATCGGTCAGCTTTTGACGATGGAAAGCAGCGGTCCGCGGGCAGGCAAAAGCATGCAGGATCTTCATGTGATCGAAGACGCTGTTGTCGGCATTCATGAACAGAAAATTGTGTTCGCCGGACAAAAAGGGGCTGAAGCCGGTTACGAGGCAGACGAAATCATTGACTGTTCGGGACGCCTTGTAACGCCTGGCCTCGTTGATCCGCACACCCATCTTGTATTTGGCGGATCTCGTGAAAAGGAGATGAACCTTAAGCTTCAGGGCATTTCATATTTGGATATTCTGGCGCAGGGCGGCGGGATTCTGTCTACAGTCAAGGATACCAGGGCGGCTTCAGAAGAAGAGCTGCTGCAAAAAGCCCATTTTCATCTGCAAAGAATGCTGTCCTACGGCACAACCACAGCAGAAGTGAAAAGCGGCTACGGCTTGGAAAAAGAGACAGAGCTCAAACAGTTGCGTGTCGCAAAGAAACTGCATGAAAGCCAGCCTGTTGACCTTGTTTCCACATTTATGGGAGCCCATGCGATTCCTCCCGAATATCAAAACGATCCAGATGAATTTCTGGATCAAATGCTTTCCCTTTTGCCGGAAATCAAAGAGCAGGAGCTCGCCAGCTTTGCTGATATTTTTACAGAAACAGGTGTTTTTACAGTCAGCCAATCCCGCCGTTATTTACAAAAAGCAGCTGAGGCGGGCTTCGGATTAAAAATACACGCAGATGAAATCGATCCGCTTGGAGGTGCTGAATTAGCAGGTGAGCTAAAGGCTGTCTCAGCCGACCATTTGGTAGGTGCATCGGACGAAGGCATAAAGAAATTGGCTGGAGCAGGAACGCTCGCCGTCCTCTTGCCGGGCACGACATTTTATCTTGGCAAAAGCACATACGCCAGGGCAAGAGCTATGATTGATGAAGGTGTATGTGTCAGCTTGGCAACGGATTTTAATCCTGGCAGCTCGCCGACTGAAAATATCCAGCTGATTATGTCCATTGCCGCGCTTCATCTGAAAATGACTGCAGAAGAAATTTGGCATGCGGTCACAGTCAATGCCGCATACGCCATAGGGAAAGGAGAGGAAGCCGGTCAACTCAAAGTCGGCCGCTCAGCTGATCTAGTCATTTGGCAAGCCTCGAACTATATGTATATTCCGTATCACTACGGGGTCAATCATGTACATCAAGTCATGAAAAACGGAACAATTGTTGTCAACAGGGAGGGAGCCATTCTTGGATAAGTACCCTTTTCTCAGAGAGGCCGGATCTTCGTTTAAAGACCGGGATGTCACAAAAATGAGCGACCTGATCGCAACATGGGACGGCCAGGACATTAAGGGACCGGCGTTGATAGGTGTCCCCCTATCAAAATCCTCCATCAGTCATTCAGGCGCTTCCTTTGCACCCGGAACAATACGCCAGGCTCTGAAACATTCATCAGCCTATTCTGCTGAGCTTGGAGAGCACGTCGTATCAGAGCTTCTATATGATCTGGGGGATATCGATATTCATGTCACTGATATCGTAAAGTCACATCATCACATTTTCCAAACCATGCACGCTCTGCTTTCGGATCATCCGGATTGGGTGCCGCTCATACTTGGGGGAGATAACTCTATCAGCTACTCCACAATAAAAGCGATAGCACAAACAAAAGGAACGACAGCGGTGATTCAATTTGATGCCCATCACGATGTTCGCAATACGGAGGACGGGGGGCCGACAAACGGCACCCCCTTCCGCCGCCTTTTGGATGAAGAGATTATTAAAGGTCAACATTTGATCCAGCTGGGTATCAGAGAATTCAGCAACAGCCAGGCCTATGAAGCATATGCAAAAAAACATAGCGTGAACATTCACACGATGGACATGATCCGGGAAAAAGGACTAATCCCAACGATAAAAGAGATTTTGCCTGTTGTTCAAGATAGAACAGATTTCATTTTTATATCTGTTGACATGGATGTCTTAGACCAGTCCCATGCCCCCGGCTGTCCAGCGATTGGCCCGGGCGGCCTCTATACAGACGAATTGCTTGAAGCAGTCAAGTACATCGCACAACAGCCCAATATTGCCGGGATTGAAATTGTTGAAGTCGATCCTACCCTCGATTTTCGAGATATGACAAGCAGAGCTGCAGCTCATGTTCTGTTACACGCATTAAAAGGAATGAAACTCTCCCCATTCAAGTGATCTTCTGGCAGGTTGTATTTTGGGTATAGGAAACTCATCTGCCTAATGAATGGCAGCTAAAAGGAGGGCGAGACAGTGAATCTTCAGGAGAACAGCAGCCAACAGCTAAAACGCACAATGAAAAGCAGGCACCTATTTATGATCTCATTGGGAGGCGTCATAGGCACAGGACTTTTCCTCAGTACGGGCTATACGCTACATCAAGCCGGACCCGGCGGTACGATACTCGCTTATGTAATCGGCGGGTTGATGATGTACCTCGTCATGCAATGTCTCGGCGAATTGTCGGTTGCCATGCCGGTGACCGGCTCTTTTCAAAAATATGCTACAACATTTATCGGTCCATCTACCGGTTTTATGGTCGGCATCATGTACTGGATCAATTGGGTGGTGACGGTAGGCTCTGAGTTTACCGCATCCGGTATTCTCATGCAGCGCTGGTTCCCTGACAGCAGTGTATGGATGTGGAGTGCGATTTTTGCAGCCCTTCTTTTTATATGCAACGCATTTTCAGTTAAGTTATTTGCGGAAACTGAATTTTGGTTTTCCAGCGTAAAGATTGTCACCATTATTTTATTTATCATTTTAGGAGGAGCCGCCATGTTTGGCCTGATCTCTTTAAACGGAACGGCGGATGCTCCTATGTTGTCAAACTTCACGGACCATGGCGGGCTGTTTCCGAATGGCTTTCTCGCCGTTTTTATCGCGATGATATCTGTGAGCTTTGCCTTTTCTGGTACAGAGTTAATCGGCGTTACAGCAGGAGAATCAGCAAATCCTCAAAAGGATATACCGCGATCCATCCGTAATGTCGCATGGAGAACCGTGATTTTTTTCATTGGCGCTGTCTTCATATTATCCGGGTTGATTTCATGGAAGGACGCAGGCGTGATTGAAAGCCCGTTTGTAGCCGTATTTGCGGAGATCGGAATCCCTTACGCTGCTGATATTATGAATTTCGTGATATTAACAGCCTTGCTGTCTGTCGCCAACTCAGGCTTATATGCTTCGACCCGTATGATGTGGTCGTTAGCAAATGAAAACATGATCAGCTCCCGTTTTAAGAAAGTGACATCTAAAGGCATTCCTTTAAATGCCTTAATGATCAGTATGGCTGTATCTTGTTTATCTCTCGTTTCCAGTATCGTGGCCCCTGGAACTGTCTATGTGGTGATGGTAGCAATTGCTGGATTTGCAGGAGTCGTGGTCTGGATGAGCATTGCCTTGTCCCAACTCTTGTTTCGAAAGAGATTTTTGAAAAAAGGGGGGAATGTAAAAGATCTGACATTTCGCACGCCGCTTTATCCTCTTATGCCTATAGCCGCTCTCTTATTATGTTCTGCTTCTTGTATCGGTCTTGCTTTTGATCCCAATCAAAGAATCGCACTTTTCTGCGGAGTTCCTTGTATCATCCTTTGCTATCTGATCTACCATTTCAAAAGAAATGTTACAAAAGCGAAAAAAATCAGCCAAGAGGAATATCAGGCTGATCACATCCTGTAATCAAAAAAGCACACCCCGCTCAGGATGGGATGTGCTTTATTTTTATTCAGTAATCAACGTATGAATCAGCTTCGGCGCCTTCGCTTCCGCGGCGATGCGGATGTTGTCATAGACTTTTGCGATGACTTCATCAACGTTTTCGCGGTTGGCGTAAAGCGTCACGAGCGGTTCGTCTTTTTCTACTTTGTCGCCGACCTTCTTGCGGAGCATGATGCCGACGGCTAAATCGATCTCATCTTCTTTTGTGGCGCGACCGGCACCTAACAGCATCGCCGCGACGCCGATTTCGTCCGCAACGATTTCAGAGACGACACCCGCTTCTTTGGCAGGCACATCAATTTGATATGCGGCTTGCGGAAGCTTAGACGGATCGTCAACAATTGAGCTGTCGCCGCCTTGGTTTTTCAGGAAATCCTTGAATTTCTCAAGTGCTTTGCCGTTTTTCATGACTTCTTCCAGCTTCGCTCTCGCTTCGTCCAATGTATCGGCTTTTTTCGCAAGCACAACCATCTGGCTGCCGAGCGTTAAGACAAGCTCATGAAGATCCTCGGGTCCCTCGCCTTTGAGCGTGTCGATCGCTTCTTTGACTTCAAGCGCATTTCCGATCGCAAAGCCGAGTGGCTGGGACATGTCTGAAATGACAGCCATTGTTTGACGGCCGACGTTATTTCCGATGCGTACCATCGCTTTGGCAAGTTCAGCTGCGTCTTCTTCTGTTTTCATGAAGGCGCCCGCTCCCGTTTTTACGTCAAGCACGATGGCGTCCGCCCCGGCAGCGATTTTTTTGCTCATAATCGAGCTTGCAATGAGCGGAATGGAATTGACCGTTCCCGTTACATCACGAAGCGCGTACAGTTTTTTATCAGCCGGCGTTAAATTGCCGCTTTGGCCGATGACCGCAACCTTGTCGCGGTTCACAAGTTTAATAAATTCATCCTTCGTCAGTTCCACGTGGAAGCCGTCGATTGCCTCTAACTTATCAATCGTGCCGCCCGTATGGCCGAGGCCGCGGCCGGACATTTTGGCAACCGGCACGTCAAGAGCCGCAACAAGCGGAGCGAGAACGAGTGTTGTCGTGTCGCCGACGCCGCCGGTGGAGTGTTTATCCACTTTAATTCCTTCAATGGCAGAAAGATCAATCGTTTCACCGGAGTTCACCATAGCCATCGTCAAGTCCGCGCGTTCACGGTCACTCATATCCTGGAAGAAAATCGCCATAGCAAGCGCGCTTGCCTGATAATCAGGAATGCTTCCGTCTGTATAGCCGTTCACGAAAAATTGAATTTCTTCAGTGGTGAGTTCTTTTCCGTTTTGTTTTTTGATGATGATATCTACCATTCTCATGTTTGGTCACCGATCCTTTTCGATTAAGTTCAGTAAATCAAGCCCACAATTGCTGCTGATAAAAAGCTGACAAGCGTAGCACCGTATAATAATTTCAAGCCGAAACGAGCGACGACATTTCCTTGCTTTTCATTCAGTCCTTTTACGGCACCGGCAATGATTCCGATTGAGGAGAAGTTCGCAAAGGACACAAGGAATACCGATACGATCGCTGTTGTACGGCCGCTGAAATGGAAACCGTTTTGCGTAAGCGACGTCATGGCGACAAATTCATTCGATACCATTTTTGTTGCCATAATGCTTCCCGCATTAACAGCTTCATTCCATGGGATACCCACAAGAAAAGCGAATGGAGCAAACACATATCCAAGAATGCCTTGGAACGAAACACCGAATACTGCATTAAAAATGCCATTGATCAAGGCAATAATCGCGACAAATCCAATCAGCATCGCAGCGACGACAACCGCTACTTTGAAACCGTCAAGAATGTATTCTCCGAGCACTTCGAAGAAGGATTGTTTTTCCTCTTCCTCAACACGAAGCATATCCTCTTCTTTTGCAACCTCGTACGGATTAATAATAGAAGCAATTATGAAACCGCCAAATAAGTTCAAAACAAGCGCTGTTACAACATATTCCGGTTTCAGCATTGTCATATACGCGCCGACAATCGACATTGATACAGTTGACATCGCAGATGCACAAAGCGTGTACAAGCGCTGCTGATTTAAAAGACCGAGTTCTTTCTTCAAGGAGATAAATACTTCTGACTGCCCTAAAATCGCAGAAGCCACTGCGTTATACGATTCCAATCTTCCCATACCGTTTACCTTGCTGAGGGCAAGGCCGATATATCTAATGATAAACGGGAGGACTTTCCACTTTTGCAGAATCCCGATCAGAGCGGAAATAAACACGATTGGCAAGAGAACATTCATAAAGAATGTCGTTTGGTCCGCATTCACCAAGCCGCCAAACACAAAGTTAATTCCCTCAGCCGCGTATTCAAGCAGATAACCGAATCCTTTTGCAAATCCTCCCACGAGGAAATTCCCTATCCCGGTATTGAGGAGAATGTAGCCAAGAATAAATTGCAAAATGAGCATAACAACAATTGGGCGGATCTTAATTCTTTTTTTGCCGCTGCTCGCGATCCACGCGAGGCCTAAAAACACGATTAAACCGATAATCCCAATCAAATACTTCATATGTGTTTCTCCTTTATTTGTATTCGCTTACAATCACTGTTTCCTCAGAAAACGGAAAGCAGTCTGCCTTCCGTCAGCTCTTAATAGTTGTCTCCGCCTGATGCATTTTCTCCTTTTACGATAGAAACGCCTGCGCTGGCGCCAATTCGGCTTGCTCCGGCCTCTACCATTGTGTCTACATCTTCTTTCGTTCTGACGCCGCCAGATGCTTTCACGCCGATATCAGGTCCTACTGTTTTGCGCATTAAGGCGATATCTTCCTTCGTTGCGCCGCCTGTAGAAAAGCCTGTTGATGTTTTTACGAAATCGGCTCCCGCAGACACCGCTAAACGGCATGCACGTTCTTTTTCTTCATCAGTCAGAAGGCACGTTTCGATAATGACTTTGACAAGCGCTTTTCCGGCTGCAGCTTCCACTACACCGCGGATATCAGCTTCCACCACATCGTCTTCCTTGTCTTTTAAAGCGGCAATATTAATGACCATATCCACTTCAGTGGCGCCTTTTGAAATGGCGTCTTTTGTTTCGAACGCTTTTGTTTCAGTTGTATTGGCACCGAGCGGGAAGCCGATGACCGTACAAACGTCGACTCCAGTTCCCTTAAGCTCTTTTGCAGCAAGCTCCACCCATGTCGGATTGACACATACTGAAGCAAATTTGTATGTTTTCGCTTCTTCAATTAGTTTTAGAATTTCCGCTTTTTGTGTATGCGGTTTCAAAGCTGTATGATCAATTATGTTGGCTAATGACATCCTTCGCACACTTCCTTTTTTGTTAAGATATTTTTTAGCATAACCGACTTTTGAACATATGTAAATTGGTAATTGAAATTTTGTTCAACGAAAGGTTTGAACGTGTCACAAATCATTAACAAGCGCCCTCGCGGTATGCTGGTCAATGATTAAAACGTTGGCATATTTTCCGGTTAATGCTCCGTGAATGGAAGATACTTTTCTGCTTCCGCCGGCAACTAAAATGGAGCGTTCCTTCAGCCTGAGGTCTTCAAGCTCAACACCGATGGTCCGGTCATTGATGGCACTGCTGCAAATATTCCCTTTCGCATCAAAAAAGCGTGAACAAATATCCCCGACGGCCTGTTTTTTCAGCAGGGCTTTCTCTTCTTCGTTAAAATATCCGAGCCGAAACAACAGCGCTTCATCACGGACAGTCCCGACCGTAAAGAGAGCGATATTCGCCTGCTTGCCCATCTCAATAATCCGCTCAATATGACGGTCTTTCTCCACCATTCGCTTCACATCCGCATTATCAAACACGACGGGAAGCGGGAGATAGCGAGGCATCGTTTGAAAAGCCTCCGCAAACAGCTGAATCGTTTCAGCCGAATACGTGTTTACCCGGGAATGGCTGATGCCGCCTTTCAGCTGGACGACCTCGACGCCTTTTACTTGCTTCGGCTGCATGTTTTGCGCGATTTGATACATGGTGGTTCCCCAGCTGACGCCGACAATGTCGCCGTCTTTTACCGTTTCATGCATATATTCTGCACCATAGCGGCTTAGGTCATGTGTAATTCCTGCATAATCGGGTGTCGGGGAAAACACAACATGCGCCTCAAGGAGCCCGTATTTCTCTTCAAGTATGGAACCGAGCGCATCCAAATCCTCAAAAGGGTCCATGACGCGAATCTGGACATACCCTTTTTCCTTTGCATATTGCAGCAGCCGGGAAACGGTTGGCCTTGAAATGTTGAGCTGCTCAGCAATTTGCTGCTGACTGTAGTCAGACTGATAGTAAAGCCTTGCCGCTTCTATGCTTAATTGTTGTTTTTCCCGATCCATTCTGCACCTCCCTGTGGATCAGTCCTGATAAAACTGCTTTTGATTTGCTTTTATTATACAGGCTGGCGCCGGCTTTCATCCACCTGATTTCTAAGAAACTGAAAAACGCTCTGGGCGCGGACCTGCCCAGAGCTTACTTCTCCCAGGTCATATGCTGATAAATGCCTTTCATAATGGCGTACATTCCATATAGGATCAGGCCTAATGCCAATATAGACAGAATCAATTTGCCATGCGGCTGCTGCGCGAGTTCGGCGAGCGCACCGTCAAAGCCTCTTGTGTCGTCGGGATCAGCGGTCATGGCTGTCTTGATGAGAAAATAGCCGATAGCAGAGAAAATAATGGCCCGGGCGATATTGCCTGCGCGTCCGGTGTTTTTCGTGATGCATATCATTTGTTTGTTCATTTTAGACGTATCAAATTCTTTCATAAAAGCAGCCCGAACACCTTTCATAAATTGAACAATCGCAAATACGATAAAACCCGCACCCGTAAGCCCTGTGAGCCATTGGCCGAATGGCTGCGCCAATACATAAGCGGACCACGTCTGTTCTGAAGTGCCGCCGTCCCCTTGGTCAAACACAAATCGCAAGGCATTCCAAGCGATGGATGTGTAAACGGCGGCACTGAAAAAGTTTCCTATTCTCCGTGACAGGCCTCGCCTGCTATTTCCGTGCCCCTCCGTGTCCTTGATCGCGCTTAACACCATCCAGATCACATAGCCGATAAGGCCAATACCTATTAAAAAAAGCAATAGTGACCCATACGGCATGCGTGATAGCGTTTGGAGCGCTCCGCTCGAATCTTTCGCGCGGCCTGCCCCGGCAGCCGTCATAAAGGCCAAAACCCCAAGCAGAATAAAAACGCCGCCGAATGCAAAATAACCAAGCCTCCCGAATCGTTTGATCCAAGGCTTGGTTTCCTGTTTTATTTTTGACATGTACCGGTCTTTCACCGCCATGTGTCCAACCCTCTTTCACAGAAATCTTTACTGTAACATTCCCGATTGGACAAAGTTGAAACAGCTTCTGCCTCAGCTATGGCCGGCTGAGATACGTTTTTGCTGATTAGCTGATTGTGCAGGTGTCATCCAAGCAGCCGCTGCGGCAGCTGTGACTCCGCCTGCTAATTTCCCAATGATCATGGCCGCCGCCATTTCTTTTTTCATTCCAGCCACAAAACCGAGGTGGCTGCCGAGTACAAAAGCGCCGCTGACCGCAAACGCGACATTGATGACCTTTCCTCTCGGCGTCATATCCTTTAATGAAGCCAGCATTGGGATATGGTGCGCCAAAGAGGTCACCAAGCCTGCTGTTGCTGTCTCATCTAAATGAAGATGTTTCCCCAGGGCCTGAAGCGGTTTTTTAAAGGTTTTTGTAATAAAAGCCGTCATTGGAAACGCCCCTGCCAGGGCAATGGCGATGGTCCCTGTCGTTTGTATCCCTGTCTCGACATTCTCCATTCCCGGAATCAGCATAATGCCGGTCATCGTTTCAACAGAAACAGCTGCAAGCCCGATAATCGCAACCACACTGACCGCTTTCCCGAAGAGATGAAACAACTGAATCATACTGTCGGTGTATCGCCATAACCCAAAAGTGATCACAGCAGATAACAGACTCGGGATCAGAAGGTTTTTACCTATCATGCCGATGTCAAAGCCTGCGCATAATCCGCCGATTAAGCAACCGATCGGCACTGTGCACAGCCCGATTAATATGCCTTTCGCAAAATACGGATGATCCTCTTTTTCGATGATGCCAAGAGCGACGGGAATCGTGAAGACGATTGCCGGTCCCATCATTGTTCCTAAAAACACCCATGAAAACAGCCCGGCCTGCGGATCTTTCGCCATTTCTCCAGCCAGCGCATATCCTCCCATATCAATCGCCAAAATGGTGTTCGCAAAGGAAGAAGGGTCCGCGCCAATCGCTGTATAAAACGGAGCAACAATGGGAATCAGGATTGCTGCCAGCACGGGCGCCAGCGACACAATTCCGATCATGGACAGCGCCAGCGGCCCCATAGCCTTAAAGCCGTCCGCAAACCGCTCGCCTAGCCCCCATCTGTTTCCCAAACAATAATCCGCCGCTCCCCATAGTAAAAAGGCAGCCAAAATGAATACAACCGCGTCATTCACCGTCATAGTTTCTCCTTTTTCAAACGTATGATTGGTTTTATCATATCATCTGAAATCACCGAATAGAGTTGATCTTATTCAATATGAGCTAAAAATTCTTTTATATCGGCTTTTTCAACGGCTGTTATGATGCTCCGCGCTTTTTCTTGCGGGACCGTTAATGTCAATTTTTCTATTATGTCTTCTTCAGACAGCTCATTTCCTGGCGCCCCTTTTGGGCAGTCCACACGCGCTTCGCAAATCCGGCCGTCTGATAAATAGGCCCGGACAATCGTGAAACGGCCTTTTGGAACGGCATGGGGAGCCGGCTGAGTAGCATTGTCATATACGCGCTGAATATGCCCTATTGTCGTTTGAATTCCGTTTGGGATCGGCTGGCTGTTGAAATGTTCAACGGTCAGGTCGTGTCCGTGCAAAGCAAGAGCAATCACATATTCAACGCTGAAACGGCCTTCCTCTCCAGTTTTCGGAGATCTTTCCGTCAATGCAGCATCTCCGCCTGGCGGAAAAATCACTTCAATACGTTCGGTATTGGCAGCAGAAATGGTTTCTTCGGAGATAAGCTGTCGTACCGCATCTGCAGCATGGTGTGCCGCGGAACAAAATGGATAGATTTTAAACCATAGACCCGGCTGCACAATTCTCCACGGTGCCCCCCAATCGTTTAGCAAAGTATGTTGTGCTTTTTCAACGTCACCGTACAGACTGAAGAAACCAGTTTCTCCTTCAAGTGCCGTGCGGGACCCGCCAAATTCTGATTGGGCCAGCTTAACGGCCAGCAAGCCAGCCTGAGCCGCCAAACCGGCGTGCAGCGGTTTCATTTCTGTTCCAAATTGCACCCTCATCCCAGCAGATTGCGTAGCCGCAAAACCAATTGCTTTTTCCAGCTCTTCCTGAGTCAGCTCCTCAGCATAACCTACGGCGCAGGCAGCAGCGATAGCACCAAGCGTTCCTGTATTATGCCAGCCCTTTTCATAGTGGCGGCTGCCAATTGATTCTCCCAGCCGTGCCATCACTTCCACACCAACAACATAAGCGCCAAGAAGCCGCTCGTCATGTCCGCGAGCGGCAGAAGCAATAAGAGAAGGCACGATGACTGCACTGGGGTGTCCTCTTACATCGGAGTGGACATCATCAAAATCCAATGCATGGGCGATAAATCCATTGAGCATCGCGGATTGTAATGGCGCGGCCTTTTTGCCCTGTCCGATAACAGGAACAAGGGGCCGGCCTCCTTCATCCTCTATCAGACGGAGGAGCTTTTGAATTCCTTTATCTTCTCTTCCTGCGAATGAAGCGGCAGTAAAATCAAGTAATCCCTTTTTTGCTTCGTGAATCGCGTCAACTGAATGCTCAGGTTGTGACGTTCTCACAGCCTCTGCAAGACCTGCTGTCAGCCCTTGTTTGCTCATTTGATGGTCTCCAATACAATAACCGCCAGCTCCGCAAAGTATTGAGAGGCAACCGTAAGGGCTTCTTCATCCAGTGTAAAGGCCGGATGATGCCACTCCTCCGTCCCGTTCGTTCCCATCCAGACAAAAAATCCCGGAATCTTCTCTTGATACAGAGCGAAGTCTTCTCCGCCCGGAGACTGCTCAGCGTGAACGGTTTGATAGCCAAGCCGTGCCGCAGCTTCGGATGCCGCATTCAAAAATGTGCCGTCATTCTGAACGGAAGGCAAATAAGGAAACCACTTGAATTCTGCTTGTGCCCCATAGCCCGCTGCAATTCCTTCAGCCACTCGTCTCATATGCTCCGGAACAGCCTGCCTCGCTTCTTTTTGAAAGGTTCGAACCGTCCCCTCCATTTCAGCTTGGTCTGGAATCACGTTCCACGACGTGCCCGCCTGTACTCTTGTGATACTGACGACTGCGTTTTGCAGTGAGCTGATATTGCGGCTGACCACAGATTGCAGCCCGCTGATGATTTGTCCGGCTGCAGCGATTGGATCAATACTGTTATTCGGGATGCCGGCGTGTCCGCCTTTCCCTTTGATGACGATCTCAAACCGGTCAACACTTGCCATAAGCGGACCTTCCTTTACACCAATGGTCCCGACAGGCAGATCCGGCTTATTGTGCATGCCGAAAATCGCGGAAACGCCATCAAGTACGCCAGCTTCTATGACCTTTCTTGCTCCTGCGGCGATTTCTTCTGCCGGCTGAAAGATAAAGCGGACTGTACCTTTCAGCTCGGCCCTTCTTTGATTCAGCAACATCGCTGTGCCAATAATAGAAGCAGTATGAAAATCGTGTCCGCACGCATGCATTGTGCCATCAACCTTAGATGCAAACGGGAGATTCGTCTGTTCTTGGATCGGGAGCGCGTCAATATCCGCTCGTATTGCTATCACGGGGCCGTCTTCCCGTCCTTTGATTTCTGCAATCACGCCAGTCTCCAATTGAGGAACATCAAGTATTTCGATTTGCTCCTCCTCAAGCCAGCGGCGGATTTTTTTCGTCGTTTCAACCTCTTGAAATGACAGCTCAGGATGTTCATGAAGATCACGCCGCATATTGATTAAACGGGTATGAAACGCTTTGTCGGCCATTGTTCTTCTCCCCTTCTTATATAAGCTCTGCAGGCTCTCCCACCTGCTTGATAAATCGTTTCGTCCGTTCGTTTTTCGGATGGTCAAACAGTTCTTTTGGCGTTCCCTGCTCGATAATATGGCCGTCTGCCATAAAAATCACTTTATCAGCGACCTCTTTTGCAAACGCCATTTCGTGTGTAACAATGATCATCGTTGTTTGCTTTTCCGCAATGGATTTGATGACCTGAAGCACCCCTGTGACGAGCTCAGGGTCAAGCGCTGAAGTTGGTTCATCCAGCAAAATCGCATGCGGATTGACCGCAAGCGCCCGGGCGATGCCGATTCGCTGCTGCTGGCCGCCGGACATTGTGATCGGATAGCTGTCAGCCTTATGCTCCAGACCGACTTGTTTCAGAATCTCCATTCCAATACGTTTCGCTTCGTCGCGTGGTTTATGTTGAGCCACAATTAAAGCTTCTGTAATGTTTTGCAGAGCCGTTTTATTTTTAAACAGATTGTAGTTTTGAAAGACCATGGCCGTTTGCTGACGAAGCCGATATGCTTCCTTGCGTGTAAACTTTTCCGCATTCAGTTTGGCTTCTCCGATTTCAATAAGTCCTTGATCCGGACGCTCTAATAGATTTAAGCACCGGAGAAGCGTTGATTTTCCGGAACCGGACGGACCGATGATTGCCACCACTTCTCCGCGTTTCACTTCTAGATCGATTCCGTCGAGCACGACGAGATCTTTAAACGCTTTGCGAATATTTTTTACTGTTATCAACTGATTTCACCTCTAAGTCCGGTATGGCTTGCTCATGGCACGTTCAAACAAGTCCTGCAAAATGCTGTAGATCATGGTAAGAATCCAATAGACGATCGCAATCGCCAAGTACGTCTCAAAATATTTGAGGTTTCCTGAAGCGTACATCTTCCCTTGGGCGAACATCTCCATGACCCCTAATGTA
The DNA here is from genome assembly GCF_059422205.1 of Bacillus sp. GW821-FHT01G09. Classification (NCBI taxonomy): domain Bacteria; kingdom Bacillati; phylum Bacillota; class Bacilli; order Caryophanales; family Bacillaceae; genus Bacillus; species Bacillus sp. GW821-FHT01G09. The sequence continues at coordinate 903,720 of NZ_JBWKWL010000001.1, forward strand.
AAGGCCAGTGACGTTTCTTTCAGGAGCCCGATAAATGTATTGCCCGTTGCCGGAATCGCATTTCGGATCGCTTGCGGCAAAATAATCCGTCTGTATGCCTGAAATTTTGTCATACCGACAGACAGGCACGCCTCCAGCTGCCCGTCATCAACAGAATTGAGGGCGGCCCGGAAGATTTCTGCCAAATATGCTGCATTTTTTAAGCTTAACCCGATGATGGCAGCTGTGAGAGCTGTCATTTTGCTCATCTCTGGAAACAGCTGCGGCAGCCCGTAATAGATTAAGAACAGCTGCACCAGTGTCGGCACGCCTCGGAAAAAGGATATATACAGCTTTGACAGCTGATGAAGCACTGGAATTTTGTTCTTTGTAATGAGTGCGAGAATAAGTCCTCCGATAATGGCAAAAATCATAGCCGCTATGGCCATAAACAACGTGATCGGAAGGGCCTGAATTAAAGTCGGGAACGCTGATATCATGAATTCCCAATCAATCGTGTTCATTCTGGTGAGTCACCGCCGTTTCTTAATGCTTCTGTTCTACTGTGATATCTTCATTAAAGTATTTTTCAGAGAGTTTTTTCAGTGTTCCGTCTTTACGCAATTCATCTAGCGCCTTATTGACTTTTTTGCGGAGCTTGTCGTGCGCATCGCCCTTGGCAAATGGGAATGCAACCTGTTCGTAAACAATCGGATCTCCCGCAAGCTTTAATGGCAAACCGGTCTTCTTGATTTGCGCGATCAATACAGTTCGGCTGTTGACATAAGCGTCTACACGGCCGTACGCAACATCCTTCAGCGTACCCTCTTGTGTTTCGTACGTTTTGATATTGATTTTTTTATCAGGATCTTTGCTTTCAAGGTTTTTCGCGTGGTTTGAACCGAGAACGGCTGCGACTGTCTTGCCTTTTAAATCGTCTACTGATTTGATATCAGTATTGTCTTTTTTGACGACAATCTGTGTTCCGGCATAAGCGTATGGTTTCGTAAAGTTATACGTTTCCTTACGTTCGTCTGTCACAGCTACCTGGTTGGAAATGGTATCAAGCTTGCCTGTTTGAAGCTCCCCCATCAGCCCGCTGAATTCAAGCAGCTTCCAGTCCAGTTTCATGTCAATTTTCTTAGCGACCGCTTCCATCACTTCCACGTCAAAACCTGTCAGCTTTCCGTTTTCTTTATAAGCAAATGGGTAACTTTGTCCTGTCGCACCGACATGAAGCACATTGTCATCCTCTTTACTGCTGCTGTTTCCATTGCCGCAAGCTGAGAGTACCGCTAATAATGCAGCAACGACCAGCACAGTCCATTTTTTCATTTTCATTTGATTTTCCCGCCTTTTCTTTTTTTATAGATCATGTCGCAATTGTTTTTTCATATAGACTGTGATATGCCCTTTTCCAAGGTCTTGTTCACCTGAGCGGACATACCCTTTTCGTTCGTACATCTCAATCAGCCACGGATGCTTATCCGCTGTTCCGAGTGAGACAAACGGAACCTTTAACGTATCGCGAAGGATTGTTTCCTCCAGCCATTGAAGCAGCTTTGTTCCGATTCCTTTTTTACCGGTGTCGGGGTCCACAGCGAACCACCAGATATGCGGAACGCCATACGGTCCCGGCTGTTTTCCCCAAGGCATTCTCAAGGTGATGGTCGCGATGATCCGCCCGTCTTCTTCCATGACGTAGCAAGCGTTTTTCCGAATATTTTGCAGCACCAAATCTAAATCCGCATGAGCGGCAGCAAAACGAATGCCAAGCTTTCGAATCGGTTCATAAGCCCGCAATGTCAGCGCGAGGAGCTGTTCAGCATCACGTTCAACTGCAAGGCGATATTGTGGCTTCATCTAGCGTTCCTCCTTACTTTGCATAGCGGTTTACCGGCTTTTCCAAACCGAAGTGCTCTCGTAATGTTGTGCCTTCATATTCTTTTCTGAACACGCCGCGCTCCTGTAAAATCGGAACTACTTGATCAACAAACACTTCAATTCCTTCTGGAAGAAGCGGAGGCATGATGTTAAACCCGTCACACGCTTTCTTATCCACCCATTCCTGCATCTTGTCGGCGAGCTGCTCCGGCGTGCCGACGAAGATATGGTGGCCTCTGGAGCCTGCAACGTATTTGTAAAGCTCTCGTATCGTCATATTGTCCCTTTCAGCCATTTCCTGAACAAGCTTGAAGCGGCTCTTCACCGCATTAGAAGCTTCTGCGTCAAGCTTCGGCAGCGGCCCATCAAGCGGATATGCCGACAAATCAATTCCGCCTAAGTAATTTTGGAGAATTTGCAGACCGACAGATGGGATAATCAGATCTTGAAGCTCCTTGTATTTGGCTCGCGCTGCTTCTTCTGTATCGGCAATGATTGGGAAAATACCCGGCATGATGGCAATTTTTTCTGGATCACGTCCGAATTCCGCAGCCTGTTCTTTAATGGATTGATAAAATTCTTGAGCTGATTCCAGGTGGTTTTGTGCTGTGAAGATCACTTCTGCTGTTCTGGCAGCCAGCGCTTTTCCGTCTCCTGATGATCCTGCCTGGATAATGACCGGCTGGCCCTGCGGCGTTCTTGAAACGTTCAGAGGTCCGCGAACCGAGAAATATTCTCCTTTGTGGTTCAGCTCGTGCATTTTTTCTTTGTCAAAGAATTCACCCGTTTCTTTATTACGGATAAAGGCGTCCTCTTCCCATGAATCCCAAAGCCCCTTTACAACTTCGACAAATTCCTCTGCCCGCTGATAACGCAAATGGTGTTCAAGGTGCTTTTCACCGCTGAAATTCAGCGCTGTTGATTCAATAGATGAAGTGACGACGTTCCATCCGGCACGGCCGTTGGACAAATGATCCAATGACGCAAACTGTCTGGCAATATGGAATGGCTCGCTGTATGTAGTGGAGGCTGTTGCTGTCAGTCCGATTTTTGATGTGACCTGCGCCAAAGCAGAGAGCAGGGTGAATGGCTCAAACCTTGTTAATACATTTGGGTGTGATTTGCTGTCAATCGAAAGGCTGTCCGCTAAAAACAGCATATCAAGCTTGCCTCGCTCCGCTGTTTTCGCAAGCTCTTTAAAATAATCCAAATTCATGCTCGCATCTGACGGCGCGTCCGGGTGCCGCCAAGACGCGACGTGATGGCCTGTACCTGCTAAAAATACCCCTAATTTGATTTGTTTCTTTTTGCTTGTCATGACGATACTCCTTTTATCATGTTTTTAGGCTGAATAATCCGAAAAATAAACTCCTATATTCCTAGTCGTTTAATATGAATAAATCAAAATGTACCTTTGTCTTGGACGTTTGTCAATGAGTTAAGATTAATTTTTTCTATTCAAGCGAAAAGACCCTTGCGTGACCATGATGGAACGGCATTGATTCATTCAACTAGTGCAACCTCTATATCGGCAAGAAAACTGAGTCTAATGAAGCAAAGACTCAGTTTTCATCCAAGAATTTCATATAAGATTTCGCCATTTCCTTTGCCTTTTCTTCGCTTTTGCAAACCGCCTATCCATTCAGACGCCGTAACGATTGTATAAAAAAACAGCTGACTCCAGATATTCAAACCGGAATCAGCTGATTGATGTGAATTAATTAAGCTCATGAATACTCTCTTCTGCTTTAGCGGAAAACACTTTAGGCTCCAAACAGTCAAGGTCTTCATGAAATAAATTTACTTTTTGGATTTGCCGATTGTCATAGTGGTGGAAATAGTAGTTTCCAGTTTCGTTGCACATCACGGAAGTATATTGCGTATAATGAATTTCGTCTTCTTCCGTTATCACTGCGCCCTTTGGTATCGTCATATTTGCCAAAATTTGAAAAACGGCTGTTACACCTTTCGTTTCATCGGCCGCCGGCTCTAGATGTTCTTTCAAATAAACAGCTCTGACAAACCGGGAAGGCGGTGTATAATCCCCCGGCAGACCAACAGTTCCTAAGCCTTGGCCAAAAGCAGAAAGGGCTAATCCGCCCATCTCTTTGCTCTCTAATTGCTTCGGTCTGATTCCTGTATATTGCTGCAGATTGGTTACATGCCATATAAAGTCGGGGCTGTTCGTCATGACACCAGGTTGATTATCATAGACTTTGAGGCCGTCTGCTCTCGGTTCTATCGTCAGGCTTCGGCCTGTCCGGTCTGACAATATCCAGTGAAGCGGTAAAACTGTATCCAATAGATCTAATTTTTTCTCTACAATCGTTAAAGATCGAATCTTTTCTTTTACGTCTTCCAAAGACTTACAGACTGACAGCACCCATGTCACAAACTCATGCGGGGCAATGTGAACGGTATCTTCCCGTATCGTTTTTTCGTACTCCGCATAGCCCGGAAAATAAAGTGCAGCACACGATAAACCGTTTTCATTAACGCCGTCTGCAAATAAAATATTACCAAGTTTTCTTCCCATACCGATAAATGCGTACTGTGTCTGATGGGCCTTTCCGTCAGCTTCACTATTCCAACTGTAACGGCGCGGATAGAGAGTCACCTCTGTCCCCAGCTGAAATGCAAAATCCATTGTTCTCGCTAATACATGTTTACGGTCAGCAGTTTCCAATGTAAGACTTGTGCACATTTGATCAGTCCCCTTTTCAATTCAGATTAATATCATACATATTGTGAACGAATTGGTTTTATCAGCATAACGAAAGTCAAATCGGTTCGTCAAAGAATTGACATTACATCAAATAAAACGAAAAAATCCAGCCTTTAGAAGGCTGGATTTTTTATTATTTAGCCAAAACAAGCTCGTGAATCGCATGCGCAACACCATGTTCATTATTGGAGCGTGTTTGAAAGTTTGCGGCTTCCAATACTTCTGGGATGGCGTTTGCCATGGCAACCCCGCAGCCCGCCCATTCGATCATTGTCAGGTCGTTCCCATTGTCGCCTATGCACATGACTTCCGCCTGTTCAATTCCAAGCAGCTGTGCCAGCTGGCGTACAGCATTTCCTTTGCTGGCTTCCGGGTGCAGAATTTCATAAAAGAAAGGCGCACTTCTGACCATTGTATATTTTTCTCTCACGTCTTTTGGAATCGATGTAATGACGCGGCTTAAGTTCTCCGGTTTATCAATAAACATCACTTTCGGGATGAGGATATCTTTTGGCACCTCGTCAATCTTGCGGAAATGAAGTGGCACCTGTGTCACATAGGATTCGTATACGGTAAATTCGCTAATATCCCGGTTAGGCGTATACAAATTAGATGAGTCAAAGAAATGCATCGGCGTCCTCAGCTCTAAGCTCAGGTCATATAATGAAGTCAAATCATCATAACCGAGAGACAGCTCCGAGACCACTTCATTTGTATGCGTATTTTGAACAAGCGCTCCATTATACGCAATAACATAGTCGCCTTCTTCAATTAAATTCAGTTCATCTAAATATCTCTGCACACCCCCGATAGGCCGGCCGGTGCAAAGCACAATTTTGACACCTTCCGCTTTTGCCGCGTGAAGGGCGTCGCGGACCTCCTCTGTTACTTCATGATGATCATTTAAAAGTGTTCCATCCATATCAATTGCAATTAGTTTGTACATCCTGCATCTCCTTCATGTCGTTTTCAGGCTATAGTCCCATCATATCGTTTTTTCTTTTTGATATTCAACCGGAAGGGATGGTTTTCTCCGAATTCTATTTAGACGACGCCCTTGTCTTCGGATACGCAAGCGCGGTTTCCGCTTTCTTTCTGCCTTGACGCCGTTTTCTGCTTTTTTCTGTTTCATCAGCAGAATGCCGGCAGCTAGAAAAGGAATGCCGGTTATATTCAAGATGGCAAGCTTCACACCCGCCGCGATGAAAAAGAACCCCCATGAAGATGATGGATTCCGTCTGATCATGACGTAAGCCGCCATTTCCAGAACGATCAGGATGGCATGAAGCGCTATGCCATAAATCAGCAATACAAGGGCAAAAAACAAAACATAATTCACGATTGCCCCTGAGTACATCATAGCGCGCATCATTTGTATAAACGATAAGGACTGCATGGAGCCGCTGATGACATTAGGGTTATAGATCGTATAGTCACTAAATAACTGTTTGACTTTGAGAAAAGCCCCTAATATAAATATCCACTGAATGATATGTAAAACAAGCCCCGCTGCCACCAGTCTTTCAGCTTTTTGATTTCTCATCTTTCTCCTCCCTGCCGGTCTTTGATTCGATTCTTGTCATCGTTTTTCTCTGTCCATTTTGCTCCCATATCAATGTCCCGTTTTCTACTCTTATCAGCGTGCTTTTGAGCGGATAATAGGGGCCGAGGTACTGAATCTCGATAGACCCGTCAGTGCTTTGGGAAATCACCTTGTATGCCATAAAAGGCAGCTGTACCTCTCCTCTTCCTTCAATCACTTCCGTTTCCACAACCTCGTCTTCGGTAAATGTGACTGTTGCTGATTTCACACCGTCCGTTGGCCCGGGGGCACGCCCCTCATCCCACGTTCCGTAATAAAACGGCGTCTCTTCTTTTTGCTGCTGGCAGCCCGATACCATGATGCATACAGCAATTAAAAACAAAATGCCATATTTGTTTCTCAAGGGGATCACCATTCTTTCCTCCTTTTTTGGGCGAATGCCGTGCCACTGTGCCAATGACTACATAAGTTATAAGGAATTCACCCACAAGGAGACTGATCACATGAACCCTTATCAATATTACAGCCCTCAGCTGCCTCAGCAGGAACCTTACTATAGCCACTATGAGTACAATCCTTATCCGCAGCAGGATGTATACGATCCATACCAAATGGACAGACAGCCGGCATTGGAAAGAAGAATCGCAGCACTTGAACGGCAAAATGAACAGCAGTCAAGAGAATTAACCCGTCTGACAAACGAAGACCGCCGTCAAAATCGGGAAATTGCACGGATTGCCGAACAGGTCAATCAGCTAAGCCAGGCTGTTGAACGCCATACACGCCGCCTAAATCGGCTCAATCAGCGCCTCCGCACAGTAGAAAACAGGCTGAATATCCCATTTACTGCAGGGGAAGGCGGTTTCTGAGCAAACAAAGAAAAAAAGCGGAATACGATTCTCCCATTTCAGGGTTTCGTTTTCCGCAATTCTTATATGTTACAACGGAACATTTACATAAAAAGGGTTTGTACCCAGTATACAATCTTTACCGTTTTTATTCAAAGATAGAGGGGCTGAGGAAAATAATTGTAGTTCCTCTTTGACGGAATTTCTTTTCATTCAAGTTGCATGATAATACCGACTCACGTCAATCGATACATGGAGGGATTATTCATGCATAATACACAACACGGCTTGCAGCAGCTGAATCAATGCCGCCAGACTGCTCAGCAGCTCATTCAGCAAACACAGCAAAGCAGCCAGCAATATCGCCAAATGCTTCATCAGGAACAGCAAAACATCCAAATGCTGCAGCAGATTCTAAACCACGAACAACAAGCTGCACATACCATTCAGCAAGCACTGCACGGGCATGACATGGCGATTCAAAAGTGCCAGCAGGTTGTCAACATGTGCAACCAAATGCAACAGGAACTTACTGGACAATCCAGCGTCATGAATACGAATGTGTCTACACTTCCGTTCGGCCAAAACACGCCATTTCAGCAGCAATCCTACCAGCAGTAACATATAAAAAGCTCAACACAATGCGAGTGTTGAGCTTTTTTTCTTACTGTTCTTTGCGAATATGTATATCCTGAATAGACTGTTTCGGTGCATGAAATCTGCTCTCGGCTTCACTTCTTGCCTCGGCAAAAGCCCGCGCCTCCACATGATCTTTGTAGACATCCAGCTGAATCAAATACAGCGGGCGCACTTTAAATCCATGAATAATGGTTACCGCCCATAACGGGACCACAATAAAAACACCGGGCAGATCGGGCAAAACAAAACCAAACGCAAAAATGAAAAAATAAATGATGCCGTACATGATCCACTTTCTATTTCTAACCTTGATGCCAATAAATAAAAAGGCAAAAAAACTGGTAATGGCAAAAGGCATGAAAATAAACAGCATCCACCAGCTATGCAGCCATTCCCAAGCGGCACCTCTTTTTGTAATTCCCATATTTTTCTCCTCCTATTTACCTATAATAATCGATTAGGCATACCGCGTCACCCATAAACGGGAAAAACTTTCTCCCTTAAAAATAGTGATAGACGGAGAACAGGTTTCTTGCTATATTATTAATTGATAATGATAATCATTACTAATCTATTGAGATACATAGTGGGAGGGTTCTTGATGAAAAAGAACATATTGCTCGTGGGCATGCTTGTGCTGCTTCTCATGTTTGTCAGCGCTTGCAGCGGCACGGCTTCTAAAGGGAGCTCAAGCGATTCTGCTTCCGAAAAAACAGAAATGAGAACATACAAATCACCAAAAGGGAACGTCAACATTCCTGCACATCCGAAACGCATCGTCACTGATTTTTATGCCGGTGAATTGCTGTCTGTCGGGGCCAATGTGGTCGGCTCAGGCTCATGGTCATTTGATAATCCGTTTTTAAAATCAAAGCTGAAAAATGTGAAGGATGTCGGTGATCCAATCAGCGTTGAAAAAGTGATGGAGCTTCAGCCTGACTTAATTGTTGTCATGAATGAAGAGAATGTTGATAAATTAAAGAAAATCGCTCCGACTGTTGTCATACCTTATAACACAGCGAAAAACGTAGAAGACACAGTCAGCATGTTCGGAGATATCGCCGGAGCGAAAGACAAAGCAAAATCATTTATGGCTGACTTTAACAAAAAAGCGGAAACAGCTAAAAAGAAAATTGCCGGCGTCATCGACAAAGATGCGACCTTCGGCATTTATGAAAACACAGACAAGGGCGAATTCTGGGTGTTCAATGACAATGGCGGACGCGGCGGCCAAGCTGTATACAATGCACTTGGGTTAAAAGCGCCTGAAAAAATTGAGCAAGATGTCATCAAAAAAGGAGAGATGAAACAGCTCTCTCAAGAGGTTATTCCTGAGTATGCCGCAGATTATATGTTCATTACGGATTACAACCCGAAAGGCGAAAGCAAAACACTCGACAAGCTGGAGAATTCCTCTATTTGGAAGAACCTTGACGCTGTTAAACATAATCGCGTGTTTATCAATGACTTTGACACGTTCTACCCGTACGACCCGATTTCTGTCAGCAAACAGGTGGATATCATCACCGACATGCTGATCAAACGGGCCGAAGAAAATAAAAAATAAAAAAACGGCACAGTCATGACGCTGTGCCGTTTTTTATGATTCACTTTAATTTTGACTGTACAAAGTCCGGCATATCTTCAAACTTGACTTCTTCCCAAGTCTCGACATACTTTCCTTTCGCCTTCACCTTCAAATACGCGTTCTTCCGAAGCTCTTTGCCGGCGAAAAAGGTCACTTCTTCTTTTTTTCCGGATGCATTGTATCCGTCTAATGTATACTCAGTACCGCCTGGGCTAAGATGTTTGCCATCTCGATCAATCTGCACATAGACATCTTGCTGGTGAATAAACGGATTAAATCTGTCTGTAACATCGTTATGAAAAAAGAGAAGCCCGCATATTACGGCAGCAGCCGCCAAGACGGCCAGGATTGCCATTGCTTTTTTCATCTTTGCACTCCCCTTACTTGTTCATTTTTTTCAAATAGCTTGACCGCACCGCGAGGAAGAATAGAAGCTGAAAAATGAAAAACCCTCCGATGGTAAGACTGAGCGGTCCCGCTACATCGGAATATCCTTCCACAGCCAATGTTCTCAAGGCAAACAGTGTATGCATGACGGCAATGACAAATGGAAAGAAGAAAAGAATGGCCAATTGTATTGTCACGCTTTGTGCCATTTCACGCTCGCTCAGGCCGATTTTGGCCAGTGAACGGTAGCGCTCCCGGTCTTCATCTAAATCAGTGAACAGCCTGAAATATAAGAAACTTGCTGCCGCGACAAAGAATACAATTGCGATAAACAGGCCGATAAATAAACTCAGGCTCGGCAGCTGCACCGTATCATAGTAAGTCCCGGCTTTTGAAGCAAAATCAGAATGCACGTCGATATAATTGCCGTAAATCTCATTTTGCAAGGATTGGCTGATCTCAAGACTGTCTTTCCAATGATCATAGCTGTAGCCGTATAATGACGCTTTATCACCGAGTGATTTCAGCTGATCAAAGGTTTGATCATTCACCGCGATGATGGCATTCAATGAGATCAGCGGTTTTTTGACTTCTTTTACCGACAGTTTTTGATCAGACATCTCCCCTTTTTGGTTCAGCAGCTTCAGCTGATCCGGCGCTTTGTTTTTGAAATTGCGGTCATACGTTCCCGGGAAATAGACAGCCTCGTCTTCTTTCAGGCCGTTCACTTTGACATGGAAGTATTTTGCCGCATCCGATTCACTGATCATGTAAACAGGGGGAACAGTTTCTCCTTCCTGATAGCGAACATAGGAAACATCTATTTTGTCTTTCTTATACGTAAAGCCGTGTGTTTTCAATTCATGGTCAATATCTTTCAAATGAGTCTGTTCTTTTGGATTGTTGCTGTAAGATAAATACTCCATTTCATAAGCGGACTCTTCCGCCCCGACGGTCGATTTGTACATCGCGAGCACGCCTGTCGCAGTAAACGCAACCGCAGAAATAATGCTGACAATAAAGAACAGGCGGGCGTTGTCTTTTAAACGATAGACAAGGTCAGAAACCCAGATGACGTTTTTCCCGCGCAGATAAAAGGTTTTCCACTTCTTCAGCGCGCGCAGAATCCATATGCTGCTTTGGCTGAAAAAGAAATATGTTCCGATGACGGTGAGCAGTAAAATGATAAACGGTTCGGCCCCGTGGACATTGCCTTTAAGAACCATGCCGTACCCGCCGCAAAGACAGGCGATGCCGAATAAGGACAGAAGCACGGACGGCTTAGGCTCCGGCTTAATCTTGTCAGTGCCCTTTATTAATTTGATAACCGTATTTGATCTGACAAAAAGGATCGTAAACTGCGATAAAAAGAAAAATAAGAGCAGAAATCCGCAGGCCGTAATACCGAGCGCTTTCCAAGGCATATACAAAGGCAGCGCGTCCATTTCTAAAATATAAGCGCCAACCGTAAAGAACGTCTTTGAAAAAATGAATCCTCCGATAATGCCGGCTGCAATTGACATGACGCCGATGATCATATTTTCCGCAGTAATGAGCTTTCTCAGCTGCCCCGGCGTGATGCCCTGCATGAGCAGGATGCCGAATTCTTTATTTCTCGATTTCAAAAATGCGTTAACCGAATACAGAACAAATAAGAAAGAAAAAACAAAGATCATCCATTCCGCAGCGGTTAAGCCTTTTTTGGCGATATTATTCAGGTAGCCTTCCTTTAATGCCGGATGAAACAGGAACATCGCAAAGGTAAAGAAAATCAAAACGGAAAAGGCGCTGCTTAAAAAGAATGCAAGATAGGCCCTTTTGTTTCTCGTGACGTTTTTATAAGCGAACTGAAGAAAGGTCATTTGCGTTTCCCCCCAGCATAGACAGCACATCGAGAATTTGTTCATAAAATACTTGGCGGTTTTCCCCGCGGTAAATCTCATTAAACAGTTCACCGTCTTTTATAAAGATGACGCGGCGGCAGTAGCTTGCCGCAACAGGATCGTGGGTCACCATCAAAGCCGTGACTTGATCATCCTGATTCAGGCTCTGCATCGTTTCCATGACGTCTTTTGACGCTTTGGAATCAAGGTTGCCCGTCGGTTCATCGGCCAGGATGAGTGACGGCTTATGAATGACCGCTCTTGCGATGGCGGCACGCTGGCGCTGTCCTCCGGATACCTCAAACGTCCGTTTGTTGAGCAGGTTTTCGATTCCGAGCTTTGCCGCGATGCCTTGCAGTTTTTCTTCCATTACAGACGGTGCTTCTTTTTCAAGCGTTAACGGCAGCATGATATTTTCACCGATTGTCAGCGTGTCCAGAAGGTTGAAATCCTGAAACACAAATCCGAGCTGCTTGCGGCGGAAATGAGCGAGCTTTGTCCGCTTCAGGCGATGCGGGTTTTCTCCGTGAATCAGGATATCGCCTGAATCCGGACGGTCGATCGTTGAAATGATATTCAAAAGCGTTGTTTTTCCGGACCCGGACGGCCCCATTACCGCCGTGAACTCGCCTTCTTCTATTGAAAATGAAATTTGCTTTAAGGCCTGATAGGACACTTGTCCTTTATAGGTTTTATTTATATGTTTGACTTCAAGCATATTCGCCATGAAAATCCTCCTTATGGTTTTATTCTTGTTGATCTGGGCTGCTTTCATGTAGTGCCGGGACGTTCAACATAAAAATCCCCTTGACATAAATCCATGTTATCAAGGGGAAACAAAGCGGGCTATGTTGTTTTCTTAACGCAGCCTTACATTTTTGTAAGAAATGAAAATCGAACTGATGTCCCTTCACCGGGAGACGAGCTGATGTCCACCGTATGATTGAGCTTATCTGTAATTTCTTTGACGAGATGGAGGCCAATTCCCGTAGATTCTTGGAAACGCCGCCCGTTTTCACCGGTGTAATAAGGGTCAAACACCCGCTTGATGTCTTGCGAGGGAATCCCGACACCGTAATCTTTGACTTCAAGCACCGTCCTGTCTTCATCGCGGAAGACATTCAGCTCAATTCTGTCACTCTTGCCCGCTGAATACTTGACCGCATTTGTGACCACTTGGCCGATCGCAAATTTGAGCCATTTGGCATCGGTGTAAATCTGATGATCATCGCAAACGTTCATTTTCGGATAAACGCGATATTGAATAAAAAATCGTTTATAGCTTTGAATAACTGATTGGAGAAGCTCGGACAGGGAAACCGCTTCAATTTTAAAATCCCGTTCAAACAGGTCGAGCCTTGAAGAATAAAGAAGCGTCTCCAGCCCGAATTCAATCTGCCGGACTTCTTTTTTGATTTGTTCAAAAACGGGCTCATCCTCTTCTTGAATGATTAAATTAATGACCGACAGCGGCGTCTTTACTTGGTGCACCCATTGATTCATATACGTCACCCGCGCGTCAAGCTTGGCTTCGGTCTCATGGAGCTTCTGGTGCTGCAGCCGGATCAGCTCCATCTGCTTTTCATACAGCTCTGAACAGAACACTGAAGAACCGAGATACGGGATATCCGTCCCTTCCTGCCCCGAGCTGAGCCAATGATACACTCCGCGGTCTTTGTACCAGCGATAGGCAAGATAGCCCGCCAAAATAAGAAGCTGCACGCCCAATATGTAAAACAAGTGAGAAAAAGAATGAAGACCCGCAAACCAGTAATAAAAGAAGACAAACAGCCCTTGAAGGAGAAAAAGCAGAATCAGCACTGCATGAGACCGGAGAAACAGCTTCATGACTGCGCCCTCAGCTGGTAGCCTTCGCCCCGCACCGCTTCAATAGAAACAGGCGCATTCAGCTCCCGCAGTTTTTTTCTGAGCCGCGTGATATACACGTTAAGTGTATTATCATCGATGAATATGTCGGTGTCCCACGTCTTTTCCATGAGACGGTCCCGACTCGTCACCTTTTCTCCCCGCTCAAGCAGCACTTCCAAAAGCTTGCTTTCTTTTTTAGAAAGCTCGCTTTTTTCATCCTGAAAACGCAGTTCAAACCGTTCCACAAAGAGCTGGACGCCGGCATATTCAACCACTTTCTCTCCCTGCTTTGCGGCGTACTCCCCGTACGCCCTCCGGATCTGGCTTTTGATTTTCGCCAGCACAATATCATAAGAAAACGGTTTTTCGATATAATCGTCTCCCCCGTTTTCAATCGCCATCACCTGATCCATTTCCCCGCTTCTGGCAGAAATAAAGATGATCGGGCTTGTGGAGTGCTGGCGGATCTGCCGGCACCAATAATATCCGTCATATGCCGGCAAATTGATATCAAGCAGCACCACATCGGGCTTTTCCCGCAAAAAGACATCAAGAACAGCTGTAAAATCCGCGGCGACCACTGTTTGATATCCGTATTTTTCAAGGTAATTCTGCAATAGTCCGCGAATGTCTTCACTGTCTTCCACAATCATAATTTTATTCAAACTGAACCACTCCCGTTTCTTACACTGCTGCCATCATCATAATCGTTTTGGGCGTATGGACGCAACACCGCACAAAAAAACCGCCATCTCGGCGGTTTCTGGTCTCTTTAGCCGACCTGCTGCTTAGCTGCTTTACCGGCTGATCCGAACTCTCTCATTTTGCTTCGCACTGTCTCTTCCACGGCTTCAATGCCGGGTGTCAAATAGCCGCGCGGTTCGTACAGATCGCTGTTTTCCTGAAACATGCGGCGTGTTTCGTCTGTCCACGCTACCATACATTCCGTATTGATATTGATCTTCGCGTGGCCGAGTGTGATGGCTTTTTTGATCTGATCCTGCGGAATCCCGGATGCCCCATGAAGAACGAGGGGAATATCAGTCATGCGGGAGATAGCCTCCATTTCCTTAAATCCGAGATTCGGCTCACCCTGATATTTGCCGTGTACAGAGCCGAGGGCGGCGGCCAGCGCGTCGATATTGGTTTCTTTGACGATCCGCTCACATTCCGTGATATCGGCATAGCGGACCCCGCCGACCAGGCCGTCTTCCATTCCGCCGACCGTGCCGACTTCGGCTTCTACTGACACGCCGTGTTTTGCGGCATAATCGGTGACTTCTTTTGTCATCGCGATATTCTCGTCAATCGGCTGATGGGAGCCGTCAATCATCACTGAGCTGAATCCGGCATCAATGGCCTGTCTGCAGCGTTCCGCACTGCTTCCGTGATCGAGATGAAGCACCACGGGAACGGTAATCGCCATGTCCTCCATTAACGCGCCGGCCATGGCGGCAATCGTTTTAAATCCGCCTAAATAGTCGACCAGGCGATCGGAAGCCGCGGCGATGACCGGTGATTGCTCCTTTTGCGCCGCCTGCAAAATCGCCTTCGTCCACTGCAAACCATTGATATTAAACTGGCCGATCGCATACTGCTCCCGCTTTGCATCTTCAAGAAGCTCTTTCATCGATACAAAAGCCATATTCACCCCTCCTTTATCCATTACATGTTGAAGTATTTTGATACGACGTCCACTGTTGTTTTTTTCGCTGTTTGAATGGCTTCCTCAGCAGTCAGCTTATAGTATTCAGGCCGGAAGAGCTCAACCGATACAACATCAGAGAAGCCGATTTCCTTCAGTGCTGATAAGTGGGCATCTAAGTCAATTGCCCCTTGTCCCGGCCATACACGATCCTCATCTGTTAAAAAGCCGATTGGGAAATCTTCTGTATCATCAATATGATAGATGAAGATTTTCTTTCCGTCCGCCTGCTTTAAGCTCTCAATATTTGAACCCATTGCATGGAAGTGAAAACTGTCAAGGACAAGTCCGACATTGTCACGGTTAACTGTGTTTACGATCTCATACGCCTGTTCAAACGTATTGACCGTACATTGCGGATGGCCGACAAATTCAAGCGCGATTTTTACGCCGTACGGCTCCGCGATATCTGACAGCTCAGTCAGCACGTCTACACTGCTCTTTTTGATCTCTTCTTTTACAATCTTCTGCTCTGTCACAAGCGGAACGGCCACCACATATTTCACACCGAGGGTTTTGCATGTTTCCATCATGCCTTTAAATTCAGTGATGATCTCGTTGTGGCCCTTTTCATCACGGTTGTTGAAGAAAACGAGTGCGTTTAGGGCAAGCGGTTTGATGTGGTGGGTTTGAAAATATTCCGCAAGGTCATCCAATGAATGATCTTTTAAGTACTCCGGCAGCTTATCCATTGTGCGGATTTCAATATAATCATAGCCGTGCTTTTCGCATAGTTCTAAATCCTGTTTAAGGTTTGAGTTTTCCAATGTTGTCGCTTCATTAAAACAAAGTTTCATGCCAGACTCCCCCATCTGCGTTTTAGATATGAAGGGAGTTCGGCAGGAAGGCTGTCGCCATATCCTGCCGAACTCCATGCTCAGCTTATGCCAGACCTAATTCTTCTTTCATTTTCTTAAGCATAAATCGGCTTGATTCATCCGCTCTTTCATCGACCCAAGCAAATACGGCATTCGTCGCAATTCCGTCGAACTTCATCTCTCTCAGTTTTCTGAAAATCGTATCAAAGTCAACCTCGCCTTGGCCAATGTCCAAATGCTGGTGAACCGTTACTTTCGCGTCAGGCGGATTGACGATGTAGCGAAGGCCATGAGCCGCTTTATGATTATAGGTATCTGCAAATAAAACATGTGTGAGGCGGTCGCCGGCTTCGTCAAACATGGTCTCGATGTCGCCTTTGCCGTCATCATAGAAGAACGTGTGCGCAGTCGAGTAGACAAGATTGATCCAATCCTTGTCAAGCGCGCGGATCATATCCATCGCACCTTTGTGCGTTTCGATAAAATCGTATGGGTGGGCTTGAAGATTGAGTTTCACGCCTTCTTTTTCAAAGACTGGCAGAAGCTCATCCATGGATTTGATAAATTTTTCTTCACTTGTTAAAGGATCATATTTTGAACCGCTGAATTCGCTGTTCATCAAATCCACTTCAAGTTCAACCGCAATTTCGATTGCCCGTTTCCAGTTGCGCACTGCTGCCTGGCGGCGGTCTTCATCGGGTCCCGCCCAGTGGTAAAGAGGAAGAAGCGATGAAAGCTTAACACCTGTATCTCTTAAAAGGCGCTTTAATTGTTTGATCTTTGCTGAATCGACTTTCGGATATTTATAAAACGGGCAAAAATCCTCGCGCGGCGATAATTCTATATATTCATAGCCGAGCTCTGCCGTTTTATAGACCATTTCCTCTAAAGTTAAATCATCACGATACATGGATGGATCCAATGCTAACTTCATATTTTCACTCCTCTGTTTTTTAGTTTTGAACTGTTGTAAAAGATTGATAGAATTCCGGTTTTTCCTTCAATTCAACCTTTTCTTTTTGTCCAGATTCCTGGGCTTTTACACACGCGTCAGTCGTGACAGCAGCAATATAGCCGTCCCATGCCGTCGGTCCGCTGACCTCGCCTTTCTTTTGAATCGAATCAATAAAGTCTTGGATTTCCACATCATACGCAGCGACAAAGCGTCTCTGCCAATCCATCAAAATATCAGTGCTGAATTTGCCTTCTTTTCTCAAGCTGATGCTTGATGGCTCGGGAAGCTTGATGATGCCGTCTTCTCCGACGATTTCACATTGAATGTCATAGCCGTATTTACAGTTCACATAGATTTCAGCATTGATGACGATGCCGCCTTTTGTTTCAATCACCACGATTTGCGGATCTTTTAAATGCGGAAGCGCGTTTTTTGATTTTTTCGGATAGATGACTTGAACGGACTCGTAGTCATCATTGACGAGCCAGTGGAGCACGTCAATTTCATGAACAAGCGTGTCGACTACGGCCATATCGGTTGTGTAGTTATCTCCCACAGTCGGGTTGCGGTGCGCGCAGTGAATCATAAGCGGTTCGCCAATCACATGGTTATCGAGTGCTTCCTTCAGCTGTACGTAACCGCTGTCATAACGGCGCATGAAGCCGACTTGAACAAGGCGTTTGCCCACTTTGATTTCTTCTTCGACGATGCGCATGCATCCTTCAGCCGTTGTCGCGAGCGGTTTTTCACAGAATACATATTTCTGAGCTTTAATGGCTTTCAGCACGCTTGACTCATGCGCAGGCCCCCAGCTTGTCACTAAGACAGCATCTACATTTTCGTCTGCAAGCAGGCTGTCATCATTCGGATACACCGTTGCGTTTAATTGGTATTGCTCAACGACCTTTTGTGCAGCTTCTTGATTGACATCCGTTACAGCTACAATTTCTGCACCGGACAGCTTGTTCGTGATGCGGTTAATATGTTCTTTTCCGATTGCTCCAGTTCCAATTACGCCAATACGTAAACTCATTGACAGCCACTCCTTCTGTTGATTACATAATTTTGCTTTCTGTTTCTTGCTTTACTTGGCTCTGAGGAGATCCGTAGAGTTCCTCTTGAATTTGTTCAAGCGACTTGCCAGACGTATTCGGCGCAAAGAGCAGCCCGATGATCATACTGGCCGTCACACATCCGAGAAGAATTGCAGCCATCGTTCCAATGCCGAAATTGGTGATAATCATTGGGACAAACAGACTCCAAATCCCTATTGAAATACGGACAAGGAAAAACATCAGTCCTTGTGCGGAAGCACGATATTGCGTAGGAAAGATTTCGCTGGCCCATAACTGATAGTTCGCTTGCTGCCCGGCTCCGTTATTGATGCCGATCACGACAATAAACAGGAGCAGAATCGGCAGGCCTTCAACTGGCAGCAGAAACAGTGTCCACCCGATCACCGCCATGAAAGCGGCGATTCCAAATACGGTTTTTCTATATTTGTCGGCAAAGGGCATGAAGATCAAAGCGACCCCCAATCCTGTGAAGATAAACAGCCCCATTTGCAAAAGGTTGGCCATGTTGGCAGATACACCGCCGACCTGCTGATAAATGTATGGCATAAAGAAGCCCATGACCCCGGCGGCTAAGTTCCAAACCAAGTACACACCCATCAAAAACAGGATGCTTTTTAGATACATAGGCTTGAGCAAATCAAAATACGATGTCTTATTCAATACAGCCGGCTTCTCTGCCTGAGCTTCCTCCGGCTGATTTTTTGTCTGCCAGGCGTCTGATTCCGGAAGCCTGATTCTCAGGATGTACGTAATCAGCGCAATCACAAGCAGATGGGCAAATACGATTTTATTCCCCAAGAGTCCCAAGTCACCGGCCAGTACGGAGAGGAGCAGTACAACGACAGCGCCCGCGGCCCAAGCGACTTGTGCTACGCCGCAATGCCTGGCCCGATTCTTCTTTGGCGCATTTTCCGCAATAATGGTCCATGACGCGGTAATGTCAGCCCCTACTGATAAACCGATAATGATGTAACCGCTTAACAACATGGGGAAATTAACCCCGAACAAAACCAAACAAATCCCTAGTGCATAAACCAGCATACTATTGGTATAAACAGCCTTCCGTCCGACTTTATCAGCCAAAAACCCGCCAAGCAGCGCGCCGACAGCGGCAGAAATCGCATTTGCGCTCAGCGCGCCGAGCAGCCCGATTTGCGTATCGGATAGCTTAAGGTAACTGACCCATAATGATAAACCGGCGGAGCCTGCCACAATTGAACCGGCATCAATATAGTTGGCCAATGCTGCCGCGATTGTCCGTTTATTGAAGGCTGAATCTCCATTGGTATTGCCCATATGTTCATTCCCCATTAAGTCAGATCCAACAACTGCTGATCAATATAGTTTCTCGCAATCAATGCATACTCCAGCGGGTTTGCAACATCGGGGTCCTGTTCAGCTTCAATGACAATCCATCCGGAATAACTGTGCTTCAACAGCAGCTGATATACTTCTCTAAAGTCAATGCAGCCGTCACCGGGAACCGTAAACATGCCTTTTAAAAATGATTGCCGGAACGATTGCCCTTCGAGCCTGCATTGTTCCATGACATTCAGGCGGGCATCCTTAAAGTGCACATGCTTAATGCGGCCGATATGCTTCTCAAGCATCCCCATGTAATCGCCGTCAGAAATATACGCATGGCCTGTATCATAGAGGAGGTGTACATGCGCAGGGTCTGTTCCTGCCATCAGGCGGTCCACTTCTTCCGCTGTTTGGACACCAGTGCCGAGATGATGATGATAGACAAGCTTCAAGCCATGCTGAGCGGCAATTTCGCCAAGGTGATTCAGCCCTTCGCAAAGCCGCTCCCATTCATCATCCGTAAAGTGCGGCTTCTCTGTGAACACATTTTTCTCCAAGCCTTGCACGCTGTACGTTTGTTCAGAGACAACTGCGACATCCGCGTTTACTTGCTGCAAATACTCACAATGCAGGGTAAATGTCTTTGCCGCTTCACCAAGTCCGTCACGCAAAATAAAACTGCTGAACCATTTTCCTGCAATGCGTAAGTTCCGAAGCTTCAGCTCTTTGTTCAGGATGGCAGGTTCGGGGAAAAAGCCCCCGACCTCCGTGCCTTGAAAACGTGCGACAACGATATCACTTAACAAATGCTGAAGTGTATTTCCCGCTCCAATTTCAGGCATGTCATCATTCCGCCACCCAATGGGAGCGATTCCCCACAGGATTTCATTTTTGCCCATCTATGGTGCCTCCCCTCTAATACTGCTTCGCAGATTCCAGCTTTTTCTCTTTTGCTTCGTATGCTTTCTGAACGCTTTCTTGTTCAGATACCTCTGCCACCCCGACATGCCACCAGCTGTCATAGCCGTCCGTCATTGTTTTAGGCAGAACCTTCATTTCAATTAATGTTGATACATTCTGTTTCTTCGCATCCTCTAACGCCGCTTTTAATTCTTCTACTGTGTTTGCACGGTAGGTTTTCGCGCCGTATCCCTCAGCGACTTTCGCGTAATCGACATTCAGGATTTGGTTGTCATCTGTGCGGAACTCGCAATAGTAGCTGCCGCTGCCGTGATCCATTTGCAGGTTGTTGATGCATCCGAATCCTGAGTTGTCAAAGAGCAGCACATTGATTTTCTTGTTGTATTGAATCGCCGTGATCAATTCAGAATGAAGCATCAGGAAGCTGCCGTCTCCGACGATTGAATACACTTCTCTGTCAGGGTGGGCCAGTTTAAGACCGAGTGTCCCGGACACTTCATAGCCCATGCAAGAATACCCATACTCCAGGTGATACGTATTCGGAACATTAGAATGCCACAGACGCTGCAAATCTCCTGGGAGTGAGCCTGCTGAACAGATGATGACACTGTCTTCAGGAATCGTCTCGTTGATTGTCAGCAATGCCGTTGTTTGCGGAAGCTCAGTATTCAACGCGTCAGCATATTCATTCAGGACCTCTTGAGAAAAATGATTTTTGATTTCCGGATCAAATGCTTCCCGCTTAAACGTCACTTTGCTGAGACGCTCGCGTTCAGCTAGCCATTCGTCCTTCAGCTCCCGAATCGTTGTGCCGAACTCGCTCTCATAGCCTTCAAGCAAGCCATGCAGTTTGCCAAGCGTCACTTTCGCATCCGCTACCACTTGGAATGCATCAAGTTTATACGCCTGCATTCGGCTGACGTTAATGTTCAAAAACTTCGCTTTATCAAAATCAAAAGCGGTCTTAGAGGATGTCGCAAAATCTGTATACCTTGTGCCGATGCCGATAATCAAATCAGCTTGGCGGGCCGCTTTGTTTGCCGCAAGTGTACCTGTGATGCCCATTCCGCCAAGGTTGTTCGCAAAATCTGCCTCAACAGTGGACTTTCCTGCCTGCGTTTCAACTAACGGAATGTTATAGGCTTCAGAAATGGCAACCAATTCATCGCGCGCACCGGAATATTTTGCGCCTCCGCCGACGAGAATCACAGGTTTTTTGCTGGATTTAATCAGCTCCGCCGCTCCTTGAAGCTCGCGCTCGCTCGGCTGCATGCGATCAATATAGTGAACCCGTTTGACGAAGAAACTTTCATCAAAATCGTATGCTTCCCCTTCAACATCCTGAGAAATACAAATCGTTGCCGGACCTGCTTTTGCCGGATCAGTCATGACTTCAAACGCGCGCAGCAAACTGCTCATCAGCTGCTCAGGGCGCGTAATGCGGTCCCAGTATCTCGATACAGGCTTCAATGCATCGTTTGTCGTAATCGCCGCACTGTATTCTTGCTCCATTTGCTGCAGTACAGGGTCTGGCTGTCTTGTCGCAAATGTGTCTGCCGGAATCAAGAGAACTGGGATATTATTTGCCAATGCAGTGCCGGCTGCCGCCACCAAGTTAGCCGCTCCAGGTCCGACGGATGTAGACACCGCATATATTTTTCTTCTCAGCATTTGCTTGCTGTACGCCATGGCCGCATGCGCCATTCCTTGTTCATTTTTCCCTTGATAGACTTTCAAATGGCCTGCATCCTGCTCAAGCGCCTGCCCGATCCCTAATACGTTTCCATGACCGAAAATTGTGAAAATCCCTTCGACAAAAGGCTCTTCCTTTCCATCTACATGGATGTACTGCTGGTTTAAGAATTTAATCAGCGCCTGCGCAGTTGTTAAGCGAATTTTCTTACCCACAAACGATCCCACCTTTACTCGATCTTTTTCAATTATGACTGTGCTTCAATAAGCTGTACGATTTCATCCGCAGTCGGCATCGCTTCTGACGAACTGTGCTTGCTCACCACAATGGAAGCTGAAGCACTGCCGTATTTCAATGCCGTTTCGATGTCTTTTCCGGTGACAAGGCCATAGATAAAGGCTGACGCATAGGAGTCACCGGCCCCAAAGGTTTTCAGCACTTTTGTCTTGTACGCTTGAGCGCGGAATACCTCGCCGGATTTGCTGTATGCGTAAGAGCCTTCGACGCCGTGTTTGATGACAACGAGGTCGGCTGAATGGCCAAATAAATGATTGACGGATTCTTCATTGCTTCCGCCTGTGCGGTTTTCCATCACATCAAATTCATCGCGTGTGCCGATGACGATATCAGACTGCTCGGCAACCAAAGAATAATAAACGGCTGTTTCATCTGATGACTGCCACGTATACGGGCGGTAATCCAGTTCGAACACCACTTTAACCTGATGCTTCTTCGCGTATTGAACAGCTTTTAATACCGCTTCCCGTGACGGGCTTTTGGCGAGCGCTGTCCCGGAAACAAGCAGCATTTTCGCATTTGCGATGTAGTCCTCGCTTACCTCTGAAGGCGCAAGATAAAGATCCGCCACATCATCGCGATACATTAAAATGCTGCATTCTTCAGGGCTGAGGATTTCTGTAAATGCAAGGCCTGCTTTGTGTCCATCTTGATCAACAACCATCTGTGTTGTATCAACGCCGGTCTTTCTCATATAGGACTCTATGAATCTTCCATGCTGGTCATCCGGAATTTTGCCGATGAAGCCCGCTTTTAAGCCAAGCTTCGCGCTGCCGATCGCGATATTCGCAGGTGAACCGCCGACGTATTTGGAAAATGTCATCGTCTCTTCCATTGGGCGGTTGTATTCGACTGCGTTCAGGTCAATACATGCCCGGCCGATGGCAACAATATCAAAAGCCTTCTCTTCATTGAATGTATACTTCATCGTAAACAGCCACTCCTCACTTGTTAGCGTTCTAAAATCCACTCATGCGCCGGGTCGTTATGAAACTTCCATTTTCGCGTCGGCCCTGCCATGACATTTAAATAGTAGGATGTGTATCCGTCCGGAACGCCTACCGGGTGGTATCCCGCAGGAACGATGACAACGTTTTCATTTTCTACAGTCATTGTCTCGTCAATAGAACGGTCATCTGTGTATACGCGCTGAAACACAAAGCCCTGTCCCGGGTCTAACTCATGGTAGTACGTTTCTTCTAAGAAAGATTCTTCCGGCAAGTTGTCTTGGTCATGTTTGTGAGGCGGGTAGCTGGACCAGTTGCCGCTGTCTGTATAGACTTCAACTACTAATAGACTGTTAGCTGAAGGGTCTGAATCCGGAAGAATGTTATGAACAGTACGTTTGTTTGAAAATTGCCCGCGATGCTCAATTCCGTTGTCTTCCGCTTTGATCAGCTTTGTCGGAAGCTGCTTTTCCGATGGAGAATAGCAAAGCGCCACTCTTGCGTCGCTGACCGCTGTGATCTCAAATGCACGGTCATTTGAAATATAGACGCTGTCTGTCGGTTTTCGTTCAAATACGCTTTCGCGCGTGCCGATATTCTCAAAAGTCGACTCATGATCTGTCACTGTAATTTTCCCCGTTACCGCCACAATACAGATTTCTTGTTTTTTCAATTCTTCTGTATAGCTTGAACCTGATGCAAGATCTAACACTTTAAACTCTACATAAGTGAGATTAGAGTTGGATGTCGTTACTTCGTGCACGAGTTTGACCCCATTAGACACTTCATGCGACTGCGGCTTACGCAACAAATAACTCATAGAGAAGCCCTCCTCTTTCTATTGGCAGAATGAGTCCGAACAGCGCACATGGACGCCGTTCGGCTGTTCGTCGTTTAGTTGAAATCAGGTGCCGGATATCTTGCCGTCACCACTTTTTTACGTGTATAGAAGTCGACGCTGTCTTTTCCGTTCGCATGCAGCGTTCCAAAGAATGAAGATTTCCAGCCTGAGAATGGGAAGAACGCCATTGGAGCCGGCACACCAAGGTTGATGCCTAGCATTCCCGCATCAATGTTTTCACGGAAGTAGCGGATTGCGTTTGAGTTGGATGTGAACAAGCATGCGCCGTTCGCAAACTCAGACTTATTGGCGATTTCAATCGCTTCTTTCAGGTTTTTCACACGGATGACAGATAAGACCGGAGCAAAAATTTCATCTTTCCAGATCGTCATTTCTGTTGTGACATTGTCAAAGATCGTCGGGCCGACAAAGTAGCCGTCGTCAGACACATTTTCACGTCCGTCACATACGAGTCTGGCACCTTCTTCAAGACCTTTTTCGATATAGCTGAGCGTGCGCTTCTTGTTGTCTTCGCGAATCACCGGTCCTAAGAACACGCCGTCATCAAGGCCGTTACCGATTTTAATGTCCGCCACTTTTTCCTGCAGCTTCGCCATAAATTCATCGGCGATTCCTTCTTCAACCGTCACAACCGCACAAGCCATGCAGCGTTCACCGGCAGAACCGAAGGCAGCTCCGACGATGTTTGTGACCGTGTCTTCAAGATTCGCATCGTTCAAGACAATCGTATGGTTTTTCGCACCAGTCAGAGATTGAACGCGTTTTAAGTTTTCGCTTCCTTTTTTGTAGACGTATTCGCCGACTGGCTTGGAGCCTACAAATGAAATCGCTTTAATTTCGGGATGCTCAAGGATGCCGTTCACAACGTCATGCGCACCGTATACGACGTTGAATACCCCTTTCGGAAGGCCCGCTTTTTCAAAAAGCTCAACCAATTTCTCTGTTAACAGCGGAGTTCGCTCAGATGGTTTTAAAATAAATGTGTTGCCGAGCGCGATCGCCATCGGGAACATCCAGCAAGGAACCATCATCGGGAAGTTGAATGGCGCGATTCCGCCGACAACTCCGATTGGGTAACGGTAGTTCGCCGCTTCAACGTCCGTTGCGATGGAAGCAAGCGAGTCACCCATCATCAGGGAAGGTGCTCCAGCGGCGAACTCTACGTTTTCAATCCCGCGTCCCACTTCACCTAAAGCTTCTTTTGTGTTTTTTCCGTTTTCAATGGTAATTAGATGAGCCAGTTCTTCTTTATGCTGAGACAGCAGCTGCTGGAAGTTAAATAGAATTCTGGCTCGGCGCGGAACCGCCACCTTTGACCATGTTTCAAACGCTTCAGCCGCCTTTTGCGCTGCGTAATCAATATCCTCTTTTGTAGAAATCGGCACTTGGCATAGCACTTCTTTCGTCGCCGGATTGACGACATCTTCATATTGATCTGTTTTGCTTTCAACCCATTCACCGTTGATATAGTTTTTTAATTTTCTGATTTCTGCCATTCTTATTGCCTCCTTCATTAGTAAACACATACACTTGTATGGATGGTTCAGGATAGATTCATATCAATATCCACTTTTCAGTAAGCCAAGAATTAAACGCTTTCAAAAAAACCAAAAAAATAAATGGCGGATGCATATTTACATACAAGCAACCATCTCATGCACAACAGGTTACTTTTTGGTCATTTCTTGGTTATATTCTAATCGCATAATACCCATAAGTCAATCATAAACACTAAATTTTTTCATTATTTTTATTATATTAATCTTTTAATCAAGTAAGAGAGGTAAGAGAAGGCCGTCCAATCTTGCAAAAGATATACACCGATGTTATCATTTTTTAAGCAACTATTGATTAACTTTTGGTTTTTATTATATATTTATGTTACGTAAAGATTCAAGAAGGAGTTTTTTATATGAAACTGATGCGGATTCAGGAAATGGAGGAGTACATTTTATCGCATGGCACTGTTTCCTTAGATGAGCTGTGCCAGGTGTTCAATGTCTCCAAAAACACAGTCAGACGTGATATCAACAAGCTAACAGAAAAGGGTGCGATTGAAAAAGTATACGGCGGCGTAACATCTATTGAAAAAACCGCATTAGTTCCTTTTGAAAATCGCACCATTCAGCACCAGGATGAAAAAACAAAAATCGCCCATTATGCTTCCCGATTTATTGAAGATCACGATTTGGTCTTCATTGATTCAGGAACGACGACAAAGTCTATTCTTGATACGCTTGATCCAGCCAAAAATGTCACCATCTTAACCAACAGTTTAGACATTATCAATGCGGCGTCAGCTTTGAAGAATATCAACTTAATCATTATCGGAAACAACTATAAGAGAAAAACCCGCTCCTTTGTCGGCATGGACGACCCGGCTATGCTTGATAAGTACAATATCAACAAAGCCTTTATGTCCGCTACCGGAACGACGCTGACTCACGGATTGACCAACTCGGATCTGCTGGAGTATGAAATTAAAAAGAGGATTTCGGAAAAAGCAAAAGAAGTGTATCTATTGGCTGACCATTCTAAATTCGGAAAATCAACGCTTCTGACGTATGCACCGTTTGACAGGCTGCATTGCATTGTGACCTCTCAGCCATTAGACGACGAGTACACGCAGTACTGCAATGAGCATCAAATCGGCATTCATCTGGCCTAACGTTTACAATAGTGTTGAGAGTCTATCATCCATTTTATTCTAGGAGGCAGATCATGAAAAAAGCGAAGCTTGGAAAATCAGACTTGCAGGTATTCCCTATCGGATTAGGAACAAATGCTGTCGGAGGACATAACCTCTACCCGAACCTAAATGAAGAAACCGGAAAAGAATTGGTGCGCGAGGCGATCCGTAATGGCGTGACAATGTTAGACACCGCTTATATTTACGGGATCGGCCGTTCCGAAGAATTAATTGGTGAAGTGCTGCGTGAATTCAACCGTGAAGATGTTGTCATCGCGACAAAAGCCGCTCACAGAAAACAAGGCAATGACTTTGTCTTTGATAATTCACCAGAATTTCTTAAAAAATCAGTTGATGAAAGCCTGAAGCGCTTGAATACCGATTATATCGATTTGTTCTACATTCACTTCCCTGACGAACATACGCCTAAGGATGAAGCTGTTAACGCGCTGAATGAGATGAAGAAAGCCGGAAAAATCCGCTCCATCGGTGTATCCAACTTCTCTTTAGAGCAATTGAAAGAAGCAAACAAAGACGGTTTGGTAGATGTATTGCAAGGCGAATACAACCTGTTAAACCGTGAAGCGGAAAAAACATTCTTCCCGTATACGAAGGAGCATAATATTTCATTTATCCCTTACTTCCCGCTCGTATCAGGTTTATTGGCAGGAAAGTATACAGAAGATACAACGTTCCCAGAAGGCGACCTGCGAAACGAACAGGAACACTTCAAGGGCGAGCGTTTCAAAGAAAATATCAGAAAGGTCAACAAGCTTGCGCCGATTGCCGAAAAACACAACGTGGATATCCCTCACATCGTATTAGCCTGGTATTTAGCAAGACCGGAAATTGATATTTTAATCCCGGGAGCAAAACGTGCCGATCAGCTGATTGATAACATCAAAACAGCTGACGTGACGCTTTCTCAAGAGGATATTTCATTTATTGATAAGCTGTTCGCATAAGAAGAAAACAGCCTTCTCCAATGGAGAAGGCTGTTTTTTTGTGCGATAAATTCCTAAATAACTGATTTTGAAGCAAAACCTTACAAAATGAGCCATAAATCCGATAAAATAAAGGTAGTTTATCTCAGAAAGAAAGTGATTGAGAAAGCAAAAGTATGAAACGTTCATATCATCCAGCTCATATGAAATAAAGCTGACCCAGCTTCTTTTATTTGCTGGTCAGAATAGCGGACCGTTTCGATGGTCTATGGAGGAAACAGAATGAAACTTAAATATGTGAAAGCCTTAGTTGCAGTAACCGTTGCTTTAGGTGTACTGCTGCCATCAACGATTTCTCATGCAAAGAGCTTTAGCGGCCGCTCATCATCTAGTTACAGCAGCCGGAGTTCAAGCTCGTCATACAGCGGAAGCTATAAATCAAGCCCGAAATCAAGCTACAGCTCAGGATCAAGCTCTTCTAGCAAAAAATCCAAGACGTCGGACGATTCATCATCATCGATTTCGCTTAAAAAGAAGCCTTCGGAAAAGGCAAGCTCATCAAGCTCTAAAAAATCGTCAGGGACCTTTTCCGGCGCTACATCAAAAGTAAGCGGAAAGACATACAGCGGAAAAACGTCTAAAGCTTATGTTGGCGGACGTTATGTTTCAGTGAATCATTACTATCACGCAGGTTTCGCGCCATCAGGATGGTTTGGATATTATAGCGGATTTACAATGGGTATGTTCATGATCAGCATGATGCACCCATGGGGTTACACCTATCATCCAGTCGGAGGCCCAGGCTATGTTTCGTATGGCGCTTCACCCATTGCCTGGATCGTTGATATCATTGCTTTGATCATTATTTTAATCATTGTCATCGCATTGATTCGCGCATTTAAAGCACCGAAGACGTACAGAAGGAGATTTTAGGCGATGAGATTAATATTAAATGAGCAAGAAATTGTAGACGGAATTTGCGTGTATATTTCCAATGAAGAAGATATCTACCCTGAAGACGTTGAAGTAAAAGAACTATCGTACAACAAGCGTACAGGGTTCTTCGCTGAAGCCACATTTGGCCTGCACCACAAGCAGCTTATGTCAGATGACATTTCAGAAGGCATTATTCAGTTCTTAGAGGAATACCACAACTTCAATCCGGAAGTTACCGTCGTTGAATTGCAATTTGATAAGAAAAAAGGCTTCTCCGCCTTGGTTTTCGTCAACGAAGCAGAAGAATAAAAATGTCTTAATCAAAACCTTACTCCACGCGGGTAAGGTTTTTTATAATGGTTTTCCAGTAGACAGGTAGAGCATCTCCCCTTTAATCAGCAGACCGCCTGAGAGATAACATGCAAAACCTCCTTTTACTCATATCCTTGCGTCAAAAAGGTTTTGGCGCTTACAATGATTTTGAAAGGAATGATCACAATGGCAAATGCTCAATTCCCTCTTATCACACAAAACCTTTCTCTCGATCTCGTGAATACTGAAATTGTAAGCTATGATAAACGGCACGATCTCATCCAGTCAGAAAAAGATCTGATGGCATGGTTTGAAATAATGGGAGAAACTGCTCCTTTTCTCAATTCTTTGACGCTACAGGAAGTCCGAGGACAATTGCAGCGGATTCATCAATTCCGGGCTGAGCTGAGAAAACACTTTGAGCGTATCGTCGAAGGCAGTGAACCCTCTCATGCTTTTATCTCTTTCCTGCAAGATCAAATCGCCGCCGCTCCCTTTTCTTATCAAATCATAGATGGCAAACTAGCCCGCATTCCGAATGGAAAACCAGATGATTCCATTTTATCGCTTATCGCTTACGATGCGTTGTGGCTGATTCATACAAAAGAAATTCAACAGCTGAAACGGTGCGCAAACGAAAAATGCATTTTGCTTTTTCTTGATAAAACAGGAAGGCGAAAATGGTGCTCCATGAAGATATGCGGCAACAGGCATAAGGTTTCACGCCATCAGAAAAAAATGAATCATGAGTAAGAATCCGTTCCCCAGCGAACGGTTTTTTTATTGACTCAAAAAACTAACCTCTAAAAATAAAATTGACAGGTTAGTTTTTAACTATTATTCTATACATACTGGAGGGATAAATTTGGAAAACAACTTCTTTTTAAAAATGAAAGGAAATGGAAAAACACCCTTGCAGGTGAACGGCAAAGATGCTGTTACAGGGCTTATCGGAGGATTTATTACCATATTGACACTGGCTTCGTTGACCGCTTATACATCAAGCTTATGGTTAATGGCGCCTTTTGGAGCGAGCTGTGTGCTCGTATTCAGCGCTTGGAATGCTCCATTATCACAGCCAAGGAATGTGATTGGCGGCCATTTTATTTCCGCTCTTACTGGGATTGTTGTCCTTCACATATTCGGCGCCCACCCATGGACCTTTGCATTGGGGACAGGGCTTGCTATTTGCTTGATGATGCTGACCAAAACCACTCATCCTCCTGCCGGCGCAGATCCGATTGTCGTCATTCAAGGTGCATATGCTTGGAGTTATTTAGTATTTCCCGTACTCATTGGATCTGTCATCATCGTGATCATCGCTCTCATTATTAATAACTTACGCAAAAATCGCCAATACCCAGCATTTTGGCTTTAATGTTTCCGTTTGTTCAAAACAAATGTTTCAAATGAGATAGGAAATGGGTACTAATCTATTAACTTTGTTATACATTTTAGATACTCATTGGCTCAACAACTGAGGAGGAGACATTTGTGAAGAAAGACACAAGGAAATATATGATCTACTTTTTCGGCGCTTTAGGGGGACTGCTATATGGTTACGATACAGGCGTTATCTCAGGAGCACTCCTGTTTATCAATAACGATATTCCTTTAACGACATTGACAGAAGGATTGGTTGTCAGCATGCTGCTCCTTGGCGCGATTTTCGGTTCTGCCTTGAGCGGCACATGCTCAGACCGCTGGGGCAGGAGAAAGGTTGTATTTGTCCTTTCCATCATTTTTATTATCGGTGCGCTCGCTTGTGCATTTTCTCAAACAATCGGCATGCTGATTGCATCTAGGGTGATACTCGGGTTGGCCGTCGGCGGTTCAACGGCACTTGTGCCCGTGTATCTTTCCGAAATGGCACCGACGAAAATTCGCGGGACACTCGGCACAATGAACAACTTAATGATTGTCACCGGGATTTTGCTCGCCTATATCGTTAACTACCTGTTCACACCGTTTGAAGCGTGGCGCTGGATGGTCGGTCTGGCCGCAGTACCTGCCGTGCTTCTATTAATCGGCATCGCGTTCATGCCGGAATCGCCAAGATGGCTCGTGAAGCGCGGCCGTGAAGAAGAAGCGAGACGCATCATGAACATCACTCATGACCCCAAAGACATTGAAATGGAATTGGCAGAGATGAAGCAAGGAGAAGCGGAGAAAAAAGAAACGACACTTGGCGTGCTGAAAGCCAAATGGATTCGCCCCATGCTTCTGATTGGCGTCGGCCTTGCCATTTTCCAGCAGGCGGTCGGCATTAACACGGTCATCTACTACGCGCCAACCATTTTTACGAAGGCCGGTCTTGGCACATCAGCTTCGGCGCTCGGCACAATGGGAATCGGCATCCTCAACGTCATCATGTGTATCACTGCCATGATCTTAATTGACCGTGTCGGCCGCAAAAAACTTCTGATCTGGGGAAGTATCGGCATCACACTGAGCCTTGCTGCTTTATCAGGCGTGCTCCTAACGCTCGGACTTTCCGCATCAACAGCGTGGATGACAGTAGTCTTTCTAGGTGTCTATATCGTCTTTTACCAGGCGACATGGGGTCCGGTAGTGTGGGTGCTCATGCCTGAGCTCTTCCCGTCCAAAGCACGCGGAGCCGCGACAGGGTTCACGACTTTGGTGTTATCGGCGGCCAATCTGATCGTGTCGCTCGTCTTCCCGCTGATGCTAAGCGCGATGGGCATCGCATGGGTCTTTATGGTTTTCTCAGTCATTTGTCTTCTCTCATTTTTCTTCGCGTTCTACATGGTACCGGAAACCAAAGGGAAAAGCTTGGAGGAAATTGAAGCAAGCCTGAAAAAACGGTTTAAAAAGAAGAAAAGCACCCAAAACCAAGTGCTGAATGAGCGTACATTATAAAAAAAGGAATCGTCTCCTTATGGGACGATTCCTTTTTCTGTTTACACCATGACCTTGCAAATATTGTTCGTAAATTCCACAGGGTCCTGAATCGGCAGGCCTTCGATGAGAAGCGCCTGATTGTACAGAAGGTTTGTGTACAGGCTCAGCTTCTCTTTATCTTGTTCAAACGCGTCCTGCAGCGTTTGGAATACCTCGTGATTCGGGTTGATTTCCAGCACTTTTTCCGCCTTCACATTTTGGCTGTCAGGCATCGCGTTTAAGATTTTTTCCATCTCAATTGTCACTTCGCCGTCAGCAGCAAGGCAGACTGGATGTGATTTAAGCCGTTTTGAGATTCTGACGTTTTTCACTTTGTCTGACAGAATGTTTTTCATTTCCTCAAACAGATCCTTATACTTGTTTTCCTCTTCCTCGGACTGCTTTTGATCCTCATCCGTGTCTATGCCAAGGTCTCCGCTTGATACGGACTTGAATTCTTTTTCCTGATAAGAAGCCAGCATTTTAATTGCAAACTCATCGATGTCCTCAGTAAAGTAGAGGATTTCATAGCCTTTGTCCGCCACCATTTCCGTTTGCGGCAGTTTCTCAATGCGGTCGTAAGAATCACCGGTCGCGTAATAAATGTATTTCTGCTCCTCTGGCATTCTGGAAACATACTCGTCTAAGCTGACCAGTTTTTTCTCTTTTGAAGAGTAGAATAATAGGAGATCCTTCAATTGATCCTTATTCGCGCCAAAATCATTGTACACGCCGAATTTCAGCTGTCTGCCGAACGACTTGTAGAACGTCTCGTATTTCTCGCGGTCTTTTTTCAACAGGCTTTGCAGCTCGCTTTTGATTTTCTTGCTGATGTTTTTCGCGATCAGCTTCAGCTGGCGGTCATGCTGCAGCATTTCTCTGGAAATATTCAGCGATAGATCCTCAGAATCGACCATGCCCTTCACAAAGCTGAAGTGGTCCGGTAGCAGGTCTGCGCACTTATTCATGATCAGCACGCCATTGGAATACAGCTCCAAGCCTTTCTCATATTCCTTGGAATAGTAGTCAAACGGCATGTTTTCAGGGACGAATAGAATCGCGTTGTAGCGAACCGCTCCATCCACGCTGATATGAACGTGTGTCAGCGGTTTATCAAACCCGTAATGCTTTTCAGCATAGAATTTTTCATAATCCTCATCTGTCAGCTCGCTTTTGTTTTTTCTCCAGATCGGCACCATGCTGTTGACCGTCTGCTCTTCCTGCACCTCTTCAAATTCATTTTCGCTGCCTTCCTTCGGCTTATTAATGGTTGTATCCATTTTGATCGGGTAGCGAATGAAGTCGGAGTACTTCTTGATGATCGCTTTTAAACGATATTCCTCTAAAAACTCGTCATAGCTATCATCTTCTGTGTTCTCTTTGATTTTCAGGATAATGTCTGTACCGACAGAATCCTTTTCACACGGTTCAATCGTATAGCCGTCTGCACCCGCAGACTCCCATTTATAAGCTTCTTCGCTGCCAAGCGCTTTACTGATGACTGTCACGACATCGGCAACCATAAATGCCGCGTAAAAACCGACACCGAACTGCCCGATAATGTCATGTCCGTCTTTCAGCTCGTTTTCCTTTTTAAACGCGAGGGAACCGCTTTTTGCAATTGTTCCAAGATGCTGTTCAAGCTCATCCTTTGTCATTCCGATCCCCGTATCAGAGATGGTTAATGTTCTCGCATCTTTGTCAGCTGCGACCTTTATGTAGTAACTGTCTTTATCAAACGTAAGCGCTTCGTCCGTAAGCGCTTTGTAATAGATTTTGTCAATCGCATCACTCGAATTGGAGATTAACTCGCGCAGGAAAATTTCTTTTTGGGTATAAATGGAGTTAATCATCATATCCAGCAAGCGTTTAGACTCTGCTTTAAACTCTTTTTTCGCCACTCTTGATCGCTCCTTTACCATTATGTAAACCCTTTTCAGCATCTATTTATCACATAAGATGTCAATTGTCAATTAGATTGATAGATGCATATATATGTAAATTTAACATTAGTTGGATTTGTTTTCACTCTTTTTCTCACTCATTCTCATAAAAAAGAGAGGCTTCATCATCCTCTCTTTTTTTCTGTGTCATTCCAGCGGCCAAACTCCCGCTTCATCCATATATGCACCGGGTAGAAAAACAAACCGAACGGTATTAAAAACAATAGATTATGCCATGAAGCATTCAGAAATGCGCTTGCAGTCACCGGAAACGTAATCTCTTGCAATAAAAAAGAGATGACAGTCAGCACAACAAATGCAGATGGAATGGTAATGAAGCAATAAAACTTGAGCTCCTTCTTATGCTGTACCTTCAAACATACAAACCTCCCAACAATTTCTAATTCATCTTAACATATGCTGGCCTTTCTTTTCTCGCATGTTTATCACTGCACATAGCGGGAAGACAAATAGAAAAAGGAGGTCTCGTATCATGGGAAGACTTGAAAACAAAACAGCAGTGATCACAGGCGCCGCGACAGGCATTGGGCAAGCGACGGCAGAGGTTTTTGCCAATGAAGGCGCGCGTGTGATCATCGGAGATATCAATAAAGATCAAATGGAGGAAACAGTTGACGCAATCAGAAAAAACGGAGGACAGGCAGAATCCTTTCACCTCGATGTGTCAGATGAAAACAGTGTGAAAGCATTTGCTGATCAAATCAAGGATGCATGCGGAACGATTGATATTCTGTTTAATAATGCCGGCGTTGATCAGGAAGGCGGAAAGGTGCACGAATATCCGGTTGACCTGTTTGACCGCATTATCGCCGTCGACCTGCGCGGCACATTCCTTTG
The DNA here is from genome assembly GCF_059422205.1 of Bacillus sp. GW821-FHT01G09. Classification (NCBI taxonomy): domain Bacteria; kingdom Bacillati; phylum Bacillota; class Bacilli; order Caryophanales; family Bacillaceae; genus Bacillus; species Bacillus sp. GW821-FHT01G09. The sequence continues at coordinate 938,227 of NZ_JBWKWL010000001.1, forward strand.
CAGCAAATATCTGATTCCGCTCATGCTCGAAAATGGAGGCTCCATCATCAACACCTCCTCCATGTCAGGCCGGGCCGCGGATCTCGACCGCTCCGGCTACAATGCTGCAAAAGGCGGGATCACGAACCTGACTAGAGCGATGGCGATTGATTACGCTCGAAACGGCATCCGCGTCAATTCTATCTCACCGGGCACGATCGAAACACCGCTGATTGATAAACTGGCAGGCACAAAAGAACAGGAAATGGGCGAACAATTCCGCGAAGCCAACAAATGGATCACGCCGCTCGGACGTCTTGGCCAGCCCAAAGAAATGGCAACAGTGGCACTGTTCCTCGCATCAGACGACAGCTCATACGTCACGGGAGAAGACATCACCGCAGACGGCGGCATCATGGCGTACACATGGCCTGGGAAGATGCTGATTGATGAGAAATGGAAGGAAGAAACGAAATAAGAGAGGGAGCCCCCTCTCTTTTTGTCTTTTAAAGCAATACAACCTTATATTTCTTCACATCCAAAAACTGCAAAAACTCCCTCGCCAGCACTTCTGGCTCATGTGTCTTTCCTTCATCCAGCCGAAACAATATCAGACCGATAATCATTGCGGATACATAGTAGGCATAAAGCTTTTTCTCCGCTGGAATATCAGTCTGCTGTTCCAGATAAAAGGATTCCAGCGCTTTGATCATCCCGGGTATCACATGAGGAACACCCCACTCCCGATTGAGAAAATGGACAATGGGCATGCGTTCCGATAAAGCAGAAAGCAGACTGGTGAGCGCTGTCTCTGCTTCCTCTAAGGAAAGCTCATTCGGATTGGATGCAATCGTCAGGTGTTCAATGATCTCTGTACACGACTGCTGAATCATGGTTTGCAGCAGTTCCTCTTTACTGGCATAGTGATCATAAAAGGTTGCACGGCGGATATTGCTTTTCCGGGTAATATCCGAAATTGTGATGGCTGCGTAGTCTTTTTTCTCCGCCAGCACGTCCAGAAATGCCTTCTGGAGCGCCTCTCTCGTTCGAACCACACGCCTGTCGATTTGCTTGTCCTTCTCTCGCTCTCCTGGCACAGCTTGTCCAAACAGCCAATAAAATCTCTTTTGAGAAACAAGCTCCCATACCTTTTGGCTGATAGCTTCCGGAGTCGCGGCCGCATCCTCATTCAGCCAATACAGGATAATCGCGTACGTGTACAAGGCCCGGTAATGTCCGTAAATTTCCCGTTCGATCGGCGTCAAATTCACATGGACCGGAGTCAGCAGCACATCCTGCTGAAACACATCCCTAAAAAAACGATGGAAATGCCCTCTGTTCATCATCACAGAAAAAAAGGATCGATGCTCATGAACAAAGGACAGCGTCGGATGCACCGTTTGCCGTTTTTTGTTCAAATGAAGGGTATCCATATGACTGAAGGCGTCAAAAAGCGCTTTGCCCAGTCCTTCCTTCATGTCTTCGATCACATCCTCAATGATTGAAAACTTATCCTCATAATAAAGGTAGAGCGATCCGCGGCTCACTTTGGCCTTCTCAGCGATTTCTTTCATTGTGATGTGTTGAATATCTCTTTCTTTCAATAAAGCCAGCAGCGCCTCTTTCACTTGAGCTTCGGCAGATTCCGGCACAAAAGACACCTCCAATCATTAGACAGATCTTAGATATATGTACGGTAACGTATAGATGGTTCACCGTTGTCTTTCTTACAGAAAAGGTACCACCTTATAATAGGTCCGAGAAAAGAAGAAAGCAAATGAGGGGGATTTTACAATGGAACAGCAAGTAAAGGACGACATCCAGCGTGTCTTTCAGCTTCAGAAAAAACAGCAAAAAGCCTTGCGCGCTTCAACAGCGGAACAGCGGAGAGAAAAGCTTCAACGCTTTTTAGATTCCGTCATCGCCCATGAAGAAGAAATCATCGAAGCGATCCGCAAAGACGTCCGCAAACCATATCACGAAGTCAAAAAAGCGGAAATCGAAGGAACAAAAAAAGCGATCAGAGATAATATGAATAACCTGGAACAATGGATGGCGCCTAAAGAAGTCGGTTCATCGTTAAGCCCTGACGCAAACGGAATTCTTATGTACGAGCCTAAAGGCGTCACACTCATCCTCGGCCCGTGGAACTATCCGTTTATGCTGACGATGGCGCCGCTTGCCGCTTCTCTCGCAGCCGGAAACAGCGCGATTGTGAAGCTGTCCGATTTCACGATGAACACGAGCAACATTGCCGCTAAAGTGATAAGAGACGCTTTTGATGAAAAAGAAGTCGCGATTTTTGAAGGAGAGGTTGAGGTGGCAACCGAACTACTTGATCAGCCGTTCGACCATATTTTCTTCACTGGAAGCACAAATGTCGGGAAAATCGTCATGACAGCGGCTGCCAAACACTTGGCATCTGTCACACTTGAGCTTGGCGGCAAGAGCCCGACGATTATTGACAGTGAATACGATCTGATGGACGCAGCGAAAAAGATCGCCATCGGGAAATTCGTAAACGCCGGCCAAACCTGCATCGCACCTGATTACCTGTTCATTAAAAAAGACGTTCAGGACAGGTTCGCGGGGATTTTACAAACAGTCGTCAACGCTGGATTTATGGAGGATGATCATACCCCAGACCGCAGCAAATTTACGCAGATCGTCAATGACCGCAACTTCAACCGCGTCAAAGATCTGTTCGACGATGCCATCGAAAAAGGGGCGGAAGTGGTGTTCGGCGGCGTATTTGATGCCAGCGACCGCACGATCTCGCCAACCGTTTTGAAAAACGTCACGCCTGACATGAAAATCATGCAGGAGGAAATCTTCGCACCGATCCTGCCAATGATGAACTATGAAGACATCGACGAGGTCATCGATTACGTAAATGACCGCGATAAACCGCTTGCACTTTATGTGTTCAGCCAAAACCAAGACCTGATTGACAACGTCCTTCAGCACACGACATCAGGAAATGCCGCCATCAATGATGTCGTCGTCCATTTCAGTGACGTCAACCTGCCATTCGGCGGCGTCAACACAAGCGGAATCGGCTCCTATCATGGGGTATACGGATTCAAAGAGTTTTCTCACGAAAAGGGTGTATTTATTCAAGCCTCTAAATAATCGTAATGAAGAGAATCTGCATCATCTTGCAGGTTCTTTTTTTATCTTTATATCACCTAAATAAAGTGATTAAAAGTGATAAAATACCATTTTTATTACGAGACCAAATTCCTCTAGTATATCTCATTTAAACCTCACAGCCTCTAACGTATAATATCCCAGAAAACTTCAAAGGAGTAAAATGATACATGGAAAAACCAGCAGGATTTTGGATCCGGGCAGCAGCCTCTATTATTGATGTATTCATTATAGCTATATTCTCTTTCATTATGATTTTCATTAACACCTTCATTGTGTTGCCACTCATTGATGCAGCAGGTACACACATGTCAGAAGCCCAATATGAGTTTTTCATGTTGATCATTGGCACAATCCCTGTTTTGGCCATCATATTTATTTTCGCTATTCTATACTATAGCTTGCTGACTTCTTCAAACATGCAAGCAACATTGGGAAAAAAACTCATGGGCATCATCGTTGTCAATCAGTATGGTGAGCGTATTTCTTTTTGGCACAGCTTCGGCCGTTTCTTCGCTTACACATTATCTAAGATCTTATATATCGGTTTTATCATGGCGGCCTTTCCCTCTAAACTGGCATTACATGATTATATTTGCGGGACAAAGGTTGTCTATAAAAATAAATATCTTGATTGATCAAAAAACAGGCTGCCGAGTTAACCTCGCCAGCCTGTTTTACTATTTCCCAAAAGCCATCAGCTTCGTATAACTTCCAATATAAAGCGTTCCGTCCTCAGCGAGCTGAGGAGAAGACACGACGTTGCTGTCGGTTTGATAGCTCCATAATTCATTGCCGTTTGCGTCTGCCGCATAAACCTTCATATCATCTGACCCGAAATAAACCGTTCCCTTCGCGTCAATCAGCGGCGCCGTTCTGACAGGGCCGTCTGTATAGAATGACCAGTTCATATCCCCGTTTTTGCTGATGGAAAACAGCTCGCCGCTTCCTGAGCCGATGTAGATATTGCCATTATGATCAATCGCAGGAGATGAGCTGGAGAACCCGTTTAGCGGGAATGTCCATTTCAAACTGCCTGTTGATGTATAAGCATACAGCTGTCCATCTTGGTTGCCGGCATAAATGTTTCCGTCCTTATCAATCACCGGATATCCTTTAAACGCATTTGACGTCGTTCTGGACCATTTCACCTGTCCGGTTCCGGAGTTGATCGCATAAAACACGTAATTATATGTGCCGACATACACGGTGCCGTTTTTGGCAAGCACCGGCACAGAGCTGACGACACCATTTGTTTTCAACTTCCAGCGCTCTGTCCAAGTTGATTTTGACGTCGGTTTGATCGCGTGAACATAATTATCAAGTGTTGAGAAATACAACGTCCCGTCTGAACCGATCACCGTTTCAGAGCTTGGCCCGCCGCTTAACGGAACCGTTGTTAAAATTTCTCCCGTTTCTTTGTCAATAAAATAAATCTTTTTGTCATAGGATGCCAAATAGATAACGCCGTTGGTCCCAAGTACAGGAGATTGCGTATATGTTTTTCCAAGATTGCCCGTCACCCATTTGACTGAGCCGTCTGGATTAAAGGCTTTCATTTCCCCGTCTCTGGAATGAAGATATACTGTGCCGTCTCCGTCAATCACAGCCCCCGCTCCATTTTGCGGAGTCGTTCTGATGTCGTTTTGCCATTTCAGCGTCCCGTCTGTATTTCCGGCGAACCGGCTTTCGCGTGACCAGTTAAACATGGCAGGCGCCATCGCTTGTACATCATATCTTCCTGTCAAAAAGCCAGATGCTCCATTATTTTGAGAAAATACCGTTTCCGCCGCATAAGCAGCTGTCGGCTGAAACACTTTGGCAGCGGGCACATCAGAAACAGCACCGGCCGAAACAGCCGCCGCCACCGCAGCTCCCGCAATCAAAGCTTTCATACGAAATGACTTGACCATCATTGAGACCCCCATTATATGTAACTTCTAATTTGTGACCATCATAACATATTCATCCATTTTATAAATCTATTTCACAAAAACATCACAAACTAGAAAACTATGTAAGAGTATTCACGGACGTTTTTTCAGCACCCGGCCGAAATGCAGCCACAAACCAAATGACGTTGGCAGCAGCCGCAGCGAGACTAATTCCGAAAACAAAGATCACCTCAGAAAGCAGATGGTCACTAAAGAAACTAAACATCAAGATAAAACCGGCCGAAGACAAATGAATCAAAAGCCCGAAGCCGCAAAGCACCGCCATGACATACCTCATTGCATCGACTCCGAGCATATAAACGAGAAATGGAATGAAATACAATACAAGGATCATACCGACAGCTGACCACATGCCAATCGAATTAAACTGATTGGCCGCCGCTCCCGTTCCGGCCAGCGGCGAAAGTGAAGCCGCCACAATCACGGCGCAAAAAAGAAACGCAGAAATGGTTGTCATGATCGACACGCTATTTTTTTTAGACATCAAACTCCTCCTTTAATAGAAATATTAACCTTTTTTATTATAAGTAAGTTGAAAGTTATATTCATTATATTTTTTAAAAAATCCAGAACATACAGAAATGATATGATTATTTCTAGTATATTTATATAGTAAAAAACAAAGGATAAAAGACTCATTTTTCTGCAATATCAGGATTTTATCACCATACTATATTGCATGTACTTGTTTTTCAAAGTATACTATTCCAGATTAATTCAGAGGAGAGAGAAAAATACATGGAAAAACCAGCAGGATTTTGGATTCGTTTTTTAGCTTATTTTATTGATGGCATTATTGTATCTGTTCCTAGTTATATTATTCTATTTGTGATCAATTCTGTTTTTGTAGCTGGGGCTGTGGCAACAAACCCTTACATGACGGAAGAAGAGTATTTAGTGAAATACATGACGCTTGCATTTTTGCCTACTATGCTGATCATGATCGTCATCAGCGTGTTATATTACGGGCTGCTCACAGCTTCTAAAATGCAAGGCACACTTGGCAAAAAAATTCTTGGCCTGAAAGTGGTCAATGAACAAGGTGAACGGGTTTCTGTCGGACAGGGAATTGGCCGTTACTTTGCCTATATCTTATCTGGAATCATCTTTTATATCGGGTTTATCATGATCGCCTTTGGAGAGAAAAAAGGCCTGCATGACATCATTTGCAAAACACGTGTCGTGTATAAATAATAGAAAAAAGTCTAGACGCCAATAGGCATCTAGACTTTTGTTTTCTTTACAATAGGCTGCCACGACAGATACGTAGCGCTTCTCCACAGCCACTCAAACGGCCCCATCCGAAAGACACGAAGCCAAAGGTGGCTGAAGACCATTTGAACGGCACAAACAGCAATTGTAATGAGCACACCGGCAGCAGGGTACACTTTTCCATACAGGCCCAAGCCGTAATGATAAAAAATCCAAGTACATACAATAGACTGCATCAGATAATTGGTAAATGCCATCCTCCCAACAGCGGAGAATGATTGCAGCACTGTTCTCACTCTTGTTTTATGATAAAGATAGACAACCGTTGTAACATAGAAAAACATGAGGAAAGGCGCGCCAATCAGCAAACATATTTCTTTATCCGTTACACTGTACAGCACCTGGGCGCCGATGCCGATGACAAGCCCAGCCATCCACAATCGTTTTAATCCTTTGCGATGCTTTTCTGGTTCATGCAAGTACCGAGATTTCGCTGTCGCAGCTCCCAGCAAAAACATACTGAAATATGGAATGGATGCAAAGAAGAAGTTGAGCGGATTATACGTAAGCATGCCATTCGAAGACATGTAAACAAGACGGTCGTGGATCCGCTGTTCTGCAATATCCTTCAGGCTGCCGCTTCCATAAACATGAATCGCTTGTTTTGCCTGCTGTGTTACCGCTTGTACCCATTCCTGTCCGTTTGATTGATCAAAACTTGTCAACATGAACGGAATGGAAAACAGAAGATACAAAGAGACCGCCCATATCAGCAGTGTTTTCGGCTTTGCTTTTCGAAACAAGAGCAGGACAAATCCGAGCAGGGCATATTCTGTTAAAATATCCCCGTCCCATATCAAAAAGGCATGAATCGTTCCAAACAAGAGAAGCGCCATTAACCTTCTCACATATAACGGAACAAACCGTTTCCCTTTGTTTTCTGCTCTCTCCATCATGACAACCATGCCAAATCCAAATAAAAAGGAAAACAATAAAATACATTTTGTTTGAATGAAGAATTTCAGTATGTCTGCGGCGGCAAAATCAGCTTCAGACCACTTATCCATGAAAAAATTCTCTTTTCCAAGCATAGACAAATACATATCCGGATAACTGAAATGTGCCAGATTGACAAATAAGATGCCGAAAATCGCCATTCCTCTCAGCACATCAAGCACACCGATCCGCTCATTTGCCAAAGTCGGCTGTAATGAAGACATAGCCATCACGCTCCTTTTTTCTGTACCTTAAGGGTATGAAAAAATGAAGCGCGGAAACATCGATTTAGGTGTCAGGCCGGCATGAAAACCTTACAATCTTGTCATCTTTATGGTTTCATCACCTTTAAATCTAATGCTTCGATATTCTGCAAAACGCGATCAAAACGCAAAGCCTGAGGCTCACATGGGAAGATGTGGCCTTCATACGGGTCGCCCAACGTCCGGAAAAACGGTTCAAATAAACCAGGAACCAATACGCCCACCATCTTTGTATAGTGAGAATCAAGGCGATAGGAGTGAACGGTATTTGCAGGGACATGCAGGAAATCTCCCGGATTCAGCTGAATTTCCTGGCCATCTGCCCACATCGTCATCTGGCCTTCAAGGCAATAAAATGTTTCTGTATGATGTTCATGGTAGTGATCAACGATTCGGTCACCTTTAGGGCCTTCAGAGGATACAACGATAAACTGGCCATCTGTATTTTTTTGTGCAGCCACAATGCGGTGAAGCTGATCTCCAGTCAACAGGCGATCTCCTTCTCCAGATTCAAGAACGTATGGAACCGCTCCATCTGGCAGCTCTGTAAGTTCCGCTAATTTGGCCGAACATGCAGGCTTTTCTTCATCTAGAAATACAATGTCCGCTACAGCGGCTGCTTCTGCAAATCGCTCGTTTGAGACTTCTTCGCTTGCGTACGGCGGATGTTCAGCGTGATCATACGGATTCCCAATAACGGAATACAAGTGCGCTACGTTTCCTTTCATCGTGTAAGATACCAGTCTTGTTCTGTGGCTCTGCATCCGGTAGCTGTGCGGTGTTCCCGCCGGAATGTTCGCATAATCACCTGATATTAATAAATAGCGTTCACCATCAAGTGTCAGTTCCAGTTTCCCGTCCAAAACGAGAATTCCTTCATGTGTGTCCTTGTGGACGTGAAGCGGAAAGGCATCTCCTTTTCCCCCGGAAAGAAGCACGATCTCAAACAAATCACCTGTGCTCCTCCCATTCGCCATCACCGTGGCAACCTGTCTGCCGAACAGATAGCGCTCGCCTTCTCCGCTCCGGAGCAAATAAGGCATTTTTTCTTTAGGCAATGAATGTGTACATAATGTTTTCATATTATCGCTTCCTCCAATTTAGACCAGTCTATATATTATCATTCATTTGTCTAGACCGTTCTATATAATTGTAGGAGAAAGGATAACAAAATGCTACCCTTTTTTTCTCACCAGCACTGGTATTTGTTCGGCAATGAGAAGAAGGGGCGTTTTGTCTTTATTCGTTAACGAAAGCATGATGCCGCCCTCAATCATCGAATTAATCAGCGTTCCAAGCTGATTTGCTTCTTCTTCTGCAAATCCGTTTTCCATTAATTTTCTGGCAAAAACCGCTTCCCAGCTTTTAAACACCTTCATGCAAACCGTCCGCAGCGGTTCACTGATTAACGCTGTCTCACTCGCCAGCAAACCGACTGGAATACCTTTAATGCTTTCTGTGTTGTCAAATTGGCTGGCTGTTTTTTTGATAAAAAGCTGAATCGCTTCTGTTGGATCAGAGGACTCATCCATGCTTTGCTGTATCAGATGTTCAACGATCTTACCTGTATATGTAACCGCTTCAATTGCTAATTCTTCTTTGCCATTCGGAAAAAAGTGATAAAGCGATCCTTTTGGAGCACCGCTTTCTTTTACAATCTGGTTCAAACCTGTCGCGTGATATCCTTGCAGCTGGAACAGACGTGACGCCGTGTGAAGGATTTTTTCACGTGAATCTCCTCTGCTAGTCATTAAAACATTCCCTCCTAGGTATGGTAGAGCGACTTATATAATATAAAAAAGAACCCTGTGATTGTCAAAAGGGGTAAGACCCTTCCGGATGGGGTAATGTACAAAAACAGCGTCTAGGAGGGATCTCTCAATGACAATCGATCATTCAGTCACGAATACAGAACAGCTTGAACGACAAAACCCCGCCATAAAAACAAAGCTCAAACTGAAAAAGCTTAAGGATCAGGTGATCGTCATTACCGGCGCTTCAAGCGGAATCGGACTTGTCACGGCACGAATGGCAGCTGAAAAAGGCGCAAAGGTCGTGGCAGCAGCGCGAAATGAAGACGCGCTGAAGGAGTTCACTGATGAACTTAAGGAAAAAGGGCACGACGCCATATGGGTAAAGGCGGATGTCGGAAAAGAAGAGGACGTCAACCGCATCGCAGAAACCGCGATCAGCACATTCGGCCGCTTTGACACATGGGTCAACAATGCGGCCGTCTCGACTTTCGGACATGCCATGGACGTCACCGTCGAAGACATGAAGCGCATGTTCGACACAAATTTCTGGGGACCTGTTTACGGAACAAGAGCGGCTGTCAAACACTACACCGGCAGAGGTGTGCCGGGCGCACTCATTAATGTAGGAAGCCTGTTCGGAGACAGGGGAACAGTCATTCAATCCACATATGCGTCTGCCAAATTTGCGCTTCACGGCTGGACGGAAAGCATCCGAATGGAGCTTGAAAAGGAACAGGCGCCCGTCTCAGTAACGCTCATCCACCCGGGCAGAATTGACACACCATATAACGAGCATGCGCACAGCTACCTCGACAAACAGCCGGCTCATTACCGCTCCATGATCTATCCGCCGGAAGCGGTCGCCGAAGCGATCCTGTTTGCCGCCGAACACCCTAAGCGCGACATGTACATCGGCTCACAGGCCAAAGCCATCGCCATGCTGGGCGCGCTTTTTCCTCGTCTGACCGACAGACTGATGGAAAAAATCATGTATCACAGCCAGCATGCCGAAAGACCGTCCAAACCGCGAGAAGAAAGCGCTCTTTATGATGCGGGCTGCGGTATGCATGACAGAGGCACAAATAAAGGATGGATGAGGTCAAGAAGCTACTACACAAAAGCGACGAAGCGCCCAATTGTATCGGCGGCTGTTATTGCCGGACTAGTGGCTTGGGCTGCCGCCAAACGATGCAGGTAATCTCTGACCATAAGAAAAACCCATGCTGTTCCAGCGAACCATGGGTTTTTCAGCTGTTAATCGATAAAAGCCTTGTTCATACGCTGCAGCAGCTCGCCGAACATCTCTTTTTCCTGTGTTGACCATTCTTTCAGCATCTGTTCATAACGTTCAAGGCGCTTTTGCTGATCGGCTTTTAATAGTTGTTTGCCGAGTTTTGTAATGGTAAACAGGCTGACTCTCCCATCAGATGGGTCTGAGAAACGATAGATGAGCTCCTTTGCCTCTAATGCAGCTGCTTGTCTTGAAAGAGTAGAAATATCAAGCTTAAACGATTCTGCCAATTCCTTAACACGAGCAGGCCCAAACTCATCCAATTGTCTCAGTAATAAGTACGAAGATCTCTCCAAATTCCCTGTTCTTTTCTCTGATTGATCCAGATAAACAGCTCTCCTGATAAAAGTCGTCAGCTCATATTCAATTAATTCAACTGGATTTTGATTTTGCAATCGCTCTCGCTCCCTATTCCAATCTCCGGCATTGACAACATCATATATACTTGTATAATACAAATGTACATTAACTGAATAAATACAAGTCGTTATATGACTAAATCAATCATTATACTTGTATAGTACAATCATATAAAAAGAAAGTAAAGCGATTCCTCAGAACCATCCTAGAAGCAAGCACCAGAAAGGAGGAAGCTGTTCTGATTGGAGAGCAGCACTTGATGTGAAAGTCATACGAATTATTTTGCAAGTGTTGATATTATATGTATTTTTTATGATCGGGGAAGCCATTCAGCATCTGTTTCATTTACCCGTGTCAGGAAGCATCGTTGGATTGGTATTGCTTCTGATCTGCTTGGGCCTCCGTATTGTTCCCGTCTCCATCATTGAAGACGGAGCAGGGTTTTTATTATCCTTCCTTCCATTGTTGTTCATCCCGGCAATGACAGGAGTGATAAACTATCCGTCTCTCATTTCATTCAATGGCCTGATGCTGCTGATTACAGTCGTTCTCAGCACCATCGTCACGATCATTGCGGCTGGATTCGCCAGCCAGCTATTAGAGAAAAAAGCAAAAAAACGGGAGGAGAAAGAGAAATGCAGCAAGCATGTATCGCGATCATTATAATTCTTTTAACAGTTGCCGCTTATTTAGCGATGGTCAAACTCTATAAGCGATTCCCGCTTCCATTTCTGATCCCCGTTCTCACAACGACCATTTTGATTGTAGCGGCTTTGATGATGTTCCATGTTTCCTATGAAGGCTATATGATCGGGGGGAAATGGATCAATTCTTTGCTTGGGCCGGCTGTTGTGGCGCTGGCCTATCCGCTTTATAAGCAATGGCATATCATTGTCAAACATTGTGTTCCCATTTTAGGCGGCGTCCTGGTCGGCTTATGCATGGGAATGATCAGCGGGCTGATCTTCGCAGAAGCATTCGGGATTGATCATGATCTCTTATTATCCATTCTGCCAAAATCGATCACAACCCCTGTCGCTATTCAGATCGCCGCCGGTCTTGGCGGCGTCCCTTCCATGACAGTCGTATTTGTCATGATTGCGGGCTTTTCAGGCGTCATCCTCGGGCCGCTTTTCCTAAAATGGCTTCGCATACGCAGTTCCCTAGGACAAGGCATTGCATTAGGCAGCGCCTCCCACGCACTGGGTACCTCCAAAGCATTGGAATATGGGGAACTGGCCGTATCCATGAGTTCCGTCTCCATGACGCTTTGTGCGGTGCTCGGCTCATTCTTCGGCCCGCTCGTCGTCTGGCTGTTTCATATTTAACAAAGAAAGACTGCCCCGGGGGGAGGGCAGTCTTTTTCGTTTATGAAGCAAAAAAATCAATCAGCGGCTGAAAGTCCTTAGATAAATCAACGTCATTCGGTTCTGCTTGAAGCAGGCGGTCAATCATACGCTCCAGCTCCTCAACATCATTCTTATCCGTATACTCAATGAAGTTTAAGCTTTCAAGCCAATCCCGGTATGAATGTTTGGCTTTGCCATAGCTGTTTCCAAAGACAAGGCAAGGTGTTTTGGTGATAATCGAGAAAATCATCGCGTGAAGGCGGTCGGTAATCACCAATTTACTGGAGCCGATGCGGTCCAGCATCTCCATAAAATGCTTTTCACGATCAGCGTAATCGATGGTGTCTACCGTATCCAGCACCGTATCGATACGCTCTGTGTAAGTTGTTTTTTCTGCCCATTGCTTCATCTGTGAAATAAAATCTTCGTCAGTCACTTTCTCCTTATCCGCTCTTAAAATAAAGAGAACGCCGTCCCGCTCGAGCTCTCGCGGCACAATATCCAAGGAAAGCACCATGTCCGGTGTAAAGATCACATTGGAGTTGAAGGTCTCCTTCACAACATCCAGTGTTTGCGTCTCACGCGCAGCAATCGTTAAGTTTGTATTTTGATGGTACGCATCCTGTGTTTTTTTCTTTTCCTTCTGTCCTTCCTCTGTATCCTCAAAATAAACGGATTGTGGCAGAGAAATTGATTTGTAGTCTTTAAACGCCGAAAAGACCTTTCTTCTGTCTTCCTCAATATCAAGATAAAGGTTTCCTAAATTCCCTCCGCCTGTAAAGCAGACAATATCGTCTTCACGAATGATCTCCTTCACCAGTTCAATGCCCTCATCCGTCGCATAATCCATAATCTCAATGTATTCATAATACGGAAAATGATTTTTGATAAATTTCTCTTCCGCATACGCAATCGCTTGGTCGCCAATGTTTGTGTAACTAGGGGAACCAAACAAAAATACTTTTCGTTTATCATTTAACAGAGCTTCCGGCTCCACATTTGGCGCAATGCCTTTTACTAGTTTTTTTCCTTTGATTTCTTGTACAGTCATATCTGCGTCCTCCTTCTGGGATGAATTCCTCATTGTGTGTTAACTGTCTCTACCCAAAAAGAAGGATGGCTATGCATTGGCGTGTGCATCGGCTATATCAGAAACATCGTTTTCGCCAATTGGATAGACGCTGCAATGTCCCGCGCCGTTCTTTCCATATATTCCGCGGCATGTTCAAACGCGTCTTCTAGCGGCACGGCTCCGGGAACGATGCTGAAAAGCGCATCGATTCCGTGTTGATAGACGGCATCACTGTCTCGTGATACTGATCCCGCAATACCGATGACGGGCACATCGTATGATTTAGCCGCCTTGGCTACGCCGATCGGCGTTTTTCCATGAACCGTTTGGCTGTCGATCCGTCCCTCGCCGGTAATCACAAGATCTGCATCCTGAACGATACTTTCAAAATCAACCGCATTAAGGACAATATCAATGCCTCTTTTCAGGTCAGCCTGAAGATAAGTCAGCAGGCTCCATCCAAGACCGCCCGCTGCACCGGCGCCCTCTGTATCTCGGAAGGTTGATCCGAGCTCTTTTTCTGCCATATCAGCGAAATGGCTTACGTTCTGGTCTAGTACATCCAGCATGTCGGCCGTCGCGCCTTTTTGCGGCCCGAAAACAGCCGTAGCACCCTTTGGTCCTGTTAACGGATTGTCCACGTCACAGGCAACTTCCAGTTTGACATTCCGCAATCTGGAATCAAGCCCGCTAACATCTATTGATGCAAGCTGAGATAACGCGCCGCCCCCTGGGCCAATCTCGCTGCCTGAGTTATCAAGAAGCCTTCCGCCCAATGCCTGAATCATCCCGGCTCCCCCGTCGTTCGTGGCGCTTCCGCCGATTCCGATGATCAACCGCTCCGCTCCCGCATCAAGAGCTGCTCCGATTAATTCTCCCGTTCCCCTTGTTGTAGTGATGAGCGGATTTCGCTTATCTACAGGCACCAGATGCAATCCTGAAGCAGCAGCCATTTCAATCACAGCTGTTCTCCCATCTCCCATCATGCCAAAGAAAGCTCTCACCGGTTCCCCCAGCGGCCCTGTGACAACTTGCTCTATGATCCTTCCGTTGGTCGCATCGACCAGAGATTGAACAGTTCCCTCGCCGCCATCCGCCATCGGCAATTTTCTGTAATCAGCACCCGGAAAGACCGACTTGAAACCTCTTTCTATCGCGTCTGCGGCCTCCAGAGCTGATAAGCTTTCCTTAAAAGAATCAGGTGCAATGATGATTTTCATCCAAATCGCCTCTTTCAAAACATGATTCACTTATGCTAGTTATCTCCAATGTACCATATTCCATTTAGAAATAAATACCATAATGATTGGGAAAAATTTTATTAAAAATTAGAAATGAAAGTGTTTGCATAAAAGAAATATTCACGTTATCATACTTGTATACAAGTATACTTCTTGAGTGAGGAAGGTGAGTGTATGCTAGACTCCAAAGACCTGTTGTATCCCGCAAAATGGCTCTCAAAAGCGTCAACCGGGGTTCGTGTCGCATACGAGCTGAGAATGCGGATCGTTTCAGGCCTGATTGAAAGCGGTACCATTTTATCAGAAAATACAATCGCCGCCGAGTTTTCAGTAAGCCGTTCGCCGGTTCGCGAAGCGCTAAAAATACTCGCATCCGAAAAAATCATCCGCTTAGAACGAATGGGAGCGGTCGTAATTGGTTTAACTGAGAAGAAAATCGCGGAAATTTATGATGTGCGGTTACTATTAGAAACATTTGTCTTTGAACGGCTTGTCAAAATAGACATTGAGCCTTTAGTTAAGGATCTCAGCAAAATTCTTGAAATGATGAAAGTCTCAATCAAATATGAGGACGCTGACGAATTTTCATTTCAAGATGTGCTGTTCCATGAAACCATTATCCGAGCGATTGATCATT
Organism: Bacillus sp. GW821-FHT01G09; assembly: GCF_059422205.1. NCBI lineage: Bacteria > Bacillati > Bacillota > Bacilli > Caryophanales > Bacillaceae > Bacillus > Bacillus sp. GW821-FHT01G09. Next base: position 953,486 of record NZ_JBWKWL010000001.1, read on the forward strand.
CATACATTCAGATGATCTGGAACAATCTAAAACCCGTCATGGAAAGCTTTATTCTTTTATCGATGCGGGTACGGTTAAAGGAAAAGTATGAAGACTTCACAAGGATTTTAGATAACCACGAGCTTTATATTCAAGCCATCAAAACAAAGGATAGGGCGCTGATGATTCAGTCTCTTCACCAAAACTTTGATGATGTGCAGGATAAGGTAGAAGACCTATGGCTCTCACAACAAATGCTGGCAAAAGGAGCTGAATACAACAATGACTAGTTATATGTTAGGAATCGATATCGGCACGACAAGCACAAAAGCTGTGCTGTTCAGTGAAAACGGAGATGTGGTACAGAAAGAAAGCATCGGCTACCCGCTCTATACACTGGACATCTCAACAGCTGAACAAAACCCGGAAGAGATATTTCAGGCAGTCATCCATACAACAGCGAGAATTACAAAACAGCATCCCGAAAAACAGATCTCTTTCATTTCGTTCAGCAGCGCCATGCACAGCGTCATTGCAATCGACGAAAATGACAAGCCGCTGACACCATGCATCACATGGGCCGACAACCGAAGTGAAGGCTGGGCGCATAAGATCAAAGAGGAATTGAACGGACATGAGGTGTACAAACGGACGGGAACACCGATTCATCCGATGGCACCGTTAAGTAAAATTGCCTGGATCACGAATGAACGGAAAGAAATCGCTTCCAAGGCAAAGAAATATATCGGCATCAAAGAATACATTTTTAAACAGCTGTTCAATGAGTATGTCATCGATTACTCATTGGCATCAGCGACAGGCATGATGAACCTGAAAGGCTTGGATTGGGACGAAGAGGCACTGCGCATCGCAGGCATCACGCCGGATCACTTATCCAAACTCGTGCCAACAACCCAGATCTTTCAGCACTGCAGCCCGGAAATAGCGATCCAAATGGGAATCGATCCGGAAACGCCTTTTGTCATCGGCGCCAGCGACGGCGTGCTGTCCAACCTCGGCGTCAACGCCATTAAAAAGGGCGAAATCGCCGTTACCATCGGTACAAGCGGTGCCATCCGGACGATTATTGACAAGCCGCAAACCGATGAAAAAGGGAGAATTTTTTGCTATGCCTTGACGGACAAGCATTGGGTTATTGGGGGACCTGTGAACAATGGGGGCATCGTCCTTCGCTGGATCAGAGACGAGTTTGCCTCCTCCGAAATCGAAACAGCGACACGGCTGGGCATTGATCCATATGACGTGCTGACGAAAATTGCCCAACGCGTCAGACCCGGTTCTGACGGTCTGCTGTTCCACCCATATCTCGCCGGAGAACGCGCTCCGTTGTGGAATCCGGATGTACGCGGCTCATTTTTCGGCCTGACCATGTCGCATAAGAAAGAGCATATGATACGCGCGGCATTGGAAGGCGTCATTTACAACCTGTACACGGTGTTCTTGGCGTTAACTGAATGCATGGATGGCCCGGTAACCCGCATCCAAGCGACAGGGGGATTTGCAAGGTCGGAGGTTTGGCGCCAAATGATGTCGGATATCTTCGAATCAGAGGTTGTCGTTCCGGAAAGCTACGAAAGCTCATGTCTCGGCGCCTGCATTTTAGGCCTGTATGCAACAGGAAAAATTGACTCATTCGACGCCGTGTCCGACATGATCGGCAGCACATACAGACATACGCCGATCGAAGACTCAGCCAAGGAATACAGAACATTAATGCCGATTTTCATCAATCTATCAAGATTATTAGAAAATCAATATACACAAATTGCAGATTATCAGAGGGGCTTAATCACACACAAATAGTACATGACATGAAGGGGAGGGCATTACCATGCCGTTAATCATCGTTGCACTTGGGATCTTAGCATTACTATTTCTGATTATGGGCTTAAAATTAAACACATTTATTTCCCTGCTGGTCGTATCGTTCGGCGTGGCACTGGCACTCGGGATGCCGTTCGATAAAGTTGTCAGCTCCATCGAAGCAGGAATAGGGGGGACTCTTGGCCACATCGCGCTCATCTTCGGACTCGGTGCGATGCTGGGCAAGCTGATCGCGGATTCAGGAGGCGCACAGCGCATTGCGATGACGCTCGTCAACAAATTCGGTGAGAAAAATATTCAATGGGCCGTTGTCATTGCCTCATTCATTATTGGGATTGCGTTATTTTTTGAAGTAGGACTGGTTCTATTAATTCCGATTGTCTTTGCGATTTCAAGAGAATTGAAGATTTCTATTTTATTTCTCGGAATCCCGATGGTCGCGGCACTATCCGTCACACACGGTTTCCTGCCGCCGCACCCGGGACCTACGGCGATCGCCGGTGAGTATGGCGCAAACATTGGAGAAGTGCTGCTGTACGGCTTTATTGTTGCTGTTCCGACAGTGCTCATCGCAGGGCCGTTATTTACAAAGTTCGCGAAAAAAATCGTTCCTGCATCATTTGCGAAAAACGGCAATATTGCATCACTCGGCACACAAAAAACGTTTAACCTTGAAGAAACACCCGGCTTTGGAATCAGTGTCTTTACCGCAATGCTCCCGATTATCATCATGTCGGTCGCGACCATTATCGACCTGCTTCAAGAAACAATCGGGTTTGCAGATAACGGAGTTTTAGCTTTTATCAGATTGATTGGAAACGCATCGACTGCTATGATTATTTCGTTATTGGTCGCAGTCTATACAATGGGCATCAAGCGCAACATTCCAGTCAAAACCGTGATGGATTCTTGTTCAACTGCCATTTCACAAATCGGCATGATGCTTTTGATCATCGGAGGAGGCGGCGCCTTCAAACAAGTGCTGATCAACGGCGGTGTCGGCGATTACGTAGCAGACTTATTCAAAGGAACGGCATTATCGCCAATCATTCTGGCATGGCTCATCGCGGCGATCCTGCGCATTTCTCTAGGATCAGCGACTGTTGCCGCACTAAGCACAACAGGTCTGGTCATTCCGTTATTGGGCCATTCTGATGTTAACCTGGCGTTAGTCGTACTCGCAACAGGCGCCGGAAGTGTCATCGCTTCACACGTCAATGACGCCGGCTTCTGGATGTTCAAGGAATACTTCGGATTAAGCATGAAAGAAACATTTGCCACATGGACATTGCTGGAAACCATTATTTCCGTTGCTGGACTGGGATTCATTTTATTGTTAAGTTTAGTTGTATGAAATTAAGAAGGAGCTGTAACACATGTTCAATACGATTGGTGTCATAGGCTTAGGCGTAATGGGAAGCAACATCGCCTTAAACATGGCAAATAAAGGCGAAAACGTCGCTGTCTATAATTACACCAGAGATTTAACGGACCAGCTTGTCCAAAAGCTGGATGGACAATCTCTCAGCCCGTATTACGAGCTTGAGGACTTTGTTCAATCGTTAGAAAAACCAAGAAAAATCTTTTTGATGGTCACAGCGGGAAAACCCGTAGATTCCGTCATCCAATCATTAATGCCTTTGCTTGAAGAAGGCGACGTCATCATGGACGGAGGAAACTCCCACTATGAAGACACAGAAAGAAGATATGACGAGCTGAAGGAAAAAGGGATCGGCTACCTGGGAGTCGGCATTTCCGGCGGTGAAGTCGGTGCATTAACAGGGCCTTCCATCATGCCGGGCGGAGATCGCGACGTCTATGAGAAAGCCGCTCCTATCCTGACGAAAATCGCAGCTCAAGTCGGAGATGACCCTTGCTGTGTCTATATCGGACCAAAAGGGGCAGGGCACTTTACAAAGATGGTGCACAACGGCATTGAATATGCAGACATGCAGCTGATTGCAGAAGCGTATACGTTTCTAAGAGAAACGCTTCGTCTGCCGCTAGATGAAATTGCATCTATTTTTGAAACATGGAATCAAGGTGAGCTAAAAAGCTATTTAATAGAGATTACAGCTGAGATTTTACGCAAAAAAGACGAAAAAACAGGACAGCCTCTGATCGATGTCATCCTTGATAAAACCGGACAAAAAGGCACCGGAAAATGGACGAGCATGCAGGCGATTGATAACGGCATCCCGTCCACGATCATCACAGAGTCCTTGTTCGCCCGCTACTTGTCATCCTTAAAAGAAGAACGGATGGCAGCTCAAGATGTATTAGCAGGCCCAGAAGCCGAAGAAAAACACTTGGATAAAGACACCTGGATTGAATACGTCAGACAGGCTCTTTACATGGGGAAAGTATGCGCCTATGCACAAGGCTTTGCCCAATATAAGATGTCATCTGAGCTTTACGGCTGGAATCTGCCGCTCAAAGACATCGCCTTGATTTTCCGAGGCGGCTGCATCATCCGCGCTGATTTCCTAAACGTGATCAGCGAAGCATTCAGTGAGCAGCCAAATCTGGCTAACCTGCTGATCGCGCCTTATTTCACAGATAAGCTCCATGCCTATCAAACAGGCCTGCGAAAAGTCGTTTGCGAGGGTATCAGCACCGGAATCTCTTTCCCATGCTTAACTACCGCGCTCTCTTATTACGACGGCTACCGCACAGGGCGTTCCAATGCGAACCTCTTGCAGGCACAGCGCGATTACTTTGGCGCTCACACGTACGAACGGACTGATATGGACGGCGTTTTCCATACGAATTGGTCTGAATAACCTGTCATCAAAAACACGGTCAGTTTTCAACTGAACCGTGTTTTTTTCTTCTATCTCAAACAACAGAAGACATAAGTTATGTTTTAAATATCATAAACAGTGATACAATAATAGCTAGAAACAATCCCCAAGATTATCATGTGACAGCAGCTTGCTGTTCCGTTCTATTCTGCTTTTTGTCATTGTCCTTTGCCCCTTGCCCATGGTGTCATAAAATGTTCAAATGCCAAAACGGCCTGTCATTCTGATTTACAAAAGTCCCTGAAAACCTTGTCTAATTGAGAATCAGCCTCTCATTTGTTATAAAAGAAATACCTAAATCCTACCTGTCATACCTTAAATAAGTTGAAAAAAAGTAGGTTATCGCTTGACAAAAAATATATATTAATTAATAATTCATATATAATTAGAATTATTATTGAAAGCGAATATGCTTTCTAATACATTTTTAGGAGGAATATACATTATGTCTTTAATCGGTAAAGAAGTACTTCCATTCGAAGCAAAAGCATTCAAAAACGGTGAATTCATCGATGTAACAAACGAAGATTTGAAAGGCCAATGGAGCGTATTCTGCTTCTACCCAGCAGATTTCTCTTTCGTATGCCCAACTGAGCTTGAAGATCTTCAAGAACAATATGCTGCTCTTAAAGAATTAGGTGTTGAAGTATACTCTGTTTCTACAGATACTCACTTCGTACACAAAGGCTGGCATGACAGCTCTGAAAAAATCGGCAAAATCACTTACGCAATGATCGGTGACCCATCTCAAACAATCTCTCGCAACTTCGATGTTCTTGACGAAGAAACTGGTCTTGCTGACCGCGGAACATTCATCATCGATCCAGATGGCGTTATCCAAACTGTTGAAATCAATGCAGGCGGTATCGGCCGTGACGCAAGCAACCTTGTAAACAAAGTAAAAGCAGCTCAATACGTTCGTCAAAACCCAGGTGAAGTTTGCCCGGCTAAATGGGAAGAAGGCGGCGAAACTCTTACACCTAGCCTTGATCTAGTAGGTAAAATCTAAGGAGTGCATTCAATTGGTACTTGATGCAAACATCAAAGCACAATTAAATCAATATATGCAGCTAATTGAGAATGACATTGTTCTCAAAGTTAGCGCAGGCGAAGATGACACTTCTAAGGACATGCTGGCTCTCGTTGATGAGCTGGCTTCCATGTCATCGAAAATTTCAGTTGAAAAAGCTGAATTAAACAGAACGCCAAGCTTCAGTGTCAATCGTGTCGGAGAAGACACTGGCGTAACTTTCGCTGGTATCCCTCTGGGCCACGAATTTACATCATTAGTGTTGGCGTTGCTCCAAGTGAGCGGCAGACCGCCTAAGGTGGACCAAAAAGTCATTGATCAGGTGAAGAAGATCAGCGGTGAATACCACTTCGAATCTTATATCAGCCTGACATGCCACAACTGTCCTGATGTTGTACAAGCTTTAAACATGATGAGCGTGCTGAATCCGAACATTACGCACACGATGATTGACGGTGCAGCATACAAAGCAGAAGTTGAAAGCAAAAACATCATGGCAGTGCCGACCGTTTACCTGAATGGCGAATCCTTCGGAAGCGGCCGTATGACGCTTGAAGAAATCCTTGCGAAAATGGGCAGCGGCGCAGATACATCTGAGTTTGCTGACAAAGAGCCGTTTGACGTTCTTGTTGTCGGAGGCGGACCTGCTGGTGCAAGTGCAGCGATCTACACTGCACGTAAAGGCATCCGCACTGGTGTTGTCGCTGAGCGCTTCGGCGGACAGGTGCTCGACACCATGAGCATCGAAAACTTCATCAGCGTCAAAGCGACGGAAGGACCGAAGCTTGCGGCAAGTCTTGAAGAGCATGTGAAGGAATATGATATTGATGTCATGAACCTTCAGCGTGCGAAACGCCTTGAGAAGAAAGATCTGTTCGAACTTGAACTCGAAAATGGCGCTGTCCTGAAAAGTAAAACAGTGATCCTTTCAACAGGTGCACGCTGGCGCAATGTCAACGTACCCGGTGAACAAGAGTTCAAAAACAAAGGTGTCGCATACTGCCCGCACTGTGATGGGCCATTGTTTGAAGGCAAAGACGTTGCGGTAATCGGCGGCGGAAACTCTGGTATCGAAGCAGCGATTGATCTTGCAGGTATTGTCAATCACGTTACTGTACTAGAATTCGCGCCGGAACTGAAAGCAGACGAAGTCCTGCAAAAACGTCTCTACAGCCTGCCTAACGTTACTGTCGTGAAAAACGCACAAACAAAAGAAATCACAGGTGATCAGAGTGTTAACGGCATCACATACGTAGACCGCGAAACAGGCGAAGAAAAACACGTTGAACTTCAAGGTGTATTCGTCCAAATCGGTCTCGTGCCAAACACAGAATGGTTAGAAGGAACGGTTGAACGCAACCGCATCGGCGAAATCATTGTCGACAAACACGGCGCAACAAGCATACCAGGCTTATTTGCTGCCGGCGACTGCACAGACAGTGCGTACAACCAAATTATTATTTCTATGGGATCAGGTGCAACTGCCGCCCTCGGCGCGTTTGATTACCTAATCCGTAACTGATATAAGAAAGCCGCAATATTGCCAGATTGGCAGCATTGCGGCTTTCTTTTTTATTCCAAAAATATTGCATGTTTTATACAACTGTAATATAGTTGTAATGTTAGTGAATGGTCACTTCACACTCAGCATATTTGCTGTTTTTAAAGCGATACGCACTGATTTTCTATTTAACGTGCCCTGATACTTTTTGACCTTTTTTTTCAGATCTTTAATGGTTTTTTCCTTTTTGGCATTTTCTAATGCCACTAGCGTTTCCCAGCGTTTCGCTGTTTCTGTGGAACTGCAGCCGCTAACTGTAGTCACAGCCGGAAGAAGCTTCGTCTTAGATAGTTTTTCGTCAAAAGGAACGGTATCAGGAATCGCTTTCTCTTTATAAATATGGTCTAATTCATTTTGATTCAAGAAGCTGATGAAGTGGTCAAAGTTTTGCGCTTGCCGTTTCTCAGGCTGATGAAAATCAAGTGTTTCAATTAGTTCTGACAGTTTTGTCTGATCGGTTATCTCATTTGCCATGACATGCGTTAATTGATGGTACTCAGCTAATTCACGCATTCTGGCATCTTTCGGAAGCAACAGGCTCGGTGTACCGGCAATCGTCGCTGCGATATTTCCATGCAGCCTTGCGCCAAAGCTCAAATCGGCTTTTCTCAGGAAATCCAGCCAAGTCGGCACATTTAAAAAGAATCGGACTCTATCATTCTGATAAGCCGGGTCTTCCATGCTGACCGGATAATTATCAGCAGGCTTCGCTAGCGCAGGCGCACCCGCATACGTCAGAATCATTTCTTTTCGCCATTGCGGGATAAAGTAATGATTCGGGAACTCTTTCATGCTTCTCGTAATAAAGTCCAGCACATGCTTTGGAGACAGCCTTGATGAGTTAACCGTCACCATAGATTCTGTTGTGATATTAGTTTCTCTTATCTTCAGTTCTCTGCCAAACGCATACATAGAAGGACACCCAATCACCGTATGGTCAATGCCTTCACGGAAGCCTAATCTGGAAAGGTATTTCGCTGTAATTTCACCGCGGACACCGATCATATTTGATCTCTCCAGCACAGCACTTACAAACGCTTTTACATCCTCATCAAAAGGAAAACCTTCATTTAATTTTGGTTCAAACGGAGCCCGCAAACCAACACCAATCACAACAACCGGAATGGTTAGTTTCTTAATTAATTGGGTATATTTCCGTAAAGAAGGCACGAAATCCTCGCGGAATGCATCTGCCAGCGGAATAATATACATATCATAATTTGTATTAATTTGTTCAGCATCCGCTGGATTAATCCGATAATAATCAGGAGTAATCGTCGTTCCTTCTGTCATCAGCGTGCGAAACACACTGTAGGCATATACTAGGTTTCCTACGTTGCCGCCAATGGAGTTGCGAACAATCATTTCAGCTGCATTAAATGTATCAAATGGTGATATGCCAGCTCTTATTAAAATGTTTTTCAATGTGATGTTGCCCCTTCCTCGCCAAATTTTTTTCAGGAGATTTGCTTAGGGAACTCTATCATGATCTTAAAACTTCAGCCGGACACCCGCTTTCATCCCTTTTTACTCACAAACTCTCTCCCTTTCTTCCATTCTAATATTAAATTATACAAAAAAGGATCTTACAGGTGAAATCATAACATACAATCAGCGCTAGTAATCTATTCCCATTATTGGATATCGGGTCGGATCATATCAAAAACCCGAACCAGGCACTCCGGTAAAAGTGCTCGATTCGGGCCAGCTTCTTATAGTTCCTCTCCGTTCGTTTGAATGACATTTTTGTACCACTCAAAGGAGTCCTTCTTATACCGTTTCATGGATCCGTTTCCTTCATTGTCACGATCAACATAGATCATGCCGTAGCGTTTTTTCATTTCGCCAGTTGTGAAGGAGACAATATCAATAATGCCCCACGGCGTGTAGCCAATTAAATCAACACCGTCGTACGTGACCGCTTTTTCCAATGCTTCAATATGCGATTTTAAATATTGAATGCGTTCCGGATCATGAACCTTGCCGTCCTCCTCCAGCGTATCCACTGCGCCAAAGCCATTTTCAACGATGAATAACGGGATTTGGTATCGGTCATAAAAACGATTTAACGTATATCTCAGCCCGGTTGGATCAATCGCCCATCCCCAGTCACTCGATGTGATGTACGGATTTTCGACACCATTCGGCAAGCCGCCATTGACAATATCGCCAGTGTTATCATTTTTCACATCGCTTTTCACAGTTGTTGACATGTAATAGCTGAAGCCTAAGTAATCGACGGTTCCGTTTCTCAAAATCTCATCATCGCCGTCTTCGAATGTGATGTTGTAGCCTTCGCGTTCAAATTCCTTCAACGCGTAGCTTGGATAATAACCACGCACCTGTACATCAGGGAAGAAATAGCGCTGCCTCATTTCTTCTTCAGCCAGCATCACATCTTCAGGATTGGAGGAGAAAGGATAAATCGGCACGTGTGATACCATGGCCCCGATCTGGAACTCTGGATTGATGTCTTTTCCTTTTGCCACTGCTAATGCGCTCGCCACTAGTTCGTGGTGTGCCGTTTGATACATGACCTCCTTGGCGTTTTCGTTTTCGCCAACCACAACACCTGAATTCGTCCATAGGAACAACGGATTGTTCACATCCATTTGGTTGTTAATCTCGTTAAATGTCATCCAGTACTTCACTTTATCTTTGTAACGGGTAAAGCAAGCCTCTGCGAAGTTGACGAAGAAGTCCACGACTTTCCGGTTTCTGAAGCCGCCATATTCTCTTGCCAGGTGCAGCGGCATTTCAAAGTGAGACAGGGTAATGACCGGCTCGATCCCATGCTTCAGCAATTCATCAAACACATCATCATAAAACTGCAAACCAGCTTCGTTCGGTTCAGCCTCATCGCCTTTCGGAAAAATCCGGCTCCAGCCGATGGACGTCCGCAGACATTTTAATCCCATTTCCGCAAACAAAGCGATATCTTCCTTGTATCTGTGATAGAAATCAATGGCTTCATGGTTTGGATAAAATTCGTTTTCTTCAATCGTGTCAGTGATTTTTCTCGGCACGCCGTGCGCACCCGCTGTCATCACATCGACGACACTCGGCCCTTTACCGCCTTGATTCCATCCGCCTTCAAATTGGTGGGCAGCTAAAGCACCGCCCCATAAAAAATCCTTTGGCATGTTTCCCATGTTTAATTCCTCCTCAGCTTACGACTGTAAATATTTTTTGATGCAATGCACTTTCCTCAATCTCTTCAATCAGAATTTCCTGGTACGCATGTGAATTCGTGATGATGACAGGGGTAATCGTTGTTAACCCTTTCTCTTTAATGAAAGCTTTATCAAACTCAACAAGCACTTCGCCTTTTTTAACGGTATCGCCTTCTTTTACCTTCAAGGAAAAAGGAGTGCCGCCTAATGTCACCGTATCCAGCCCGATGTGCGCAAGCAATTCGACGCCGGACGCTGAACGCAGGCCAATCGCATGCTTTGTAGGCGTAACCATGACAACCGTAATGACGCCGGGATGGTAGCATCGATTTCACGATATCCTTCGCTTTAGGGGTAGACCGCTTCAGCACCAATCGAAGTCTGGTAGCGCAGCGAGAAGCCCCAATCACATTCTCTTCCCCGCCTACGGCCTCTAAAATGTCTTTTGCTAGTCTCGTATAACCTCTCACTTTCCCCGACATTTCACCCACCCCTTCGTTTTGGTTACGCTTTCATTATAATTGTACCGGTATAATTTATCAATGCCGAAACAAAATATTTACGCACTAACTATCATTGTAAGCGGTTTATGCTATAATTTTGACAAGTGAAACTAAACGAATAAATGAGGAATGCGTATGTTAAAATACCAGCAAATCGCAGCGGAAATTGAAACATATATAGAAGAACACCAGCTTCAGCAGGGAGACAAACTGCCAGTCCTAGAAACCCTCATGGCCCAGTTTGAAGTCAGCAAAAGCACCATCACAAAGTCCCTCGAGCTATTAGAGCAAAAAGGCGCGATCTTTCAGGTCAGAGGAAGCGGCATTTTCGTCAGAAAACATAAACGAAAAGGCTATATCAGCCTTCTGTCGAATCAGGGATTTAAAAAAGACCTCGAGGATTTCCACGTCACCTCAAAAGTCATCGAACTGGACGTGAGAAAGCCAACACCGGAAGCGGCAGAAAATCTGAACATCGAAATAGACGAGGACATCTACTATGTCAAAAGGGTCCGCTACATCAACGGCCAGACCCTTTGCTACGAAGAATCCTATTACAACAAATTGATCGTGACGTATTTAAACAACGAAATCGTCTCCCACTCCATCTTCCATTACATCCGGGAAGGACTGGGGTTGAAGATTGGTTTTTCTGATTTGTTTCTGCACGTGGGCCAGCTTAATGAGGAGGAAGCGGAATATTTGGGATTAGAGGCTGGACTGCCGAAGCTGTATATAGAAAGTATTTTTCACCTGACAAATGGGCAGCCGTTTGATTACTCGAAGATTTCGTATAATTATAAGCAGTCGCAGTTTGTCGTACAGGCTAATAGTTTTTTATTATAGGGCTGCTTCACTATGGAAGGTGGTCGACATGTACAAAATCATCATTCCTGCAATACTAGCCATCTTTGCGCTCTGGATACTCTTACAGATTTCACTAGAGATGAGCATCGTTAAGAATCCAATGAACTACTTTATCGTATTTATTATCTTTTTCCTTTTTATAAAGATGGTGAAAGAAAAACAATAATAGTTTGGGCGATGCAAACAGTAAAACATCCTTCCCTTAACAAACTCAGCCAGTCACATGCATTAATCTTGATGTTAATGATATATAGGTGCACATAAAAAGCTACTTCATTGTGAAGTAGCTCCCTTTATTAAATGCCCATTTTGATCCATCTAGTTTTAGAAAAGCGAAGGATAATCGCATTTATGATAATAATTGAAACTAAATACAAAATAATAAATAAAACATCATTACTCCCAAGTGTCATGTTATCAGATTGCAGCACTCTTTCTATTCGGGGATACATAGTGTTACCTGCCTCAAAAGGAGCAATGAAACCAAACGTTTTATTGCTTATAGCTACTAAGATAACAGAAGTCATCCAATAAACGATACTGACACCTATACTAATTAATATATTAGGACATAACATGCTTATAGTTCCGATAATTAGAATATACTGCAGTATAACTGCAGAAAATAAAAAAAGTAATAATGCAAAATGCGAAAAATCATGGTACATCAACGATATGATTAGCAGGCCTAGCGCTATAAATGCAAAACATTCTAAAAATAAAACAGCTATCTTTTTATAAAAGAAAGTATAGATGTTCTCTCCAATTAACTTGTAAAAGAGAATATTTTTGTTTGAATACTCTCTATTAATAAAGAAAGCTATAACAAATGAAAATAACATCAAACCAAACTGGGTCGCAACAGTATAGGAGCTAAAGAAAAACATTTCAGGTGTAACATTACTGACTTTATCAATTCCAACAAGTAAAAAATAACCCAGCAAAAATAAAAATACAAACATTGCTCCTAAAATAATGATAACTTTGTTGCTAATACTCTTTTTAAACTCTAATTTCATCTCAAGCCCCCACTGTTTTATTACTCATTTATATACACTTCAATTAATTTATCCACTGAATGATATTGTTGAATTTCTTGGTGATTAAATATATAATAATCCCCTTCTATCGCCTTTAAATCAGACAAATCATGTGTAATGTTGATGATAATCTTCTCGGGGTTCTCCTGAATATACTTGTTTAAGAAGCCATGAATCTCTATAACCGTTTTTTTGTCTAATGAATTCGTTATTTCATCTAAAACAATAATATTTTTATCCTCTAATAAGAAACTGAGCAATTTTAATTTTTGCTTTTGTCCATCACTCAAATTTTTGATCAGAACTTTTCCATCAATATTATCCAGATTAAGTAAATGTGCGATTTTATCTATCATTTCTGCATCAAATTTTTTACTCAAAAAGTGTAATAAAAAGTCCTTAGAAACATCATTAGGTATATTCGACGAGCTGGATATTAAAGAAACATTTTGACGAATATCTCTGCCGATTCTTTTGCTATTATTCAACAAAAAGTCTTTAGCAAGCTGTGATTTACCGACTCCATTTTTTCCGACAACATGATTAATTTTCCCGCTCGAAAAATGCAAGTCGGTGTCCTGAAGTAACGTTTTGCCTTTCACTTTTAAAGTGTAATTCGCTATATTCATATACATACTCCTAGGAAATATTTGTATTTTCAAGGTACCTCTTTCGTTTCCGGTTTGGAACTGTAAGAAATGTTTTTCGATGATTAATCTGGATATCTTTTACTCTAGTTTACAATATATAACACTCAATGTACAACAACGGCAGTTTCCTCAAGGCAATTCCTTACAAGATAACTGACAAACAAGCTAAATAAATGGATCGTCAATACCATATCAATGCATATTGATAACAACAATAAGGAGGATACTGAACCTTTTAGCCTAAGCCCTTGACTAAATAACCTCCTCCGTAGATTCTGCTGAAAGGTTTTTCAGCTCTAGCTGCCTTAATCTTTCACTCGTTTTAATTGTCTCTAAAAGCAGTTATGCGGTACTATCATATAAAGGTCCAATGTTTAAAAATAATGACATACTTTTAAATTCACCTTATCATGCACATGATCATATATAGGGGTTTATTCTAAAAAGGGGATGGACGATTTTGGAAAGCAAGTACCTAGATCTACTCGCTCAAAAATACGATTGTGAAGAAAAAGTGGTAACAGAAATCATTAATTTGAAAGCGATATTGAACCTGCCAAAGGGCACTGAGCATTTTGTCAGTGATTTGCACGGGGAGTATCAGGCATTCCAGCACGTGCTGCGTAATGGTTCAGGACGAGTCAAAGAGAAGATACGCGACATCTTCAGCGGTGTCATTTACGATAGAGAAATCGATGAATTAGCAGCATTGGTCTATTATCCGGAAGACAAACTGAAATTAATCAAACATGACTTTGATGCCAAAGCAGCGTTAAACGAGTGGTATAAAGAAACGATTAACCGAATGATTAAGCTCGTTTCTTATTGCTCCTCCAAGTATACCCGCTCCAAACTGCGCAAAGCACTACCTGCCCAGTTTGCTTATATTACGGAGGAGCTGCTATACAAAACAGAACAAGCAGGCAACAAGGAGCAATATTACTCCGAAATCATTGATCAGATCATTGAGCTTGGCCAAGCCGATAAGCTGATCACCGGCCTTGCTTACAGCGTTCAGCGGCTGGTGGTCGACCATCTGCATGTGGTCGGCGATATTTATGACCGCGGCCCGCAGCCGGATAGAATTATGGAAGAACTGATCAACTATCATTCTGTCGATATTCAGTGGGGAAATCACGATGTCCTTTGGATTGGCGCCTACTCCGGTTCCAAAGTGTGCCTGGCCAATATTATCCGCATCTGTGCCCGCTATGACAACCTGGATATTATTGAAGACGTGTACGGCATCAACCTGAGACCGCTGCTGAACCTGGCTGAAAAATATTACGATGATAACCCAGCGTTCCGTCCAAAAGCAGACGACAACAGGCCAGAGGATGAGATTAAGCAAATCACAAAAATCCATCAAGCGATTGCCATGATCCAATTCAAGCTTGAGAGCCCGATTATCAAGAGACGGCCGAACTTTAATATGGAAGAGCGGCTGTTATTAGAGAAAATAGATTATGACAAAAATGAAATCACGCTAAACGGAAAAACATATCAACTGGAAAACACCTGCTTTGCGACGATTAATCCGGAGCAGCCAGATCAGCTATTAGAAGAAGAAGCAGAAGTCATAGACAAGCTGCTATTCTCTGTCCAGCATTCCGAAAAGCTGGGCCGCCATATGAATTTTATGATGAAAAAAGGCAGCCTTTATTTAAAATATAACGGCAACCTGTTGATTCACGGCTGTATTCCAGTTGATGAAAACGGCAATATGGAAACGATGATGATTGAGGATAAACCGTATGCGGGCCGTGAGCTGCTCGATGTATTTGAACGGTTCTTGCGAGAAGCCTTTGCTCACCCGGAAGAAACCGATGACCTGGAGACAGATATGGCCTGGTATTTATGGACAGGCGAGTACTCCTCCCTCTTCGGAAAACGCGCCATGACGACATTTGAGCGATATTTCATTAAAGAAAAGGAAACACATAAAGAAAAGAAAAACCCGTATTACTATTTACGCGAAGACGAGGCAACCTGCCGAAACATCCTGGCAGAATTCGGCCTCAATCCAGATCATGGCCATATCATTAACGGCCATACACCCGTAAAAGAAATCGAAGGAGAAGACCCAATCAAAGCAAATGGAAAAATGATCGTCATCGACGGCGGCTTCTCCAAAGCCTACCAATCCACAACAGGCATCGCCGGCTACACACTGCTATACAACTCCTACGGCATGCAGCTCGTCGCCCATAAACACTTCAACTCCAAGGCAGAAGTCCTAAGCACCGGAACCGACGTCTTAACGGTGAAGCGATTAGTGGACAAAGAGCTTGAGCGGAAGAAAGTGAAGGAAACGAATGTTGGTGAGGAATTGTTGCAGGAAGTTGCGATTTTGGAGAGTTTGCGGGAGTATCGGTATATGAAGTGAGGTATAGGGGGTTCGGTGATGATAATATAACCCTAAAGGTAGACAGATTGGATAAAAAATCTGTTTGCCTTGGGGAGTTTTTTTTATGGCTGGAAAATGAAACTTAAAAGAATAAAAAAACTAACCATACTTTCAGAAAGTAGCGGGAGAACCAGAGTTATGACGTACACTTTCTGATGCGTTAAAGTCGTATGAGTTGTTCAATTGGATAAATCATAGTTACAAGGTATCGAAGAAGTGATTGATTTCTCACGAAAGGACCAAGAACAAGAGTTTTTTGATCTCTTTTATTTATTCATTTATAAGAAGGAGTCAAGTTTGTTCACTCAAATCAATTAGAAAATTGCAAAAAAGTAAACAGCATTGATTTCGCATTAAAGTCGGGGGGAGAAGATGAAGAGGCGCTAAAAACATTTAATGCAGACTGTAACCTTACTGTTCTAATGATTGAGGAAAAATTTCTAACTTAAAGAAAAATGATGAATATAGATAGAAAAACACAAGTGAACTCCAAAGTGTGCGCACCTAAAGTCGGTTAGGTTAGAAACAAGAAAAGATACAAAACTATTGTAAACATATAAAAAACTTAATTGGTATACATAGATAACAAAAGCTCTAACTCAATAAATAAGGATATAGGGAATTCCCCTTAACTGTGTATATAAATTCATTTATTCAAAATCGATTGTACTTACTCAACTCCCACTAAAGTAAAAATATTATCATTTCAGGCACTAACGAGGTCAAAGATCTCACAAAAAAGAACAAGCTAAAGAATGAATTGTTATATTTTTAAACTATGAATAACTCTAGAATAGGATGATTTAGTTATTCAAATAATAGAAGATTTTATCCTTGAATGACATCTCTTTTATCTTTTATAAGATCCTCAATGTTTACTTCTAAGGCATTTGATAATTTTATCAATGTTGTATATGTGGGATTTTTTTGAGCTAATTCAAGCTTACTAATATAATTTCTATGTAGTCCCGCCTTAAAACCTAATGTTTCTTGAGAATAGCCCTTTCTTTCTCTTAAATGTCTAATTCTTTTTCCAAGATCAATTAACGATGCATCAATATGATTCTTTTCGCTTTTCATATGTACTCCCAACTGTTAATTAAAAATTTAAAAGTGTTTATTTGATGTGAAAATTATATTATAATTATTCCACAGAATCCTCACACTATAGTATGAACAATAGAGGTTTCTTAAAGGTGGTAATATATTTGTTCACAAATAATTTTTTCAAAGCATTAAATATCAAGAATCAAAAAGAACTTCTATATTTTTCCAGAAAAACTAGCATTCCTGTTTCAAAATTAAAAATGTACAACGAGGAATCAATTCTTCCTTTTAATGAAGATTTAAATAAAATATTAAAAGAACTTAATATATCTGAATTTGAATTTAAACTAAAACTTGGAATATTAGATTCTGATACTATAGATTTATTAGCGAAGTTTTCATCTGAGATTAATACTCTAATAAAAAATCCACAGTATGATCGAGAAAGTAACAAAAAAAATGATAAATTACCCATTTTCAAAACAGATTTTGGAGAGTTGTATCAAGATGATTGTTTATCTTTAATGCAAAACCTGCCTAAAAATTCTGTTGATCTTATTTTTGCAGATCCACCATTTAATTTAAACAAAAAGTACGAATCAAAAATTAATGACCAGCTAAGTAAAACAGAGTATCTAAAATGGACAGAAAGATGGGTATTAAGCTGCGTAGAATTGTTAAAAGAAGGCGGATCTTTTTTTGTTTGGAACCTGCCTGTATGGAATACTCATATATCATCTATTCTTAATAAATATCTTAATTTTAGGCAATGGATTGCTGTTGATATAAAATATCAATTACCCATTCCAAACAAACTATATCCAGCCCACTACTCTCTTCTTTACTATACAAAAGGGAAAAAACCTAGTACTTTTAACAATCAACGTCTTCCAATAGAAATCTGCAGACATTGTGGAGGAGATATAAAAGATTATGGTGGATATAAACATAAGTTAAATAAGAATGGGCTAAATTTAACAGATGTTTGGCGGGATTTATCACCTGTTAGGCATAGTAAATATAAATCAAGAGAGAGTAACGAACTCCCTTTAAAGTTATTAGAGAGAGTTATAAGCATGGCTTCAGAAGAAGGGGATCTTATTTTTGATCCTTTTGGTGGTAGTGGGACAACCTTCATAGTTAGTGAAATTTTAAAACGTAAATGGGTTGGATGTGAAATTGGACCAATTAATTCAATAATTAAGCGTTTTGAAGACATTGATTTTCATAAAAAACAAATATTAGATATTCAAAGTAAGAAGAATGTATTGTTTACTGAAGAAATGAAAACAATACGTACTCAAAATGGACACTGGTTAGCCGATACTTTTAATGAGTAAACAAAAAGAAGCTGTAATAATACAATTACAGCTTCTTTTTGTTATGGGATTTGGCGTTCTTCTCTTAGTCCTAAAACCATATTTTTAAGATCTTCAATACTCTCATTAAAATTAATATATTCAGGTCCAAACTTTAAACACCTGACGTTGTAGGTTTCTTCCCATTGCTTAATAATATGTTCTGATACTCCCTCTTTTATTACAATGTAATGAGGTGCTGCACTGTTAGAAGTATTACGTATGGACTGCAAGACTAAATTAATATCTGGATCACTCAAGCTATAGCCCAAAAATAATACAGTATGCGTCTGAAATAACGATTTTAATAAAGAATAGAACTCAGGATATTTTTCTTGATTTTCATAATACTGCTTAGATGTAAAAATTATTTCATCAGTATCATCAATAGATCCATGTGCTTTTATAATTATGTTTTCTGGTGACTTAATATTCGAAATAATTGACTTTGTTCTTTGATAATCATAAATAACGTATTGAGACTCATTACAAATGCTATCGTATATTTTGTCAAAATTTGTAGTGATAACAATCTTACTGTCAATTTCTTTTATATCTAAATGAACAGAAGAAGGATTAAATCCTCCCCTAGAAAATTGGTCTTTTAAGTATTTACTATATGCACCCGGATCACATAAGTCATATATTGCTTGAAGAGCTAAAAGATAATTTTTCTGTTCTATCATACTATAAATAAATTTCAGATCCTCTTGTCTAGGATTGTTGATTAGCTTAATAATATTTTCCAAAAAATCTCCCCATGTTTTTGGGGAAACTCCTTCATCATTTTTAGCCGTAGCAGAGACACCAGATCCTAAAAATAGTACACATCTCCGATAAGCCAATTCTTCAACTAAATTATCTGGCCAAATTACATTACTCAATTTCATCACCTATGTTTTTAAGAAAGTTCAATGCGATTTTATGAATAAATTCTGTATATTCCTTTACACTACTAGACTGGTTTCCTCTTATTCCACTCTTATAGTCTAATTTAAAAATTGGTGTATTAGCAGTTTGAGATAATGGCACTATACTATATACATATGGGATATCACCTAATTTGATATCTTCTTCTTTTATATCACTAGGGATGAATTCACCTAAATATTTCAATATAGTACTATGCATTTCTTTAATTACCTTCTCATAAGCTTGTACCGGTCTGACTCTTCCTTTAAATTTTCTTTTGGAATACTGCTGAATAGAATAACCTATAAATCTTGAGTAATTTTTGACATTAGTATTTATACGATATTTATCACTAAATGAGTCAAGATTAAAATCAGGATCACTTTTTTGTATATTCTTTAATGCATCCATATATAGATCCATCCACCTATTTACCCAGGTGCCAATATTCTCTATCCCCAATAAACTAAATATGTCTGAACCCATCGGGGTTGCAAAATAATCTGAATTAAGTAGAATGCTCCTATTTAAAGCACCCAGAGAAGGTCCAACATCAATAAAGACATAGTCATATTCAGAAATCCAAGGTTTCAACTGGTTTAACCAATTTAGCTTTCGTAGTTCACCTTTGTCCTGTCCAAGAGTTCCATTCCAACTACGGCTCATTAAATCATCTATAATTGCCAACTTAGGGTGACCAGGAATTAGATCAATCTGATAATTATTTTCTTCTTTGTTAACAGGTATTTCAATGTGTTTTATATTCGGGTCACCCTCGTCCATATTTTCAAAGTAGTTAAATATTGTATTATGAATTGGGTTTTCCCCATAAAATTTATCCCAATTATCTTCACAAATTATTAGTTGTGTAGAATTAGATTGCGGATCTAAATCTATCAAAAGCACTTTTTTATTAAAATTTATACTTAAATAACTTGCTAAGTTAACAACCGATGTAGTTTTTCCAACTCCACCTTTGTTGTTAAAAAAAGTAACAACTTTCATATTATGCACTCCCATTTTAGATTTATATTTTAATGTACAATCTCACTTATGGTACGGCTCCCCACGATTAATCCGAAAAGCCCGATAAATCTGCTCCACCAGAATAAGACGCATCAACTGATGAGGAAACGTCATTTTTGAGAACGACAGCTTTTCATCCGCTCGCTTCATCACTGCGTCACTCAATCCGAGTGATCCGCCGATGACGAAGGTGACTTTGCTTTTTCCATATGTAGCCAGCTTATCTATTGTATCGGCTAGTTCTTCGGATGTTTTCATTTTTCCTTCGATGGCGAGGGCGATGACGTGGGCGTCGGGACTGATTTTTGATAGGATGCGGTCGCCTTCTTTGTCTTTTATGATTTTCATGTCCTGGTCGCTTAGGTTTTCCGGCGCTTTTTCGTCCGGGAGTTCGATGATGTCGATTTTTGCGTAGGCCGAAAGTCGTTTGGTGTATTCTTCAATGCCTTGCTTGAGGTATTTTTCTTTTAGTTTTCCGATTGTCACAATATTGATATTCACAGGTCATCCCCACTTTAAAAACAAGTTATTCATATATGTTGTCCACAATTGTGGATATCTTTTCTGTATTTTGTGTAAGATCATTCGTTCCCCACTATATATACTGCGGGGTCTCCACATAATTCACAGGCTGTGGATAAACTGTTAGTATGTTCGATTTTTCTGATTTCGGGCGGCAGCTCGTGGTCGTCTATGTACATATCCAGCACCGTTTCGATGTGTTCTTCACAAGAATAATACGCTTGTTTCATGTTCAAATCCTCCGATGTTTTCTTCCATTTTTACAAATGTTCTCTTCTCAATATAACCTATTTATTCACATGTTAGTAGTGCTTCGGGCTGAGTTTTATCCACAATTCGACAAACAAGCTGTTGATGACTCTATTTCGCTCGTGTGTTAGTTTGGATGTAACCGATGTGTGGGGAGGTCTGCATTTGCGCTTTAGATGGGTTTGGCTTTTTGTGATCATGTTGCTGCTTGCTGGGTGTCAGCCGTCTTATTGGGTGTTGGAGAAGGATCGAATCGGTGAAGGCAGTCCAGACTTAGAAATATACGCTAATTATCTCCAAATGCATGATGACGTGAAAGGATATCAAGTCTTCACCATTTTAGAAGGGAGAAAAATGGTTATTGTGTCTCTCGGAAGCAGCGAGAAAGATAAGAAGCTTGAAGTGTCAGACGTCAAATTCTCACCTAAAGAAACGATTGTAACTGTGAAACGAAAACCTGCTCCTACGGCAAATGAGAAAAACCCTTATATTTTGATTGGACTGGACAAAATCGAAGGGGACTTAATTGTCCAAGACGAAACAGGAGATCGCTTTGAAGAAACGGATTACCAGCAATAAAGCCGGCGTTCTGAGAACGTCCGGCTTTTTCTTTTACTTCAATGTTCCATGCGGGTCGATGACGAATTTTTTGGCTGCGCCTTTGTCGAAGTCGCTGTAGCCTTTTGGCGCGTCGTCCAAAGAAATGACAGTGGCGTTGACGGCCTTTGCGATCTGCGCTCTGCCGCTCAGGATCGCTTTCATCAAATTGCGGTTGTATGTCATGGCGGGCGTTTGTCCGGTGACGAAGGTGTGGGCTTTGGCCCAGCCGAGTCCGAAGCGGATCTTTAATGAGCCTGTTTTGGCGTCCGCATCCTTTGCGCCGGGATCTTCGGTCACGTATAAGCCTGGAATGCCAAGGCTGCCGCCGACCTGGGTGACGTCCATGATCGAGTTCAGCACGGCGGCAGGCGCTTCTCCTTGATTGCCGTGTCCGGATGCTTCAAAGCCGACACAGTCCACTGCGGCATCAACGGTTGGTTCACCTAGTATTTGTTCAATTTGCTCGCCGAGGCGGTCGTGTTTTTGCACGTTGACCGTTTCACAGCCGAAGCTTCTCGCCTGTGCCAGTCTGTCTTCGTTCAGATCGCCGACAATCACGGTTGAGGCGCCTAGGAGCTGAGCGGAGTGTGCAGCTGCCAAGCCAACAGGCCCCGCTCCCGCGATATAAACGGTTGAACCTGTTTGCACGCCCGCTGTGTAAGCTCCGTGGAAGCCGGTCGGGAAAATGTCGGACAGCATGGTCAAATCGAGAATCTTTTCTAACGCCTGTTCTTTATCAGGGAATACCAAAAGCTGAAAATCAGCGTATGGCACCATGACATATTCAGACTGGCCGCCGACCCAGCCGCCCATATCGACGTAGCCGTAAGCCGATCCCGGCCGGTCCGGATTGACATTCAGGCACACATGCGTTTTCTGCGTTTTGCACATCACACAGCGTCCGCAGGCAATATTGAAAGGAACGGATACGATATCTCCTTTTTTGATAAATTCAACATCACGCCCCGTTTCAATGACTTCTCCCGTAATTTCATGCCCGAGCACCAAGCCTTCAGGCGCCGTTGTGCGGCCTCTGACCATATGCTGGTCGCTTCCGCAAATGTTGGTTGTAATGACTTTGAGAATAACCCCATGCTCACATTTTCGATTCACATTCGCCTTCGGGACGCCGGGCCCGTCCCTCAAGATTAACTCCGGATAACCGATATCCTCCACCGCTACAGTCCCTTTGCCTTTGTACACAACCGCTTTGTTTCCTGTCAACGCCATTCCTCCCATTCATGTTTTTGGACTCTTGGTCCTTGAACATGACTTCGGTTCGGCATGACTCTTTCCCTTTTTCACGACTGTTTTTTCTGTATTCTTATAACAACAAATATGCCAAGAAAGCAGCCAATAATGGTTCCGCCGATGTCTAAGAAGTCGACTTTACATCCATTTAACAGGAACACAGTAATGGCCGAAACCAGGCTGATCATTACTGCCAGAAGAATAACCCGTTTGGTGCGCATGTAATCCCTCCTTTAGATTCGTTTCTAAAACATACCCAAAATCTCTGCAAACTTCGGTTCAACAAAAAAAGAGACTTCACACCAGTCTCTTTATAATTAGAGATCAATTAAAAAATTTCCTGAGAAATAATGTGACAATACTGGTTACTAACGCAATCGCCGTATATATAACAACCCAAAACATGAATGAGCTATTGCCCGAAGCTAACGTAACTAACAATATCAAGCTCGCGATAAGGACGATGAGCGGTGCCACCCAAAATCTCTTAAATAAAAAATGACCCGCTATACCAAATACACCTGCGATGATCGGAAAACCAAAAACGATAAATAAAACGGCGATGGCTCCCATACTACCCTCCTTGCCTTAAAACCTCTTCATCACCTCAACATCATACAGCTTCAAATGACTCTTCGGCGTCACGACATCCTTTACCTTCCTAATCTCTTTTTCTTTCATTTTCTTTCCGGTTTTCAGACTGTACTGTTCAATGTAGGCAGGCTTGTTATACGTGTATGTGAAGAAATAGAGGCTGCTGCCTTTTTGGGTGATTTCTTTGAAATCGGCTTTCATTTTGTCCTGGGAAAGGGTGAAGGCGATGTTTGTTTTTCCTGTCTTGGCATCGATTTTGTGTACCTTTCCGAAGCCGTCAATGAAATACAGGTTCCCGTCATAAGGGAAAAAGCTGTTTTTAAAGCTGAAGGGCATGGAGCTGTATATCGTTTGTTCGTCGTTTTTGTATTCGGCGATGTCATGCAGCTCTACTTTGCCGCTTTTTTTGTTGATCTTGACCATTTGATAGAGATTGTGGGCTTTTTGGCCGCGAACCATGACATACACAGCTTGGTCGTCCACTGCAAGCTGGGATTCGACTGAGGCTCCTTCCCGGTACTGCCATTCCGTTATCTTGTGGTAAGTGAGCTTCTTTTGATCTGCTTGAATCTGAAGGAGCTCATAGCCTTTTTCGTCATCTGTCGGGACGAGTGCGTAAATGGCGCCGTCATGGAAACCGGAGGCTCGGATGTAGTAGGAGATGACGTCTTTTTTCCACTCACCGTCCATCTGCCGGTACAGCTCTGAGCGGTATCCGTCTTTCTTTTTGTCGTAGCCGGAGTTGTATAAGGTGTAAAAGCCGTCCGTGTTTTGCAGAAAGCCTGCGCTGTCGCCTGTGTGCTGATAGGCTCTTTTATGGGAGCGCAGGCCGTTTTTGATCGTATAAATCGTGTTTTTGTCCTCCAGCATCACGCTGTCACCGTGAACCTTTGCTGAGCCCAGCTCAAGGCCCTTCATCTGAAAGGAAGACAGCGTCCCGTCCTGGCTGATAAACAGGGCGTAGCTTTTCCCGCCGCCAAATGCATCTTGATCCGCAGAGGATGAGAAATACAGCAGGACTTCTTTGTCATCCAGGAAATCGGGGTTTCTGAGATCCTGCTGACTTACGGTTTTATGGCTTTTGAGAGGAGAAATGAAGACAAATAGTGCGATTCCTGCGAGAATCAGCATGGCGATGGTAATCATCCACTTTTTCATATCCTTCTCCTTAGTAAATGGTCATGATGGTTGTCGTATACGAAGAACTTGTGATGTCGCGCGGATACACGCCTAAGCCTCCGTTGCTGTCTATATCAATCCCTGCTTTTAGCAAAAAGGCAGACCATAGGAGCTTTGAACAGTTTTTGGCGCCGTCATGGCCCGTATTTCTGTTATTGACGAAGTTAAATGAGTATGGGTCGCCGACTTTTGATACCGCCCAGTCGGCAGCAGCTGTTTTTTGAGATGAGGATACGCTGACGGTTTGCACAATGGAGTTGTCTTCCACGTCTCTGGCATTATAAGCGATCTGCCTGACGCCGTCGCTCGGGACAGATTCAACAATTTTGTCAGCAGCGGAGTACATGCCGACGTGGCCGTGATTGTAGTAGGCTGTGTAGGAGTTCGTGTAATAGATATTGCCTTTCGCGCTTGTCGGGAGTTTTTTCGTGCCGGACGACCCGCCCATGATAGACATGCCGCTTTCCTTGGCGAGCCGGTCTCCTTCTGCTTTATCAGCCGTGATTTCCTTATAGAACTGTTTTAGGATAACGTCCTGCTTTACGTGCTGCTGTTTGGCAATCTGGCTGGCAGATTTCATGATTTCTTCCGGTGTCGTGCCTGGCTGCAGTGCGGCGATTTCTTCAGCATAATTTGTGGTCTTTACGGCTTTGGCGGGAGAAACAAACAGGCCGCCACACATTGTAAGCGCTACCAAAAACATCGACACTCGTTTCTTCAACTTCATTACATCTCCTCTTTTCTTGTGAGTGTAGGAAAGGTAATTTCCTCACCCACATTATATTAGGAAAATAAGGAAAGTAACTAGGTTATTTACAGAATTTTTAGAAATCGTTTACAGAAAAAGGCCTTTATCAGGCCCTTTTCGTTAAATCTTCTTGCTCATCACTACGTCTGTTTCTTGAAATCCGGTTTGCTCATATAGCTTTCGCGCCGTCTGATTATGGGCAAAGACATGAAGGGACAGCTTGCGGATTCCCATGCTGCGTGCCGTTTGATCTATGCCGCCAATGCTTGCTTTGCGTAGCCCTTTCCCCGATACGGTTCATATAACCCGAAATCATAAATAAACGCTTCCTGCTGCGGATGCTCCGGTTCAGCATGTATCCAGAGCCAGCCAACGATATCCTTTTCATTCAGCTTGAGGCTCCACAAATGGTGATGGGGTGTTTCCAGCCCTCTCGGAAGCAGATCAGTAAACGCCTGCTTAGACAAAAGCTGTGCATCTTCAGGCAGCCATGTTCCCGCTTTTACCTTTTCTTCCGCGTAATGCTTTGTTGTGTATGTGAGATAAGACCGAAATTCTTCTGACTGCATTGTGGTCAGCATGATTGTCATATCATCTCTCCTTCATATATTGACTAGAGGATTTTACATAAAATAGAAAGAGGTGTTACTATCAGAATAAGCAACTGAGATTGATAAGTCACTAGAGAAAGGAGTTTCACATGAATAAGATCGCACCCGCAGAAATCGCTAGCATGCTCAACGATTGGTACCTTGCCATCAAGAAACATGAAGTTGAAGAATCCTCCCGTTTATTTGAAGAAGTGAAGCCTTTATTGGATGACATGGAAGAGGATCAGGAGGTGCTTGCCTACTTCTCCTTATTGGAACTGCGCCACAAGGTTTTGCTTCACGAGGCGAGAGGACAGGGCTTTCAGCATGAGGAGCCTTCTCATATGAATGCTACGTCTGACATGCTGAAATATTACTTTTTTCTGTTTGAAGGCATGTATGAGGCCTATAAAAATAATTATGACATTGCCATTGGGCTGTATAAAGATGCAGAGCAGTATCTCGACAACATTCCCGATCCGATTGAGAAAGCCGAATTTCACCTGAAGGTCGGAAAGCTCTATTATAAGCTGGGACAAAATATTGTATCCCTCAATCATACACGGCAAGCAGTCAAAACATTCAGGGAAGAAACTGATTATAAAAAGAAGCTGGCTTCAGCCCTGATTACCATGTCAGGCAATTTTACAGAGATGAGCCAGTTTGAAGAAGCTGAGGCTTACTTGGACGAAGCAATTCGGATCACGAGTGAATTAGAGGATCATTTTTTTGAAGCCCAGCTTTTGCATAACTTCGGCCTTCTTCATGCGCAAAGCGGCAAATCAGAAGAAGCGGTTTCGAAATTAGAGGAGGCTCTACGGAACGATGAGTATGCCCGCTCCGCCTATTATTATCATTCTGCCTACTTGCTGATACGAGAGCTGTTTAAGATCAAAAAGAAAGAACAGGCCTTATCTTATTACCAAGACGTGAAGGAAAAATTGACTGCTGAGCCGAATAGAATATGTGAGGCAAAAATAGACATTTTATATGCCATTTATGCAGAAGGGGGTCATGCGGAAACGTTTCACTTATGCAAACAACATATGGATGACTTGTTGTCCGAGAAAGAGTATGACAGTGTAAGAGAACTTTCCATTTTGGCTGGCGAACGGTATAGGGAACTTGAGCTTTACAAAGAAGCTGCCCACTTTTTTTATGAAGCATTACAGATTGAAGAACTGATTAAACGAACGGAGGTTATATAAATGAAAAGATTTCTGATTGGCGCAGGCGTCGCAGCGGTGATTTTATCAGGTTGGTTTATTGCGGACCATCAAATCCATTCACAGGAGATGAAAGTCGCTGAGAAAATGATTGGATAAATGAAAAACCCCCGCGGGTGCGGGGGTTTTCTTATTATAGCAGCTTCTTCCCTAGCAGGGATTCTACGAGCTCTACTGCTGTTTTACCTGTTTTGTTTTTGTGATCAAGGATCGGGTTAACCTCAACGAATTCGGCTGAGGTAATGATGCCTGCGTCATACAGCATTTCCATAGCCAAATGGCTCTCCCGGTAGCTGATGCCGCCGACGACAGGGGTTCCGACACCCGGTGCGTCGTTCGGATCAAGTCCGTCCAGATCAAGGCTCAGATGGACGCCATCACATGCTGATAAATAATCAAGGGTTTCTTCAATGACCTTTGTCATGCCAAGACGGTCGATTTCGTGCATTGTGTACACCTTCATGCCGCTTTCCTTAATGTACTTGCGCTCCCCTTCATCAAGTGACCGGGCGCCAATGATGACGACGTTTTCCGGTTTGATTTTAGGCGCGTAGCCTTCAAGATTAACCAGTGACTCGTGGCCAATGCCGAGGCTGACCGCGAGCGGCATGCCGTGAATATTGCCCGATGGTGAAGTTTCAAGTGTATTCAAATCGCCGTGCGCGTCATACCAGATGACGCCGAGATTATCGTAATGCTTCGCTGTGCCTGCCAGCGTGCCGATCGCAATACTGTGGTCACCGCCCAGGACAAGCGGGAATTTTTTCTCTTCAATGACTTTGTTGACCTTTTGCGCGAGTTTTTCATTTCCCGCCAAAACGGAATTCAGGTTTTTCAGTTCCTCGTCATTTTTGATTTTTTCGCGGTTGATCGGAATGTCTCCAAGATCTTCAACCGTATATCCCATGTCTGACAGCCTCTCGATCAGATGAGCGTACCGGATGGCACTCGGGCCCATATCCACTCCGCGTCGTGCTTGTCCTAAATCCATTGGCATTCCAATAACCGAAATCGTTTTATCCATCTGTGATTCCACCTCAACATTTAAGATAATGTCCTATGCGGGTTATAACAAAGATGACTTACGGACAACGTTTTAAAGCTCTAGCTGACGATTCGCCTGCTGGCGTTTTTTAATGACGACATGATAAATGATGTAGCAAATGATCATAAACGGTACGCCGCAATACAGCGCGATACGCTGCTCCGGATCAAATGCAAGACTGATGAGCACGACCGTATTTAATGTTAGGCCGATCAGCGGAAGCACCGGGTACAGCGGTGTTTTAAATTTCAAATCTTCTATCTTCCCGCCCTCACGGATATATTTGCGTCTGAACATGATTTGGGAAAGCGAAATCGCGATCCAGCCGACCTGCGCACTCATGCCCGCCAATGATAACAGCACCATATATACGGTTTCAGCCGCCGCTACTTTTGACAGAAGCGACAGGCAAGCCACAGCCATCGTTACAATTAACGCGTTTAGCGGCACACCGCGCTGATTTGTTTTGCCGAGCGCTTTGAAGGCCTGTCCTTCATTCGCCATCGCGTACAGGATACGCGTTGATGCGTATAAACCTGAATTCGCAACAGATAACAGCGCGATTAAAATAACAAAGTTCATGATATCAGCTGCATATGGGATTCCGATTTGTTCAAATACGGCTACAAACGGACTTTCCACGACACCCGCCTGTTTCCACGGAATCATGCCGGCAATGACAATGATTGAAAGCACAAAGAAGACAAGCGTTCTCCATACTGTCTGTTTGATCGACCGCGGAATCGTTTTTTCAGGGTTTTCACTTTCTCCGGCCGCAACCCCGATCAGCTCAGTTCCCTGGAACGCAAAGTTCACGGTAATCATCGTTATCAATATGGCCTTTATGCCGTTCGGAAATAACCCGTCTTCATAAAAATGTGTCAAAAACGGCGCATGCTCTCCGCCCTTCAGATCAATCAGGCCAAACATGGCAGCTCCGCCGAGAATAATAAATAAAAGGATAATC
The DNA here is from genome assembly GCF_059422205.1 of Bacillus sp. GW821-FHT01G09. Classification (NCBI taxonomy): domain Bacteria; kingdom Bacillati; phylum Bacillota; class Bacilli; order Caryophanales; family Bacillaceae; genus Bacillus; species Bacillus sp. GW821-FHT01G09. The sequence goes on from NZ_JBWKWL010000001.1 coordinate 982,659, forward strand.
AAAATTTTAATGCCCGAGAACCAGAATTCAGATTCCGCAAAGGCTTTTGTGGTGATCGCATTTAAAATAAACATCAGTGCCGCAAAGACCAGACACCAAATCCATACGTCTATATGCGGGAACCAGCGTTGCATCAGCTGCCCCGCTGATAAAAATTCAATGGCGCATGTAACCGCCCAGCCGAGCCAGTACAGCCAGCCGAACGCAAACCCGAAGGCCGGGCTGATAAATTTCGTGGCATAGGTCTGGAAGGACCCCGACACAGGAAAGGCGACTGCCAGCTCTCCTAAGCAGAGCATGGTCAAAAACATGATAAAGCCGCCCACTAAATAGGACAGAACCGCGCCGAGCGGTCCCGCTTGGTTAATGGTAAACCCGGTTCCAAGGAAGAAACCGGTTCCGATCACTCCGCCCAATGAAATCATGAACAAATGGCGTGATTTCATTGTCCGCTGGAGCTGATTTCCGTTATCTTGGTTTGTATTCACTTTCTGCACCCCTTCAGCAACTTGTATTGGATCTAAGCTGGAACATCTGCATGGTGCTATCCCAGTTTGCTGTCCAAAGAGTCTCTATCTATTTAATATAAAATTCACTTCTTCTCATAAAGATACATTATACTAAAATACTGTAGCTGAGCAAATAGGGAGTGCTGATTTTTCTGTTGTAAATTTATACAAACGAAGTGAATATCCCGCCATGGTGCGGATTTATGCGTTTTGCAGCACGTGCTTAATTTTCTCTATTGCCCAATCCAAATCCTCTTTGGAAATGATTAATGGCGGTGCAAAACGAATGACTGTATCATGCGTTTCCTTGCATAAAAGCCCTTCTTCCTTCAAACGCTCACAATACGGACGTGCCGCTTCCGTCAATTCCACACCGATAAAAAGCCCTCTGCCGCGGACTTCTTTAATAACCGGGTTGTCAATGCTCTCAAGCTCGCTTTTAAAGTATTCGCCAAGCTCAAGAGAACGATCCGCCAGCTTTTCATCCTCCAGCACTTCTAATGAAGCGATAGACACTGCACATGCAAGCGGGTTTCCGCCAAATGTTGAGCCATGTGAACCAGGGTTAAACACGCCTAGGATCTCGCGGTCCGCCGCAATGCATGAGATCGGGAACACACCGCCGCCAAGCGCTTTGCCCAAAATATACATATCAGGGACAATGCCGTCCCAGTCACAGGCAAACGTCTTGCCTGTACGTCCGAGACCCGTTTGAATTTCATCCGCAATAAACAAGACATTCTCTTCCTTACAAATCGCCGCCGCTTCCTGTAAAAATCCTTCAGGCGGAATCACAATGCCCGCTTCGCCTTGAATCGGTTCAAACAAGAATGCCGCTGTATTCGGCGTAATGGCCTGTCGAAGCGCTTCCACATCGCCGTAAGGAATGAGTTTGATTCCCGGAAGCATCGGGCCGAATCCTCGTTTATATTCCTCTTCAGAAGAAAGAGATACCGCCAGCATCGTGCGGCCGTGGAAGTTCCCGACACATGCGATAATTTCCGCTTGATTGTCAGCTACGCCCTTCACTTCATACGCCCAGCGTCTCGCCGCTTTCACCGCGGATTCAACCGCTTCGGCTCCTGTATTCATCGGCAGAATCATCTCTTTGCCTGTCAGTTTAGCTGTTTTTTCGTAAAATGGCCCAAGCTGATCGTTATGAAACGCGCGTGACGTGAGGGTGATTTTATCAGCCTGATCCTTTAATGCCTGAATGATTTTCGGGTGTCTGTGCCCCTGGTTTACCGCAGAGTAAGCACTCAGCATATCCATATATTCATTGCCTTCCGGGTCCTTTACCCAAGCACCCAGCGCTTCAGAAATAACAATCGGGAGCGGATGATAATTGTTGGCTCCGTAATGAGACGTCTGATCAATAATTTCTTTGGATTTAGATAAAGCTGGCATATTTGAATTCCCCCTTGTTTTCTGTTTCAACATGTTATCCTGCTTTCCCTTTATATAAATGCAAGTTCTGTGCCAAATCAAGAATTCGTGTGTTTTCTACAATTTTCGAGGACAAGGTGCAAAAACATTCTGATATTTCGAGCAAAAATTCCAGCAAGTGCAAAATTCTTTTGCATATCCTCTCCATTTTTTTATAAAATAGAAGCAATATTAAGAAAACTGAGGGAGGTTCATACAGTGGTCAAAGACAGCGAATTCCTCACATTGGTTTTTCAGAGCATTTTAGATGAAATCGATGTTGGCCTGCACGTGGTAGACGAGCATGGAAACACAATCGTTTATAACAATAAAATGATGCAGATTGAAGATATGGAGAAGCATGACGTCTTGAATAAAAACCTGATGGATGTGTTTATGTTTTCAAAGCAGCAGGACAGCACACTGGTACAGGCTCTTCAGGAAGGCAAGACGATTAAAAACGTCAAACAGAGCTATTTCAATAATAAAGGCCAGGAAATTACGACGATCAATCATACATATCCCATCGTCCAAGACGGCAAAATCAGGGGCGCCGTTGAAATTGCCAAGGATGTGACAAAGCTTGAACGGCTGATCAGGGAGAATATGAACAAAAAAGGCAGCACAACCTATACGTTTGACAGTATTCTCGGCACCAGTCCGGCCATTCGAGACGTCATCGAAAACGCCAAGCGGGCAACCCGTACGTCATCATCTGTCCTTCTCGCAGGCGAAACCGGCACGGGAAAAGAACTGTTCGCGCAAAGTATCCATAATGGAAGCGATCGTTCTGGCGGCCCGTTTATTTCGCAAAACTGTGCGGCACTGCCAGACAGCCTTGTGGAAAGCATTTTGTTTGGGACGAAAAAAGGCGCGTTTACCGGCGCTGTCGACCAGCCCGGCCTGTTTGAACAAGCCCACGGCGGGACGCTGCTGTTAGATGAAATCAACTCGCTGAATCTCAGCCTTCAGGCGAAGCTGCTGCGCGCCCTTCAAGAACGCAAAATCAGGCGCATCGGTTCGACAAAGGATACACCGATTGACGTACGTATTATTGCCACGATGAATGAAGACCCAATTGATGCAATTGCAGGCGAACGAATGCGGAAGGACTTGTATTACAGGCTGAGTGTCGTCACACTGATCATCCCGCCGCTTCGGGAACGAAAAGAAGACATTTTGCTTCTCGCATCGGAGTTCATCCAGAAAAACAACCATCTATTCCAAATGAATGTTGAACACATCAGCGATGACGTGAAGCAATTTTTCCTTTCTTATGACTGGCCGGGAAATATTCGCGAGCTTGAGCATATGATCGAAGGCGCAATGAATTTCATGACGGACGAGCAAACGATTACGGCTTCCCATCTGCCCTATCAATACCGAATGAAAATCAAGCCGGCTGACATCCCAGAGCCTGAAACACCAAGACACCAGCCGGCCGCGGACTTAAAAGAAAAAATGGAAAGCTTCGAAAAATATGTGATAGAGAACGTGTTAAGAAAACACGGCCATAACATCTCGAAAGCTGCTCAGGAGCTTGGCATCAGCAGACAAAGCCTCCAATATCGGCTGAAGAAATTTTCTCACTCGTCTAACGAATAATCCGGAGCAGGAAGCCTGATCAGAAAAACAGTGCCTCTGCCGATTTCACTTTTCACGTCAATCGTCCCATTTTGATTGTCAATAATCGATTTCGTTATAGCAAGGCCTAATCCCGAACCTCCATATTTCCGGGAGCGGGATGGGTCTGCCCTGTAAAACCGGTCAAATAAATGCGGCAAATGTTCCGGCGCGATGCCTGTGCCATTGTCTGCTATCATCAGCATCACGCCGGAACTGCCTTTTTGCAGAGAAATGGTGATGGCACCGGTTCTCTCATTTGTATACTGCACCGCGTTATAAACCAAATTCAGAATGACCTGTTTCATCTTATCCCGGTCAAACACCGCTTTAGCGTCATCCTCAAGCAGCAGCTGCAGCCTTCTTTCTTTCGCAAGCAGACTGAGCTGCGGCTCCATCTCCCTTATGAGCGCATCGAGATTTCCTCTCTTCATTTCAAAGCTCGGCACCCGATCAATTTTTGCTAAAAACAACAGATCCTCTATCAGCCGAGTGGCTCTCTTCGACTCTTCATACATACTATTCAGCGCCCTATCTCTCTGCTCCGGCTGAAGCGCGGCGCCACGCAGCAGCACTTCGATAAAGCCGTGTATGGACGTTAAAGGCGTTCTCAATTCATGTGAAGCGTCTGATACAAATTGCCGGATGCGCTCCTTCGCTTCTTTTTCTGCTTTAAATGACGTTTCAATCCGCTCCAGCATGCGATTAAACGAAATAGCGAGCGTGTCGATTTCCATTTGTTTTCGATATACAGGAAGCCTTTTATTCAAATTTCCTGCATTGATTTCTCCCATCATATGTACCATTTGTGATAACGGTTTAAGCGTATGTCTGACCACAGGCAAGAACGTGAAAAGCCCGAGCAGGAGCGCAACCAGCGAGAGCGTGGAATAAATGCTGATTTGCCGGAGCAGTACGTCCTTCAGTGGTTCTGTTAAAGTACTCATTTGGATCACGCCTGCTTCTTTTCCATCAATAGTAATAGCCTGAAACACAATCAGCACTTCCTCGCCGGATTCATTTTTCGTGATTTTGTAATGCAAGGCCATCGTATCTTTTAATGCCTCATCATATACACTTTTTTTCACTTTTGGCGGTGCTCCCGCATATGGATCGGTCGACAATACCGTACTGTCTTTTGTTTTCTTATCGATAAAAACAATGGTCACGCCCGGATAGATAAAGGCGGGACGGACAGCACCATCTGACTTTTCCGAGCTGTCGGGATGGCTTTTGTATGTTTTAATATTATTCCAGATGGTTGGCTCCGTTGAGTTGATATAACTTTGAATGCTGACAGCTCGGTTTTCATATAAGAGGCGTTTTCCAAACACATATTGCATAGCGCCGACAAACACCAATAGAAGAACGAGAATGCATAATGAACGGAATAAAAGCTGAAAGCGCAGTGTTTTGAATCGTTTTTTCATTCAATATCCACCCGATAGCCCGCACCCCGAACCGTTCGGATCACTTCATGCTTTTTGTCATTCAATTTTTCCCGCAAGGATCGAATGTACACTTCAACAATATTCTCTTCTCCGTAAAAATCATACCCCCATACTTTATCCAGAATCCTTGCTTTACTGAGCACAAGGCCGTGATTCAGCACCAAAAACTTTAAAAGCTCGTATTCTGTTGCTGAAAGCTTGAGCACCTCTTCCTGATAGCGGATTTCTCTGCGCCGATCATCAATTCGAAACGGACCGAGCGCGAATTCTTCAAACAGGTTGGGAAAGTGATCCCGAATTCTCGCATAGATTCGCGCCAGCAGCTCTTCAAAGCTGAAGGGTTTGATCATATAATCATCAGCGCCCTCTGTCAGCGCTTTTACCCGAACCCCCACCTCATCCTTGGCCGTAAGCATAATAACCGCGGTATGGCCGGTTTTTTTTATCATTTTTGATACTTCCAGTCCATCCATTCCGGGCATCATCACATCCAAGATGGCCACATGCGGCTGAAATGTCTTTACGGTGTTCATCGCTGTCATTCCGTCAGCTGCTGTCTTCACTTCAAAGCCTTCATTTTCAAGACCCATTGTCAAAAAATCTAATATCGCCGGTTCATCGTCCACGAGCAAAATCTTGATGCCTTTCATCCTATTCATGCTGTGCTCTCTCCTTAGTTGGCATAAACCTCTGATTAGTTTTTTCCCTTCCCCTCCTATTATTCGTTTTTAACTGAAAACAAACTGAATCTTCCCTAAAAATCAGCTGAATTCAGCAAGTTTTCAGCCAGCCCTCATTTGATTTTCAGCTTCGGCCTATACAATTGCCTTAGTTGGTACAGCCAACAATGAAATAAAGGAGGAATCTCACATGAATATCACTAAAGTTTTATCAGGAGCTGCACTGGGAACGATTATTTCAATCAGTTCTTTCACTTCTGCTCACGCCGCTGTCATTCAAAAGGATGATACATCAACGAAGGTTGAGACGAAGCAACAGGCTTCTATCACAATAGCAAAGGCAAAACAGGTTGCTTTGAACAAATGCAAAGGTACTGTTCAAACGGCCCAAATGAAGAAAGTGAATGGCACATACGTATATGTTGTGAAAGTTCTCGGTGAGGACGGCAAACAGCATACGATGAACGTCAACTGCAACAGCGGCAAAGTTGTGAAACATGATGTTCAAAAGAAACAAAGCTATATCAGCAAAACAAAAGCCCAATCGATCGCTTTGAAAAACTGCAAAGGTGCGGTTCAATCTTCTGAGCTGAAGCAAGAAAACGGTGTTTACGCTTACGTCGTGAAAGTAATGGGTGAAGACGGAAGCCTTCACACGCTCCATATCAATGGAGAAAACGGCAAAGTCGCAAAACACGAGCAAAAGAAACAAGCACATCTTTCTAAAACAAAAGCGCATCAAATCGCACTCAACAAATGCAAAGGCGCAGTTCAATCTTCTGAACTGAAGAAAGAAAACGGCGCATACATCTACGTTGTCAAAGTGCTTGGCGAAGATGGAAAAACTCATAAAATTCATGTCAACTGTGACAGCGGTAAAATCGTAAAACAAGAAGTGCAAAAGAAAAACGCAGCCGTTACAAAAACAAAAGCACATCAAATTGCACTAAATAAATGTAAAGGCACAGTGAAATCTACTGATTTGAAGAAAGAAAACGGCACATTCGTTTACGTGTTTAAAATCACTGCCCAAAACCACACTGAACATACAGTGAAAGTGAACGCTGAAAACGGAAGCATTTGCAAATAAAATAACTGCTTGCCAGCAGTAAAATAACTGAAATTCAACGTATAACACCAGTCTTGTTTTAACACAAAGTTCTAAGTTCATGTCTACCTTTTTCTAAATACTCTTTTAAACTGAACGTGTGTGACCCGCGTTCAGTTCTTTTTCTAAGGAGGACCTACAAATGAATATGAAAATATGTTCTGCAGCTGCTTTAGGCGCGGTCATTTCAATCAGTTCTTTATCATCCGCACACGCGGCTGTTCTGCATAAAGAAGACACTGCTAAAGTTCAAACCCAACAGCAGGCTTCTATTACGCTCTCTAAAGCAAAAACTGTCGCTATAAAGAACTGCAAAGGCGCAGTTCAATCAGCACAAATGAAGAAAGCAGATGGCGTTTATGTCTATGTCATTAAAGTGCTTGGTGAGGATGGCAAAATTCACACCTTTAACATTAACTGCAGCAGCGGAAAAATCGTCAAGCATCACGTTGAAAATAAACAAGCCGCGATCACAAAAGCAAAAGCACAAAGCATTGCGTTGAACAAATGCAAAGGCACCGTCACATCTTCTGCATTGAAGAAAGAAAATGGCACCTATGTGTACATCATCACCATCACAGCCAGCAACCACACGGTACAAACCATTAAAGTCCATGCAGAGAACGGAAGTATTTACAGCTAACTGCTATTTGCTGTTTCACGTGTAACATCCATCTTGTATTTTTCTTCATATTCGATATATCCTTTTCAACTGAACGGGCGTGACCCCCGTTCAGTTTTTTTGCATATCAAAACAGCCTGGTAAACGATGCCAGACTGTTTTGATTAACTTCCTAATTGGTCTGCGGACGACAGCTTGATGTCAACAGATTTTTCTTTTCCGCCGCGGTAAAACTTCACCTTCACCCGGTCACCGACTTTTTTCTGATAAAGCCGTTTTCGCAGGTCAACAATATCATTTACTTTGTATCCGTCAAATTCCGTGATGACATCGAGTTCCTTCAGTCCCGCTTTTCCGGCAGGTGAAAAGGCGTCTACACCCATCACAACCGCTCCATTGGTGACGTTCTTAGGAAGCTTTAATGTTTCATCCCAATGATAGCTTGCGATGTCGCTTAGGGATTTCATCTCAATGCCAAGGAACGGGCGTTTGACCTTTCCGTATCTCTCTAAATCCTCTATCACAGGGATCACGAGCTTAGACGGAATGGACAGGCCAATCCCTTCAACCGCTGACTCGGCAATTTTCATTGAATTGATGCCAATGACCTTCCCATCCATATTTAACAAAGCGCCGCCGCTGTTCCCAGGGTTAATGGCCGCATCTGTTTGCAGGACTTCTGCGTTCCAGTCAGGCTGTCCATCACCGTTTGAATCTACTGGGATCGCCCTCTCCGTACCCGAGATGACGCCTTGTGTGACAGAGCCAGCAAACTCGAGGCCTAACGGGTTCCCGATCGCAATAACCGGCTCCCCAGACTTCACTTTATCTGAATTTCCGAAATCAGCGACTGCTTTAATTTTATCGCTTTTCACCCGTAAAACGGCCAGATCCATCAGCTGGTCGCTGCCGACAAGATCAGCTGATACACGCGATCCGTCTTTCAAGCTGATTTCAATTTGGGAAGCGCCTTCGATGACATGATGGTTGGTCACGACATAAGCGGAATGGTCATTTTTCTTATAGATGACGCCAGAGCCGCTCCCAGCCTCGCCGCTCTCTCCCCGTATATCTGATTTTTGGATGTTCACAACACCGACAACGGCGGGCGACACATTGCTGACAATCTTGGTGACCGTATTGTTGACACTGACATTCACCGTCCTGATTGATTCCCGGCCGTTATTGTTCTGCTGCTGATCTAAAGCGCCCGTATCTAGCCCTTCATTTGAAAGGTACGGCATGATAAACGCCATTAATACGGCACCGACAATCACACCAATCAGGCTTGAAAGAAAATATCCTTTTTTGCTTCTCTTTGGCTGTTCAGGAGTAGTATGTTCTTCCTCACGTTCGTAATCCACCATATTCCATCCTTTCCAAGAACGTTAATATGGTTATATTGTGGGTTAGAAGCTCCTAGAATAGTCATGATTTACATAGAAAAATTATACAGCGCAAAGCGGAGTGGCCTTCTTCGGATCAGTGTCGTATAAGTCAAATGTCTCACCCGTCACAAATCCTTTAGAAGCCAATGTCTGCTGCACGGACATTCTTGCCAGCTCCTTCATGTTGTTGTCCTGGCTCAAATGCGCCAGGTAAATACGAGACGTCTCATCGCCAATGACATCCGTCATCGCCAAGGCAGCATCTTCATTTGAAACGTGCCCGACGTCACTTAAAATCCGCCGCTTAATGCTCCATGGGTATCTTCCCATTTGCAGCATACCGACATCGTGATTGCTTTCAAACACAAACACATTCGCTGAACGGATAATGCCTTTCATTCGGTCGCTGACATATCCCGTATCTGTCATTAACGCGAGCTTTCGGCCGTTATAATGGAACACATAAAACATCGGTTCGGCCGCATCGTGGGAGACGCCAAACGATTCAACATCAAGTCCGCCGAACGACTTTACCGTCTCCATCGGAAATACAAACTTTTGATCGGTGTCAATTTTGCCGATTTGATTCTCCATCGCTTTCCAAGTCTTCTCGTTCGCATAGATCGGAAGCTTGTACTTTCTGGCGACGACACCAAGGCCCTTAATATGGTCACTATGCTCATGCGTCACAAAAATGCCGTCTACATCATCCAGCTTACGCCCGATCTGCGCCATCAGCCCATCCATGGCTTTCCCGCTCAAACCGGCGTCCACTAAAAATGCGTGATCCTCTGTTTCGAGGTAAAACGCATTTCCCGTACTCCCGCTCGCAAGTACGCTAAATTGCAAGCTCATGTTTGTCTCACTCCATTATTTTCATTGATCTGTATCTAAAATCGTACTCTCCAAAGCATTCACAGTAAAATACTCTTGTACTGTCTTTTTCTCACCGTTCACTTTTTTCTCATACTCGACCGTAATTCTCCATACCGGCGCCAGCACCTGCGTACTTGTCAGCGGATATTGTGCTACATAGCCGAATTTACAGCTCTTCACAGTGCTGTATTCTTTTAATTGATTTTGATAGTACAATAGCTCAACCGCATCCATTTCAGTAATTAAGCTTTCTTTCTGGATTTGCTTGAAGGTCTCAAGCGTAGTCTGGTCGTATGACACAACCTCGTTTTTACCGTTTAAGTGCAGCACCACTTGCCCGATCATATTAGAGGGATTGTCGGTCTTTTGGTAAATATAATGACCTTCGTACGTTTGGAAGAAAATAATTTCTTTCTTCGATTTATCAACCTTCCAAAGCTTATATTTTTCGCCATCTTGAATTTTCGAAGAAACAAGTGCCTGAGCATCGTCCTCGATATCCTTCTTTGATAGGGCGATTGGATTTGCAAACTTCATTTTCAGGCTCGTTACTTTATGATCATCACTAGGCATGTCCATTAAAGGCTTTTGATCCTTCAGCGCCTCAATTTCCTCCTTGGAGAAAGACTTTTGATTTGCCGTGATCCGATAACCTTCTGTCGCTTCCTTATTCAAACCTTCATACGTGATATGATCGGCCTTCATGTCATGCTCGACATCATTTTTAATGACTTCATATTCTTTGCCGGTAGCCTGCCATTTTTGAAAAAACTGATAGCCTAAGAAAATATCTAAAATGAGGAAGGCAACGATGAAGATTGATTTTGTCTTATTCCACTCCACTGTTAGCCCCCTCCTTCCTCAATAAGTCCTTTGTAATCGGCACAATTTTTCCATTTACTTTCATCGCCCAAACCGGTTCCAGTTCAACGAGAGGATCATCGTTGGTTGATGTTGATACCAATTGATAAGCAAGGAAGATCTGATCAATTTTGTCCGTATCATAAGCGGTTTGTTTCGAAAGCAGCATCTTCACTTCGCTGCCGCTCATGAGCTCTGTTTCACTTGTTTTAATCGGATTCGTTCCGAGACTGTAATTCGGCCGCTTATAGCTGAGAATATCATCATTCGCCCATTGCACCGTAATCGCCGATGTCGCTCCGAAAGGTTTGGCGGTGCTGTTAATGACCGGGATCTGATCCATAAAGATATAGAAACTCAGCTGCTGGCTGTCATTGATACTGAAAAATTGATAGTGATCCGTCCAGCTTCCGGTATCCTCAAGGTATTTTTGGCTCTTTTTAATTAATTCTCCCGTTTGATAGGATGTGCTCTGCACCAAATTGCGCTGCTGGAATTGCACCTGGCGCTGGCTAAGATTCACATCTAAACGGCTGATCCCATCTGTCAGCACATTTCTGTTGTTGTAATTCGAATCTTCTCTTACAATGCTCGGATCACTAAACAAAGCCTGCTTAAAGGTATTTGTTTTAATCAATTCTGTGACAAATTCTTTTTTGTTCATCGTAAGCGGTTTGTTCGGCAGCAAGAACTCTTTCTTTGAGCCAATGGAGAACAAACTGAACGCCGGCATATTTGATTGCCTGTTTTTCAAGTCGTTCATAATGTTCCGGTAGTTTGCTGATTCAACCGTCACTTCAAGAATGAGCTGCTTGCTGTAAGACACCAAATAGATTTTCTTGTTCGCTTTTGTTTCATTGAACGGGATCAGAATATGGTCAAACGAACTGTATTCAAACGACTGATTAGACCATTTAAACAGCGTTTGGAAAATATCAATCGGAATCGTATCGCTGAATTGCAAGTCAAGCTTGGCTTCAGAACCGCCTATTCCATAAAACCAGCTCTTGAATCCAGACTTGTCATACTGATCCGAAATATCTTTAATTCCTTTTACATCCCAATGCGGCAAGTCAGACCAGATTTCTTCATAGAGGGCATTGTCATCCACTTTGTAATGAGCGCCGTCATCATGGATAAACATGTCCCTAGGCCTTACCGTTTCAGACAGCTTTTGGGTGGTTTTTTCGATTTTGTGTTTCTCACGCACAGTAGACTCTGTTGAGGATGAGCCTTCAGAAAAGTTTGGCTGGAACGTCCATATCCCCCATGTAAAAACAAGACTGATGACGACGAGTACCGTAAGTAATATCGTTTTTATATTTTCACGCTTCATCCCAATCATCCTCTTGTTCCTCTTTATATGGAAGAGTAAATGTAATCGTCGTGCCTTTTCCTTCTATGCTGTCCGCCCAAATATCTCCGCCGTGCGCCTGTACCATTTCCTTGGCAATCGCCAATCCCAGACCGGTGCCGCCAAGCTTTCTCGTTCTCGCTTTATCCACCCTGTAGAAGCGGTCAAAGACTTTTTCGACATCTTTTTTCGGAATACCAATCCCTTCATCCTTCACGCTGATATAGAGAAGTTCTTCCCCTTCATTGACATCAATCGAGAACGTGACATGTCCGCCTTCCGGTGAATATTTTAAAGCGTTAGAAATAATATTATCGAGCACCTGCGTTATTTTATCCTGGTCGATCTCGACATACAGATCTCTGTCCGGCAGATTGCGGATAAACTCCACATGCTGCTCTTTTGTCATTTCAAAACGGTCAATAATAAGCGACATAAACCGGACAATCTGAATCCATTCCCGGTTAAATTGATAATCCTTACTGTCAAATTTCGACAGCTGAAGCAGATCATTGACAAGCCGGATCATACGCTCTGTTTCATTTTGCGTCACCATTAAGAAGCGCGGAGCAATGTCTTTATTTTCCCACGCGCCTTCAGCTAACGCTTCTAAATAGCTGCGCATTGTCGTAAGCGGCGTCCGCAGCTCATGTGATACATTCGCAACGAATTCTCTGCGTTCCTGATCCATTTTCTCTTGTTCGGTTACATCGTAAATGACAGCGATTAAACCATCAATTTTGCCGTGTTCCCTTTGAATCACAGAGAAATTCACGCGAAGCACCGTTAATTCATCATCGCGCTCAATTTCAAGCAGCATAGAATCCTGCTGCTCCACTAAATCTTCAAAAGTATAATTCTCTTGAAGCCCCAGCAAACTCGTAATCGGCATTTCTAAGGCTGTTTCACGTGAAACGTTCAACAGTTCCAGCGCCGGGCTGTTTAAGAGAATAATCGCTCCGTTTCGGTTTGTGGCGATAACGCCGTCTGTCATATAAGCAATGACAGAGGCTAGCTTTCTGCGTTCTCCTTCAGTCATCGCCTGGGCATCTTCAAGCTCTCTCGTTAAGTGGTTAAACGTTGTGGCCAGCTGCCCAATTTCATCATGCCCATACTTTTTAACCTTCCTCGAGAAATTCCCTTTCGCAAGCTCCATCGCCTGCTTTCGCATATCTGAAAGCGGGTGGGTAATGGTTCTTGCCAGAAAAATACCGAGAAGAGCCGTCAAAACAAGTGCCAAACCTGTGCCGGACGCCAGTATCGTGTTGATCGTCTTCATTTGATTAAAGACATCTTCCATACTCGCGACAACATAGATCGCGCCCACAACCTCTTGGTTTTCAGTCATGACGGGCTTCGCGGAAATAAGAACTCTGATTTTGCTTTTCGGGTCATAATATTTTCTTAAATACGACTGTTTGGTAGAAAAAATTCTTTTGAAAATCAGATCGGTCGTTTGTTTCCCTGCCACTTCCTCACCATACGGCTTTGAAGAACCGACCACTTCATAGCTTTTATCTACAAAGCTAATTTCTCGAACCTCATCACTTTTCGTGAAGTCATTCAAAATACGGCTGACGTCATCCTTTATGACGGTGCTGTCGTTATCGCTCTTATATTCTTGTTCGATATAATAAGAAAGGTTGTCGATTCGCTGATTCAGCGATTGTTCATAAGAGCTGATCAGCGACTTCTCTACCTGATTGACAAAATACACACCAATGATTTGCATGGCAATGATAATCAAAAGCACATAAATCAAGGTAATCTTAAATTGGATCGACCGAAAAAAACCAACCTTATTCATATGGGCATTAGTCCTGTTCTGGGTTTCTCAAGTAATAACCTACACCACGGCGTGTGACGATCCAATTTGGATGGCTCGGGTTGTCCTCGATTTTTTCACGAAGCCGGCGGACTGTTACGTCAACCGTTCTGACATCGCCGAAGTAATCATAGCCCCAAACGGTTTGAAGCAAATGTTCACGGGTCATCACTTGTCCGATATGTTTTGCTAAATAATGAAGCAATTCGAACTCACGATGAGTCAATTCGATTGTTTCGTCTCGTTTTGATACAACGTACGCGTCAGGGAAGATGACGAGAGAGCCGATATGAATCTCGTTAGAGGAAGGCTCTTCCTCCGCAGGCGCTGTTGTCAGCTGGCGGCGCAGGTTCGCTTTTACACGCGCCAAGAGCTCGCGTGTGCTGAATGGTTTTGTGACATAATCATCAGCACCGATTTCAAGCCCGATAACCTTGTCAATTTCTGAATCCTTAGCCGTCAGCATAATGATTGGCATATCGTATTTCTTTCTGACTTCACGGCATACTTCAACGCCGTCTTTATTCGGGAGCATAATATCTAAAAGAATTAAATCAGGCTGAAGCTCCTCTACCATTTCAACGGCTTCGTTTCCGTCGTGGGCACAGTGCACTTCATAGCCTTCTTTTCTTAAGTTAAATTCCAATATATCTGCAATCGGTTTTTCATCATCTACTACAAGGATCTTTTTATCCATCATTTTGATTTTCCTCCTGCCGAATGACTTCATTTCATCTATATAACATTCGTTTCATCACTTATGGCCCATGTAAAGAATGGGTCCTTGTCTATTATAACGGTTTAAGGTCAAAAGATAAAAAAAATAAAGGTTTAGAAAAAAAACACATGTTTCACCTTTATCGCCAGTTGTTTATCTATTGTCATGCTGGTCAACTTTTTTTAAAAAAGATAACTTTATTGAAACCTCCCCTCACCGGAGTGCGTCTTTATCAATGACGTCTTCTTCTTTGAACCGGCCGCAGGGCCGGTTCTCCCTTTTTCTTCTATTATAACACTCCTCATGTTTGCCTTTTTCCTAAAAGAAAAAACGCACCTACGATTGCAGATGCGTTTGGTAAGTGGCTCGGGACGGAATCGAACCGCCGACACACGGATTTTCAGTCCGTTGCTCTACCAACTGAGCTACCGAGCCAAATGTTTTATTTTTCTCTACTAAGTAAAGTAAAATGGCGGTCCGGACGGGACTCGAACCCGCGACCTCCTGCGTGACAGGCAGGCATTCTAACCAACTGAACTACCGGACCTTACAGTAATTGCCCGGAGAGCTGTCGTGTCAGCTCTCACAGACAAATAAGGAATTTAGCAATAACGCTAAAGTAAATCAATGACCCGTACGGGATTCGAACCCGTGTTACCGCCGTGAAAGGGCGGTGTCTTAACCGCTTGACCAACGGGCCTTCACGAAATGGTGAGCCATGAAGGACTCGAACCTTCGACCCTCTGATTAAAAGTCAGATGCTCTACCAACTGAGCTAATGGCTCTTAAAGATGTCGGAATTTCTATAGAGCAAACGACTTAAATCTAGTTCTCATCTTGTACTCTATTGAAGCAGTTTCCGTAACAACGAGATTTATAATATCACGAACAAATAGAAGTGGCAATAACTTTTTTGGTTTTTTTCATATTTTTTTCTCAGACCAACTTATATGCGGCTTTCAAACAAAAAACAAGCCCCTGATATAGGGGCTTGCAGACATATTCTATTTAGTTCGCACGGTACACACTGCGAAGGACATTTGTTTGTGAGCGGTCTGGACCGACAGAGAAAATAGAAAGCGGAATGCCTGTCAGCTGAGACACACGCTCAAGATAATGGCGCGCATTTTCCGGAAGCTCGCTCAAGCTCTTCGCACCTGTAATATCCTCAGTCCAGCCTGGCATTTCTTCATATACCGGCTCACATTCAGCAAGTGCCTTAAGACTTGCTGGGAATTCTTCAATGATTTCGCCTTTGTAGCGGTATGCCACACAGATTTTCAACGTTTCAATTCCTGTTAGGACGTCAATTGAGTTCAGAGAAAGATCTGTAATTCCGCTCACACGGCGGGCGTGGCGGACAACAACGCTGTCAAACCAGCCGACACGGCGCGGGCGGCCTGTTGTTGTTCCATATTCGCGTCCGACTTCACGGATTTGATCGCCGATTTCATCTTTCAGCTCAGTCGGGAAAGGACCGTCGCCGACACGAGTCGTATATGCTTTTGATACACCGACAACGTGCTTGATTTTGGTCGGGCCGACACCAGAACCGATCGTGACACCGCCGGCAACCGGGTTAGATGACGTAACAAACGGGTATGTTCCTTGGTCGATATCGAGCATAACCCCTTGTGCGCCTTCAAATAATACACGGCGCCCTTCATCAAGAGCATCGTTTAAGACAACAGATGTATCGCAAACATATTTTTTAATCTGCTGGCCGTACTCATAATATTCGTCTAAGATATCCTCAAGTTTAAACCCTTCTGTCTCGTACATTTTCTCGAGAAGACGGTTTTTTTCTTCAAGATTGCGCTCAAGCTTTTCCGCAAACGCGTCACGGTCTAACAGATCCGCGATGCGAATTCCGATGCGGGCTGCTTTATCCATGTAAGCAGGGCCGATTCCTTTTTTCGTTGTGCCGATCTTGTTAGCCCCTTTACGCTCTTCTTCCACTTCATCCAATTTCAAATGATACGGCAGAATGACGTGAGCTCTGTTGCTGATTCTCAGGTTATCTGTACTGACGTTGCGCTCATGAAGATACGCAAGCTCTGTGACTAATGCTTTCGGATCTACAACCATTCCGTTTCCGATTACACACGTTTTATCCTTATAGAAAATTCCAGACGGGATTAAGTGAAGCTTATATGTGATTCCGTCAAACTTGATTGTATGCCCTGCGTTATTTCCGCCTTGATAACGGGCGATCACTTCTGCATTTTCTGATAGGAAATCTGTAATTTTACCTTTTCCTTCATCGCCCCATTGCGTACCTACTACAACTACTGAAGACATGTCCGTGCACCTCCGTTAACCTTTCAAAACGATTCTATTCAAACAAATCAAGTTTATCAGTGAAGAAACAGAAAGTCAATTGTAAATCCGAACATTAAATTATTGTAAATCTATATTCGTTCGCTTCCATTCGTTTTATAAGCGTTTTCTCACGGTTTTGTCATAAAAAGCTTGCGAAACTTTCATCCTTTAGCATAAGAAAGAATCACTTGCCTGATATCCCTTTTGAATTCATAAAAACGACCCGCCAGCCGTCCGGGTCCTCTATCGTCACTCCCCCATTGCTCCAGTACGGGTTCTCTGATTCGACCTCTTGATAGCCCATGTGCTTTAGCTTTGAAGTGATCGCTGCCAGTTCATCTGCATTCGGCACATAAAAAACAAGAAGGCTGTCGGGATGGGGAACGGGGGCAGTGCTTCCACCTTCATACTGGGTGAATTCCAAATGATAATCGGCATGAGGAAGGCCGAACATGACACCGTCATACCCGTTATGCTGTGAAAATTCTCCTATTCGTTTCAAACACAGTCCCTCTTCGTAAAAACGAATAATCTCATCAAGCTGGCCCGTAGGACGCGCAATTCGGATTTGTGCTGCGTGAAAAGACGAAAAACGTTTTCCCATATTGTTACCATCTCCTTTTTGCACCATTTTATTAAAACGCTTTCAAAATTTCATCCGCTGAGCGAACGGTATTTCTTCCATCTTTCGAATGAAAAAAACCCCAAGAGCAGCTCTTGGGGCTTATGCGCCGGGCGGAACGCCTGCGTCATCAAAACGCCGTTCCAGGTTGACGAATTTGTTGTATTCTTTTACGAACGCAAGAGACACGGTTCCTACCGGGCCGTTACGCTGTTTGGCGATAATAATTTCGATAATATTTTTATTCTCGGTTTCTTTGTCATAGTAGTCATCACGATAAAGGAACGCGACAATATCCGCGTCCTGCTCGATACTTCCTGATTCCCGGATATCAGACATCATCGGACGTTTATCCTGACGCTGCTCAACACCCCTGGAAAGCTGAGAAAGCGCGATAACAGGGACTTGCAGCTCCCTGGCAATCGACTTCAGTTCACGGGAAATTTCAGATACTTCCTGCTGACGGTTGTCCTTTGAACGACCGCTTCCCTGAATCAATTGCAAGTAATCGATCAAAATCATGCCCAGCCCGCTTTCCTGCTTCAAGCGGCGGCACTTGGCACGGATTTCACTCACTCGAATCCCCGGTGTATCGTCGATGTAAATCCCGCTGTTCGACAGGCTTCCCATTGCCATCGTCAGCTTGCCCCAATCCTCTTCGGTCAGGTTACCTGTACGGAGATTCTGGGCATTGATATTTCCCTCGGCACAGAGCATACGCATAACGAGCTGCTCTGCACCCATCTCAAGACTGAAAATTGCTACGCTCTCATCGGTCTTTGTCGCCACGTTTTGTGCGATGTTCAGGGCAAAGGCTGTTTTCCCTACTGAAGGACGGGCAGCCACAATGATCAAGTCGTTGCGCTGGAAACCCGCAGTCATCCGGTCAAGCTCCGTAAACCCTGTTGGAATCCCCGTGATATCACCTTTTCGATTGTGAAGCTGTTCGATATTATCATAGGTCTGGACAAGGACGTCCTTAATATTTTGGAAGGCACTCGTGTTTTTACGCTGTGCCACTTCCATAATCGTCTTTTCCGCTTCACTTAGTAAATCCTCGACCTCATCCTCACGGGTATACCCGTCTTGAGCAATCGTTGTCGCAGTTCTGATTAATCGGCGAAGAATCGATTTTTCCTCAACGATTTTCGCGTAATATTCTATGTTAGCCGCTGTCGGCACCGAGTTTGCGATATCTGTCAAATATGAAATGCCGCCTACTTCTTCCAGCAGGTCTGTGTTCGCAAGCTCTGATGTTACTGTCACCAGATCAACCGGTTCACCTCGGTCACCGAGCACCAGCATCGCATTATAGATTTTTTGGTGGGACATTCTATAGAAATCATCTGGAATCAATACTTCTGAAGCCAGTGTTAAAGCAGACGGCTGTAAAAAAATAGCGCCTAACACGGCTTGTTCGGCTTCTATATTTTGCGGAGGAAGCCGGTCATTCAGAAGGTCTGTCATGCTAAGCACCGTCCTCTCATTAAAAAATCTCCAACCTCCATTCTACCATTTCTACAGAAAAAAAATAGAAAAATTGTCTGTTTCCTGTTTTTTTCAGTTAGCAGATTGGATCGTTTCGGACAGTAACAAGGCGGGAAAAATGCAATAAAACATGAGGGAGGAATGAAAGATGATAAAGAAATATGCGATTACACCTAATGTTGATGCGGACGGCTGGTTTATTGAGGTGGAGAATGTAGCGCCGACAGCTTTGTATACGTCTAAAGACGCCGCTATTGAAAAAGCCAAACAGGTGGCTAAGGAAAACAGTCCGTCTAAGCTTGTAATTTATGACCAGTTTAAAAATGTGGAAGAAGAACACTCATTTTAATGAATGAAAGCCTTCGCTGCAGCGAGGGTTTTTTAGCGGTTATCGGTTTATTTCATCCATTGGATGCCTATGTGCATCATCAAATCTGCCGCTTTTTGATACAGATCCCACTCCCCGATCGAAGCAAATTTCCCCATCAGCTCCTGAAGCTTTAGCCTCATTGCTATATATTCTTCGAAAGTGACAGCTTTTTCAGTGTCTATTTGGTGTTCCTTCAGCATTTGTTTTAATAAGGATAACGGTGCGTGCATAAGAACCCTCCTTACCTCTTTTATAACGGTCATTTTCCGATTGCTCTATTCCTTTGTGACATCTTCTTACATTTCACATCTGATTCTTGTACAATGGACAGAAGAGAGGAGGGATCTTTTGTGAGACCTTTGCAAATTTCTGCTGAAACTGCACAAAAGCTTGCAGAGTCCTTGAATCTGCCGCTTGAACAGATCATGCATATGCCTCAGCATATTCTGCTTGCCAAAATGGCTGAACTGCAAAAAGAGGACAAATCATAGCGTTCATTCACATACTTGCTTACCTGTTTCGGGATAATATCATGTATATGTTAGAAAAGAGGAGTAACTGCTTTGCCACATCCACATAATAAAAAAATCCAATCATTTTGGCTGATCACCGGCATTATCTTTATCGCCTTTAACTTACGGCCCGCGATCACTTCAGTCGGTCCGGTCATCAGCTCTATCCGGGCAGAGCTGCACATGTCCAATGGGGCAGCCGGTTTTTTGACCGCACTGCCGCTGCTTTCGTTTGCAGTTCTTTCTCCGCTTGCACCTAAGCTTGGACAGCGCCTCGGAAATGAGCGAACTTTATGGCTAGGTCTCGTGATACTGCTGATCGGTGTTTTGACTCGTTCTACCGGCTATACTGCCGCTTTGTTTTTCGGAACGGCACTTATCGGAGTCGGGATTGCGATTGGTAACGTACTTTTGCCAAGCTTAATCAAACATAAATACCCTGAAAAGCCAGGGATCATGATTAGCCTGTATACGACATCAATGAATATATTCGCAGCTTTAGCATCAGGTGTCAGCGTTCCTTTAGCGACCCAGATGAATGGCGGATGGAAACAAGCCTTTCTCTTATGGGGCGGGCTGGCTTTGCTTGCATTGCTGATCTGGATACCTCAGCTGCGCCATCGAGATATGGCAAACCAGACAATGAAGCTGCAATCCAGTTCCATTTGGGCTTCCAAAATGGCATGGTATGTCACCATCTTTATGGGCCTGCAATCGTTTTTATTTTACAGCAGCATCGCTTGGTTTCCTGAAATTCTCCGTTCACACGGGATTGATACGGCAACAGCCGGATGGATGGTATCACTCATGCAATTTGCGAGTCTGCCTTCCACTTTTCTGACACCAGTTTTAGCTGACCGTGTGAAACAGCAGCGTGGTATCGTTGCGGCGCTGGCCTCAGTTTATCTGATCGGCCTCTGCGGATTATTAGCGGGCGGAAGCCATACATTGCTTGCCATCTGGATGATCATTATCGGTATCGGACAAGGCTCCAGCATTAGTCTGGCGCTCACTTTGATTGGTCTCCGCAGTGAAAATGCCCAACAGGCCGCTGCGCTGTCAGGCATGTCTCAGTCATTCGGCTACCTGCTGGCAGCAGTCGGGCCAATCTTTGTCGGCTATCTCTTTGACCAGACGCATTCTTGGACGATGCCGATTGTGCTTCTCATTGCTGCCCTGATCGTAATGGGAGCAGCCGGACAGGGAGCCGGACGAGATCGATACATTTTCCAGTCAGAAAAACAAAGAAATTCAGCATAAAGCGGGGAAGATATCTCCGCTTTTTTCTTTGAATATTTATGGTTTATTCATAAGTTTTTCATATTTGTTTTTTACAATGAGACACCATAAAGAGGTGAAAAACGATGAAAACCAAACGATTCGACGCAGCCCTTATTCTTATTTTGCTGGCAGCAGCTTTTTTGAATACGTATCACATTTGGCAGGATGATACAGCAAACCAGTACTATTTGGCGGCTGTAAAAAGCATGACGCAAAGCTTCCATAACTTCTTTTATGCGTCATTTGACCCTTCTGGATTTGTGACAGTAGATAAGCCTCCTGTCGTGTTATGGATTCAAACGATTTTCGCACTGATTTTCGGTGTTCACACGTGGAGTGTCATCATTCCCCAGGCTCTTGCCGGAGTTGGATCTGTCTTCCTTCTCTACAGAATGATCAAGCCGACTTTTGGAGTTGGAGCGGCCCGCATTGCCGCACTTGTCATGGCACTGACCCCTATCGCAGTAGCTGTCAGCCGGACAAACAATATTGACAGCATGCTTGTCTTTACCTTATTGCTCGGTTCAGCTTGCCTGCTTCGGGCAGTAAAACAAGGCAAGCTGGTTTGGCTGCTGACGGCATTTGCCCTAATTGGGCTCGCCTTTAATATGAAGATGATGCAAGCGTTTATGGTATTGCCTGCATTTGTGTTATTCTACCTGGTTGCATCCCGGGTTTCTCTGAAGAAAAAAATCGGGTCCCTGCTTCTGTCTCTTGTCCTTCTGACAGGCCTTTCACTCTCATGGGCGATTGCAGTGGATTCAGCCTCTTCCTCAAGCCGGCCTTATGTAGGAAGCAGCCAGACCAACTCAGTGCTAGAACTGGCCTTTGGCTACAACGGCACAGAGCGTCTGCTTGGGCAAACTACGGGCCTGGCAAAGGGTGATATGAATGCTGCTGGCGGAGGGAAGATGCAGAATCAAGACAACATGCAAGCGCCAAATAGCAACGGTTCATCTTTTTCTCAGAACGGAAATCAATCATTCGGAAACCATTCACAGGCGCCCCAGCCGCCTAACGGACAAACCGGCGCTCTCAATGGAGGCGGAGGCACACCTCCCACAGGTGGCAACGGACCTGGAAATGGAGGGCCTGGCGGTGGAGGCGGAAAAAGCGTGAATATGTTCGGCACCGGTGATCCTGGACCGCTTCGTCTCTTCCAATCAGCACTTTCCGGCCAAATCAGCTGGATGCTTCCATTCTCATTGATCGGATTACTGGGCGCAATCGTCAGCTGGTACCGTGATCGCCGCGGACATGCTGCTGAAATGAAAGAAACGCTATTCTGGGCGGCTTGGCTTGTTCCCGTGGCTGGTTTCTTCAGCATCGCAGGATTCTTCCACCAGTATTATTTGATTATGCTGGCACCGCCGATTGCCGCCCTTTCTGGTATCGGATGGTATTCGATGCACCGCTTATACAAAAATAATCAAGACTGGTCCAGCTATCTTCTGCCGGCAGCCGTTCTGATCACAGCCGCGTTCCAGGTGTATATTCTGAGTGCTTATACAAGCCAAATCGGCAGTGTATGGATGTATGTCCTGGGGCTCTTAGGACTGGGCATCACCCTTGCACTTCTGATGCTTAAACGCAGCCATCCGTTCAGTAAGCAGCTGACCATCAATAGCTTGTGCGTTCTGCTTCTCACACCAGTTTACTGGTCAGCAACGCCGCTTCTATACGGTGGCAACAGCGTCCTTCCTGAATCCGGCCCGCAGCTCAAAGGCTCAGCAAACGGCGGGAACATGTTCTCTTCAGAGGTCGACAGCGGGCTCCTGTCCTATCTGAGAAAACACAATACCGGCGAAGAATACTTATTTGCTACTTTGACAACCGTAACAGCTGCGCCATACATCATTTACGAAAATGAATCTGTTATGGCAATGGGCGGATTTAACGGCACGGATCCCATTCTGACTGTGTCGGAACTGAAAAAACTGATCAAAGAAGGCAAAGTGAAATACTTCCTTCTGTCAGAAAACAACTCAGGCAACAGCGAACTTGTTTCCTGGATTAAGAAAAACGGAAAAGAAATAACATCTGACGAGTACAGCGGTTCCTCCAGCAGCACGAACAGCGTGCAGGGAATGCGAGGAGGACCTGGCGGAGAAAGCCAGCAAACTCTTTATCTCATGGAATAAAAAAAAGAGGCTTGGATGAATCCAAGCCTCTTTTCTATTAAGCTTCTTCTTTTACATGTACCTTTAACACAGCCTGCACTTCAGGATGCAGCTTCACAGGCACGTTCGTATATCCTAATGCACGAATGCCGTCCGGCAGTTCAAGCTTCCGCTTATCTACTTTAATGTTATGGTCTTTTTGGAGCTGTTCAGTAATTTGCTTGCTTGTCACTGAACCAAATAAACGGCCGCCCTCACCTGATTTTGCGCTAAGCTCAACAGTCAGTTTTTCTAATGTCTCTTTCAAGCTCTTAGCCTGCTCAAGCTCAGCAATGGCTTCTTTTTTCTCTTTCTGCTTTTGTCCGTTTAGCGCGCTGATGTTTGAAGCGTTCGCTTCAACCGCGAGGCCTTTTTTAATTAGAAAGTTATGCGCATAACCGTCTGCTACGTTTTTGACTTCGCCTTTTTTTCCTTTTCCTTTTACATCTTGTAAGAAAATAACCTTCATCTCTGTACGCCTCCCTCAAAATACTCATCTATGGCGTGCTTCAGCCGTTCCAGCGCTTCAGAAACTGAAATGCCGGACAACTGAGTCGCCGCATTTGTTAAATGCCCTCCGCCTTCCAGGGCCTCCATGATGATCTGAACATTTACCTCGCCAAGCGACCGCGCACTGATACAAACCGTTTGTTCATCCCGTCTCGCCACCGCAAATGAAGCCTCAACCTCACTCATCGACAGCAGCGAATCGGCAGCCTGCGCAATCAGCACTTGATCGAAGTATTCCTCTTCATTTTCAGGAAGAGAAGCAATCGCAATGTTATCTTTATAGAGGACCGTATGCTGGATCAGCTTCGCCCGTTTAATATAGGAATCAACGGTTTCTTTCAGGAACTTCTGCACCAGCACCGTGTCGGCTCCTTTTGCCCTTAAATAAGAAGCCGCATCAAAAGTCCGCGAGCCCGTGCGGAGAGAAAAGCTCTTTGTATCCACTATTATACCAGCTAATAGGGCTGTTGCTTCAATCATATTGATTTTTAAACGCTTCGGCTGATATCCAAGCAGCTCTGTCACCAATTCCGCTGTGGAAGAAGCGTATGGTTCCATATAAACAAGCAGCGGATCTCTGATAAACTCCTCACCTCTTCGGTGATGGTCGATGACCACGATATGTTCAATTTTATTGACCAGCCGTTCCTCCATGACGAGTGACGGCTTATGTGTATCAACGATCACAAGCAGTGTGTCATCATTGGAAATCTCCATTGCTTCTTCAGGCGTAATAAATCTTGACCACAGTTCTTCATATTTTTTGATTTCCCCAATCAAACGCTGCACACTTGATCCGATTTGGTTTGGGTCAATCACGATAAAGCCATCTTTGTTATTTGCCTGAGCCACCTTTAAAATCCCGATCGCTGCGCCGATAGAATCCATGTCGGGGAATTTATGCCCCATGATAATCACATTGCTGCTTTCGGTGACGATTTCCTTTAAGGCGTGAGAAATCACGCGGGCCCGCACCCTTGTTCGTTTCTCCATTGGGTTTGTTTTACCGCCGTAAAACTTCACCTTGCCGTTTGGCAGCTTAATGGCTACCTGGTCTCCGCCGCGTCCCAGTGCTAAGTCCAAGCTGGATTGCGCCAAATCGCCAAGTTCTTTCAGGGAAGAGACTGAAGCCCCGACACCGACGCTTAACGTCAGCGCTACACCGTCAAACGAGGTTTTTTCCCGCACTTCATCAAGAATCGAAAACTTCGAATTTTCGAGTTCAGTTAAGATGTGTTCATTAAGTACAGCGATAAAGCGCTCTGAAGACGTCCTTTTCAAGAAGATCCCGTACTCCTGCGCCCAAGCGTTCAGCAAAGATGTCACCTGGCTGTTCATCGTGCTTCTCGTCTGGTCATCCAATCCTTGTGTCACATCATCATAGTTATCAAGGAAAATATATGCCAGGACGGTTCTTTCGTTTTCATATAGCTTTTCAATCTGAATTTGTTCTGTTACATCAAAGAAATATAAGAGACGCTCATCCCGTTTGATGACAACCCTAAACTTGCGGTCATTCAATGTAACCGTTTCCGATTCCACCTCTTGTTTGATAAGCGGCACTACCGATTCACAAGTATCGTAAAGTGATCTCCCCACTAAAGTGCTTTCATTAAAGCAAGAGGAAAGAAACGGATTTGCCCATTCTATATAATATTGGTCATTAAAAAGCATGATTCCAATCGGCATTTCCATCAATGCCTCTTCACCGACTTTTTTCAACCTGTAGGACAACGTAGAAATATAAGCATCAATCTCTTGTCGAATAAGAGAATCAGCACGCTTAATAAAAAACAAAATAACTGCCAGCAGCAGCACTTCAACGGTTCCTAATATCCAGTTAAAATAAAAGCTGATGAGGATTGTAATAATTGACAGAGCAATCAATGCATAGATGGGATACCGAAACAGCGGTTTTTCATAAAAGCTTGGCATTTCTATCACTCCCCACCATGTGAGTAAAACTCATGTTCACTTCACCTTATTCCTTATATGAAAGCCCATATCTAAAACGCCTAAAATGCGAATGGCTGCCATGAAGACCGGATGCACAAACCCAAGTATGACAGCAATCACAGCCGCAGCCTTTGGATATTGTTTCTTATGGCAATAGAAAAAGATAAATGATAAACCTTGGATGAAAATCAGAAACCCGAGTATAAACTCCCCATTTAAAGCGATAGAGTACAGCATTTGGCCTTTTTCTAAAGGCAAAAATGAAAGCATGACAATAATCAAATACAGTACTACAACACTTTGCGGAAACTTCAACTCTCTAAAAGGCTTTAGATTAGGAATATCGGGGGAGAATCGCCTTAAGAGCGGCTTAGCGATAAGGTAACTGAGGAAAGAAAAAATAACTCCTACCATCACAATAGCTGTTGGAAAAAGATATTGAACGATACCCAATTGTTCTTCCATCAGTTTTAATTGCTTCTCAAACTGTCCAGCATTGCCCGACTGCTTCGCTACAGTTTCTACCATATCAAGAGATTGCCGGTATTGTGTCATCGCCTCATCAATGATATTGATACCCAAAAACTGAATGCTTATCACATAATAGAAGACAATACTAAGCATATAAATAAGAGCGCCCGAAATAATGGCGTGCCCGGGCTCTTTCCTTTTGAAAAAATGTCCCATGGCAATGCCGGCGCAAGCTGACATAAAAGCTACAATAAGCCCGTTAAAGGACCCGACAATAAAAACAACCGGAAGACTGACAGCGCCCATCCATATCCCTAGCTTCAATCCATGTCTGATCGTATACAAGATCATTGGCAGCGGCAGTGCAAATAACAGAATTGTTCCAATCACAGGAACATAAACGACCAGAAGCGTGATGATCGCAAACAGACTGATTAAAATAGCACCTTCCATTAAAGCTCTCGTTTGTTTCACTTAGTCACCTCGTATCATCCTGAACATACGAATAGAAAAGAGCAGCATAAACGACTGCTCTTTTTCATCGCTGCAACATACTTTGCACCGAATGTTTTTATATCATCTCTAAATTTTACTTTTATATTTTAACATAAGTCCAAATCGCAAGTAAAATGACGCTAATGTTTCATGTGAAACATGAAAAATGAAAAGACATTCTTTGAAAAGAATGCCCATCACAATTAATGTTTATCATCCATAAAGCCAGAAGATTCCTTGTTTTTCTTTTTCGTTTTTCTGACATACATAAAAATTAAGATCACCAGTAAAAGGGTTGTTGCTTGCAGAACGCCGCTGCTAAACAAGAAAAAGTTCTTTATCATGTCCCACATTGTGTTTCACCTCTTTGTGCATGTTCTCAACCCGTATCCTATATAAGGTGAATTTCCCTTTTTAAAAACTTCAAAACATCATGAACAACATTGAGCGTTGGGCATATGCTGATATGGAATCTGATCGATAAAGGAGAATTTTCACATGGATGAACGCAGAACATTGGCTTGGCATGAAACATTAGAAATGCACGAGCTGGTTGCTTTTCAATCAAACGGACTCATTAAACTGAAGAAAATGATAAGAGAAGTAAAGGACCCTCAGCTCAGACAGCTTTATAACGTGTCTATTCAGGGCGTTGAGCAAAATTTGAGAGAGCTTCTTCCGTTCTTTCCACAGGCTCCGCACAGAGAGGATGAGGAAGAAGAACGCGCAGATAACCCATTTTACAGCGGTGATCTGCTCGGTTTTGCCAAAACATCTGTCCGCAGCTATGCCATCGCAATTACAGAAACAGCAACACCTCAATTAAGAAACGTACTGGTCAAACAGCTGAATGCTGCCATCCAGCTGCACGCCCAAGTTTATCGATACATGTATCAGCATGGATATTATCCGTCTTACAACCTTTCTGAACTGTTGAAAAACGATGTCAGAAACGCCAACAGAGCCATTTCAATGAAATAAAACAAGCAGCAAAGGAGTTTTCCCTTTGCTGCTATTTCTGCTGATCCTTCAGTAAGCCGTTCGAACGATAAGATTCCAGCACGTCTCTGTTGGATTCTCCCCATTCTTTCATTTGCAAAACAATCGGTTCAAGCGTTCGTCCGAATTCCGTCAGAGAGTACTCAACCTTGGGCGGCACCTGTTGATAAACCTCACGATGCACGATGCCGTCCGCTTCCAGCTCCCTCAGCTGAAGAGTAAGCATTCTTTGAGTAATACTCGGGCAGATTCGCCGAAACTCATTAAATCGTTTCTTGCCATCTATCATGTGATAAAAAAGAATTCCTTTCCACTTTCCGCCAATGACATCTAGAGTAAATTCAACTGGACAGCCTTCTTTGTTCGGGTATATATTCTTTTTTCCACTCATTCTTGACCCTCCAATAGTACCTTTTTTGATACTACATTACATTTTGCAACTAAGCTACCCAGTATTTTACACACCTTTTCTCCTTAGCTCAAAGAAAATGCTTCTTATTCACATCAATTTTTAAGGGTTTGCATGATTACACCTGCAGCCAGACGTGTTAAACTATATAAAGATTACACTACTTAAAAAAAGGATAGGAGCTATCATGGAAAAGATACTTATTTTCGGACACCAAAACCCAGACACAGATACGATTTGTTCTGCGATCGCTTATGCTGATTTGAAAAACAAACTCGGCTACAATGCTGAGCCTGTCCGTCTCGGACAAGTCAACGGCGAAACACAATACGCGCTTGACTATTTCAAACAAGAAAGCCCGCGTCTTGTTGAAACAGCTGCAAACGAAGTAAACGGCGTTATCCTGGTTGACCATAACGAACGCCAGCAAAGCATCAAAGACATTGAAGAGGTTCAGGTTTTAGAGGTTATCGACCATCACCGCATCGCTAACTTTGAAACAGCTGAGCCGCTTTACTATCGTGCTGAGCCTGTAGGCTGTACGGCTACCATCTTAAACAAAATGTACAAAGAGAATAACGTGAAAATCGAGAAAGAAATTGCCGGCCTTATGCTGTCTGCGATCATTTCTGATTCCCTGTTATTTAAATCTCCAACTTGCACAGACCAAGACGTAGCGGCAGCAAAAGAGCTTGCGGAGATCGCTGGCGTAGATGCTGAAGAATACGGCTTGAACATGCTGAAAGCAGGCGCTGATCTAAGCAAAAAAACAGTGGAAGAGCTCATTTCTCTTGATGCGAAAGAATTTACACTCGGCAGCAAGAAAGTCGAAATCGCACAAATAAACACAGTGGACATTGAAGATGTGAAAAAACGCCAAGCTGAATTAGAAGCTGTGATCTCAAAAGTTGTGGCTGAGAAGAATCTTGATCTGTTCCTTCTCGTTATCACAGATATCTTAGAAAATGATTCACTTGCTCTTGCAATCGGTAACGAAGCAGCGAAAGTGGAAAAAGCGTTCAACGTTACTTTAGAAAACAACACAGCCCTCTTAAAAGGCGTTGTTTCCCGTAAAAAACAAGTCGTTCCTGTCTTAACAGACGCAATGGCTGAATAAGCAAAAAGCATCCCGCATCGGGATGCTTTTTCTTATTCACCCAGCTTCTCAATTTGTCCCATCACATCAGTAATTTGCTTTGCGTTTTGGACCAGGTCTGACTGCTCCAATTCTTTAAGCGATACCTTGCCTTCCTCGGCTTGTTTCAACACCTCTTCAGCGCTTTTCTGCAAGGTTTCGTTATGCTCCTGAATGGTTTGATGAATCTCCGCTGCGGCATCAGGCGGCGTTAATTCATTAAAATCAGCGGCATCCTTCTGAATCGACTCAAGCTGCGCTTCAAGTTTTTCTTTCGCCTCGGTGTCATTTACAGCTTTCTCAGCCAATTCAGGCGCTTCCTCTGCAAATGTCTTCACCTTCTCCACATACCCCGCTGCTTCACTCGTATAGTTCAATCCGTCGTTCACCTGATCAAGCATGCCGCATCCGCCTGCACTCAAAAGTCCCACTCCGGCAAGTACTGTCAAAATGATCTTCATCTTCAGCCCCCTCATCGTTTCTTTTTCATTTTTTCTTTTAAGATCGGAATCAATTTCTCTTTCGCTAACGGCAGCCCTTTCCTCACCAATTCACGCTTCAGCCACTTTTTCAGCTTAGACATTATGATGCTCCTCTCCCTTTTTGATAAAAATGAAAAAACTCCACCAATTTGGTGAAGTTCCTGAAACAAAAAGACCTTCACCAAATCAGATTTGGCAAAGGTCTCGCTAACAATGAGATTGCCAGCAAAGCCGAGGACACCTTGTCCCGTAATGACGACTTTACTGTGAAAGCTACTCCCCTTTGGAGTGTTCATTTTTATTACTTTCATTCTAAAGCACCGATCTGTTCCAGTCAAATTCCAGCCGTTTATATAAAAGCGCGCTGTGGTATTTAAAATTTGAATGGTTTTTCCATCAGGAGATCATGCTATGACAGAGGAGGTTTTCATCATGAGTCAAGAGCGCGTGAAACGGCCTGGGCATACCAGATGGTACATATCTTCGTTACTTAGCGGCATTATTATTCTTAATTATTTTGACCGAGTGGCCATCTCGGTAGCGGCCCCTGCGATACAAGATTCGTTTCACCTTACTGCAACTGAACTCGGCATCGTGTTTTCCATTTACACCTATTCCTATACACTGATGCAGCTGCCTGTCGGAAGTTTGCTGGACCGTTTTGGGGTCGCATGGGTCACGAGGGTTGGAATGACAATATGGAGCTTTTTAACGATCCTTCTTGCTTTTTTGCAAGGAAAATTGCTGTTGTATCTGTTCCGGTTTCTCATTGGGCTGACGAGCGCCTCTGCGTTCCCTGCTGCCTCTAAGGCAACCGCTCTCTGGTTTCCTCCAAGTGAGCGGGGATTGGCAAACTCATTGTTCGATTCGGCCGCCAAATTTTCAAACGTGATCGGCGCGCCATTGGTCGCGTTTCTTGTCACAACATTTGACTGGCGTGTCGCTTTTTTGACGATTGGATGCATCAATGTGCTGTTTACGATCTTTTTCTGGCAGTATTATGAACAGCCTGAACGGCACAAACGCATTTCTAAAAGTGAACTAAACTATATTCAAAAACACAATGCCATTACAACAGAGCAAATCCCTTACAAAACGGGCCCGCTTTTAAAAAAGCTTTTCACCAATCGGAAAGTATGGGGCTTAATGATCGGATTTACAGGGTACGGGTATACATTCAACCTGCTGCTCACCTGGCTTCCGACTTTCTTTAAACATACATACGGTATGGATCTCATGTCGTCCGGTTTATTTACGGCAGTGCCGTGGCTGATCTCAACCATTTCCGGAATTGCCGTCGGCGGCTGGCTCGTCGATTATTTTATTAAGAAAGGCTATCCTAACACCAAGGTGTACCGAACCGTAATCATAGTCGGAATGAGCTTTGGCTTTTTCTTTTTAGGCTCCATTCTGACGAACAATATTACCGTAGCCATTATTTGCATTTCCATCGGACTCGCCGGAATTTCAGCGACCGCTCCGGTCGGCTGGTCCATCTCCGCAGAACTCGCGCCGATCGGTTCCGTATCCATGCTGAGCTCCATGGTGAATCTCGCAAACAACCTGTTCGGAGGCATTATTGCTGCGTCACTGACAGGGTATTTGTTTGATGTGACAGGCTCCTTTACCCTCAGCTTTCTGGTAGCTGGTTTTGTGCTGTTGCTGGGATTGGTTTTTTATGTGTTTGTATTAGGGGATGTAAAACGAATTAAACTGGAATGAAGAGTGCTTGCTGAAAAGCACTCTTTTCTTTGAATCCGCCAGGTGTTATTTTCTTTCTCCCAACATTCACTGGGCTGTTCTCGGACGAAAACACCACCATTTTATCCTTGACTCCAACCAAAGGTAAGGCCTCATAGTGAAAGAAGAAAGGAGGAGTCAGATGGTGAAATTAACAGTAAAAGAACTATCCAATATTGCGAATGTCACAATCAAAACGCTTTATCATTACCACAAAATCGGCTTGCTGGCCCCAAAGGAAATAAGCGAAGCCGGATATCGGTACTATGGTGCTGAAGAACTAAAAAGACTGCAGGAAATCCTTTTTTACAAAGAATTAGATATTCCTTTGTCAGAAATTAAAACATTACTAAATGAGGATGCTAAAAGAACAAGTACATTAGAAAAACAAAAAAAGCTGTTTGAAAAGAAAATTGAAAAGTATCAGCGTCTCATTCAAACAGTCAACACATCTTTAGAATACACGAGAAAAGGTGAAAACATGGATCATAAGGTAATGTTTAAAGGATTTGAAAGCGCTGAAGAATGGAAACAATCTTTAGCAGAACAAAATGGGTATTTAAAAGAGCGTTACGATTTTGAATTGGATACACATACAATCAATGTCGATGAAATGAACAAAATGGCAATAGAGGCTAAACATTTTCTTGATAGGATGGCTGATTTTTTAAGAAATGGTGTAACGTATCATGACCCTTCCGTGCAAGAGCATGTCATGAATCATCTTAAGTTCCTAAATCAGAACGGGCATCCGACAAGTAAAGAAGACTACGTAAAACAAACACGTTTTTTTATGCAAGATGATTTCCATAGAGGAATGTTAGAAGAGCAGCAAACCGGTTTATCTTATTATTTGGTTGTCGTTGCAGAACACCTGTAGTGTTTTGTCACCCTTTATAGGGTGACAGCCATCAGGATTACGAGACAGCACCGCCAACAATCGAAACATTCTGCCGGTCAACGGCAAAACGCCGTCCGTTCCATTTCAATACGGTTTGAACATATCCCAATGAGTCGGCGTTATACCTTCCCGCTATCCGCTGGTACGCCAATAATTCGTATACGCCGTCTCTGTCAAAATCAACCGGATACAAGCCCGATAAAGGATTCACCCATCCTTCTATCGGCATTTTTAACACACCTTGGCTGTTATAAATCTCATTCAAATATTCCCTGCCCTTGTAAGTAAGGTCGAGGATATACGTTTCGTTTTGCTGATGACTGATGACGCTCGCTTTATATTGATTTTGATACCTCACACTGTACTTTAATTCATCATTCAATACATCTGAATTGAAAATTCGCCGGAACTGCCTGTTTAGATAGGCAAACACATATGCATAAATAGCACCGCCGCTTCCCCCTGTATCCATTACCACTGCCACATCCTCAATCTTGTCGCCTGTCATATCCCCCAGAAAAAGTGACGGATTGTATCCCATATTGTTTTGAAGCTGAATCTGCTGCTCCTGATGGGTTCTGCCATCACGGATCACCAATGTGATATCTCTCCATAACGGGCTGCCGGGCATTTGATTTCCAGTTAGAAAGACCTCGTCAATAACGCCGTCTCCCGTTACATCGCCGTGAGTAGATGCAATGATTGCACGTGAGGAGACAGGCTGCCGAAATACGTATGGATGTTGAACAAGTCCTCTGCTTTCATAAAACCAATAAGGAGCCATTCTGATGTCATACACATTCAATTGTGTCACCTTCCCTAATCAGCTGAATGAATCATTATATGCAGGAATGGCACATCAAAGACATATCTTACACACCAATTAAATCCGTACCATATGAGTTATCGATTACACAAAGCCACTTGCCTTGCGCATTCTTCTTAAATACATAGGTCGCCCTTCTTTCCATCGCATACTCGGAGTCCTTTTTATCCGAATCAAGCAGTGTCTGAGAAAGAACGAGTACCGTGTCACCTGCTTCCAACAGGATCATTTTCCCTTGTGTCGGGACAATATGATGATTGAAATAGTTCGCAATCGTGATAAACGCTTTTTTGATTTCTTCCTTGCCTCGCGCGATCATGCCCGGCTTCACAACTAAAACGGCATCTTCCGAATAATAATTCATCAGTGTATCAAAATCTTCATTTTGGATTGCCAAATCACACGCAGAGATGATGTCTTTCAATTGCTGTTCCAAATGAATTCCCCCAATCATCATGATTGGATATATTATACATCGCTAGATCACTGAAACCGTGAAAACAAAATGAAAAGTATCCTTTTTTCCTATATAATCAAATAGATATATTTAACAAAGTACCCAAGTGAAGGGGTGAACATTATTGTCTGCGGAAGTAACGTTACATGACAATATACATCATGATTTAAGTGCGGATTGCCAGCACTGTTTTGGCCTGTGCTGTGTCGCCTTGCCTTATGCGAAGTCGGCAGATTTTGCTTTTGATAAAGACGGGGGCACGCCTTGCCGCAACTTACAATCAAACTATCAATGTTCTATACATAAAGATCTCAGAGAAAAAGGATTTCGAGGCTGCTCTGCATATGAATGCTTTGGCGCCGGCCAAAAAGTATCCCAAATCACTTATGAGGGAAAGGATTGGCGAAACAGCCCCGAAACGGCCAACCAGATGTTTGATGTTTTTCCTATCATGCAGCAGCTGCACGAAATGCTCTGGTATTTACATGAAGCTCTTTCTATAGATATAGCCAAGCCGATTCATGCTGAACTGAGAACCACTTTCGAAAAAATAGAAAGGCTCACCAGACTCAGCAAAGAACGCTTGCTGACACTGCAGGTGGACGAGCATCGAGCTGAGGTCAATGAATGGCTGTTAAAAACAAGTGAACTGGTGCGAGCCCAAGCCCGCCATCCAAAACTCCCGAAAAAGGTCAGCCGGGGAAGTGTCCTGATCGGCGCGAAACTGAAAGGGCTTGATCTGCGAGGAGCAAATCTAAGAGGGGCGCTGCTCATAGCCGCCGATCTGAGAAATGCCGATTTGAGAATGACAGACTTTATCGGTGCAGATATGAGAGACGCTGATCTCAGCGGCGCCGACCTGACCGGGAGCATCTTTCTGACACAGGCACAGGTGAACGCCGCCAACGGCGATTCGAACACAAAGCTGCCGCTGTCTTTACGAATCCCTGCCCATTGGAAATAAAAAAGGACCCGCTAACGGTCCTTTTTTACTGATCAATTCAATCCTTTTTCGTTCCTTTTATCCGGCACTTTCGCACTTCTTGCCAAGTATCCCGACAGCCATAACGCAACCAGCAGCATGAAGGTGATCATACCGACAACGCCCAGCCAGTGAAAACCAGACCAGAATAGCCCTCCGATTGTTCCGAAAACACTTGAACCGGCGTAATAAAAGAACAAATACAGCGATGAAGCCTGTGCTTTGTTGTGAAGGGCTCTCCTGCCCACCCAGCTGCTGGCAACTGAATGCCCTCCGAAAAAACCGAATGTAAAGAGGGCAATCCCCAGAATTTTCACTGCCAGCATATTGTTTATCGTAAATAACGCACCTGCAATGACGATGAAAATATTCATCACCAATATTTTCGGATAGCCATACCGATCAACCATTCTTCCAATGAAAGACGAGCTGAAAATGCCTACAATCATCACAATAAAGATCCAGCTGGAAAATGCTTTATTAAGCGAATACGGCGGGCCCAACAGCACATACACAATGTAATTAAACAAGGCAACATTGCTTCCAAGCAGCAAAAAACCAATGAGAAACAAGCTGAATAGTTTACGGTCCCTCAAGTGGCCGATCAGAGACATTCCCAATTTCCCGAGCTTCAATTTTCTTGGCGTAAAATGCCTGGATGGCGGCAAATTTATAAAAAATATAACACTAGCAATCAAACTAATGACACCAATTGATCCCATCGCCATATGCCAATTCAAGTACTCGCTCAGGAGCCCGGAAACGATCCTTCCGAAAACGGCGCCGATTGCATTTCCGCTGATATACAGCCCCATCGCCGACCCAAGACTTCCGGGTTCAATTTCTTCCCCGAGATAAGCCATCGCAATCGACGGAAGGCCTGCGAGCGCAACGCCTTGAATGGTTCTCAATACGAGCAGCGTATGAAAGTTCGGACTAAAGGCCGATGCCAGACAGAGAACCGATGCGGCCAGCATGGAAATACCCATAATCGGCTTGCGCCCCCACACCTCGGATAATGAACCAAAGACAAGCATGCTCACAGCTAACAGCATTGTGGTAACAGATAAAGAAAGACTCGCCGCAGTAGGCGTTACATGAAATTCCCGCGTGAATTCCTCCATGAGCGGCTGTACGCAATATAGAATCGCAAATGTATTGAAACCCGCAGCAAAGAAAGCAAACGTAATTTTTCGAAAAACCGGTGTGCCTTTTTGAATGTATGTCATCGGGACTTTATCGGTCCCTCATCATGTTGTGGAGCACTGCCATTCATAAACAATCATCCTTTATTTCTTCCGAATTCAAACATCCTCGAGTCTGTTTATATTACTATCTTAGCACCGTTGATATATGTTGTATAATGCATATAAAATATCATTTTCATGCTTATATGTAATAAAGGAGGGATGATAATTGGAATGGGAACAACTTGAATATTTTCAAACACTGGCCCGAATGCAGCACGTCACGAAAGCCGCAAAAAGCCTCTCCATCACACAGCCTGCGCTTTCACGCTCTATCGCCAGGCTGGAAAATCATTTGGGTGTGCCGCTATTTGACAGGCAAGGACGATCCATTAGCTTAAATCAATACGGACACATTTTTTTGCGGCGGGTTCAGGCGATGATGAAGGAGTACACCGAAGGAAAAGAAGAAATCCAAGCCTTATTAAAGCCAGACCAAGGCGTAGTCTCTCTCGGTTTTTTACATACATTAGGCACCACGCTCGTGCCCGATCTCATCGGCTCCTTTCAGCAGGAATACTCCAACATTTCCTTCCAGCTGAAGCAAAACCACTCTTATTGGCTGCTTGAACGATTAAAATCCGGGGATCTGGACCTCTGTCTCCTCGCTTCGATTAAGCCTGAAAATCCGATCCAATGGATCAAGCTGTGGAGTGAAGAACTCTTTGTATTTGTGCCAAATGATCACCCATTAGCCAGTCGCGAAAGCATTACCCTGAATGAGATTGCCGGGGAGCGTTTTATTTTATTGAAAAAGGGCTATGCGCTTCGGATGACGGTCGATGAGCTGTTTGAGAAGGCTGATATACAGCCGAACATTATGTTTGAAGGAGAAGAAGCAGCTACTGCCGCAGGTTTTGTGGCAGCCGGACTGGGCATATCTATTCTCCCAGACCTGAAAGGCTTAGACCAAAGCAAAATCACCAAAATCCGCGTCAGCTGGCCGGAATGTCAGCGTGTCATAGGAATTGCCTGGATAAAAGGCAGGTTTTTATCACCGGTTGCTGAGACCTTTAAACAATATGTGATCAGCCATTTTTCTGAGTAGGGAGGATTCAAACATGAATGTCAAAAAAATCACGTCAGAACAGGATTTACATACAGCTTTTGAAATCAGAAAGGCAGTATTTGTAGAGGAACAAGGCTGTCCCATTTCGGATGAATTCGATGAGTTTGATACACTCCACGGTGATTGCCAGCACATCCTGGCTTATCATCAGAATGTACCTGTTGGCACTGCACGTGTCCGTATCGTTGGCCACACGGGGAAACTGGAACGAATCTGCATTCTGAAGCCTTACCGCAAATTCGGTTTGGGAAAAGTGATCGTCGGTGCATTAGAACGTATTGTGAAAGAACAAGGCATTTCTGCCTTCAAACTGCACGGCCAGACACAGGCGGCAGGCTTTTATGAAAAGCTCGGCTATCAGACTGCATCAGAAGAATTTATGCTGGACGGCATTCCGCATGTGCTGATGACAAAACAAGACGATTCTGCGCTATAGATTGTTCACAAATTTGTCACTTATGAGCATGAACAGTTCATTGGTATACTAATCACCGATTATGAAGAGAAGGAATGATTGTATGCCAGCAAATAAAAAAGAAGGCCTTATATTTGGCGTGATGATGTGCTTTGGAATGGTCTGCGTCATGTCGATTTACAATGCCATCATCAACGGAGCCATTCAGGATTTTTCACTGATGACCGTTTTTGAAATGGTCATCGGTTTTATGGTCGCCCTCCTGTTAGATTTACTGTTAGTGGGCCCCCTCGCCAAGAAGATTGCATTCCGCATGCCGTTCGACAAGACTAAAAAAATTTATGTCATCCTTGCCATGTCAACTTGTATGGTGATTGGCATGGTACTTTGTATGTCTGTGTTCGGTTTAGTGACAGCGGTTCTAGCAAATGGGCTGAACGGGGACGGCCTCTTCAGTGCTTATCTTATGATTGTGTTGAAAAATTTCATCCTGGCCTATCCATTGCAATTACTGATTATGGGCCCATTAGTCAGAGGGATTTTCATGAAATTTGTAAAACCAAAGCTCACAGCCGCAATTTAAATAGAATAGGAGTGAGCCTGACACTCACTCCTTTTGCTCATGAATCGAATGTAAAACAAGCTACGCAAAAGCCTCTGCGGCAGGCAGCTGCCATTTTTTCTTTTTGGGTGTGAGTAAATCGGATCGAGAGCTGCACCATGCTGAAGAATTTTCAGCTTATGTTTTTCACTTCCATTAATCCCTATACCTTACCACATAGTTTTTATACAATTCTTCGTTATAAAGTATTTCTTCGCCATGTGAAGAGCAAATGAGCGTTGGTTTGATTTGATCTATGATTGAGCCGCTATCGATGTTCTCATTTATATCAACACTGAATCTTCTTATAGGTGGGTGTAAATCCCCCTTACTTGTGATAAAAAGGTCGCCCGTTAATAACGTACGATCGATTTTATGATAATACACGACATGCCCAGGAGAATGGCCAGGTGTTAAATAGTATTTCAGAGGCAGGTGAGCAAGCGTTTGCTCCGTCAGCGGCTGGACAATATGGGCTACCCCTGTGTTCTCCACTTCATTTTTGTTCGGATAAGGCGCTTCTCCATTGATATATATAAGTTCTTTCTGGTGCGCAAAAATCGGAATATCAAATCTCTCTAACCATTTTGATGCACCCCCGATATGATCACTGTGGCCATGGGTAAGCAAAATGGCTTTTGGATTGCCGATCGCTAACGCTGCCCTAATTTGAGCATCAGCAAAACGCTCTATTCCCGTATCAACAATATAAACATCATCACCATCTTTGATAAACCAGGTATGAACCGGAATACGAAGAGGCACATCAAGCTCAAATTCACATTGATAGACATGTTCTGATAGTTGTCTCAAGTTCACGCAAACCACTCCCTTTGGAGATTTTTGATAGTTCAAAAGAAAACAGAAGTGAACGGCCTATTTTCAAGGCAGATTATCTTGAAAATGGTCCCACACTCCAGCAGACTGGTATTCTTGAGAGGAGACGCCGATTTTCGCCAGCATCAGCTCAACTTGTAAACGTTGTCCATTAATAATCCCTTTTGTTCCCCTTCTTCACATATTCCCAATCACGTTCTATATTCTTCCTCACTCTATGAAGGAGTGCAGAAATTGTTTCCTTTTCCTTTGAAGTAAAACCGGACAAGGCCACTTCCGTGGAATGTTCTCCTTCTCTTCTTAACAATGGATATACCTTTTTCCCTTTCTCAGTCGGGAACAGTTTTTTTATTTTTTTATTTTGCTCATCTGGCAGTTTTTGAATAAATCCCTGCATTTCCAGCTTCTTAATGGCCCGCGCGGCCGTTGTCCGGTCCACCTTTATCATTTCCGCCAATTTTTCTTGAATAATTCCCGGATTCTCGTATATACGTACGAGATAGAGATACTGCCCTCTTGTTAAGTCCAAATCTTTAAATTCGATGTTGCTTATGGAATCCAACGCTCTTGCTATCATGCCGATCTCACGCAAAATATCATTCATTCCTAAAACCCCTCACGTATTTTTGTTGCAATTACAACAAAAATGTTTTAACCTTACTATTATAAGACCACATGCATGCTGTACAGTCCAGACTAATATCAGAAAAGGATTGATTCATAATGAATATAAAAAGAATAACAACTGAAGCTGATTTACATGAAGCTTTAAATATTAGAAAAACGGTTTTCATTGAGGAGCAACATGTATCGGAATCCGAAGAGTTCGATGAATTTGATACGCTCCAGGAACAATGCCAGCATGTCTTGGTATATCATGAGAATCAGCCTGTCGGCACGGGCCGTGTGCGCATCGTTGACCATACAGCAAAGCTGGAAAGAATCTGCATCCTAAAACCTTACCGTAAGTATGGATTGGGAAAAGTCATCGTAAGCGGGTTAGAAAAAATCATAAAAGAAAAAGGACTGACTGCATGTAAGCTGCATGGTCAAACACAAGCAGCAGGCTTTTATCAAAAACTGGGCTACCAGATTTCTTCACAGGAATTTATGGAAGACGGCATCCCTCACGTCCTGATGACAAAAGAAATATCGCGGATTTAACATGAAATATATTTTTTACGGATTAGGAATACTTATATTAAGTTTGGGCATTTCCTTAACCATACAATCAGGACTGGGCACATCACCCTTCGATGCCCTTTTGGTGGGTCTGTCAAAAGAAGTCGGACTTACCGTAGGAAGCTGGGAGGTCCTTATTTCTGTGATCCTCTTAATCTGCAACGCTATATTAACGAGAAAAAAACCTATTTTGCTGGGCTTGATTACAGCATTCATTACTGGAATTGGCATTGACCTATGGTTGTTTGTTGTAAAAAACACCCTCTATCTAAACGCGTTGTTAAGCAAACTGATTTGTTTCGGAATTGGTTTGGTGCTCATCGGTCTTGGAACAGCCATCTATCTTCAGACGAAATTCGCATCAACGCCCATCGATCATTTAACACTTATTATCCGAGATCTCTCCAAAAGAACAATCTTGTTTTCAAGAACATTGGTATACGCTCTTTTCTTAGTATTAGCCATTATCTTTAAAGGCCCTATCGGCATCGGAACCCTATTAACCGTCTGTTTAGGAGGAATGCTCCTTCACGTTTTTATGCCTTTAGTTAAAAGACGCTTCTTATCCTTGAAAATGTAAATTGATTGTTAAATACCAATGTTTAAAAAAAGAAGAGGTTAAAAGACCTCTTCTTTTCTTGCTGTTTTACATATGAAATCACTCAACAACTTCACCCAAATACAAAAAAACAACTGACTTTTAAAAATAGCTAAGCTTTTTTCGTTCACCTATTTTTTAGGTTTTTCATTCTTTCTTTGATCTCTATCTTCATTATCAATGCCACCTGAAATAGCATCGATAAAATTATCAATGGCCTTACCGATTTTTCTTATTATTCCATTACTATTACTCATATTTTCACTAGTGTTTTTCTGATTTGAATGAGAGTATTTAATAAAACTTCCAAATAAAGCACCTACAAATCCAATCCAGTTTGGAATTCCTTCTAACCCTCTTGGCTCAAAGTATAACCAATTGATTCCGAATACCACAAGACTAATAAGTATAAGCGTCGTTCCAATTATATTTTTAATCATTCTTAGTATCTACCTCCCGAAATACAGATATATCAATTACGTCTTGAGTATTCAAATGTTTCATTATTTTTTGTGCCAGTTTACATATTGTTTTTTGTGGTAAGCTAACAAAATAACTTTACTTTATACATAAAGAAGGTGATCCCACGCCAAATAAAAGTAAACCCAATAGATTAATCGCTGAGAAGTCTCCATATTTACTCCAACACGCCCACAACCCTGTGGACTGGTTCCCGTGGGGAGAAGAAGCATTTGAAAAAGCAAAACGCGAAAACAAGCCGGTTCTGGTCAGCATCGGTTATTCGACTTGCCATTGGTGGCAATACATATTTTATTTTTAAAAAGTTACCACTCCCGACTAAAAAAGTAACGTGGATATCGAGTAATTCATAATTTCATTGTTAAAAAGATTAATTCCCCTTATATGGACAAATGTCGTGTTACATTTTTTCCTTCTCCACATATCTTTAAGTAAGTAGTCAACTTATTCAGGAGGAGATATTAAGTGGAAGAAATGGGCATGGAGCCATCTCAACTTTGCAGGGAATTTGCAAGGATTCTCAATTCAACACCTAGTGTCGTAAATGGTGTATGTACGGCTACAAGATTTCGAAACAACATTCATCCAGTAGTACTTGGAAGAAGAGCAGAAGCATTTCCTTTTATTCCTCAAGCCTTTTCATTTGAAAGCATGGATCGGAATGGCAGAGCTTTATGTTTAGGTGAGACTGTTTTACTTCAAGAAGAAGTGAACCCGTTTATGACTGAGTTACGCGAATTTGGTATTATTGTAACTGCCGTTCATAATCATTGGCTGTTTGATAAGCCACGTCTGATGTTTATGCATTTTGAATCAATAGACGAACCTCTCACCTTTGCAAGAAAAGTCAGGGAGGCTATGAAAGTTCTTATCAAGAGAACAGTCCGTGCGGAAGCAAAAGTTGATGGTGAAATGATTAAACAGCATGGTCTTTGTGACGAATTCAACGATATTCTAGGTGGAACCATGCATACTTTTGAAAATGGAATTTGTACAGTGATGAGATCACGAACGAATATAAAACCAGAAGTACTAGGAAGACCAGGAAGATCATTTTTACTAATTCCTCAGATGTTTTCATTTGAATCAATGACAAAAGATGGCCGTGCTCTTTGTAGTGGTGAAACCGTGATTCTCCAAAAAGAAATCAATCCATTTATTAGTGTGCTTCGAGAACATGATCTTATTGTAACGTCACTTCATAATCACTGGTTGTTTGATAAACCAAGACTGATGTATATTCATTTCGAATCAATTGATAAACCTATCAACTTCGCATTAAAAGTAAGAGATGCTTTAAAAGTTCTTACTGATAAAGAAGTTAGAGGTTAACATTATTTTGAGCAAAAAAAAAGCGATTTAAAAAAATCGCTTTTACATATGCTAAGGTAAAGTATTGATTCAAGAAAGAAGGTGATCCCATGCCCACTAACAATAAACCCAATAGATTAATCGCTGAGAAGTCTCCTTATTTACTTCAACATGCTCATAACCCTGTGGACTGGTTCCCGTGGGGAGAAGAAGCATTTGAAAAAGCAAAACGCGAAAACAAGCCGGTTCTTGTCAGCATCGGTTATTCGACTTGCCATTGGTGCCACGTTATGGCTCACGAAAGCTTTGAAGACGAAGAAATCGCGCGTCTTCTCAATGAACGGTTTGTGGCGATTAAAGTCGACCGGGAAGAGCGGCCGGATGTGGATTCTGTTTATATGAGAATCTGCCAGCTGATGACCGGGCAGGGCGGCTGGCCGCTGAATGTGTTTATCACGCCTGATCAAAAGCCGTTTTACGCGGGTACATATTTTCCAAAGACGAGCAAATTCAATCGTCCCGGTTTTGTTGATGTGCTTGAGCATCTGTCTGAGACGTTTGCGA
Source organism: Bacillus sp. GW821-FHT01G09 (assembly GCF_059422205.1). NCBI lineage: Bacteria > Bacillati > Bacillota > Bacilli > Caryophanales > Bacillaceae > Bacillus > Bacillus sp. GW821-FHT01G09. The sequence continues at coordinate 1,025,520 of NZ_JBWKWL010000001.1, forward strand.
ACGACCGCGAGCATGTCGAGGATATTGCGGAGAACGCCGCTAAACATTTGCAGACCAAAACAGCCGCCAAATCAGGCGAAGGCCTTAGCGAGTCAGCGATTTCCCGGACATTCCAGCAGCTTGCCAGCGGGTTTGATACGATCTACGGCGGTTTCGGGCAGGCACCGAAATTTCCGATGCCCCATATGCTGATGTATTTGCTTCGTTATCATCACAATACGGGGCAGGATAACGCTTTATACAACGTGACGAAAACGCTGGACAGCATGGCGAATGGCGGCATTTACGATCATATCGGCTATGGGTTCGCCCGCTATTCGACCGATGACGAGTGGCTCGTTCCCCACTTTGAAAAAATGCTGTACGACAATGCGCTGCTGCTGACTGCTTATACAGAAGCCTATCAGGTCACGCAAAACAGCCGCTATAAAGAGATTTGTGAGCAGATCATTACGTTCATTCAGAGGGAAATGACTCATGAAGACGGAAGCTTTTTCTCTGCTTTAGACGCGGATACAGAAGGAGAAGAAGGAAAGTACTACGTGTGGTCAAAGGAAGAAATTCTGAAAACGCTCGGGGACGATCTCGGAACGCTGTATTGCCAAGTGTATGACATCACTGAAGAAGGAAACTTTGAAGGCAAAAATATTCCTAACCTCATTCACACAAAGTGGGAACAAATCAAAGCCGATGCCGGGTTAACCGAAAAAGAGCTCAGTCTCAAACTCGAAGACGCAAGACAGCAGCTCTTGAAGACACGCGAGGAAAGAACCTATCCGCATGTCGATGATAAAGTGCTCACCTCATGGAACGCGCTGATGATCGCGGGTCTTGCGAAAGCGGCAAAGGTATACCAGGAGCCGAAATATCTCAGCCTAGCGAAAGACGCCATCACATTTATTGAAAACAAATTAATCATCGACGGCCGTGTGATGGTCCGATATCGTGATGGTGAAGTGAAAAACAAAGGCTTTATCGACGATTACGCTTTTCTCCTATGGGCTTATCTGGATCTCTATGAAGCTTCGTTTGATCTATCTTTTTTACAAAAAGCGAAGAAACTGACAGACGATATGATCAGCTTATTTTGGGATGAGGAGCATGGCGGATTCTACTTCACCGGACACGATGCTGAGGCCTTAATCGTCCGGGAAAAAGAAGTGTACGACGGCGCTGTGCCTTCAGGAAACAGTGTGGCAGCCGTGCAGCTGCTGCGTCTCGGCCAAGTTACAGGCGACTTATCACTGATCGAAAAAGCAGAAACGATGTTTTCCGTGTTCAAGCTGGACATCGACGCGTATCCGAGCGGCCATGCTTTCTTTATGCAAAGTGTGTTAAGACATCTGATGCCTAAGAAAGAAATCGTTATTTTTGGCAACGCAGACGATCCAGCCAGAAAACAAATCATAACAGAGCTCCAAAAAGCCTTTAAGCCTAACGACTCCATTCTGGTAGCAGAGCATCCTGATCAGTGCAAAGACATTGCGCCATTTGCAGCAGACTACCGCATCATAGACGGCAAAACAACCGTGTATATTTGTGAAAACTTCGCCTGCCAGCAGCCGACAACGAATATCGAAGAAGCCATCCACACGTTAATAAGCAGCAGGGATTAAGATCCTTGCTGCTTACTTTTTGATTTCTTATGGTACCATAAAGCGATCCCCGCAAACACAAGGTTGACCGCTATCGTAAAGAAAGCCTCCCACATCGGGTTCCCCCGCGTAACCGTAAAGAGAGAAGGAATTCCTCCATACACACTGTTTTTTTCTGTAATAAACATACACAAAAACATATTATTCGCGGCATGGGCGCCAAGTGATATTTCGATGCTTCCAGTTTTAATCGTGTAATAGGTCCACACAAACCCAAATGTTAAATACTCAATTCCTGCCCAGACAGCGCCGTTGTTCATTTCTGGATTCGCAAAATGCAATACGCCAAACAATCCTCCAACAATCAGTGTCAAAAATAGAGGATTTTTCGTCAATCTCCCGAAAGCTTGAAGCAAAAATCCCCTGAAAAACAGTTCCTCAGCTGATGTCTGAATCGGAACCAAAATGAGGGCAGCCGCTAGCAGCCAGATAAATCGTGATGTATCAAAGGCTTGCATTGAATAATTGTCTGGATGAATCACAAAATCAATCAATTGTACGGCGATCATCAGCAAGAAATAAGCAATAAAGCCAAAGGAAATTCTCCGCCAATTCATCTTTGAATTTGGTGTTATCACCGTTCGGAAAGGCCGCTTCAAAATAAAGCGTACAGCCAGCCAAACTCCCGGAATGGCGAATAAATAAATCACATGGGACAAATAAAGATCTACGAGGGGATCACTCAGCACAGCTTCATCCAAATCAAACGTGATATTGGGATTCACAATAACCGTGAACAGTATAGCGAAGAGGTAAGCTATATTCCCGAATACATATAACCCTACCATCACCAAAAAAGCGAAAAAATATCTCCACAACGTATTGTTTCCTTCTATAGGACGGATAAATGAATTCATTCCTTCTATGTCTCTTCCTTTCAATGAGAATATTACTATATATTTGCATAAATTGGTCTATGAATCTACTGTTTTGGAAATCTTTTAAGCAAAATTAAAATATAAAGTGTGAATTTAGTTCTTACATCTAGTGATTTGAACTCTGTTGCCAATGAACCAAGATACTTATAATAGTCCCAAGAGGGGAATTTTCAGTCTTTTCTCACTACTCAAAAGGGGGTTTTTTATGAATACGATCTTCAAACAAAAGAATACACATCCTTTCTCAAACGCAGCGAATCGTTTAGACCGCCTTCCGATTTCACGCGTTCATTTCCAAGTGTTAACCGCTCTCGGCATTGTTTATTTCTTTGATCTCGCAGATTTATTTACCCTCAGCAACGTAGCGCCGGCACTGATCGAGCATTGGGGCATCCCGCTTTCAACTATTGCTAACGTAACGGCCGCTTCGTTTTTAGGCATGTTTTTAGGCGCTTCACTGGGCGGACGGCTGTCCGATAGAATCGGCCGCAAAAAAGCCTTAAATCTATTTGTCTTTGTTTTCTCAATCGCATCGCTATGCAATGCTGCGGCATGGGACATTCCATCTTTAATGACATTCCGTTTCCTCACCGGATTTGGCGTTGCAGCCGCCATGGTCATTACGAATAGCTATTTGGCGGAATTTTTCCCTTCAAGTGTTCGTGGAAAATATATTTCTTTTTGTGCCATGATTGGATTGATCGGGGTGCCGATCACCAACATTGTGTCTGCCTTTGTCATTCCGCTTGGTTCATGGGGATGGAGGCTTGTGTTTGTATGGGGTGCCGTCGGCCTTATTTATTTTTTCTTTATTCGACGGCTGGAAGAGTCGCCTCGGTGGCACGAAAATCGCGGGGAATATGCGAAAGCCGATGCGATCCTCAACCGAATTGAGGCACAGGTTGAAAAGGAGAAAGGTCCGCTTCCGGCAGCATCCCAGCCTAAAGTAAGCGAAACTGTTAAGCAGCATGCAGGTTACGCAGGCTTATTGAAAGGCAGAAACCTTAAAATCACCATCGTATTATCTGCTGTATGGATTTTTGAAACGTTTGGGTTTTACGGATTTGCCTCATGGGTTCCAAGCCTGCTAAAAAGCAATGGCGTCACCATGGAAAATACATTGTGGTATAACGTATTGCATTCCGTCGGCGCTCCGCTTGGCGCACTGCTCGGCTCCATGATTTCCGAAAGATTTCAAAGAAAATGGATTTTAGCTGCGAGTGCGTTTCTGACGGCCATCGCCGGGCTCTTATATGGTATGACTTTTATTCCCATCATGATCATTGTATTTGGTTTTATCGTGAATATCACAGAACGGGTCTTTACCTCGAACTTATACGCCTATACATCTGAACCTTATCCGACTGAATACCGCTCATCTGGCAGCGGTTTAGCCTATGGTCTTGGCCGTTTTTCAAACATTTTTGGCTCATTGCTTGTCGGATTTATTGCCGTTCAGCTCGGCTATATCAGCGTCTTCTTATTTATTGGGGGCTGCTGGCTCGCGTGCTCCTTGCTGTTAATCTTCTTCGGTCCTAATACGAATGCAAAACAGATTTAAAAAAGTCAGTGCGGATCTGCCGCACTGATCTCATTACAATTGCTTCAAAATCCTCGCGGGGTTTCCGCCTACAACAGTATTAGCTGGTACATCCTTAGTGACAACAGATCCAGACGCAATCACTGCGTTATCACCGATTGTCACTCCCGGGTTAATCACCGCCCGGCCTCCAATCCAAACTTGATCTCCAATTGTCACAGGCTTACCGAACTCCTTCCCGGATTTCCTTTCGATCGGATCAAGAGGATGACCTGCCGTGTAGATATGTACACCTGGCGCAATCAAACAATGACGGCCGATACGCACCTCACACACATCTAAAATGACACAGTCAAAATTAACAAATGTATGATCTCCGATATGAATGTGATAGCCATAATCACAGCGGAATGTCGGCAAAATCGTGACTTGATCCCCAACCGAACCGAGCAGCTCCTTCAAAAGCTCCGTCCGCACTGCATCATCTTCCGGTGTTTCGTTATATTGTCTAATCAGCTGTCTCGCATGCTTGCGTTCTAGTAATAGTTGTTGATCTTCCGAATTGTATAATTCTCCAGCTGCCATTTTTTCTTTTTCTGTCCTCAGCATTTAAGTCACTCCAGATGTCAGATTGTAATCTCGATCAAATTCCCTTCATCATCTTCAATCACACTTTCATAGTAGCCGTCTCCTGTTGTCCTCGGGCCGTTTACTACTGCGAAACCATCCGCCTTCAATCGATTAGTCAGTTCGTCAACTTTCTCCCGGCTCCCAACGGAGAAAGCAATATGTGCCCAGCCTGTCATTGTTTGTGAGGGCGGATCAGTCACATTCCCTTTTTTCATAATTTCCAGCCTTGCTCCGGAACCAAACGTAATAAAATAAGACTTAAAATCTTTTTTCTCATTATGATACAAATCATTCGCTTCGCCATTAAAATACGTTTCATAAAAAGATTTCATTCGCTCTAAATCATTGACCCAGACCGCTATATGTTCAATCTGCATTTCTTCCTCCTCCTTCGCCTTCAATGAAGTTATAAGGTATGAAATGCATTTCAGTTCAAGCTTTTTTCTTAAATTTATGCTGAATTTTGATATCAGCGGGTTCATCCTGCAAAAATAGAGAAAATGCTGCGATGCCGAGCTGCTCAAGATTCAAATCAAGCGACGGAAAACCAAGAACACGGCTGATAGAAGTATTCCCCTCGCCTATGATTTCAACATCCCAATTATTCTTTTTGGCAAATAGATGAATTCCAGCTGCCACTTCATCGCTATTTGCATAAATAGCAGTCGGAACCCGTCCGCTCATATAAAAATGTTCAGCTGCCAGCTCACCATCATTCATATCGTTGCACCCGGACAGCATATGGCGGTCTTCCAACCTTCCGCAGACAGCTTTATAGGCCGCAGCTTTATCAGCCGTGCTCGGGCTCCTATCAGCTTCTCTGACACACGTAAAAACAATATTCTCATGTCCGCGGCTCTTTAAATAGCGAAAACTCTCTGCATAAGCAGCTTTTCTGTCATTAAAAGCACAAGGGACATCAATGTCTCCGGTATCCTCACAAGCGATGATCGGCCCATATTCCCGATAAGCTAAAATGCTGTCCCAATGATTGGCGCGGGAAGTAATGATGAGACCGTCTATTTTCTTCGTTCTTAACAGCTCTAAATATTTGATTTCAATAGCGGGGTTATAATTGGTGGGGAGGAGGGTCGTTGCATACTCATGCTGAAAAGCCGCCTTGGTGATTCCGTTAACGATTTTATCAAAGCAGGGATGATCGCTATAAGGCAGAATCACACCGACCGTATGGGTTTTCCCGCGAATGAGATCGATTGCGGTTCGATTTGGTGTATAATCCAAATCCTTCATGACTTGTTGAACAAGCTTTCTCTTTTCTTCAGACACATACGGATGATGATTCAATACACGCGAGACAGTCGAAACAGATACATTTGCCAGTCTTGCAATCTCTTTTATATTTGCCATCTCTTTCTCCTTTTTCATATAAAAAAAGCAGTAAGTGTAAAATCCTTACTGCTATCTCATCATATATTGATGATAAGTTCAACAGGACAATGGTCGGAACCCATGACATCCGCTGATATGCTGGCATCTTCAATCTGTTCCTTAAGTCTTTCAGAAACAACAAAATAATCAATCCGCCATCCAATATTTCTGTCCCGGGCGCCGGCACGATACGACCACCAGGAATAAGCGCCTTCAAGATCAGGATAAACATGACGAAAAGAATCAACAAAGCCAGCTTCTAAGAAACGAGTGAATGCCCCTCTTTCTTGATCTGAAAATCCAGCGTTATTCCGGTTCGCCTTTGGATTTTTCAAATCAATCTCCTGATGGGCTACATTCAAATCACCGCATAAAATCACTGGTTTTTTCTGATCCAATTCAAGAATATAAGACAATAAAGCCTCTTCCCATTGCATGCGGTAATCAATCCGCTCTAACCCCCTTCTGGAATTGGGCGTGTAAACAGTCATCACAAACACGTTTTCAAATTCCAGCGTAATCACTCTGCCTTCTTGGTCATGCTCTTCTACTCCGATACCGTAGATGACCTGCAGCGGCTCTTGCTTAGAAAAAACTGCTGTGCCGGAATATCCTTTTTTCACTGCATAATTCCAATACACATGATAGCCTTCAGGCTGGAGATCAACCTGGCCGTCCTGTATCTTCGTTTCCTGAAGACATATAATATCTGCATCCTCTTCTTTCAAATAAGAGAGGAAATCCATTTTTCTCATCACAGCCCGCAGGCCGTTTACATTCCATGAAATCAACTTCATGTTTCATCCTCCCTCTATAAAAAAGAGCAAGAACCCGAAGGTCCTTGCTCTTTACGTATCAGCTTACTCACCGCTTACGTATGGAAGTAAAGCCATTTGACGTGCGCGTTTGATCGCTGCAGTCAATTTACGTTGGTATTTAGCGTTTGTTCCAGTTACACGACGTGGTAAAATTTTACCGCGCTCAGAAACAAACTTTTTAAGAAGATCTACATCTTTGTAGTCGATGTGCGTGATACCGTTAGAAGTGAAATAACACACTTTACGGCGTTTCGCACGACCGCCTCTGCGTCCTCCTGCCATTGTCATTTCCCTCCTTTCTTTTTCATTTTAGGCGATAATCACATTAGAATGGAAGATCATCATCCGAGATGTCAATCGGTTTGCCGTCGTTGGCAAATGGGTCATCATTAAAGCTGTTCCCCTGATTGCGTCTCTGGTTGTTTTGATTTCCCCCAAATGGATTATCATTTTGGCCTCCGCCAAAGTACTGGCCTCCGCCGCTGTTTCCTTCGTTGTATCCACCTGAACCAGAACCGCCGCCGTTTTTCGGCTCAAGAAATTGAACACTTTCAGCTTGGACCTCTGTCACGAAGACACGCTGTCCTTGCTGGTTTTCATAGTTTCTTGTTTGTAAACGGCCATCTACGCCTGCAAGGCTTCCTTTTTTCAAGAAGTTTGCAACGTTTTCGGCTTGTCTTCTCCAAGTGACACAATTAATGAAATCGGCCTCACGTTCTCCGGACTGGTTCGTAAATGTACGATTCACAGCAAGAGTAAACGTAGCAACAGCCGCACCGTTTGGCGTATAACGAAGCTCTGGGTCTTTTGTCAGTCTTCCGACTAATACAACTCGGTTAAGCATAAGAAAGACCACCTTTTACCATTATATATTTCAAAATTGCTTATTCTTCTTCTTTAACAACAATGTGGCGAATGATATCGTCACTGATCTTAGCTAGACGGTCAAATTCTTGAACTGCCGCAGCGTCAGCTTGAACGTTTAAGATTTGGTAGAAACCGTCGCGGAAATCATTGATTTCGTAAGCAAGACGACGTTTACCCCAATCCTTTGTTCCAGTGATCTCCGCACCGTTAGAAGTCAGAACGTTGTTGAAACGCTCGATAACTGCTTTTTTAGACTCTTCGTCAATGTTTGGGCGGATAATGTACATAACTTCGTACTTTCTCATCTGTTTGCACCTCCTTTTGGACTAAGCGGCCCATAATGGGCAAGGAGCAATAATTCTATTACTCACAATTTTATATTATACCAAAGCTCTTGTCCCTTTACAACTGCATCCTATACATTAAATCGGAAATGAATAACATCTCCGTCTTGGACCACATATTCTTTCCCTTCAAGGCGGACTTTTCCTGCCTCTTTAGCTCCTGCCATACCGCCGCCCGCAAGAAGATCCTCATAAGCAACTGTCTCAGCACGAATGAAGCCCCGCTCAAAGTCACTATGAATAATTCCTGCACACTCAGGGGCTTTCATGCCTTTTTTGAATGTCCAAGCTCTGACTTCCTGTTCTCCGGCTGTGAAATATGTTGCGAGGCCGAGAAGAGAGTAAGACGCTTTGATCAGCTGATCAAGACCTGATTCTTGAATGCCCAGCTCTTCCAAGAACATTTGCTTTTCTTCGCCTTCAAGCTCAGCGATTTCAGATTCGATTTTTGCACACACAACGATAACTTCTGCGTTTTCGCCGGCAGCGTACTCGCGAATCTTCGCTACATTTTCATTGCCAGATGGATCAGCAACTTCATCTTCACTTACGTTGGCCACGTACAAAATAGGCTTCGAAGTCAGTAAATGGAGCTGCTTCACAAGCTTTTGCTGCTCTTCAGTGAATTCTACAGATCGAGCAGGCTTTTCACTCTCAAACGCTTCTTTCAGTTTAGATAAAATCTCAAACTCAAATACAGCGTCTTTATCTTTTTGCTTCGCAAGCTTGCTGACGCGTGTAATCCGCTTTTCAACCGTTTCCATATCAGCGAGGATCAGCTCAAGGTTGATCGTTTCAATGTCATCAATCGGATCAACCTTTCCGGAAACGTGTGTAATGTTGTCATCGGAAAAAGCACGGACAACGTGGCAAATCGCGTCAACTTGGCGAATATGAGAGAGGAACTTGTTGCCGAGTCCTTCTCCTTTAGATGCGCCCTTTACAATCCCTGCAATATCAGTGAATTCAAAAGCAGTCGGCACAGTCTTCTTCGGGTTGACCAGCTCAGTCAGCTTTTGCAGACGATCATCCGGTACCTCTACAATTCCCACGTTCGGATCAATTGTACAGAACGGGTAGTTGGCTGAATCGGCACCGGCCTGTGTAATTGCGTTAAATAGTGTTGATTTTCCGACGTTCGGCAAACCAACAATTCCAGCTGTTAAAGCCATTCTTTCATCTCCTCTATATAAAACCGTCATTGTATGAACGTATTTTGAACCTAGAGCAATTATAAGGAGGTTCACTGGAAAAGACAAGCTGACAAAAAAGCATTTTCAGCCTGCCAATCCCTTTGATTATGCTTTTTTCAAGCCTACTAAACAGTCAAAAAGCGTACTTCCCATTCCATTATCAGAATTTGTATCATTTGTCAGTGCATTGACTGACCCTCCAAAAGCCGCCCACATGCCTTCATCTATATTAATCGTCTTCGCATGAGCCTGCTTCATCACTTTCACCTTGCCCTTCAAGCGTCCGCGGTCATTAAAGATAACAACTTCGTCTCCATCCTGAAGATCCTGCTCAGCCGCTATATCTGGAGAAATATCGACCTGAACGTGCTGAAGCTTTTCAATAAACGGCACATGCTGTGAATGATTGGAACGCTGCGGATGAATGGATAAGAGCGTATAAGGGTACTTTCCAGCTAACTCCTCATTATGGAAAACAGATTCTTCGGGCACATTTAATTGAAGCGAGCCGCTAAATCCTTTTTGCTCAGCTAGCGACGAAGTAAATTCAAATTTTCCACTCGGCGTCAAAAACTGATAATCATCCCACGGCACCTGTTTTACTGGAAGAGGGAGGTGGCCTTTTTCTTTTAAACGCTCGAGTGTCACACCCTCTGCTTCCAATGAAGAAAGCCCCATCTCTAAAAATTCTTGAGTGCTGTATTCAAACAGCTCGCCAAATCCAAGGCGTTTTGCAAGCTCTGACCAGATCCAGCTGTCCGACTTCGCTTCACCCTGCGGCTCCACAAGCTTCTTCCCGTACTGAACATAATGATGATACATACTGGAATAGTAGATATCTTCTTCTTCAAAAACAGTGGCAGTCGGCAAAACATAATCACACAGCTTTGCGGTATCTGTCATAATGGAATCAATCGCAACCGTCATTGGAACCTTTTCAAAAGCTTGTCTCACCTTATTTGTATTCGGCACCTGAGTCAGCGGATTTCCGCACGTCACAATAATCATCTCAATCGCAGGATCAGCAGCGGTCAACACTTCTTCAGCCTGCGTCATCATTGAAAAAGAACGTGATGTTGTTTTTAATTCCGGCAACGTCAGCTTTGTTTTTGCAAAGCTCTCGCCAATCTGGACATTTCCGAAATTCGCGCCGCCGCCCTTAATTCCGACATTTCCGCTTGCCGCAACGAGTGCATCAATCCAACGAATCGTTCCGCCGCCGTTTTTATATCGCTGCATGCCAAGCCCCATAAAAGTAGACACCGGACCATCAGCATACAAACCGGCCAGATACTCCAGCTCCTCCATAGAAGTTTCTGTTTTCACAATAAACTCTTCCAGAGAAACAGTTTTCAAAAGCTCTTTCACATCATCAAAACCGACAGAATGCTCAGAAATAAACGTTTCATCCGTTCTTCCCGTCTCAATCAGAACCTTCAAAACTGCTGCCGCAAGCCAGCCGTCCATTCCAGGCTTTACAGAGATATAGCGGTCAGCAAGCTTAGCAGTCGGGTTGAAGATCGGATCAATCACCGTAATCGTGGCGCCCTTCTTTTTCACCTGCTGCAAGTGATGGTATAAGTGCATATTTGTTCTGGATACATTTCTTCCCCACACAACAACATGCTTGCTGTTGTAAATATCAAGCGGGCCGTGACCGTACGAACGGCCAAAATCCCAGCTTTGCGCCTCGATGCCGGAGCCCCAGCATATGCTTCCGACGATTTCAGTCACGCCTCCATATCCATTAAAAAAACGCTGATCAAGCGCTTTTAACAGACCGTTATTCGCATAATCATGGCTGTGCAAAACAGCAGTCGTCTCCGACGTTTCCTTGATTTCCCGAAGTTTATCGGCAATTTCATCAAGTGCCTGCTCCCAAGAAATCCGCACAAACTCGCCATTTTGTTTTTTCATTGGATAGCGAAGCCGATCAGGAGAATTTGTTTTTGTCTCAAGCATTCTGCCGCGGCCGCAGATTTTACCTTCCGTAATCGGATGGTTTGGATCTCCGTCCACTTTTGTTACCTTTCCATCATCAACAGTCACCAAAAAGCCGCAGCTGTCCCAACAATTCAGCGGACATGCCGACTGATGCACTTTGCTCATCGCCGTCTTCTCCTTACCTTCTATATGAAAAAGCATGAGTGTCGGCCTATTTATGAAGTAGGCTCCTCATGCTTGACTAGTACTTTTTTTAGTTTTCTTTCAAATTCTCTTCTCGGAATCATAACACTGTGAGAGCATCCCTCACACTTAATTCGAATATCCATTCCCATGCGTATAATTTTCCAGCTGTTCGCTCCGCATGGATGCGGTTTTTTCATTTCTACGATATCATTCAGGCCAAAGTCTTTATCCGCCAAGACCCTTCACCTCTTTTCCTAAACTGCTGTATCTATTGTACAAAAAAACTGATCATAAGAGCAATCAAGATACCCGAAAAGAAATCCATCCTCTTATTTCCATTTACTCAAAATAGGATATAAGAGCAGACAAACTAACAAATACAAATTGAGCATCCCATATATCGGATACAAGAACGCGATCAAATCAGAAAATCCGAAAGAAGTAAAAGGTACCATTAACACTAACAAAATCAACACAATCATCCATCTAGGCATATGAATAAACGCCATCAGCCGGCTGGACAGCCCCAGCAAACCAGCTACCGTCGTTGTGTAAATCGCCAGGCACAGCACCGCCGTCATACATAAAAAAAGGAAATAAGGCGCACCCTCCAGAACGGCAAACAGCGGTATTTCAAACTGAGAAAGGGAGCCCGCCAGCTCCACCAACGTTTCATTATAAACAAATGAGATCACGCCAAAAATAAGACCGCTTGCCACACTTGCGATTTTTGCTTCTCCGAGCCCTTTCATCTCTTTCCCAACAGAGGATAAAATCGCAACAACTGAAAGGATGTTTAAAGAGGTAAACGTAATGCTCGCAGGCCAGTTATACTGCTGGGACAAATCAATCGTCCACGTATGGTGATGTGTGCTCTGAAAGGAGATCAGCGCATATAAAAGCCCCGCTACTAACACAGGAATCAAAATACTATTTATAGATAATATTCCTTTCACATCCCACAAAAACAAACACACTGTCACGATGCAAATCAGCGTGATTCCCCACCAGAAAGGAAGCTTGTACATTTGCAGGGTCACACCGCCTCCGGCAATCATCACCATAGTCGTCGAAAACAAATAAAAAATGATGAGGACATCATAAATTTTCGCCAGCCATGGCCCCATTAAATGCTCCAGAACCGGCAGAAAATGAGTGGATTGAACCTTAAAACTGATTTTCATCACAATATAAGACGAGAAAATGAACATGATTGTAAACAGCACAATAGCAAGTCCGCTTTCCGCCCCAAAAAACTGCCATATCTCCTGACCGCTCGCATATCCGGCCCCGATCAGGCTCCCTAATATGAGCAGCATCCACTTCATTCCGGCTCTCCACAACACTATCACCTCATAGACAAAGTTCAGCTTGTTCCCGTTATTGTTACTATATAAATAAAGGAAAGCAAAAATGCCATATTTTCATAGACATTTGAACAAAAGCTGAAATTATCATACGAAATACACATAAAAAAAGACTGCTAATGGAGGCAGTCTAAAAATATATCATTTTGCAGTGGAATGAAGGAATGAACCTCATTAACCATTCCTATCTATAAAGTGTTTTGTAAGCAGACCGTAGCTTGATCATGATCGAGGCAATGGGGGACAATATTTATAATTCACCCACTAACCATTCATAATAACCTCTACTTTTTTAAAATCTCCGGTGTCATACACAAAGCATAAAAAACCGTACTGCTGGATATACTGTAAACAACCTTACATAACGAAACACACACCATAGCAATTCTGTTACCTACTATAACAAGGAAGTGAAACCCATGAATCGAAAAGGCGGGCTTTTTTCCTCTCAGGAACGAGTAAAGCAATATGTTTCACATACAGATGCTGCAGCGGCAAAACAAATCCAAACCATCCTTTCTTCATCCTTACGTAAAGCTGCCGGCAAACCAATTGTTGTGGTTTGTATCGGAACAGACCGTTCAACCGGTGATTCATTGGGCCCGCTCGTAGGAATGAAACTCAAACAGATGCAGCTCACCAGATTCCATGTCTACGGAACCTTATCTGACCCCGTCCATGCTGTGAACATGAAGGATAAAATCAATGACATTCATAAATTACATAAAAACCCATTTGTTATAGCAGTCGATGCATGCTTAGGCCGCGTTAAGAGTGTGGGTTCATTTCAAATCGGGGACGGGCCATTAAAGCCCGGAGCCGGTGTACAAAAAGACCTTCCTGAAGTGGGAGATCTTCATATTAACGGAATCGTGAATGTTAGCGGTTTCATGGAATATTTTGTATTGCAAAATACAAGACTCAACTTGGTCATGAATATGGCCAATGTTCTCGCGGAAGGATTGAGTTTAACAGATCGGACAGAGTGGAGGCAAGAACGCCTTAACCCGTTGCAAAGGCTCACTGGGCGCATATAAAACAAAAACCATCTTCGCTTGAAAGATGGTTTCTTCATTTACGATTCTCGTTCAGACAAAAGCTCTAAAATCCGGTCAAGGTCTTCATTAGAGAAAAATTCAATTTCGATTTTGCCTTTTTTCTTCTGTCTTTTAATATTAACTGTTGTTCCAAAATAATTTTGGAGATAGGATTCCCGTTCTTTTAGAACCGCATCTTTCACAGGTTCTTTTTTCTTTGTTTCACGTGGAACATTCTGATTCAACTGCTGAATCAGCTGCTCAAGCTGGCGAACATTGAGCTGCTCCGCAATCACTTTTTGTACCAGCGGTTCAAGCTTATTTTTGTTTTTTAAGCCAAGAAGCGTGCGTCCATGTCCCATAGAAAGCGTACCTTCGGCAATAAGCTGCTGAATATTTTCTGGCAGTGTCAGCAGTCTTAAATGATTCGCAATATGCGGTCTGCTTTTCCCAAGACGTTTGGCAAGCTGCTCTTGCGTGAGGTCTAAGTGTTTCAACAAGGAGTCATATGCCTGAGCCTCTTCAAGCGGAGATAAATCTTCACGCTGAAGGTTTTCTAATAAAGCAATTTCCCTCATTAACGCCTCTGATAATTCACGGACAATGGCCGGAACTGTATCTAAACCTGCCAGCTTTGCCGCTCGAAAACGCCGTTCTCCCGCAACAATATCATAGCCTTTTAAAGATTTTCTGACGATAAGCGGCTGAAGAATGCCATGCTGCAGCACAGATTCTTTTAGTTCAGCTAATGCCTCGTCATCAAAGTGTTTTCTTGGCTGATAAGGATTAGGGCGTAAATCGGCAATTTTAATTTCTTCAACTGTCTCTTCAGACAAATCTACCTGATTAAATAACGCATTAATCCCTTTTCCAAGGCCTTTAGCCATTCGCAGCCACTTCCTTTGCTAAATCTAAATATACTTCCGCACCTCTTGACCGCGGATCGTATAAAATGATGGGTTTTCCGTGACTCGGTGCCTCACTCAGACGGACATTACGCGGAATAACTGTCTTATATACTTTATCCCTAAAATACTTTTTAACCTCTTCAATCACTTGAATGCCAAGGTTTGTCCGGGCATCAAGCATTGTCAGCAATACACCTTCAATCATTAAATCAGTATTCAAATGCTTTTGCACAAGACGTACTGTATTTAATAACTGGCTGAGCCCCTCCAAGGCATAATATTCGCACTGTACAGGAATCACAACGGAATCCGAGGCAGTAAGGGCGTTAATCGTCAGCAAGCCCAATGACGGCGGACAATCAATGATAATATAATCATAATTTTGCTTTACTGCTTCAAGCGCTCTCTTCAATCTCACTTCTCTTGATATTGTAGGAACCAGCTCGATCTCAGCCCCGGCAAGCTGAATCGTCGCAGGAATCACATCCAAGTTCTCTACTGTCGTTGCTTTAATAATATCTATTACATCTGCATCATCTACTAAAATATCGTACACACACTGCTCTACATCGGCTTTTTCAATCCCTAATCCGCTTGTCGCATTTCCCTGCGGATCAATATCTACCAGCAGAACCCTTTTCCCTATGTAAGCCAAACATGCCCCAAGGTTGACAGACGTCGTTGTTTTGCCGACCCCGCCTTTTTGGTTCGTAATTGCTATGATTTTTCCCACGATGTCACCTACTTTCACATGAACATGTACTATCTTGCTTCTATTCTATCAAAAAAAGATTAAAGCGTTTCATTTTTTTCATCATTTTGTTCCGAATCATAAGGGAAATAATTGAAAATTCAAGCACGCTTTATGCTTTCTCTTATAAATTCTGCAATTTCTATGTTTTTTTGACTTAAAAAAGGAATTTCTTAAAGAAAAAAAGAAGAAGTCACAGTACAGAACGTGGAAACAGGATGGTGAGAAAATGGTTTATCAAACGAAGAGAGATGTACCCGTTACGCTGATGATTGTGTTTCTCATATTACTGATACAAGCAGATGCCATTGTTCCTTTTGTGCTGGGAAATATGAGAGTTTCCGGCTGGATCATTTTTATTCTGCTGACTCTTTTAAATGGACTCATCATTTGGAGCTTTATTGACCTAAAATATGTATTGAAGGAACACCATCTGATCATTAAAGCCGGATTGATCAAACATCAAATTCCTTATGAAAAAATCGATAAAGTCGTTCAAAAAAAGAAACTATGGTCCGGTTTTCGTCTGATCGGCTCTCGCCATGCCATCACAATATATTATCAGGGGGGATGGGGACATGCAGTAATTTCACCGCAAAAATCTGAAGAGTTTATCCACAAACTCAAAGAAAAGAATTCTAATATAATAATTTTCACTAAAAGTAAGTGATTACCTTTTATTGAAAATATAAAAAGCTCTCCTGCTTTTCAGGAGAGCTTCTATTTTGGTATGCGAATCGTTAATTGAATATATTCTTCAAATTCTTCTTCTTCCGTATTCAATTTTACACCGCTGTCTTCCACCATTGATAGTGACTGGCGAATCGTGTTCATCGCAATTCTTGTATCTCTGCTGAATGCTTTGCGTCTCGGCTTTGGCTTTCTCTTGCCTTGCTCCAGCATTTTCACCACGCGATCTTCCGTCTGCTTTACATTTAAACTTTTCTCAATAATCTCTGTGAGCAGTGTGACTTGGAGCTCAGGCTGTTTCAGCGGAATCAGCGCTCTGGCATGGCGCTCGGTGATTTTCTTCTCCATAATCGCCTCTTGGACCGGCTGAGGCAGCTTTAATAACCGAAGCTTATTCGCGATTGTAGACTGCCCTTTTCCTAAGCGCTGTGCGAGTGCCTCCTGTGTTAAATCATGCAGCTCAAGCAGCCTAGCATAAGCATGCGCTTCCTCAATAGAAGACAGTTCTTCCCGCTGCAAGTTTTCGATTAACGCCACAGAAGCGGTTTCCGTGTCGGAAAAATCCTTAATAATTGCCGGAATCTTTTCCCACTCAAGCGATTGCACCGCTCTCCAGCGTCTTTCACCTGCAATGAGTTCGTATTGGCCTTCTTCTTCTGTATGCCTAACAACAATCGGCTGAATAATGCCGTGTGTATGAATGGTCATTGCTAACTCTTTGATTTTTTCATCTGAGAAAATGGTGCGTGGCTGAAAACGGTTGGGAACGATAGCATTTACCGGTATTTCCAGAATCTCTTCTTTATTTGTATCATGTTCAGCAATCTCCGGCTCCTGTTCCTTCTCACCAAGCCCGAAGAAACGAGAGAATGAATGCTTCATGTACCTACACCACCTTTAAAAACTGCCATTTTTATAATTCTATTTTCTCATGGTTTTTCCTGCTGTACATCCATCAATTTTGATGAAAATATGATGGTATTGTCATATCAGGCTGTCTAAATTACCCTTCAATCGGCGATTTATTAGGAGTTCCCGGTTTTCTTGGATACTTCTTAGGTGTATTTTTTATTTTGCGTATCACCATAATATTACGATCGCTTTCTTCAATAGGCAGCTTAAAAGAATGGATATTCTCAAGTTCTCCTCCAAGCGTCGTGATTGCTTTTTTGCCTGCATTCAGTTCTTCTTCAGCTGATGCGGCTTTTAAAGCAACAAATAAACCGTTTTTCTTCACCAGAGGCAAGCAAAGCTCACTCAAAACAGATAATCTCGCAACTGCTCTTGCCGTCACAATATCATAGCTTTCACGCACGTCTTTCCGTTGCCCGAACGTTTCAGCTCTGTCATGGCAGAATGTTGTATTCTCCAATTGCAAAGCCTCAGATAGCTTTTCTAAAAACGTGATCCGTTTATTCAGTGAATCCACGATTGTGACATTGAGGTGCGGAAAGCATATTTTTATCGGCAGACTTGGAAAACCCGCTCCCGCTCCGACATCACAAATCGTGTTCACCTGATTGAAGTCGACATAAAAAGCAGCTGTAATGGAATCATAAAAATGCTTTAAATACACTTCTTTTTTCTCTGTTATTGAAGTCAGATTGATTTTTTCGTTCCATTCAACCAGCATGTCGTAATACAGCTCAAATTGCTCTAGCTGACGGGGAGAAAGGGAGATCCCTTTTTCCGCCAAACCAGAAGTAAATTCTTCAATATTCATGCCGTCATCCTTTCTATTCGGCTATCTTCGCAATGCGTCCCTGCTCTAAATACACCAATAGAATTGAAATGTCCGCCGGGTTTACACCGGAAATGCGGGAAGCTTGGGCAACAGACAAAGGCCGTACATTTTTCAGTTTTTGACGCGCCTCGGTCGCAATCCCCTTAATTGCGTCATAATCAATTCGATCTGGAATTTTTTTATTTTCCATCTTCTTCAGTTTTTCCACTTGCTGAAGAGATTTTTCAATATATCCTTCATATTTCACTTGGATTTCTACTTGTTCTGCCACGTCTTGAGGAACCGGTACTTCTGGCGGCGCCAGTTTTGTGACTGTTTCATAGTTCATTTCAGGACGCTTCATCAAGTCTGTGCCGCGAACTCCATCTTTCAATTCGCTTCCGCCAAGAGAACGGATATATTCTTGATTTTCCGGAGACGGCTTGATAATTACAGAATGAAGACGTTTTTTCTCCGCCTCGATCGCCGCTTTTTTCTTCTCAAAAGCCGCATAGCGCTCATCAGAAATCAATCCAATGCGGTGTCCGATTTCTGTCAGACGCAAATCAGCATTGTCATGTCGAAGCAGCAATCTGTATTCAGCACGTGATGTCAAAAGACGATATGGCTCATTGGTACCTTTTGTCACAAGGTCATCAATCAGAACACCAATATAGGCGTCAGAACGGCTTAGAATTACTTCTTCTTTTCCAAGCGCTTTTCGTCCTGCATTGATTCCCGCCATAATCCCTTGTCCCGCAGCTTCTTCATAACCGGATGTTCCGTTAATTTGGCCTGCAGTATAAAGGTTTGTGATTTTTTTGGTTTCAAGTGTCGGCCAGAGCTGTGTCGGTACGATTGCATCATACTCGATCGCATAGCCGGCTCTCATCATTTGCACGTTTTCAAGTCCAGGAATCGTTGCAAGCATTCTTTGCTGTACGTCTTCTGGAAGACTTGTAGATAAACCTTGGACATAGACTTCCTGTGTATTTCTGCCTTCCGGCTCAAGGAAGATTTGGTGACGCGGTTTATCATTAAAACGGACAACTTTATCTTCAATGGATGGGCAGTATCTTGGGCCCGTACCTTTGATCATACCGGAATACATCGGTGAACGGTGCAGGTTGCTGTCAATAATCTCATGTGTCTCAGGGCTTGTATATGTCAACCAGCAAGGGAGCTGATCTGTGATATATTCCACTGTTTCATATGAGAAAGCGCGAGGCACATCGTCACCAGGCTGAATTTCCGTTTTGCTGTAATCAATCGTGTCGCTTTTAACGCGAGGCGGCGTACCTGTTTTAAAACGAACAAGGTCAAAACCAAGTTCCTCCAAATGCTCAGAAAGCTTAATAGAAGGCTGCTGGTTATTTGGGCCGCTTGAGTAAGACAGATCGCCAAGAATAATACGTCCTCTTAAATATGTCCCTGTCGTCATGACAACTGCTTTCGCACGATAATGTGCACCGGTTTGTGTAATAACGCCTCGGCATTCGCCGTCTTCAACGATCAGCCGCTCCACAATTCCTTGCAGCAATGTTAAGTTTGGTTCTTTTTCAAGCGTATTTTTCATTTCGTGCTGATATTGGAATTTGTCTGCTTGCGCACGCAATGCACGAACCGCTGGACCTTTTCCTGTATTCAGCATTCTCATTTGAATATGCGTTTTATCGATGTTTCTTCCCATTTCTCCGCCGAGCGCGTCAATTTCGCGGACGACAATCCCTTTTGCGGGGCCGCCGACAGACGGATTACATGGCATAAATGCAACCATATCTAGGTTGATGGTCAAGACAAGCGTTTTGGCGCCTTGGCGTGCAGATGCGAGGGCAGCCTCAACACCGGCATGCCCGGCGCCAATCACAATCACATCGTATTGGCCTGCTTCATACCCCATGATTCTAGTTCCTCCTTTTATTATTTTCCTAAACAGAATTGAGAAAAGAGCTGATCAATTAAGCTTTCGTGGACAGAATCTCCAATGATTTCCCCTAAAAGCTCCCAGCATCTTGTAAGGTCAATTTGCACCATGTCGATCGGGACATCCTGTTCGATGCCGCTAAGCGCATCTTCAATGGCGCGTTTTGCTTGCTGTAAAATAGAGATGTGACGTGTGTTGCTGACATAAGTCAGATCTCCGCCTTCAATGGCACCCGTGTAGAACAGCGATTGAATCGCTTCTTCCAGATCATTGATGCCTTCCTCTTTTAAAAGAGATGTCGTAACAACTGGACGTCCATTGGCAAGCTCACGGACACGTTCAGTGTCAATCTTCGCCTCAAGGTCAGTCTTATTCAAAATCACGATAACGTCCATGCCATCAACGGCTTCAAAAAGCTTCACGTCTTCATCAGAAAGCTCTTCACTATAATTAAGCACAAGTAAAATCAGGTCCGCTTCCTTTAGAACCTGGCGAGAACGTTCAACACCGATTCGCTCAACAATATCCTCTGTTTCACGAATACCTGCTGTATCAACCAGACGAAGCGGGACGCCCCTTACATTCACGTATTCCTCAATCACATCCCGTGTCGTTCCGGGAATATCGGTTACAATGGCTTTTGCCTCATGAACGAGGCTGTTCAGAAGAGATGATTTTCCTACGTTTGGCCGGCCGATAATGACGGTAGAAAGACCTTCACGTAAGATTTTTCCTTGCTCAGAAGTCCTCAGCAGCGCCTCAATTTCCTTTTTCACGGCGGTTGCCTTTTCGACTAAAATCTGATGCGTCATTTCCTCTACATCATCATACTCCGGATAATCGATATTCACCTCAACATGGGCCAGTGTTTCTAAAATCTCACTGCGCAAACGGCGCACCAAAGCAGAAAGACGCCCTTCCATTTGATTCATAGCAACGTTCATTGCCCGGTCCGTTTTCGCTCTGATTAAGTCCATAACCGCTTCCGCCTGTGAAAGATCGATTCGGCCGTTTAAAAACGCACGTTTCGTAAATTCACCTGGCTCTGCCAGTCTCGCTCCCTCTCTTAATGCAAGCTGAAGCACTTGGTTCACAGTCACAATTCCCCCGTGACAGTTAATCTCGATGACATCTTCTCGCGTAAAAGTTCTCGGCGCTTTTAACACTGATACCATTACTTCCTCAACGACACGATCCGAAGGTCTGTCTACGATATGACCATAATGAATCGTATGTGATTCGACCGAGCTGAGTGTTTTCCCCTTCGGTCCCTTATAAATTTTATCTGCGATTTGAATGGCTTCTGGTCCGCTCAACCGTACAATCGCAATCGCGCCTTCTCCCATCGGTGTGGAAATTGCCGCAATTGTATCCATGTTGTTCACCTCTCTTTACTTATACTTCATCTATATAAAAAAATTTTTATTATGCCAAAACTAAAAGATAACATAGTTTGGTTCGAAGTGGAAGATTTGTTATCCACAGAAATAGAAATTCGTCCCTTATTACTTTAACTTATCCACATGTGAATAACAATTAATTTTATTTCCTGAACTTCCTTTTTATCAACAGGATACACCTAAAAAGAAAAAACTTAAACGGCAAAACCTTGATATTACTAGGAAAAGTAGATTTTTCGGATACAAAAAAACCGAAATCCAATTTTTATCGGACTTCGGTTTTATGCTATCTTTTATGGGAAATAACGAGATGACGATTTTCGCCTTCACCCATTGAATATGTTTTGATCTGGTGGTTTGCATATCCAGAAAGAGTATCGTGAATAATTTTTCTTTCGCTGGACGGCATAGGCTCAAGCTGGATGGATTTTTTCGTTTTCAAAACTTGGTCAGCAAGCTTGATGGCCAGCTGGCTCAGTGTTTCTTTTCTTTTCAAACGATAGTTTTCTGCATCCACCGTCACATTTTTGTATTGGCCTGGATAACGGTTAAGGGCAAGCTGTGTCAGAGTTTCAAGGGCGTTTAAGGTTTGTCCTCTTTTCCCAATCAACAATGCTGCCTTTTCACCTGTTATATGATATCTCACTGTCTTTTTGCTTTCTTGAACAGTCACATCAGACTTCCCGGCAATGGCTTCGGCGATCGTTTGAAGATATAACTTCGCTTGCTGAATCGGATCAATCTTTTCAACCAGCTTTACGATCGCAGGCTTTTTGCCGAAAATGCCGAGAAACCCTTTGTTTCCCTCTTCAATAACAGTAATTTCTACCTTATCCTTCGTTAATCCCAGCTCTTGCAATCCGGACTGTACTGCTTCATCGACATTTCGCCCTGCAGCAGTCACATTCCTCACTTTTTCTTTCCTCCGGCTTTTTGCGGCTCAGGATTTTTTTTAATATCAGGTCCTTTAATGAGGAAAGTTTGCGCAATCATAAACAAGTTACCGACTACCCAATAAAGAGAAAGAGCCGCCGGGAAGTTGATCGCAAATACGATAATCATAATTGGCATAATCCAAAGCATCATCGCCATTTGCGGATTTTGCTGCGCATTGCCCGCCATCATCAGTTTTTGCTGAACAAATGTAGCGACACCGGCAACGATAGGAAGGATATAGTAAGGATCTTTTTCTCCTAAGTCAAACCATAAGAAGCTGTGCTCTGAAATCGCCTGGGTTCTCATGATCGCATGATAGAATCCAATTAAAATCGGCATCTGGATCAAAATCGGGAAACATCCCGCCAATGGATTGACACCATGCTTTTGGAATAACGCCATTGTTTCCTGCTGAAGCTTTTGCTGCGTTTTTTGATCCTTTGAGCTGTATTTTTCTTTAAGCTTTTGCATTTCCGGCTGTAAAGCCTGCATCGCTTTCGAACTTCTCAGCTGCTTAATCATCAGCGGTAAAATTAATAAACGAATTAAAATGGTAACTAGAATAATTGAAAGCCCGTAGTTATCTCCCGTCAATTTCGCTACATACGTAATGAGCTCAGACAATGGATATACTACGTACTTGTCCCAGAAATGCGGACTATCTGCAGTGATCGGCTCTTTCACACTCGAGCATCCAGCCAAAAGCATGAATACGCCAACCATACTTAATAGCAACCCTATTCTCCTTTTCAACAACATTTCCTCCTATAATTAATCTTTACACTCTTTTATTGCAAAGCATACTTGTATGTATTTTAGCATCTTTCAGTTTTAAATGGTGTCTTTTTCTGATCAACCAGAAAGGAAGCGCTTTTAAAAGTTGTAAGAAAGCAGTGGTGATGCCTACTTTGACGAAGATTTCTTATATAATGAAGACTTTCTGAATAGATGCTGCAGACTTTTTTTCGTTTCCTCATATGTCAGCTGGCTCGCCGGTTTTCTGGCAATAATGATGTAATCCTTTTCCTTCAGTCTCTCTTTCTCTTCAAGAAAGGCCTGCCGAATCAAACGTTTGATCCGATTTCGCATCACAGCATTGCCAATTTTTTTGCTGACGGAAAGCCCGACACGCAGTTCATCATTTTCAGGCTGATCAAGCGTATATAAGACAAACTGGCGGTTTGCAACTGATGTCCCATGTTTAAACACTTTTTGAAAATCTTCATTTTTCTTTAAA
The DNA here is from genome assembly GCF_059422205.1 of Bacillus sp. GW821-FHT01G09. Taxonomy (NCBI): domain Bacteria; kingdom Bacillati; phylum Bacillota; class Bacilli; order Caryophanales; family Bacillaceae; genus Bacillus; species Bacillus sp. GW821-FHT01G09. Next base: position 1,048,937 of record NZ_JBWKWL010000001.1, read on the forward strand.
CGATTTCGCTTCTTCAAATGACTCACTCCGATACTGGCTGGCAGAAACTTTTAAAATTTATTATGAACATGAGATGCATCTGAACCAGGAAGCATGCCCCGGTTCATTACGCATCACATCTATCTTTTCCCATAACGTGAAAAAAGACCACTGACATTATTCAGTGGCCTAAGCTGATAATACTTTTCTGCCTTTGCGGCGACGGCGTGCTAAAACTAGACGACCGTTTTTTGAACTCATACGGCTTCTGAAGCCATGAACTTTGCTGCGTTTACGGTTATTCGGTTGGAATGTTCTTTTCATTTATGACACCTCCCTCGAGGAATAGCTGTTAAAGACAGTCTTACTTATTATATTTGCGTTACCTATTCATTGTCAACTTCACTAGTGCTTTTATTTCTTGCAACCATAATAGGATACCATACCTTTTCAACTTTCGAAACCTTATTTTTTAGATTCCTTAATTTTACGGAAAAAAGACAAATCCAAATAATTTGCCCCTAAAATCACGCATGTGGATATCTTTTTCGGCTTTTTTTAGTATCCACAGAGGTTATCGACAATATTTTCACATTACCAACCCCTGTGGACAAGGTTTTTTCAACAGGTTGTCCGCTTTGTGGATAAGATTGTGACAACCATTGCAAGCTCTCGTTTATTTTGGTATTATATTTGTGTTTTAACTCTTGATTACTAATACTACCTTCCCTCTTTATCCACAAAGTGTGGATAAGTTGTGGATTGATTTCACACAGCTTGTGTAGAAGGTTGTCCACAAGTTGTGAAATTTGTCGAAAAGCTATTTATCTACTATATTATATGTTTTCAACATTTAATGTGTACGAATGGTAAGCGCCATTTGCTCTTTTTTTGTGTTCTATAACAGAGAAAGACAACATTTTCTATGAAAAGGAGGGACGTGCCGGAAGATGGAAAATATATTAGACCTGTGGAACCAAGCCCTTGCTCAAATCGAAAAAAAGTTGAGCAAACCGAGTTTTGAGACTTGGATGAAGTCAACCAAAGCCCACTCACTGCAAGGCGATACATTAACGATCACGGCTCCCAATGAATTTGCCAGAGACTGGCTGGAGTCCAGATACTTGCATCTGATTGCAGATACTATATATGAATTAACCGGGGAAGAATTGAGCATTAAGTTTGTCATTCCTCAAAATCAAGATGTTGAGGACTTTATGCCGAAACCGCAAGTCAAAAAAGCGGTCAAAGAAGATACATCTGATTTTCCTCAAAATATGCTCAATCCAAAATATACTTTTGATACTTTTGTCATCGGATCTGGAAACCGATTTGCACACGCTGCTTCCCTCGCAGTAGCGGAAGCACCCGCGAAAGCTTACAACCCTTTATTTATCTATGGGGGCGTCGGCTTAGGGAAAACGCACTTAATGCATGCGATCGGCCATTATGTAATAGATCATAATCCTTCTGCCAAAGTGGTTTATCTGTCTTCTGAGAAATTTACAAACGAATTCATCAACTCTATCCGAGATAATAAAGCCGTCGACTTCCGCAATCGCTATCGAAATGTTGATGTGCTTTTGATAGATGATATTCAATTTTTAGCGGGGAAAGAACAAACCCAGGAAGAATTTTTCCATACATTTAACACATTGCACGAAGAAAGCAAACAAATCGTCATTTCAAGTGACCGACCGCCAAAGGAAATTCCGACACTTGAGGACAGATTGCGCTCACGTTTTGAATGGGGACTTATTACAGATATCACACCGCCTGATCTAGAAACGAGAATTGCAATTTTAAGAAAAAAAGCCAAAGCAGAAGGCCTCGATATTCCGAACGAGGTTATGCTTTACATCGCGAATCAAATCGACAGCAATATTCGGGAACTCGAAGGCGCATTAATCAGAGTTGTCGCTTATTCATCTTTAATTAATAAAGATATTAATGCTGATCTGGCCGCTGAGGCGTTGAAAGATATTATTCCTTCCTCAAAACCGAAAGTCATTACGATAAAGGAAATTCAGAGGGTAGTAGGCCAGCAATTTAATATTAAACTCGAGGATTTCAAAGCAAAAAAACGGACAAAGTCAGTAGCTTTTCCGCGTCAAATCGCCATGTACTTATCAAGGGAAATGACTGATTCCTCTCTTCCTAAAATCGGTGAAGAGTTTGGAGGACGTGATCATACGACCGTTATTCATGCGCATGAAAAAATTTCAAAACTGCTGGCAGATGATGAACAGCTTCAGCAGCATGTAAAAGAAATTAAAGAACAGCTTAAATAGCAGGACCAGGGATCAATCGGGGAAAGTGTGAATAACTTTTCGGAAGTCATACACAGTCTGTCCACATGTGGATAGGCTGTGTTTCCTGTCTTTTTCACAACTTATCCACAAATCCACAGGCCCTACTATTACTTCTACTATTTTTTATAAATATATATATTAATACATTATCCGTTAGGAGGATAAAAATGAAATTCACGATTCAAAAAGATCGTCTTGTTGAAAGTGTCCAAGATGTATTAAAAGCAGTTTCATCCAGAACCACGATTCCCATTCTGACTGGTATTAAAATTGTTGCATCAGATGATGGAGTATCCTTTACAGGGAGTGACTCAGATATTTCTATTGAATCCTTCATTCCAAAAGAAGAAGGAGATAAAGAAATCGTCACTATTGAACAGCCCGGAAGCATCGTTTTACAGGCTCGCTTTTTTAGTGAAATTGTAAAAAAATTGCCGATGGCAACTGTAGAAATCGAAGTCCAAAATCAGTATTTGACGATTATCCGTTCTGGTAAAGCTGAATTTAATCTAAACGGACTGGATGCTGACGAGTATCCGCACTTGCCGCAGATTGAAGAGCATCATGCGATTCAGATCCCAACTGATTTGTTAAAAAATCTAATCAGACAAACAGTATTTGCAGTGTCCACCTCAGAAACACGCCCTATCTTGACAGGTGTAAACTGGAAAGTGGAGCAAAGTGAATTATTATGCACTGCAACGGATAGCCACCGTCTTGCATTAAGAAAGGCGAAACTTGATATTCCAGAAGACAGATCTTATAACGTCGTGATTCCGGGAAAAAGTTTAACTGAACTCAGCAAGATTTTAGATGACAACCAGGAACTTGTAGATATCGTCATCACAGAAACCCAAGTTCTGTTTAAAGCGAAAAACGTCTTATTCTTTTCACGGCTTCTGGACGGGAATTATCCAGACACAACCAGCCTGATTCCGCAAGACAGCAAAACAGAAATCATTGTGAACACAAAAGAATTCCTTCAGGCCATTGATCGTGCATCTCTTTTAGCTAGAGAGGGACGTAACAACGTTGTAAAACTGTCCGCAAAACCGGCTGAATCCATCGAAATTTCTTCCAATTCACCGGAAATCGGTAAAGTTGTGGAAGCAATTGCTGCGGATCAAATTGAAGGTGAGGAATTAAATATCTCTTTTAGTCCAAAATATATGCTGGATGCACTAAAGGTGCTTGAAGGAGCAGAAATACGCGTAAGCTTTACAGGTGCAATGAGACCTTTCTTAATTCGCACGCCGAATGATGAAACGATTGTACAGCTTATCCTCCCTGTCAGAACCTATTAATCCGATACACTGCTGCCGACTTGTCGGCAGCTTTTCTATTCGGTATCTGCTCCGACAAGTTTTCCCTTTCCCTAATTCGTTTTTTTTTAGTACAATTAGATATTAGTGATATTTGAAAGAGGTCGATATAATGGCAAATCCGATTTCAATTGATACAGAGATGATTACACTCGGACAATTCTTAAAATTAGCCGATGTGATTCAGTCTGGCGGTATGGCGAAGTGGTTTTTAAGCGAGCATGAAGTGCTTGTGAACGATGAGCCGGACAACCGCCGGGGCAGAAAGCTGTATGTTGGAGATGTGGTAGAGATTGAAGGATTTGGTTCATTTCAAGTCGTCAATTAAAGCGGGTGACACTGATTGTATATCCAGAACTTAGAACTGACATCTTACCGCAACTACGACCATGCTGAACTTCAATTTGAAAATAAAGTAAATGTGATCATCGGAGAAAACGCCCAGGGGAAGACAAACCTCATGGAGGCGATCTATGTCTTGTCCATGGCGAAATCGCACCGGACGTCAAATGACAAAGAACTTATACGGTGGGACAAAGACTATGCTAAAATAGAGGGAAGAGTGATGAAGCAAAACGGGGCGATCCCGATGCAGCTCGTCATCTCCAAAAAGGGTAAAAAGGGCAAGGTCAATCATATTGAACAGCAAAAGCTCAGCCAGTATGTCGGGGCCCTCAACACCATTATGTTCGCGCCGGAAGATTTAAATCTTGTAAAAGGAAGCCCTCAAGTGAGAAGGCGGTTTCTTGACATGGAAATCGGACAGGTTTCTCCCGTCTATCTTCATGATCTTTCTCTTTACCAGAAAATCCTTTCCCAGCGGAATCATTTTTTGAAACAGCTGCAAACAAGAAAACAAACTGACCGGACGATGCTCGATGTTCTGACCGATCAGCTTGTAGAAGTTGCAGCAAAAGTCGTCGTAAAACGCCTGCAGTTTACAGCACAGCTCGAGAAATGGGCGCAGCCCATCCATGCAGGCATCTCAAGAGGGCTTGAAGAACTGACCCTGAAATACCATACAGCTCTTGATGTATCAGATCCCCTAGATTTGTCGAAAATAGGAGATAGCTATCAAGAAGCGTTTTCTAAATTAAGAGAAAAAGAAATTGAGCGTGGTGTGACGCTGTCAGGGCCACATCGCGATGATGTTCTTTTCTATGTGAACGGACGCGATGTGCAGACGTATGGTTCTCAAGGACAGCAGCGAACGACGGCGTTGTCCCTTAAGCTGGCGGAGATTGACCTGATCCATGAAGAAATCGGAGAATATCCCATTTTACTATTGGATGATGTACTGAGTGAACTGGATGATTATCGCCAGTCACACTTGCTTCATACGATCCAAGGCCGTGTACAAACGTTTGTCACAACGACAAGCGTTGATGGCATTGATCACGAAACCTTACGTCAAGCAGGAATGTTCCGTGTGCAAAATGGTGCGTTAGTGAAGTGAAGAAATGAGGTGAGCAATTGTATATTCATTTAGGTGATGACTTTGTGGTTTCAACACGAGATATTGTCGGCATTTTTGACTTTAAAGCCAACATGTCGCCTATTGTTGAAGAATTTCTGAAAAAACAGAAACACAAGGTGGTGCCTTCCGTAAACGGCACGCCCAAATCTATCGTAGTCACGGTTCAGAATATATATTACTCTCCCTTATCTTCCAGCACATTAAAAAAACGTGCGCAATTTATGTTTGAAATAGATTCTTAGAAATTTTTTATCACGAATATATCGTTTAGAAAAGTGTAGGTGAATGACGTGGCTATGGAACAGCAGCAAAACAGTTATGATGAAAATCAGATACAGGTACTAGAAGGATTGGAAGCTGTTCGTAAAAGACCGGGGATGTATATCGGTTCGACAAACAGCAAAGGCCTTCACCACCTGGTATGGGAAATTGTCGACAATAGTATTGACGAAGCCCTCGCCGGTTATTGTACGGATATCAATATCCAAATCGAAAAAGACAACAGTATCACGGTTGTAGATAATGGCCGCGGTATTCCAGTCGGTATTCATGAAAAAATGGGCCGTCCTGCGGTAGAAGTCATTATGACGGTGCTTCATGCCGGAGGAAAATTTGACGGAAGCGGCTATAAAGTATCCGGAGGATTACACGGTGTAGGTGCGTCGGTCGTAAACGCACTATCAACAGAGCTTGATGTGACGGTTCACCGTGACGGTAAAATTCACCGCCAAACCTATAAACGCGGAGTTCCGGTTACAGACCTTGAAATCATTGGCGAAACGGATCATACAGGAACGACGACACATTTTGTCCCGGACCCTGAAATTTTCTCAGAAACAACCGAGTATGATTATGATCTGCTTGCCAACCGCGTGCGTGAATTAGCCTTTTTAACAAAGGGTGTAAACATCACGATTGAAGATAAACGTGAAGGACAAGAGCGCAAAAATGAATACCATTACGAAGGCGGAATTAAAAGTTATGTAGAGTATTTAAACCGCTCTAAAGAGGTTGTCCATGAAGAGCCGATTTACATTGAAGGCGAAAAGGACGGCATTACGGTTGAAGTGGCTTTGCAATACAATGACAGCTACACAAGCAACATTTACTCGTTTACAAACAACATTAATACGTACGAAGGCGGTACCCATGAAGCTGGCTTCAAAACGGGCCTGACTCGTGTTATCAACGATTACGCCAGAAAAAAGGGGCTTATTAAAGAAAATGATCCAAACCTAAGCGGAGATGACGTAAGGGAAGGGCTGACAGCGATTATTTCAATCAAACACCCTGATCCGCAGTTTGAGGGCCAAACGAAAACAAAGCTGGGCAACTCAGAAGCACGGACGATCACCGATACGTTATTTTCTACGGCGATGGAAACATTTATGCTGGAAAATCCAGATGCGGCCAAAAAAATTGTCGATAAAGGCTTAATGGCGGCAAGAGCAAGAATGGCTGCGAAAAAAGCCCGTGAACTAACACGTCGTAAGAGTGCTTTGGAAATTTCAAACTTGCCCGGTAAGTTAGCGGACTGCTCTTCAAAAGATCCGAGCATTTCCGAGTTATATATCGTAGAGGGTGACTCTGCCGGAGGATCTGCTAAACAAGGACGCGACAGACATTTCCAAGCCATTTTGCCGCTTAGAGGTAAAATCCTAAACGTTGAAAAAGCCAGACTGGATAAAATCCTTTCTAACAACGAAGTTCGCTCTATGATCACAGCGCTCGGCACAGGTATCGGGGAAGACTTCAACCTTGAGAAAGCCCGTTACCACAAAGTTGTCATTATGACAGATGCCGATGTTGACGGCGCGCACATCAGAACACTGCTGTTAACGTTCTTTTACAGATATATGCGCCAAATTATCGAAAATGGCTACGTGTACATTGCACAGCCGCCGCTCTACAAGGTTCAACAGGGGAAACGTGTTGAATATGCGTACAATGACAAGGAGCTTGAAGAGCTGTTAAAAACTCTTCCTCAAACGCCTAAGCCTGGACTGCAGCGTTACAAAGGTCTTGGTGAAATGAATGCCACCCAGCTATGGGAGACAACCATGGATCCTAGCTCCAGAACACTTCTTCAGGTAACTCTTGAAGATGCAATGGATGCGGACGAGACTTTTGAAATGCTTATGGGCGACAAAGTAGAACCGCGCCGAAACTTCATAGAAGCGAATGCGAGATACGTTAAAAATCTTGACATCTAATCATAAAAAGCCTTATTTCCAATAAGAAATAAGGCTTTTTTCTGAACAAGATCAGATGCAGCAATGCTTGCAATACCTATATATTCTAGCAATTTAATGTGTATAATCATAAGTTTATTGATATAATGGAGAATAGTGAAATCGTATTGAAGGTCATAATGGACAATCTACTCCCACATATTTCATGTGATACTTCAGGGAGGTTTTTTAATGAGTGAACAAAACACACCACAAGTTCGTGAAATAAATATCAGTCAGGAAATGCGTACGTCCTTCTTGGATTATGCAATGAGCGTTATCGTGTCCCGTGCTCTTCCGGATGTTCGAGACGGTTTAAAACCGGTTCATAGACGGATTTTGTATGCAATGAATGATTTAGGCATGACAAGTGACAAGCCTTATAAAAAATCCGCGCGTATCGTTGGAGAAGTTATCGGGAAATACCACCCGCACGGTGATTCAGCGGTATATGAATCCATGGTCAGAATGGCTCAGGATTTCAACTACCGTTATATGCTCGTTGACGGTCACGGAAACTTCGGTTCTGTTGACGGAGACTCAGCGGCGGCCATGCGTTATACAGAAGCAAGAATGTCTAAAATCTCAATGGAGATTCTTCGCGACATCACAAAAGACACAATCGATTACCAGGATAACTATGACGGGTCAGAAAGAGAACCTGTCGTTATGCCTTCAAGGTTCCCGAATCTGCTCGTGAACGGTGCTGCCGGCATTGCGGTAGGTATGGCAACAAACATTCCTCCGCACCAGCTGGGAGAAATCATTGACGGTGTACTTGCTGTCAGTGAGAATCCGGACATTACAATTCCAGAGCTTATGGAAGTCATTCCAGGGCCTGATTTCCCGACTGCGGGTCAAATCTTGGGACGCAGCGGTATCCGGAAAGCATACGAATCAGGCCGAGGCTCTATCACGATCCGGGCAAAAGCTGAAATCGAACAAACATCTTCGGGTAAAGAAAGAATTATCGTTACAGAGTTACCTTACCAAGTAAATAAGGCGAAATTAATTGAGAAAATTGCTGATCTCGTAAGGGACAAAAAGATAGAGGGTATCACAGATCTGCGTGATGAGTCAGATCGTACAGGTATGAGAATTGTCATTGAAATCAGACGCGATGCCAATGCGAATGTCATCTTAAACAATCTGTACAAACAAACTGCTCTACAAACATCTTTTGGCATCAACCTCCTTGCACTTGTTGATGGCCAGCCGAAAGTTTTAACTCTTAAGCAATGTTTGGAGCATTACCTTGACCATCAAAAAGTTGTCATTAGACGCCGTACTGCTTATGAATTGCGTAAAGCAGAAGCGAGAGCTCATATCTTGGAAGGATTGAGAGTTGCACTGGATCATCTCGATGCAGTTATCTCCCTTATCCGTAATTCTCAAACGGCTGAAATTGCGAGAACAGGCTTAATTGAACAATTCTCACTGACAGAGAAGCAAGCACAAGCGATCCTTGACATGAGGCTCCAGCGTTTAACGGGACTGGAACGTGAAAAGATAGAAGAAGAATACCAATCTCTTGTTAAATTAATTGCAGAGCTAAAAGACATCTTGGCAAATGAATATAAAGTGCTTGAGATCATTCGTGAAGAACTCACGGAAATCAAAGAGCGTTTTAACGATGAAAGACGTACTGAGATCGTCACTTCTGGACTGGAGACAATTGAAGACGAAGATCTCATCGAGAGAGAAAATATCGTAGTTACTCTGACGCACAACGGATACGTCAAACGTCTTCCTGCATCAACTTACCGCAGTCAAAAACGAGGCGGAAAAGGTGTACAAGGTATGGGAACAAACGAAGATGATTTCGTTGAACATTTGATCTCTACGTCAACTCATGACACAATTCTCTTCTTCTCGAACAAGGGGAAAGTGTATCGTGCAAAAGGGTATGAAATCCCTGAATACGGCAGAACGGCAAAAGGAATCCCGATTATTAACCTGCTGGAGGTAGAAAAGGGTGAGTGGATCAACGCGATTATTCCAGTCACGGAATTCAATGCGGAGCTTTACCTTTTCTTCACTACAAAGCATGGGGTTTCAAAACGAACATCGCTATCTCAATTCGCTAATATACGCAACAATGGTCTAATTGCTCTGAGTCTTCGTGAAGATGATGAACTGATGGGTGTACGTCTGACTGACGGCACAAAACAAATCATCATTGGAACGAAAAACGGTTTACTGATCCGTTTCCCTGAAACAGATGTCCGGGAGATGGGAAGAACTGCGGCGGGCGTAAAAGGCATCACCCTGACGGATGACGACGTTGTTGTCGGCATGGAGATTTTAGAGGAAGAATCACACGTCCTTATCGTAACTGAAAAAGGGTACGGAAAACGAACTCCGGCTGAAGAGTACAGAACCCAAAGCCGGGGCGGAAAAGGACTCAAAACAGCGAAAATCACCGAGAACAACGGCCAACTAGTAGCAGTGAAAGCTACTAAAGGTGAAGAGGATCTAATGATTATTACAGCTAGCGGCGTACTCATCAGAATGGACATCAATGATATCTCCATCACCGGACGTGTCACTCAAGGTGTGCGTCTCATCAGAATGGCAGAAGAAGAGCATGTTGCTACAGTAGCTTTAGTAGAGAAAAACGAAGAAGATGAGAATGAAGAAGAACAAGAAGAAGTGTGAGAAAAAGCGCAGCTGAAATAGCTGCGCTTTTTTGTGTCATAACCCTTTACAGTCATAAAAATTATGGTATAATCATTTCTGTTGTCTTTTAAAAGACACAAACATGACCATTATGACTAGCAAAAACTTTTTTAAAAAAGTATTGACCTAGTTAACTAAAAATGTTACTATTAAGTAGTCGCTTCGAGAGAAGCACACAAAGTTCTTTGAAAACTAAACAAGACAAAACGTACCTGTTAATTCAGTTTTTAAAAATCGCACAGCGATGTGCGTAGTCAGTCAAACTACTTTATCGGAGAGTTTGATCCTGGCTCAGGACGAACGCTGGCGGCGTGCCTAATACATGCAAGTCGAGCGGACAGATG
>NZ_JBWKWL010000002.1:0-387073 GCF_059422205.1 Bacillus sp. GW821-FHT01G09
ATCAGGTTGATAGGTCTGAGGTGGAAGTGTGGCGACACATGGAGCTGACAGATACTAATCGATCGAGGACTTAACCACATTTTGAATGATGTCACACCTGTTATCTAGTTTTGAGAGAATAAGTTTTTTCAAAAAAACACTTGATTTTCTCAAGAATACATAGTATAATGTTAAATGTCACTGAAATTGTCTGGTGATGATGGCGAAGAGGTCACACCCGTTCCCATGCCGAACACGGAAGTTAAGCTCTTCAGCGCCGATGGTAGTCGGGGGTTTCCCCCTGTGAGAGTAGGACATCGCCAGGCAGACTTCATTCCGCAGTAGCTCAGTGGTAGAGCTATCGGCTGTTAACCGATCGGTCGTAGGTTCGAATCCTACCTGCGGAGCCATTATTGGAGAGCTGTCCGAGTGGTCGAAGGAGCACGATTGGAAATCGTGTAGGCGGTCAACTCCGTCTCAAGGGTTCGAATCCCTTGCTCTCCGCCACTGATACTTATACATAATTACAATTGAAAGTCTGGGCCCGTTGGTCAAGCGGTTAAGACACCGCCCTTTCACGGCGGTAACACGGGTTCGAATCCCGTACGGGTCATTATATGATGGAGGATTAGCTCAGCTGGGAGAGCATCTGCCTTACAAGCAGAGGGTCGGCGGTTCGAGCCCGTCATCCTCCACCATTATATCATCGCGGGGTGGAGCAGTTCGGTAGCTCGTCGGGCTCATAACCCGAAGGTCGCAGGTTCAAATCCTGCCCCCGCAACCAAATTTTAAAATGGTCCGGTAGTTCAGTTGGTTAGAATGCCTGCCTGTCACGCAGGAGGTCGCGGGTTCGAGTCCCGTCCGGACCGCCATTTAAATACTTAGGCTCGGTAGCTCAGTTGGTAGAGCAACGGACTGAAAATCCGTGTGTCGGCGGTTCGATTCCGTCCCGAGCCACCACCTATGCCGGTGTAGCTCAATTGGTAGAGCAACTGACTTGTAATCAGTAGGTTGGGGGTTCAAGTCCTCTTGCCGGCACTGTTTTTTCAAAATTTAATGTGGAGGGGTAGCGAAGTGGCTAAACGCGGCGGACTGTAAATCCGCTCCCTCAGGGTTCGGCAGTTCGAATCTGCCCCCCTCCACCATTTATAGGGGCATAGTTTAACGGTAGAACAGAGGTCTCCAAAACCTCCGGTGTGGGTTCGATTCCTACTGCCCCTGCCAAATTTATGACATCTTGAGATTATGGCGGTTGTGGCGAAGTGGTTAACGCACCAGATTGTGGCTCTGGCACTCGTGGGTTCGATTCCCATCAATCGCCCCATATTATCATTGGGCTATAGCCAAGCGGTAAGGCAACGGACTTTGACTCCGTCATGCGTTGGTTCGAATCCAGCTAGCCCAGTCTCACTTTTTATATCAACTGCATATAGTGTATTAAGTCCATTAAAAATGCGGAAGTAGTTCAGTGGTAGAACACCACCTTGCCAAGGTGGGGGTCGCGGGTTCGAATCCCGTCTTCCGCTCCAATTACGGCGGCATAGCCAAGTGGTAAGGCAGAGGTCTGCAAAACCTTTATCCCCGGTTCGAATCCGGGTGTCGCCTTCTTATTGCCGGGGTGGTGGAATTGGCAGACACACAGGACTTAAAATCCTGCGGTAGGTGACTACCGTGCCGGTTCAAGTCCGGCCCTCGGCACCAATTTTACTTACATGGTAAGTTGAATTGGTGTTTGTGTTTTATCATTATAACTAATCATATTAATGATCTACTTATGTAGATCATTTTTTTAATGCTTTGATTTATCATAACAAGTTAAGTTCCGAGGCCTATTATAAAGCGGCTGTATAGCTAGTCTTTCAACACTTTTATTTTATATTTCCATAAAAACTTTTTTGAAATACGTTGACACTTTATGAGATCCATGATATATTTATATTCGTCGGTTAGATACGACGTAAAACTTGCCGGTGTGGCGGAATTGGCAGACGCGCACGACTCAAAATCGTGTTCCTTCTGGAGTGTCGGTTCGACCCCGACCACCGGTATACTGAAAAACCCGTTTCTTAACAGAAACGGGTTTTTATTTTTTATTAAAGAAAAGGAGCCTCGGCTCCTTTTTATACTTACTCAGCGTATTGGTCTAGGATCTCTTCTAGCACCTCTTCTAGCTCTTCTGTATCTTCAAGCTCTGATTGGCTGAAACGGACGCGTACAAGCTGTTCTCCGTCATTATACATCTCTTCCAGCCGCCCTCGGAGTCCTCTTGCTCTGCGGTCGACTTCGAAAATGATTTCCAAACCGTCTTCGTCTAAAAGGAAAATGAGCTCTAATTCATCAAGCATCTGACGATAATATCCGGAAGTCGGAACGAATTCGAATTCCTGAACGAACGGAAGACGACGCTGGAAGTAGGGCGCTTGTTCGCAGTCTGCTTCGTTAAGACGGAAGCCCAGGTTTTCGATTGCTTCAAGCACATTTTCAATCCAAGGGTGCGCTTCAACGAAAATGCGGTCATGATCGGATTTATCGATACCGCCTTGAATGTCAAGGTCTGTCACCACGGCAACCTCTACTTTCCCTACAGTGATCGGCGTATCTAGAGGCAGAGTGAATGTGAACGGAAATTGATGCTCTTCACCAGGCTGAATGGTAAATGAACCAGTGACCCGGAAAGAATGAATTGTAGCGTATTTCCGGTGCTCTTCATCGTCTTTTACAATGACATACCGTGTACTAAGCTGTAAATCGATATAACGGATGTCCTGAGCGATTTTTCCGCCTTTGACATGTACAGTTCCCTGTACTTCTTCTCCAGGAAAATATGCGTCTTTCTCTAAAATAGTATCAACTTTTGCTGCTCCAATTCCGGCACTTGCCGCAAGCTTCTTAAAAAGTGACATGTTAGATCTTCCCCTTTTTCTTTTTTCTCAACAGATATACGTAAGAAGGAGGAAAAAAGATTCATCTGATTCATACTTTTTTCCTATTATTCGTCTCGGCCTAGGGACAGACTAAGAAAATAAAGGAGTGGATGGAAGTGAATAAAGAAAGTTTGGTTGCAGATGAATTACACAGAATGTTTTTGGCTGGTGAGCTGCAAATCACAGTAGAGGAGGATATAAACAATATTTCCGAAAGGCTGAGAAACGGTGATCTCAGTTTAGACCGATTAAGCGGTGAAGACGCGTTTATAAAAGAAACGGTAAACGAGGCTTTAAGAAGAGTGGAGCAATAAAAAAGAGACGGCATCTCATCTTTGAGATCCCGTCTCTTTTTGTGGTCTTTACTGCAAGATAAAAGCGTAATTGCTCACCCGAGCCACCCCTTTTCTAACAGAAGATCTGACAGTTCATCATGGAGATAAACAGTTGTATCTAATTGATCATGCAATGCTCTTCTGATGTGGGGATTTTCGGCTTCTGTTATTGCGACAGTGTATTTGTTAATGCTGGTTTTTATTGTTGTTAACAAATCAAGAATATCTTTGGGACAAAGACTTTGTTCAATGGGAAACCACCTCCTTTGTTTTTTTAGCAGCTCCTGATAAGAAAGTATTTGGCTTTGTTTCTTGCTTCTATACAAAATGCTATAATAAGCAACAAATTTTGTTGGGGGGTGTGATGATGAAGCAGATTATTGCGATGGGGGGCGGGGGTTTTTCGATGGATCCGGATAATTTGTCCCTCGATCAATATATCCTCAATCAATCAAAACGAGAGCAGCCTCGTATTTGTTTTTTGCCGACGGCGAGCGGAGATTCCCAAAACTATATTCAGCGGTTTTATCATGCATTTAAAACACTGGATTGTGTGCCGTCTCACTTATCTTTGTTTAAGCCGCCATCAACAGATTTAGCTTCTTTTGTTATGGAAATGGACGTGATTTATGTTGGCGGTGGAAATACGCGGAATTTACTTGTGTTATGGAAAGAGTGTGGGCTGGATCATATTCTCAGGGAAGCATGGAAGAACGGTGTGGTTGTAGCTGGATTAAGTGCCGATGCGATCTGCTGGTTTGAAGAAGGGGTGACAGATTCAGCCGGACCGCTGACAAGTTTGAAAAGTTTAGGTTTTTTGCAAGGGAGCTTTTGTCCCCATTATGACGGGGAAAAGGATCGGAGACCGGCATACCACCAGCTGATATCTAACAAGTTCTTATGCAGTGGCTATGCAGCGGATGATGGGGCTGCTCTCCATTTCATAAATGATCAGCTGTTTCAGACTGTGAGTTCAAGGTCGGGTGCAAAGGCATATCGGGTGATGATGGCTGAACATGAAATAGCTGAAATCCCGTTGCCGGTCAAATATTTAGGGTGAAATTGGCTGAATATTATCTATATTCCTCTTTTTTTCAGATTGATTTTATGATAAGATGAGTGCGAAATCAATAGTTACTGGGGGTGCCCGCTTTCGGGCTGAGAGAGAAGGTAAGCTTCTTAACCCTTTGGACCTGATCTGGTTCGTACCAGCGTGGGGAAGTAGAGGAATTGTTTTTGTTATTGTCGTGCTGGGCAATAATATGTTTCTTTCTGACTGTAACCGGGTTCATTTATATGAATCCGGTTTTTTGTGCTGGTTATGGGCTTGATTTTGTCCTTTCAAATGTAGAGAGGGGAAGGAAAGTAATGCAAAACAATTCAGTGCAGCAAGCCAACATTTCCATTATGTCAAGTTTTTCAGGCAGCAAGAAGGTATACGTGGAGGGTTCTTCTTCGGACATCCAAGTGCCGATGAGGGAGATTGCATTGAGTCCGACGACGGGATCGTTCGGCGAAGAGGAAAACGCGCCTGTGCGTGTCTATGATACAAGCGGACCGTATACGGACCCTGAAGTAACCATTAATATTCAAGAAGGATTAAAGCCGCTCCGCCAAAAATGGATCACAGAGCGCGGTGACGTGGAAGAGTATGAAGGTCGGGCTATAAAACCAGAAGATAACGGTTATAAAAAAGCAAATCCAAACGTAAGCTACCCAGGATTAAAGCGGAAACCGCTGAGGGCGAAGGCAGGTCAAAATGTCACACAAATGCACTATGCAAAAAAGGGGATCATTACACCTGAGATGGAATTTATCGCCATTCGTGAGCATGTGTCTCCTGAATTCGTCAGAGACGAGGTAGCCAGCGGCCGGGCGATTATTCCTTCAAACATTAATCACCCTGAAAGTGAGCCAATGATTATCGGCCGGAATTTTCATGTGAAGATTAATGCGAATATCGGGAATTCAGCGGTTACGTCATCCATTGAAGAAGAAGTGGAAAAAATGACGTGGGCCATCCGCTGGGGAGCAGATACAATGATGGATCTCTCTACCGGAAAAGATATTCATACGACGCGTGAATGGATTATCCGCAATTGCCCCGTGCCTGTGGGAACTGTTCCGATTTATCAGGCGCTTGAAAAAGTAAACGGCGTAGCGGAGGATTTAACGTGGGAGATTTATCGTGATACGCTAATCGAGCAGGCAGAGCAGGGAGTGGATTATTTTACGATTCACGCGGGTGTTTTGCTTAGGTATGTACCGCTGACTGCCAAACGGACAACTGGTATTGTGTCACGCGGGGGAGCGATTATGGCGCAGTGGTGTCTGGCTCATCATCAAGAAAGCTTTTTATACACACATTTTGAAGAAATATGTGAGATTATGAAAACGTATGATATTGCTTTCTCTCTTGGGGATGGTTTGCGTCCCGGATCAATTGCTGATGCCAATGACGAAGCGCAGTTTGCTGAATTAGAGACGCTTGGAGAGCTGACGCAAATTGCCTGGAAGCATGATGTTCAGGTGATGATTGAGGGTCCTGGACATGTTCCGATGCATAAAATCAAAGAGAACGTCGATAAACAAATGGACCTTTGTAAAGAAGCGCCTTTTTACACATTGGGGCCGCTGACAACGGATATTGCTCCGGGATATGACCATATTACTTCAGCGATCGGAGCGGCGATGATCGGTTGGTACGGGACAGCAATGCTTTGTTATGTAACGCCGAAGGAGCATTTAGGGCTGCCAAACCGTGATGATGTTCGTGAAGGAGTCATTACATATAAGATCGCTGCGCACGCTGCGGACCTTGCAAAAGGGCATCCCGGAGCGCAACTCCGGGATGATGCGTTATCGAAAGCCCGTTTTGAATTCCGCTGGCGGGATCAGTTTAATTTATCTCTTGATCCGGAGAGAGCCCTTGAATACCATGATGAAACCCTGCCTGCTGAAGGAGCAAAAACCGCTCACTTTTGTTCCATGTGCGGTCCGAAATTTTGCAGCATGAGAATTTCACAGGATATTCGGGATTATGCGAAGAAAAACGATCTCAGTGAAGCAGAAGCCATAAATAAAGGATTAAAAGAAAAAGCAAAAGAGTTTGTCGATACGGGAAGCAATTTATATCAATAAAAAAATGAAGATGGAGAATGCTCCATCTTCATTTTTTGTAGAAAAACAGAGAGCGTCGAAGCGGCGGAATGCTCTGTTCAAAACGGAAAACATTTTCTGGATCATATTTCGTTTTGACACGGCGGAGTCGTTCAACGTTTTCGCCGTAATATGTTCTTGGCCAGTTTCTGATTTCGATATCTGGCCAATTTACGTAGTCTCCCATCGTTTCTTTCGAAAGGGACGTTCTCAGCCCCTCAATCCAGCGGACGTTTTGTCTTTTTTCTTCAGGAGATGTCCAGTTTGTTAAGTATTCCTGGGCGATGATTGCATCACGATAATAAAATGCCGTTTGGTCGGGAGCGATCCGTCCGGCTGCCCCGCCGAGTGCTTGCTGCCAGACACTGGCGTTTTGATTCGGAGCGTGCTCTAAAAAGTGTTTTATTGTTGAAATCGCACGTTCTGATAATGGCTTTTCAATGAAAGAGCCGGAGCGTTTCATTTTTTGAGGCTGATTGCCTCCCGGGCTGTTAAAAAAGGTTACCGCTTCGATGAACGGCATTGTTTTTACCATTCCGCTTGTTGGGCTTCCTGCTTTCAATAAAGGCTTTAACAGTTTTTTTAACTCTGTTTTTGGCCCGACAAATTGGCCGAGGGCTTCTATGCGGTTTACTTCTTTAGGCCAAAACTCTATTGATGATGTAAGCCGGTCATCTGTATACGGGGCCCAGTGCTGCCACGTGTTAAATACTTCCTCAAAATCATCCCATCCCCATGTTATAGAAAAAATCGACACTTGAGAGATGGGCACTGCTTTAAATGTCATGGAGGTGACTATGCCGAAATTGCCTCCTCCGCCTCCCTGAGACGCCCAAAATAAGTCTGGATGATTAGAACAGCTGACTGTAATCAGATCAGCGCCCTCTTTTTCGTCTGCTACGATCATCTCAAGCTGCACGAGGCTGTCGCAAGTAAGGCCGGCAGCCCTTGTTAAAAGTCCAATTCCCCCTCCGAGAGTTAAACCTGTGAGCCCTACATTAGCAATGGTGCCTGCGGGAAGCGTCAGGCCGTATTGCCAGAGTGTCCGATAGACTTCTCCCAATTCAGCCCCCGCTTCAATATAGGCCAGCTTTTTATCCTGATTCACAGTTATTTTTTTCATCTCGCTTAAATCAATAACAAGACCGTTATTTAAAAGGGAAAAGTTCTCATAGCTGTGTCTGCCGCCTCTAATACGGAAAGGCACACGGTTTTCACGCGCCCATTTCAGCGCATTGAGTGCATCCTGTTTGTTTTGGCAAAACACAATGATGTCAGGATACCTTTCTAAGCTTAGGTTAATATTGGTTCTTGCTTCGTTATAGTCCGGATCATCCCGTGTCACGATACGTCCGGTCAATTTTGTCTTTTCCACACTCCCACATCTCTTTCTCTCGTATTCTAGTTTCTCTAGCTTATGCGTCAGGGGAAAAGAGTGTATAAGGAAAAAGCGGGGATGCAATCTGATACAGTGTCAACACCCTCAAAAAATAGTTGACAGGTCGGTATTGTATGAATTAACATGGTCAGTACAAATTTTTCAAATTTATCGCGCTGATCGGAACACCGAAGGCTCTTATCGTTTAGATAAGGGCCTTTTTTGTATGAAAAAGGAGGGATTATTGATGGGAGTCAAAAAAGAAAAGGGGAGAAAACGATTCAGGAAGCGAAAAACCTACGGGAATCAGATTTTGCCGCTTGAGCTGCTGATTGAAAAAAACAAACGAGAGATTATAAACAGCGCGGAGCTCATGGAAGAAATTTATATGAAGATTGATGAGAAGCATACGCAATGTGTAACTAAATATAAAAAAACCCGCTGATTACAGCGGGTTTTTGCATTTCTACATTAAGCATCTTTTTTAATCGGCAATCCAAGGCCTTCTGCCACGCGTTTTCCGTATTCAGGATCCGCTTTGTAGAAGTGCTCGATTTGGCGCAGCTTGATTTCTTCTTTTTCTACCGGCTTCATAGCATTAACGATATTTTCAACAAGGCGGGTACGTTCATCTTCACTCATTAAACGATACAGATCACCGGCTTGAGTGTAGTGATCGTTGTGATCGTAGCTTACGCTGTCAGCGATACCTTGTACCGGATATGCTGCTTGTTTATCCTCAGGTGACTCTTTTGGACCGCCGAAGCTGTTAGGCTCGTAATACACAGATCCGCCGCCGTTATCGTCAAAGCGCATTTGTCCATCACGCTGATAATTGTTTACTTTGTTGCGTGCGCGGTTGATTGGCAGCGCTTGATGGTTTGCACCGACACGGTAGCGGTGTGCATCATGATAAGCAAACAGTCGGCCTTGAAGCATTTTATCCGGTGAAACATCAATACCAGGCACGAGTGTTCCAGGTGAAAATGTCGCTTGTTCTACCTCTGCAAAGTAGTTTTCCGGATTTCTGTCTAGAACCATGCGTCCGACCTCGATTAACGGGTAGTCTTTTTGAGACCAAACTTTTGTGACATCAAACGGATCGAAACGGTACGTGTTTGCATCTTCTAAAGGCATGATTTGCACATATAGTTTCCATGCAGGATAATCACCGTTTTCGATTGCATTGAAAAGGTCTTCTGTATGGTAATCAGGGTTTTCACCAGCAATTTTTGCTGCCGTATTGACATCAAGGTTTTTTACGCCTTGTTCCGTTTTAAAGTGATATTTAATCCATACGCCTTCGCCTTCGGCATTTGTCCATTTGAATGTATGGCTTCCGAAGCCGTGCATGTGGCGAAGTGTTGCAGGAATTCCGCGGTCAGACATCAGGATTGTCACTTGGTGAAGTGACTCTGGTGAAAGTGACCAGAAATCCCATACAGCCGTAGGGTTTTTCAGGTGTGTTTTTGGATCTCTTTTTTGTGTATGGATGAAATCAGGGAACTTAATCGCATCGCGGATAAAGAATACAGGCGTATTGTTGCCGACGATGTCGTAGTTTCCTTCTTCAGTATAAAATTTAACAGCAAATCCGCGCGGGTCGCGAACTGTGTCAGCAGAGCCAAGTTCACCGGCAACTGTTGAGAAACGGATGAACAACGGTGTGCGTTTGCCGACTTCAGAAAGGAAAGCGGCTTTCGTGTATTTTGTTACGTCGTTTGTCACTTCAAAATATCCGTGTGCGCCTGCTCCTTTGGCGTGAACAACACGTTCAGGAACACGTTCTCGGTTGAAATGGGCCAATTTTTCGAGTAGATGTACATCTTGAATTAAAGTTGGTCCGCGAGAACCGGCAGTCATTGAGTTTTGATTATCTCCAACCGGAGCGCCCCAGCTAGTTGTCAGTTTATTTGAACTCATGTTATCACCTCTTGGAATTTATAAGAACATAATATCATCTCTAAGTAAAAAGTCAATATTATTTTATAATTATTATAAAATAGTTATCTCTATTAAGCGATATCTAGTATTGAAAGTGTGGAAAAACCTTGTTGGAACAGCTTTTTATGGCACTTGATAATTTTTGAAGAAATAATTTTTTCTTCTCTATTTGCGAAATAAGCAGAGTAAGTGATAAACAAGGATATCAAAAATCGTATTTAAAAAAGAGTTGACATATCGGAATAATTTGAATTAACATGTTATTCAAACAAAAAAACAATTGGGCAGCTGATCGGACCGCCGAAGGCTCTCATCTCTACAAGAACAGAGATGGGGGCCTTTTTGTTTTTTTTGAAGGCGGGGTTGGCAGAAAGAGAGGGATAAAAGTGGCTGTGACCATCAGCATCAAAGAAAAGGCATTTGTTCAAGAGGGCCGCAAAAACACGGTCTTAGAGAACATAGAATTATCAATCGCACCAGGCGAATTTCTAACGCTTATCGGACCGAGCGGGTGCGGAAAAAGCACCCTGTTAAAGATTATTGCAGGGCTTGATTCTGAATATGACGGGAGTGTTGAAATTAACGGCCGCAGCGTAACAGCTCCGGGTATTCAGCAAGGATTTATTTTTCAGGAACACCGCCTCTTTCCTTGGCTGACTGTTGAGCAGAATATTGCCGCCGACTTGAATTTGAAGGACCTAAAAGTCAAACAAAAGGTGAATGAACTGATCGAGATTGTCAGATTGAAAGGATCGGAAAAAGCATATCCGCGCGAGCTGTCAGGCGGCATGTCACAAAGAGTAGCCATCGCCCGGGCCCTTCTGCGGGAGCCTGAGGTGCTGCTTTTAGATGAACCGTTTGGTGCACTCGACGCATTTACAAGAAAACACCTGCAGGACGTGCTGCTGGATATATGGAGGAGGAAAAAAACAACGATGATTCTCGTGACTCATGATATAGATGAATCTGTTTATTTAGGAAATGAGCTTGCGATCCTTAAGGCCAAACCGGGGAAAATCCATAAGCTGATGCCCATTCACCTGGCGTATCCGCGGAACCGGACGACTCCGGATTTCCAGGCGATCAGACAGAGAGTGCTGTCGGAATTCGAGAAAACAGAAGATTTGGAGTACGCAGAAGGATCAGGGATATAGAAAGGGCGGAAGCGGAAATGAAAAAAGGACTCATTGTATTGGTAGCCGTTATTTTTCTGCTCGCAGGCTGTGGAGCAAATGGAGCCAGCGGTGACCACAAACAATTGAAGGAAATTCGTATTGGTATTCAGCAAAGCTTAAGCCCGCTTTTGATCGCAAAAGAAAAAGGCTGGTTCGAAGATGCATTTGAAAAAGAAGGCATCAAAGTGAAATGGGTGGAGTTTCAAAGCGGTCCGCCCCAATTTGAAGGCCTTGCGGCAGACAAACTTGATTTTTCTCAAGTCGGTAATTCGCCTGTGATTGCTGGACAGGCGGCAGGCATTAACTTTAAAGAAATCGGTTTGTCTCAGGACGGTTTGAAAGCAAACGGCATCCTTGTCAATCAAAACAGCGGCATTCAAGACGTTAAGGACTTAAAGGGAAAGAAAATTGCAGTCGCCAAAGGCAGCAGCGGGTTTGATTTTTTGTATAAAGCGCTTGATCAAGTGGGGTTGTCAGCTAACGATGTGACAATTATTCAGCTTCAGCCTGATGAAGCAGCTTCCGCATTTGAAAATGGATCTGTTGATGCCTGGTCCATTTGGGAGCCGTACTTGTCCTTAGAAACAATGAAACACGGAGCAAAAATCCTTGTGAACGGAGAAAGCACAGATTTATATTCACCGGGTTTTACTTTAGTAAGAACAAAGTTTTCAGAGGAGCATCCAGACGAAGTGGTCCGTTTTCTGAAGGTGTTTAATAAAGCCGTTGTATGGCAAAAGGAACATCTGGATGAAGCAGCGGACTTGTATTCTGACATTAAAGATCTCGATAAAAAGGTCGTCGAAAATGTGCTGAAAAATACTGAACCTCTGAATGAGGTCATCAGTGACGACATTGTGAAAGCGCAGCAGGAAACAGCAGATTTTCAATTTCGAACAAAGGCGATAGATAAGAAGATTGATGTGAAGGATGTTGTCGATAACACTTTTATCAAAAAAGCATTAAAGGAACATTCCTCAGGAGGTGATCAATGATGAAAGCAGAGGCTGCGGGCTCGCTGCCCAAAACGAATGCGGAAGCGGTGCGAAAAAAGCCCGGAAGGAAGAGATACGGCTGGATGAAGGGGCTTTTACTGCCCGCTGTCATCATTGCCATCTGGCAGGTCATCGGCGGGCTGGGGGTTGTGTCCGCTACAGTGCTGCCTACACCTGTTACGATTGTTCTGACCTTTAAGGAGCTTATTTTGTCCGGCGAACTGTTCGGCCATCTGCAAATCAGCATTTATCGGGCGGCGCTTGGTTTTTTGCTTGGCGCGGGGCTTGGATTGATGATCGGGACTTTGGCCGGATTCTCCAAACGGACGGAGCTGTATCTTGATCCGTCGTTGCAAATGCTTAGAACCGTACCTCATCTGGCCGTCACGCCGCTGTTTATTTTATGGTTCGGATTTGACGAAGTATCTAAAATTTTGCTGATTGCGCTCGGTGCCTTCTTTTCTGTCTATATCAATACGTTTAACGGCATCCGCGGGGTTGACGCGAAGCTGTTTGAAGTCGCCCGGGTGCTTGAATTTAAATGGCATCAGCAGATATCCAAAGTGATATTGCCGGCAGCCCTGCCCAATATATTGCTAGGCATTCGCTTATCGCTCGGCATTGCATGGCTCGGGCTCGTTGTGGCAGAGCTGATGGGCTCAAGCTCGGGAGTCGGCTATATGATCATGGATGCGAGACAGTTTTCACAAACGAATAAAGTCTTTGCAGGGATTATCATTTTTGCAGTGGTTGGAAAGCTGACGGATTCCTTCGTCAGGCTGCTGGAACGAAAGCTGTTAAAGTGGAGAAACAGCTACGAAGGATAAAAGATATAAAGGGGAGATGAATATGGAAATTCTTTGGTTTATACCGACTCATGGAGACGCGAGATATTTAGGATCTGAAAGTGATGGACGGACTGCGGATCATCTTTACTTTAAACAAGTCGCGCAGGCGGCAGACAGGCTGGGATATACAGGAGTTCTTCTGCCAACGGGAAGATCGTGCGAGGACCCGTGGCTTACAGCGTCGGCGCTGGCAGGAGAAACAAAGGACTTAAAGTTTTTAGTCGCGGTAAGACCTGGTTTAATGCAGCCTTCTCTGGCAGCCAGAATGACATCAACCCTAGACCGCATTTCAGACGGCCGGCTGCTGATCAACGTTGTGGCTGGGGGCGATCCGTATGAGCTGGCAGGCGATGGCCTGTTTATCAGCCATGATGAGCGCTATGAAGCAACAGACGAATTTTTAACCGTTTGGCGGAGACTTTTGCAGGGAGAAACGGTTTCCTATGAAGGAAAGCATATAAAAGTGGAAAACAGCAATCTGCTTTTCCCGCCGCAGCAAGAGCCGCATCCGCCCATCTATTTCGGTGGTTCGTCACAGGCTGGGATTGAAGCTGCCGCAAAGCATACAGACGTATACTTGACATGGGGTGAGCCGCCTGAACAAGTAAAAGAAAAGATAGAGAGAGTCAAAAAGCAAGCGGCAAAAGAAGGGAGATCCGTTCGATTTGGCATTAGGTTGCATGTCATTGCCCGTGAAACTGAACGAGAGGCGTGGGAAGCGGCAGAGCGCTTGATCAGCCACTTGGATGATGACACCATTGCCAAAGCGCAGGCAGCTTTGAGCCGTTACGACTCTTCAGGCCAGCAGCGGATGGCCATCCTTCATCAAGGCGATCGGACGAAACTTGAAATCAGCCCGAATCTGTGGGCGGGGATCGGCCTGGTCAGAGGAGGGGCAGGAACAGCTCTTGTCGGTGATCCGCAGACGATTGCCGACCGGATAGCGGAGTACCAGGCACTCGGCATAGAATCGTTTATATTCTCCGGCTATCCGCATTTAGAAGAAGCGTATTATTTTGCAGAGCTTGTATTTCCGCTTTTGCCGTTTGAAAATGATCGGACGAGAAAGCTTCAGAACAAAAGGGGAGAAGCGGTAGGAAACACTTATTTTGTCAAAGAGAAAAATGCATGAGTTTAACTAAAATACAGTCCCCGAACATGGTATGATATTCAAAAAAAGGGGGCTTTTTTTCTGAAAACATTGAGAAGCGCGGCAGTCATTTGCCTCATAGCTATGCTGTCAGCATGCGGACATTCAAAACAGATGGAAATCAAAGCGGCGGACATATCAGAACTTGAAAAAAACAGAATGGATGTTGCAGCTTCACAGGCATTCACTGCTGAAGCCGTCAATATCGGTGAAGGTATTTCTTCAGCTGACATGTACATCGAACATTATCAAAAGGGAAAGCTTGTTGAGAGGTTAGGACCGGCTAGTGCAGATTATTCAGAGGAAAAACCCGATACCATACAATTTGTTTATTTTGAGAATGAAGAGGGGGAAGGAAAGAATAAACATACCACCATTCATTTTGGCATTGTGGATAAACAGGGAAATATAGCGGCTGATTCATCGGTGAAACGCGACGATAGCACAACACGGGAAATGACTCAGAATATTTCATCGCCGGAACCGATTACTTTCGAGAAGCCTGCTTTGATCGGCAGCAGTATTAGAGGGACTGACGAGACAATGCACACCTCTGAACATAAAAAAGAGCTCATTAAGCATCAAGATGCGTTACTGTATTATGTGGAATTGCATCATTAGAATGGGCGGCTTCAGGCCGTCTGTTTTACAAAGCGGTATGCTTGCTTTTTTGAATGGTGCATGATACATTTTAAATCGTAATAATTTCGATTTAAAAGGGAGGCTATGTGACTTGGCTAAAAAATCAAAAGTGGCAAAAGAGTTAAAACGCCAACAGCTTGTTGAACAATACGCTGATATTAGACGCGCGTTGAAGGAAAAAGGAGATTACGAGGCACTCAGCAAGCTGCCAAGAGATTCAGCACCGGGAAGGCTTCACAACCGCTGCATGGTAACGGGGCGCCCGAGAGCATATATGAGGAAGTTTAAAATGTCCAGAATCGCTTTCAGGGAGCTGGCCCATAAAGGCCAGATTCCCGGTGTGAAAAAAGCAAGCTGGTAAGAAAAAACTCTGGCCGATTACAGCGCGCCGGAGTTTTTTTCGTTTTTCTTGAAAGAGATGACGTAGGAAAGGTGTTGGATGATCATGATGATAAACACAATAATAATAGGGAAAAACGGAATACGCGATTGAAAAAGCGGATAAAAAATGAGAAGAACGGCTGCGGCAGGCAGCGAGAAGTAGACAGCGATATATGACGCGCGGCATGCTTTTGCCGTCATCATCTGCTCTCTTTCATCCTGCTCTTCAAACTCATCAGGCAGAAGAAGCTGCTTTCTGGCAGGGCGGCTTTTTTTCTGTAAGTACAAATAAACCGCAGACGCCGCAACAAACAGAATAAAGGGGGTGAGGTTTAATTCAAATACCATCCCGCCGCTCTTTGTGCCGAAAAAAGATGCTATGCCTTCTGAGGCTTCAAAGTATGAAATCAGCGTCCAGCATGCAAGGCCAAATAATACAAGGTGAAAAGCTGCTTTTGTTTTCATGCTCATCTTAGTTTTCCTCCTCTAACCAAAAGACATCCTCCATTTTCATGGAGAAGGCTTTGCAGATTTTCAGTGCTAACAGCAGTGAGGGAACATAATCGCCTTTTTCAATCGCTGCCACAGTCTGTCTTGTGACGCCGACCGTTTCTCCGAGTTTTTCCTGAGAATAGCCGAAGCGTGCCCTCAGCTCTTTTACTTTATTTTTCATCATGACGTCTGTCCCCTTCACAATCCCGATTGATTATATTGTATAGTATACTTAACATTATGTAAATGAAACTTAACAACTTTACAAAAAGATAACTTTTTTTCGACAAATTTTTTATATTCCCTTGACGAAAAATAAATAAACATGTAATATAAAAAAAGTCAGAGCGGTACTGTTACTGACAACCACAAATGCGGGTGTAGTTTAGTGGTAAAACCTCAGCCTTCCAAGCTGATGTCGTGAGTTCGATTCTCATCACCCGCTCCATACATACGTTATTAACGCAGTGTTTCGTTTCTCAGATAAACGAAGTATTGCGTTTTTTTATGTAAAAAAGAACACGACATTCGTGTTCTTTTACGTAAGCCAATGTACTGTATGGGTGCCGCCGTGAATTTGTTCAAACATTTTCGTTAATGATGATAAGAGGTTAACAGTGCTGCTTTTCTCAATAGATGGCGGGAAAAAAATGATTTGCAGCATATTCTTAGTCTCGTTTGAAACGGGATAGTGGTTGACGCTGTTTTTGAAATCGCCAAAAATGCCGTTTTCATCAGAGAAAAGCAGTATATTTTCTTTTTCTCCCAATGAGATTTGGACCGGCTCATGAAGCTTTCCGGCATCATAAATCATAATAGGCAGAGAATATTTTAATGCGAAAAAATCGATTGTGTCATGGGCCGAGTCTTTACTTTCCATGAATTGTTCCTTGGATATCGGGACCAGCATGTCCTCCATTGGGGTTGTTTCTCCCTCAAATGAAGGGTTAAGCTGTTTAAAGAGTTCCTGCCATTCCTTGACGAAGGATTCATCGGACATACCGCCGTCCGCATAGTCGAAAAACAAGGATTCTTGAAACAGGCGGAGTCTGCCTTTCAGCATTTGCGGTGAGGAGCCGACTTCGATATTCTCATAAATGACAGCAGCTGCATGTAAGCCGGCCGCACGTTCAGTAATAACAGAATCAAGTTTGATATTCACTAGCATTCACTCCAGTTACGTGATATCAACCTATTATAAACGCTGTATCGTTTTATCACAAAGAAAGGAGGCTGTGCAAAACATGAACGTTTATCAGCTCAAAGAAGAATTAATTGAATACGCGAAAAGCATTGGCGTGGACAAGATTGGTTTTACGACCGCTGATACTTTTGACAGTTTAAAAGACCGTTTGATTCTTCAAGAATCACTCGGCTATCTCTCCGGCTTTGAAGAGCCAGATATCGAAAAAAGGGTGACGCCGAAGCTTCTTTTGCCGAAAGCGAAATCAATTGTGGCAATTGCTCTCGCATATCCTTCCAGAATGAAGGATGCGCCGAGAAGCACGAGAACTGAGCGCAGGGGCATTTTTTGCAGAGCTTCCTGGGGAAAAGACTATCATGATGTGCTGAGGGAAAAGCTTGATCTGCTGGAGGATTTTCTAAAAAGCAAGCATGAGGATATCAGAACGAAGTCAATGGTTGATACAGGTGAATTGTCTGATCGCGCCGTTGCGGAACGTGCCGGAATCGGATTCAGTGCGAAAAACTGTATGATCACAACACCCGAGTATGGCTCTTATGTGTATTTGGCGGAAATGATCACAAATATCCCTTTTGAGCCTGATGTGCCGATTGAAGATATGTGCGGGTCCTGCACGAAATGTTTGGACGCCTGTCCGACGGGAGCACTGGTTAATCCCGGGCAGCTTAATGCGCAGCGCTGCATCTCTTTTCTGACCCAGACAAAAGGATTTTTGCCTGATGAATTCCGGACAAAAATCGGAAACCGCCTGTACGGGTGCGATACGTGCCAAACGGTATGCCCTCTCAATAAAGGGAAGGATTTTCATCTACATCCGGAAATGGAGCCTGATCCTGAGATTGCCAAACCGTTATTGAAGCCTCTTTTGACCATCAGTAATCGGGAATTTAAGGAGAAATTCGGGCATGTCTCAGGTTCTTGGCGCGGGAAAAAACCGATTCAGCGAAACGCCATTCTCGCGCTTGCGCATTTTAAGGATGCTTCCGCACTGCCTGAATTGACGGAACTGATGCACAAGGATCCGCGTCCTGTCATCAGGGGGACAGCCGCATGGGCAATCGGAAAAATCGGAGACCCCGCCTACGCGGAAGAGCTTGAAAAAGCGCTGGGAAAAGAGAAGGATGAAGAGGCAAAGCTGGAAATTGAAAAAGGAATTGAGTTGCTAAAAGCTTCAGGCATGACTAAACAAGGCCTGTCCTGACATACGTATAGAGCAGAAGGAAAAAACACTTGAGATCATCCAAGTGTTTTTTCTCTATAAAAAAGTATGGCGGGTGGGGTGAGCTTGAAGCACATTTTAGAACAATTAGCGGAGGAGCGGCTGGGCTTTCTGGTTAACGGGCATGCTATGAGACAGGAGTCTCAAGTCGGAGACCTTAAAGTCATGGAGCGTAAGAAAAAGCTTCTGGAAAAACGTAAAGTTGACATCATAAAAGCGAAAGCAAAGGCCGTGATTAATCATGTGCGGGTTGAGGATGACGGAACGACCTGCCTTTCGTATACCATCCATTACGAATACGTGTGTAAGGAACAAGATGACAGCTTGTATATAGAAGAGCACATAGAGGAGCGAATGGCTTTCCTGTATGATCACATTTTGATTAGTGATCAGGAAATTGCGAAAAAGCCGGCTGGATTTCATGAAGGGACCAGTATTATTGACTATTCTGAAGCTGAAGAGGAAAGAGAAGCGTTTGGCAGGGCTTTTCAATACGATCGTCTCGGCGCTGTCCAATATGCCGAGAAATTTTGGAACAAGCGCAATCCTGCTTATAAAAATTTCAGCGATAACTGTACAAATTTTATTTCTCAGTGTCTTCATGCAGGAGGCGCGCCGATGCGCGGTCATCCGAACAGGGGATCAGGCTGGTGGATGAAACAAAGCTCATGGAGCTACAGCTGGACGGTGGCGCACTCTATGAAAATGTATTTGTCGAATTCAAAGGCCGGACTGCGTGCGGTGCGGGTGAAATCAGCGGAAGAACTGATGCCGGGCGATGTGATTTGCTATGACTTCGAAGGAGACGGCCGCTTTAATCATACAACGATTGTCGTGGCAAAGGACAAAGGCAATATGCCGCTTGTCAACGCCCAGACCTATGACAGCCGGATGAGATATTGGTCATATGAGGATTCTACGGCATACACGCAGTCAATACGATATGCCTTTTTTCATATCGTTGATGATACGACAAAAGAGTAATTAATGTTATAATGATGGGCGGATAAGAAAAACAGAGGTGAACATTGTGGCATTACATGTCGTTTTATATCAACCAGAAATTCCCGCTAACACAGGGAATATTGCACGTACTTGTGCAGCAACCAATACAACGCTACACCTGATTCGTCCGCTCGGCTTTTCAACGGATGATAAAATGCTGAAGCGTGCCGGACTCGATTATTGGGAGTTTGTTAACGTTGTGTATCATGATTCGTTAGAAGAATTGTTTGAGGCATATGAAAAAGGCCAGTTTTTCTTTATTACAAAATTTGGCCAGCAGCCTCATACATCATTTGATTACACTGATCTTGACGAGGATTATTTCTTCGTGTTCGGAAGAGAAACAAGCGGTTTGCCAAAGGATTTAATTCAAAATAATATGGACCGCTGCCTGCGTCTTCCGATGACAGAGCATGTCAGATCGTTAAATCTGTCCAATACTGCCGCGATTCTTGTTTATGAAGCGCTGCGCCAGCAAAATTACCGTGATTTAAAATAGTGAAAAAACCCGCTCATCGATGATGGGCGGGTTTTTTTGCGGATGTTGAAATGCTTTGTTTCGTTTTTGGGCTTAACAACGTAACAGTGTTATGTTACAATGCACCCATCAAAGGAGCTGGACTTATGGAAGAACAATTAATCTCTAAAAAAGAATTACTTGAAAGAACATCGATTTCATACGGTCAGCTGTATCGATGGAAGCGGAAAAACTTAATACCTGAGGAATGGTTTATTCGTAAATCCACATTTACAGGGCAAGAGACGTTTTTTCCGAGAGAGGAGATTTTAAAACGTATATCAATGATTCAAAAGATGAAAGAAAATTTGTCTTTGGATGAAATGAGGGAAATGCTGTCGCCGAAAATGAAGGATGTCAGCATGACCGCTGATGAATTGCTTCATAAAGGTTTGGTTTCAAGGCCTGCTCTTGAAGCCTATTCAGAAGACGGAGGAAGTCCGGTTTTTTCATCCAGCGATTTGCTTTCGCTATATGTGCTTGAGGGACTGCTGCAGTCTGGAAATGTCAGCCTTGCAGAAGCAAAAATGGCTGCAGAGGTATTAAAGAAGCATGATAATGAAGAGATTGAAAAACAGACGGAGCTGATTGTGCTCCGCAAGCTCGGTGTCACAACTTGTTTTATAGCGGCTGCGGCGGACAGCATTTTGTTTGAATCATCCGTAAAGGTTGTGGAACGGGTAGATTTATTAAAAGCTTCAGAGGAATTAAAAACAACATTTATGCAGGAGGGCCATCAATGGATGTAGTGGAAAAGCTGGTGATAAACGGATCAGGAAGTTCAAAGGGAGGAACATTTCAATCTGTTGAGATTAATGGCAGCGGGACAGTGGCCGGGGACGTGGAGTGTGATACTTTTTCTTTTAATGGAAACGGAAAAGCTGACGGCAGCGTCAAAGCGAAAGCGGTAACCATCAGCGGTTCAGGAAAGATACATGGAGACGTTGAAGCAGAATCTATCCGGATTAATGGCACTGGTTTTATCCAAGGAGAGGTATCTGCAAAACAATTGAAAATCGCTGGATCATCAACATTTGGCGGCACTGTCAAGGCTGATGGCATTGACATTAGCGGAAAAGCTGTCATGGAAGCAGATTGTGAAACGGAAACCTTTCAATCAGAAGGGAAATGCAAAATCAGCGGGCTTTTAAATGCAGACCAGGTGATCATTAAGCTTTCTGCAGGGGAAAGCTATGCGCGGGAGATCGGCTGCCGCCATCTTCAAGTGACCTGCAGAAAAGGAATGCTGACATTGCTCAGATTGATGTCGCAGCCTGTTCTAACAGCAGAGCTGATCGAAGGTGACGTGATTGAATTGACAAATACAAAGGCGAAAACCGTGCGCGGAAATAAAGTGGTCATCGGCCCGGATTGCCAGATTGAAACTGTCGAATACAGCGGGGACTATACCTGTGATCCAAGCGCATCGGTTGAAACATCCACAAAGTTGTAAGGAGGATCGTAATGGAGACAACAAAACTGGGAAATTTAAAATTATATGGCGCTGGGCATGCCGCAGGAGGCGCGTATCACAATGTCAGCATCAAAGGAGAAGGTGTAGTTGGAGACGGGCTGTCTGCTGTAGGCTGCCGCATATACGGAACGGGCCTTTTTCTCGGAAAAGCAGAGACTGAGCGGTTGCGTGTGCTCGGAGAAAGTGAATGTAAAGGCGATCTGACAGCCGGCAAAATCAATATATATGGGACAATGAAAGTCAGCGGCTCACTTCAATTTGATCGATTCAATCTGAAAGGCCAGACTGAAATTGGCGGGAATATGACTGGAGAATCCTGCGATGTGAAAGGGAAGCTCAGCGTAAAAGGTGATTGTGAAACAGAAATGTTCCATGTCACAGGCTGTGTTGATGTATCGGGGTTATTAAATTCGGGTGAGATCAAGCTGGGATTGAGCCATGATATAAGCCATGTGCAGGAAATCGGCGGAACAACAATTACAGTGAAAAGACGCGCGAGTTTTTTTAACCGGAAGAAAGTGAAGCTGATCGCCGATGTCATAGAAGGAGATCGGGTTTATTTGGAGAATACCGAAGCGGCAGTTGTCAGGGGAAAAGAAGTGATCATCGGGCCGGGATGCAGTATCGGAACAATTGAGTACGAAAACAAATATGAATGCGATCCGCATTCACAGATTAAAGAAAAAACAAAACTGTAAAACATTGTTCTGTTATACAAAAAGGGTGCTCTTTCAGGAGCACCCTTTTTTATTCTTTTCCAGGCTTGCTTTCGTATCCTGCGGTAAAAATTGATACTAAAAAAGTGACAATGACACCCATCATGATGATTGTTTTCACCGTCTCTCCCCCTCTTCAATTTTTCCGTGCTGTCCGAGTCTGGATGATTCTGTATTTTTCTTTATTATGAACGGTCGCAGTCTGCCTTGTCAACGATGTATAAGTATCTTTATTTTTAAGAAACCAAAGCATGTATCACGAGATGGCGGCATAGATTGTATCAAAGTACCTTATTTGCATAGTGTATCAAACATGATAGAGGAGGTCCTTATGGATATATTAAAGAAAATTGAACAGTACAGAGAGGAAGAGCAGCGGCTGAAATGGGAGGGAACTTTCGCCGATTATTTGGAGATTATTAAAGAAAATCCGATGGTCGCGCAATCTGCTCATTCTCGAGTTTTTAATATGATAAAAGACAGCGGGATAGAGGAGATTGACGGACGCAAGAAGTACAGTTTTTTTGACCGCGAGCTGTTCGGGCTTGAAGAATCTCTGGAGCGTCTAGTGGAAGAGTATTTTCATCCGGCTGCCAAACGTCTAGATGTCAGAAAGCGGATTCTATTGCTGATGGGACCTGTGAGCGGCGGTAAATCCACGTTGGTCACGATGCTCAAAAAAGGTCTCGAAGCGTACACGCTGACAGATAATGGCGCTGTATATGCGATTAAAGGCTGCCCGATGCACGAGGACCCTCTACATTTAATCCCCCATCATTTACGCGATGACTTTTACAGAGAATACGGCATTAGAATAGAAGGAAGTCTTTCTCCTTTAAATGTCATGAGGCTGGAGGAAGAGTACGGAGGAAGAATTGAGGATGTGAAGGTGGAACGCATCTTCTTTTCAGAAGATAAGCGTACGGGAATTGGAACATTCAGTCCCTCTGATCCGAAATCTCAGGATATTGCCGATTTGACGGGGAGTATTGATTTCTCAACAATCGCCGAGTACGGTTCAGAATCGGATCCGCGCGCTTACCGGTTTGACGGAGAGCTGAATAAAGCGAACCGCGGGATGATGGAGTTTCAGGAGATGCTGAAATGTGATGAGAAATTTCTCTGGCATTTGCTTTCCTTGACACAGGAAGGGAATTTTAAAGCTGGACGGTTTGCGTTAATTTCTGCTGATGAGCTGATCGTGGCTCACACGAATGAAACGGAGTATCGCTCATTTATTGCTAATAAGAAGAATGAAGCCCTGCACTCAAGAATCATTGTGATGCCGGTTCCTTATAATTTAAAAGTGTCTGAGGAAGAGAGAATTTATGAAAAAATGATCGCAGAAAGCGATGTGGCGGATGTTCATATTGCCCCGCATACGTTGAAGGTCGCCGCGATGTTCTCAATCCTTACCCGGTTAAAGGAGCCGAAGCGGTCGGATATTGATCTGGTCAAGAAAATGAGACTGTATGATGGAGAAAGTGTGGAAGGATATAATTCTGTCGACGTTGAGGATATGAAAAAAGAATATAATGATGAAGGCATGAGCGGCATTGATCCGCGGTACGTGATCAACCGGATTTCTTCAACGATTATCAGAAAAAATATGGAATCGATTAATTCTCTCGATGTCCTTCGCTCCTTAAAAGAAGGTCTTGATCAGCACCCATCAATTTCAAGCGAGGACAGGGAGCGGTATTTGAATTTTATTTCTGCCGCCCGCAAGGAATATGACGACATTGCGAAAAAGGAAGTTCAAAAAGCGTTTGTGTATTCGTATGAAGAATCAGCAAAAACACTTATGGACAATTACCTCGATAACGTAGAGGCTTATTGCAATAAAAATAAGCTTCGTGATCCTTTGACAGGAGAGGAAATGAACCCTGACGAAAAGCTGATGAGATCCATCGAAGAGCAGATCGGCATTTCGGAAAACGCCAAAAAAGCGTTCCGCGAAGAAATTTTAATCCGCATCTC
Source organism: Bacillus sp. GW821-FHT01G09 (assembly GCF_059422205.1). Taxonomy (NCBI): domain Bacteria; kingdom Bacillati; phylum Bacillota; class Bacilli; order Caryophanales; family Bacillaceae; genus Bacillus; species Bacillus sp. GW821-FHT01G09. The sequence continues at coordinate 23,518 of NZ_JBWKWL010000002.1, forward strand.
GGCCTATGCGAGAAAAGGCAAGCGGTTTGATTACAATTCCCATGAAAGACTGCGTGAAGCTATTCAGAAAAAGCTGTTTGCTGATCTGAAGGATGTCGTTAAAATTACGACTTCAACAAAAACGCCGGATGAACAGCAGCTGAAAAAGGTAAATGAAGTCGTGGCCCGTTTAATTGATGAGCACGGCTACAACTCGACGAGCGCCAATGAGCTGCTGAAATATGTCGGCAGCCTGCTGAACCGATAAGCAACGTGACCCGTCCGAATAGGGCGGGTTATTTTGTCCCATTTTCTAAATAGTTTGTCAATTAAACGTGCTTTTGTGCATATGATGAATATAAATCTTTTCGAAAGACTTGTTTCATAATCTGGCACAAGCCGGAATACGTATGTATCACGACCACAAATGGTTAAGGAGGGGAATTCATGTCCCAAAATGACAGCGGCCATTTTTTGATTTCTGAGGAAAACTGGTCCCTCCATCGCAAAGGCTTCGATGACCAGCAGCGCCACCAGAAAAAAGTGCAGGAAGCGATCAAAAACAATCTTCCGGACCTCGTAACTGAGGAAAGCATTATTATGTCTAATGGAAAAGATGTAGTGAAGATCCCAATCCGTTCACTTGATGAGTATAAAATCCGTTATAACTATGATAAAAATAAACATGTAGGGCAAGGAGACGGCGAGAGCCAGGTTGGAGATGTTGTGGCCCGGGATGGATCAGACAAAAAACAAGGGCCTGGAAAAGGGCAGGGTGCCGGTGATCAGGCAGGCGAGGATTATTATGAAGCGGAAGTTTCATTAATGGATTTAGAAGAAGCGCTTTTTAAAGAATTAGAGCTTCCGAATCTCCAGCAAAAAGAGCGGGACAATATCATTCATACAGATATCGAGTTTAATGATATCCGTAAAACAGGGTTAACCGGTAATATTGATAAGAAAAGAACGATGATGTCAGCCTTTAAACGAAACGCAATGTCAGGAAAACCGTCGTTCTATCCAATTTATCCGGAGGACCTGAAATATAAGACGTGGAATGACATCACAAAGCCCGAATCAAAAGCCGTCGTTTTAGCCATGATGGATACAAGCGGCAGTATGGGGGTTTGGGAAAAATACATGGCCAGAAGCTTCTTTTTCTGGATGACCCGTTTTTTGCGGACAAAATACGAGACTGTGGAAATTGAATTTATTGCCCATCATACAGAAGCAAGAGTGGTCTCGGAGGAGGATTTTTTCTCAAAGGGAGAAAGCGGCGGAACAATTTGTTCTTCCGTATATCGGAAGTCGCTTGAGCTTATTGATGAAAAGTACAATCCCGCCCGCTATAACATTTACCCGTTTCATTTTTCTGACGGTGACAATCTGACATCTGATAACGCGCGCTGTGTGAAACTGGTCAATGATATTATGAAGAAGGCCAATCTATTCTGTTACGGCGAGGTCAATCAGTACAACAGGCATTCAACGTTAATGTCTGCATATAAAAATGTAAAAGATGAGAAATTTAAGTACTATATTTTAAAACAGAAATCTGATGTTTTTCAGGCTCTAAAGAACTTTTTCAGAAATGAAGAGTCTGGTGTAAGCCATCAATTTTCGTAATGAAAAGCCCATTTCAGGGCTTTTTTTTATTTAATAAAAGCAAGAAAACGCTTGCGAAAAAAATACGGGAGAAAAAGAAATTTTTCCTTTGACAAATCTTCTTTCATTTATTAATATTTTATCTTGTGAACTATTATTGAGGAATGAGGTGAAAAGGAGTTGACTGAATCAGAACGTGCTTTGCTCACTTTTGAACAGCTCTTCGATACGTCTCGGGCGATATATAAAAAACAGAAGAAGATATTGGAGATTGTGCTTGAGCCTTTTGATATTACAGTCCTTCAATATTTGCTGATGTTTAAAATTCATCAAAGCGGAAGCACCCCGCTGAGCAAGCTGGCAATGTCGCTTGATCTTAAGCCTGCTTCTGTGACGCGGATGACAGATATTCTGTATAAACGCCAATTGATGAATCGATATGACAGTCCGGATGACCGCCGTATCGTCATGATTCAGTTAACCGAAGAGGGGGAAGAACTGATAGAAAAAGCCGCTGTGCAATATGCAAAAATGGGTGCTGGCTTGTACCAAAAGCTTGATACCTCCCAGCTGCAGTATTTGCGCAAACTAGCCGGAAGCTTAACGAAGCTTGCTGAAGGCTGTTCAGAAAAAAGCGGTAATTAAAAACTTCTCACATATTTTCACCAGCTTTCCGCAAAATGATAGAGGATGAAACGAAAGGAGAAAACAAAATGAACAGAGGACGTTTAATTCTGACCAACATTATCGGTTTGATTGTTGTTCTTGCAATTATAGCTGGAGGTGCTTATTACTATTATCAAAGCACAAACTACGTAAAAACAGATGAAGCAAAAGTAGCGGGCGATATGGCTGCTATTACTGCTCCAGCAGCAGGTAAAGTATCTGACTGGGATCTGGACGAAGGAAAAACAGTGAAAAAAGGCGACACAGTTGCAAAAATCAAAGGCGAACAAACTGTTGACGTAAAATCCATTATGGATGGAACAATTGTGAAAAACGAAGTGAAAAACGGACAAACCGTACAAGCTGGTACAACAATTGCACAAACGATTGACATGGACAACCTATACATCACAGCAAATATTAAAGAAACAGATATTGCGGATATTGAAGTAGGAAATAGTGTAGACGTAGTAGTTGACGGAGACCCTGATACAACATTTGACGGTACTGTAGAAGAAATTGGCTATGCGACTAACTCAACTTTTGATATGCTTCCATCTACAAATTCAAGCGGAAACTACACAAAAGTAACACAAAAAATTCCTGTGAAAATTTCAATCAAAAACCCATCTGATAAGGTGCTTCCTGGAATGAATGCATCTGTTAAAATTTCTGAGTAAAACAGATCAGTCATCAAACCATGAAAGGAGGTTGTCTTAGATGGCTACAGGCAAAGAAAAAAATGCAAAAAACCCTATGTCATTGCTGATTGTGCTAATGGCGGGTTTATTTTTGGCAATCCTAAACCAAACACTGCTTAATGTTGCAATGCCGCACTTAATGACTGAATTTGGCGTAAGTGCAACGACGATTCAGTGGCTGACAACAGGTTACATGCTTGTTAACGGTGTATTGATTCCGTTATCTGCTTTCCTGATTACACGATTTGGCCAGCGGAGTCTCTTTCTCGTCGCGATGTTTTGTTTTACGCTCGGTACGTTAGTCTGCGGTATCGCACCTAACTTCTCTACAATGCTGATCGGCCGTTTGATTCAGGCCGTGGGCGGAGGTATCTTGCAGCCGCTCGTTATGACAACCATTCTGTTAATTTTCCCGCCTGAAAGCAGGGGGAAAGGAATGGGGATTTTCGGGCTAGCGATGATGTTTGCTCCAGCGGTCGGCCCGACTCTTTCCGGGTGGATTATTGAGCATTATACATGGCGCATTATGTTTTACGGACTTGTGCCGATCGGCGCAATTGTTATCATTGTGGCTTTCTTCATCTTTAAAAATATGGTGGAGCCGCAAAAAATCAAACTCGATACTCTTGGCGCAATCCTCTCGATTGTCGGATTCGCCTCCTTATTATACGGGGTCAGTGAAGCCGGATCTGACGGCTGGACCGACCCGATTGTATTGTCTACAGTTATTATCGGAGCCATTGCAATTGTTGCTTTTGTTGTTCAGCAATTGCGTCATGATGATCCGATGCTTGATTTCAGAGTGTTTAAATATGACATTTTCTCACTCTCGAGTGTCATTAATATCATTATTACAGTGGCACTTTACACTGGTATGTTCCTTTTACCGATCTATCTGCAAAACCTGGTCGGCTTTACGGCGCTTCAATCCGGTCTGCTTCTGCTTCCGGGTGCGATCGTTATGCTGATTATGTCACCGATCTCAGGTATTTTGTTCGATAAATTCGGACCGAGACCGCTTGCGATTATCGGGCTTCTCGTGACAGTGGTAACAACCTATCAATACACGCAATTGACAATTGATACACCATATACACACATCATGCTGATCTATTCAATTCGTGCATTTGGTATGTCTCTCTTAATGATGCCAGTCATGACAGCCGGGATGAACCAGCTTCCTGCCCGTCTGAACAGCCACGGAACGGCGATGAGCAACACGCTTCGCCAAATCAGCGGATCAATCGGAACAAGTTTAATTACGACGATTTATACAAACCGGACGACATTCCATTATTCACAAATTGCAGATAAAACAAGCACGGCGGACCCGAACTTCCTCCATGCGTTCCAAAATGCAGTTTCGAATTTAATGGTGAATATGAATGTGTCTTATGATACGGCGAAAACATATGTGTACTCACATATTTATAAACACGCATCACTCGATTCCAATGTCATGGGGATAAATGATGCCTTTATGTGGGCAACCTTATTCTGTGTAGCAGGTCTGATTTTAAGTATCTTCCTGCGTGACGTCAGAAAAGATAAATTGCGTAAGAAGAAAAAAGAGGAGCTTTCATTACTTCCTGCTCCAAAAGAAGCTAAGGAATCTTAATCTGTACAGGGAGGTTTCCTGAATGAAAATTTATGTAGTGTATGATAGTGAAGGCGAACATACTAAAGTGCTTGCAGAAGCGATTGCTGAAGGCGCGAGAGAAAACGACACGGCTGAAGTGTTCATCGACCATGTAGATCAGGCTGATATCCGCAAGCTTAAAGATATGGATGCGATTATTTGGGGATGCCCAGGGCATTTCGGAACAATCAGCTCCGGTCTTAAAACTTGGATCGACAGACTTGGCTACTTGTGGGCTGAAGGCGAGCTGATCAACAAAGTCGGTGCTGTCTTCTGCACAACGGCAACAACACACGGCGGCTTGGAAATGACAATGCACAATTTAATCACGCCGATGTTCCACCAAGGCATGATTGTTGTCGGACTGCCTGGCAACGTGCCTGAAAACGCACTTTATGGCTCTTATTACGGAGCAGGTGTCACTTGTCCGGTAGACAGTGATGAGTTAATGTCTGAGGAAGGTATTCAGCTTGGACGCGCGTTGGGAAGACGTGTCAGCCAAGTCACAGGAAACCTAACAGCAGGACAGTAAGGAGAGGTTGAAATGGCCATTATTATAGCAATAATTGCTGCTGTCATTGTCATTGCGGCCCTTATTACATTTAACGTCCGCAACGCCTCACCTGGACCTGAGAAGCAAGAAGCAACCGATAGAATCGCACCTCCAGAAGAGGAAAAAAACGAAGCGCATTACCCTGCTGAAGCAAGGGCTGCCGAGCATACGCCATCCGTTGTCAAAAACGATTCTCCAAAAGAGAAGCGTGACACAATGGGTGATGATATTTACAGGCAGGCGCTGCAAAAGTTTAAGCATTCTGATGAAGTTCATGCAGAAGAAGAGGTCACTGAGGAAAGTGACAAAATGCAGGACCGCAGCTATCGTGATGCGCTGCTCTCTATGAAAAATAAGAAAAAGTAATGAAAAAGGCAAATCCGTTTACTCATGCGGGTTTGCCTTTTTTACTGTTTCCATCAATTATGTTTTTATCAAATAAATCCATGGAATATGTTGTATTCCATCTTGATCTAGTGTACTATGTTACTCATACACCGAGGGTTTTTTCCGGGAGGTAAAGACATGAATTCTTTTTTAGGTTTATTAAAGAAAGATATCAAGCTTTCAAGAATGTGGCTGCTAGTATGGATATGCGGAATCATTTTCTTATTGGGAACAGGCCATATTATAGCTTCTCGCACGAAAGAACCTCTAGTCATTTTTGGTTTTTTTGTTGCAGTTGCTTTTTTTCTGCTTTTCTTATCTCCTGTTTTTGTGTTTTATCACCTTCGCAAGGAAGGGAAATCACAGCTTTGGCTGTACAATCCAAATGGCGGCTTCTGGCTGTTTTCTTCTAAATTGGCAGCATCTTTGCTCTATCAATTTGTGATTCAGTTGGCATTAACAGCCTATGGCATATCGATGTATCATATGCTCTCTGTAAAAAATCTGCTGGAGCATCAAGTTGATATAACGAGTACAGTGGCTTTGCTGAATATGTATGGGCTTATTTCTTCGTTAGATATGTCAGTAACAGTCATTGTGTTTTGGGCTGTTTTTCACTCTCTCAGAAATTGGCGCGGAATGCGGTGGGCTGCGATGGTTCTGTTGGTTGCAGTGTGGTTATTCTTCGATGAATACATCATAAGCCCTTTGGTTGAATCTCAAAAGCATTTCTGGCCTGTAACAGTCTATTGCAATTTTGATTTCCACTTCCACAATGTTTGGAGATTGGAACTAAAACCTATCCATCTGTCTGTGCTAGGGTTGCCTATTACTTTAGTCATCACATTCTTGCTGCTCATTATGGCTTCAAAACTGCTTGATCGTAAAGTAGAGGTGTAAATATGGACAATCAATTCCAATCCTCGAAACCGATTTATCTGCAGATCGCTGATCAGATCTTTTATAGGCTGGTCAGGAAGGAGCTGCTCCCAGGAGACAAGCTTCCTTCAGTAAGAGAAATGGCGATTCAAACTAAGGTAAATCCCAATACAATTCAAAGAACTTACAGTGAGATGGAAAGGCTGGGTATTGTGGAGACAAGAAGAGGTCAAGGGACGTTTATTGCGGAAAAAGCAGAAATCGTAGACGAGCTGAAAGACAAGCTGACACGAGAGGTGCTGGAAGGCTTTGTCAAGCAAATGAAAGAGCTGGGGCTAACGAAAGAGGAAATGGTAGAAGGGATTAAAACATTCACAGAGGGAGGCTAAAATGGAAATCAAGCTAGAACATGTATCAAAAAAATACGGCCGCCATACGGCCGTCAATGATGTGTCAATCACCCTATCATCCGGACGGATTTATGGCCTGATCGGACCGAACGGCAGCGGCAAGTCAACGACCCTGAAAATGATGGCTGGCCTTCTGTTTCCGACTTCAGGATTTGTGAAAGTTGATGAAGAGCAGGTTACGAGAGAAATGGTGCGTCAAACGGCTTATCTTACTGAGCTTGATATGTTTTATCCGCATTTCACTGTTAAAGATATGGTGAATTTTTATCAGTCGCAGTTTCCTGATTTTCAAACAGAACAGGCTTATAAGCTATTGAATGAGATGCAGCTGAATCCGGAAAAAAAGATCAAAAAGCTATCAAAAGGAAATCGGGGCCGGCTGAAAATCGTTCTTGCTTTAGCGAGACGGGCAGACGTCATCTTGCTTGATGAACCTTTTTCCGGGCTTGATCCGATGGTCAGGGATTCCATCGTAAACAGCCTTGTGTCGTACATTGATTTTGAGCAGCAGATTGTCGTGATCGCGACACATGAAATTGATGAAATTGAGACTTTGTTAGATGAAGTAATCATCCTCGCCAATGGAGAAAAAGTTGCGCAGCGTGAAGTAGAAGATATTCGTGAACAGGAAGGCATGTCTGTTTTGCAATGGTTTAAATCAAAAATGGAAGTTTGCTAGAAAGAGGAGGAATATGATGAAAACAGTGTTGGAATTGAAAAACGTGACTAAAAACATCAGAGGCCGAACGATCATTGATGATCTCAGTTTTACGATTCGTGAAGGCGAGGTATTCGGTTTTTTGGGACCAAACGGAGCGGGGAAAACGACAACCATCCGGATGATGGTGGGGTTAATGAAGCTGTCGAAAGGTGATGTCCTCATTTGCGGCCAATCAATTACGAAAGAATATGCCAAGGCGATTAAGCATATTGGAGCGATCGTTGAGAATCCCGAGCTGTATAAATTTTTGAGCGGATATAAAAATCTCCAGCAATACGCAAGGATGGTCAAGGGTGTCACGAAGGAAAAAATTGATGAAGTTGTTGAGCTGGTCGGTTTAACAGACAGAATCCACGACAAGGTGAAAACATATTCTCTAGGGATGAGACAGCGTCTTGGCTTGGCACAATGCCTTCTGCACGATCCGAAAGTGCTAATTTTGGATGAACCGACAAACGGCCTTGATCCGGCGGGGATCAGAGAAATCAGAGATCATTTAAAGAAGCTGACCCGAGAAAGAGGAATGGCTGTCATCGTTTCAAGCCACCTGCTGTCAGAAATGGAACTGATGTGTGATCGAATTGCGATTCTGCAAAAAGGAAAGCTGATCGATATTCAAAATGTAAAAGATGAAAACATTGATGAGAATGATACATATTTCTTCCAGGTTGAGCAGCCGAGTGAAGCCGCTACTGTTTTAAATCAGTACGATTTGCTGAGTAAGACAAATGGTGTAGAAATCAAACTGGCTAAAGAGGAAGTCCCTGCGGTTATTGAATTGCTGGTGATGCAGCAAATCCGTATTTATGAGGTCAAGGTCATAACAAAATCATTAGAGGACCGTTTCTTAGAAATGACAGGTGAAACAAAAGAGGAGGTTCAGCATGCTTAATTTGATTTATAATGAGTGGCTCAAAATTTTCAGCCGTGCCGGAACATGGGTGATGATCGGAATTCTGGGGCTGACAATGGTTGGATTTGCATTTTTGGCGAATCATTTTTCTGCTGGTGAATCAAATTCCCATTGGAAACAAGAGCTTCAAGCACAAAACGCCGAATTAAAGAAAGAAATCAAAGAAGATCCTTCACTGAAAGATGGGTATAAAGAAACAATCACACTCAATGACTATCGCATCGAGCATAATATCCCTAGTGACACGGGCTATACGGTATGGTCTTATGTAACGGATTCAGCAAACTTTACCATCCTTACCGGTCTGTTTACTATTATCATCGCGGCCGGAATTGTCGCGAACGAATTTAATTGGGGAACGATTAAGCTATTAATGATTCGGCCGCTCAGTCGTTTTCAAATTTTGATGTCCAAATATATTACAGTTCTCCTGTTTGGGCTCCTGTTGCTGTTGATTTTATTTATCGGTTCTACTTTATTAGGGTTGATCTTCTTCGGAACGGGTGGTGAAACCGCCGCGAATATTCATTTAATCTATAAGGATGGCCATGTCATTGAGCAAAACATGATGGGGCATTTGGCCACAACGTATCTTTCTGAATCCGTCTCGGCTTTAATGGTGGCGACGATGGCGTTTATGCTGTCTGCGGTATTCAGAAACAGCTCTCTTGCGGTTGGTTTTTCCATCTTCTTGTTGGTTGCCGGTACGACTGCAACTGCATTTATTGCAGCGAAATTTGACTGGGCAAAGTATATATTGTTTGCTAATGTCGACTTGACTCAGTATGTGGATGGCACACCGTTAATAAAAGGGATGACTATGACGTTTTCTCTCGTCATGCTGGCGATCTACTTTATCATCTTCCTGTTGCTTGCTTTCGGAATCTTCATGAAGCGGGATATTGCAAACTAATAAATAAAGCTGTTTTGCTTATGCAAAACAGCTTTTTTGTCAAAATAAAAACTGCAGGTTTGCACCTGCAGTTTTTCATATCAATTTATGCTTACGCTTCTTTAGTAACGTTAGCAGCTTGTGGTCCGCGGTTTCCTTCAACGATTTCAAAAGAAACAGCTTGGCCTTCTTCTAAAGTTTTGAAGCCTTCGCCTTGAATAGCAGAGAAATGAACGAATACATCGTCTTGACCTTCTACTTCGATGAATCCGAAACCTTTTTCAGAGTTGAACCATTTTACTTTACCTTCTAACATGAAATTTCCTCCTAAAGCGATCATAACGCTTAAATTCACTATTCTTGCTCTTAACAAACTTTCAAGACGAAAACTCTTACAAAACTTTCTTCTTAAAGATAGTTCGAACAAAAATAATTACCTTTACTCTACCAGTAATCTTCGGAAAAAACAACTGCTTATTGAAACTTTTTTCGGAAAATACCATATTTATTTTTCAATTTGATATTTATTTGCGGAAATTCATCTGCTTTCTCGATATGTGATCATACGTTTGCCTTAGTATTTCTTCATTTTGGGAAGATAAGTAATAGGAATTGACAACCTTATTGGATATGAGTAAGGTAAAAGTTAATCAATATTACAAATGACAACGTTTATCAACTAAGAGAGCGTATGATTTTTATGTCTGATATTGCTTGCATGCTCTAATACATAGATAGGAGTATGGTCACAATGAAAAAGTGGCTTATATGCAGTTTTGTCCTTGTTCTTCTCGTTTCATTTACTGCATGTTCACCGTCTGCAGAACATGAATCGATAAAAATCGGGATTGCTGAGTCTGACGGGGCAATATGGAACTATATTGCTCAAAAGGCTGAAGAGGCAGGGCTGGATATTCAGCTGATCCCTTTTTCTGATTATGCGGAGTCTGATATCGCACTTGCTAACAAAGAAATTGATGCCAACGCCTTTCAAACCATTTCATATTTTCAGTCGTTCACTCAAAAATACAAACTTAATTTGGCACCGCTCGGAACGACATACATAACGCCCATGGGCATTTATTCAAAACGATATGACCGAATCCGAGATATACCGCGAGGAGCTGTCGTTTCTGTTCCGGATAAAGCGTTCGATTTTGGCAGGGCGCTTACGGTGCTCCAGGAAGCGGGTTTGCTAACGCTGAAAAACGGATTTAACGGAACAGGTTCAGTTGATATGATTAAAGATAATCCGAGACACCTGAAATTAAAAGCTGTCCGGCAACAGGATGCAGTGAGCGGTGCCGACGTGTTTGTCATGAAACCATCAGAAGCAAAAAAAGCGGGCCTGAACCCGAAAAAGCATACGCTAAAGAGCGGCGGACCCATGTCTGAGGAAGAGATGAATTTGATTGTTGTCAGAGCGGAGGATCAAGATCGGGAAGCGCTGCAAACCATTCTTGAGCTTTATCAAGCTGATGATACAGCGGCATTTATAGAAAAAGAATATCAGGGAGATCTTGTCCCGGCTTTTCTGCCTTTGAAACGTCTTTCAGATTGGAAGAATGAATTCGAACATTGAATTCATTCTTTTTTTTCTGAAAAACACACTCTGTTCCGTCCCGTTTCTTTCGCTTTGTAAAGCATTTGATCGGCAAGAATGGGCAAGGATCCTGGCTGTTCCGTATTATTGGGGTAATGAGCGGCCCCTAGTGATATCGTAACTGAAAGCTCTTCACCGTTTGTTAATACAATCGGTGCATCACTTACAGTTCTCCTGATCCGTTCAGCGATTCGGGCTGCTTTATCAAGAGAACAGTTCGGCAGGAGAACGGCAAATTCTTCACCGCCGATCCGAGCGGCAGGATCTGTATTTCGGATGCTCTGCTTCAGACGTAACCCCAGCTCTTTGAGCACCTGATCTCCTTCATGATGGCCATATTGGTCATTGATGGTCTTAAAATGATCGATATCCATATAAATCAGTGCAAATTGAAAATGCGGGGTATCGGCCGCCTGCTGATACAGAGCTTTCGTGGTTTCTTCAAACTTTCTTCGGTTATACACGCCTGTTAAAAAGTCAAAGTGCGCCTGAAACTTATATTGTTTAAAAAGAAGATGTGCATTTGTTTCATGATCAATAATATATAAACTGAGCATGCCGCCCGCTATTGATATGATCCAAAAATACAAATGAAGTTCGTATGAATGTAAATCTATAAGAAAATAAAAGGAAAAGGAGATCAAGCTATTTGTGATTATTAAAAGATAGAAAGCATGTTTTAGTTGAACTTTTTTTCTTCTAGAAACAATGAGTGACGGAATGGCAGCGATACAAATGATAATAACCGAGTATAGTGCAGATGTGTTCATCGTAATCAGCAAGCGGCCTGCAGTGATCATGGCCAGGGCCGTTGCCGTTGAAACCCAGCCTCCATAAAGAGCGGCAATCATAATAGGGATATTTCGAAGATCAATAATTGAATGCTGATAGGTAAATCCAAAAACCATCAGAATAACCCCGAGCAAACCGCAGGCCAGTCCTTTAACAGCTTGAAAAGATATGCTGTCTTTTTTATGTACTAGCCTTTCTTTAAACAGGTGGGTGAAGAGATAATTAAATGTGATTAAAATGGTCAAATTTACAAACAGTTCTTTCAGCAAATATTATCACCCTTATATAAGGTACTAAAGATGGAAGGGAAAGAAAAGAACAAAAAAGGCATTATATAAGGTTTTTTTACTTGAATTGATAAGTTAAAATAATTCGCACTTGACCCATCGGAATTAGTGTAATATAGTAAATGAGAAAATTTGAAGGGAGAGTTTACCTGCTTTGGAGACTTTACTGGTTGTATTACATGTATTTATTTTATTTTTACTTATCTTAGGGCTCTTTGTTATGCAGAAAAAACATGTTTCCTTCTCTAAACGTGTATTTACTGCGCTGGGGCTGGGGATTGTATTCGGATTTGCGCTTCAGCTGATTTACGGCCCGACTTCAAATATAGTCATTCAAACAGCCGACTGGTTTAATATTGCCGGGGGCGGATATGTCAAATTGCTTCAGATGGTTGTCATGCCGCTCGTCTTTATTTCGATTCTCGGTGCATTTACAAAGCTGAAGCTGACAAAAAATCTTGGGAAAATCAGCGGTTTGATTATCGGGATTTTAGTAGCAACAACAGCAGTTGCTGCAGCTGTCGGTATCGCGTCCGCGCTTTCATTTGATCTGCAGGCGATTCAGGTTGACCAAGGAAGTACAGAGCTTTCACGGGGACAGGAGCTTCAGCAGAAATCAGAGGATATGACAGCGAAAACGCTGCCGCAGCAGATTGTTGAACTGCTGCCTGGAAACCCGTTTTTAGATTTTACGGGAGCTAGACCGACTTCAACGATCGCTGTCGTTATTTTTGCCGCTTTCCTTGGAGTGGCATTCCTCGGCGTAAAACACAAACAGCCGGAACAGGCAGAAACATTTAAAAAACTGGTTGATGCCGTTTATGCCATTGTCATGCGTGTTGTCACACTCATTTTGAGACTGACGCCTTATGGGGTGCTGGCCATCATGACAAAAACAATTGCAACGAGTGATCTTGACAGCATTCTAAAACTGGGCATGTTCGTGATTGCATCATATGCCGCGTTAATCACTATGTTTATCATTCATTTGCTGCTGCTGACGTTCAGCGGCTTGAATCCGGTGATTTATTTGAAAAAAGCGGTGCCTGTACTTGTATTTGCATTTACGTCAAGGTCTAGCGCAGGTGCTTTACCGCTGAATATTAAAACACAGAGAAGCATGGGTGTACCGGAGGGAATCGCAAACTTTGCCGGTTCGTTCGGTCTTTCGATCGGCCAAAATGGATGTGCCGGCATTTATCCTGCGATGCTGGCGATGATGATTGCTCCGACTGTCGGCCAAAATCCATTTGACCCGGTGTTTATTATCACTGTTATCGCAGTCGTTGCCATCAGCTCCTTCGGGGTTGCCGGAGTCGGCGGCGGAGCGACATTCGCGGCGCTTCTTGTTTTATCATCATTAAACATGCCTGTCGCGCTCGCCGGTTTGTTAATCTCAATTGAACCGTTAATCGACATGGGGCGTACTGCTTTGAATGTCAGCGGAAGCATGACATCCGGTCTTATTACAAGTAAGGTCACAAAAGAAATTGATCAAGGGGCATTTCATGATCAATCCAGAGTGATTGAAGCTGAAGAAGCGTAACATATGAAAACGTGTAATCCAAGAGGATTACACGTTTTTTTAACGGCCGGGTTCTAAGTCCTCCAGCATTTCCATCATCGTGTTGTCGTCCATGACATTCATTGCGCTTTGTTCAAAATGAATGGGTTCAGCATAATGCGGCTGTCTTTTTTTCGCGGCTGTCTCAGTTTGCCTAGTTTGAGACTGTGTATGCTGGTGCTGTGTTTGCTGCTGTCCGGCGTGCTGGTGCTGACGGCCATTTTGCCGCTGGCTTTGATGTTGCGAACGGTCTTGATTATCCCCGCTGCCTCCGCCAAATGCTTGTTTGACTATGTTTCCTACATTAGAAGCATCAAATGTGTTATTTTCTGAATTTCTTCTGTTCATTTGGCCTGTGATAAACCCGCTGATTCTTTGGCGGATCTGAGGTGATAATGCAGCAATAAGCATAGTTGATCCTATGATCAATGCTGCGGGGCTGATTCCTCTTCGCTGGTTGAACAACATGATCCCTCCTTTGCAGTGTATTCATATTTTCCCCCTCGTTAGACAAATTAACCGTTATATTTCCCGGGAAAGCATTTCCTCCAGATTTGCATGCATAATTAAACCCAGTTAGAAAAACCTATAAGTAAAGTGATAAAGGAGGAATTCACATGTTTGGAAAAAAACAAGTCCTTGCGTCTATGCTTCTTATCCCTTTGCTTATGACTGGCTGCGGTGTGGCCGACCAAGGTGAGGGCAGACGTGATAATAATGATGTAAGAAACGTAAATTATCGAAATCCGGCCAATGACGATATGCGGAATGTAAACAATCGGGATAACGTTGACAACAATGTTAATGATAATGTCAATAACAATCGTGTAAATGACGATAATAACAACGACCGAAAACTTGAGGTTGCTGATGAAGCAGCTGATAAAGTAACAGACCTAAAAGAAGTAAAGCATGCCGATATCATTGTGGCTGGAAATCAAGCCTACGTTGCAGTCGTTTTAACCAATGGAAATAAAGGTGCAGTAGAAAACAATCTGAAGAAAAAAATAGCCAAAAAGGTAAGATCTACTGACAAAAACATTGATAATGTTTACGTTTCAGCTAACCCTGATTTTGTAGAGCGTATGCAAGGATATGGAAAGCGTATTCAAAATGGTGACCCAATCGCCGGATTATTTGATGAATTTACACAAACTGTACAGCGCGTATTCCCTAACGCTGAATAAATGAAAAAAGCCGCACAATTTGTGCGGCTTTTTCTTTGCGTTAATGACACACTGCGAACTCAGGCTGCATAGAGTAAAAATAAAAAGGTACAAGACGGACCGGCTCAGGGAGGGAGACGTTTGCGGGATGGCATAGGAAAGCGTGCGGCATCCGCTCTATTCCTGTGCGGAGTCCTTGTGATGCTGGCTGTAAGCTCAGCCATCGTATCAAGCGCGATGTATATCCTGTCTTTTCCAGGTCAGGCATCTGGAATAACAAAAGAACAAGTGACGAAGCACATGAAGAAAGAGTCATTCAAACAGGCCGATATTTATTACACTTCTAAGGAAAAGTCCTTACTGCCATTGACGAAAGAAACGCTTGAATATGCGGTCAGTATTAATCAGATTATGATTGGATATTCGAATCAAAAGCCTATTGACATTATTTTTTTTCCTAATGAAAAACAGATGGAGGCTTACTCCGGTTTATTGGATGTAGTTGGTTTTTATTCTGAACGGGAGCAGCTGATCGGATTGTTGCCTGAAGAGAAAAAGAAACTGTTAGAAGGGGACGAGGTAGCGGTTTATTTGTACCAGAGATTGTTGATTCATGAATACTCGCACCATGCGTTTCACCAGAAATTGAAGGAGCTTGAGACGGATCCCGATGAGTTTCCGTTATGGTTTCATGAAGGGTTAAGCGAGTGGATTGCGAACTATGAATTGCTCATAGATCCGATCACGTTTTCTGTCGTGCCCTTTGACCGTTTGCAGACTGATCGAGACTGGCAGGAAGCCAGAGCCGAATATGACACTGATGTCTATTTGCAAAGCTTTTATATGATCGATGAGCTGACGGACAAATACGGGAAAGACATTATTTCAGAAATGATTAAGGAAACGGCAAAAAAAGGGGACTTTGAAAAAGGGTTTAAATCAGCAACAAAGGAAAGTCTTGATCAATTTGAAAAAGATTTTAAGAAAAAATTTGAAAAAAACAGTGCGGCATTGGATAGTATCTATCCAATGCCTTTGTTATTAGTGAAGTCCTTGCTGACCCATTCCGCCTTGTGTCGGAGGCATTTGTCCTTGGGCAGGGGCGAATGAATTTCTCAGCTGTTCCATATCCTGCGCATCAAGCTGAGGAACCTGGTAATAGCCGTGTTTGTTTTGGTATAGGAAAATTTCAAATGCCATTTCAACATACTCCTGAATTTGCGCAGACAGTACGCGTCTTACGGCCGGATTTGTCATTTCCAGAGAAGCCATCGTCAGCATAGAAGCTTGTGCTTTAATCGCGCAAAGCATTTGTCGGCTGATGATGCTGTCATCAATATCATTCATGGATTGAACAGGTTTTTTAGGCTGTGACGGCTGCATGCCGTAAACAGTCTGGTTGTCTTCCTTCATCATATAAGTTGCTGTTTTTTGTGAAGGTTCGCTTCCTGTTTTGAAGCATTCTGCAGTTATATTGTATTGAGATGTGATGAATTGATGTTGACGATCAAGGATGTTTAGTAATTCTTGATCCTTACAGAATTGTCTCAGCATCATAAACTGATCAAGCACAGTAAGTGTTCCGGAAAGCACCTCATGCATATCAAACATTTCATGTCCGCCGTGGTTTTTATGCGGTTTGCCAGGAATACCTTTGTTCATTTGGGATTGCTGCTGCTGATTGAACTGATCCAAACCGAATTCCTCCTTTTTTTTCAGATCAGCTGTATTTTGTGTCAGTCTGCCGTGTATTATGCAGAAGCCTGAAAGGAATTATATGCTGTCTGTCGAAATGATAAGCAGACAAAATCGTTGGTCATTATGTGTATAAGGGAGGAAATATGATGAGGCGTATTCTGCATATTGTGTTGATCACGGCATTAATGTTCTTAAATGTAATGTACACGTGCGAAGCTGTAAAGGCAGCTGAACCGCAGCAGCCTATATCGATTGAGAAGGCAATACAGCAAAAAGAAGGACAGGCGCTTGTCGAAGGATATGCAGTCGGCCAGGCTGTTTCCCCGCAGCATTATAAGCTGACAAGCCCTTTTTCAAATGATTATAATGTTGCGCTGGCAGACCGTAAAAACGAAACATCGCCCGAACACATCCTTCCTGTGCAAATCCCCTCCGCCTTCAGAAGCCAATTTGGGCTGCAAACCAATCCGCTTCTTCTTGGGAAAAAGATAACGGTTCAAGGAAAGCTTGAAAATTACTTTAACACGACAGGACTTAAAAACGTTCAGTCGATGAACGTAACCGATGACACAAAAACTCCGCCGGCTGAACAGCAAGTGACCATAAATGAAGCACGGGGAAGGCTGAATGAAGAAGTAACGATAAAAGGGATCATTACAGCTGATCAAAACGCAATCGGAGGCGGGAAGCTGTCGACCTTTTTGCAAGATGAAACCGGAGGCATTAACATTTATTCGCCATCCCCTGAACAATTTCCCGAATTAAAAGAGGGTATGGATGTCACGGTGACAGGGAAAATCACGTCTTACCAGGGGCTGAAAGAAATCGTTCCAAGCTCATCAGGCATCAAAATCAACCAGTCAAATCAATCCCTCCCCGCCCCCAAACACTTAACAATCAATGAACTTATTAACGGCAGCCTAGGTGATCAGTATGAAGGACGCCTTGTGAAACTAACCGCTTTTGTTTCCTCAATTCCAAGTTCTCCTGCCGGCGGCGGTTACAATGTAACAATGATTGATGACGACCATCATGCAATGACGCTCCGGGTTATGAATGAAACAGGGGTGATAAACGAGCTTGATGAGGGCAAATGGTATGAATTTACCGGTGTGTTAAGCAGATACCAAACCTTTCAGCTGCTTCCGCGAAAATCGGCTGACCTGAAGCTGCTTGAAGAGCAGCCCGCACCTCCGTCTGCAGAGGGAGAATATGAAGGGATTGTTGACCGGGTAGTTGACGGCGATACCATTCATCTCAAATCTCCGGTGCTTGGAACGACAAAAATCCGGTTTGTAAATGTAGATACACCCGAAACATATCACACACCAAAAAATGACGCAGATGAAAATCAATTAAGATTTGGCAAAAAAGCATCTGACTATCTAAAAACGGTTCTGTCCCCGGGTGATAAAATTACTGTCAAGGTCGGGAGTGAAGCCAAGGACAGCTATGGCAGATTGCTCGGACAAGTCATAACCGAATCAGGTTCAAACGTGAACTTAGAGCTTGTAAAAAACGGCTATGCTCCGACGTATTTTATTTGGCCGGTTGACAATGAAGAGGATTATCAGCAATTTCAGGCCGCAGTAGCCGCTGCAAAAAAAGACCAAAAAGGAATTTGGAATGAAAACGATCCGCTCATGGAAATGCCGTTTGAATTCAGAGCCAGAGAGCAAGGGAAAGGCCTGACAAGATATGTGGGGGACTCGTCGAATAAAACATATGTGCAGCCAGCTGACTGGAAGAAGATAGCTGTGGAAAACAGAATTTTCTTCGCCTCAGCAAGTGAAGCGGAGAGCGCGGGATATAAAAAAAGGCAAACGGCACCTCAAGAACATGTGCCGCTTAGAATTCTCAGCATGAATGATCTGCATGGCAAAATCGATCAGCAATATGAGCTTGATCTTGATGGAAATGGAATTGCAGACGGCACGTTTGGACGCATGGATTATGCCGCCGCATATTTAAAAGAAAAAAAGGCTGAAAAGAAAAACTCGCTGATTGTGCACGCGGGAGATATGATCGGCGGAAGCTCTCCAGTTTCCTCTCTTCTTCAGGATGAACCGACTGTAGAACTGATGGAGGACATCGGATTTGATGTCGGAACCGTGGGAAACCACGAATTTGATGAAGGCACGGATGAACTTCTGAGGATCTTAAATGGCGGTGATCATCCGAAAGGCACAAGCGGATATGATGGACAGAACTTTCCCCTTGTATGTGCCAATTGTAAAATGAAATCAACTGGAGAGCCCTTTTTGCCGGCTTATGACATCATAAATGTGGAGGGCGTACCCGTTGCTTTTATCGGGGTTGTCACACAGTCGGCAGCTGGCATGGTTATGCCTGAAGGAATAAAAAATATCGAGTTTACAGATGAAGCAACCGCGGTGAATAAGGCGGCCGAAGAGCTCAAGAAAAAAGGCGTGAAGGCCATCGCGGTTCTCGCACATATGTCAGCTGAACAAAACGGCAACGCCATTACCGGTGAGTCTGCTGATCTTGCAAACAAAACAGATTCTGAAATTGACGTGATTTTTGCCGCGCATAATCATCAGGTAGTTAACGGCGAAGTGAATGGAAAACTGATTGTTCAAGCGTATGAATATGGAAAAGCGATAGGTGTCGTTGATGTAGAGATCGATAAAACAACAAAAGATATTGTCAAAAAGTCCGCGGAAATCGTATATGTGGATCAAAGTAAAATCCAACCTGATGCCAGCGCTTCAGCCATTTTAAAGAAATACGAAGCTATTGCTGAACCGATTATCAGCGAGGTAGTCGGCGAAGCAGCTGTTGATATGGAAGGCGGGTATTCAAATGACGGTGATACACCTCTTGGAAACCTGATTGCGGATGGAATGAGAACTGCCATGAAAACGGATTTCGCCCTTATGAATGGCGGCGGCATACGTGAAACGCTGAAGAAGGGGCCAATTACGTGGGGAGACCTTTACAATATTCAGCCGTTTGGAAATGTGTTAACGAAGCTTGAGATTAAAGGAAAAGATTTAAGAGAGATTATCAATGCTCAAATCTCGCCGGTTTTTGGGCCTGACTACAGCATCAGCGGGTTTACGTATACGTGGGATAAAGAAACCGGAAAAGCAGTTGATATGAAAATGGCAGATGGCACCGAGATCCAGCCCGATGCCACATATACATTGACCGTCAACAACTTTATGGCGACGGCGACAGGAGCCAAATATCAGCCAATCGGACTGCTGGGAAAAAATCCGGTGACAGGGCCTGAGGATTTGGAAGCGACAGTTGAGTACGTGAAGAGTTTTGATGAGCCAATTGCGTATACAAAAGAGGGAAGAATTAAGCTTGCTGAAGCCAGTGATATTGAAGACCCTGTAACAGAAGACCCGATAACGGAAGAGCCTGGAGATGATCCGGGGACGGAGGATCCGATTAAAGAGGATCCAAGGCCAGATGAAGATTTGCCTGATATAAAAGAAACTCCGGGAACAGCACCGGTTCATCAGCTTCCGCCTTCAGCCATTTCGAGATTCAATGAAATACCAATCAACAACACAAAAACCGCTGATACTGCTAATAGCATCAGCACATTGCCGTTACAAACCGAGACTGCGGAAAGCGGGTCTGATCATCAGCTTCCGGATACGTCAGCGGGCTACTATAACTTTATGGTAATCGGTGCGGCGGTGACATTGTCAGGAACTTATCTATATGTCAGAAGAAAAAGGAGCGCCTCCAGAACGTGAAAAAAGTTATTCCACTATTCATCATTGCTGCCGGCCTAGTGATCGCAGGCTATGGAGGCTTTAAATTGATCGATACGAATATGAAAACGGAACAGACATTAAAAGAAGCAAAACTGGCGGCTGAAAAGCCGCAGGAACCTTTGGGGACGAAAAATAGCACAGATCAAGCAAAGAACAAAGCATCATTTAAGCCTGAGACCGGCCAAGCGAGCGGCATTTTAGAAATACCGAAAATCAATGCAGAGCTTCCGATCGTGGAGGGCACCGATGCTAATGATTTAGAAAAAGGTGTCGGGCATTACAAGGACAGCTATTATCCTGATGAAAACGGGCAAATTGTGCTGTCGGGGCATCGGGATACCGTGTTTCGCCGGACGGGAGAGCTGGAAAAGGGGGATCAGCTCCGTCTTCTCCTGTCATATGGAGAATTCACATATGAAATTGTAAAAACAAAAATTGTCGATAAGGATGACACATCTATTATCACGCTCCAGCATGAAAAAGAAGAGCTTATTCTGACGACCTGCTATCCGTTTTCATACGTCGGAAATGCCCCGAAACGCTATATTATATATGGAAAACGAGTGACTTAAAAAGCCGAGGCGGTGCCTGCGGCTTTTCTTCATGAAAAATATGTGCGGCAAAGGTTTTCCATATCAGCAGGAAAAGGGGCTTCAGCAACTATGAGCTCGTCTGTTATCGGGTGAACCGCTTGTACTTTATTGGCGTGCAGTGCCTGCCTGTTTAGCAGCTTGCTCCCGCCTCCGTAAAGCGAGTCTCCTGTCAACGGATGTCCGATGTTCGCCAGATGAACACGAATTTGGTGTGTTCTGCCTGTTTCCAGCTCTAATTCAACGAGTGACAGCCGCTCTTTCGCATTGCTGGCCATTACCTTGAAATGAGTGACGGCTGTTTGCCCGCCTGGTGAAACCCGGCGTCTTGTCGGGTGTGATCGGTCTCTGCCGATCGGTGAATTAATTGTCCCTTTTTTCGTCCGTAGCTTACCTTCAGCGATGGCGGTATACGTACGCTTCAGCGTCTTTTTCTCTAACTGCTGGTCTAAGATGGCGTGTGCCAAACGATGCTTGGCAAAAACGATAGCGCCAGATGTATCCTGATCAAGACGATGGACGTGGCGCACCTTACATGTTTCGCCATTTATCTGATAATGATACGCGATCAAATTAGCCAGTGTGCCGGTTTGCCCATCCTCATTCGGATGCGTTGCGATGCCAGCGGGTTTATTGACGATGAGCATATGATTGTCCTCATATAAAATATCAAGCTCGCCATACTCCGGAATGACCGAAGATGCTTCACTTTCCTGAAGATCAATGAACACGCGGTCTCCCTTTTTTACAATCATATTGTTTAAGACGGATTCGTGATTGACCTTTATCTGTTGATGGGACATCCAGTCTTGTATCACTGGTTTAGAAGCTTTGAGCGCTGTTTTGAGTACGGAAAACAGCCATTGGCCGTCCTGCTTTTCATTGATGAGGATCTCAAGCCCTCTGCCTTTTTGGTTCATGTTAAATGGCTCCTTTTCGAAGCGGAAGGCTGCTGTTTCTCATAGGAAACACTTACCTTAGCTTTCGCGTTTTTTTCTGTGCTATTCTTGAGTAAGACTTAGGATATTCGATGGCAAGAAAGGTGATTGACGTGAGAATTGTGAACGCAGCAACTGCAGAACAGGAGAGCTTTATCAAGGAGCTGACTATGGAGCTGATCCATGATGTATTTCCTCTTTATTTCTCCGAACTGGACATTCAGCGCTTTAAAAAGAAAGGCGTTCTGTCTTTAAATAACCATTATTACCAAGGAACATTAAAAGAAGCATTTCAAATTATGGCTTGTTTGCAAATGATACATATTATCCTGACCAAGCCTTCGCCGCACTCTGATTTGAGTGATCAGGCGATTTTTGAAAAAAACAGCAAGATGCTGAATGATTTTGGGATTTATTTTCCGTTTGCTTTTTCTGACTTTCAAAAGAAGACTAACAAAGCCTTTTTCGGTCAAAGAAGGCTGATATAATCATGCGGCAAGGGCTTTTCTATTTTTAGAAAAGCTCTTTTTGTATCAGAGAAATCATATCATAAAACCTTTCCTCTAACTCCCTTTTTAAACGGCTCGTGTCTGAACATACTAATGATTGAAAGGGGTGCTGACAATGAGTTCAGTTAAAGATACAATGACAACGCAGGTGGCAACCGTTTCTCCGAATCAAACGATTCAGGAAGCGGCTTCTCTAATGAAACAGCATAACGTCGGGGCGATCCCCGTTGTAGAGCAAGGTGTTTTAAAAGGAATGCTGACTGACCGTGACATTGCATTAAGAACTACAGCTCAAGGCCGTGATGGCCAGACACCCGTTTCAGAAGTGATGTCAACAGAACTCGTATCAGGAAACCCTAATATGAGTCTGGAAGACGCGTCGCAGCTGATGGCCCAGCACCAAATCCGCCGCCTTCCTATTGTAGATCAAAACAATCTAGTCGGGATCGTTGCGCTTGGAGACCTGGCAGTCAATCAGATGTCGAACGAGTCTGCGGGATCAGCGCTGACAAACATTTCTCACCAAAACATTCATTAATAAGAAAGAGCTTGCAGTGTGCAGGCTCTTTCTTCACATAAAACCTTACTTTTTGAAAGCAGACTTGTTTCGGGGTATAGTTGAGTGTATACATATGTCTCAATTCGGACTAAAGGAGTGTACCCAGTGATTAAAGCGTTAATTTTTGATTTTGACGGGCTTATTCTAGATACAGAAACACACGAATATGAAGTTCTCAGGAAATATTTGAAGAGCACGGCTCAGTGCTGCCGCTATCTGTCTGGGGAAAGGTCATCGGAACTGCTGCGGGTTTCCGGCCTTTTGACTATTTAGAAGAGCAGATCGGGAAAAAGCTGAACCATGAAGAGCTCACACAATTGAGAAGAGAGCGGTTCGCCAAACGCATGGAAACAGAAAAAGCGAGACCTGGTGTCGAAGCGTATTTGAATGCGGCAAAGGATTTAGGCTTAAAAATAGGCCTTGTCTCCAGCTCTGATTATAAATGGGTGTCCGGCCATTTGAAGCAAATCGGCCTGTTTGATGATTTTGAAGTGATTCAAACGGCTGATGATGTGGAAGAGGTGAAGCCGAATCCTGAGCTCTATTTATTGGCGGCAAAGAACCTGGGGGTATCGCCAGCGGAATGTCTCGCGTTTGAGGATTCTGTCAATGGTTCGATTGCTGCGAAACGCGCAGGAATGAAGTGTGTCATTGTCCCGAATAAAGTAACGGGCACCTTGATGTTTGAAGACTATGATCACAGGCTTGAATCAATGGCGGAAATGGAGCTCGCCCTATTGCTTGATCATCTGAACTCACAAAACTAGAAAGGAGCGAGTAGGTTGTCTGAGAAATTAGATTTGACCCGGTTTGAAAAGAAAATGGTTATCCGCAATATCGAAGAGAAAGACATCGACAAAATTATCGATCTTCAAAAGGACTGCTTTCCGGGGATGGAACCTTGGAAGCGAGAGCATTTAATCAGCCATTTGGAGCATTTTCCAGACGGGCAGTTTTGTGCAGAATTCGAAGGTGAAATTATCGGTTCGTGCTCAAGTCTCCTGATTAACTTTGATGAATATGATGACCGCCATACGTGGCAGGACATTACAGATGACGGTTATATCACCAACCATAATCCTGACGGCTTGAATATGTACGGAATTGAAGTCATGGTGCACCCGAAATACAGACGAATGAAGATCGGCCACCGTTTGTACGAGGCGAGAAAGGACTTAGCCAGACGCTTAAACCTGAAAAGCATCATCATAGGCGGACGGATTCCAAACTATCACAAATATGCAGATGAAATGACAGCGAGAGAGTATGTTGAACAGGTGACACGCCACCAAATATACGATCCGGTTCTTTCTTTTCAGCTGATGAACGGCTTTACCCTTATGCGAATTAACCCGAATTATCTCCCAGATGATACAGCTTCGATCAAGTATGCGACGCTGATGGAATGGAATAATGTCGATTATCTACCGCAGCAGACAAAACGCTATTATAAATCGGCGTTCCCTGTTAGAATTTGTGTGATCCAATACGAAATGAAGAAAATTTATTCCTTTGAGGAATTTGCGAATCAAGTAGAATACTATGTCGATGTTGCTTCCGACGCAAGATCTGATTTTGCGGTGTTCCCGGAAATTTTCACAACCCAGCTGATGTCTTTCCTTGAGGAACGGTCACCGAGCTTGGCGGTGCAGAGAATTACCGAGTATACAGAAGATTACATCAGCCTGTTTACTGACTTGGCTGTGAAGTATAACGTCAACATTATCGGCGGATCTCATTTCGTCGAAGAGGAAGGCAAGATCTATAATATCGCTTACCTGTTCAGACGGGACGGAACAATCGAAAAGCAATACAAACTCCATATTACGCCGAATGAACGCAAATGGTGGGGGATCAGCGCAGGAGACCAAGTTCGCGTGTTTGATACGGACTGCGGGAAAATCGCGATCCAGATCTGTTATGACATTGAATTTCCTGAGCTTGCCCGGATTGCGGCTGATAAAGGAGCCAAAATCATCTTTACGCCATTTTGTACAGAAGACCGTCAAGGCTATCTGCGTGTCAGATACTGTTCGCAGGCAAGAGCGGTTGAAAATCAAATTTATACGGTTATCTCGGGAACGGTTGGAAACCTTCCGCAAACGGAAAACATGGATATCCAATACGCCCAGTCAGGCATCTTTGCCCCGTCTGATTTTGAATTCGCCCGAGACGGCATTGTCGGCGAAACAAACCCGAATATTGAAATGGTCGTCATTGGCGATGTTGACCTGGAAATTCTCAGAAGACAGCGCCAAAACGGTACAGTGCGCCAGCTAAAAGACAGACGGCGTGATATTTACCATATTCAATATAAAAAATAACCCGAAAAAACCCGCCTGAATTGGCGGGTTTTTTTAAACAAAAGCGGAATTGTTTAGGTGCTTTCTTTAAAATAAAAGTAAATTGTATAGTGGAGGTGCCTTATGGAGTTTCTGTATTTTCGCCATTTCCTATATCATACAGAAAACGGCTAGGCTTCACATTGCTATTGCAATGGCTGTCCAAGTTGTTTCGAGTGCGACCTTTATCAGTACGATGCTGAGCATTGTCACTTTGCCTGTTTTGCTTTGGAAGCTGCATCATCTTTCTTCTTGAGAAAGGGGATGTTTTATTATTTACGCGGTTTATTGACTCTGACCCGGTCTGGCTTTATATTGAAGGCAGGGAAATCATCACCAAGACATCACATAAAGAGAAGGTCTGTTTCAATTGAATTGGCATTATAGGGAACGCTAATGAAATGGAGATGATGGGGATGGAAAACATTCAGCAAAATCAGGGATTAAAGCAAAAAGATGAGCAATTTGTGTGGCATGCCATGAAGGGAGCGCATCAAGCGGACAGCCTGATAGCCCAGAAGGCCGAGGGGGCCTGGGTAACCGACATAGACGGACGCCGCTATTTGGATGCGATGTCCGGTTTGTGGTGCGTCAACATTGGTTACGGCAGAAAGGAGCTTGCGGAGGCTGCCTATGAGCAACTAAAGGAGCTGCCTTACTACCCGTTAACGCAAAGTCACGCACCCGCAATTCAACTGGCGGAAAAGCTGAATAAATGGCTTGGCGGCGATTATGTTATCTTTTTTTCCAACAGCGGATCGGAAGCAAACGAAACTGCTTTTAAAATTGCCCGCCAGTACCATCTG
This sequence comes from Bacillus sp. GW821-FHT01G09, assembly GCF_059422205.1. Lineage (NCBI taxonomy): Bacteria > Bacillati > Bacillota > Bacilli > Caryophanales > Bacillaceae > Bacillus > Bacillus sp. GW821-FHT01G09. The sequence goes on from NZ_JBWKWL010000002.1 coordinate 49,472, forward strand.
CAAAACGGCGACCACAGCCGTTATAAATTCATCTCAAGATATCGGGCATACCACGGCAATACATTGGGAGCGCTCTCAGCTACCGGACAGGCGCAGCGGAAATATAAATACGAGCCTTTGAGCCAAGGATTTCTGCATGCAGCTCCGCCAGATATATACCGGAATCCTGATGATGCAGACACGCTTGAAAGCGCAAATGAAATCGACCGCATCATGACATGGGAATTAAGCGAAACGATTGCCGGGGTCATTATGGAGCCCATCATTACAGGCGGGGGCATCCTAATGCCGCCGGACGGATATATGAAAAAGGTGGAGGACATTTGCCGGCGCCACGGAGCCCTTTTGATTTGCGATGAAGTGATCTGCGGATTTGGACGGACAGGTGAGCCGTTCGGGTTTATGCACTACGGTGTGAAGCCTGATATCATTACGATGGCAAAGGGAATCACAAGCGCGTATCTGCCATTGTCAGCGACTGCTGTGAAACGGGACATTTTCGAAGCGTATCAGGGGGAAGCTCCTTATGACCGTTTCCGCCACGTGAACACGTTCGGCGGAAGCCCGGCTGCCTGTGCCTTGGCGTTGAAAAACCTGCAAATTATGGAGGACGAACAGCTGATTCAGCGATCCCGCGATCTTGGAGCAAAGCTTTTAGGTGAGCTTCAAGCTCTGAGAGAACACCCGGCAGTCGGGGATGTTAGAGGAAAAGGGCTGCTGATCGGAATCGAACTCGTCAAAGACAAATTGACTAAAGAGCCGGCTGATGCTGCCAAAGTAAACCAAGTGGTTGCGGCGTGCAAAGAAAAAGGGCTGATCATCGGCAAAAACGGCGATACAGTCGCCGGTTACAACAACGTCATCCAGCTCGCACCGCCATTTTGCCTGACAGAAGAGGACCTTTCCTTTATCGTGAAAACGGTGAAAGAAAGCTTTCAAACGATATAATATAAAAGTGATTTATTAAAGGAGCACATGATGAGTTTTCACAACCAGCCGATTTTACCGGCTATTCGCAATATGAAGCAATTTGATGAGTTTTTGAACAGTTCGTTCTCTTACGGTGTTATTCTTGATATTCATCTCGGCCAGCTGAAGGGCGTGATCAAAGAAGCGCAAAAGCACGGAAAGAACATGATGGTGCACGTCGATCTCATTCAAGGGATTAAGCATGACGAATACGGTGCGGAATTTATATGTCAGGATATCAAGCCCGCTGGGATTATTTCCACAAGATCGAACGTGATTGCCAAAGCGAAGCAGAAGAAAATTTATGCCATTCAGCGCCTGTTTTTGCTTGATACAAGCGCGATGGAGAAAAGCATGGAGTTTATCGGCAAGCATAAGCCTGACTTCATCGAAGTGCTTCCCGGCATCGTTCCGTCACTCATTCAGGAAATAAAAGAGAAAACAGGGATTCCCATCTTTGCCGGGGGGTTCATCCGTACGGAAGAGGATGTAGAGCAGGCATTGAAAGCGGGGGCTGTAGCTGTCACAACATCTAATACCAAATTGTGGAAAAAATATGAAAACTTTTTGACGGAAAATGATTGACACCGCTTTCATGCACTGATACAATTGCACTAGGTTAATACATTGTGATGGAGAACTCGGAGACCACAGCAGCTCTTTACGGCAAATGTTTATGCACCCGTAAAGCGGTTTGTTGTGGTTTTTTTATTCTCTTCTTCTCTATCATGCTTTTTAATCGTGACTTTAGGAGGAATGTGCTATGACAGCATTTTGGGGAGAAGTCATCGGTACGATGCTGCTTATCATTTTTGGTGCAGGTGTTTGTGCAGGTGTCAATTTAAAGAAATCGCTTTCATTTCAGTCTGGCTGGATTGTTGTTGTATTTGGATGGGGATTGGGTGTTGCGATGGCGGCATACGCGGTTGGCGGCATCAGCGGTGCCCATTTGAATCCGGCGCTAACGATAGCGCTTGCATTTGTAGGAGATTTTCCTTGGAAAGAGGTTCCGGTTTATATTGCGGCGCAAATGATCGGAGCGATCATCGGTGCGGTGATTATCTATCTGCATTACCTCCCGCACTGGAAGTCAACGGATGATCCCGCTGCCAAGCTGGGTGTTTTCTCAACAGGGCCCAGCATTCCGCATACATTTGCAAACGTTTTAAGCGAAGTGATTGGGACATTTGTCCTTGTGCTTGGAATCTTGGCCATTGGGGCAAATCAATTTACAGAAGGACTTAATCCTTTAATCGTCGGTTTCCTCATTGTAGCAATCGGTATTTCTCTGGGAGGCACCACCGGCTATGCTATCAATCCTGCACGTGACTTAGGTCCGCGGATAGCCCACGCTTTTCTTCCGATTCCGGGGAAGGGCTCATCAAACTGGAAATACGCATGGGTTCCGGTAGTCGGCCCGATTTTAGGCGGATCATTCGGCGGCGTATTTTACAACGCTGCATTTAAAGGGCACATCACAAGCAGCTTCTGGATTGTAAGCGTTATATTGGTTGTGGTATTGTTAGGACTCTATGTTTATACGAAATCACATTCTGCTAAAACATTATCAAATTCAAAATATATTTAATCAAAGGGGAGACATCTTATGGAAACGTACATTTTATCCTTAGATCAGGGGACGACAAGTTCAAGAGCGATTCTGTTTAATAAAGAAGGCAAAATCGTTCACTCTGCTCAAAAGGAATTTACACAATACTTCCCGCATCCTGGCTGGGTTGAGCATAATGCCAATGAAATTTGGGGCTCTGTCCTCGCGGTTATCGCCTCAGTCATCTCTGAATCAGGAATCAGCGCTTCTCAAATTGCCGGCATCGGCATCACGAACCAGCGCGAGACGACGGTTGTGTGGGATAAAGATACAGGAAGTCCTGTCTATAATGCAATCGTTTGGCAGTCCAGACAGACGTCCGGCATTTGTGAGGAACTTCGTGAAAAAGGATATAATGATAAATTCAGAGAAAAAACTGGGCTTTTAATCGATCCATACTTCTCCGGCACGAAGGTGAAGTGGATTTTAGACAATGTGGAAGGCGCAAGAGAAAAAGCGGAAAAAGGCGAGCTGCTGTTTGGAACGATTGATACGTGGCTCATTTGGAAAATGTCAGGCGGAAAAGCGCATGTGACCGATTACTCCAATGCCTCAAGAACACTGATGTTTAATATTTACGATTTAAAATGGGACGATGAACTGCTCGACATTCTAGGCGTACCGAAATCCATGCTCCCTGAAGTGAAGCCGTCTTCCCATGTGTATGCGGAGACTGTTGATTATCACTTCTTCGGAAAAAATATCCCGATTGCGGGAGCGGCAGGCGACCAGCAGTCCGCATTGTTCGGCCAGGCATGCTTTGAAGAAGGCATGGGGAAAAACACTTACGGCACAGGATGTTTCATGCTGATGAATACCGGGGAAAAAGCAATTAAGTCTGAACATGGGCTTTTGACAACAATCGCTTGGGGCATTGACGGAAAAGTGAACTATGCGTTAGAAGGAAGCATTTTTGTCGCTGGCTCTGCCATCCAGTGGCTTAGAGACGGATTGAGAATGTTCCAGGATTCATCGCTTAGCGAATCTTATGCAGAGAAAGTGGATTCAACTGACGGCGTGTATGTTGTTCCGGCCTTTGTCGGACTGGGCACGCCTTACTGGGACAGTGATGTGCGCGGTTCGGTTTTCGGCCTGACAAGAGGGACAACAAAAGAGCACTTTATCCGTGCGACACTGGAGTCATTGGCTTATCAGACAAAAGATGTGCTTGACGCAATGGAAGCAGACTCAAACATTTCATTAAAGACGCTTCGTGTAGACGGAGGAGCTGTGAAAAACAATTTCCTAATGCAGTTCCAAGGAGACCTGTTGAATGTTCCTGTGGAGCGCCCGGAAATTAATGAAACGACTGCACTTGGCGCGGCTTATTTGGCGGGTATCGCTGTGGGATTCTGGAAGGACCGTTCTGAAATCGCGAACCAGTGGAATCTGGATAAACGGTTTGAGCCTGAATTAGAAGAAGAAAAACGAAATGAGCTGTATAAAGGCTGGCAAAAAGCCGTGAAAGCAGCTATGGCTTTCAAATAAAGTAATACTATGGTATAATGGTTACAAGTTAATAAGAACGGTCCTGAGATGAGGAGAGACCACAGCACCAAAGTGTAAGCATGCACTTTGGCTGTTGTGGTCTCTTTTTCTATTTACCGTGACAACAAGGAGGAAACGTAATGATGAAACATCAATTTTCAAGTCTTGAAAGAGATCGCATGCTGACAGACATGACGAAAAAAACATATGACCTATTTATTATCGGAGGAGGAATTACAGGAGCCGGAACAGCTCTTGACGCGGCATCAAGGGGAATGAAGGTCGCACTAAGCGAAATGCAGGACTTTGCGGCGGGAACATCAAGCCGATCAACGAAGCTGGTACATGGCGGCTTGCGCTATTTAAAACAATTTGAAGTGAAAATGGTCGCTGAGGTAGGAAAAGAGCGGGCGATTGTGTATGAAAACGGCCCGCATGTCACTACACCGGAATGGATGCTGCTTCCGTTTCATAAAGGCGGCACATTCGGTTCATTTACAACATCTATCGGGTTAAGAGTTTATGACTTCCTTGCAGGTGTGAAAAAGTCAGAACGAAGAAGCATGCTTTCAGCAAAAGAAACGCTGCAAAAAGAGCCTTTGGTGAAAAAAGACGGCTTAAAAGGCGGCGGGTACTATGTGGAATACCGCACTGACGATGCGAGACTGACCATCGAAGTCATGAAGGAAGCGGTGAAATTCGGGGCAGAGCCTGTGAATTACTCCAAAGTGAAGGAGCTTCTTTACGAAAAAGGCAAAGCCGTCGGCGTATTAATTGAAGATGTGCTGACAAAGAAAGAATATAAAGTGTATGCGAAAAAAATTGTCAATGCTACAGGCCCTTGGGTCGATCAGCTCAGAGAAAAAGACCATTCGAAAAACGGAAAGCATTTGCAGCATACAAAAGGCATTCACCTTGTATTTGACCAGTCTGTCTTTCCGCTGAAACAGGCTGTATATTTCGATACACCTGATGGACGGATGGTATTTGCGATTCCTCGTGAAGGCAAAACATACGTGGGAACAACAGACACTGTTTACAAAGAGGCGCTGGAGCATCCGCGGATGACAACGGAGGATCGTGATTATGTCATCAATTCAATCAATTACATGTTCCCGGAACTGAATATCACTGCGAATGACATCGAATCCAGCTGGGCGGGGCTGCGTCCGCTGATTCATGAAGAAGGCAAAGATCCTTCTGAAATTTCACGGAAAGACGAGATTTGGACATCTGACTCAGGCCTGATCACCATTGCCGGCGGAAAACTGACTGGATACAGAAAAATGGCGGAGCACATCGTTGATCTTGTCCGTGATCGCTTAAAAGAAGAAGGCGAAAAGGATTTTGGACCATGTAAAACGAAAAACATGCCAATCTCTGGCGGGCACGTCGGCGGTTCGAAAAATCTCATGTCCTTCGTTACCGCGAAAACACAAGAAGGAATTGCAGCCGGATTATCAGAAAAAGACGCAAAACAGCTGGCGATCAGATACGGCTCTAACGTAGATCGCGTCTTTGACCGGGTAGAAGCGCTGAAAGATGAGGCCGCGAAACGCAACATTCCGGTTCATATTCTTGCTGAGGCAGAATACAGTATAGAAGAAGAGATGACTGCAACCCCTGCTGACTTCTTTGTCCGCAGAACGGGACGTTTATTTTTCGATATCAATTGGGTAAGAACATATAAAGATGCCGTTATTGATTTTATGAGCGAGCGATTCCAATGGGATGAGCAGGCAAAAAACAAACATACAGAAAACCTCAACAAGCTTTTACACGATGCGGTCGTACCGCTTGAACAATAAATCATAACGGGCTGTCTGCAGCCCGTTATTTCTTTTTACGTGCCGAAAGGGCCAGATCTCAGGTTATCAAGTGACAGAGGCACCCGCTTCATATAAAATAATGGCATAAGCTGATACATAGGAGGACGAATATGACTTGGAGAAAGAGCTATGAACGCTGGAAACAGACAGAACATTTAGACCCGGAATTAAAAGAGCGCCTTATTGAATTAGAGGGGAATGAACAGGCCCTTGAGGACTGTTTCTATAAAGACCTTGAATTCGGTACCGGCGGAATGCGCGGGGAAATCGGCGCCGGGACAAATCGGATGAATATTTACACTGTGCGCAAAGCATCGGCCGGGTTTGCGGCATACATCTCGAAGCAAGGTGAGGAAGCGAAAAAACGGGGCGTTGTCATTGCTTATGATTCCCGCCATAAATCTCCGGAGTTCGCGATGGAAGCGGCAAAAACACTTGCGACACAAGGCATCCAAACATACGTGTTTGATGAGCTTCGCCCGACGCCAGAGCTGTCATTCGCTGTCAGACAGCTGAACGCTTATGGGGGAATTGTAGTAACGGCAAGCCATAACCCGCCTGAATATAACGGCTACAAAGTATACGGGGATGATGGCGGCCAGCTGCCTCCAAAGGAAGCGGACATCGTCATTGAGCAGGTAAACGCGATTGAAAATGAGCTGACGATCACAGTGGACGAAGAAAATAAGTTAAAAGAAAAAGGCTTAATCAAAATCATCGGTGAAGATATTGATAAAGCTTATACAGAAAAACTGACGTCCATTTCTGTACATCCTGAATTATCGGAAGAAGTAGATGTAAAGGTTGTTTTCACACCGCTGCATGGAACTGCAAATAAACCGGTCAGACGCGGACTTGAAGCACTCGGCTACAAAAATGTAACGGTTGTCAAAGAACAGGAACTGCCGGATTCAAACTTCTCCACTGTTACATCGCCAAACCCGGAAGAGCATGCGGCATTCGAATATGCCATTAAGCTTGGGGAGGAGCAGAATGCAGATATTCTCATCGCGACAGATCCTGATGCTGACCGCCTCGGCATCGCGGTGAAAAACGATCAAGGCAAATATACAGTGCTGACAGGAAACCAAACCGGAGCGCTGCTGCTTCATTACCTGCTTTCTGAAAAGAAAAAACAAGGTATCCTGCCTGATAACGGTGTTGTTCTCAAAACGATCGTCACAAGTGAAATCGGCCGTGCTGTAGCTTCTTCATTCGGCCTTGATACGATTGATACGCTGACAGGCTTTAAGTTTATCGGTGAAAAGATTAAGGAATACGAGGCATCAGGCCAGTATACCTTCCAATTCGGTTATGAAGAGAGCTACGGTTATTTAATCGGGGATTTTGCCCGCGATAAGGACGCCATTCAGGCTGCGCTTTTGGCAGTTGAAGTTTGCGCGTTCTATAAAAAACAGGGAATGTCATTGTATGAGGCGCTCATCAATCTCTTTAACGAGTATGGTTTCTATCGTGAAGGGCTGAAATCCCTGACGCTGAAAGGCAAACAAGGAGCAGAGCAAATTGAAGCGATTCTTGCTTCCTTCAGACAAAATCCGCCGCAGAAAATGGCGGGCAAACAGGTTGTCACAGCAGAAGATTACGCTGTAAGCAAACGGACGCTTCTGACTGAAAGCAAAGAAGAAGCCATCGACTTGCCAAAATCAAATGTATTGAAATACTTCCTGGAAGACGGGTCTTGGTTCTGTCTTCGTCCTTCTGGAACTGAGCCGAAGGTGAAATTTTATTTTGCCGTAAAAGGGTCATCTTTGGAAGACAGTGAACAGCGTCTTGCCGCCCTTTCTGAAGATGTAATGAAGACGGTGGATGAAATTGTTGAGTCAACAGCAAAATAATTCAAGTATGAGCTGGGTCATTGTAAATGATCCGGCTTTTTCTTTTTCTCATCCAAAAGTCTGAAAGAAAATCATCCTACAAGTGAAGTAATGAAATACAAAAAACTGGTATAATCTTAAATACAAGATCAATGCCGGAGTGAGAAACGTGAGCAAAACGAGGATGGAAAAATTAAAAACGCTGAAAACGATTGCGGAAACCTTAAATCAAGGGCACGATATCAAAGCAACACTGGATGAGGTTTTAAAAGAGTTGCTGAGTCTGACAAACCTTCAATCCGGATGGATTTTTCTGATCGAAGAAGATGGGTCTTATACGTTAGCGGCCGACGCTTATCTGCCCCCGGCTTTAAGCCGCAAGGAAAAAGTGCTGATGTGCGAAGGAGAGTGTTACTGCCTGACGAAATTCAATAACGGAGGGCTTAGAAAAGCTGCAAATATCATGAACTGCAAACGCATCGAATCAGCAGAAAACCTGCATTGTTTTGACACAGAAGGGATTACGCATCATGCAACTGTGCCTTTAGAAGACGGGGACAGAAGATTCGGATTGTTAAATGTAGCGGCGGCCGGAAAAACCATGTTTGATGAGGAAGAGCTGCATTTACTCGAATCTGTCGCCTTTCAGATCGGAACGGCAATCCAGCGTATGAGGCTTTCTGAATATCAACAAAAAAATGCTCTTTTAATGGAGCGTAACCGACTCGCTCAGGAGCTTCACGATTCTGTCAATCAAATGCTGTTTTCCGTCAGTTTAACTGCCAAAGCTGCGAAGACACTAACAAAAGATGAGAATTTACAGCAGATGATTGATTTCATCCAAAACCTATCACAGGACGCGCTCGCAGAAATGAAAGCGTTAATTTGGCAGCTTCGCCCCGGAGGATTGGAAAAAGGGCTGGCTGAAGCCATTAAAAGTTATGGTGCGCTCATTGGATTGAAGATCATTTTTACACAAAAAGGCAGTCCTGTTCTGACTGATGAGCAGGAGCATATGCTATGGCGTGTCGTACAGGAAGCTTTAAATAACTGCAAAAAGCATGCCGGAACGGATACGGCTTATGTTAGTCTGACTGCTTCTTTGTGCCATGCGGAGCTGGATATAATCGATCATGGGGCAGGATTTCGCTATGAAGCGCATGCCGGTCTGCCTTCACTTGGCATCAAGGGTATGAAAGAACGGGCGGAAAAAGCCGGCGCTAAGTTTTGGATTGAGTCAGCGCTTGGAACTGGAACAAAGCTGTCCATCAGGCTTCCGCTAACAAGCCGAAAAGGAGGGGCGGTATGAAAATTGTAATTGCTGATGATCATCATGTTGTCAGAAAGGGTCTGCGTTTTTTCTTTGCCACCCAGGATGATATTGAAGTTGTCGGAGAAGCTGCAACCGGAATAGAAGCTCTCCGTGTCATCGAAGAGACAAAGCCGGATCTTGTGCTAATGGATCTGTCTATGCCCGAGATGGACGGCATTCAAGCCATTAAAAAAGCAATACAGCAATTTCCGGAGACGAATATCATTGTGCTGACGAGCTACTCTGATCAGGAGCACGTCATCCCCGCGCTTCAGGCAGGCGCGAAGGCGTATCAATTAAAGGATACGGAGCCCGAGGAATTGGTGAAAACACTAAGACAAGTGCATGCTGGCGAATACAAGCTTTCTACAGCTATTATGCCCCATGTGCTGACACATATGAAAAATCAGCACGACCCGGAAAAAGAAAAATACTATCAATTAACAAGAAGGGAAAAAGACGTTCTGACTGAAATAGCGAACGGGAAAAGCAATAAAGAAATCGCAGCAGCCTTGTTTATTTCAGAAAAAACAGTAAAAACCCATGTATCGAATCTTTTAGCAAAACTTGAAGTGGCCGACCGCACGCAAGCAGCGCTTTTCGCAGTGAAATATAATCTGAATGGAGAGATCTCGAAATGAACATGTTAGTCATAAATGGCACGCCTAGAAAACATGGCAGAACAAGAATTGCAGCATCCTATATTTCAGCTCTGTATCACACGGATTTGATTGATCTAAGCGAATTTGTATTGCCGATTTTTAACGGTGAAGCTGATCAATCTGAATTGTTGAAGGTACAGGAGCTTAAGCAACGCGTTTCTAAAGCGGATGCGATTGTATTATTATCGCCTGAATATCACAGCGGCATGAGCGGCGCTTTAAAAAATGCCTTGGATTTTCTAAGCAGCGAACAATTCAAATATAAGCCCGTTGCATTATTGGCAGTAGCGGGAGGCGGAAAAGGCGGCATCAATGCGCTGAACAATATGAGAACTGTGATGCGGGGTGTCTACGCCAATGTCATTCCGAAGCAGCTGGTGCTTGATCCGGTGCATATTGATGTTGAACATGCTACAGTGGCTGAAAACATTAAGGAAAGCTTAAAAGAGCTTGTTGAAGAACTCAGCATGTTCGCAAAAGCAGGAAATCCCGGCGTCTAAACGCCGGGATTTGTTTATGTGAGAAGGGCTATTTGATCTTCATAAGTCAGCTCTGTGGCATGATCAATATAACGGAGAAGGGAATACAGCATCTTTTCTAAAACGGCGTAATCCTGTTCAAAATGATACGCATGCAGAAAATGCTCAATTCGTTTTGACAACAAATCGTCCTCTGTACGCACCATTAAAATTAATAAATTATCCCATTGAGAACGATGGGTGTAATAAAGCGCTTTATCGTAATCGGCATAATCCATGAATCGCTTCTCCTTTCTTGGGTGAGAAGTTCATGATTAGTTTATGCCGCATCCTCTGTAATTGACGGGGCAAAACTTGGCGTCTGCGGCAGTAAAGGGGTAGCAATATGAGGGAGACATAAAATCAAAATGCCTGAATGAAGATATCGCTTTTGGTAAACCTATGAGGGAACATATTCTGGGTACAGGAGACTGAAAAAATGAAATCTCTGCCGTATACCATCGCGCTTCTTTTTTGCGGATTGATTATCGTGTCAATGGCTGCAAAAGGTCATTCAACGGACACAAACGAGTCCGTTCATAAGTGGGAACAGCTTGCCTGGAGCAAAATTCAGGATGAATATAAGGACGCTTCATTTTCTGATTATGCTTATATAGGGCGTACAGAGGTGAATGATCAGCAGACGAAAGATGTCTTTCGGGTAACAGTCAGACAGAAAGATGACACTTTTTCTGTTCGGGCCGAAGTCTATTTTCATCCGGTGACAAATCATATGATCAGCATCAACGTCTTTAGGCTCTAATAAAAAACTGTACAGCCGTTAAGGCCGCACAGTTTCTGTTTTTAGAAATATCGTTTTGCACCGAGATAGCGCTGTTTCCAGTAAGAGTTGTTCATATTGGAAATGACAACTCCGGAATCGTTGGCATTTATGAATTCCCCGTTGCCTAGGTAAATTCCGACGTGGGAAGGGCCGGCTTTATATGTTGTAAAGAAAACGAAATCTCCGACAGCAGGCTGGCTAACTGATTTCATTGTGTTCCAATATCCCGCTGCCGTTAATCTAGATACGGAAGTGACTTTGTTCAGTACATAGTAAATGAATCCGCTGCAGTCAAACCCGGACGGTGTCGTGCCTCCCCAGCGATACGGAACCCCAAGCTGCGCTTTAGCGGCCGAAATCATTGTGTTAATCTTCGCACTCGTTGAGCTGGTGGTGTTTGAAGAACCGGATGAAGACGATGATGAAGCTTTTCCGGAAATGACCAGCTTTTGGCCAACCTGCAAGACATCCGTTTTTAAATTGTTTTTCTCACGAATCTGCTGAGCTGTTACATTAAATTTTTGAGCAATCACCCATAAGGAATCACCGCTTTTCACCGTGTATGTAGTCGTCGTGCCGGAGCTTGCATTTGACGAAGAAGACGACGATGATGAAGAGCCTGAAGATGCTTTACCTGTCAGCTTCAATACTTGTCCAACGTAAAGCACATCTGATTTCAGATTGTTGATATTTCGGATTTGCTGTACAGTCAGGTTATAGTTGTTTGCGATTTTCCAAAGTGAATCACCGCTTTTAACGGTATATTTAGTTGTTGCTGAAGTTTGGTTCGATTTGGATGAAGTGTCTTTAGAAGACGTATCAGAGCCATTTGATTTTGTTTTCAACACCTGATTCACGTAAATGGTGTCTGATTTTAAGTTGTTCAAGACCTTCAATTCAGCGATGGACATATTGACTTTGTTTGCAATTTTCCAAAGTGAATCTCCAAGCTGCACCTTATATGTTCCCGTAGAAGATGAGGAACTTGAACTCTTATTAGAACTGCTTTTTGAACTGGAGCTTGAACTCTTATTAGAGTTGCTTTTTTTACTGGAACTAGAGCTTGAAGAAACAGTACCGGACACCTTTAATTTCTGCCCAGCACGAATTAAATCGCTGCTTAGTCCGTTTAATTTTTTCAGTTCCTGCACCGTCATTTTAAACTCATTTGCGATCAGCCAAAGTGAATCTCCGCTTTTCACTGTGTAAACAGAACTTCCGCTCTTCTTGGTTGTTGAGCTTGAAGTAGATGAAGAAGTGCTGGATTTGCTGCCTGGAATAGTAAGCGTCTGGCCGATCGACAGAACAGTAGTCGAAAGATGATTGGCGGATGTGAGGGCCGCCACACTTGTGTTATAGGTTTGGGCCAGTTTCCATAAAGAATCTCCGCTTTTGACCTTAATCGTTGCTGCTTCAGCTGGTGTCACTACTAAAGTTGTGCCGACAATCGCAGATGCTGTCAGCCCTGCTGCTAATTTCTTTTTCATCTTAGCTCTCCTTTTTCCCCCAATGATTTTGCATTTGCTGTTTCTTTTTTATATCGGCACATTTGTCTCATCGTTTTGCCTTTTTATAAAAATAGCCAAATTATCTTAACAATAAGGGGGAAAAAGGGCATAAAAAAAGAAGGAATCATGGATCTATTCCTTCATTTTTAAAAGCTTCATGATATCTTCCTTGTTTTTGACGAGGTCGCGCAGTGTATATTTGTCTAAAACCGCAAGATAGGCCAAAAGCGCTTCATTCAGCACATGTTTTAAGCCGCAAACCGGGGAAATAACGCAGAGATTCTTGTTCACATCAAAACATTCAACAATATTAAAATCGTCCTCCGTTTTTCTGACAACCTCACCGATATTGATGTCTTCAGGGGACATGCCTAATCGTATGCCGCCGCCCCGTCCGCGTATCGTTTCTACGTAGCCGAGCTGGCCGAGCCTGTATATGACTTTCATGAGATGATTTTTTGAAATAGAATACGTTTCGGCAATCTGTTTTATATTTGAAAGTTCTCCGGGACGCTCTGCAGCCAGAAAAATCAACACTCTTAATGAATAATCTGTATAATTGGTTAACTTCATAATAAGACCTCAGAATAAGACATTTTCTATATCTTATCATAATCGATTGAAAAATGAAAAAAAAGGAATTAAAAAACATGCACCCAGCTGGGGGCATGTTTTTTGCTTACATGTCATTCGGCGGATTTTGGTTTTTACGGTTTTTTTCGATTTCTGTGTTTTGCATTTTGCGTTCAAATGTAGACAGATAACGTGATGCAAAATCCTTACCGCCAAGGCCGAAGGATAAACCGAAAGCGAGTGCGAAGCCGCTAAGAACGATGATGAACGCGGAATTGACGATTGTCGCAGCGACACCAAGCTGATCCAGGGCCATAAAGAAAGCAAGTGCGATAATCGTATATTTAGCAATAGGCGCTAAAGACTTGAATTCCTGGCCTTTTATCATGCTTGCGAGCACTTTTCTCACCAATTCTCCTGCGTAAAGGCCGAGTCCGAGAATGAATACTGCGACAAGGACATTCGGCAGATACGCGATGATGCCAGTGGCAATTTCTACGAGGAAGTGCAGCCGAACAATTTGAAGCGCCTCAGCTGTAAAGAGCAGAATGACAATGATTTGCGCAATCATACCGACAACTTGAGACAAGGACAGCTTTGCAGGCGTTCCGGCATCCATGCCCATTTTCCCTAAGACAGAATCAAAGCCTGCGCGATGGAGCAGTCCGGACACCATGGATTTCACCCATTTTCCTGCCCAGATACCCGCTAAAACAAGCACGATGGCAATCATGATGTTCGGAAGCATGTTTAAAATCGTATTCAGCATAGAGACAGCCGGTTTTGAAATGCCGGCGACATCCAGCTGATCAAGCGCTGAAATGACCACCGGAATCATAATCAGCACATAAGCGATTGTTCCGATGACTGCTGAAAGGCTTGTGTCTTTTAAGTAAATTGATAAACCCATACGTGCCGCGAATCTTTCTGTTCCGATGCTTGCAAGGAAATTCGTAATGATATCACGGACGAGGCGGGCAACAAGCCAGCCGATTAATACGATAAGCGCCGCTGCAAATAATTTCGGCAGAAAAGCGAGCACGCTTTCCATCATATTTGTAAAAGGACCTGAAATGCCGCTGATTTTCAAAGAAGATAAGACCCCTGGCAGAAAAACAAGCAGCACGAGATAAAAGACAATTTGTGAAGCGGTATTGACAGCCTGGTGAATATCTTTTCCTTCAGACACCAAATTCCACTTGCGCAGTTTGTCACTCGTGTTCAGCTTCATCCCGATTTTTTTGACAAGGAAGCTCAAAACAGAGGCTGCAGCCCATCCTAACAGCAGAATGAGTCCGGCTTTCAGCACGCTTGGGATCGCCGCTGCAATCGCCGAAAGCATACTGACAAACGGCGATGCCACTGTTGTCAGGTGCAAAATGTTAAAGAATAAAATAAAGACGATGATCAGTGCGATAAAATAAACGACCTTGCTTATGACTTTTTCCGAGGAATAGCGTGAAGGCTTTTTCCCAGCAAAGAGCTTGTCGTCGATTTTTGTTTTGCTGAGTCCTTTGTATACCGCTTTTTCAATGATTTTAGCAATAGCCCATCCGATTAATAAGACGAGTAAAGCAATGATTACGTTTGGCAGCTTACTGAGATAAGAAGAAAGCACGTCTGCTACATTCAATTGGTATCGCTCCTTTTTCGTAGTATGGTGTGTGTTTACCCACTGATCCAATAAGCAAACAGATGAATGTGCCGGGGGAATTTTTTCTTGCCCGAGTGAGACTATCATCTTTTGTCTGGCGGGCTCATACATTATAGATAAGTCCAAGTAGGGGGGATTCGGTTGAACGCGGAGGAGAAGAAGGGATTACAGCGGGCAATTGAGGAAATTACCGAAATTGCAAAAGGATTCGGCCTTGATTTCTACCCGATGAGATATGAAATCTGCCCGGCTGAAATTATTTATACATTTGGCGCGTACGGGATGCCGACAAGATTCAGCCACTGGAGCTTCGGCAAGCAGTTTCACAAGATGAAGCTGCACTATGATCTAGGGTTAAGTAAGATCTATGAGCTGGTCATTAACTCAGATCCATGCTACGCTTTTTTGCTGGACAGCAACTCACTGATCCAAAATAAATTGATTGTCGCACATGTTCTTGCCCATTGCGATTTCTTCAAAAACAACTGCCGTTTCCAAAACACGAAGCGCGATATGGTGGAAAGCATGGCGGCAACGGCTGAACGGATAAAACACTATGAGCAGGTTCACGGGATTAAAGAAGTCGAATCTTTTTTAGATGCGATCCTTTCGATTCAGGAGCATATCGATCCGTCGTTGGTCCGACCAAAGCTCCAATGGAGTGTGGATGATGAGGAAGAGGAGATTGAAGAGGCAGCCACGCCTTACGATGATCTATGGTCTTTGGATGAAAAGAAACCGAAAAAACAAGTGAAAAAATCGAAAAAACCGTTCCCGCCGCGGCCTGAAAAAGATATCCTGCTTTTTATCGAGGAGCATTCCCGGGAGCTGGAGCCATGGCAGCGCGATATATTAACGATGATGAGAGAGGAAATGCTTTATTTCTGGCCTCAGCTGGAAACCAAGATTATGAATGAGGGCTGGGCTTCCTATTGGCACCAGCGAATTATACGTGAGCTTGATTTAACCTCTGATGAAGCGATCGAGTTCGCCAAGTTGAATGCAGGTGTCGTTCAGCCGTCCAAAACAGGCATTAATCCTTATTATTTAGGGTTGAAAATATTTGAAGACATTGAAAAGAGGTACAACAACCCGACGGAGGAAATGAAGAAAATGGGCGTGCAGCCTGACTCCGGCCGGGAGAAAATGTTTGAGGTCAGGGAGATTGAATCCGATATCTCTTTCATCCGCAATTATTTAACCAAAGAATTAGTCATGCGCGAGGATCTTTATTTGTTTCAAAAACAGGGCCGAGATTATAAAATCATCGATAAACAGTGGAAGTCGGTGCGCGACCAGCTCGTAAGCATGCGGGTAAATGGCGGATTTCCATATTTGACAGTAAACGACGGCGATTATATGAAAAATAATGAGCTCTATATTAAGCATTGGTATGAGGGCATAGAGCTGGATTTGAAATATTTGGAGAAGGTGCTCCCTTATTTATTCCAGCTTTGGGGAAGAAGCGTGCACATTGAGTCTGTGCTTGAGGATAAGGAAGTCATGTTTTCGTACGACGGAAAAGGTGTTCACCGCAGATATTTATAAAAAAGAGGATGCAGCGTTCTGCATCCTTTTTATTTTCCAGTTTTTAAAATCTTAAATATGATGTTTGCCTGGTCCGTATTGTTAATCAATCCGCGGAATTTTTCTTTTCCGGGGCCGTACGCGTATACCGGTACTTCTTCGCCGGTATGATCGGTACTCGTCCATCCGCTGTTGGAGCGGGTATTAAAAATCTTGATGATGGCTTTGTAGGCCCCTTTGCTTTTGTCAGCCTGTGCAGCTGCTTCAACGCTTTTGATCTCTTCAGATGTGACTTTCAGATTGGCATAGCGGGCGAGCACATCTTTAACCGGCTTGCCTTCACTGATTTTTTTGGCCATGAATTCAGGTGTTTTCTTAGCGGAGAGAATCGGTTCTGCGTGCCAATTCTTTTCCCCGTTTGCGCCAATGGTAAAGCCGCCGGTTGTATGGTCAGCAGTTGCAATCACAAGTGTATGTTTGTCTTTTTTCGCAAATTCAATCGCGGCTTTATAGGCCTGTTCAAAATCTTTAACCTCGCTCATGGCTCCTACTGTATCATTGTCATGGGCCGCCCAGTCAATCTGGCTCCCTTCGACCATCAAGAAAAATCCTTTTTTATTTTGGTTCAGGCGATCAATTGCTGAAACCGTCATTTCTTTGAGAGACGGTGTTTTGCTGTCACGGTCGAGCGCCTTAACAAGCCCTCCATCTGCGAAAAGCCCGAGCACCTGCTGATCTTTATTTTTCTTCAATGCTTGTTTAGTTGTCACATAGCTGTAGCCGGCTTGTTTGAATTCCTTTGTCAAGTTTCTGTCCTTGCGGTTAAAATAAGATTTTCCGCCGCCGAGCAGCACGTCTATTTTATGTTTGCCTTTTATTTTGTCATCCATATAGCTGTTGGCGATTTGGTCCATGTTTTTCCGTGATTCATTGTGGGCGCCATATGCGGCTGGAGTGGCGTGGTTAATTTCAGACGTGGCGACAAGCCCTGTTGACTTGCCTTGCTGTTTGGCCTCTTCAAGTACAGATTTCACTTTTTTTCCGTTTTTATCGACGCCAATTGCATTGTTATATGTCTTAACGCCTGTCGCTAATGCTGTTCCGGCTGCTGCTGAATCTGTAATATTATAGTCAGGGTCATCCGGATGCGTCATCATCATGCCTGTCAGGTTCCGGTCAAATTCTGTTAACTTCGGGTTATTCGGTGTGTCACCGTTATTTTTCATGGAACGGTAGGCTCTTATGTAAGGCGTCCCCATGCCGTCGCCTATCATCACAATGACATTTCTGATCTCAGCTTTGTCTTGTTTTTTGGCGCTGGCCTTTTCTGTTTGCTGCAGCTCAGCTCCGGCAAAGATTCCAGCTGTAAGGACAGAAACAGCGGCGATTGGCAGAAATTTTGATTTCATATTTTGAAACAAATTCATTTTCTCATGCCTCCTTTAATGTATTCCGTTTATCATGTTAGGGAAATTTTGTTAAATGCGGCTGTTGATCATGTAAACAATAAGTAAAGCCTTGTAAGGAAATGAAAAAACGCTTTTCGTTATCTTGCCTTATTTGATGTAAAGCATTCATTTTTCAGAAAAATCTTTACCTCTCTGTCTTTGCATGATATGTTTGTTTAAATAAAAAAACTGCGGATAACCGCAGCTCTCCTCGAATATTCTTTATCACTCATTTTTCCGGTATGTGAGCCGACCCCGAAAGTTTTTCATTTATTTCCTTTATGTTGAAAAACATCCCATAAAACATGACAAAAGCACTCGTTTTTTGTCACCTTTGCAACGAAAATGAAATATTTAATACCCTTAAAAACTTTTTTTTAGAACGAATAATTAAGAAATTTGTCACATGAAGTCAAGACTATTTCTGATGGGAATCTATCCTTATAATAGAAATCAATAAGATTAATTAAAAAAAGAGATACATATATAGAGAGTTAACATTTGGGGAGGAAAATATGAAAAAGCAAATCATTACAGCTACGACAGCAGTTGTTTTAGGATCGACGTTATTTGCAGGAGCGGCATCTGCACAAAGCATTAAGGTGAAAAAAGGCGACACGTTATGGGATCTTTCAAGAAAATACGACACAACGATCAGTAAAATTAAATCAGAGAACCACCTTCGTTCAGACATTATTTATGTGGGACAAACTTTATCGATTAACGGCAAATCTACGAGTTCAAAAAGCAGCAGTTCTTCTTCCTCTTCTTCTACATACAAAGTAAAGAGCGGGGACAGCCTTTGGAAAATTTCAAAAAAATACGGCATGACAATCAATGAACTGAAGAAGCTGAATGGCTTAAAATCAGATTTGCTTCGTGTTGGACAAGTCCTGAAACTGAAAGGTTCAACTAGTTCAAGCAGCTCCAGCTCATCAAAAGTGTCATCGTCTTCAACTTCTACTTATAAAGTGAAGAGCGGAGACAGCCTTTCTAAAATTGCGAGCAAATACGGCACTACGGTTAGCAAATTAAAAAGCTTAAACGGCTTAAAATCAGATGTAATCTATGTCAACCAAGTATTGAAGGTGAAAGGAACAAGCACAAGCAGCTCAAAACCTGCTTCATCTTCATCATCTTCAAGCAGCAAAACGTCATCTACATCACTTAATGTGAGCAAACTGGTTTCTGATGCAAAAGCGTTAGTCGGAACGCCATATAAATGGGGCGGAACGACAACTTCCGGCTTTGACTGCAGCGGATTCATTTGGTACGTACTGAATAAACAAACAAGTGTGGGCAGAACAAGCACTGCAGGATACTGGAGTTCTATGAAGAGCATTGCCAGCCCGTCTGTTGGTGATTTCGTCTTCTTCACAACATATAAATCCGGCCCTTCTCACATGGGGATTTACATTGGAAACAACAGTTTCATTCATGCAGGATCTGACGGCGTACAAATCAGCAGCCTGAACAACAGCTACTGGAAGCCTCGTTACCTCGGTGCGAAAAGATTCTAAATTTTAGAGAAAACCCGTTCATTGGAACGGGTTTTTTTCATTAGACGGAGCACAGGCGTTTTGGTTGCTCCTAAAAATGAAAATGTGATAAAAAATCCAAGAATTTTTTTTCTTTCTTATTTTCATAAAGGGCAATCGCGTAAGCGCCGGCATAGGGCAGCTGTACAGACTGATAAGGAATTCTGATCATCTGTTTCTCTGCTAACTCACGCTTTACTGTAGATAAAGGCAGAAATGAAACTCCGAGTCCTTCCTTGATAAACCGTTTCGTTATATGTGTTTGAGTGACCTTCATTGTTCTCACAAATGGAAATGTCATTCTGACTTGACGGAGCAAGTCGTCCCAGTAATCAGGATGATTGTGGGTCAAAAGCAGGTATTGTTCGAGCACCTCTTTGGCATCAATTTCTTTGTCTTCTATGAAACGCTTATCGGGCGGGGCAACAAGGACGACAGGGTCTTTGTATAAGCAGTGGCAGCTTAAAGAAGAAGACTGTACCTTTAAACAGCTTAGTCCGATATCTGCTTCCCCGGCTTTAATCAGTGACGCGATTTCCGCTGATTCGAAAATCGTAACCGCCATTTCTGTTTCCGTATTCATTGCTGTGTACCGTTTCATGACAGAAGGAAGAACAGTATCTGCAATAAGCGGAGAAACCGCGAGCTGTAAGGTTTGAGAGTAGCCTTGTCTCACTCTGTGAAGCTCTGCCATGCTGTTTTCATAATCATCAAGAAGCCTGAGCGCATACGGCAAATACGCCCTGCCTTCATCAGTCAGCTGGATTTGCCTGCCTTTACGCTCGAACAGCTTGCAGCTGATTTCTTTTTCTAATTGCTTGATATGTACGGTCACAGTAGGCTGAGATAAGAAAAGCGTTTCCGCCGTTTTTCGGAAGTTCTCATATTTTGCAGCGGTCACAAAGGTGTGAAGCCATTTGAAATCCATTTCTATTCTCCCTCTGATTAATATTTTTAATTAATTCCCTTTAAAATATTCATTATTTTTTAAATATTATATTTACTATAATAACAGAAAAGGATAGGGGGAATACAAATGGTACATTACGGATTAAAGGGAATTACATGTGTGGAAACATCCATCAGCCATATTGATGGTGAAAAAGGGCGTCTGATTTACAGAGGACATCATGCAAAAGACATCGCACTGAATCACAGCTTTGAAGAAGCGGCTTATTTGATTTTATTTGGGAAACTGCCTTCAACTGAAGAATTGCAGGTATTTAAAGATAAGCTGGCTGCGGAACGGAATCTTCCGGAACATATTGAGCGCTTGATTCAATCACTGCCAAACAACATGGACGATATGTCGGTGCTGAGAACGGTTGTTTCAGCATTGGGGGAAAATACGTACACATTCCATCCGAAAACAGAAGAAGCAATCCGGTTGATTGCAATCACGCCTTCCATCATTGCATACAGAAAAAGATGGACGCGCGGTGAACAAGCAATTGCACCTTCTTCCCAGTACGGACATGTCGAAAACTACTATTATATGCTCACAGGTGAACAGCCTTCAGAGGCAAAAAAGAAAGCGCTTGAAACCTATATGATTCTGGCCATGGAGCATGGCATGAACGCATCGACTTTTTCGGCACGGGTCACGTTATCTACAGAGAGTGATTTAGTGTCAGCCGTCACGGCTGCTCTCGGTACGATGAAAGGTCCGATGCATGGAGGCGCTCCTTCTGCGGTGACAAAAATGCTTGAAGACATTGGAGAAAAAGAACATGCTGAAGCATATCTGAAAGAAAAACTCGAAAAAGGAGAGCGCTTGATGGGATTCGGCCACAGGGTGTACAAAACAAAAGACCCGCGGGCAGAAGCTTTGAGACAGAAAGCAGAAGAGGTGGCCGGCAATGACCGTGATCTTGATCTTGCGCTGCATGTAGAAGCAGAAGCGATTCGTTTGCTAGAAATCTACAAACCGGGACGAAAGCTGTACACAAATGTTGAATTTTACGCAGCTGCAGTGATGAAGGCCATCGATTTTGACGATGAATTGTTTACTCCGACCTTTTCAGCAAGCCGAATGGTAGGGTGGTGCGCCCATGTACTGGAACAGGCAGAAAACAACATGATTTTCCGCCCGTCAGCGCAATATACCGGTGCCATTCCCGAGGAAGTGCTTTCATAACATATTTTGGCGTTTATTCATTTCTGTCGTGTGGTAACGTTCAGTATCAACCACATGTCTAGGAGTGATGAATGTGAACCCAATGGACAGACAAACAGAAGGACAAGAACCGCAGCATCAGGACAGACAGCCGGGCATTGAGTCAAAAATGAATCCGCTGCCGCTGTCAGAGGACGAGGATTATCGAGGAAGCGGAAAACTGAAAGGAAAAGTTGCGATCATTACTGGAGGCGACAGCGGAATAGGGAGAGCAGCAGCTATTGCCTTTGCTAAAGAGGGGGCTGATATTTCCATTCTATACTTAGACGAGCATTCGGACGCAGAGGAAACACGCAAACGGATCGAAAAGGAGAATGTCCGCTGCCTGCTTATCCCGGGAGATGTTGGGGACGAGAACCATTGTGAACAAGCTGTGCAGCAAACAGTGGACCATTTTGGTAAACTCGATATCTTAGTGAACAACGCCGCTGAACAGCATCCCCAGGACAGCATTCTCAATATTTCAACAGAACAGCTGGAAAAAACCTTTCGCACAAATATTTTTTCCATGTTTCATATGACGAAGAAAGCTTTGCCTCACCTGCAAGAGGGGAGTGCCATTATTAATACGACATCGATTACCGCTTATGAAGGGGATACGGCGTTAATTGATTATTCCAGCACAAAGGGTGCGATTGTTTCCTTTACGCGTTCCATGGCGAAGTCGCTTGCAGATAAAGGCATCAGAGTGAATGCGGTGGCGCCCGGTCCGATTTGGACACCGCTTATTCCGGCGACATTCCCTGAGGAAAAAGTGAAACAGCACGGCTTGGATACCCCAATGGGAAGACCGGGACAGCCGGTTGAGCATGCAGGCGCCTATGTTCTGCTTGCGTCTGACGAATCTTCCTATATGACAGGGCAGACCATTCATGTGAATGGCGGCCGTTTTATTTCAACGTGATCAACGAAAAACCAGCTCCAGAGCTGGTTTTTTTGTGTGGTTAAAAATTTCAAAATAAAAAATTTGTCGATTTTTCTAACAATTTTGTTTTCATTTTTGCAATTTTATATATAATATTGAGTAGGAGAAAGGAATGATTCGCGACCAGTACAAATATAGTAGAAAAAAAGAAAAATGACCATTGTTGCTCATGAATTCAGAAAATTCAAATAAAATATATAAAAATAGATGATCGGGAGTTGAAGGGGAATGAAAGGGAGCGTTTTTAGGAAGAAAAGCATTCAGGATTTAATCGCTGCGACGAGCGGGGAAAAGTCTTTAAAAAGAGAATTAGGAGCATTTGATTTAACGTTGCTTGGAATCGGCGCCATTATTGGCACAGGGATTTTTGTTCTGACGGGAACAGGCGCAGTCACGGCCGGTCCCGGGCTGACGATTTCATTTGTTGTGGCGGCGTTGGCTTGTTTATTCGCCGCCCTGTCTTACGCGGAATTTGCGTCAAGTGTGCCTGTTTCAGGTTCGGTGTATACATTCACTTATGCGACATTGGGAGAGCTTATGGCCTTTATTATCGGGTGGGATTTAATTTTAGAATACATGCTGGCGGTAAGTGCAGTGTCGGTCGGCTGGTCTGGTTATTTCCAATCGTTTTTATCAGGGCTTGGCATTCATCTTCCGGTTGCTTTAACAGCGGCACCGGGCGCAGTGAAAGGCACCTTTACCCTGTTTAATCTTCCTGCATTCGTCATTGTAATGGCGATCACATATTTGCTTTATTTAGGCATCAAAGAATCAAAAAGAGTCAACAATATCATGGTTATCTTGAAGATACTGGTTGTTCTGCTGTTTATCGCGGTGGCAGCCGTTTACGTGAAGCCGCACAACTGGCAGCCGTTTATGCCAATGGGCTTTGGCGGCGTATTCAGTGCAGCGGCGCTCGTATTCTTTGCTTTTATCGGATTTGACGCTGTATCCTCTGCTGCGGAAGAGACGAAAAATCCTGCGAAAGATCTGCCTAAAGGCATTATTTTCTCTTTACTGGTCTGCACGATTTTATATGTCACCGTATCAGCGATCATGACTGGGGTTATCCCGTTTGCTCAATTTGCGGGTGTGGATCATCCGGTTTCTCTAGTTCTTCAAAGCGCAGGACAAAACTGGGTGGCTGGCATCATTGATATTGGCGCCGTGTTGGGAATGACAACAGTTATGCTCGTGATGCTTTACGGGCAGACACGCGTCATGTTTGCCATGTCGCGTGACGGACTTGTGCCGGGCTCACTTTCTAAAGTGCATCCAAAGCACAAAACACCTTATGTAGCCACTTGGTTTTTCGGAACGATGTCGGCGCTTCTCGGCTCACTTGTTCCGCTGGATGAACTTGCAAAGCTGGTAAACATCGGGACGTTGTCGGCATTTGTCCTGATTTCTGTGGCAGTTATCGTTTTGAGAAAGAAACAGCCTGATCTTCCGAGAGCTTTTAAATGCCCGGGAGTTCCCGTGATCCCAGGCCTGGCGATTCTGTTCTGCCTGTTCTTGATTTTAAATCTGGGATGGGTGACGATTGTCCGCTTCCTAGTGTGGCTGTTAATCGGCTTGGTAATCTATTTTCTGTATTCAAGAAAGCATTCAAAATTAAATCAATAACCTTTTGATAAAGAGAGCGGCCATACAGGCCGCTCTCTTTTCTGTTCTTGGCAAATGAATCTATAGAAATGAAGACAAAAATAAGAGATAATATAGGCTGGAAAGGAAGTGACGTTTATTGTCTGAGCAAAAACCAGTCCAATGGGCTTCGAAAATCGGTTTCGTCATGGCAGCCGCCGGCTCGGCTATCGGCTTGGGCGCGATTTGGAAGTTCCCTTACGTAGCGGGGACCAATGGGGGAGGAGCCTTTTTTCTTATCTTCGTGTTATTTACCATTCTCTTAGGCTATCCGCTTTTGGTGGGGGAATTTATTTTTGGAAGACGGAACCAGACGAATGCCATTGATGCATATAAAAAAGAAGCGCCGCGATCAGCTTGGTTTCTTACGGGGTGGATCGGCGTAGCTGCGTGTTTCTTAGTGCTGTCGTTTTACAGTGTAATCGGGGGATGGATTTTGCTGTATATCGTGAAAACAGCGTCAGGATCACTGTCCGGGCTTTCTCAAGCACAGTATGGCGCTCTTTTTGCTTCTATTATCCAAAATCCGGTGCAGACGCTCGCGGCTCAGCTTGTCTTTATGGCACTGACTGTACTCGTTGTCGCAAGAGGGGTTCAAAAAGGGATTGAACGGGTAAGCGCGGTGATGATGCCGATTTTGTTTTTATTGTTTATTCTGCTCGTTCTTCGGTCTCTTACGCTTAATGGTGCAATGGAAGGCGTAAAGTTTCTGCTTGTGCCTCATTTCGGCGATCTGACTCCGGAATCCATATTATTCGCGCTGGGACAGGCCTTCTTTACGTTAACACTGGGGGTTTCGGTGATGGTGACCTACAGCTCCTATTTGCCGAAAACACAAAATATCCCTCGTTCGGCAGCCTCCATTGTCTTGATGAATATCATTGTGACACTCTTGGCAGGTTTGGCTATTTTTCCGGCGGTTTTCTCATTCGGTTTTCAGCCAAATGAAGGACCGACATTGCTGTTTACAGTGCTTCCGGCCGTTTTTGAACAGCTTCCGTTCGGCACGTTGTTTTTTATCGGCTTTCTCGTTGCATTTTTATTTGCAGCCTTAACCTCAGCATTTTCGATGGTTGAAATTATCGTTGCCACAATCGGAAAAGGGGACGAAAAGAAGAGAAAAAAACTGTCATGGACGAGCGGGCTTTTGATCTTTTTGGTCGGAATCCCATGCTGCTTGTCTTATGGCGTTTTGAGTGATGTGCACCTATTTGGCAAAACGTTTTTTGATATTGCCGATTTTACCGTCAGCAATGTTTTGATGCCTTCAGGCGCTCTGTTAATTTCTCTATTTATCCCGCTGAAAATTTCGAAAAGCGAACTCTTGGCTGAAATGCGAAATGGATCAAATGCAGGTAAAGCATTCTTTTACACATGGTTTTATTTGCTTCGTTTTATCGTGCCGCTTGCCATTATTATCGTGTTCTTAAATTTAATCGGAATTTTATCATTTTAAAAAACAGGCTCCGTTTCCGGGGCCTGTTTTTTATTTAATAAGATGATATCAACGGTGCCCATGCCGTTTTCAGTTTTTGGATGCCGAGCCTGATATCCTCTTCTGACAAACCGCCATAACCGATTAAGACAGAAGTAAAAGGCGTCTGTTCTATATATGAGGGAGACACGGGATAGAGGGTTACACCGTGGTCAGCGGCTGCTTTTATTGCTTCTTCCTCACTTGCTGGAAACAAAAGGCGCAGCAGGATGTGAAGCCCCGAGTTCTTACCGAGAATCTCAACGGTGTTTCCTAGTTCAGAGCGGATGGCTTCTAACAGGACAGCGTGTTTTTTTCGGTATAAGCTTCTCATTCTATTTATGTGTTTTTGCCACTCTCCGGTTTCGATGAAGTCTGCCAGTGCCAATTGCGAGTGAACAGAGACGGTCTGCTTCATTAACTGAGCGTTGTTTTTGATCGGTTCCATGAGTTCAGAGGGCACAATCATGAAGCTGAGCCGCAAGGAAGGCAGAAGTGACTTTGAAAAAGTGCCCAGATATATGACTCTGCCATTCGGATCAAGGCCCTGTAAAGACGGAATGGGATGGCCGCTGTAGCGAAATTCTCCATCGTAATCATCTTCTATAATGAATGAATTTGTTTCTGCCGCCCATGCCAGCAGCTCCTGTCTGCGGGTAATCGTCATAATGGTCCCAATCGGAAACTGATGCGAAGGAGTCGTATACATGAGATAAGGTTTCTGGCGATAGAGCTCATCCGGCAGGACGCCTTCTGCATCAGAACAAATTGGAGTGACATCCATGTGATTTGCTTCAAACATCCTTCTTGAACGGTGAAAGCCCGGTTCTTCAAAGCCGATTTTTGTACCTGGCTTTAGCGAAAGGCAAAGAATTTGCAGAAGCACGGTGGTTCCTGCGCCGATGATAATCTGGCCGGGTTCGCAATTTACTCCCCGAGACAGCCTGACGAATCGGGCAATCATGTGCCTGAGTTCGTATTCTCCTTGAGGGTCGCCAGAGGTGTGAAACGATCTGGAATAGCGATCAAGACTTTTTACTATGCTTTTTCTCCATGCGTTAAAGGGAAAGAGGGTCGGATCAACGTTGCCCTGATGGAAGTCAATAGCAGGTGCGTTCTTTTCATGTAATCCCGGCTGTACAGACTGCTGAAAATGGTCAGGAGCTGTCGGGAATCCTTGTTCTACTTCCGCCGCGAACCAGCCGATTTTCGGCTTGCTTTTGACATAACCCTCAGCAGTTAATTGCTCATAAGCCCGTTCTATAGTTGCCGTGCTGACATCGAGCAAGCTGGAGAGCCTGCGTTTTGACGGAAGTCTTGTTCCCTTTGTTATTCGCGCATGTGAAATTTCTTGTTTAAAAAAGGTATAAAGCTGCTCATACAGCGGTGTTTTGCTCTTTTTATCAAGAAACGGCGTAATATCCATCTCATGTCTCCTTTGTATCTGGCATGGTCATTTTTTCTGAGATTGGCTATTTGGAAAATGCCATTTATTAGCTATGCTCATTGTAACGAAAGGAAAGGGGATTGAGAAGATGATCCATACGAAACAATTAACCTCGAAAGAAGAATGGGCTGAGTCGTATCCGATTATGAGTGAATTGAGAACAGAACTGGATATAGAGACGTATTTACAAAGGCTTGAAGCCTGTGTGCAGAAAGAATCGTATATGCTGTTTGCCTTATATGAAAATACAGCAATCAGAGCGCTGTGCGGGGCTCTGCCGAGAGTTTCCATTCATAAAGGAGAGCACTTGTGGATTGCGGATCTTGTTACAACGGCACCTTGCCGATCAAAGGGATACGGCAAAATGCTTTTGGATTATGCCTCAGACTGGGCGAGAAAAGCCGGACTCGGTTTTGTCAGTCTTTCATCTGGCCTTCAGCGTAAAGACGCACATCGATTTTATACAGATAAAATGGGTTTTACTATAGAAAGTTATTTGTTCCGAAAACCGGTGTAATGAAAAAAAGACGCCTGAAAAGGCGTCTTTTTTAAAAGCCAAACTGTAAATTCGTATCTACAGATACAATGGTATACACACAAATAATCACAAAGAGATTAAGGATGACGCCGAGCAGGCCTGGACCTGTGCGCCCTCTCTTGATGAAGAGTTCAACAACGCCGAACGGAACGGCAGCCATGGCGAACGGAAGCATTTGATAGGAATAAAACGTGACGTTGCTGATAATGGCCAAATTTAGCAACAGCAGGGACAGAACCGCTGTCCCGACAGAGATCCAGCCGAATACATTGTGTTCTTTAAAAATTCTTACCAGTTCCATAATTCCACCTCGCCGACATTCGCTGATTTTACAGATTTATTTTTCAGCATGCGCTGGATTTCCTTGGTTGGCCCTGTAACGACCGAACCGTATACATTGACACCGTTTTTCTCTACATAATCTAATCGGTTATCTACATTCAGGTCTTTCCGTTTTGAAATGACCTGAGCCCATTTTTCGTGTTTGGACATGAATTTCAGGGCGTTGATAAACTGATCGCCATTCGACTTGCCTTTTGTATTAAGGGCGGCCAGGAACTTTGAATCCTTTCCAGGATAGCCAAGAGGTTCTGTGGAAGCTGTCTTATTTGTGTTTTTCTCTGTTTCGATTGCGTTCCACAAAAAGCTCACATCATAGCCTTTGAATTTGTTATACACGTCTTTTGTCGGATATGCACGGTCATATGAAAGGTAGACCTCTGATACCGTTCCTTCAGGCAATGTGCTTAACGTTTTTTCTGCTTTTGCGGTCGTTTGTTCAGACTTGTTTGAAGGATGTGTAAAGTAATGGCCGGTTTTATTCACTTCTAAGTCATAGTAGTTTACTGCCGGCGCTTTTACTTTGTTATAAAACATTTCAACCCGTTCATTCCCTACGGCAGCCGTCTTCGTGCCAATCTGCTTTTGCAGCGGGAATTCAGTATTCATCCCAAATAGCTTCACTTGGCTTTTCAGTCCGGAAGTATCAACAAGAACATTCGGCATGGTCAGGGCTACAGTGACTGCGGCAGTTTCCATAAACTCATTGCCGGTGCTGTGTTTTCCACCCATTCCGTAATAGAGGTAGCTTCCCAGCGTACAAAGCGGCAAAATCATCAATGTCGAAATGACGGCAAGCACAGAAATTCGCAAATAAGACTTGCGTTTGCCGTAGGCTAAAATCGCTTTTTGTTTTTCAGGACTGATGCTGAGATCCCAATCGTTATCGTCCTCGAGTTCGCTTTCAATCAGTTCCTGATATACTTCGAGCTTCTCAAGTTCTTCCTCAAATGCAGTCATTTCCTGGTCGCTCATTTCCCCATTTTTATATTGATCAAAACGCTTTTTAAATTCTTCATTCATCATTAACACCTCTATTATAAAGTGCTTTCAGCCGCTGTCTGGCACGAAATAAAACACTTTTAAAATTCGCCTCTGAAATATTCATAATATGGGATGCTTCTTTGTAGTTTAACTCTTTTAAATAATATAGCGTTAAGGCCTCCCGATAATTATCGGGGAGCTCGGACATATAACCAGTCAGCACTTCCTTTATCTCTACCTGATGGGCAGGACTTTGAACAGCATTTTGAAAGAGGCTTCCGATTAAGTCATCAGAAATGGTTACTTCTTTCTTATGCTTTCTGACGTAATCAATGAAGGCGTTTCGCGCCACTTGAAAAAGCCAGGGCTTTACTTTGCTGTGATCATAGGAGTGAATGTGTATGTATGCCCGCATAAAGGTTTCCTGCAGTAAGTCTTCAGCAAGATGCTTGTCTTTTGTCATGGAGAGCAGGAACCTGTAAACATCATTCATGTACATTTGGTAAATTTCATCGATCGTCACTGCCTTTTCTCCCCTCTATGTTATACACGCATAAGAAAGGTTTAAAGTTGCACATTACATGCAAACGGCTTTTTTATACCTAATCAAACACCATTACTATATAGTACCCAAAAATGCCCGCAAAAGATAGTGCGGAGAAATGTTTAACATTTTTTCCAGAGGGGAAAAGATAGTGAAAAAGTGAAGGAGTGGCACAATGGAATATACCAGTATAGCAGATACAGGAATAGAAGCCTCCAGAATCGGCCTCGGCACATGGGCCATTGGCGGAACGATGTGGGGAGGCACTGACGAAAAAACATCGATTGAAACAATCCGAGCCGCTCTTGATCAGGGGATTACACTGATTGACACCGCACCGGCTTACGGCTTCGGGCAGTCCGAGGAAATTGTCGGAAAGGCAATCAAAGAGTACGGCAAAAGAGACCAGGTGATTCTCGCAACGAAAACGGCTCTGGACTGGAAGAACAACCAGCTGTTCCGCCATGCGAACAGAGCGAGAATTGTAGAGGAAGTTGAGAATTCTTTGAAACGGCTTCAAACAGACTATATTGATCTTTATCAGGTGCATTGGCCCGATCCGCTTGTGCCAATTGAAGAAACGGCTGAAGTCATGAAGGAATTATATGATGCGGGAAAAATCCGGGCGATTGGCGTCAGCAATTTTTCAGTTGAACAAATGGATACATTTCGCGCCGTCGCACCTCTCCATACGATTCAGCCTCCATATAATCTGTTTGAAAGAGAGATGGAAGAGAGTGTTCTTCCTTATGCGAAAGATAACAAGATAACAACATTATTATACGGCAGTTTATGCAGAGGGCTGTTAACAGGCAAAATGACCGAAGAGTATACATTTGTGGGCGATGATCTGCGTAATCACGATCCAAAATTCCAGAAGCCCCGCTTTAAAGAGTATCTTTCTGCTGTCAATCAATTGGATAAGCTGGCGAAGACACGTTATGGAAAATCAGTGATTCACTTGGCTGTCAGATGGATCTTAGATCAGCCGGGAGCGGATATCGCTCTTTGGGGGGCAAGAAAGCCTGGGCAGCTTGAGGCCCTATCTGAGATTACAGGCTGGACGCTGAACAGTGAAGATCAGAAAGATATCAATACTATATTGGAAAATACGATATCAGACCCTGTCGGACCGGAGTTTATGGCCCCGCCGACCAGAGAGGAAATATAACAAAAGCTGAGGGCGAATCCTCAGCTTTTTGGCGTTTTAACGGGAGAAATCTTAAAAATTAGTACCAGGTAATAAAAAATGTTGTTATAATAGATGACAGAAAGAATCATTGATTACGACAAAGGAAGTGCGATATGTATAAGTTTTGTGCAAATGCTTTAAAAGTTATTCTTTCTCTTCGTGGAGGAGTGAAGGTGTATAACAAAGAAAACCTTCCGGCCGATTCAGGTTTTGTCATCGCGTGTACACATTCCGGCTGGGTTGATGTGATTACACTCGGAGTCGGGATTCTTCCTTATCAAATACACTACATGGCGAAAAAAGAGCTTTTTCAAAATAAATGGATCGGTTCGTTTCTGAAGAAAATTCATGCCTTTCCGGTAGATCGGGAAAATCCCGGGCCAAGCAGTATTAAAACGCCGATTAAGCTGCTGAAAGAAGGAGAGATCGTCGGTATCTTCCCAAGCGGAACAAGAACCTCTGAGGATGTGCCTTTGAAAAGAGGTGCGGTGACGATTGCGCAAATGGGGAAAGCGCCGCTTGTCCCCGCTGCATATCAGGGCCCTTCAAGCGGAAAAGAGTTATTCAAAAAAGGAAAAATGAAGCTGATTATCGGTGAGCCTCTTCACCAGGCTGATTTTGCCCACCTGCCTTCAAAGGAAAGACTTGCAGCAATGACAGAGGCTTTGAATCAGCGGATTAAAGAACTAGAGAATAAACTTGATCAGCTATAAGGCGTTCTGAGAGATTGCCCTGAAACTGTGAAAATAAGAAAAGCACCTTATACAAGGTGCTTTTCTTATTATGCTTCCTGCTGGTTAGCTGTCTCCAGAAGTTCTTCTTCTTGAAGCTTTTTCACTTCAATATATGCGACGTGGTGGCCGTCAATTTCATTAATGATGAATTCGCAGCCCTCTTCGATGATGGAATCATCTTTTTCAACATCGTATTTTTGAGTAAGGAACCAGCCGCCGATTGTATCGACTTCTTCGTTCTCTAAATGGATGCCTAGCAGGTCGTTTACTTGGTCAATTAACACTTTTCCGTCAAGAATATAATGGCCTTCGCCGATTTTGCGGATTTCGCTAATTTCATCAATATCAAATTCGTCGCGGATTTCACCGACAATTTCCTCAATGATGTCCTCAACCGTCACGAGTCCGGCAGTACCGCCGTATTCATCAGACAAAATGGCCATGTGGACCCTCTCTTTTTGCATTTTGACAAGCAGGTCTTGGATCGGCGCAGATTCAATGACATGAATGATCGGGTTGACGAATTGAGAAATGGTGGAATCAACAGATACCTCACCGCTGATGCAGGCGGTCAGCACTTCTTTAATGTTAATAACTCCGATAATGTTATCTTTATCGCCCTCTTCCACAGGGTAGCGGGTATATTTTTCAATCTGAATGATGTCCATCATTTCAGAAATCTTGATATCATGCGGAAGGCTGACAATTTCGGTCCGCGGAATCATAATTTCTTTCGCGAGCCTGTCGTCAAATTCAAAGATTTTATTCACATATTTAAACTCTGATTGGTTGATTTCACCGCTTTTATAGCTTTCAGACAAAATGATACGCAGCTCTTCTTCTGAGTGTGCCAGTTCGTTTTCTGAAACGGTCTCCAGGCCAAATGCTTTGGTCAATAACCGTGCAGAATTGTTCAAAAGCCAAATGAATGGGAACGCGATGCGGTAAAACCAAATCAGCGGTTTCGCAAACAGCATAGACACTGCTTCCGCCTTTTGGATAGCGACTGTCTTAGGTGCAAGTTCTCCGACAACAACGTGTAAGAACGTGATAATGGCATACGCAAAAATAAACGATATGACATGTGAAAGGGAACCTGGTACGTTCATTTGTACGAAAAGCGGGTGAAGCAGCCTTTCGATCGTTGATTCACCTAAAACCCCTAATCCGATGGAAGTCAATGTAATTCCGAGCTGACACGCAGATAAATATTCATCAAGATGCGTGGTCACTTTTTTTACGGCTATTGCTGCTTTATTTCCTTCCGCGATCAGCTGATCGATCCGTGAGCCTCTGATTCTGATAATGGCAAACTCAGATGCCACGAAAAATGCCGTCAGGGCGATTAAAACAGCAACTAAAATCAAATTCACTATGTCCAATTAGAACCTTCACTCTAGCAATGAGAATGAAGGTAACACCTCCTGTTAGATAAAATGGTTTTAACTTAACAGCAGCATAAATGATTGGAACACGGCGAGCTTTTCAGGCGGGAGTTTGCTTTTCAGCTTGTCACGATCCTCGGGCTTCAGCCGTTCAAACCGATGCAAGATTCCGGAGATGTTTTGATTCATATGATCAATTTCTAATGCCAGATTTCCAATTTCATCATCAAGTTTAGCTGAAGAGGGAAACTGGTTCTCCAGTCGATCTTTAATATCGGACAGGGCCAATCGCTGCTTCTTGCAATCTACAATAAATATAAGTCGTTTGAGTGCATTTTCGTCGTAGTAACGGTAATTTGAACAGGATCTGGCCGGCGTAAGCAGACCGAGATTCGTATAATAATCAACTGTCCGTTTCGTTACTCCGGCGAGCGCCGCTAGTTCACTGATGCGATAAGTCTCAGCCCCATCTATATCCCTCCCAACCATCACGTTATAGTTATGAGAATAGTTTAATATATGAACGGTGTCTTGCACAAGTTTATTGTTTTTTTCAGACCGGAATTGGAAGTTGTGGAATTCATCATCTGATTGAAGTAACATAGGAAGATAGAATTTTCAAATTTTTTATATGCGGAAGGGACAGATGAAATTGGCTGGGTTATCCCGGGAAGTTGAAGAAAACTTAAATAAAGGATCATGGATTCGCAAGCTGTTTGATGAAGGTGCAAGGCTGAAGAAGGAGTTCGGGGAAGACCAGGTATTTGATTTTTCACTCGGCAACCCGATTGTTGAACCGCCTGAAGCTTTTAAGAGAGCGTTAATAGAGGAAGCTGAAAAAGGCAGCCACGGATACATACAAAACCAAGGGCTTCCTGCAGCGAGAGAAAAAGTCGCGCAATTTCTGGGGTCGCGTTTTGAAGCTGATTTCTCAGCGGAGCGTATCGTCATGACGGTGGGCGCGGGAGGCGCTTTGAATGTTGCGTTAAAAAGCATCGTAAACCCTGGGGAAGAGGTCATTATTCTCGCACCTTATTTTGCTGAATATAAGTTGTATATTGAGAACTACGGGGGAAAGGCCGTCAGCTGCCCGTTGACAGGCCGGTTTGAGATCGACATTGATGCGGTAAGGCAATCGATCA
Organism: Bacillus sp. GW821-FHT01G09; assembly: GCF_059422205.1. Classification (NCBI taxonomy): domain Bacteria; kingdom Bacillati; phylum Bacillota; class Bacilli; order Caryophanales; family Bacillaceae; genus Bacillus; species Bacillus sp. GW821-FHT01G09. Next base: position 83,250 of record NZ_JBWKWL010000002.1, read on the forward strand.
CTCCACAGACGAAAGGGCTGATCCTCAATACACCGCATAACCCCACAGGCACGGTTCTCAGCCAGAAAAATATAGACGATTTAGGCGCTTTATTAAAAGAAATAGAAGAGAAGAGCGGCCAGAGGATTTATGTGCTGTTTGATGAACCGTACAGTCAATTAATCTATGATGAAGAGCTGGCAAATCCGTTTCAATCGTACCATCGTGTGATATTGGCTAGCTCATTCAGTAAAGATCTCGGCATAGCCGGGGAGCGGCTCGGATATATCGGATTGGACAGCCGAATGCCGGATGCGGACCTTTTGATCAACGCTTTTGTGTATTGTAATCGAACGCTTGGATTTGTGAATGCCCCTGTCATGATGCAGCGGGCTGTGGCACGAATGGATGATTTAAGAGTAGACGCGAGCGCTTATAAAGAGCGCCGGGATTTAATGGTAGACATTTTAAAAGAAGCCGGTTTTGAATTTGAAATGCCAAAGGGAGGTTTCTTTGTTTTTCCGAAATCGCCGATTGAAGATGAAGTTGCATTTTGCGTGCATGCCGCCCAAAAATACAAATTATTAATTGTGCCGAGCAGCGGTTTTGGAATGAGCGGGCATTTCCGATTATCCTTCAGTGTGCCGATCGAGCAGATTAAAAACTCACGGGACATTTTCATTTCTTTATATAAAGATTTTGCTTAAGAAGGCAAAGAAAAGAAAACAGTTTTCAAGGCTGTTTTCTTTTTATATCCGCAAAATCCTTCCTCTTCGAATCCAGACAGGCGCAGAATTGACAAGCAGGCATGCAGTTAAGGTTTTCTTCATGATAAAAGTCTAAAAATTAAAAATCATTTTTGGAATGAGTTGTGTTACAATAAAATATACAATTTATAATCAAACTTTGACTTTTGGAGGTGGTATGATGGGGCCCTCTGCTTAGGCAACAATACACCGCGTACCTCAATGTTAAGGAAAAATGATTATATCAGGAGGTGACTCCTTATCCTTTGTTGAGAGGATAGGGTTAAATGGACGATATTGACAGTCTGATTTTAATTGGCGTGCTCATTGCTTTAACCGCGTTTTTCGTTGCAAGCGAGTTTGCGATTGTTAGAGTGAGGAGATCCAGAATAGATCAGCTTATCACAGAAGGAAACAAACGGGCGATACTCGCAAGGCGTGTCATTACAGATTTGGATGAATATTTATCCGCATCCCAGCTAGGCATTACATTGACATCAATCGGGCTTGGCGTACTGGGTGAGCCGGCCTTTGAACGGCTGCTGCATCCACTGTTTGAACCGCTCGGCTTGCCAGACTCGGTTTCACATGCAGCCTCTTTTGCAGTCGCGTACGGCTTGATCACGTTCCTGCACGTTGTTGTAGGTGAACTGGCCCCGAAAACGGTCGCGATTCAAAAGGCAGAACAGCTGACTTTACTGATAGCGGGCCCTTTGCGTTTATTCTATTTGCTCCTGTTTCCGTTTATTTGGATCCTCAATGGATCGGCGCGGCTTTTATGCGGGATGTTCGGTTTGAAGCCTGCGTCAGAACATGATGGTTCCCATTCTGAGGAAGAACTCAGGATGCTGTTATCTGAGAGTTTAAAAAACGGAGAGATTAATCCGTCTGAATATAAATATGTGAATAAGATTTTTGAATTTGATAATCGGATCGCCAAAGAAATTATGATACCGCGGAAGGAAATGGCTGCTGTGTCAACTGAGATGACGATGGCCGAGATGCTTGAAGTCATGCTGAAGGAAAAATACACGCGCTGGCCAGTCACAGATGGAGACAAAGACAGTGTGATCGGTTTGGTCAATACGAAGCATTTGTTTTCTGATTTGCTGTTTATGACAGAAGAAGAACGAATGAAGATGACGATCCATCCGTATGTGAGGCCGGTCATCGAAGTGATTGAAACGATCCCGGTTCATGATTTGCTGATTAAAATGCAGCGCGAGCGCATTCATATGGCAATATTGTCGGATGAATACGGAGGAACCTCGGGACTTGTGACGACAGAGGATATTCTTGAGGAAATTGTCGGAGAGATCAGAGATGAATTTGATGAAGATGAACAGCCGCTGATCCAAAAGCTTGGCGACGGCCATTATGTGATAGATGGAAAGGTTCGGATCGATCAGGTGAACAGCCTTCTTGGCGCATCGATTCAAGAAGACGTCGATACGATCGGCGGGCTGATATTAAAAGAAAACATCGATATTGAGGCTGGTGAATCCATTCGCATCGGTTCATATACGATAAAGGTGCTGAAGATGGACGGCCGATTAATCAAGCAAATCGATATAAAAGAAGAAGCCGGCAACACAACCGGGATTACGGCGCACCACAAGCTGCCGCTGCCCGATCCTGTGATGCTGAACAGTGCAACCTTGAGCGAGAAATAAGCTCAAGGTTTTTTTACATTGTGATTGTCCAGCCGCACCAAAATGCCAAAAGCGATCCGCAAAGTGTCAGGGCGATGTACAAGATGCTTTCTATTACACGTTTGGCCATAAGGAGTTGAATACTTTCAACGCTGAAGGTGGAAAAGGTCGTAAAGGCGCCAAAAAACCCCGTGCCGATGATAAGCGAGACCGAAACATTTGCAACGTGAAGTCCTGTAAATATTCCGAGCCCGAGAGCTCCGAGAATATTGACTGTCAGTATGCCAATGGGCAGGCTGAGACCTTTGGTTTTGGCGGTTATGACATTGCCAAGCCAGAAGCGAAGCATTGCGCCAAGTCCGCCCCCTATGAAAATACCCGCTAGTGTCATCTTTCCTGCAGCCCCTTTCTTTGCTGAATGCCTGCTATGCGCCGTCCCGCAAAAACACCAATCAGTGCAAATATGATCCCTGATATCAATGAGGCTGCCACATATAAAAGAGCCAATGAGGGTTGTCCTTGCAAAAGCATCACTGTTTCCTTAGAAAACGTGGACATTGTTGTGAAGCCTCCGCAAAAGCCGGTGCCTAAAAAAGCCGACAGCAGAGGCCGTTTTGCCCCGATCATAAAAAATCCGGTCAAAATGCCTAATAGAAGGCTGCCTGCCGCATTTTCCAGCCAGGTTGCCGCCGGGAACTGACCGGTGTGTATCCATAAGTTTAATCCGTATCGGAGGCAGGCGCCAAGCGCGCCTCCGATAAAAACCGCGCTATATATTTTCATGTTTGCCATCCTTTATGATGAAATCCGGGTAATCTGTAACGATGCCGTCCACGCCCATGGCTTGTAATTTTGCCGCTGTCTTTTGATTGTTGACAGTCCATGCAAATATGTTTAAGCCATTTTTATGGACGGAGCCGATCATCAGACGGTTGAGCCGTGTGTATTTTATATTGACATAGTTTGCAAAAGAGCGGAAGGCCTTCATCTGATTTCTGGACAGCATGCCAAAGTTGGGCCTTGTAATGACCGCTGTCGGAATCGAAGGATAAAGCTCGCGGAACCTTTGGACGGAGCGGAACTGAAAGGATTGAACAATATTATTGATAGAAAAAGAAAATTGCCCTAATAGCTGTCCCACCTCTTCTTCAATTCCGACTTGAGACGGATGGCCTTTTAGTTCAATTAAAAGGCCGATTTTTTTGTGGTAGCGCTTGAGCACCGCTTCCAGGGTCGGAATACGCTCTCCTTGAAAAGCGGGGCCGTACCAGCTTCCTGCATCGAGTTTTTGCAATTCCTCCAAGGTAAAATCCTTAACAAAGCCCGATCCGTTTGTTGTTCGGTCAACCCTGTCATCGTGTATCACAACAATCTGCCTGTCTTTTGTAAGCTGGACATCCAGTTCGATCATATCTGCATTCATTTTCACCGCAAGGTCAAATGCGGCAATCGTATTTTCCGGAGCGTAGCCGGATGCTCCGCGATGGGCAATGATGTACAAGCTAAGTCAGCTCCTCGTATGGGCATTTCTGTTATTGTATCAAAACCATATATGCACCGCGATACAAACTGGTGAATTTTTTCTGCCATATCGGAATGGTACGGGCTGAGGAATGCGTATAACTAAAAAAAGACACTCAGCGTATCAGAACACATTTCGTCAGAAAATTAGGTCTTTCGACATGTTCACAACAAAATATGATCCTTTATAATAGCAAAAAAGGAGGCGAGATCATGGGAAAAGGGAGAATCAGAGTGGAGGAAAGAATTAAAGCCGAAACGGATGCTGAAATGCAAAAAGCAACTCTCCTTGATCAGACACAAACGAAAAAAGGTAAGTGACTGTCCCTATTGAATCTGGCTGATAGATGAATTGAGAAATGACCCCGGCGTTTCGCCGGGGTTTTGTGCTGCAAAAGACATTTAAATGAACATCCTTACGAATATTTTAGTATAATAAACAATTGATTGGGATAGAGGGGAGACAGTCATGCCGGATTATCTGCAGCAGTATTTTACGCTTGATAACATCATACAAATCGGCATCAGCTTGGCGATTTTGCTGGTGTTTCTTATACTTAGAAAATTATTCACAAGATATTTCTTTAACCTGCTTTTTAATTTGTCAAACCGGCCGAAAACAGAAATTTTTAAACAGGTGGTTCTGGCGTTTGATAAGCCGGCCAGATGGTTTTTTGTTGCCCTTGGGCTGTTTTTAGCGATCCGGTATTCACCGTTTTTAGATGAGCAAATGTCGGTCATCAGCAAAATATACCGCTCACTGATTGTGGCGCTCTTGTGTTGGGGTCTTTGTAATTTGACCGCAACATCGTCGTTTATCTTCCATAAGGTGAATCAGCGCTTCGAGCTTGACATGGATGACATTCTGGCCCCGTTTTTATCCAAATTGCTCCGTTTTGTGATCATTGCGCTCAGTGTCAGTGTGATCGCTCAGGAATTCAATTATGATGTAAACGGATTTGTAGCGGGCCTTGGTCTTGGCGGACTGGCTTTTGCGCTTGCCGCGAAGGATACCATCAGCAACTTCTTCGGCGGTATTATTATTATTACTGAAAAGCCGTTTACAATTGGTGACTGGGTGGAGACGTCGACAGTAACAGGATCAGTCGAGGATATTACCTTTAGGAGCACGAGATTCAGAACAGCACAGGGGGCGCTTGTAACGGTGCCGAACTCTACGCTGTCGATGGAAGCGATCACGAACTGGACAAGAATGACCAAACGCCAGATTACGTTTTCCATCCATGTGTCCTACGCTACGCCGATTGAGAACCTTGAACGCTCCATTCATTCTCTCAGAACAATGCTTTTAGAGCATGAGGGCGTTGATAATGAAACAATCATGGTCAACTTCGATACGTTTGCCGACAGCTACTACAATTTATTTTTTAACTTCTATACAAAAACGACAGTTTGGGCTGAAAACCTTAATATTAGAGAGGATATCAACTATAAAATTATTGAGATTTTAGGTGCAGAAGGTGTCCAGTTTGCATATCCCGGCCAAATGGTTGTTGTCAAGCAAAAGCACGAGAGCGACCCATTCCAGGTGAATCTAAATAAAAAGGAAAAGGAACGGGCTTAAAAGAGAGACTTCGTCTGACAGAGGCGGAGTCTTTTTCATGGTAAAATAAGAGAAAAAGGCGGTGTTGAGTTGGAAGCATTCAAAAGTATTCTACATGAAGCACAGAGAATTGTTGTGCTGACCGGAGCGGGAATGAGCACAGAATCAGGGATTCCAGACTTTCGTTCAGCAGGGGGCATTTGGACGGAAGATGCCTCAAGAATGGAAGCGATGAGCCTTGATTATTTTTTAAGTCATCCGCGTCTGTTTTGGCCCAAATTCAAAGAATTGTTCCAGATGAAAATGAGCGGCAGCTTTGAACCGAATGAAGGACACTTGCTTTTAGCTGAGCTGGAGAAGCAAGGGAAGCAGGTCGATATTTTTACGCAAAACATTGACGGTCTTCATAAAAAAGCGGGGAGCAGGCATGTATACGAACTGCATGGTTCTATCCAGACAGCAGCTTGTCCGGCATGCGGCGCCCGATATGATCTTCCCCATTTGCTGGAGCGGGAGGTGCCGGAGTGCACGGCGGCCGGAAACAATGGGGACATTTGCGGAACGGTATTAAAAACCGATGTTGTTCTCTTTGGCGACGCCGTCATGCACTTTGACACCCTTTATGAAAAGCTGGATCAAGCAGATCTTTTATTGGTTATCGGCACGTCTCTCGAAGTGGCTCCGGCTAGATTTGTGCCTGAGGATGCAAGTCTGATTCCCGGCATGAAGAAAGTCATCATAAACCTTGAACCAACGTATTGCGACAGCTTGTTTGACATGGTCATCCATCAAAAAATCGGCGAGTTTGCCCGAAGTTTGGGCATAAAAAAGTGAGCCGCCTTATGCGCCTCACTTTTTTATTCATGAACAGGAACCATTGTGTCCTCTAATACACCGAAGGAATAGCCTTTTTCTTTTAATTTATTGATTAGTACCGGCAGCGCGTTTACGGTAGCGGGAAGATCATGCATGAGAATCACATTCGGGCGGCCTGAAGAGCTTTGTTCCATATTTTCAAGCTGCTCTAACACGGCCGTCACATACTTTGAATTTCGGTATTTCCAGTCCATGCTGTCAATCGTCCAATCCCAGTACACAAAACCGTCTTTCTCAAGATTGCGGATTTGTGAGGGGGTTAGTGACGGCTTGCTTCCGTAGGGCGTTCTGACAAGAGCGGTTTTATAACCTGTAATGTCCTGCAGCGTGTCACGCGCCTCCTGCATTTCTTTTAACGGAGATGTCGGTGATTGATAGAACAATCTGTTATTGTGGGTAACGCCATGTAAACCTAGTGCGTGGCCTTCCTTTTCTGCTCTTTTCACAGCTTGTTTGAATTCGTTCATCCGCGGTGACAGCATAAAAAACGTCGCTTTTACATCAGCGCTTTTCAGTACATCGAGCAAGCGGTTTGTAAAGGCTGACGGGCCGTCATCGAAGGTTAAGTAAACCGTTTTATCTCCCATGTCCTGCTTTGTCTGCAGATGTTTTATCAGCAGATCGGGGGAGTCGTTTTTCAGCTTAAGGCTTTCCTTCTCATCTCGAAGCTGTCCGTTAGTTGTGACAGTGACTTCCTTTGCTTTCGTTGAACTGTTGGAATAACCCAAAATCACCATAAGCAAAAGCAGCACACATAAAACTGCTAAACTTGCAAATTTAAAAGCAAGCGAAACTGCAGAAGGAGAAGCCTCTCCTCTCGTTTGTCGCATAACAATCTCTCCATTGGCATAAAATCTCTACATAATGCTGTACAGCAGGCAGCTTATGAAGATGCCTTATGTTTACAACCTATGTATTACCAATCAAGTATACAGGAATAAAACTGGAAAGCACATAGAAAATTTGTCGAAATGTCAGATTTTAAGGAAAAAATAAACTCCTTTCCGCTATAGATCTCTTGATCTTTCTGTTTTTCAGCTTGTCCAATATGGTAGAATTAGTGACAATGACAGCTTGAATGACATCAGGGACATCTCGAAAAGGGAGGGCTTTTATGAAGGTTTTAGTCAATGGCCGGCTGATTGGGCGCAGTGAAGCATCAATCGATTTGGAAGATCGCGGTTATCAGTTTGGTGACGGCATCTATGAAGTGATCAGGGTGTACAAAGGAGTATTGTTCGGCTTACGTGAGCATGCAGAGCGTTTTTTCAGAAGTGCTGCTGAAATTGGAATTTCACTTCCATTCAGTATAGAAGATCTCGAGTGGGACCTGCAAAAGCTTGTACAGGAAAATGCGGTCAGTGAGGGAGCGGTATACATTCAGACAACAAGAGGTGTGGCCCCGCGAAAACACCAGTATGAAGCCGGGCTTGAGCCGCAGACTACTGCTTATACGTTTACGGTGAAAAAACCGGAGCAAGAGCAGGCATACGGAGTGGCGGCCATTACAGATGAGGATCTTCGCTGGCTAAGATGTGATATCAAAAGTCTGAATTTACTGTATAATGTCATGACGAAGCAAAAGGCCTATGAAGCGGGAGCATTTGAAGCCATTTTACTTAGAGACGGCGTTGTTACGGAGGGTACTTCCTCTAACGTTTATGCCGTTATCAACGGCACGGTGCGAACACATCCGGCTAACCGGCTCATTCTCAATGGAATTACACGGATGAATATTTTAGGACTGATTGAAAAGAATGGGATCAAACTGGATGAGACTCCTGTCAGTGAAGAAGAGTTGAAACAGGCGGAAGAGATCTTTATTTCGTCAACGACGGCAGAAATTATTCCGGTCGTGACGCTCGATGGACAATCGGTCGGAAGCGGGAAACCCGGACCGGTGACCAAACAGCTTCAGGCTGCTTTTCAAGAAAGCATTCACCAGGCTGCTAGCATTTCATAAATGAACGAAGAAAAGAGCCCGCTTTTTACAGCGGGGCTCTTTTTATTTTTTAACAAATCCAATCAAAATGGAGATCATCGGCGATATATAGAGGAAGAACGTAAACGGGATGTAGTCTATGACTGGAACACCAAGTGCGCTCGCCATAAATGCGCCGCTGACGCCCCAAGGAATCAATGGGTTAATTAATGTTCCGCCGTCCTCTAATGATCTTGTCAGAAATTTTCGCTGGATGTTTTGTTTGTCATATAAGGATTTAAATGATTGTCCCGGTATTAATATCGATAAATACTGTTCGCCGGTTGCCAAGTTGACGCCGATGCTTGAGCAGACAGTTGCTGCAACAAGACGGCCTTTTGAGCGGATGCCTTTCATGACGCCTTCCAATAGTGCAGAAATCAATCCGATTTTCTCCATCAATCCGCCGAGTGCAAAAGCAATCATAATGAGAGAGACAGAGCCCATCATGGATTGCAGTCCGCCTCTGTTGATAATTTTAGCGGCTGCCTCATTGTCAGTTTCGAAAGTTGTGCCATTTTGCAAAGCTGTCATAAACGCCTGCAGGCTGCTGTCGGGTACAAAAATAGCAGTCAAAATTCCCGAGGAAATAATTCCGGCAGTCAGAACGGGGATTACTGATACCCGTTTAATTGCCAGCAAAACGACTAAGAGCGGAGAAAGAAGGGCCCACGGTGTCACGTTTGCGGCATCTTTTATTCCGGTTATGACCTGCTGAATATTATCGGTTGAAGCAGCGTCCGCTGACACTGATGAACCGAGAAAGTAAAACAGAACGACAGTGATGAGCAAAGCTGGAATGGTTGTACCCATCATATGGCGAATGTGTTCAAAGATCGGTATTTCGCCTATTCCGGCTGCAAAGTTGGTTGTGTCCGACATCGGCGACATTTTATCCCCAAAACAAGCGCCGCATATGACTGCGCCTGCTGTCCATTCAAGCGGAACGCCGGCCGCGCTCGCCACGCCGATCAGCGCTACCCCGATTGTGCTAACAGTTGTCAGGCTTGAGCCAACAAGTGTGCTGATAATCATACATGAAAACAAAGCAGTCAACAGAAGATGGCTTGGTTCAATAAAGGATAGGGCATAAACTGTCACAGTCGGTATGGCGCCACTGTACATCCAGGCGCCGATTAAGATGCCGATTAGCGCTAGAACGATAATCGGCTGTACGCCGTTTTTGATCCCGTCTACAATCCCTTTTTCAATGCTCTTCCAGGGAAATCCAAACCATAAAGCTGCTGCTGAAAGCATGACAACACTTAAAAACAGCGGGATATGAGGTTCTACATGAAGCAAGAATAAGCAAGAAATAATAATGCATAACATGAATATAAATAAACCGACGGCTAACGGAAACGTCAGCTTTTTTTGAGAATCCAAAATAACACCCCATATTTATCTTTAATGCTTTTGTGCTTTTGGGCACGAAAGCATTATAACAGAAAAAAACGAAAATCTATGTTTTTTCACAATTATGAATATAAAAGAAGTGAGCACAGGGCGTGCTCACTTTACAATCAGGACGGGTATATCCGATTTCGCTGAAAGCTTTTCACTTACACTTCCGAATATTAGCTTTTTCAGCCTGTTTTGGTCTCTGCTTCCGGTTACGATCATATCGGCAGAAATGCGGTTTGCATGCTCGATAATTGATTCAGCCGGATCGCCTTCTAATATATCGATATCTCCATCTGCCTGCTGTTCATTCAGCATCATTCTGGCTTCGGCGATGACTTCTTCCGTACGGTCTTCATAGATCATTGGCTCAGGTGATGTTACATCCGATATCAGCGGATCAGGAACACTTGTCATGCCTCCGCTGATATAGCTTGCCTCAGCTGCGGGTCTGGGCGGGTCGATGACGGTCTGATTGTCTTTCATATCATGTGAATGGGCGACGGTAATAGCGGCATTTACGGTTTTAGCAAGATCAATGGCTGTCTGAAGCGCTTTCTTACTATTTTCACTTCCGTCAAACGCAACGATGATACGGTCAGCATGGAACATCCTTCTCACCCTTTCAAAGCGTCTTACAACACTACTACCCGAATTTGAGCACAATTAACCTTTTCCTATTCAAGTAATGATTGACAATAAAAGGTTTTGTTTATATGATGATAAAAAGATGAAATCAGAATGGAAGGAGGGTTTGCTATGCCAAGGAATTTGCATGTTTATCAAACAGTTTCATATTGGCGCGGCAAACCTTTTGTTCTGTTTTCGTGAACGGTTTTTTAGGTCGGACCGCGCGCTGAAAAGCGCTGTGCGTAACATATCGGTTAAAAAAGGCATGGAGCTGACGCTTCATGCCTTTTTTATATACAAAATCTAAGGAAAGACAGGTGTATGGGATGTGAAGACAAATACAGAGGCGAGGGCTGTTCGTGCCAAACTGGATGAAAAAAGCTGCAAGGAAAAAATTGAAGGCGGCTGATGAGGAGATGGGGATAGATGTTTTCAGTTTTGAAAAAGCTTGGCTGGTTTTTTAAGGCGTACTGGCTGCGCTATACGATTGCGATTGTCCTTTTATTAGCAGTCAATGTCATTGAAATGTTTCCGCCTAAGCTCTTGGGGAACGCCATAGATGATATGAAAGCAGGGGCGTTTACTGCGGAAGGACTGCTGTTTTATATCGGTATCTTTTTTGTGCTGACGGCGGCCGTGTATATCATGTCTTATTTTTGGATGCATCAGCTGTTTGGCGGAGCGAATCTGATGGAGAAAATTCTTCGTACGAAGCTGATGGGGCATTTGCTGACTATGTCGCCGCCGTTTTATGAAAAAAACCGGACAGGCGATTTAATGGCACGAGGGACAAATGATCTTCAGGCCGTCAGTTTAACGACAGGGTTTGGCATCTTGACGTTAGTCGATTCTACGATGTTTATGATGACGATCTTTTTGACGATGGGGTTTTTGATCAGCTGGAAGCTGACCTTCGCCGCCATTATCCCGCTTCCAGTCATGGCGATTGCAATCAGTCTATATGGAAGTAAAATTCATGAGCGGTTTACTGAGGCCCAAAACGCGTTCGGGGCGCTGAATGACAGAGTGCTGGAATCTGTTTCAGGCGTGCGGGTGATTCGCGCGTATGTTCAGGAAACAAACGATGTTCGCCGGTTTAATGAAATGACCGCTGATGTTTATCAGAAAAATATGAAAGTGGCTTTTATTGATTCACTGTTTGAGCCGACGGTGAAACTGCTTGTCGGCGCAAGCTATCTGATTGGGCTCGGCTACGGAGCGTTTCTTGTATTCCGGAACGAGCTGACGCTTGGAGAGTTAGTGTCCTTTAACGTTTATCTCGGCATGATGATTTGGCCGATGTTTGCAATCGGTGAACTCATTAACGTGATGCAGCGCGGCAATGCGTCATTAGACCGGGTAAATGAAACTCTTTCTTATGAAACGGATGTGACAGATCCAAAACAGCCCGCTGATCTTAAAGAGCCTGGAGATATCGTTTTCAGTCATGTCAGCTTTACATATCCAAGCTCAACAAGTGACAATCTTCAGGATATTTCATTTACGGTGCGAAAAGGGCAGACTGTCGGGATTGCAGGTAAAACCGGGAGCGGAAAAACGACAATTATTAAGCAGCTTTTGCGCCAGTACCCTCCAGGTGAAGGGAGCATTACATTTTCAGGCGTACCGATTCAGCAAATCCCTCTTGATCGGCTCCGCGGATGGATCGGATATGTGCCTCAGGATCATTTACTGTTTTCACGGACTGTAAAAGAAAATATTTTATACGGAAAACAGGATGCAACTGATAAAGAGGTTCAGCAAGCCATTGCCGAAGCACATTTTGAAAAAGATTTGCACATGCTTCCGTCCGGTCTGGAGACAATGGTCGGTGAAAAAGGCGTGGCACTGTCAGGCGGGCAGAAACAAAGAATTTCGATTGCGAGAGCACTCATGGCGAATCCGGAAATCTTGATTCTGGATGATTCACTTTCCGCTGTAGATGCCAAAACAGAGGCTGCAATTATCAAGAACATCAGAGAAAACCGCAAAGGAAAAACGACATTTATTTTGACACACCGATTATCCGCGGTAGAGCACGCTGACCTGATCCTTGTGATGGACGGCGGCGTCATTGCTGAGAGAGGCACGCATCAAGAACTGCTGGCCAATAATGGGTGGTACCGGGAACAATATGAAAGACAGCAGCTGTTCACTGCGGAAGAAGGGGGAGCAGGGGCATGAAAATAGGAAAAACGTTATGGAGATACGCACTTCTTTATCGAAAATTGCTGATCACGGCCGTCCTATTGCTAGCTGTCGCCGTCGGTGCAGAACTGACCGGGCCGTTTATTGGCAAGAAAATGATAGATGACCATATCCTCGGTATTGAGAAAACATGGTATGAAGCTGCGGAAAAAGATAAAAATGCCGTTCAGTTTCACGGCGTCTCATATGTCAGAGAGGACCGATTGCAGGAGCCTGTTTCAAAAGCAAAAGAAGCGCATATTTATCAAGTGGGAATGGCGTTCTATTTTGTTGATCAGGCTGTCAGCTTCGACGGGAATAGAACGGTTTCTGACGGGAAGCTGACGATCACAAACGGAGACAAGAGCCGGGCATATGCTGCCGAAAAGCTGACTAAGCAGGAACTTTTCCAGTTCTATCAGCCGGAAATAAAGGGAATGGTGTTTCTGATCTGCCTGTATGGGGGCTTGCTTGTGTTTTCGGTATTCTTTCAATACGGACAGCATTATCTGCTGCAGATGAGCGCCAATCGGATTATTCAAAAGATGAGGCAGGACGTGTTTTCGCACATACAGAAAATGCCGATTCGCTATTTTGACAACCTTCCGGCCGGAAAAGTCGTTGCGCGGATTACCAATGATACGGAGGCTATCAGGGATTTATATGTCACAGTGCTTTCAACATTTGTGACAAGCGGAATCTATATGTTCGGGATATTCACGGCTTTGTTTCTGCTTGATGTGAAGCTTGCGTTTGTATGTCTGGCAATTGTGCCGATTATCTGGCTGTGGTCGGTCATATACCGGAGATATGCGTCATATTACAACCAAAAAATCCGCTCGATAAACAGTGACATTAACGCAAAAATGAATGAGTCAATTCAAGGCATGACCATTATTCAGGCTTTCCGCCATCAAAAGGAAACAATGAGAGAATTTGAGGAATTAAATGAATCACATTTTTATTTCCAAAACAGGATGCTGAATTTAAACTCCTTAATGTCCCATAATCTGGTCAATGTCATCCGCAATCTTGCGTTCGTCTGTCTGATCTGGCATTTTGGCGGTGCGAGCCTGAATGCGGCCGGGATTGTTTCTATCGGTGTGCTGTACGCGTTTGTCGATTATTTGAACCGGTTATTTCAGCCGATCACAGGCATCGTCAATCAGTTTTCAAAGCTGGAGCTTGCAAGGGTCTCCGCCGGGCGTGTTTTTGAACTGCTTGAAGAAAAGAATACGGAAGAAGCGGGTGAACCGGCGAAGGAGCGCGCGCTGGGGCGGGTTGAATTTCGTGATGTGTCATTTGCGTATCAAGAAGGTGAAGAGGTATTAAAGCATATTTCCTTTACTGCGCAAAAAGGCGAAACCGTAGCGCTCGTCGGCCATACCGGATCAGGAAAAAGCTCGATTTTGAATCTTCTGTTTCGTTTTTATGATGCGCAAAAAGGTGATGTCTTAATTGATGGAAAAAGCATTTACAACATGTCAAGACAGGAACTCAGATCCCATATGGGCATTGTGCTTCAGGACCCGTACTTATTCTCGGGTACAATCGGATCTAATGTAAGTCTGGATGACGAAAGAATGACTGAAGAAGAAATAAAAAATGCACTGCGGCAAGTCGGTGCTGAGCCGCTTCTTAAGAAGCTTCCGAAGGGCATTAATGAGCCCGTGATTGAAAAAGGCAGCACGCTATCCTCTGGAGAGCGACAGTTAATTTCTTTCGCTAGAGCTTTGGCGTTTGATCCCGCGATCTTGATTTTAGATGAGGCAACGGCGCATATTGATACAGAGACAGAGGCCGTAATCCAGAAAGCGCTTGATGTCGTCAAACAAGGACGCACCACCTTCGTCATCGCTCACCGGCTTTCAACAATCAGAAATGCTGATCAGATTTTGGTTCTTGATAAAGGAGAAATTGTTGAGAAAGGGAACCACGAGGAATTGATGGCATTAGAAGGCCAATATTATCAAATGTATGAACTGCAAAAGGGACAGAAACATTCCATTGCATAATGCTCAAAAAACCCAAAACAATTGTGTTTTGGGTTTTTGGTTTATGTAGTCAATAAGCCAGTCCGACACGGTATCCGACATACTCACCTGTAACGAGCTCACGATATAAAAAGTCCGCAGTATCGCCGACCGAAATGCTTGTGCCGCCCTCAGGCAAAACGTTACGCTCCGTACGATAAACGCCGGTTGCTGTTCCGTCCGGGAGGTAAGTGGGGCAGATGATTGTCCAGTCTAATGATGATTCTTTAAGCATTTCGTATACTTTTGCATGCTCCTTGGCTGCGCGGGTCTGCTTTCGTTTCGATTCATTTGTTTCAAACCGGTATTTTCCCGGTTCATATCGGGAATCTAGGATCCCTGCGGTGCCGATCGTAATAAGCCGTTTGATATGCTGTTCCTCCATAGTGGAGAGAATGTGTGCCATAGCAGTTGACAAGGTATCATCACCATCTGTGCCTAGACAGCTGATCACGATTTCAGCATTTTCCATTATTTTTTTCACATCTTCTAAGCGGCGGGCGTTCCCCATGACGGTTCTGTCTTTTGAAAGGGGAAGATCAGCATGTTGAGATCTGATCAGAGCGAAAATATCAAATCTTTCATCTGCTGCAGCTTGTGTTAAAAAGGCTTGTCCGACGCGGCCGCTGGCTCCTAATAAAGCGATTTTCATCAAAAAACCTCCTCGCCTTTCATTATAAAAGGATGTTCTCAGTTTGAACAGCGCGGGAAAGAATACCTGTACAAATAAACAGAACGATGGGAAACATATTCATGAATCATGGATACACTTACGAACTGAACCAGCTCCCAATTCACAATGGTGATGAATGACACCCCGATTCCCTCCCTTTTTTTCTAGGATATGTGGAGCAGGAAAAAAGGGTGACAAAATAAAGAGAGCGCGGAAACCGCGCCCTCTATAGCCATATATTGAATTGTTATTGAACTCTGCCGCCCATTTGCTGCTGAGCGAAAGATACTAAACGTTTTGTGATTTCTCCTCCGACAGAACCGTTAGCGCGAGAAGTTGTGTCCGCTCCAAGGTTAACGCCGAATTCAGAAGCGATTTCAAGTTTCATTTGATCGATAGCCTGAGCTGCGCCAGGAACTAGTAAGTCATTTGAAGAGTTTTGGTTAGCCATGTGTAAAATCTCCTTTTTATTTAGTATGGTTGGGTTAACTGGAGTTGCACCAATCTGTGAACCCTTCTCGGGTGTCACTGCCGCCTCGGCGTAACCCAATGCTTTGCCGGCTTGTTACTACGTATTATGTTAAAATTGCCGGAAACTCATGCGGAGAATTGTGTGGTAAATCTTGAGAAAGAAAAAAAGCTTAGCCGTTTAGGCTAAGCTAGTCATAAATATGAAAAAGCATCAGTTCATGTATCTCGTTTGTAAGAGCAGGCTCGTCAGCGCGGGCGGGAAACAAGTCTCCCCATTCAATCTCACCGCTCTTATGATAGATGCCTTCATAATGGGTCCCTTTATAATAAAATGAAATTTTCCATCCGGGCAGCTTTTCTTTTGGGAACAAAGGTTTCCAGCTGAAATGAGAAATCATTACGGCCACGCTCCTTACATTTGGTATCAATTGACCTGAATATAAACGGCTTATGTTCATTGTATCATTGTTCCAGAACATCATTGAAGAGGCCTTAATATGCAGTTTGTCCCAGCCTTGGATAAAGATAAGCCCGCTTTATTAAAAAAGCGGACAGGTTACGAAGGCCACAATGCTTCAGGAGATATGATTGCCTTCTCAGATAAATATGACGCGTATTCAAAGCTTCTTCGTTTTGTAAGAGAATCAACATGATGCAAATTTGGATGAGAAAAAATGCTTCGGCCCGGGCGCGAATTCGCTTCAAACATCCATACTTTACCGTTCTGATCAATGCCAAAATCGAAACCGATCTCCCCGATAAACCCCTCGATATGATCATGAAGGACATGGCTTGCCGTCAGTGCCGCTGCAGAAAGCTTTTTAATGACCTCAACTCTTTCAGCGGGATCATCGTATACTTCCGCAAGTGTCTTTACAGTGCCGCCGTTAGAAAGATGTGTTGTAATGCTGTTCTTTCCGGAAATTTTTACGGCGATTGCTGTCACTGTCCATTTTCCTTTTCTGTTTTTATTGGTATGGACACGGAAATCCGCTGGTTTGCCTTGAAATTCGATGAGATCAACACCTTGCTGAATGAGAAAGTCGGACGGGTTGTGCTGTTTTTGAAATTCTGCAAGGAATGAGGCGGCATCGGAATAATCAATCGAAGTAAATGTTTTGGCGTCATTCGTATGCTTTACCGTCAAGCCGTCATCTGTTCTTGTCAGCTGATAAATGCCGGTGCCGAGTGCTCCATTTGCCGGTTTGATATAGACTTTTTTGTATGCGCCACAGAGCTCATCAATCAGCTCCACAGACGGTGTCAGCTCGGATCTAGGCAAAAAGGGTGCCGTTCTCGGATCTTTTTCGAGCAATTGATGAACGTTCCATTTATTGAAAAACGTTTTATTAAACCATGGGATCTGATATTCATCGATCAGCCTCTTTTTTGTATGTTGCAAGAGAAGTGAATCTTCAATTTTTCGGTTCGGCAAACGGTCATAAACGACGTTCGGCAATGGAACGATTTTTTTCTCCCAGCCGTTTTCCCTGTAAAGGAGGCCTTCAATCGTGCCTTCCTCCCAATTGATTTGGTGCGCGCCAAAAACGAAGCAGTAGCCCCCGGCTTGCTCGTGTAACGTGACAAGTTTAGAAAAAAAGAGGGAACGATCCTTAAATGGACGTTCAAGAGATACAGTAAACCCTGCCGTAAAGATGCCGACTAACGGCCCGATATGCACTGTATGATCATGAATCAGTATATCAGCCCTGCTTCGGTGGGGAAGCAAAAGCTCATGAAACAGATTTTCAGAGAGAAGCACGGTTTGTTCCAGATGCCGTCTGTAAGCAACGTGGCATCTGACAACCTTCGTTCCGAATGCGGCATGCAAAAGTCCGTCTTGCTTCAGCGAAGAGGGCAGAAACAGGGTGTTTTCACTGGTTTTGTCTATGCCGATCAAAAACCGTTTAGGATTCACGCGGAAGAACTCCTTTCTGGCTTTGCTCAGAAAACAGATATTGGCAGCGCTTTAGGGGACAAGTGTACAGCTGTTCTTTTTGCTCGGGAGAGACACGCAGGATTGACTTCCTGCCTGGTTTGGAATTGATATCTAAAATCCAAATTCTCCCGTCCTTTGCAAGACATATATCAAGACCGAGTTCAAACAACGGCCCATAGCGCTCGTCAAGATAATACGGAACCGATTGGGTAATTGAAAACACATCATCTAGTAAAACCACTTGCTGTTTTTTCGGTATATCTTCAAACCAGGAGTCAAATGTCAGCGCATCAGATCCGCCTGACAAATTGGCCAGCAACCCGTGTTTGTATCCGCGTCTTACTGCCTTTCCGACTGTATTCCATTCACCTGCTTCGTTTTTTTCCATAAACAGACGAATATCACAAGGGTATTGTTCCTTATCTTGAATGTTTAAGTAAGGCTGAAGCAAATATTGATGCTGAAGCACTTTTTTGCACCATGTCTTAAAAGAAGTCTGGTTGGAAAACGTTTTTGTCTGCTTATCCTTTCCGATGTGATAAGTAGCTGTGATGTTTTTTTTGCCCAGCTTCAAAAGAATCACGCCTCTGCCTCCCGCGCCGAATGCCGGTTTAAGGATGCAGGCTTTTTCTTTGGATAAAAAGGAGTGAATTTGTTCGTAGCGGCTCACCTTTATCGTTTCGGGAATATAGGGATTGATTACAGAGTGCTGCTGCAAATCGTGAAGGACGGTCCACTTATCGGGAAGACCCCGCCCGATAAATTCCGTTTTCGGATATTTTTTGAGCCACTCAACGATTGGTTTTGCTTTTTGGGAATGTGAATCCTTGCCGTAAAAACAGCGATCATAAATATAATCTGGAATCGCCATTTCAGTTTCGTTCCATGTGCTGCTGGCCGAATGATAGACCGATGCTTTGACACGCAAAGTGTCAGGTGAAATATCAAATGGTGTAAACCGGATGAAACGTATGCCGAATTCGGGTGCTCTTTTGGCCAGTTCTGCGGAATAATCCGCTTCATGCTGGCGGGATAAGGACATAAAACCGAGTGTTATCATGGTGAGACTCCCCCTTTTATTCAAAAGCTGCCGGCGGGTGTCCGCAGCTTTACACTAAATACATGTAAGACGAACGCAGCTGACGGTATTCTACTTTACAGAATACGATTCTCCACCTTGCCCTATTCCAAAAGAACAAGCTGATTTTCTAAGAACAGGAATTTGTCTCCTCGTTTGCTAAGTGATTGCATGAGCCTCTATAATACGTATAGGTACATAATCTATATGAAAAAAGCTGAAGCACAGATGGAGGAAGATGAATAGGAATGGGTATTGCAGGAACCTTTATTTTTATGATCGTGATCGGCGCTGCTATTGGAGCGGTGACCAATCATTTAGCAATTCAAATGCTGTTTAGGCCGTATAAAGCGTACTATTTGTTTGGGAAGCGAGTTCCTTTTACGCCCGGGCTGATTCCGAGACGGCGAGATGAACTTGCAAAACAAATGGGACTGATGGTAGTCAATCATCTCTTAACCCCTGAAGGCATTAAAAAGCGGCTCGTCTCCGATGCAGCCAAAACGCAGGCTCTTCGAGTGGGGGAACAGCTGATTCAAAAGCTGTCACTTTCTGAAGTGACAGTAAAAGAAGCGCTTGAAAAAGCCGGGATGAAGCGCCCCGAAAAAGCTGCTGATGCATGGATCAGCAGCTGGACGGATGATAAGCTGAATGAGCTTTTCCGCCAATACGGGGACCAATCGTTAAAAGAGCTGGTGCCTATAGAGGTGCAGGAAAAGCTTGAGGAAAAAATTCCGATGATTTCAGGATATATATTGTCACGGAGTGTCCGTTATTTTGAAAGTGATGAAGGAAAAATCCGTCTTGGCAATATGATTGATGACTTTTTAAAAGAGCGCGGCATGCTTGGAAGCATGGTGCAAATGTTTCTTGGCAATTCAAGCCTTGCGGATCGCGTGCTGCCGGAGCTGCTGAAATTCTTGCGGAATGAGGAAACAAATAAATTGCTTTCTGATCTCTTAAAAAACGAATGGGGCAAGCTGAGGGAGTATACGTTTAATGAAGCAGACGAAAAATGGAATGCAAAGGCGCTCATTTTCAGTTTGAAACGAAGAATGCTGCAAGCATTTTCGACTGCCCCTTTCTTCAACAATACGATTGGCACGCTTACCGTCCGCTATGAATCTGAGCTGACCCAGCAAATGCTGCCGGCACTGTTAGACAAATTGCTTGAAGGGATTTCGTCCAACCTTGAAAGTGTCTTAAAACGGTTGCGTCTTGAGGAAATCGTCAAGGAGCAGGTGGATCAGTTCCCGGTGGAGCGTCTTGAAGAAATGGTGCTGTCCATTTCAAAAAAAGAATTTAAAATGATTACCTATTTGGGGGGCCTTCTCGGCGGAATTATAGGCGCGATTCAAGCACTGTTTGTCATCCTTTTTTAAGAAGAAATGGTTTTTGATTAATGAAAGGAGCTCCATAGTCTGTTATAGTGGAGTGGTATGTCAAACGGCAATGATGAAAGGAGCTATTTACAATGGCTGTTAATTTTTATGATGTAGCGTATGATCTGGAAAATGCATTACGCGGGAGCGAAGAGTTTACCCGTTTAAAAAACCTTTACGACGAAGTTAACGCAGATGAATCAGCGAAGCGCATGTTCGAAAACTTCCGTGATGTACAGCTTAGACTCCAGCAAAAACAAATGGCAGGAGAAGAGATTACACAAGAAGAAGTGACGCAGGCTCAAAAAACAGTAGCGCTTGTACAGCAGCACGAAAAAATTTCTCAGCTGATGGAAGCGGAGCAGCGCATGAGCATGCTGATTGGTGAATTGAACAAAATCATTATGAAGCCTTTGGAAGAGCTTTACGGCAGTGTTGAAGGCTAATCAGCAAAATCCCTTCTTGGATAAGAAGGGATTTTTATTCATTCAGCAAACTTGGAAATCCAATGAATCTTTTACCTCTCCATTGATGATCACTGATAATGTATGAATACCTTTGTAATGCTTTCTGGTGGTTAAATCCTTAAAGGATTGGATTCTTGTGTATAACTTTGTTTCGTTTTTTCGTATATTTGTTTCAGTTATTTTAAATACTTTCTGATGACGCTGGCCTCTTGCTTTTACAAAATCAATTGCGTACTCAATTCTTACTTTTTGATCCCTGTCTGAATGAATATAGAAAGAAAATTCAAGGCTTTCGCCAATAACTATACGTTTGGGCTGACATGTTAAATCATGTAGTTGTATCGAATCAGCATTTTCATAACCAAAAAGCGCTAAGGCTTGTTTATCACCCTTTTTTAATAAGGTCCGATAGGCGTGTTTGATAATCCAGTCTGTATGGGGATGTGTTCCGTACCATTGATCTGCGACTTTTCTCAGTAAATGAGGATGCGTTTTTGATATATCATTAAGGTTGTTGGCCACGCTTTTCCTTACATATAAGGACTCGTCCTGCATCAGCTTCTCAAGGATCGGCAATACGGGGGAAGGGTCCGATTTCAAAGCCGGTATCGATTTTCCCCATGGCAGGCGGGGCCTGCTGCCTTCGCTCGCAAGTCTTCTCACGTGTTCATTTTTATGCTCAGACCATGCAAGCAATTGTGCAATCATCTTTTCTTGATCTAACAGCAAAAAAGGCCTTACAGCAAATTCTGAGGTCGAATATTGCGTAAAGTATTCCAATGCCTTTATTGATTCTTCCCAATGCGCTAACCCGTACTGTTCCACATAATCTGGAAATAAAATTCCGCTGAGTCCTTTAAAATGAGGTGCTGTATCCCGTAAAATTGCGAGCGCTTCAACGTATTGTTTTGGCAAAGTTTCGTATAAAGAAACTGTCACGCGGCGCATCCGCTCTTTTAAAGTGAGTTCAGGCCAGTCCTCCAGCCGTAATGTATCCAAGAATCTGTTTTTGTTAAAATCAGGATAGGATGACCTTACATGATGGATCAACTGAGATATCAGTTCTTCATTATATATTTCTTTTAAATCAGCCATATAAAACACCGCTTTTTCGTTTATTATTTATATTGTATGGGAATGTACGTTCTGGATCAAGTGTATGGTCCTAAAAATTAACAACTGATCCTACCACGGATATACAAAAGTTGGTTACTTTTTTTAGTTAAAAAAACCCTTGTCATCGGAAAGGAAAACTGAGATAATAACATTGAAAGCGCCTACACTTACCTATTTCAAATGGATACGGTCGCATATCATGCCGTTATATAGAGGGGATAAGCAACAGAGAGTAAGTGTTCGGAGCGCATCATTGGTCAAACAAGGGGTTCCTGATACATGATTTTTCGTAAATCGAAATAACGATATTAGGGAGAATGGCTGCTTCGATCGTATCCTATCAACAAGCCATACATAAAGTCTGCTGAGCCAGGCTTTTTTTGCTTTAAGAAAAGGTTGTTCTAAACACAGAGACAGGGTCATATCCTATACACAAGTACAGTCATCAAGGAGGGGGACATCTCTGTGTCAAAACAATTGCTTGCCTTAAATATAGATGGAGCGCTGCTTCGGTCGAACGGGAAGATTCATCAGGCAACGAAAGACGCGATTGAATATGTAAAGAAAAAAGGGATTTACGTCACACTTGTGACCAACCGTCATTTTCGCTCAGCACAGAAAATAGCGAAATCGCTAAAGCTTGATGCCAAGCTGATCACCCATAGCGGGGCATATATCGCTGAGAAAATTGACGCCCCGTTTTTTGAAAAAAGAATTTCTGATGATCATACCTTTAACATTGTTCAAGTGCTGGAGAGCTATCAATGCAATATTCGGCTTCTTCACGAAAAGTATTCCATCGGAAACAAGAAAAAGGTGAATTCGAATTTATTGGGGAAAGCGCTCATTCATCCGTCTGACCCGATCTTTTATCCAGTCCAGTTCGTTGAATCATTAAGCGATCTCCTCATGGATGAGCCGGTGAGTGCACCCGTCATCGAGGTGTACACGGAGCACGACATTCAGCATGACATTACAGAAACGATTACAAAAGCCTTCCCTGCGGTGGACGTGATTCGCGTAAACGATGAGAAGCTGAATATCGTCCCGAAAGGTGTCTCGAAGGAAGCGGGTTTGGCCCTCGTCGCTTCAGAGCTGGGCCTGAGTATGGATGATGTCGTGGCCATTGGGCATCAGTATGACGATCTGCCGATGATCGAACTTGCCGGTCTTGGGGTAGCGATGGGGAATGCCGTTCCGGAAATTAAGAGAAAGGCAGATTGGGTTACAAGGTCCAATGACGAGCAAGGTGTCGCTTATATGATGAAGGAATATTTCCGAATGCAGCAGCGAAAAGGATTTCTTGATAAGTTCCACATGAAACGTGTGTAAAAAAGCCGCTCGCACCCTGACAGGTGCGGCGGTTTTTTTGCCGGATTGATTTTAGCAGTTTATTTCTGTACACTAAAGAAAGTTTTGAATCTGATAAATTAGGTGATGAAGTTGCAAATTAAAATAGAAGGCATACATGATGACCGCCTGCATCGGCCTCTGCAAAATATTGCAAATTTGTTTTATGAAGAGTGCGAGCTTGCGTATGGCGGAGAGGAGCCCGCAGATTTTGTCATTTCTTTAGCGTTGTCACAAACGGATGAGCATGTGACGGTTTCGGGAGAAGTGAAGGGAACTGGCATAAAGGAACAGCATACAAAAATTTTTTCTCCCGGCATGAATGAAAAAGAAGCTTTTAAGCAAGTGAAAAACACAATTTCTTATGTGTATCTCAATCTTCTTCAGGCGCATACGGGCATTACGCAGAAGTGGGGAATCCTCACAGGAATCCGGCCCACAAAGCTGCTTCATAAAAAACTGCAAAACGGAATGTCCAAGGAGCAAGCGCATGCTGAGTTGAAAAAAGATTATTTAATTCATGATGAAAAAATCATGCTAATGCAGGAAATTGTTGACCGTCAGCTGGCGGCAGTGCCGGATTTGTACCGAGTAAAGGATGAAGTCAGCATTTATATCGGCATTCCGTTCTGCCCGACAAAATGCGCGTATTGCACATTTCCTGCGTATGCCATCCAGGGACAGGCAGGCAGAGTCGGCTCATTCCTATGGGGACTGCATTACGAAATGCAGAAAATCGGTGAATGGCTGAAGGAGCATGATGTTAAGGTTACAACCATTTACTTTGGCGGCGGGACACCGACAAGCATTACAGCGGAGGAGATGGATCTGCTGTATGAAGAAATGGTCCGCTCCTTCCCGGATGTGAAAAACATTCGTGAGATTACGGTGGAGGCCGGTCGTCCTGACACGATTACAGAAGAAAAACTCGCCGTTTTAAACAAATATGACATTGATCGGATCAGCATCAATCCGCAATCCTATGAAAACGAAACGCTAAAGGCGATCGGGCGGCACCATACGGTTGAAGAGACCATTGAGAAATATCATCTGTCACGTCAGCATGGCATGAATAATATCAACATGGACTTGATTATTGGTTTGCCTGGGGAAGGCGTGAAGGAGTTCAGGCACAGTCTTTCAGAAACAGAAAAACTGATGCCGGAATCCCTTACCGTTCATACTCTTTCATTTAAACGGGCGTCAGAAATGACGAGAAACAAGCATAAGTACAAAGTTGCCGGCAGGGAAGAGGTTTCTCAAATGATGGAAGACGCGGTAGCCTGGACGAAAGAGCATGGGTACGTGCCTTATTATTTATACCGCCAGAAAAACATTCTTGGAAACCTTGAAAACGTCGGATACTCTTTGCCGGGACAAGAAAGCATCTACAACATTATGATTATGGAAGAGGTGCAGACGATTATTGGCATCGGCTGCGGCGCTGCTAGTAAATTTATTGATCGGGATACAGGGAAAATTACGCATTTTGCGAATCCGAAAGATCCGAAATCGTACAATGAGCGCTTCGAGCACTACACGGACGAAAAAATCAAATATTTAGAGCAGATTTTTGAGAAGACGACAAAGCAGCACTGATTACAGTGCTGCTTTTTTTATCCCTGTTTTTTTGCGGGCTGGACATCAGGCTTCCATTTAAATACCTTGTTCAGCAAGCGGTAAATTCGTTTTGATTCCTTTGTTACAAGCGGTCCCAAAATCGCCAGAATGAGGACATATAATGCGGCAAACGGCTTTAATGTGGCCGACAGTCCGCCGGCTATTCCGAGATTCGCAACGATAATCGAAAATTCTCCCCGCGATACGATCGTCAGCCCGATATTCGATGAAGCCTTATGAGAAAGCCCTGCGCGTCGTCCTGCCACCATTCCGGCGATAAAATTTCCCAGAATGGTCAAAATCACTGCACCCAACGCAAGCCAAACCGCTTCACCAAGCGAAAAAGGATCAATGCTGAGGCCGAAGCTGAAAAAGAACATCGCACCGAAGAAGTCGCGAAACGGAACGACGAGGTGTTCAATCCTATCGGAATGCTCTGTTTCTGAAAAGACCAAACCGAGCAGCAGCGCGCCGATTGCTTCTGCTACATGAATCGTCTCGGAAAACCCGGCGATAAAAAAGAGCGCTGCGAAAATGACGATAATAAACACTTCGTTTGAGCGAATGTCCAACAGTTTGTTCAACAGCGGCGGGAGTTTTCTTGCTGCGATAAAAAACAGCAGCATATAACCGAAGGCGATCAAAATGGACAAGAGTGCACTCCCTACGGATGTCGCATCACCTAGCACAAGGCCGGAAACAACGGACAGATATACGGCAAGGAAAATATCTTCAAACATGATGATGCCGAGAATCAATTCGGTTTCCGGATTGGCGGTTCTTTTTAAATCAACGAGCACTTTTGCGACAATCGCACTTGACGAGATTGTGATGACGCCTGCGAGGATGAGGACTTCCAGAAAGGAAAATCCGGTGATAAACCCGTAAAGCAGTCCGAGGCTGAAGTTAATCAAAATATAAATCGTTCCGCCGACCGCGATTGATTTTCCTGATTTGATTAACTTCCCGACAGAGAATTCGAGTCCGAGATAGAAGAGGAGGAACAGTACGCCCATTCGCCCGAAAAACTCGATGATTTCACTGCTTTGAATAAATGTTAGATCAATAATCCCTATTTTCGGCGCGTGCGGTCCAACAAGCATTCCCAGCACAATCAGAAACGGAATAATCGAAAATTTAATTTTATTGGCGATCACACTGGCGATTGCCACAAGGACAAGTGCAGTTCCGACTTCAAATACAAGATGGTCCATCGGGGCTCACACGCCCTCTCCAGAAAGAAAATCGTGAATCAGTTTCTTCAGATGCTTTCTCTCACCTGAGAGGACAAGGGTGTCATTTTCTTCAATAATCGAATCGGCTCCGGGATTTAGGAGCTTTTCCTGGTTGTGTTTGATAATGGCAATTACAGTGACATCGTAATTCTGGCGAACATCAAGCTCTCCGAGTGTGCGCCCGATCGATTTGGCGCCTTTTTCGACCTTAAACCATTCAATAATAAGATCGCTGAAGGCCATTTCGATGGACTCCAGAGCTTGCGGTTTATAGACCATGCCCCCGAGAATAGCTGCAATTTGCCTTGCTTCAGAATCATCCAATGAAATATTTGAAAGAAGCTCATCCGGGTCCCGGTCATTAAACCGGTAAATTTCCCTTCTTCCGTCATCATGAATGATAATCGTCATTTTTTCGTGGCTTCTTGTTTCGATTTCAAACTTTTTGCCGATGCCCGGCAGATCGTTTTCTTTAATATTCAATGAAAATCCCTCCGAATGTAGTGTTGGCAGTATGGGGTGAGTTACAAAGAAAACTTGAGCAAATTATATTCGGAGGTAATTAGACTGGTATTTGACAGGGACGGCACAAGCCTTTTCCAGCCTGTTTATCAGCGGTTCGTCAAGTGGTTTGACAGAGAGCTGCCTGACAGACTGCGCCAGCGGGCTGTACTCTTTGATCAGCTCAGCCGGGTGCATGCTGCCCGGCGCCGGCGTTTTTGCCGATTGTGTTTCCTGCGGATATGAGGACATAGGCACATAGCTGTCAGTGCTTGCTTCAAACTGGGAAGGCAGAACCACGTCCGAAGGGGGAAAGTACACCATAAATAAACTTAACAGAAAACTGATCAGCAATTTATCCATGTTCCTTTCCTCCCTTCTCGTCAAGATATCCCTTCTTTTTCACTATATAAAACTTTATGTTTCCATTCAAACAATATGCATTTTTCAGTATCTATTGACCTTGAAAAATAAAAAGGTTTATTTGAGGATGGCGGGGAATGTATAGGAGAAAGAAAAAAGCAAGCGCATACATGGAGGTGCTTTATATGGAGTTTGTTCAATATGCATGTAATGGGGCCGTTGCAGAGATTATCCTGAATCGGCCTGATGCCCATCACGCCCTGAATGAACAGATGCTGTCTGAATTGAAGGAGGCAGTCGAAATGGCGGCTGCAAGCGAGGCGCTCATCGTTCTCCTGAGAGGAAGCGGGAAAGGCTTTTCGGCCGGCGGTGATATCAGGATGATGACATCAGAGCATGACTCTGATCAATTTAAACGGCTGATGGATACGATTGAGGCTGTCACCCTGAATTTATATCAGATGAAGAAAGTGACAATTGCAGCCATTCATGGCGCTGCTGCGGGACTGGGCCTGAGTTTGGCGCTTTGTGCGGACATTGTGCTCGCTGAAAAAAACGCCGTTCTCGCGATGAATTTTATCGGCATTGGGCTTGTTCCGGACGGCGGAGGACATTATTTGCTGAAGAAAAGAATCGGTGAAGCAAAAGCGAAAAAACTGATTTGGAGCGGAAAAACACAATCTGCCTCGGAAGCTGCCGATATGGGGCTTCTTGATGGGACATTTGCTGGAGACCCTGCCGAAGGCGCAAGACCCATTATCGAAACCTTGTTGGCCTCCCCTCTTTTGGCGATGATCGAAACGAAAGCTATTTTTCAAAGCCTCCAGATTGAAGAACTGAAAAAAGTGCTATCCCTTGAGCGCAGCGCCCAAGAGAGAATGAGAAGGACCAAGGATCACCAAGAAGGAATCCGTGCCTTTTTAGAAAAACGGGAGCCGAAGTTTCAAGCGTAACAGATCAGCCGGAAAGCTGATCATCTGTGAAACAAAATCAGCTTTCCGGCTGCATTGACTAAACGATGAGTATGACTATGAAGCTCTTTTTCTTTTAAGAGGGCTTCACCATGCGTTTTTGCCGCTTCTTCATGTTCTGCCTCGAATCGCTCGTTTACCAGCGTGTTCCCCGAAGGATCAAATACGGTAAGGAAATAATCAGCCATCAGGTTTCTCCTCCATTTTAAGGTTTATCAGTCTTTCTTCATTTATATTCTAAAAAGGAAATCAAAATCCTTTATTATGCTTTATCCAAAATTAGTATATAATGGGTCAGGGAAGGAGGAGATTCAGTGCTTACAATTGATCACGTAACGAAGACATTTGGAGATTATAAAGCCGTTGACGGATTGGACTTAGATATTCCGGAACAGCAAATGTTCGGTTTATTAGGCGCAAACGGAGCGGGAAAAACAACGACGTTTCGCATGATCCTAGGATTATTAAGCATTACGGAGGGCTCAATCAGCTGGAAGGGCCGTCCTGTGAATTATCATATCAGCAACAAAATCGGTTATTTGCCGGAAGAGCGGGGCCTTTATCCGAAAATGAAGGTAAAGGATCAGCTTGTCTATCTCGCCAGATTAAAAGGGATGGAGAAGCGGGAGGCTGTAAAAGAGCTCGGGACATGGCTTGAACGCTTCAATATTACAGATTACGAGAATAAGAAGGTGGAAGAGCTTTCAAAGGGGAATCAGCAGAAAATCCAATTCATTTCGGCAGTTTTGCATAAGCCGGAGCTCCTGATTCTTGATGAACCATTCAGCGGCTTGGACCCTGTCAATGTCGAGCTGTTAAAAGAGGCTGTGATCTCACTGAAAAACAGCGGTGTTTCTATTTTATTTTCAAGCCATCGGATGGAACATGTGGAGGAGCTTTGTGAGAACCTTTGCATATTGCAGAAAGGAAAACCGGTTGTACAAGGCAAGCTGAAGGAGATCAAGCGTTCTTTCGGTAAAAAGAATGTTACCATTCACTCCGATGACGATCTGCGCTTTTTGCAGTCTCATGAAGGCATTCTTCAATGGAAGGAAACGGCAGACGGTGTCAAGCTGCAGATTGCCAATGAAGACATTTCTCAAGAGATTTTTGCTATGCTCCAAGGAAAAGGGTTTATCAGAAAGTTTGAGCTTGAAGAGCCGTCACTGCATGATATTTTTATAGAAAAGGTGGGGGCCGTCTATGAATAAATTTTGGATCATGCTTTCTCATACATACAAAAATAAGATTATGGCAAAATCCTTTATTATTTCGACTGTCATCACGGTGCTGCTTGTTTTAGTTGTAACAAATCTGGAGTCGATCATTTCTTTGTTTCAAGGTGACGATGCGAAAGAAAAAATCGCCGTTGTTGATGAAACAAACGAATTATATCCGGTTTTTTCTAAGCAGCTGAAAGCGGTGGATACAGACGGCGATCTTGATGTGAAGCTGTCGAAGCAATCGGAGGATGAGGTCACAAAGCAAGTCAAAGATGAATCACTCGATGGCATGCTCATCATCAAACGAGATGAAAAAGGGACCATTTCAGGAACATATAAAGCGTTAACGATTTCTGATGAAAGCACGTATCAAACGCTGCAGCAGGCGCTGACGCAAACCAAAACAGCTGTCGGAACAGCGGAGCTCGGCGTGTCGCAGGAAACGATTAGCAGCCTTTATGCGCCTGTTACTGTGGGGCAGAAGGCGCTGAAAGAAGGGGCAAAGTCTGAGGAAGAGCTTGGCCAGACGGTAGGGCTTGTTTACATTATGCTGTTCGTCATTTATTTCTCGGTGATTATGTATGCCAGCATGATAGCGATGGAGGTCGCAACCGAAAAATCTTCGCGAGTTATGGAAATCCTGATCTCAAGTATGCCGCCGATCCAGCAAATGTTTGCAAAGCTGCTTGGTATCGGGCTTGTCGGGATCACACAGCTTGCTATTATTATAGGAGCCGGCTCTCTGTCGCTTAAGCTGAACCAAAAGAGCGAAACGGCTTCATCTGTCGGCGGGTTCCTTAATCTGACCGACGTATCTGCAACCACTGTCATCTATGCTGTCATTTTCTTTTTGCTCGGATACTTTTTGTACGCGACACTTGCCGCGTTTCTCGGCAGTGTCGTCAGCAGAATAGAGGACGTGCAGCAAACGATCACGCCGATGACGCTTTTGGTTGTCGCCGGTTTTATGATCGCGATGTTCGGTTTGAATGCGCCTGACGCAGGATTTATTACGGTAACTTCGTTTATTCCGTTCTTTACGCCAATGATTATGTTCCTGCGCGTCGGCATGCTTGATATTCCGTTCTGGCAGGCGGCTGTCGGAATCGGAATCACACTGCTCACCATTGTCATACTGGCCGTTATCGGCGCCAGAATTTATAAAGGCGGTGTATTAATTTACGGCAATTCAAGCGCGTTCAAAGCGATCAAACAAGCGCTTCGTTTAGCGAAAAACTGATTGGAAAACAGCCTGGGGATTCTCAGGCTGTTTCTTTATTGACAGAACGTGCATTCGTAAGAATTCGGTGCTAAAATAAGGGTACTTCATCCTGGAAAGGAGCAGAATGTTGACTGATCTAACCTTTATTCATGCGGCAGATCTTCATCTTGACAGCCCGTTTTACGGGATATCGCATCTGCCGGAGCCGATTTTTGCCCAGATTAAAGAAAGCACGTTTGCAAGCGTGAGACATATGATAGACGCCGCAGTGAGAGAGCACGTTGATTTCATTTTACTTGCGGGAGATCTGTTTGATGAAGCCAATCGAAGCTTAAAGGCTCAGCTCTTTTTGAAAAAACAGTTTGAAAGACTCAGAGAGTGCGGAATTTCGGTATACGTCATCTTTGGGAATCACGATCATCTTGGCGGGGAGTGGACGCCGATTGAATGGCCTGAGAATGTCCATATTTTTTCGTCCGCTGTTCCAGAAGAAAAATCATTTTTTAAAGAAGGCAGGCGCATAGCAAGCATTTACGGCTTCAGCTATCAAGCCAGAGCAGTGACGGAAAACCAAGCCGCCCGCTATCGGAGATCAACTGACGCACCGTTTCATATCGGCATGCTCCACGGCACGCTGTCAGGATCTGAAGGACACGATCCGTATTGCCCGTTTACACATGACGACCTCGTGAAAAGCGGGATGGATTATTGGGCGCTTGGCCATATACATAAACGCCAGGTTCTATCTGCCGAGCATCCGGCAGTCATTTACCCGGGAAACACGCAAGCACGCCATATGAAGGAGACGGGAGATAAAGGCTATTATCTCGTTCATGTGACAAACGGAGATATATCTTATGAATTTCAGAGAGCGCATGATGTCCTGTGGGAAAAAGAGGCGGTTGATGTAACGGAGGCAAAGAATATGACCGCCCTCTTCCAAATGGTGGAGAACACGTTTTCGAAGCTGCGGAAAAAGGGGAGCCCTGTTTGTGTAAGGCTTGTTTTACAAGGGACGGCGCCGGAATGGCTGCTGGAGGCGCCAAAAGGCACCTTGGATGAGTTTCTTGAAGCTCTTCAGGAACAAGAAGCGGAGGAGGAACTTTTCGTTTGGCCTCTTAGATTGGACGATGAGACAGAAAACGAAGCAAACCTAACAAACCTTGATCCTTTTTTTGGCGGTTTATTTGAAGACATTGATCGCAGCGATCTGTCAGACGTGCTGGAAGGGCTTGAGCGGCATCCAGTGTATAGAAGGCACGCGGACCGGTTTAGCCAAGAGGAAGTAAAGGAAATAAAAGAGCAGGCACAGATATTATTGAAAAAACAGCTTAAGGTGCTTGATACATGAGGCGGTGACAGCTTTGCGAATTATATCTTTACATATCTACCAATATGGAAAATTTTCCAATCGGACCTTTCACTTTTCCGCCTCTCCTGTCCAAGTAATTTACGGATTAAATGAGGCAGGAAAAACGACGATGATGTCATTTATTGAAAGTATGCTGTTCGGTTTTCCAAAAACAAAAAAATATGAACCGAAAACAGGCGGTGTCTACG
Source organism: Bacillus sp. GW821-FHT01G09 (assembly GCF_059422205.1). Classification (NCBI taxonomy): domain Bacteria; kingdom Bacillati; phylum Bacillota; class Bacilli; order Caryophanales; family Bacillaceae; genus Bacillus; species Bacillus sp. GW821-FHT01G09. Next base: position 114,991 of record NZ_JBWKWL010000002.1, read on the forward strand.
GCGGTGTTCTTGAAGCTGAACATCCTGAATATGGGGTGCTGAAGATCGAACGGACGAAAGGGACTGCCGAAAAACTAAGCGTGTACACAGAAAAGGGCGAAGTAAAGCAGGGAGATGTTTTAAAGCAGCTGTTCCAGGGCACAGACAGGTCGTTGTACAAAGCCATATATTCGTTTGACGTATTCGGGCTGCAGGAAATTCACGCCTTTAATCGGGATAAGATAGGGGAATTTTTGCTCTTTTCCAGCTTGTTTGGTGCTGAAGCCGTATCAAAGCTTGATTCAAGGCTGACGAAGGAAAGCGAAAGGCTCTATAAACCAAATGGGCGAAACCCTCAATTGAATCAGGAGCTGGAAACGCTTAAGCAGCTGGCAGTGAAGCTAAAACAGGCTGAAGCAGAGGAAGCGGGCTATCATCAGCTTCTCGGGGAAAAACGAACGCTTGAAGCCCGCCTTGCAGCCGCGGAAACCGAATTGAAAGAGACGGCGGGACATATCCGAATGATTGAGGGAGCGATTGAGCGAAAACCATTGCTAAATGAAAAAGCGACACTCGAACAGGTGATTGCAGAATTTCCGGAACATGTAGGACAATTTCCTGCTGACGGACTGCATCAGCTGGAAAAATATGAATCCCATCTGCACCCGAAATCAGCACAGCTTGAGGCGCTTCGGGTGAAGATGGCGGAGTTGGACAAACAGAGGCAAAAGCTTATCCCCAATAAAGAACTATTGGCGAAAGAAACGCTGATACAAGAGCTTTCGGCAGCGTTTCATATGTACCAATCCTGGGGAGAACAGCTGGCAGCCATTCAGGCACAGCTGCGCCAGACGTCTGCGCAGACAGCGGCAGGACTGGAACAGCTTAATAAAACGGATGAAAATGAGCTCCTGAATATGAACACCTCATATGATTATGAATGGCAGCTTCAGCAAGCGGTGCAGCAATATGTACAGGCAAGAGACAGAAAACGGCAGCTTGACGAGACGTTTGAACTTGCCCGGCAAGAGCTGGAAGACGCGGAAAAGGCCGTTCGTGCCGCTTCGTCCGCGATTCTTGAAAACAGCCAAAGAAAAGATAAAGAAGCAGCTCTTAGAGCATATGATGAAACACAGGGGCAGCACCAAGAGCAAGCGAAGCTCAGAGAACAGCTAACGTTTTTTGAAAGACAGCAGGCTAAACAGAAAAAGACTATCATTGCAGCTGGTATGTTGTTCATCGTTCTCTTTTCTCTGCTGCAGCAATGGATTCCCGCCATAAGTTTCGGCGCTGCACTTATTGTGTATTGGCTTGTATCAGGAAAACCGTCTTCTCGAAACAGCCGAGAGACAAGACAGCCCATGACGGATATTTCACCAGCAGAAGCTGAAATGCTTAGAGGAGCGTTATGGGAGGATGACCGCAATAAGCAGCACCTTCTCACACAGCGTGCAGCGCTCCAGCAAAAAGAGGCGGCGTATGAAAGGGTCATCCAGCAGTTTGAACAGTGGGAAGCCGAAATGGCGCCGTCTTTTACACAGGTTGAGCGTTTTATGAATGAGCTCGGATTTAAGGAAGATCCATCATTTTTGCTTGATGCATACAGCTTAATGAAGGATGTTAAAAAAGAAGTGAAGAAAAAGCATGAGCTGACCATTGAAGCAGGCAGGCTGAAAAAGCACCGGAGAACATTCGAAGAACGCGTCAGTATGCTTCGTCCCGTGAATCAGAGTCAGGATATCTCCATTTCGGACGCCCTTCACACATTGCGGAAAAACATTGAACGTGAAAAAGAAATTGAGAAGCAAAAAAAGGAAATTGAAACAGATATTCATTATACAAAGGAACAGATGCTTGAACTTGAGCAAGAAATACAGTATTTCCACGCACAGATCGAACAGTTATTTGCCGCGGCTGCTGCAAAAGACAGAGATGCGTTTTTTGCCATAGCCGACATCAGCAGGCAATTGAAGGATACGGAGAACAAGCTTCATCACATAAACGCACAGCTTCAAGGCGGACACCCGGAGGAACTTGAACTGGCAGATTCCAATACGCTTTCTGAATTGAAAGATAAGCAATTTGTTGAGAATGAAAGAAAAGAGCGGCTGACTGAGGAGATCGAGCGGCTCCGCAGCCAAATCGCACTGCTCTCAGTCAAACAGGAACAATTAGAGGCCTCGGGATTGGTCTCAGATCTCAAGCTTCAAACCGAAATGCAAAAAGAACGTGTAAAAGAAACGGCTAAAAAATGGGCCTCCATACAAATGGTCAAACAGGTGATCAGAAACAAATTGGAGCGGCATAAAAAGGTTGAGCTTCCGCGCCTTCTGGAGACGGCAGGAGAATTCTTCCGCCCCCTGACTGACGGAAGCTACCAAACCATTTATTTTTCCGAAACGGATGATTCGATCATGGTTATGCATCGCGATGGAACTGTCTATCATGCGGAAGAGCTGTCACAAGGGACATGTGAACAGCTGTATACAGCGATCCGATTTGCTTTGGCCGTTACGCGCCAGGATGGGTCAATGCTTCCGTTTCAGCTTGATGACAGTTTTGTTCATTTTGATCAGGAAAGGCTGAAACGTGTATTACATGTTCTGTATGATTTATCCAAAGGCGGTAGGCAGATTTTGTATTTTACATGCCATGAGCACGTAAAAGATGCATTTCATAGCAGCCAAATCATCCATTTGGTGTCATAAAAGAGGTTCTATAGCTGAAAATCGGTATGTGATATACTGGTATTATGTAAGATACGGAGGGAGCTTTAATAGAATGGCTAAAGGGATTATGCTACATGAGGTTGGCGAACAGGTGGACCAGTATCTATTGATTAAATCCTCGACGAAAGGGATTGCAAGCAATGGAAAACCGTTTTTGACGCTGATGCTGCAAGACCAGTCAGGCGATATTGAAGCGAAGCTGTGGGATGCCAAGCAAAGTGATGAAGTGACCTATGCGCCGCAGACGATTGTCAAGGTCGTCGGCGATGTTCACCATTATCGCGGACGCACCCAGCTGAAGCTGAGAAATATCAGACCGGTAAGCGAGCAAGAAAACGTCAATATTGATGATTTTTTAGAAACCGCGCCGATTCCGAAAAATGAAATGATGGACACCATCACTCAATATATATTTGAAATGAAAAATCCGAATATCCAGCGAATCACAAGGTTTTTGGTTAAAAAACACGAAGCTGAGTTTATGGATTATCCGGCGGCTACGAAAAACCACCATGAGTTTGTCTCAGGTTTGGCGTATCATGTTGTCTCTATGCTGAACCTGGCGAAAGCAATAGCAGATTTATATCCGTCTCTTGATCGTGATCTGCTTTATGCCGGTGTCATCCTGCATGATCTTGGAAAAGTGAAGGAGCTGTCCGGCCCTGTTTCCACTTCATATACGGTTGAAGGCAATTTGCTCGGCCATATTTCAATCATGGTGACAGAGCTTTCAAAAGCGGCTGAGGAGCTTCAAATCGATTCTGAAGAGGTGTTAATTCTTCAGCATTTGATTTTGAGTCACCATGGCAAAGCAGAATGGGGCAGCCCGAAACCGCCGATGGTGAAAGAAGCGGAAATTCTTCACTATATAGACAATCTGGATGCAAAAATGAATATGATGGACAGAGCGCTTGAGCGCGTGAAGCCTGGCGAGTATACTGAACGTGTATTTGCACTGGAAAACCGTTCCTTTTATAAACCGACATTTCATAATTAACTTAAAAAGGACTGATGCTGACATATTCAGCTCAGTCCTTTTTGATGCGTCTTTCCCGCACATAACTCGTCTCATTCCCGCATATGCTTAAGAATAAAGAATCTATGCAAAGGGGGAGGAGCCCGTGTTATTTTTTCCGTGGTGGGTGTATCTTTGTATTGTAGGCATCATTTTCAGCGCATATAAACTTGTGGCGGCAGCCAAAGAGGAAGAAAAAGTAGACCAGGCTTTTATTGAAAAAGAAGGGCAGATTTATATGGAGAGGATGGAAAAGGAGCGAGAACGCCGCAGTTCTCAGCAGCATGAAGAAGAAAATCAAAACCATTCCATCGCATAAAAAAAGCTGTGCGGCTCAATGAGCCTGCACAGCTTTTTTATTATTTGGAACTGCTTGAAGATGAAGAAGTGCTGTTGCTTGTTGAAGATGTATTAAATGTGTCTTTCAGATCTTTATCTTTTACTTCGATGTCAGCCTTCTTCATGACTTTTTGAACAGCTTCCTGAACGGCATTGCTGTCATTTAGTTTTTGTTCAAGCACTTCAGATTTCAGTTCTTTTTTCATATCATCGTATTTGCCGCGTTCTTCTGTCTTTTTAATGATATGGTAGCCGTATTGCGTTTTGACAGGGTCACTGACTTCACCTGTTTTTAATTTGAATGCAGCTTTGCTGAATGTTTCGTCCATTTGGCCTTCTTTTGCAAACCAGCCTAGATCTCCGCCTTGTGAAGCAGAGCTGTCTGTTGAGTATTCTTTCGCAAGATCTTCAAACTTCTCGCCTTTTTTCAGCTTTTTCTCTACTTCTTCAGCTGTCTTTTTATCAGCAACAAGGATGTGGCTTGCACGGATTTTGCCTTTTAAGCCTTCCCAGTACTCTTTGATATCGGCGTCTGTTACTTTGATGTTATCTTTAGCCGCTTTTTGTGTCAGCAATTCATATTTTACTTGTTCTTTTAGGTAATCCTTGCCATATTGCTTTTCGAGGGCAGTATATTGATCGCCAAGCTGCGTTTTGTATTCTTTCAGCTTGTTGTCAATTTCTTTATCCGAAACTTTATACTTCTTGTCCAATACTTTTTCTTGCACTAGCTGTGTCAGTACGCTTGCGCCAGCTGTTTTCTTCATGTTTGTGTAAAGCTCGCCTTTTGTGACATCGCCTGCGTCTGTTTTTGCGATAACTTCTTTGTCGCCGCTGCTGCAAGCACTGAGAGCGAGGATGCTTGTAGCAGTGATAGCTGCTATTGCGATTTTCTTCATTGTTTTCAAACACTCCTAATCATTCCAAATTAAATTACCTATGCGTATCATAACATATTGTGGCTTTCTGTAAAAAGATTTTAAATAAAGGGCATTCGTCTAGTCAAACTTTTGCTGATGACATACTTATATATTGATCAAGAAAAGGAGGTATGTAACATGAGCGGAGGATACTCTAACGGATTCGCGTTGCTCGTAGTACTGTTCATTTTGCTTATCATCGTAGGTGCAGCTTACATCTACTAAGCAGCCCGAGGATCGCTTGCAACATAAGCGATCCTTTATTTTCACTAGCGCCTAATCGTTTCAAACATGAATTGCATAACATGTAATTGGTAAATAAAGCTTATTACAGGAGGTGCTTTTTAAGATGGGTGAAGTATTTGCAGGCGGATTCGCTTTATTGGTTGTGTTATTTATTTTATTGATTATCATCGGCGCTTCTTGGCTGTACTAATCAACATAAAAAAGCATAGCTGCTTAATCAGCAGCTATGCTTTCTTTCGTATTTACACTGTAAAGGAGATCTCCACAAACGAAGAGATCAGTAAAATTAATATAGATACATTAATAAATCGGAATACCTTATCTTGCCGCTCTTCAGGAATCTCTCTGACAAGGCATAATGTATTGGTGAGCCTGTTTATGAAATATAAAATAAACACGGCAGCCACGATAAAATAGAATAAAATGATGGGAGATTCCCCCTCTCTCTGAACTGTCCCATATTACATTACCAAATATTTATTAAAAAAGATAGAATGCAAATTGAAAAATCGCCATCAGCACCAGGGTTTGACTACTTTTCAACAAGAATATCCAAGCCGTCTGCTTCCTGATCAATAAAAGCGGTTTTCGGTGCTTTTACCAGCTTGAGAGCCAGCAGGAAATCAGGCAGACAGTAGCCGGCGTGAATGCCCGAGATCATGCAGAAATAATGAGCATGATTCGGAAATGCCAGTGCTGCGTAAAACAATACCGGTGTAATTAGCAAGAACGGGCTTACTAGTGAAATGAGCATTGTTGTTTTTGGTATACGTTTCCATGTGCGCATGCGCAATATGTAAAACTTTTTTTCTATTTTTCTTTTTTTGCAGATGATTGGCAGGACATGGATGACTTTATGTACAAATAAAATAACGACGAGCAAACCGCCGAATAAAGATACATATTCATCGCTTAAGCTTGTGCCAGGCCGCAGCAGCTCAAAAGCTAAAAAGGTAGATATAAAAACCAAAATCATAAAACATACAGCAGTTAATATTATGCGAACGGCGCCATAATCCTTCATGAGATTTATGGTCTTCCAGCAATTCATCAAAGTCATCCTTCCATACATCTTGAATAGAATCTCAAAATAATTTACTCCTCCCAAGAGAAAAAATCAATGCTTTTTTAAGAAAAAATATCATCCGGCAGGTATTTTTTTGAAACAAGCAAACAAACTGCGAAATATGGGGTTAGAACTTTCTTCTCAGTGAATTATCAGCTAAAATAAGATTAAAGATAGAAAGAAGTGGTGTGGATGGATTCGATGGATCATCGCATTGAGCGATTAGAATATTACATACAATTATTAGTGAAAACAGTAGATATGGACAGGTACCCCTTCTATGCGCTTCTCATTGACAAAGGGCTGAGCAAGGAAGAAGGGGAAGCGGTTATGAGGATATGCGATGAATTGTCGGAAGAGCTGGCAACACAAAAAGCGCAAGGATTTGTAACCTTTGATAAGCTCCTTGCGCTTTTTGCCGGACAGCTGAATGAAAAATTAGATGTTCATGAAACGATTTTTGCCCTGTATGAGCAGGGGCTTTATCAAGAGCTGATGGAAGTCTTTATCGACATCATGAAGCATTTTGATTAACTGTTTACAGGTTCAAGCTCTTCAGCCGGTTCATCCGCCGCACTGTCCTTTGCTTTTTTCTTCAGTTTTCCGTTTACGCTTTCAAAGTCATTGTCAATATTGGTGAGTGACGTTTCGAAAATTTCCATAAAATCATCGCCGTAGATATGGCGTATCATACACATCATTTCTGCCACTTCAGGAAATTTTCCGAATAAATGATACAAAGGCTGTGACCCTTTAAAAACAGCGTTGCGTGTCGGATCAAATTCCTCAAGCAAGCTCCAGAATACCTCGGTACCTTCCTCAGTCAATTGGACATATGTGTTCCGTTTATCATTCAGCCGTTTGGAGAACCTTAAATATCCCCGTTCTTCCAGCTTTTTTGAAAAGTTGAATGCGGTTGATACGTGCATGACCCCGAACTTCGCGATTTCAGAAATGGAAGCTCCATTCAATTGATACGCAATCCATAAAATATGATGCTCATTAATATTCAGGTCATACGGTTTGAGCCATTGCTGCCAATCCTTCTCGATTGATTTCCAAAGAGCCTTGCTAAGCTGAGCCATTTTCTGGGTGAAGACTAGAGCTTCTTTCACATCATAGGGCGGTTCCACTCGATTCATTACGTCACCTGCTTCTCTTTTTCTTTTTCTCTATTATGCCAATAAAATAAAGATTAATAAAGATGAAAATGTAAGAATTTTTTAATAAATTCACAAACCATTGCGACGAAAGGGTTTTTCGGCCAAAAAAAATACGGGCCCACTTTTGGCCCGCATTTTTTTCTTTTGAATAGGATATTAGTTTTGTAAGGTTTTCTCCAGCTGTCTGATTTTCTCTTCGATATCGGCAATTTCTTTTTGCAGATCCTGCTGGTGAGGCTTGATCTCTTCCTGCCATTTTTTAATTGACGTTTGGAGCTCGCCGCCCACGTCTTTAATAACATCCGTGCTTTCTTTTGCCGCTTTGATCAGCTGGTCTTTTAATGCAAGCCCGTCTGACTTTAAGCGTTTGATTGTTTCTTCAAAAGAATCATAATTGGTTTTCATTTTTTCACGCAGCTGCTTTCCTGAGGAAGGTGCAGTAAGAAGAACCGCTGCTCCTCCAATGATGCCGCCTACGAATAGTCCTGTTAATAGAGAACGTCCGCTCGCCATTACAATCACCCCGTCTTTTTCTTCAAAATAGGATTCATTCAGCATTTTTCATTTTTGTTGAAAGCCTGAACTTCTATACATAGCTTGCTTTATTTTAGCATATTTTTTAAGTGAAAAGGAGGGAGAAGGTTGTCTGTCTTTTTGATTGTATTATCCTGCATCACACTTGCCTTCGCTTCAGGCGCTGTTTACTATATCAAACTTCTCAGCCAGGCTGCTTCTTATCCGCCCAAGAGGGTTATCCGGCAGAAAGCGCTTGTTTGTTCAACCGGAACCGCCTTTACACTATGTCTTATCTTTTTCACAAAACTCCTCGCTTAAAACATGCTGACATGCTGCGGGCGCTCTGTTCAAAAAAACCTCTCCCGGAAGCGGAAGAGGTTTTGTGTGACAATTATTTAGCAGCTTCCATAAAGCTTGAACGCCTTAAAATGGTTTGCACAATCGGATAAATAATGATCATTGAGATTGTATTCAGCACAGCGGCCGGCAGAACAACAGCCGCAAACAATGCGGCGAAACCGCCCGGCAAACCGACGATCAATAAAGCTGACGATAGAAACACAATTCCCGATAAGATGGTCCCGATCACTGTCAGCACAGCGGCTGCACCTGTTTTTCGGCTCTTTCTGAACAAGAGAAACAGGGAGAAGAACAGAAACGCTGATACGGGTTTATCAATGATGTTAGGGATCTGTCCGGCTGGAAACGCGGTTGTAAGCGCGGAAATGATTCCGGTCACAATCCCGATGACGAGTACATTTTGCACCCGCGGGAACAGCAGAATGCCCATGAACATCATGATCAGCATCATATCTGGTTTCATGCCGCCTAAAAAGGGCGGAATAATGGAATGAAGCGCTGCGCCGATTGCGGCAAACAGAGCCATAATGACTAACTCTTTTGTTTTCATAACTATGCTCCCCTCTGCTAAGCTTTTTGCCCTCCAATAATATGCTCATCATTTATTGCGAAGGCTTTACAGAATGTATTATGCAAACAGTATACCAAACGGACGGTTTGCATAGCCAGACTTTTTACTCATTTTCCTGCTGGAATTTCTTCATGAACGCAGCTAATTTTTCACAGTCTTCGAGAGAGACCGCGTTATAAATAGAAGCGCGGCAGCCTCCAACCGAACGGTGTCCGCCAAGGCCGATCATCTTCGCATCTTTTGCTTTCTGGACGAATGTTTTCGTTAATTCGTCATCCCGAAGCGTGAAGGTGACATTCATGCGTGAGCGGCTGTCCTTTCTGGCATGTCCTTTATAGAAGCCGTTGCTTTCATCAATACAGCTGTAGAGAACCTGCGCTTTTTGTTCATTGCGCTGTTCAGCAGCTTCCACACCGCCGTTTTCCTTGAGCCATTCCAGAACGAGGCTCAGCATATAAATCGCAAATGTCGGCGGAGTGTTGTAGAGTGAATCCGCTTTGACATGTGTGGAATATTTCAGGATTTTTGGGACGTTCGCATTTTCATTTTTCAGCCAGTTTTTTTTCATAATGACTACAGTCACGCCGGAAGGGCCGAGGTTCTTTTGGGCGCCTCCGTAGATCACATCAAATTTGGACACATCGATTTTTCTGCTTAAAATATCGCTGGACATGTCGGCTACGAGCGGAATAGGAGAATTCGGAAACTCCTGCCACTGAGTGCCGAAAATTGTATTGTTGGATGTGATATGTAAATATGCGCCGTCTTTTACATCCGTAAGGTCAACCTCAGGAATATAGCTGTAATTGTCTGTTTCACTTGTAGCGGTGATAGACGTGTTCCCGAACAATTTCGTTTCAGCCAGTGCTTTTTCAGACCAAGCGCCTGTCATGACAAAATGTGCGGTTTTTTCAGGTGTTAAAAAGTTCATCGGAAGCATTGAGAATTGAAGGCTTGCCCCGCCTTGAAGAAACAAGATATCGTAATCTTCCGGAATGCCCATCAGTTCGATTAATAGGCTTTTCGCTTTTTGGTGCACCGCTTCATACTCTTTGCTGCGGTGGGAAAGCTCCATAACAGACATGCCGGATTCGTTAAAATCAATAAATTCTTTCTGTGCTTTTTGCAGAACTTCCAGTGGCAGCGCTGCAGGACCTGCGTTAAAATTCGTTGTACGTTCCATTATGATCTCTCCCTGTTTTCCACGTTAATGTATAAAATAATACAATTATCCTATCACAAAAATTCAGTTTTTTGATAAAAAATTAGAATTATCAAAAGAAATTGACGGATGTTTGCGAAATGTTCACAAAATAAAATAACCTCATCTTATGATGAGGCCAGGCGTTTTGCGATAGAGGAAGAGATGTTCTGCAGATCCTCCGGTTTATAATCATCAGCATGCGTTTTCCAAACCGCTCCGAATCCATCTCCTTTTCCGTAGCGAGGGATAATATGCATATGGTAGTGGAACACAGATTGTCCAGCTTTTTCGCCGTTATTGTTCAGCGTATTTAAGCCGATCGGTTCAAATTCATCCCGGATAGCGCGGGCGATTTTCGGAACAGCATGGAAATATTGTTTTGCTAATTCATCTGTAAATTCATATACATTCTCAATATGTGTTTTCGGAATGACAAGCGTATGGCCTTTTGTAACTTGGCTGATATCAAGAAAGGCAAGTACATGTTCATCTTCATACACCTTTGCGGATGGAATGTCGCCGGCGATAATTTTACAAAAGATACAATTCTCTGCACAATGCATGAGGGTTCCTCCTTATGAAATTGTTTAGTATGTATACACTCATCGTACCACAGAAATGCAGAAAATAGAAAACAGGATGAACGGCGAGCGTTCACCCTGAATGCAGAGGAAGAGCTTATATGAAGAAAATGTGTTATGCCTTTGGTAAGCACCTCATTTGTCAATAAAATGAAGACTTGTTTAATGCCTAACGATTCCTGCGATAAACACCTCATTTGACAATTTGCTTCATACATGAAGAATTCATCAATTCAGTGAAGAGAAATGGTTTGAGCATTGGACATGTTTATTTTCTATCCAACTGTTTCTAAGACGTCTTTGACAAACACCTCATTTTTCAGTTGATATGCTTTTCCTCTACAACTTTTATGATGTCCAGAACCCTGTCTCTTTATGACAGCAAATTCATCATTTGTTAAAAGGGAATTGTTTCAAATCAGGCCTTGTTTTTGGTACTATGAAGAAAAACACTATAAGGGGAGAAACTATGTCTCTGCTATCGGTAAAAGACTTGACCGGCGGATATACAAGGAATCCGGTTTTAAAAAACGTATCATTCACCCTTGAACCGAATCAAATTGTCGGCTTAATCGGGCTGAATGGTGCTGGTAAAAGTACAACAATCAGACACATCATCGGGCTGATGGACCCGCATAAAGGTTCAATCGAATTAAACGGTAAAACGTTTGCTGAGGATCCGGAAGGCTACCGTTCACAATTTACCTATATACCTGAAACACCTGTTTTATACGAAGAATTGACGCTGATGGAGCATCTTGAACTAACAGCCATGGCATATGGACTGTCAAAAGAAACGATGGAGAAAAGGCTGCCTCCGCTTTTAAAGGAATTCCGAATGGAAAAGAGGCTGAAGTGGTTCCCGGCCCATTTTTCTAAAGGAATGAAGCAGAAGGTTATGATTATGTGCGCATTTTTGGCAGAGCCTGCGCTCTACATTATTGATGAGCCTTTTCTAGGGCTTGATCCGCTTGCCATTAACGCGCTGCTTGAACGGATGAATGAAGCGAAAAAAGGCGGGGCGAGCGTGCTGATGTCAACACACATTTTGGCAACGGCAGAACGCTATTGCGATTCGTTTATTATTTTACATAACGGCGAGGTGCGGGCGCGCGGCACGCTGTCAGAGCTCAGAGAGCAGTTTGGAATGAAGGACGCGGCGCTGGACGATTTGTATCTTGAGCTTACAAAGGAAGACGCTGGCCATGAATAATATGCTTGATATTTGGCAGTCGCGGCTGCAGGAGCATATCAAAGAAACAAGAACATACATGAAATATATGCTCAACGATCACCTCGTCATTGTTTTGATTTTTTTTCTAGCGGGCGCTGCAAGCTGGTACAGCAAATGGATACGGGACATTCCCGCTCACTTTCCGTCCTTTTGGGTGATGGCCGCGCTGTTTTCGCTCGTGTTGACAAGCTCTTATGTGCGAACGCTTTTGAAGGAGGCTGACCTTGTTTTCTTATTGCCTCTTGAAGCAAAAATGGAGCCTTACTTGAAGCAGGCGTTTGTCTACAGCTATGTGTCTCAGCTGTTTCCGCTTATTGCGCTGAGCATCGTTGCGATGCCGCTTTATTTCGCAGTCACACCGGGGGCTTCGCTCGTATCGTATGCCGCGGTCTTTGTCCAACTGTTGCTGCTGAAAGCGTGGAATCAGGTAATGGAATGGCGCATGACTTTCCAAAACGACCGCAGCATGAAACGGATGGACGTCATCATTCGCTTTGCGGCGAATACACTCGTTCTTTATTTTGTTTTCCAATCTGTTTATATGTATGCGCTTCTCGTCTATGTCATTATGGCTGTTCTTTATCTGTATATGTCTTCCGCAGCAAAACGGAAAACATTTAAATGGGAGAGCCATATTGAGTCCGAATTGAGACGAAAGCAGCGTTTCTATCGGATTGCCAACCTGTTTACTGATGTGCCGCATTTGCGAAAGCAAGCCAAACGCAGAGCTTATCTCGACTTTTTGCTGAGGCTTGTGCCGTTTGAACAGCGCAAAACTTTTGCCTATATGTTCACCCGCGCCTTTTTACGTTCGAGTGATTATTTGGGCATTCTTGTCAGATTAACGATCGTTTTCGCGCTGATCATTATGTATATCTCAGCCAGCCCGCTGATTGCCGCGGTTTTGACTGTGTTTGCCATTTTCATTACGGGCATTCAGCTTCTGCCGCTCTTCGGCCACTTTGACCATCTGGCGCTTCAAGAGCTGTACCCTGTGAAAAAAGAAACAAAGCTGAAAAGCTATTTCTCTCTATTAAAAACTGCACTTAGTATTCAAGCGCTGCTGATGTCTGTTGCATCTGCCTATGCAGCCGGCTTGACCGGTTTTCTGTACGCGCTGATCGGTTCTGCCGTTCTGATTTTTGTTGTTTTGCCTGCTTATATGACAACCAGGCTGAAAAAGCACGGAAAGCTGTGAACTGAAAAGAGGTAATCAAATGACAGATAATCAGCTGCTGATGCAGGAAGCTTTGGAATGGAAAATGCATTTTTTGCGAAAGGATTCCATGTTTGAACGCTTTTCGAAGCGTGTCCAGACGAAGGTGAATGAACGGATTCCTGAAAAAATCCATACGGTCGTCACCGAGAGTGTGAGAAAAATGGTAGAAGCGACAATGGCCGGCTCCAATATCATCACTTATAAAAAGGATACAAGTGCACTGTCGCTCAGTGAAAAAAATGAATTGGCGAAAAAAACGATTGTTTCTTATCAGAAAGTGGCAGCTGCTGAGGGAGTCGGCACCGGAGCGGGCGGCATTTTTTTAGGCATTGCTGATTTTCCGCTGCTGCTTTCAATTAAGATGAAGTGTTTATTTACCTTGTCTTCCATTTACGGCTTTAATGTCAAGGATGCACAAGAAAGGATGTTTTTGCTGCTCGTGTTTCAGCTTGCGTTTTCGAGTGATGATGGCCGTAAATCGCTTTTTTCTGTCATCGAAAATTGGGAGACGGAGAAAAAGAGCATCGACTGGAGAGTGTTCCAGCAGGAATATCGCGATTATATCGACGTCGTGAAGCTTTTTCAGCTTTTGCCGGGCGTAGGAGCGGCAGTCGGCGGAATTGCCAATTATAAGCTGCTTGCTCAGCTTGGAGAGACGGCAAGACATGTTTTTCATCTGAGGATATTAAAGGAAACAGCCGGAGAATAAACACTCCGGCTGTTTTTTTATAGCTGATGATAGGTGATCGCAGCGCCGGCAAGGACCTTGGCCGCTGTCAGCATTGCTTTTTCGTTGATATCAAATTTCGGATGGTGGTGGGAATAGACTCGCTCTGGCTGTTCGGGAGCGGCGCCTGTAAAGAAAAAAGTGCCCTTCACGTTTTGTAAGTAATAAGCAAAATCCTCGCCGCCCATTTGCGGTTCACCGTCAATGACCTGCTGAACGCCCTCGGTATTCTTTGCGGTGCTCACCAAGTGGTTCGTTTCTGCAGGATGGTTCACAACCGCCGGATAACCCTGTTCATAGGTGTACTCATAGGACGCGCCGTGCATGCTGCATATTCCTTTTACAACCGCTTCAATTTCTTTCTCCAGAATGTCCCGGACATTTTCATCAAAAGAACGCGCTGTGCCGATGAGTACTGCTTGGTCTGCGATGACATTAAACGGATTGTCGGCGATGAAGGAGCCTGTCGAAATGACGGCGGATTGAATCGGATTGACTTTGCGGCTGACAATGTGCTGCAAAGAGGAAACGATTTGCGAACCGATCAGGACGGCGTCTTTTGTATCATGCGGATGAGCGCCGTGGCCGCCCTTTCCGAAAACTTTAATCGTAAATCGGTCCGCCGCCGCCATGACGGCGCCGGGGCGGCAAAGAATAGTTCCGAGCGGCTCAGTTGCCCAAAGATGAGTGCCGAATATCACATCCGCGTTTTCGAGACAGCCGTCATCAATCATTGGCTTTGCGCCTCCCGGATAATATTCTTCTGCATGCTGGTGGATCATCACAAATGTTCCCTTCAGTTCATGTCTGTTTTGGTGAAGGACCTTGGCCACTGCGAGAAGAGCTGCGGTGTGGCCGTCGTGGCCGCATGCATGCATGACACCAGGCACTTTGGAGGCGTAAGGGACATCTTTTTCATCTTGAATGGGGAGAGCGTCAAAGTCGGCCCGCAAAGCGACTGTAGGGCCTGGTTCGCTTCCTTCTATATATGCTAAAACCCCTCTGCCGCCGACGTTCGTGCGGATTGGGACTCCTAACGATTCATAATAGGAAGCAATAAATGCGGCGGTTTTTTCTTCTTGAAATGAGAGCTCAGGATACATATGAAAATGGCGCCTGATCTCAACCATTTCTTCAAAACAGCCGTCGAGCTGTTTGTTTATCTCTTTCTGCAGTGTGGATATGGACAAAGCCGCTTCCCCCTTTTCTATGCTTTTCCATGATTGTATAGAAAAAGTCTGAATATTTCAACTCATGCTGTTTCAAAGCATCATCACAGCTGCGAGGGTTGTCACCAAAAGGCCAATCGCGACTGGAATGAAGTTTTTTCTGGCAAGCTCAAAAGGATCAACTTTGCAAATGGCCGCGGCGGGAATCAACGCCCATGGGACCAGTGTGCCTCCGCCCACCCAGATGGCAGAGATTTGTCCGAGCGCGGTCAGAACGGCGGGATCGGCATGGAGAGCGGACGAAAAGAGCTTTGCGATGGAGCCGGCGAGAGAAATGCCAGAAAATCCTGAGCCGTCAAGGCCTGTTATGGCTCCAGCGGCAGTTAATGCAGCGGCGGCAAGCTCCTTTGACATAGGCATCATATGGGATAAAGCAATGCCAAGATCGTTGACAATGCCGTGGGAACCTTTAGGGAGTGAAGTGCCCAGTATGCTCTCATAGCCTGAGTCGCCAAGATAAAAGAAAGCGGCAATCGGGATGACGGGGCCGAAAACCTTAAAACCGAACTTAAATCCGTCAATAAAATAGCCGGTGATTTTTTCAAGCCCTTTATGCTTATACACGAAAAAATGAACGGTAAGGAGGATACAGATTGCAGACCCGCCAATTAACGCGGTGGCATCATTTCCTTGTAGGTTAAACAAGAGCATGCAGGCAATATCTGCAAGAAAGGCAAGCGGAATCAAAAAAGCCAGTATGGACCGCAGGCGTTTTGGCAAGTACAGCGAGTTGTCTTGTTCACCGGAAAGAACGGGGGAAAAAGAAGCGGGAGGCTCCTGTTTTTTGCGTTCGCGCTGAATCATGATAAAGGCAGCGGTTGTTGTTGTCACACCCATAATCAGCACAAGCGGAATGCTGGCCGAGACGACATCACCGACTGGAATGCCTGCTGCATCTGCAGTCAGCTTTGGCGCCGCCTGAATGACAAAGTCTCCTGACAGGGCAAAACCGTGTCCGAATAAGTTCATGGCCATGGCCGCGGCAAGAGGCGTCAAACCGGCACGTGCGGCTGCGGGGAGCAGGACGGCGCCGATCAAAGCGACACCTGGAGAAGGCCAGAAGAAGAGAGAAATGGCGAACATCAGGCCTCCAATCAGCCAATAGGCAGTCACAGGCCCTCTCACAAGGCTTGCAAAGGGAGAAATCATCGCTTCATTTATCCCTGTTTTTGTTAACAAATCACTCATCGAAACGATAAAGCAAATGATGAAAATCGTGGGCAGCAGTTCGCCGGCCGCATAGATAAAGCTGTGGAATAAACTGCTGACAGAAGCTGAAAGTGAATGGCTGGCCCATAGCGATATGATAAAAATGCCGAATAGAGAAATAAATGTCGTGTCTTTTCTCAGCAGCATAAATAGGATAATTGCTCCGATAAAAAACACATACAGAACATGGACAGACAAAATCCCGACTTCCATCATCGATCACTCCTTCCGCTTACAGATTATTCATAGGCGGGCGGAAGGTGCCGGGACAGAGGGGAGGGTTATGATGGAAGATGAACATTGATCTGTTTCAGCTGCTCAATCAGATGATGCCTTAATACTCTATTCGCTTTTTGCAGATGTTTTGGGAAGCATTCAGGAGAAAAAATGATGCACAATTCAGCAAGCCAGTTTTTTCTATAGGCGATGATGCTTTCCGATGGTTCTAAATATGAACCATCCTCGTGCTGCATCTCGTAATCAGCAAATTCGAACTGAAAACCGCAGCACGGGCAGATTTCATGAGAATGATTGCCTTCATGATCATATGGCGGTTCAGCCAATCCCTTAAACCCGCAGACTGGGCAAGTATGCTTCATTTTGCTTTCCTCCCAATAAAATAAGCTGCCGGACATGCCGGCAGCTATTCGACAGCGAAATATGTGGTGACATAGGAAGGCCGGGAGAAGATCGACGTTGTGTCAATTCCGGCAGATGTATCGCGTTTTTTGTGGGCTTCTTTGTAAGAACCGGACTGCTGCCAGTCTTGAAAGGCGCTTTCCGTTTCCCACAAGGTCAGAATGACATAGGTGTCACTGTCAAGCGGACGGAGCACTCGAATTGCTTCAAAGCCAGGCTCATTTTCGACTTTTCCCGCTCTGTTTTTAAATCTGTTTTCAAACAGCGGACGCCCTTCCTGAGTGACGGCAATATTGTTCAATACTGCAAAACCGGGATGCTTGATCTCTCCGACTTGGTCAATGACTTCATAAGCGTGTGGTGCCTGGAAAACGGTTTCTCCGTTTGTTTCATGAATCAAAATGGCGTTTTCCTGCCCCTGCATCAAAAGGATATTTTCTGAGGGATACTTTTCTACGATTGTTTTTAAAAAATCGGCTGTCCCATATGTAATATAAACCTTCATATCAGCCACCTCCTGCTTGCTAGTATATCAAAACAATGGTATAAGTTTCTATTGGCGAGTGCTTCGAACATAATTCCAAACAATTTTTCCCATACTACCTTTAGAAAGGCGAGGTGAGTTCATGTTTAAGATAAAGAAAAAGAAACTTTTTATACCTATCATTATTTTAGTGTTAACTGCTTTTCTCGCTTTAATAGGATATATTTCAATTATTTTTCTCGGCCATTATGTCATAGATGAAAAAAAGCTTATTCTTCATGCTTCTTCAAAAATTGTTGATCAAAACGGAGATGAGGTTGCAAGCCTGTATACAGAAAATCGCGAGCCGGTCTCGATCAATGAGATTCCAAAGCAGGTCAGAGAAGCGTTTATCGCTGTTGAGGATAAAAGATTCTATGAGCATCACGGCATTGATGCAAAATCTGTCGGAAGGGCAGTGTATCGCGATATATTAGCAGGCGGAAAGGTGGAAGGCGGAAGCACGATCACCCAGCAGCTTGCCAAAAATATTTTTCTGACACATGACAAAACGTTTCTAAGAAAAACAAAAGAAGTGATCATTGCGATCAATCTTGAACGGGATTACAGCAAGGACAAGCTGCTTGAAATGTATTTAAACCAGCTTTACTTCGGACACGGGGTCTACGGCATACAAGCGGCGTCCCACTATTATTTTAATAAAGAAGTAAAAGATTTGACTGTATCTGAAGGCGCTGTTTTGGCCGCTATTCCGAAGGCGCCTTCTACGTACTCTCCGATTTTGCACCCTGATAAAAATAAGGAGCGGCGTGATACAATTCTAGGTATGATGAATGACCAAGGCTATATCAGTGCGAAAGAGGCTGTCACCGCACAGGGCCGAACGCTTGGACTGCATGTGAAGAAACAGTCGGAAACACCTTGGTTTGACAGCTACATTGACCTTGTGATCAAAGAGGCGGAAGACAAGTATTCCATTTCTGGAGAGCAGCTTCTTCAAGGCGGATACACGATCAAGGTGCCGCTCGATTCGAAGCTGCAGAAGACGGCTTACCAGGTGATGAAAGAGGGAAGCTATTATCCCGGAACAGATCAGAATGCCGAGGGAAGCGCGGTCTTTATTAATAACAAGACAGGCGGTGTAGAAGCGGCCATCGGCGGAAGGGATTACACATCCAAAGGATATAACCGTGTCACAGCTGTCCGCCAGCCGGGTTCCACATTTAAGCCGCTTGCCGTATACGGACCGGCGATGCAGGAAAAGAAATTTAAGCCATATTCCCTATTGAAGGATGAGTTGCAGTCCTACGGAGATTATACGCCGAAAAACTACGACAGCCGGTATGAGGGCGAAGTCACTATGTCTGACGCCATTACGTACAGCAAAAACGCGCCGGCTGTCTGGACGCTGAATGAGATCGGCGTTGAAACAGGAAAATCTTATTTGAAAGCAAACGGCATTGATATCCCTGATGAAGGCCTTGCTCTTGCTCTAGGCGGCTTGGAAAAAGGCGTTTCACCGCTCCAGCTTGCGGGGGCATTTCATACATTTGCCGCGAACGGAACGTATACTGAACCCTTCTTTATCTCAAGCATAATAGATGAAGACGGAGAAACAATAGCCGATCATAAAGAAGAAGGAAAGCGGGTATTCAGCAAGCAGACGTCTTGGAATATGACGAGAATGCTGCAGCAGGTAGTCAAAAAGGGAACGGCTACGTCCGGCACCTATCACGGCGACCTGGCGGGAAAAACAGGTTCTACATCTTATACAGGCGTCTCCGGCGCGACAAAGGACGCCTGGTTTGCAGGCTATACGCCGAAAATAACCGGGGCAGTCTGGATGGGCTATGACAAAACGGATCAAAGCCATTATTTGAAAGCCGGGAGCTCATACCCGACGCGGCTGTTTAAGGATATTTTGACACAGGCAGGAGAAACCGGTCATGTGTTCACAAAGCCTAAAAACGTTAAAGAACTGGAAAGCCCGATTGAGCTGAAGCCGGTCAAAACACTCACAGCCGATTACACATTTAAAGCAGCGGGGCTCTTTACTATTGAATTAAAGTGGAACGCTCAAGAGGATGATCGGGCCGTATACAGAATTTATGTAAACAAGGACGGCAAGGAGACGCTTCTTGATTCGGTTGAAGGGAAGGGAAGTTATGAAATCCCTTATGCCAACTTATTTTCGGGCGCGTCTTATAAAATTGTGCCTTATAATACACAGACAAAAAGAGAAGGGGAAGGAACCGATTACGTTCAGCCGAAATTGTTTTCCTCTTAATGGAATTCGGCGATTTTTTGAACTTTGAGCTACATTTCTATACCATTTGCCTAAAACAAGGTATAGTGTAATAAGTCAAGAAATACGAACGTATGGTTGCCGTATGAAAGGTGGAAATCAGATGAGTAAACGAGAAACGTTTAACGAGACGTTTTTAAAAGCTGCGCGGGGAGAAAAAGCGGATCACACGCCTGTGTGGTATATGAGGCAAGCAGGGCGCTCACAGCCGGAATACCGCAAGCTGAAGGAAAAGTACGGATTGTTTGAGATCACACATCAGCCCGAACTTTGTGCGTATGTCACAAGACTGCCGGTTGAGCAATACGGAGTCGATGCTGCAATCCTTTATAAAGATATCATGACGCCGCTGCCGTCAATCGGTGTGGATGTTGAAATCAAAAACGGGATCGGTCCTGTGATTGATCAGCCAATCCGGTCTCTGGCGGACATTGAAAAACTTGGCCAAATTGATCCGGAACAGGACGTGCCGTACGTGCTTGAGACAATTAAACTGCTTGTCAATGAGCAGCTGAACGTCCCGCTCATCGGTTTCTCAGGTGCGCCTTTTACGCTTGCAAGCTATATGATCGAAGGCGGCCCGTCAAAAAACTACAATAAAACAAAAGCCTTCATGTACAGCTTGCCAGATGCATGGAATCTGCTGATGTCCAAGCTTGCCGACATGATCATTGTGTATGTGAAAGCGCAGATTAAAGCAGGCGCAAAAGCGATTCAAATCTTTGATTCGTGGGTCGGCGCATTGAATCAGGCAGATTACCGAACATACATCAAACCCGTAATGAACCGGATTTTTTCAGAGCTCGCAAAGGAGAATGTGCCGCTGATCATGTTTGGCGTCGGCGCAAGCCATCTCGCAGATGATTGGCATGACCTTCCTCTCGATGTTGTCGGGCTTGACTGGAGACTCGGCATTGATGAAGCCAGATCAAAAGGAATCACTAAAACAGTGCAGGGCAACCTGGACCCGTCCATTTTGCTTGCGCCATGGGAAGTCATTGAGAAGAAAACGAAGGAAATACTTGATCAGGGTATGAAATCAGACGGCTTCATTTTCAATCTTGGCCATGGGGTATTTCCTGATGTCAGTCCCGAGGTTTTGAAAAAACTGACAGCGTTTGTCCATGAATATTCACAAAACAAAAAAATGGGTCAATATTCCTAAGCATATCTTTTGGTATCTTAATGATATCCTGTCAAAATGTTTGTATCAGATCATTAAAGAGGGTGTAAACAGTGAGTAGAAAGAAAATGGGGCTTCTCGTTATGGCGTACGGCACGCCTTATAAGGAAGAAGATATTGAACGTTATTATACACATATCAGAAGAGGCAGAAAGCCTGAACCTGAAATGCTTCAAGATTTGAAAGACAGATACGAAGCGATTGGCGGCATTTCACCGCTTGCCAAAATCACAGAAGAGCAGGCGCATAATCTGGAACAGCACTTGAATGAAATTCAGGATGAGATTACGTTTAAAGCGTATATCGGACTGAAGCATATCGAGCCGTTTATTGAAGACGCCTTAGCAGAGATGCATAAGGATGGCATTACAGAAGCAGTCAGCATCGTGCTGGCGCCGCATTTCTCCACGTTCAGCGTTCAGTCCTACAACAAACGTGCCAAAGAAGAGGCTGAAAAACTCGGCGGCTTAACGATTACGTCAGTTGAAAGCTGGTACGATGAACCGAAGTTCGTGAAATATTGGGTTGACCGAGTGAAGGAAACATATGCGTCAATGCCTGAGGATGAAAGAGAAAACGCGATGCTCATCGTATCCGCACACAGCCTGCCGGAAAAAATCAAAGAATTTGGAGACCCGTATCCGGACCAGCTGCATGAATCGGCGAAATTGATTGCTGAAGGCGCAGGCGTTTCCGAATATGCTGTCGGCTGGCAAAGTGAAGGGAACACGCCTGATCCTTGGCTCGGACCCGATGTTCAGGATTTAACACGTGATTTATTCGAACAAAAAGGCTATCAAGCATTTGTATATGTTCCTGTTGGATTTGTCGCGGATCACTTAGAAGTGCTTTATGATAATGATTATGAATGCAAAGTGGTTACTGACGATATCGGCGCAAGCTATTACCGGCCGGAAATGCCAAATGCCAAGCCTGAATTTATTGATGCTTTGGCAACAGTCGTATTAAAAAAATTAGGACGTTAAAGAAGGCGATGAACATGAGTGACGGCAAAAAACATGTAGTCATCATCGGCGGCGGCATTACCGGTTTAGCCGCCGCCTTCTATATGGAAAAAGAAATCAAAGAAAAGAATCTGCCGCTTGAGCTGACGCTTGTTGAGGCAAGTCCGAGAGTCGGCGGGAAAATCCAGACTGTCAAGAAAGACGGCTATATCATCGAAAGAGGGCCAGACTCATTTCTGGAACGAAAGAAAAGCGCCCCGCAGCTTGTTAAAGACTTAGGTCTTGAGCATTTGCTTGTCAACAATGCGACCGGACAATCCTATGTGCTTGTAAACCGCACCCTGCATCCAATGCCGAAGGGCGCTGTAATGGGGATACCGACAAAAATTGCGCCGTTTGTTTCTACGGGTCTGTTTTCTTTGTCTGGGAAGGCGAGAGCTGCTATGGATTTCATCCTGCCTGCAAGCAAAACAAAGGATGATCAGTCATTGGGAGAATTCTTCCGCAGACGTGTCGGAGATGAAGTGGTCGAGAACTTAATCGAGCCGCTTCTATCAGGGATCTACGCAGGCGACATTGACAAGCTCAGCCTGATGTCGACATTCCCGCAATTTTACCAGACGGAACAAAAGCATAGAAGCCTGATTCTCGGCATGAAAAAAACAAGGCCTCAAGGCTCAGGCCAGCAGCTGACGGCAAAAAAACAAGGGCAGTTCCAGACTCTGTCAACCGGTTTGCAGACCCTTGTAGAAGAGATCGAAAAGCAGTTAAAGCTGACGAAGGTGTATAAAGGCACAAAAGTGACCAAACTCAGCCGTGGCGGCTCTGGCTATTCGCTCGAACTGGATAACGGCGTCACACTTGATGCTGATTCAGTAATTGTGACTGCTCCGCATAAAGCGGCTGCGGGAATGCTTTCTGAGCTTCCTGCCATTTCTCATTTGAAAAATATGCACTCCACATCCGTGGCAAACGTCGCTTTAGGTTTCCCTGAAGGCTCCGTCCAAATGGAGCATGAGGGCACGGGTTTTGTCATTTCAAGAAACAGTGACTTTGCGATCACAGCCTGTACGTGGACGAATAAAAAATGGCCGCACGCAGCGCCGGAAGGCAAAACGCTGCTTCGGGCATATGTTGGAAAAGCCGGAGACGAATCCATTGTCGATCTATCAGATAATGACATTATCAACATTGTGTTAGAAGACTTAAAAAAAGTCATGAACATAAACGGCGTGCCGGAAATGACATGTGTCACCCGATGGCATGAAAGCATGCCGCAGTACCATGTCGGCCATAAGCAGCGTATCAAGGAGCTGCGTGAAGCACTTGCATCTGCATATCCGGGTGTTTATATGACAGGCGCTTCTTTTGAAGGTGTCGGCATTCCCGACTGCATTGATCAAGGAAAAGCTGCCGTGTCTGACGCGCTTACCTATTTATTCAGCTAAAACCTCCGCTTTATCGCGGAGGTTTTTTTTGATGTTCAATGGCAATATTGTGTAAAAAAATGATTGAATTGAACAGCAGGTTATGATACATTTGCATATGTACTTAATGACTAAAATGTTCAAACGGTCAGTTTCGAGGTGAATACAATGTCAATAGATCGAAAAAAGCTCATTTTGGAGGCGGCTACAAAGTCTTTCACGCAGTTCGGGTATAAAGCGACGACAATGGATCTTGTCGCAAAACTTGCGAACGTGGGGAAGGGAACCATTTATACTTTTTTCAAAAACAAAGAAGAGCTGTTTGACGAGATTTTCACTACTTTATTAAAGGAAATGAAGCAAAAAGCGGATGAAGCGATGGAGCCGAACCTTCCGTTCCATGAAAATGTGCACAGAGCGCTGTTTGCCATTCTGGAGTTCAGGAAAACACATCAGCTGACGATTAAAATTTTCCAAGAGAATGCCGAGATTGGTACAATGGCTGTTCAGGAAGTGATCCAGAAAATGGAGCGAGCCATACTGTCTTATATCAAAAGTAAGATTGAAGACGGGATCAAAAGCGGCGCAATCAAGCAGTGCGACCCTGAACTGACAGCCTTTGTGATGCTGAAGCTTTATATCGCGCTCATTTTTGACTGGGAAAAACAACACCCCCCGCTTGATAAAGAGACAATTGCGGGACTGCTTGAATTGTATGTTGTCAAAGGATTGTCAGCGAACTAGATAATCCTTTCTCTTTGCAAGAAAATGACCATTTTTCATGATGAGTCAGTTTTAGAATGGAGGCATCAGGATGAACACAATACGAAGTCAGTGGAAAGACATCGTAACAAGTAAAAAATTATTGATTCCCATCATCGCCATTTTGTTTGTCCCGCTTATTTACAGCGGCGTATTCTTAAAGGCTTATTGGGACCCTTACGGCACAGTTGACCAGCTGCCTGTCGTTGTCGTCAACCAAGACAAGGGAGCAACGTATGAAGGAGAAAAACTTCAAATCGGTGATGATCTGGTCAAAGAATTAAAGGATAATAACAACTTTGATTGGCATTTTTCCAATGATCTCGACCAATCGTTAAAGGACTTATTGAATCAAAAATATTATTTAGTTGTCGAGATTCCTGAGGATTTTTCTAAGAATGCCAGCACTGTATTAGACAAAAATCCGAAAAAATTGGATCTGAAATACCACACAAATGCAGGTTCTAACTATGTAGGTGCAACGATCGGCGAAAAAGCGATTGATAAACTGAAAGCCTCTGTTTCAAAAGAAGTGACCGAGCAATATACGAAAGTTATTTTTGATAACTTTAAAGATATCGCAAAAGGTTTGAGCGACGCGAGCAGCGGCGCGAAAAAAATTGATGACGGCACAAAGGATGCGAAAAACGGAAGCGCACAGCTGAAAGAAAATCTGGCGAAGCTGAAGGAAAGCACCGCTACCATCAGTGACAAAACAGCGCAGCTTGCAGATGGAGCGGCTCAGGTGACGAGCGGCATCCAATCACTTGATAGCTCGCTCGGTAAATTCCAGGACAGCAGCAACCAGATTTATGATAAATCTAGTCAGCTTGCAGCAGGATCAGGCGAACTGACAAGCAAGATGAATGAACTTCTTGCTGGACTTCAAAATGTGCAGAAGGGTGCGCCTAATCTTACTAACGGGCTGGATCAGCTCAACAGTAAAGCCCAAGAAGGTTCTGAGAAAGCAGCAAAAGCGGAAAAGCTCATTAATGCGCTCGATTTAACGAAGCTTGAAACTGCTGTAAACAATCTGGAAAAATCAGAAACTGCGATGAAGGAATTTAAAAAACAGCTGTCTGACTTTGAAAACAGCTTAAAAAACCGTGATCAGGCATTCAAAAATCTCATCAATTCGAGTGATTTCTTAACAGCGGAGCAAAAAAGCCAGTTGATCAGCTCTGTTGAAAAGCAGCTTCCGAAAGTTGATGCGCCTGATTTTGATGAAATTTTAAGTGGGCTTCCTTCAGCTGATCAGCTGCCTGACATCGCAACGATAAAAAGCTCTCTTGAAGACGTGAAAGCGCAGGTGGCGCAGGTGAAAGCCATGCCGGAAGCTACATCTAAGCTTTATAACGGCGCAAAAACAATCCAAGATGCAATTGACAGATTAACTGAGGGAGCTGATAAGATATACAATGGTTCACAGAAGCTGACAGATGGCCAAACTAAACTGACAGCGGGCATCGGTGAATATAATAAGCAGTTCGCAAAAGCAAAAGCGGGCTCAGAGCAATTGGTGACAGGAAGCAGCCAAGTATCCGGCGGATTGTTTAAGCTGTTAGACGGGTCTAAACAGGTCCAAAGCGGATCATCAAAACTTGCAGACGGATCTGCATCACTTGATACAGGTTTAGGCAAGCTATTGGACGGCACAGGAGAGCTGTCTAGTAAGCTGAAGGATGCGGCTGATCAAACAGGAGATATCGATGCTGATGATCAAACATACGGCATGTTTGCGGATCCGGTTAAAACCAAAGATGATGCCATTCATTCCGTTCCTAACTACGGTACAGGGCTGACACCTTATATCCTGTCAATGGGCTTATATGTCGGCGGCATCATGCTGACGGTTGTCTTCCCGCTGAAGGAAGCGTCGGGACGTCCGAGAAACGGTTTTGAGTGGTTCTTCAGCAAATTCAATGTCATGATGCTTGTAGGAATCATTCAATCATTGATTGTGGCGACGGTTCTTCTATTGGGAATTGGTCTCGAGGTAGAGAGCACGTGGAGATTTTACGTGTTTACGATCATTACGAGTCTAGCTTTTCTAGCGATAATTCAATTTTTGGCTACAACGATGGGCAACCCGGGACGATTTATCGCAGTCATTATTTTAGTGCTGCAGCTGGGAGCGAGCGGAGGAACCTTCCCGCTTGAATTGCTTCCGAATTTCTATCAAGTCATCCACGGCGCATTGCCGATGACCTACAGCATTAACGGATTCAGAGCGGTCATTTCAAACGGTGACTTTGGCTACATGTGGCAGATGGCCGGCGTCTTAATCGGCATCGCCCTCGTCATGATTGCACTAAGCATTACTTACTTTACAATGTTAAGCCGGAAGGAAGAAACATCAGAAGAACAGCCGGCTTCATAAAGAAAAAGAACTTGTTTCCTTGGAAACAAGTTCTTTTTTTGTTACATTCCCCATTTAATAAGCAATCCTGTATAGGTTAATCCGCCGCCAAACCCGAAAAGCAAAACGATTTGATCTTTTTTCAGCTTCCCGGCTTTCACTGCGAGATCAAGCGCCAAAACAATTGAAACCGAAGATGTGTTTCCGTAGTGCTCAACACTAGTGAGCGTTTTTTCAATCGGGAACGGTGTTTTTTCACAAATTGACTCGATCATGCGCAAGTTCGCGCTGTGAGGAACAAACCAATCGAGATCATCAGAGCTGAGTCCTGCTTTATGTAAAAGCCGTTCAAATTCGCTAGGGACAGTTCTTGCGGCCCATTTATATACCTCGCGTCCGTTTTGCACCATTTTTCCAGAACCGACAAGCTGCACACCGTTTATTTCATTTCGCAGTCCGGCACGATACAAAATATCGCCGCCGTTCCCGCTTGTTCCTTGTACAGACGCAAGAAATCCCGGCGTTTCTTCATCTCGTTCTACTAACAGCGCACCCGCGGCATCGCCGAACAGTACGCATGTCGTTCGATCGGTATAATCGGTTACCTTTGATAACGTCTCTCCGGCGATGACGAGAATTTTTTGATGAAGGCCAGATGTGATCAATCCATTTGCCAAATGGAGGCCGTATGTCAGCCCGGCGCATGTCGCATTAATATCCAGCGCGCCGGTGCTTTCCCAGCCGAAATATTCCTGTACGCGGCATGCCGTACTCGGAAAGGCGTAATCGGATGTGGTTGTGGCAACGAGGATCATATCGACATCATCAAGTGTTCCTTTATAACTGCTCTTGAGATTCTTCACCGCTTCTATGCATAAATCAGAGGTAAATTGATGTTCATCCGCAATCCGGCGTTCTCTCATTCCTGTGCGCTGAACGATCCATTCATCAGAGGTATCAACGATCTTTTCTAAATCTGCATTGGTTAAACGTCTGCTCGGCGCATAGGTGCCGATAGCTGTAATTTTTGCTTTTGACATATGAATCACTCCTTATGGTCAGATTATAACACTAGATATTAGTATCTGGTACTAAAAAGAAGGTTTTTTTACAAAAAAAGAGAAGTGTAGAATAGGGAATCTATGAAAAAGAAAAAGGAGGCTGAAAAATGGTCAGTCAAGAAGCAGTAGTCTTTTTGGCATTATCCGGGGCTATTGCGTTTCTGTTGCCAATCGGGCTGATTGTATGGTTTAAGCGAAAGTATGGCGCCTCGCTTAAAGTGTTTTTTATTGGCGCTCTCACGTTTTTTGTCTTCGCTCAGCTGCTGGAAGGCGGCGTTCATGTTTATGTACTGCAAGTGAATGAAATGACGAAAGAAGCGATGCAGCATCCATTATGGTATGGCATTTACGGCTGCTTGATGGCGGGAATTTTTGAGGAGTGCGGAAGGTATATGATGATGCGATTTTTTATGAAGCGCCATCATACTTGGGCAGATGGTCTGGCTTTCGGGGCAGGCCATGGCGGGCTTGAAGCCATCCTGATTACAGGCTTGTCCTCTATCTCACTTATTGTATATGCATTTGCTATCAATAGCGGGACGTTTGAACAGCTTTTGGTCAATGGCGACATCAAACAGGCGCTTTTGCCGATACAAGAGCAGCTGCTGCATACTCCTTCGTATGAATGGATGCTGGGCGGAATAGAAAGAATCAGTGCCATTGCCGTCCAAATTGGTCTGTCTCTGCTTGTTTTGTACGCGGTTAAAAGCCGCCGGCCGCTGTTTTTGTTGTATTCTATTCTTTTACATGCACTGTTTAATGTACCGGCGGTTTTATATCAAAGAGGAATCATAGAGCATGCTGCTGCTGTTGAAATCATTGTTGCTCTTATAGCGGCTTTATCAGTTTATTGGATTGTAGAAGCAAAAAGAGTGTTTCAATAAAAGGTCCAAGCAGCAGCAATGCCCGCTTGGAAAAATGTGAATGGAAATATTCATTAAGCATGGGTTATCAGAATATTTCTGATTCAGTCTTTAGCAATGACAGCAAGAATGTCTGTGTTTTTTACAAGAGAAACAATGGTGTTTCTTTTTCTTCTTCTCGCAAGGGTCATGGCATTCTTTCTTTTTCTTGCAATGGTCGTGGAAATCTTTATCGAACCACTCGTCAAAGAACCAAAAATCATCGAACCAATCGTGACAACGACATTTCTGTTCATGTGAATGACGACAGCACATAGAAATCCCTCCTCTTCCCATGCTCTCTACAGCATATGAGAGATTGATAGGAAAAGATTGGACGGGTCCCTCGGGAAAAGAGTATATTTTAAGTAGAAAATAAAAGGAGGAATGCCCTATGACGTCCGTACGTAAAACGATGGAGCTCATTAAAGAACTTGTATCGATCCCAAGCCCGACAGGAAATACATATGAGGTGATCAATTATATTGAAAGCCTTTTAAAAGAATGGAAGGTAGAAACGGTTCGGAACCACAAGGGCGGCTTAATTGCAACGCTTCCAGGACGCGACACATCCCGGCATCGCATGCTGACAGCGCACGTTGACACCCTCGGTGCTATGGTGAAGGAGATTAAAGCGGACGGCCGGCTGAAAATCGACTTAATCGGCGGGTTTCGCTACAACTCAATTGAGGGGGAGTATTGCCAAATTGAAACCGCCTCGGGAAAAACGTACACAGGCACCATTTTAATGCATCAAACGTCTGTGCACGTATACAAAGACGCGGGAAAGGCTGAGCGGAATCAAGAGAATATGGAGATCCGCCTAGATGAACCTGTTCACTGCCGGAAAGATACGGAGGAGCTTGGCATTGGCGTCGGAGACTTTGTGTCGTTTGATCCCCGTGTCGAGATCACATCAAGCGGATTTATTAAATCGCGCCATTTGGATGACAAAGCAAGCGTCGCCTTATTGCTCCGCTTAATTCATCAAATTCAAACGGAAGACATTGAGCTGCCGTATACAACCCATTTTCTTATTTCCAATAATGAAGAAATCGGATACGGCGGGAATTCGAATATTCCTCCAGAAACAGTTGAATATTTGGCGGTTGATATGGGGGCTATCGGTGACGGGCAGGCGACTGATGAATATTCAGTATCAATCTGTGTGAAGGATGCGAGCGGGCCGTATCATTATCAGCTCAGAAAGCATTTAGTTCAATTAGCCGAGAAGCATCATATCGACTATAAGCTTGATATATATCCGTACTACGGGTCTGATGCGTCAGCAGCGATCAAATCCGGGCATGATATTGTGCATGGCCTCATAGGGCCCGGAATTGACGCTTCCCATGCATTTGAACGCACTCATAAATCATCTCTTCGCCATACCGCTAAGCTTCTGTATTACTATGTACAGTCACCAATGGTATAAGGGGGAGGGCCAATGAAGATTTATAAGCTGAAAAGCACATTCGGTTGGGAAGGTGATGACGGGTTGGGAGAACAGCTGATTCAGCAGATCCTTGCCGGAGAAAAAACCGCCACGTGCGCGCCGAAATCATTGTATTCAAAAGATGAATTGAGGGACGTTTATCAAACAGCGGGTCAGCTTGTTACCGTTTATGATAAACATGACAATCCAAGATGCAATATAAAAGTAACAGATGTCTTTGAAACCATCTTTGGTGCGCCTGATATGAGGTTAGTCAAAGGAGAGGGCAATGGAGACCGAATTGAGGAGTTTCAAGAGGATCATCGGATGGCATGGGCGGAACTGATCAAAAGCGGTGAACTGGAGCTGAATGAGGATACTGTTTTGATTACAGAGTTGTTTGTGCTTGTTAAAGATTAAAAAAGCCTGCGGGGCAAGAACCCCGCAGGCTTTTCATTAACCAGAAATGGTTGCGTTTTGTTCTGTTTTCGATTGGGACATAACAGTTTCTGCTTTCGCAGGATTAAACATGCCTTCCCATTTAGACATCACAACGGCAGCAAGCGCGTTACCAGTCAGGTTGACAACTGTTCGTGCCATATCCATGATGCGGTCTACGCCGGCAATAAAGGCAAGTCCTTCAGCTGGAACGCCGATGGTGCCAAGCGTTGCAAGCAAGACAACAAAAGAAGTACCAGGCACGGCAGCCATCCCTTTAGATGTCACCATTAAGACGAGCACAAGCGTAATCTGGTGCCAAATCGTCAAATCAATGCCATATACCTGTGCTAAAAAGAGTGCGGCAATAGATTGATAGAGAACGGAACCGTCTAAGTTAAACGTGTATCCGATCGGAATGACAAATGAAACAATGCCTTTCGGACATCCGATTTTCTCCATTTTTTCCATGATGCGCGGAAGAACCGTTTCAGAGCTGGACGTACTGAACGCCAGTAAGATTTCGTCCTTCATGTAAGCAAGGAACTTGAAGATGCTGATGCCGGCAATTTTTGCGACAATCCCGAAAATAACAATTAAGAAGAAAGCAAGCGCGACATAAACCAATCCGACGAGCTTTCCGAGAGAGATAAGAGAACCGAGTCCGAATTTAGACACAGTCACTCCGATAAGAGCGAAAACGCCGAATGGCGCCACTTTCATCACAAGGTTTACAACGTGGAACATGGCATGGGATACACCTTCAAAAAAGGCTAATACAGGCTTGCCTCTTTCACCGATCGCGGAAATACCCAATGCAAATAGTACTGTAAAGCAGATGATGGCTAGAAGATCCCCTTCGACCAATGACTGGAAGAAGTTTGTCGGCACAATATGGAGGAACGTTTCCGCCACTGATTTATTACTTTGTTCTTTTTCAGTTTCAACATATTGACTGATGTCCGATTTTTGAGCTTCGTGTATATTAACTCCTGTACCCGGATGGAAGATGTTTGCAAGGGCTAGTCCGAGAATAATGGCAAAAGTCGTGATGATCTCGAAGTACAGAATCGTTCTGAAGCCTAATTTACCGACTTGCTTTCCATTTCCTGCACCGGCTACACCGATGATTAAGCTGGAGACAACAATAGGAATCACTATCATTTTGATTAAGCGTAAAAAGAGATCCCCGATTGGCTGCAGGTAAGTAGGCAATGCTGGGTTGCCATACCAAATGACGCCAACAATGACACCTAGAATAAGTCCAACGAATATTTGTGTGGCTAATCCAAACTTAATTCTTTTCATAGATTACCTCCCAAAAAACAAAGTATCAACATATATCATGAATAGACATATATTTAATCTCACTATTAGATCAAATTATAATAGATAAGAAATCAATTCGTCTATAGTAAATTATATTTCGAAAATAAAGAATATTCAATGACATTATGATAATCACCAGAATTATCTAAAAACAGGTGAGCTTTGACCTAACCTGACTATTATTTCAAAATTAAGAGATATGTGAAA
Source organism: Bacillus sp. GW821-FHT01G09 (assembly GCF_059422205.1). Taxonomy (NCBI): domain Bacteria; kingdom Bacillati; phylum Bacillota; class Bacilli; order Caryophanales; family Bacillaceae; genus Bacillus; species Bacillus sp. GW821-FHT01G09. The sequence continues at coordinate 146,794 of NZ_JBWKWL010000002.1, forward strand.
AAATAAGAAAATCCCACGCGTAAGGCGCGGGATTTTCGCTCATTACAAATCGTTTACTTTTATACAGTCATTGCAGATATTACCATAGCACTCATGCTGCTCTTCTATCTTTTTCCCGCATTCCGCACACTTTTTCGAAGGCAGGTTTCTAAAAAATTCTGTGATTTTCCCCAGCATAACCAATCCCTCTTTCCCCTTTGTAGTGATTTCATTGTAGTATAACAGATTGCAAAAATCAATAACTGTTTTGATACAATGTTTAAAACATGCTTTTTTCAAGAAAAATGGGTATATTGAAGGAGGATCAATTTTTTTGAAAAGATAGGAGGACATTATGAAAGTTACAGTTATCGGATGCTATGGCGGTTTTCCAGCCGCAAATGAAGCGACGTCAGGCTATTTGTTTCAGTCAGGTGATTACTCTCTGCTTGTTGATTGCGGCAGTGCCGTATTGTCTAAGCTGTTCGGATATGTGCCGGCGGAAAAGCTGGATGCGGTCGTTCTGTCTCATTATCATCATGACCATATCGCTGATATCGGGCCGCTGCAATTTGCCAAGCAAGTCGGTTCGTTTCTCGGCAAAGGAGAGCATACGCTTCCGATTTACGGACATGATGCTGATATAGAACAGTTTCAAAAGCTTACATATAAAACACATACAAAAGGGATCGCCTATCAGCCGGATCAGCCGCTGACTGCCGGTCCGTTTACGATCACCTTTTTAAAAACGATTCACCCGGTGACGTGCTATGCCATGCGGATTACTGACGGCAGCCACACTGTCGTTTATACTGCTGATTCCAGCTATCAGGATTCATTTATACCGTTTTCGAAAGATGCTGATTTATTGATCTCGGAATGCAATTTTTATGCCGATCAAGACGGAACAAGTGCAGGCCATATGAACAGCCTGGAAGCCGGGCGCATTGCAAAAGAAGCCGGAGCGGGAGAACTGCTGCTGACACATTTGCCGCATTTTGGCGTGCATGACAATCTTCGCAAAGAAGCGAAAACCGTTTTTAACGGAGAAGTGAATATTGCGAAATCAGGTTTTGTGTGGGAAGGATAAAGGAGGAGCACCATGTTATTTATAGACAATCAAAATATCAATGATCCGCGGATCAATCTTGCTATCGAGGAGTACTGTGTAAAGCATTTAGACCCTGAACAGCAATATTTGCTCTTTTATGTGAATCAACCGTCTATTATCATTGGGAAAAACCAAAATACAATAGAAGAAATCAATACAAAATATGTTGAGGAAAACGGGATTATCGTCGTCCGCCGTTTATCAGGCGGGGGCGCTGTGTACCATGATCTAGGGAACTTGAACTTCAGCTTTATTACCAAGGATGACGGGGACAGCTTTCATAACTTTAAAAAATTCACTGAGCCGGTGATTCAGGCGTTACATCAGCTTGGAGTTGAAGCCGAATTAAGCGGCCGGAACGACATTGTAGTGGATGGCCGGAAAATATCCGGAAACGCTCAGTTTGCAACGAAAGGCCGTATTTTCAGCCACGGCACCCTCATGTTTGATTCAGCCATTGATCATGTTGTATCAGCATTAAAGGTGAAAAAGGATAAAATTGAATCAAAAGGCATCAAATCGATCAGAAGCCGAGTAGCAAACATCAGTGAGTTTCTCGATGATAAAATGACCACCGAAGAATTCCGCAGCCATTTGCTTCGCCATATTTTTAACACAAACGACATTGGAAACGTGCCGGAGTATAAGCTGACGGAAAAAGATTGGGAGACCATTCATCAAATTTCGAAAGAGCGCTATCAGAATTGGGATTGGAACTACGGCCGCTCGCCGAAATTTAACCTTAATCATTCGAAACGTTATCCGGTTGGATCGATCGATTTGCGCCTAGAGGTCAAGAAAGGCAAAATCGAGGACTGCAAAATCTTCGGAGATTTCTTCGGTGTCGGTGATGTATCTGAAATTGAAAACCTGCTGGTTGGAAAACAATACGAACGCAGCGTCATCGCTGATGTGCTCGAAGGTGTGAATCTCAAGCATTACTTTGGGAACATTACGAAAGAGGATTTCCTTGATCTGATTTATTAAGGCAAAACACATCGTTTGAAAGAGCGGTTGTGTTTTTGAAATAATGGAGGCAGGAGGGATTCACATGAAAGTGTTTTTAATCGGAGCGAACGGACAAATCGGGCAAAGACTCGTCTCTTTATTCCAAGATAATCCTGATCATTCCATCAGAGCGATGGTCAGAAAAGAAGAACAGAAAGCGTCTCTTGAAGCTGCCGGTGCAGAAGCTGTGCTTGCGAATCTGGAGGGCAGCCCGGAAGAAATCGCCGCTGCGGCAAAAGGCTGTGACGCGATCATTTTCACAGCCGGTTCCGGCGGCAGCACAGGCTATGATAAAACGCTGCTGGTGGATCTTGATGGAGCGGCAAAAGCCATTGAAGCTGCGGACATTGCCGGAATCAAACGGTTTATTATGGTCAGCGCCCTGCAAGCCCATAATCGTGAAAATTGGAATGAGGCACTCAAACCTTATTATGTGGCCAAGCATTATGCTGATAAAATTCTGGAAGCGAGCGGTTTAACCTATACGATTATCCGTCCGGGAGGCCTTCGCAATGAGCCTGGAACGGGAACTGTTTCAGCAGCGAAGGATCTGGAGCGGGGATTTATTTCCCGTGATGACGTTGCAAAAACGGTCATTGCCTCTTTAGATGAGAAGAATACGGAAAATCGGGCCTTTGATCTGACAGAAGGAGATATGCCGATTGCCGAAGCATTGAAGAAACTATGACAGTACTGACACTCAGGGCTTTTTGCTCTTGAGTGTTTTTTTCTGTTTCTCTATAATGGAGGAGAAAGCTTGGCTTCAATAATGAATGACTATTCATTCACTTTAAGGGGTGGGAGAATGAATCTTGTTTCAAAATTGGAAGAAACAGCATCTGAGAAGCCCGACAGCATCGCATGCAGGTTTAAAGATCACATGATGACGTATCAAGAGCTGAATGAACATATTCAGCGATTTGCGGACGGCCTTCAGGAAGCCGGTATGGAGAAAGGGGACCATCTAGCTTTGCTGCTTGGCAATTCGCCTGATTTTATCATCGCGTTTTTTGGCGCTTTAAAAGCTGGGATCGTGGTTGTTCCCATCAATCCGTTGTACACGCCGACAGAAATTGGTTATATGCTGACAAATGGTGATGTAAAGGCAATCGTAGGCGTTAGCCAGCTTTTGCCGCTTTATGAGAGCATGCATGAATCGCTGCCAAAGGTTGAGCTCGTCATTTTATGCCAGACGGGGGAGGCCGAGCCGGAAGCCGCGGACCCAGAGGTCAGGATGAAAATGACAACGTTTGCAAAAATATTGCGGCCGACATCTGCCGCTAAACAAAACCAAGAACTTGTCCCTGATGATACCGCGGTTATTTTATATACGTCAGGAACGACTGGAAAACCGAAAGGCGCGATGCTGACTCATCAGAATTTGTACAGCAATGCCAACGATGTCGCAGGCTATTTGGGAATGGATGAGAAGGACAATGTAGTCTGCGCTCTTCCCATGTTTCACGTGTTTTGTTTAACCGTCTGCATGAATGCACCGCTGATGAGCGGCGCAACTGTCTTGATTGAGCCTCAATTCAGTCCGGCATCTGTTTTTAAGCTTGTTAAGCAGCAGCAGGCGACCATTTTTGCCGGTGTACCTACGATGTATAATTACTTGTTTCAGCATGAAAACGGAAAGAAAGATGATTTTTCTTCCATCCGGCTGTGCATTTCGGGAGGCGCGGCAATGCCAGTCGCGTTGCTGACGGCGTTTGAAGAAAAATTCGGCGTTACCATTTTGGAAGGCTACGGGCTCTCGGAAGCATCACCCGTTACGTGCTTTAACCCGTTTGACAGGGGCAGGAAGCCGGGCTCCATCGGGACAAGTATCTTACATGTCGAAAACAAGGTCGTAGATCCGCTCGGACGCGAGCTGCCCGCTCACCAGGTCGGCGAATTGATCGTGAAAGGCCCCAATGTGATGAAGGGCTATTATAAAATGCCGATGGAAACAGAGCATGCATTAAAAGACGGGTGGCTTTATACGGGGGACTTGGCAAGACGGGATGAGGACGGCTATTTTTACATTGTTGACCGGAAAAAAGACATGATCATTGTAGGAGGATACAATGTGTATCCGCGGGAGGTGGAGGAGGTGCTTTACAGCCATCCGGACGTCAAGGAGGCGGTTGTCATCGGCGTGCCGGACCCCCAAAGCGGGGAAGCGGTAAAGGGATATGTGGTGCCGAAACGCTCTGGGGTAACAGAGGAGGACATCATGCAGCACTGCGAAAAGCATCTGGCAAAATACAAGCGGCCTGCCGCCATTACGTTTCTTGACGATATTCCGAAAAATGCGACGGGGAAAATGCTCAGACGGGCACTGAGAGATATTTTGCCCCAATAAAATGAAAAAGCGAAGCGGTTAGCTTCGCTTTTTCATTTTCAATCCTTTGCTTCTTTTTTAATAATATTTAGCAGCGCCTTTGTATCATTTTTGCTTAATTTGTAGTATGTGCCATCCTTCAAAAAAACGGCTTGCTGGCTTCCGTCAATCCATAGTCTGAATGAGTCATACCGGTCTTTATGAAACTTGATTGTCCCTTCGTAATCAGGGGCTGATGTTTTTTCTGTCTTCACCTGTTTTCCCTGATTCATAATATCCAGCATATCTTTGACGTGCTGTCTTTTTTCAATCTCGATATCTTCCTGGCCGCTTGAAGACAGTGTGATCAAATCCGCGTCTACCGATTGATACACATCGCCTGATCGGCTGTAAAGATAAAAAAATGCTATAAACACAAGACCGATTACCACGATGGCTGCCACTATTTTTTTCATTTGCATCACTCCAAACATTGTTAGTTTTCCCAGCGATCGGGTTTTCCATGCTTAAAAGGATGGAAAAGTGCGGAACACAGCTTGGTTCTAAGAATTTGAATTTATGATTACAATAGAAGTAACGGGTTGATGTGAGGAGTGAGGCGTTATGCGCAAGTGGATTGCGGCAGCAGGACTTGCTTACGTGCTGTACGGGCTGTTTTTTTATTGGTATTTTTTCCTGTCGGGTGATTCTGCAATACCGGAAGCCGTGAAAGGGACGCAGGCTGATCCGGCTTCTTTCATGAAGCCGTCTGAGTTGGCAGTGGCCGAGCAGTATTCGAATGTCAAGAATTTTTTATTTTTTATCGGGGTACCACTTGATTGGTTTCTGTTTTTTGTTCTGCTGGTCAGCGGTGTTTCAAAGAAAATCAAGAAATGGATGGAAGCGGCCGTGCCTTTTCGCTTTTTGCAGACCGTTGGTTTTGTGTTTGTGCTTTCGCTGATTACAACATTGGTGACGCTGCCTTTAGATTGGATAGGCTATCAAGTATCGCTTGACTATAACATTTCCACACAGACTACGGCCAGCTGGGCTAAGGATCAGGTTATCAGCTTTTGGATCAGCTTTCCAATCTTTACGCTTTGCGTTCTCGTATTTTATTGGCTGATCAAAAGGCATGAAAAAAAATGGTGGTTATACGCCTGGCTGTTAACAGTGCCGTTTTCGCTGTTTCTGTTTTTTATTCAGCCGGTCATTATCGATCCTTTATACAATGATTTTTATCCGCTGAAAAACAAAGAGCTTGAAAGCAAAATTTTAGAGCTGGCAGATGAAGCCAATATTCCGGCTGACCATGTATATGAAGTGAACATGTCAGAAAAAACAAATGCGCTGAATGCCTATGTTACAGGAATCGGGGCCAACAAACGGATTGTATTGTGGGATACGACGCTGAACAAACTTGACGATTCAGAAATTCTGTTTATTATGGGCCACGAAATGGGCCATTATGTCATGAAGCACGTTTACATCGGTCTGGCTGGCTATTTGCTCGTGTCGCTCGCCGGATTTTATGTCATTGATAAGCTTTACAAGCGGACGGTTCGCCTAACCCGCAGCATGTTTCATTTAGAAGGGCGGCATGATCTTGCGGCACTTCCGCTGTTATTGCTTTTGTTTTCTGTTTTGAGCTTTGCGGTGACGCCTTTTTCTAATGCTGTCTCGCGTTATCAGGAGAATAAGGCTGACCAGTATGGGATCGAGTTGACAGAGAACAGAGAAGCCGCTGTTAAAACGTTTCAGGATTTGGCCGTGACGGGGCTGAGCCAGGTTGATCCTCCGGTGCTTGTGAAGATTTTCAGAGGCAGCCATCCGTCGATCATGGAACGGATTCAACATGCGGAGAAAGAAGAGAATGCGCCGGAACATCAGGATGCTGACAAATAAAAAGAAGCAGGTATGGAGGAACCTGCTTCTTTTTACTATTATTGTGCAGCTGCTTGTACGTTGATTAACCCTTTTCCATAGTAGAAAGAGTTTCCAAGATATGTTGCAGTGCTTTCTAAACGATCACGGACTTGCGCGTTTGTCCAAGTCGGGTGCTTAGAAAGAATTAACGCTGCTGCTCCGGCAACGTGAGGAGTCGCCATGGACGTGCCGTTGTAAGCACCGTAAGTGCCTCCAGGAAGTGTGCTTTGGATGGATACGCCAGGAGCCATCACATCAAGCTCAGAACCTGCGCTTGAGAATGAAGCTCTTTGGTTGCTGCTGTTTACCGCACCTACCGCAATAGTAGAAGGATATTTTGCAGGGTAGCCGACTGTGCTTGAGCTTCCGGACGAACCTTCGTTTCCGGCAGCGGCAGCAACGACGATACCGCTGGAAACGGCTTTATCAACGACTGTTTTCAGCGCTGTAGAACCAGTAGGTCCGCCAAGGCTCATGTTGATAACATCCATATTGTTGGAAATGGCCCACTCAATGCCGTTAATAATCCAGCTATATTGGCCGCTTCCTGTTGAATCAAGCACTTTTACTGCATATAATGATGCGCTTGGCGCTACGCCCAGAACACCGATTGAGTTATTAAGAGCGGCAATCGTACCGGCTACATGCGTACCGTGAGAACTGCCGTCCTGGTATGGGTTTGTTTCAGAAGGTACGAAGCTTGCTCCGCCTCTGACGTTTAAGTCAGGATGAGAAGAGTCAATTCCGCTGTCAATAACAGCTACTTTTACGTTAGAGCCTGTGTAGCCTTGAGAGTGAAGAGCCGGCGCTTTAATTTGAGAAATGCCATAAGGAACAGATTGCGCATATTCATGTGCAATATGATCTTCTTCCACATATGCAACGCTCGGATCTTTTTTCAATTCTTTTACAGCTTTTTCATCCAATGTTGCTGCGGCCGCGTTAACATACTTAAATTGCTTTTGAACCTTTCCGCCTTTTTCAGAAATAACATCCTTTTTCTTGGCGGAACTCATGGCACTCATTGTCTGCTTAAATCCGACAATGTATTTCTTTTCTGTACTGCTTTTTCCGGCAGCCTGCGCAGACATGTTGCTGAACGCCATCGTAAAGATTAACGTTAACGCAAACAACAAGCTGATCCACAATTTTTTGCTTCTCACTCTTTACCCTCTCCTTTTAAAAAATTCAGAGTAGACTTACTTAAAAGACTATTCTGTGAATTTATTGTAATAGATGGAATAATATTTTAGTAGACCCATTTTTTTGAGATGATTTTATCTCTATTTAGGTATATCATCTCTCGCTATTTCCGTAGAGACTCGAAATAACTATTTTCATACAGAAAAGAACGAAAATAGACATGAGTAAATGTTCATTATGCTGAAATGTCATGCTTTTTTAGGTTAAATGCTCCTGAGTCCCTGCAAATTCCTGTCGAAAAAATTCGTTCAAATGACCTGCATATGCTTCCGTGAGAACAATGGATATTATCGTGATATTTTTTCAAAGCATGATGATAAAAGTATTCTGAAAAATAAACTTTACAGAAAAGGGATAGAATAAAAAAATTATTGAGAGGGAGGAAGAAATGAGATGAACATTCGCCAAGCAAAGACATCAGATGCAGTAGCCCTCGCGCCGCTGTTTAACCAATATCGGGAATTTTATAGACAGGCATCCGATTTGCAAGGGGCGGAGGCTTTTTTGAAAGCTCGTTTGAAAAATCACGAGTCTGTTATTTTGATAGCAGAAGAAAATGGAGAATTCATAGGCTTTACCCAGCTCTATCCAACGTTTTCTTCTGTGTCAATGAAAAGGATCTACATATTAAATGACTTATTTGTCGTTCCTCATGCGCGTACAAAGGGAGCCGGCGGCCGGCTGCTTTCTGCCGCAAAGGATTATGCAGAGGAAAACGGGGCAAAATGTTTAACGCTTCAGACTGAGCACCACAACCGGAAGGCAAGAAGCTTGTATGAGCAAAACGGCTATGAAGAGGATACCGGATTTGTCCATTATTCTCTCAATGTGCCGGCGAAGTGAAAGCTGTGGCTTGATGATTTGGTTTTTTGAACGTTCTTCGGTTACGATATAAATGAAAAGGAGTGTGCCGAATGTCAACGTTATTTCAAGCATTGCAGGCTGAAAAAAATGCCGATGATGTTTCAGTCCATGTGAAAACCATATCAACAGAGGATTTGCCGAAGGATGGTGTCCTGATTAAAGTTGCTTATTCCGGCATCAATTACAAAGATGGTCTGGCCGGAAAAGCAGGAGGCAATATTGTCAGAGAGTATCCGCTTATTTTAGGCATCGATGCTGCGGGTACGGTCGTTTCTTCCAATGATCCGCGTTTTGCGGAGGGGGATGAGGTGATCGCGACAAGCTATGAGCTCGGTGTCTCACGTGATGGCGGATTAAGTGAATACGCTTCGGTGCCTGGTGACTGGCTGGTGCCTTTGCCACAGAATCTTTCGTTAAAAGAAGCGATGGTGTACGGAACGGCGGGATTTACTGCGGCGTTATCAGTTCATCGGCTTGAACAGAACGGTATGTCTCCGGAAAAAGGCAGCGTGCTAGTCACAGGAGCAACCGGCGGTGTCGGCGGAATTGCGGTATCGATGCTGAACAAGCGGGGCTATGATGTTGTGGCAAGCACCGGAAACCGGGAGGCGGCTGATTATTTGAAACAGCTCGGTGCAAGCGAAGTAATCAGCAGGGAAGATGTCTATGACGGAACGCTTAAGGCGCTGTCCAAGCAGCAATGGCAGGGAGCGGTTGATCCAGTCGGCGGAAAACAGCTTGCCTCGCTTTTAAGCAAAATTCAATACGGCGGATCTGTCGCAGTGAGCGGCTTAACCGGCGGAGGAGAAGTTCCGGCAACGGTGTATCCTTTTATTCTTCGCGGAGTAAGCCTGCTCGGAATCGATTCAGTATACTGTCCGATGGACGTCAGAGCCGCTGTTTGGGAGCGCATGTCTTCTGATCTCAAGCCTGATCAGCTGCTGACCATCGTGGACAGGGAAGTATCATTGGAAGAAACGCCGGGTGCGTTAAAAGATATTTTGCAAAATCGCATTCAAGGAAGAGTGATTGTGAAGCTATAACAAGATCAGCTTGCAGAGAATGTTATTTTTCTGCAAGCTTTTTTGTGGACAGGATGATCAGCTGCTGAACTGCTGTGTCGCGAAACAAGATTTTCATGTAAGCGGAACTTTCTCTTCCCATTTTAAAAATAATTGGTGATAATGATTCTCATTCCGTGTTATACTACTCTTGGACATCTTAACCATAGAAACTACCAACAGGAGAGACTGGAACATATGAAAAAAACACTGATTATTCTTACAGTTTTACTTCTTTCTGTCTTAACGGCTGCTTGCTCGTCTTCAAGCGGCAATCAAAACAGTAAAGAACATAAAGTGGCGGTAACACATGATTTAGGGAAGACAAATGTGCCTGAGCATCCGAAGCGGGTTGTTGTTCTTGAGCTTGGTTTTATTGATACACTGCTTGATCTCGGCATTACGCCTGTCGGGGTTGCCGATGACAACAAAGCGAAGCAGCTGATCAACAAGGATGTGCTGAAGAAAATTGACGGCTACACATCTGTCGGCACTCGCTCACAGCCAAGCATGGAAAAAATCGCTTCATTAAAACCCGATTTAATTATTGCTGACACGACCCGGCATAAGAAGGTGTACGATCAGCTGAAAAAAATAGCGCCGACGATTGCGCTTAATAATTTAAATGCTGATTATCAGGATACAATTGACGCTTCGCTTACGATTGCAAAAGCAGTCGGCAAGGAGAAGGAAATGGAGAAAAAGCTGACGGCGCATGAAGAAAAGCTTAGCGAGACAAAGCAGAAAATCAGCGCGAACAGCCAGTCCGTGCTTTTGATCGGAAATACAAATGATACGATTATGGCCAGGGATGAAAACTTCTTTACATCGAGACTTTTAACACAGGTCGGCTATCGATATGCAATCAGTACGTCAGGCAATAGCGATTCAAGCAATGGCGGCGACTCTGTGAATATGAAAATGACACTGGAGCAGCTGCTGAAAACAGATCCGGATGTGATCATCCTGATGACAGGAAAAACAGATGACCTCGACGCCGACGGTAAACGCCCGATCGAAAAGAATGTCCTTTGGAAAAAGCTGAAGGCAGTGAAAAACGGGCATGTATACCACGTGGACCGTGCGGTGTGGTCTTTGCGCCGCAGTGTAGACGGGGCGAATGCCATTTTGGACGAGCTTCAAAAAGAGATGCCGGCTGCTAAGAAATAAAAGAAAAGACAGGCAAACGCCTGTCTTTTTCTTATTTGATAAAGCCGGATAAGTGGCTGTTGATATTATAGTCTTTTATCCGCCATTTTTCTTCTGCAAATTCAATGTTGCTGAGGCAAGCGTTGACGAGGCGCGTGCTTTGAAGCTCCGGGTCACCGCCCGATATTTCCGTCAGCAGTGCGTGAATTGCCGCACCGTGCGCCACGATCAGTACCTTCTGGTTTGGGTACGCCTGGTTCACTTTTGCCAAACCGCCCATCAGCCTGTCAGTGAGTTCTTCTAACGTTTCCATATTCGGATAGATGTTATCCGGATAGCGCTTTGTCCGTTCCTCCAGCGGCATGCCCTCCGCGTCGCCGTAATCGCGTTCCTTAAAATCATCCATCTCGACAATCGGAAGATGCAGATATTCATTAATAATTTCCGCGGTTCTTTTCGCTCTTTTCAGCGGGCTCGTCACGATAATATCCCAAGAAAAGTCCTTTACATATTCTCCGGTTTCTCTTGCTTGGCGTTCACCTGTTGTGTTTAGCGGAATATCGGTTTTTCCTTGGCATTTTTGCTGCAGGTTCCAATCGGTTTCTCCATGTCTTACTAAGCAAACGGCTGTCATAAAATCCCCTTCCTGACTTTATTCATATCGCTATTATACTAAATCGAAAGCATGCATCCTATAAAAAAGCCTATGCAAGAACTTCAAATAATAAAGCCAGCCCGATTCCGCCGCCGCTTCCGATGGCTGCAACAGCATATTGACAGTCTGTCCGTCTTTTCGCTTCATAAAACAATCTGGTTACCAGAGCTGCACCTGATGCACCGTATGGATGGCCAAGAGCTAATGCGCCGCCGCGCACATTGATTTTTGAAAAGGGAATGCCGAGTTCTTGCGAGCAGACACAAATTTTGACGGCAAAGGCTTCATTGATTTCAAATAAATCGATATCATCAGGTGTTACATCGTGTGTATGTAAGAGATTACGGATCGCATCAACCGGTGCCGCGGGCGGATAGTTGGGGTGAATCCCGCTGACTGCGCTGCCGATAAACCGGAGCACAGGCTTAAGTCCCAGGGCTGCCGCTTTTTCTTCTTCCATTACTAAAAGAGCCGCTGCTCCGTCTGCTATGCCGCTGCTGTTGGCTGCTGTGACTGTTCCGGAGCTGGTGTCGAAAACCGGCTTTGCGCGGGGAATAATCGCTTTTATCGGACGTGTTTTCAAAAATGCTTCGTCTGTCTCCAATTCCCCGAGAGGAACAATTTCTTCACGGTAAAATCCTCCATCATGCGCGTTCCTGCTGCGTTGATGGCTGAGAAGCGCGTACTCATCCTGCATGTTTCTGCTGATGGAATAGCGTGCTGCCGTATATTCTGCTGCGATGCCCATGTCGGGATCGCCGATGGCATCTGGAGAAAAGCGGGCCCGTTCTGAAAAAGGGGATTGGCTGCTGCTTTCTGAGCCGCCCGCGATATACACCGTGCCGGCTCCCGCTTGAATAAGGCTGCAGGCATAGCGCACAGCTTCAAGGCCGGAGCCGCACTGTCTGTCAATTGTCATTCCGGGAACCGATAAAGGCAGTCCGGCTTGAAGGGCTGACAGTCTGGCGAGGTTGCCGCCTCTGCCGGTAGCATTTCCGAGAATAACCTCGTCAATTTGATCCTCTAGCTTTCGGCTGAGACAGCGGATGATGGGAGCCGCCAAATCCTCCGGCAGGAAGGGCTTCAGCAGTCCGTTTTGATTTCCAAAGATCGTTCGTTTTGCATCAACAATAACCGCATTCAATTATACTGTACACCCTCTTCCAGCCATTTTTTCACGCTGGAACGGGCAATTTTTCCGCTGCTCGTTTCCGGCAAGCTGTCTGCAAACACCCATTTTTTCGGGATTTTATAGGAGGCTAATTTCTGTTTACACAAGGCTTTCAGTGTTCTGGCATTAGCGTTTCCATGAATGACAGCTACAGCGATTTCCCCCCAATACTCGTCGGGAATGCCAACGACAGCCGCGCTTTCAACCTCTGGGCAGGCGAGAAGCACACGTTCAATTTCTTCTGGGAAAATATTTAATCCTCCGTACACGATCATCCCGTTTTCTCTTCCTGATATGTATAGAAAGCCTTCTTCATCAACATAGCCCATATCATCCACTGTCATCCATTCATCTGGTGTGCTGCCATTCACATAGCCGGAAAACCGCATCGGGCTTTTGACAAATATTTTTCCGACTTCCCCTGGCTGACAGCGTTCTCCTCCAGCGTTGCGGATTTCGATCCGGACATTATGAAAAGGGCGGCCCGCTGAATGCGGCTTCCGTTTGCTGTCTTCCGGTGAAGAAAACGTCACAAAACTAAGCTCTGATGTGCCGTAAAAATCGTACAGCTTGAGATGAGGCCATGCAGCGGCAAGCTTCTCCTTGGATTCTGCCGGCCAGTCTGCGCCGGATGAAATGATTTTGACGGGACTGTCGGGAAAACCCTTAATCCTTGTGAGGGCGTCTGTCATCGTCGGTACGGTATAGAGAATACTGATGGATTGACGGCACAGCCATTCCTTCGCTTTGGCAGGAGAAAACTTTTTCAGCAAACAAACGGTTCCTCCGAGAAACAAAGTGCTGACTGCCCCGTATAAGAAGTGAGAGGACATTAACGTCCCGGGAATCAATACCGTGTCATTTGATGAAATCGAAAAATCTGTTTCCGTACAGGTAAAGCTCTCCATCCATGAGCGGTGAGATCGCGTAAAGGCCTTTGGTTTTCCTGTCGAGCCCGACGTAAATCCCATATAAAAAGGGTGCTCCGGATCAATGGTAGGCAAGGGATCAGCGGCTGCCTCAGAAATATCTGCCATACAGTTATCCAGCAAAACAACAGGTGTCTGGCTATCTGTCAGTTTGTTTTTAAAAAAGGCTAAAGTAACCACAAGATCCGCATCACCTATGGACAGGCGTTCCTTACATTCTGCCGCGCTCCAGCGTGTGTCGATGGGAATGGCCGTGCATCCAGCCGCTGCGGCTCCGGCAAACAGCTGTAAAAACGCCAGACTATTTGGGAGCAGGATCGCCACACGATTCGGCATGCTCGGCTGTGACCGCAGCCAATTTGCGGTTTGAGAGACAAGCCGATCCCAATCATGGTACGTGATTTGCTCCGATTCAGTCTGGATCGCTACACGGCCGGGCGATGTTTCGGCAGTAGATGAATAGGTATGAGTAATTGTCATGTAGTGTCATCCTCCTTTTGTAAACATCGTATCAGAAAGAGACAAGGCTTGAGTGATTTTTATCGCCAGAAATGCAGATACAGCCGCTTTTATCAAATCACCAGGCACATATGCAAGGCTCATGAAGGCGGCCTGTGACAAATCAATATGCATGATAAAAGCTTGTACCGGTATACCAAGCAGATAAATAAAGATGATGCCGAATACGATATGAGTGAAAAAGAGACGCAATACTGTCACCTTCCGCAGCCTGTTAGCGGCTAAACTGATCAGCCATGAAGCGAGGGGATAAGCAATCAAAAAGCCTGCGCTCGGTCCGAAAAACACACCAAAACCGCCTCGTCCGCCGGGCAACAGCGGCGCTCCGAAGGCGACGAGCAGCAAAAAGACAAGCTGGCTTAAGAAAGCAGACTTTGGCCTGAGGATGCTGCCTGCCAGCATGACACCAAGTGTTTGCAATGTAATCGGAACAGGTGTAAAGGATAAGAAGAGAGGGGGCATAAAGCCGAGCACTGCCATCAGTGCGGTGAAAATCGCAATATGCATCATGTCGATTAATTTCAGCATGTGAAATCCTCCAAACAGTAATCAAATATGGTTATACAATAAATGCAGGCAATTATTATGTCAACCGATTTTTAATTTAAGTTTACATAGTGAACGCAGAAAAACCGGCCGTATAGCAGACCGGTTTTTGATGGTTATTCTTCTGTCAGGATGACAAGCGAATCAACGGAAGCGGCCACATGGGAAACGGCGCGGCTGACTTCCTGAAGCCCTCCAAGAAAGGCTTGCAGATCGACGTCGATTTTGCCTGATTGCTCTTTGCTGATTTTCATGCTGTGGACGATTTCATCGAATAAGCGGTTAATTTGCGTCATTTTTTCTTTACTTTCGCTGACTAGCTCATTCACGTCTTTGATATGCTTCGATACAATGTTGATTTGTGTATTCGTATTGTTCACAAGCTCAGAAACAGTAGAGACGGTTTTTTTCGTATCCTCAGAAAGCTTCCGCACTTCATTTGCCACGACAGCAAAGCCTTTGCCGTGTTCTCCGGCGCGGGCGGATTCAATAGATGCATTGAGCGAGAGAAGGTTTGTTTGTTCAGCTATGCCTGTGACGATGCCGAAGATTTTTTCAATTTGCTGCGCGATTTCATCCAGCTTGACCATTTCTTTTTCGATTTGGACAAGGCTTGTGTCAATTTTGTTCATCTGTTTTTGCTGGACTTCTAGCTCTTTTTTTCCGCCGATCGACTTTTCTTCAACAGTGCTGGATGTTACAGTGCCGGCTTTGGATGCTTGAGAAATGCCTTCAGATTTGTCCACAAGCTCTTGAACTGACCTGCTTGTTTCTGAAAACAGATTGGCAATCGATCCAGAGGTTTCTTGAATTTTCTGATGAAGAAGGTTTTTCTTTTCTTCTTGTTCATCACGGGTCTGGTTGTACTCGCTTTGAAACGCTTCAAGGACAAGCTGCTGTTCTAAGTTCAAGATTTTTGTTGTTGCTTTAATGGCTTTCAGCAGTTCTTGCTGATTTGTAATGGACGCTTCATAAATGTCAATCATTGACAAAAGGAGCTCTTGAAACGCACCCATATACCATTTTGGCAAAAGGCCGATTCTTAAATGGATGGAGGCGATTCGGTTACGCTTTTCAATAAATTCATCATCGATAACGCCTGCAAACATTTCCTGAATATGCCGTTTTAACGTTTGTTTTAAGCGGTCAACTGAGCTGTGATCATTAATGATATCCATCAATGAGCTTTCATGGTCAAGGTTTTTATAGAACGCATCGACGATGTATACGATATTTTCTTGAATGAGTGGCTGAAGCTGCTCTAACACGTAAAGCTCAGCATCTCCCAACCTGACCATTTTGAGCTGTTTTTTGACATCTGCATGTTTGTTTGTGAGCTGAATGCGGTTTTTTTGCTGTCCGTTTGAATCTGAAAAGTAAGCTGTTTCTTGTTTTCTGTCTTTTTTAAATAACAATACAATGATCCCCCTTGGGAAAAATATAATTTTTACTTTTTGGCTTTTTAAGCCTTTTTCTTTTTTATCGGCCAAGGGAAACATGAATGAAGCTGCAGATGAAAAATATTTGAAAAACCGTTCATTAAAATGAACGGTTTAATCGAGATCTATTTGTTTTAATGGTTTAATGGCCGGACCCTCTACAACTTCGCCAGATGGCTTAAAGCGTGATCCGTGGCACGGACAATCCCACGTATGCTCACTGTCGTTCCACTCGACCTCGCAGCCTAAATGGGTACAAGTCGTATCAACGAGATGGAGGCAGCCTGTCTCATCCCGAAATGCTCCCGCTCGCCTGCCGTTTATGGTGACGGCTTTCCCTTCTCCTGACGAAATGTCTTCAAATTGGACATCAGGCTTTTCAAGCTTTCCTTTGATCAAATGCTTGGCGACATCGGCATTGTAGGAAATCACTTTCTGCAACCCGGGATTCAGATGGAAACGGGACGGCGTGAAAATGCTTTCGTATGGATTGTCTTTTTTCTCCACAAGGTCTGACAATAGAGTGGCTGCGACTGCTGAGGACGTCATGCCCCATTTTTTGAACCCGGTCGCTACTAGAATATTGTCCTCATTTTCCGACATCGGCCCGATAAACGGGATTTTGTCGATCGTCACTAGATCTTGGGTGGACCAATAATATGGAATGCTTTCGATGCCGATGGTGCTTTCAGCCAGTTGTCTTAGTGTTTCATAATGTGTAGACATGTCTTTTCCCTGGCCTGTTTTATGGCTTACTCCGCTGAAGAGAATCAGCTTTTCACCGTTTACAACCGTATAGCGGAGCGCCACTGACGGCTGATCGATACTCAAATACATGCCCTCGGGATACTCGATCTTCGGCTTGATGGCAAGGACATAAGATCTGTCGGAGTACATTCTCGCAGCATATAATCCGCCTCCGTCATAAAAAGGGAAGTGGGAACAGCATATGATAAAGCGGCTCTTAATGGCGTGCCGGCTTTTTGTTACCACTTCGGGCCTTTCGCCTTTTTTGATATCAAGCGCAACGGTCTCTTCATAAATTCGGCCGCCTTTTTGAACAATTTGCTCCAGAAGCGCTTTTAAGTATTGCAGCGGATGAAATTGAGCTTGATTCTTCATGACAAGCGCCAGCTTAGAACCTAAGGGAATTGGAAGATTTTTGATAAGGTCTCTTTCAATTCCGAGCTTTGTGTATGCCTCATGCTCGGTGCGGATTTTTTGAACGGCGTTTTCATTTGCCGTATAAAGATATGCGTCTTGCTCGATCCATTCGCAATCAATTTGATGTTCATCCACAATGCCTTTTATGTAATCAATTGCGTTTTGGTTTGCTTCATAATAAAGCCTCGCATGGTTTAATCCGAAATGGCGGATAAATTCGTCGTATATCATGTCGTGCTGTGCGGTAACTTTAGCAGTTGTATGCGCAGTGGTTCCGTTAAGAACCTGATTTGCTTCAATCAAAACGACACGGAAGCCTCTCTTCGTAAGTTCATATGCCGTTGTGATTCCCGTAATCCCGCCTCCGATAATGGTGACGTCACATTCAGTGTCCTCTTGAAGCGCAGGAAAAGAAGGCAGGTCAGTTGATGTTTTCCAGTATGTTTCAGGTGCTTCCTTTGCAAAATGTTGATTAGCCAAGCCGTTATACCTCCAATCAGATTTATTCTTAATTTTTCCATATTCTATCTTTTCATACATAGGAAGCAGGCATTGTTCATAACATAATAAGGTTGAAAAGGAGTGATTTCATTGGCGAATCAAAAAAAGAAAACATTACCGCCTCAGCACCAGAACCAGCAGCCTGGTTTTGAATATCTCATGGACCCGCGTCCGGTTTTTGATAAGCCGAAGAAAGCGAAAAAATTAGAGGGCAAAACCGCTATTATTACTGGAGGAGACAGCGGAATTGGACGCGCTGTATCGGTGTTATTCGCAAAAGAAGGGGCTAATGTGGTCATTGTGTATTTGAATGAACATCAGGACGCCGAGGAAACAAAGCAGTATGTAGAAAAGGAAGGGGTAAAATGCCTGCTGATTGCAGGAGATGTCGGGGATGAAGCGTTTTGCAATGATGTGGTCGGGCAGGCAAGCCAAGTGTTTCCATCCATTGATATATTGGTTAACAATGCAGCTGAGCAGCATGTCCAGCCCAGCATTGAAAAAATCACCAGCCACCAGCTGATCAGAACCTTCCAAACAAACATTTTTTCCATGTTTTACTTAACAAAGGCAGTGCTGCCTCATTTAAAAAAAGGGAGCTCTATTATTAATACCGCTTCTATTACCGCCTATAAAGGCAATAAAACGCTGATCGATTATTCAGCGACAAAAGGCGCGATCGTTACGTTTACAAGGTCCCTTTCCCAATCGCTTGTTCAGCAGGGCATACGGGTCAATGCAGTGGCACCGGGGCCCATTTGGACACCGCTTATCCCGGCCAGCTTTGCCGCAAAAGACGTGGAAGTGTTTGGTTCAGACGTGCCGATGGAACGCCCGGGACAGCCGGTCGAAGTGGCGCCAAGCTATCTATACCTTGCCAGCGACGATTCCACATACGTCACAGGACAGACGATTCACGTCAATGGCGGAACAATTGTGAACGGATAATAAAAAGCCAATCCTTGAAGGATTGGCTTATTCGCTCTGCTTGAGCGCTGCATATTCTTTAGAGAGCGTAAGAAACGCATCTTTATCTTTTTCGTCCAAGGCTTTGTTAATTTGGTCTGTCAGCATGGCAAGCCGACGGTTATACAAGGATTCATCGAGCACCATTTGAATGTAAATATCCGTCATTGTGACATCGAATTCTTTTGTTTTTTGCGTGTTGCGGGACTTCATGAGCTCAGTGTACGATTTTTTCTCTTTCATAAAGAATCCCCCCAATGCCTTTTTTATAGTATATGGATAACGGTCGAAAAAATCAATAAATTTTTATAATTTTTAGACAACTAATACTTGGCAATCTATCGACATATCCTGCAAAATGCCGTAAACCGGCAAGTCCTATGAAAGTAAAATCGGGTTATTACTAGTAATTTAGTACCATTAAATATCATTAAAAGATGATTTTATCTTAAATGTTAAAAAAACCTGTCGTTTTATAAAAACAGATGATAGATTATTAGTATAAATTTTGCAGAAAAAGGATGGAGGCCATAATATGAGTCAGAAAACAGACGCACCTTTAGAATCGTATGAAGTGAACGGCGCAACAATTGCCGTGCTGCCAGAAGAAATAGACGGCAAAATCTGTTCCAAAATTATTGAAAAAGATTGCGTGTTTTATGTCAACATGAAGCCGCTGCAAATTGTCGACAGAAGCTGCCGATTTTTTGGATCAAGCTATGCGGGAAGAAAAGCAGGAACTTATGAAGTGACAAAAATTTCACACAAGCCGCCAATCATGGTGGACCCTTCGAACCAAATCTTTTTATTCCCTACACTTTCTTCGACAAGACCCCAATGCGGCTGGATTTCCCATGTGCATGTAAAAGAATTCAAAGCGACTGAATTCGACGATACGGAAGTGACGTTTTCGAATGGGAAAACGATGGAGCTGCCGATCTCTTATAATTCGTTCGAGAACCAGGTATATCGAACAGCGTGGCTTAGAACCAAATTCCAAGACAGAATCGACCACCGCGTGCCGAAAAGGCAGGAATTTATGCTGTACCCGAAGGAAGAGCGGACGAAGATGATTTATGATTTTATTTTGCGTGAGCTCGGGGAGCGGTATTAGAAAATAGAAAGGAGCTGACCCACAGGGCAGCTCCTTTCATAAACCTATGCCGTCGGAATTCCTCCGGTGATTCCATATACCTGAGATGTCACATAGCTTGAATTCTCTGAAGCTAGAAATACATAAACATCGGCCAATTCCACTGGCTGTCCAGCGCGATTTAATGGAGCTGGCGGCGTGCCTTGTCCGAATTTCGGGATGTTTTCCGTCGGCTGTCCGCCGGAAATTTGCAGCGGTGTCCAAATTGGTCCGGGCGCAACTGAATTTACTCTGATGCCTTTGGAAGCAAGCTGTTTTCCCAGTCCGACGGTAAAGCCGATAATGGCGTTTTTCGTTGCTGCGTAATCTAACAGCATCGGGCTTGGATTATAGCCTTCAACTGAGGTAGTTGTGATAATTGAAGCTCCCTCCGGCAAATACGGAAGCGCTGCTTTTACAACCCAGTAAAGGGAAAAGACGTTCACTTCAAATGTTTTATAGATTTGTTCAGTAGGCAGATCTTCGATGTTTTCGACCGCTTGCTGTTTGCCTGCAACGAGCGCTAGCACATCAAGTCCGCCGAGTTCGTGATGCGACTGTTTGACTAGATCTTGGCAAAAGGATTCGTCGCTCAAATCTCCGGGGATCAGCACTGCTTTTCGGCCTTCTGCTTCAATCAGCTCTTTTACCTCTTCAGCATCTGGCTGTTCCTCGGGCAAGTAGTTAATGGCCACATCGGCACCTTCTCTGGCGTAAGCAATCGCGGCAGCGCGGCCGATACCGGAATCGCCGCCCGTGACAAGCGCTTTTCGACCCGTTAGTTTACCTGATCCTTTGTAGCTTTTTTCTCCGCAATCAGGGACAGGCTTCATGTTCTTTTGCAGGCCTGGCGGTTCTTGATATTGTTCGGGAAATTCATCATGAAAAAATGCTTTTATAGGATTCGTAAGATTTGAATCAGACATCAGCAACGCTCCTTTTCTGTTTGGTGTACATTCGTATGTGTACCCCTGAGCATAAGCAGAAAAACATGTTTTGGCAGTTTGAATAGTGAAGGAAAAAGAAAACAAGAAAAAACAAACCCTTCTTCCATATTTATCTTGTCAAATAAGACTATATGAATTATGATAAATTCGATCTATAAATCAACTAAATATTGGGTATTGGGGGAGTGAATCGTGAAAAAAGCGGCGGCGGTTTTGCTGTCACTCGGTCTCGTTTTCGGTTTTTCATACGGAGCTGACCATGTGGCGGAAGCTAAAACAAAGGTGAAGGTCTATAAGAACTGCAAGGAGCTAAACAAAGTATACAAAGGCGGGGTGGCCCGCACATCGAAGGTGAAAAACAAAGGCGGAAAAACGAAGTACAAGCCTTACGTCTCTAAGGCGCTTTATGATGCCAATAAAAATAAAGACCGCGATAAAGATCTTATCGCCTGTGAACGTTAAACAAGAAAAAGCAATCTGATGACCAGATTGCTTTTTCTATTGCTTAGGCCGCCTGATCGGCCGCAGCGCTTTTCGCCTTCCTTGTCATAAGGCTGACTGCCATCATGACCGTGATATTCAAAAGCAGGGCGACGATGCCTACATTCAAGTCTTTTGCGGCTTGCGGCAGAGCCGGAAATAAAGTGCCGATCGTCGTTTCAGTCATTGTAATATAAGTAACTGCTCCAACACCTGCAATAATGCCGGCGAAGGCCCCCTGTTTTGTCACCATATTATGCTTGAGCAGGCTGAACAAAAGGGAGGGGAATAGCTGTGTGACAAGGCTGTAGCCCATCAAAAGCAGCGTAACGATGGTATTCCCGCCTTTGAAGGTAAAATAAACCGAAATCAGCGCAATCACCGGCACTAAAAACTTAGCAAGAGCTGATACCTGCTGTTCTGTCGTGCGGGGCGCGATTACCTTGTACACATTTTTTGCAAACAGTGTGGAGGCGGACATTAAGATCATAGACCCTGGCACAAGTGCTGTCAGCAGTCCGGCAGCACCGATAATTCCGACAAACCAAGGGTCAAATGCTTGCAGGGACAGTCTCAAAAGCGATAGATCCCCGTCTGCGCCTTTCAGATCTGGAACTTGCAGGATAGCCGCAAAGCCGACGAAAAGGACGAAGAGCAGGACCAGCTGGTACAAAGGCATGATGATGGCGTTTTTGCGAAAGACTTTTGGGTTTTCGGCTGAATACGAAGCGGAAAACGTGTGAGGCCACATGTAAAAACCAAGTGCTGTCAAGAGTACGGTTGAACTGAACCATGCCGCACTTTGTCCCGATTCGGGGAGCGTAAGAAAGCCAGGCTTTGCCGTTTCAATCTGCTGAAACATGTCTTGAAATCCACCGTAGTAATGAATTGGCAAATACACACCTAAAAACAGAACGACAACCAGAATCATGATGTCCTTCACAACCGATATCCAGGCAGACCCGTGAATGCCGGAAACCATAACATAAACCGTGATGGAAATAGCGCCGATCCAGATGGCGGCGGTCGGGGTGATTTTGCCGTACGAGGTTTCCGATACAATCAGCCCGAGGCCTTTCAGCTGCAGCACAAGATAGGGAATGAGTGCGGCGATGCCGACTAGTGAAACGAGAATGCCAAGCAGCGGACTGTTGTATTTTTTTGTGAAAAAATCAGACTGCGACATCAGTTTATGCTGTTTCGCGTACGTCCAAACTGCCGGAAGAAGCCAGTAAGAAAGGATGTAGGCCAGACATCCGTAGGCGATGATATAAAAGGCTGGACCGCCTTTTCCGTAGGCCCAGCCGCTGCCGCCGAGAAACGTAAAAGTAGTATAAATTTCGCCTGCCATCAAAAGGAAGACGAAAACAGTTCCGAAGCCGCGCCCTCCGACCGTCCACTGCTCCAGGTTCATGTCTTTTCCTTTTTGGGCGCGTATACCGAGAAAAATACTCAAGAGCAGGACACCGAAAATGATGATGAGAGCTGTGTTCATTCTGCTTCCTCCTTTTTATTTTCCTTGTCGAGGACATACACAATCGCCATCAGCGCAGAGGTCAAAAGAGCCCACATCACAATATAGGCAAGAATAAACGGCATGCCGAGCACATAGGGGGTCACCTTATTTGCAAAAGGGATGCCGAGTAAGATTCCGATAAAGGGCAAAGCGGCAAGAACGTGAATCAGTTTCATAGAATCCTCCTTCTATTTAGGATTGGGGTGTACAAGCCCAAGCGTAATGAAAATGATGTCGCAGATATGGCAGAACATGTCATTTTTTGGCGTGAAAGGCTGTGGTTCGAATTATAAATAAATTTATTTTGTTTGTATAGTGTGAATTGTCTGAAATTAATGCTCTGAATCGCCCGAAGAGGGAACGGGCAGTATGATTCAAAAGGCTCAGAGTCTGTTTGGGGCAAATAGATAGTATGTTAATAATTCGCTGACCTGCTCACGGATTCGCGGATTAAAATAGCGGTGGTTTTCTTCATAACCGTCGATGACAAATGTATAGAGCGTAAAGGCTTCATCGCGTTCCGTCTCGCGGATTGCAATTTTTCTTTTCCTCAATTCTTTTCTGACCTCCATCAAATCCTTTTGTGCTATTTTTAATGATTCGCTGATAAGCTGTTTATAAGGATGCTTCAATTTTAATGTGCTTTCTTCAATTCCGGCGAGATCACGGTTAAAAATCGTAATGGCCATGGGCAAAAAGAGAGCCCGTTCAATTAAATCGTATATTTCCTCCTGCAGATTTGGCATGTTGACTCCTTCTTTCTAAGGGAACGTTTGTTCTATTTGTATTCTATATCGGCTGGTGAAATGTTTCAAGACAGAAAAAATCACCAAAACTTTTTAGTTTTCTGCTGATAATGTGTAGAATAAGGATAGACAAACCCGGTAAGGAGTATAAATGTTGGAGCATTTTTTATCCTATTTGACACAAGAACATTTAACTGAATTATTTCAAAGCTATAGGGCTTTCGGTCCTCTCATTGCTGTGCTGCTGCCTTTAATTGAAGCATTTCTCCCGTTTTTGCCGCTGATCGTGTTTGTGGTGGCGAATACGAACTCGTTTGGCTTGTGGGAAGGATTCATCCTGTCCTGGGCGGGATCAACTGCTGGTTCCATTCTCGTCTTTTTGATTGTCCGTCAATACGGACAGAGAAAATTGCTTGGATTTATCCGCAGTCATCCGTCTGTCAGAAAGCTGATGTTATGGGTGGAAAGACACGGCTTCGGTCCCATGTTTCTTCTGCTTTGTTTTCCATTTACACCGTCAGCCGCGGTGAATGTTGTTGCTGGTTTGTCAAGGATCGGAACGCGGCCGTTTATTTTGGCGGCAGCCTCGGGGAAGCTTGTCATGATTTTTATGATCAGCTTCATCGGATATGATCTGCACGCGCTGATTACACAGCCGATTCGAACGGTCATCGCCGTATTGGTGATCACTGTCTTATGGTATGTCGGCAAAAAGGTGGAGCGGTATCTGCATGTAAGAGCCAGTCAGCGTGAGCATGATGGAGGGAGACAGTAACATGAAAAAACGGTTTTGGTTTCTTGCCGGTGTAGTGTCCGTTGTTCTCGCCATTCAGGTTAAAAATGCTGTCTTTATTGATTACAAGGTAGAAGGCGTCAGTATGAACCCGACCTTCCAGGAAGGAAACGAATTGTTGGTCAATAAATTTTCGCATCGATTTAAAACCATCCATCGTTTTGACATCGTCCTTTTTAAAGGCCCTGATCATAAAGTGCTGATTAAACGGGTAATCGGCTTGCCCGGTGAAACGATCAAATATAAAGATGATCAGCTGTATGTGAACGGAAAGCAGGTTGCTGAGCCATTTTTGAAGCATTTGAAATCTGTTTCTGCCGGCAGCCATGTAACGGGTGATTTTTCTTTGAAAGATGTGACGGGAACAAGCAAGGTGCCGAAAGGAAAATATTTTGTCGTTGGAGATAATCGCATATACAGCTTCGACAGCCGGCACTTTGGTCCAATAAGAGAAAAAAATATTGTCGGTGTGATTTCTGATGCCGAATAAAAAGACGCTAACTGAAGAGGCGTCTTTTTGTATGCCGTTTGGAAAAATGTGTTGAAAAAAAATTTGTAAGGAGCTATAATCAAAATTGTTACGCACGTAACAAAAATTATATACTGTTTTGATTGAAAGTCCATTTTTATTGGGTTTTGTTCGTTTTGTATGAAACAAAAGGAGTGATGAGTGATGATGAAATACGAAGCAGTGATTATAGGAGGAGGACCGGTTGGATTTATGCTGGCTTCTGAGCTTGCGATGGCCGGAGTGGGAACATGTGTGATTGAACGGCTTGAAAAACCTGTTCCGCATTCCAAGGCGTTGACGCTGCATCCCCGAACGCTGGAGCTCCTTGAGATGAGAGGGATTTTAGAGCGGTTTGTATCCAAGGGAAGCAAGATACCTTCCGGACATTTTTCAATGCTGGATACCCGTCTGGATTTTTCAGGCTTGGATACGAGCTGTCCTTACACGCTTTTGCTCCCGCAGTCAAAAACAGAAAAGCTGCTTGAAGATCATGCACGAAGCCTGGGAACAGAGGTGTTTCGGGGTGCAGAGGCGCTGGCGGTTACGCAAAACGGGGAAGCGGTCCAAACGATTTTTAAGGATCGGGATGGCAGTGTACGGACGATCACAAGCAAGTTTGCCGTTGGGGCAGATGGCGCCGGGAGTACCGTCCGGAAACAGGCAAAAATTGAGTTTCCGGGAACAGACAGCACTGTCACCGCTGCGCTTGGGGATGTGGCGCTCCTTTCTCCGCCGCCGTCAGGCGTGCTGTCCCTTTGCACAAAAGAGGGCGGTGTTATGATTGTTCCGTTATCTCCAGACCGATACCGTGTCGTTGTGATCAGTCCTTATCGCACACAAATGCCGAAAGATGTGCCTGTGACTGAGGAAGAGCTGAAAGCTGATCTCCTGCGAATTTGCGGAACTGACTTTGGTTTAAGCGACCCTTCGTGGATGTCGCGGTTCGGGAACGCCGCGCGTCAAGCGAAACGGTATCGGGACGGCAGAATCTTTCTTGCGGGTGATGCCGCGCATATTCATTTTCCGGCGGGCGGACAAGGACTGAATGTCGGCCTTCAGGATGCAATGAACCTCGGGTGGAAACTGGCGGCGGCCATCAAAGGCTCTGCGCCTTCATGGCTTTTGGACAGCTACCATGACGAGCGGCATCCGGCAGCTGAAGGGCTCCTGAGAAACACGGAGGCACAGACAAAGCTGATCGATTTCACTCAAGCAGGCCTCCATTTGCGAAGCATGATGTCGGAGCTGCTGGCCTTCCCTGATGTGAATCGATATGTAGCAGGGCAAATTTCTGCACTCGATGTCAGATATGAAGCTGATCGTACCATGCCGCCGAATCGTTTGAACGGGGCACGGCTCCCTGACATGAAGCTGATTCTTTCCGACGGCAGTTCGGAATGGCTGTACAGCTTTCTCCAAAACGGGTCATTCGTTTTGCTGTCATTGAGGCAGGAAGCTGATGAGCATATCGAAGTGAAAGGCTTACGTACGGTAACCGCCTCGCTTGCAGAACCGAATGAAAAGTTGCGGGATGTGCATACCATATTGGTTCGTCCCGATGGACATGTAGCCTGGGCGGTGGATGCATCAGCGCCCGATTGTGCCGAGGTGATTCAAAAAGGGATCAGCCGCTGGTTTTCCGTCACCAGCCGAATATAATTCAATTCGATTGTTTCATCTGTAACAAAACGGTATGATAGAAGAAACAATCGAATGAAAAAGGATGGAAGACTCGATGAACACAGATCATACGAAACGCAATCTTTTTGAATTGTATGCGGAGCTCATACATCAGCAGGAGAAATGGGAGGGGCTTATTAAAGCCTTTTTATCTGACGAATTGAGGAAGCTGGATGTAGAGCACGGGAGTAAATCTCAATTGACGATGACAGAAATTCATGTTCTATCCTGTGTCGGGGACAATGAACCAATTAATGTCACGTCGATAGCAGAAAAAATGAATACGACAAAAGCGACTGTATCTCGCATCAGCACAAAATTGCTCGGCGCAGGCTTCCTTCACAGAACACAGCTCAGCGATAATAAAAAGGAGGTCTACTTCCGATTGTCGCCTGCTGGAAAAAAGCTGCACAGTTTGCACAAATATTATCATCAGAAGGCTGAACAGCGTTTTCTGTCATTTTTTGACCGCTATACTGAGGAAGAGATTCTTTTTGCGGAACGGCTGTTTCGGGATCTGGTGACAAAATGGTATCCGTCGTCAGAAGAAATTGAAGGGGGGCTTCCTAGCATTTTTAAATAAAAAACACGCACTGAGGTGCGTGTTTTTCACGTTTCTTCTTTCTTTTTCAAGATTGTAACGTAAATCAGATTTCCTCCGACTAAAATCATAAGCGGCAGTCCAGGGGAGCCGGATGTCACCAAATTATAAATCAGCCAGATTCCTAAACATATTCCATAATATAAGTGCATTGCCTTCTCGGGATTGTCGCGCAGCAAACTTCCTTTAATAATCTTTTTCATCATATCGCCCCTATTAATTTTAGGATTTCCCTTTAGTTTACATGCATCTTCGGTTCATCTCAAAATTTGCTCTTTGGCTTTTGATGCTCTCAAAATATTTCGAGGGAATTTTAGAATTATTTTTTTACAGATATGTTTTCTGATAGCTCTGCCCACTTCTATCATCTACTATCTCCCTTGCTAAAACACTGTTTTCTCCATATAAACAAGGAAAGACCTTCTGTTGCAAGCCACCTATTTAGTCCTTTTATTTCCTCTTGGGAGGAATGTCTCACTTTCTATTTCGGCTAATACTCCCATAGAATCAACAAATGTAATACTTGTTTCATTTTCACGCATAAGAATTTTCGTACCCCCACTTAATAGACCCTGTCATTTCTCAGCTAAGTCTGTTGTTAACTTGCCAATATTTTCTGCAGAGATGCCGTACCATCCAACAATTCGTTATGAATCAACCTATTCTGAAATTGGTCAGAGATCTCTAGAATACCCAAGTAACTTGTGATTTTACTTTCTAATAATTGGAACCACTGATCTTTTTCACTCAATGTATCTTCTATATATATAAATTTGTACATGTATTTACCTCAATTCATTCATTTGTTTTATTTTTATTTGAAAAGTAAAAAGAGGACATTAAGTCCTCTTCTTATTTACGATATGTCTATTAGTATCTTTCATTTACACGTGTTTTTGATGCTTTGTTTTCAAGTGAAATAGGGTCTTCTGTTTTAGTTCTCCTAATCTTTACAGAAATACCTACTAGAATGACCGCCATAGTTGTAAATATTCCCATGGTTAATAAGATCGTATCCTGATTTAAACTCCATCCAATTAAGAAAGAGATGATCGCTCCTCCGAAACTTGCCGAGGCAATAAATAAACTTGTAACTTCGTCAACGTATTTCTGAATAATGATTGATGCTAGTGTTAAAGCAATGGGAAATATCCCCGCTATACTTAGGCCAATCAAAAATGTACCACCCAATTGAAGTATTGGGTTACTTATATAAGAGAAAGCAATCAACAAAACAATTAAACAACTACAGCTAAAAAGGAGGTATTTGGAAAAATCAAGCCTTCTGCTTACTAAACCAATCAATATTCTTCCTATGATGATCCCTACCCAGAAAAAGGAGACACTTATAAGACTAATTTGTTCATTGTCTTGGTTTATCATGATTGAAGGTAAAAAGTTGGCAAAATTTGTTTCAATTCCAGCATATAGGAAAGCAAAAAATACAAAAAAGCCTAATTGCTTTGATTTTTTTCTATCTCCTATAAAGTATTGAAATGCTCCTCCATCTGGAAAGGTCACTTGTTGGTTAGCATTCTTAGCGTACTTTCGGTTCTTGGACAAGAAAATTAACCACCCTACGAATAGGACGAATAAAAAGGTGAATATACAGTAATACGGTAAAAACCAGTTATTGATATCTATGAAGGAATTAATTAATAATGGGAAAGATAAAGCGCCTAATCCAAAGAGAACTTCCAGCTTACTCATTTTTTCTGCATTACTTTCGAAATTAGCAATAACAAATGAACCAACTGTCGTTTCTAATGTGCCTGCTCCATATCCTAAGAGAAAAGCCATTACAATAATATAATACCAATCCTTAGTTAGAAAAAAGATGCTTAACGCTGCAAGCATTATTGTCAAAGCTAAAGTAAGTGTCCTAAAATGACTGTATTTCTTAATCATTAACGGTGCGATTAATACTCCGCTTAGAAATCCGGTAAACTGAAAGAAGATTATGACCGAAATATCATCTGTTGTCTTGTTAAAAGCCTCTAATAGAAATGGTGTCAAACTCCCTGTTGATATATGGATAATACCTACTGTAAAAAAGAAAGCATATCCAAATAAATATGTCCCTCTTAACATTCATTACACCCCTATATGAAAAAGCAGGAAAATAAATTCCTGCTTTTTTAGTAACTTCTCTCTTTGAAATACTAGTTGACTGCTGAAACAGACATTGGTTGAGAGTTGCTGTCTTTCTCAAAGAACATTTCTAATACTTCCTGAGATCTAAAACCATCACTAAAAGAAGGGATCTCAACCCAATCATTCTGAGTTGATGCAATCCAATTGATTAACTCGCTTCTAAAAGAATCAGCCCATCCATAAAACTCGTTTGGCGGATCGTTTAATAGGCTTTGCGGTACTGGGCAGTCTACCACGTTCAAGCCATCTATGAGCTTGTAAACGTGAGGATTACCTGTGTGGTATTTAAACTCTTTTTTGTGTCCAACTACCTCAATGCTAAAACCACAGTCTTCAGGTACAGAACACTTTGATGTGATGATATTTACAAATACCTTGTTCTTCAGCTGGCCATAAATTTCTGCATAGTCATCTACAAGTACCTGTTTATCCTCTTTTGTTTTTACATTTGTGTTCATTTTTGCCCTTACTGATTCTGTGATGAAATCACTCTCAAACAAATACCATACCATGTCAATAAGGTGAATACCCAGATCCCCCAATGATCCACTCGTCTTCTTACTGTTAGCGTCATCTCTCCAAGTAAACTTCTTACGCCTAAGTGCACTATTTTTCTTGAAGTGTACTTTTATGGACAGTATGTTACCTAGTTCATTATTGATAATTAAGCTTTTTAAGATATTTACGTAAGATAAATATCTATAATTAAATCCCATACTGGCTCTTACGCTCAACCTTTCAGCAGTATCTTTCATTATGCTTGCTTCTTCAAGAGAAATAGCCATAGGCTTTTCACACAAAACATGCTTATGTTTTCCTAATGCTTGCAAAGCATGTTCTTTATGGCAAAAGTTTGGTGATGCTACAATTAAACCTTCTGAGGCATCAATTAGTTCATCTACGTTTTCAAATGACTTCCCGCCGAAAGTTTTCACAAAGCTTTCTGCATTTTGTTGATTTATGTCATATACCCCTACTAACTCTGCATTTTTTATTGTAGATAAAGCAGTTGCATGCGCTCTTGCAATACCACCTGCACCTATGATGCCGATCTTCTTCATTTTTATTTCCTCCTCATGATCCAATTAATTTTTTTAAGGTATTAGTAATTCCTTTTGAGTACTCACTATCAGTTATAAGGTGGTGCAAGTTTTTGGCTTCCTGTGTTGCATTTTTGAGCAGATATCCATTCCCTACTGTCTGTAACATACGAACATCATTTCCACTATCCCCAAATGCGATAGCTCTTTCGGTATTTAGGTTGTATTTCTCTAACATAAACGTTACAATTTCATTCT
This sequence comes from Bacillus sp. GW821-FHT01G09, assembly GCF_059422205.1. NCBI lineage: Bacteria > Bacillati > Bacillota > Bacilli > Caryophanales > Bacillaceae > Bacillus > Bacillus sp. GW821-FHT01G09. The sequence goes on from NZ_JBWKWL010000002.1 coordinate 177,148, forward strand.
TTCCTGTCCCTGTGGGGATAAAATCTACATCATAGCTGTCTTCTGGATCGCCTGCTAAGGGATTACACCGATTGATATTTACTGAAACGCCGTATTCCTCGCAGATTTTTTCAATTGCTAATAGGTTTTTCTTGTCGTTTATTTCATCTTGTTCCTGATAGTAGAAGTTATGCTTATACCGTGACTTTCCTAATTGAGTTTGAGGATTCAAAAGAATGTTATGATTTTCATGTAGCTGTTGCACAAGTTTTTCAACCTTTTCTTTACTAAACCCTTCATTTATGCGACTGTTCCACTTATTATCTTGCTGTCCGAAGTTATGCTCAGAAAAGTACGTAATTTCAGTTCCAAGATCACTAGCTATAAAATGCGGAAAATATCTAAATTTTCCTCGTCCCATTTTATCGAGAATAGATTCTATACTGCTTCCAGTAACCCATCCGATTATTAGCTCCCCATCTTTACTTTTTTGTTCTAGATAGTCTTCGAGTTCATAGATGTCTTGTTGCTTTTGTTCGTCGATTGTATGCGGAAAATACGTTTCATCAAAATCACAAAAAACAATATACTGAGGATGTTCAACCGTGGATAACGTTTTATACTCCGATTTCTTGCTTAATAACATGAAACAGTCCCTCCATTACTCTGTCTTGTTCTTCTAAAGTAAATGACGGATATAAAGGCAAATGCAGTACCTGACTATGAGCCTTTTCCGTATGAACCAATTGGAGTCCTGCATACTTGTCCTGTACTAAAGGAGTTTTTTGCATATGAGACAGTATTGGATAATATACATCTGTTTGAACACCAAAATCTTCATTTAATTTAGTCATGATATCTGCCCTATCTTCTGTTCTTACCTTAATAGGAAACAGATGCCATACATGATCTTCACTTAATTCTGGTAATTCAATATAGCCTTTATTCTGCAACTCTGCTAATTGGGTAATATATCTATCCGCCAAGAACAGTCTTTTGAAGTTGTTTAATGAAAGGTACTTCATTCTCTCTAAACCAATTGCTGCCTGTAAATTGTCCATTTTTGAATTAAATCCAAAATTGATGACTTTCTTATTTTTCACATTTACTTCAAAACCATGATAACTAAATTGAATGCATTTTTTAGCGAGTTCTTCATTATCAGTTGCTATTGCTCCAGCCTTGCCACATACACCAAAATTCTTATAGGGATTAAAACTTAATGTAGTGATGTCTGCATACTTTCCTAAGTCTGTCAGTCCAATTCCTTGGCAGGCATCTTCAATTACTTTTAATTTATGACGATTTGCGATTTGACGGATATGCTGCATGTCTGAATGTTTTCCGTATAAATGCACAGGTAGAATAAACTTTGTATAAGGAGTTATTGCTTCTTCAATTTTGTCAGGATCGATGCAGAATGTTTGCGGGTTAATATCTACATAGATAGGAACGCCTCCTAAAGCTAACACAGCATTTTCAGTAGCTGAAAAGCTATTAGCCGGCATGATAACTTCATCCCCTCGGTTTAACCCTAAAGCCAATAAACCTATCATAATAGCATCGGTTCCACTACTGGTTGCAATTACATACCTTTTATGTAAATATGTAGATAAAACTTTTTCGAATTGCTCTAAATAGGAACCACTCGTAAATTTTCCAGTTGGCAAAACTTCAGTTAATGTATTTAAGATATCTTCCACTTCATCATTGGTTATTAATCTGTCTACAGGCAAAAAAGGGACTTTACTGATTTCACGATTTTTTTGATAGTTGAAAAGATCATGTTCAATATCTATCTTTTCTTTTAATACTTGTTTCCACCGCTCGTTTACAATACTGTCTTCAATAACAAGTTCTTTTCCTTGTACGTCACCTTTTAAGTGTTTTAATAGTGACACGTTTTCTTTGCTTTTACCTGAAATCTTAACCTGTTTTTGCATGAACAGTACCTCCAATGATTTTATAATCTAAAAATTTATTACAAATTTATCCTAATTTCTGAAATCGGTAACATGTCAACAACTTTTTTAAGGAAGGGAAAATATGCCTACAATTGATGAAATAGCAAAATTATGCAATGTGTCTAAAACCACAGTGTCAAGAGTATTGAATAATCATCCTTATGTGTCGAAAGAAAAAAGAGATATGATCTTAAAGGCTATTAACGAACTTGACTACACTCCCAATTATTTAGCTCGGAATTTTAGGAGAAATAAGACACAAACGATAGCTTTATCGGTTCCGAGTATCGACCATCCATTTTTTGCTCAATTAATAAAAGGGGTCTCTCATGAAGCACTGTTTAAGAATTACAAGGTAATTGTATTTCAGACCTTTTATGACAAACAGACAGAGCTAGAATTATTAGAGTTATTGAAACATAAAGAAGTGGATGGTATTATTCTTGGAACTTTAGAAAATGAATGGGATCAGATATCCCCTTTCTTAAAGTATGGTCCTATCTTATTATGTAATGAATATCATCACTCAGCGGACATCACGATAATTGGGTATGATGAATTTGAAGCTACATACATGGGGGTAGTACATTTAATTGAAAGAGGGCATAAAAAAATTGGGTTTTGTTTTGATACTCCATATAGCGAAGCTCAATGTCAGAGGAAAGAGGGTTATTTGAAAGCTTTACAAGATTACAATTTACATCATAGAAGCGAATGGATATTCGGCGAAATGTTTAATATCGAGGATGGCTTTCGTGTTTTTCATAAGATAAAGGATCTAAAGGACAGACCCTCAGCAATATTTACAGGAAATGATCAAGTCGCCGCAGGGATTATTAAACAGGCAATGAAAAATGGCTTTAAAGTTCCAGAAGACTTAGCTGTAATTGGTTTTGACAACCAATTGATTTGCCAAGTCGTTACTCCGACCATAACAACAATTGATATTCCCGTAATAGAATTAGGCCAACAGGCTGTGTTGAAAATCATCGAGTCCATTTCGGGTAATGCCTCTTTAAACAGAAGAATTATTAAACTGCCAACAAAGCTTATTATAAGAGAATCAACGTAACGATAGATTTCCCTTTATCATTTTATATCTTTATATAAGAAAAAGAGGTTATTCATTTTAACCTCTTTTTCAATAGTAAGTCGTCAATTATTTCTTTCATTTCACCCTCTGGCAGCACTCACTTCAAATCTGATCCATTAACAACGAAATATCCACTTATATTTCCCCATCTCGATGGTTTCCGAATTAAAAGTTCTTGAACCCTTTTTTCAACTAGGCATTACTGCCGCTGATCGAGCTCTTTTTGTCTTTTTTTTCACCATGAAGATGGTGAAGCAGGCGATAAAACGGCGGCAGCAGGGCAATAACCAGAATGACGCGAATGACCTGAACCGCAACGACAAAGGTGGAATCAGCATGTAAGGTAACAGACGTCGTCGCCATCTCTGCAATCCCGCCGGGCGCAAATGCCAGAACAGAAGTGATGAGCGAAATTCCTGTCAGCTCGGAAACGATCACGGCGCTCAAAAACATTGCTGCGATTAAACCGACGGACGAGACAAACCCGACGATGATAATACGGGTGACGCCGGCAAACATGCTTTTATACATCTTAGAGCCGATCGTTGCCCCGAGAAATACTTGTGATACATGGTTAGCTTGTGACGGCCACCATGCCGTCATGTCGTGCCCTGTCACCGCAGCTCCGCCAACATGTACAATTGCTACACCGAGCATGCTGCCGAGCAGCCATGGAGCTGGAAATTTTAAAAATTTCGCAGCTTTGCAAGCTCCCCAGGCAGCGAGAATAAGAATGACGGTCCACAAAACGGGAGCGAGCCTAAAATCTGTCGTTGCAGAAGAAATCGTCTCTGCTGCGGCACTTGCGGTACGATCTTGTTTTGTATAGATCAGAATGACTAAAAACGGAATGGAAAGCACCACGAGCAGCACACGCATCATTTGAACGAGGCTGACTATAGCGGTATTGGCGCCTACTTCCTGTGCGATGCTCGGCATGGCGGAAAGCCCGCCGGGAGCGGTGCCGACAAAGCTAGTCATCATATCCGTTTTGCTGAAACGCCAAAGCACATATCCTGACAGCATGGCCAGCAGGATAGACAATATCAGCATAACGCCGACTGAAAACCAATGGTCTTTGAGAACAGAGAGAACGGATAAATTCAGCTTTTGGCCCAATTCGATGCCGAGGATCATCTGCCCGAGGGCGAGCCATCGTCGGTTAATTCCTTTTTGGTCTGGTGCCATCATCAGCCATGCCGGCCGTATCATGGCGAGGCAGCAGGCGACAATCAGTGTTCCGATCATCCATCCAATTGATATTCCGGTTAATGAAAGAATAAACCCCCCGGCTGCACTGATTGCGATAAACCATAGATCTTTAAGGAGATTTTCGTCTTTCTTCAATGTAAAACCCTTCTTCCTTTTTCACGTAACACTCCAATTGTTCACGTAGTGAATGTATTTATTACTATAGTATATTTTTGTTGATAAAGAAATTATGAATTATTTTCTATAAGCGATTCACTTTTCTTATGACCTTGTGTTCGAGCTTCTCTATTGTGTAAGTTAGAGATAAACCCGCTGTCAGCAGACATACAGCAAGAGCGTAAAAAATCACTTCTCCGCCAAATGATGTCAGGATCAGCCCGCCTGCCAGCGGTCCGATTGAGCGGGATATATCCCAATGCAGACCATAGACAGCATAAAACCGGCCCAGCAAATGAGGCGGCGCCAATTTTGATATGAAGGTCTGGATGTGGGTTAGCCCGATGCTTTCGCCAACCGTCATCACCGCTGCCGTCACTAAAAGCATTGTCAGGGAGGTTGAGCATGCGAAACCGGCAGCCGCAAGGGTGTAGCAAATATAAGTAATGAAGAGGATCGTTTTCATTGAAAGCTTTTCGGTCCCTTTGACAAGAGGTACTTGGAGAACACAGCTGAATAAAGCTTTTGCTGCTGAATAGATGGTCAGCATGGACAGATAATCAGAAAACATGTTTTTGCTGAACAGCCTGTATGTTGTTTCTGTTTGTGCATATAACATGCTGATGGGGAGAGAGAGCAGCAAAAGAAGCAGGACAGGCCTGTATATCGTAAAGCTCGCGGACATTTCCGGGGTAACAGCTGGGTGTAGCGGCTTTGTCTCAGGCAGTTTCAGTGCAGCGATCAGAAAGTAGATAAACAATGCCGCAGCATCTAATGCGAATATCCACACGGGGTTATGATTGTACAGCAGCATCCCCACTAGCGGCCCTGCCGTCAGGCCCGCCGAATAGATCGCATTGATAATCGCAAACACTTCCGAACGTCTGCTTTCCGGCGTGCTTTCGGCGATTTGGGCGCGGGAAGCAGGAATGTACAACGACCTTCCGATGCCATTCATGACATAGAGAATAGCGAAAACATACGCATGCTCAGCAAATACAAACCCTGTCATTGCCGCTGATTGAAGAAGCAATGCGGTCAAAATCGCTGTGCGCCGCCCAAGCCGGTCCGTCACCCGTCCTGCAGCGAGCGTCAGGAAAATATCAGCAAATGGCTGAAGGCTGATGATCAGCATTGGCATCATGATACTGCCGTTTAATTGTTCATGCAGATACAGCACCATAAAAGGTCCCATCATTGCACCTGTCAGGCTTGTCAGCAATTCGCCGAAAAAGCGGAGCCGAACGGGAGCGGTATATCTCGATTTTATAGAGTGAAAACTGGTCAACATGTGATCGCCGCCTTTCGCTGTTTGATATAGTAGTAGTGTATAGAAGGGGCGGCGGCCCAAAAAGTGAAGAAAAGAAGAGATAAAAGTTCCCCTTTTGTCGGGAGGTGCGGGGATTGAAGCTGATAGAGCACTACGTGGCGCTTGTAAAAACAGGCTGCGCCGAGTATGGGCAAATGAACGAAATGACGCTCACTGAGATTGCTAACTGTTTATTTTGTACAGAAAGAAATGCAAAGCTCATTTTACATAAGCTGGAGAACAACAATTGGATTATCCGGGAAAGCGGGGCGGGGCGCGGCCGTAAATCTAAAATCGCGTTTCTTCGGAGGCCTGAGGAATTGCTTCTTCAAACTGCCAAGGAATATACCATGTCAGGAAAGCTTAAAAAGGCAAAGGAGCTGCTTCAGCAGTATCAGTCCGTGTTTCCAGGGCTTCAAAACGAATATAACATGTGGCTTTCAGAGGTGTTCGGATTTGTGACGGAGACGGGCGAGAATGGGACGAAGGATGTTCTGCGGCTGTTCATCGCGCCTGAATCTGTCAGCAGTTTGGATCCATGCCAAATATTTTTGCGGTCTGAGGGCCATTTCGTCAAACAGATATTTGATACACTCTTGACGTTTGATTCGGATATACAGGAGCCGAAGCCTCATTTGGTTCATGGATGGGAAGAGGTCGGAAAAAAACAATGGAGATTTTTTCTTCGAAAAGGTGTGTCATTTCATAATGGACAGCCGCTGACATCGCGGGACGTTGCGTTTACGTTTCAGCGCTTTTTGGAACTGGGTGACAACCCGTATAAATGGCTTCTGCACGGAGTGAAACAAGTCTTAGAAAAGGGCCCTTATTGTGTGGAGCTCATACTCGATAAGCCGAATGCGCTTTTGCCGTATGCTCTTTGTGATGAACGGCTGTCCATACTTCCGGCAGAACAGGGCGGCGGGAAAAATGGAACAGGGCCTTTTCAGGTGAATCAGCAACACAGCGGGATGCTTGTGCTTGAAGCCAATGAGCGCTACTTCAAGGGACGCCCCTATTTGGATCGCGTTGAGTTTGTGTTTTCTGAGCAAGCCGGAGAGATGAACGGTTTTACCATTCAAGAAAAACAAACAAGTCCTGAGCAGCAAACTGTCTTTGATGAGCGGCATGTTCAGTATTTGTCGCTTAATCTGAAAAAGAAGGGGCCTCTTCAGCACCGAAGCTTTAGAAAAGCGCTCCGGCTGCTGATTTCCTCTGAACGGCTCGTTCGTGAAGCGGGAGGGCACCGAAGAATCCCGGTTACGTCCTTTTTGCATCCGAGTCCTTTTGAGTGGGAGGGCGTTTCGCCATCTGAATTGTTGAAGAAAAGCGGATACGAGGGCGAAACAATCGTGCTTTATACCTTTTCGGAAACGGATCATCGTGAGGACGCCGAATGGATTCAAAATATTTGCGCCCAGCACGGTATCAGGCTTACACTTCAATTCTGTGATGCTGCTGAACTGCGACGGCCGGAAATCGTGCAGATGGCGGATATCATTCATGACAGTGCGACGTTTTATCAAGACAGCGAGTTTGGTTTTCTGCATTTGCTGCTGTCGGAGAACAGTTTCTTGTATCAGCATCTATCTGAAAAGCTGACACAGATATGCTCAGGAATGACAGAGCAGATGTTTTCCATGCCTGACCGCTGTTCGAGAATCAACATCCTGCGTGACATTGACCGGCAGATGATACAGGAGCTGAATGCGATCCCGCTGTATCAAAATGTGCTCCAGGTGACATCAAGTAAAAATGTAAGAGGCCTGGTGCTTGATGAAGAGGGATGGATTGATTTGTACTCCGTATGGCTGTCCAAATAAAAAGAGGGTTCTTTTTTGAACCCTCTTTTTTACGCTGCCATGCTGCGACATTGTTCAGCACAGGCGAAGCAGGCTTTCGCACATTCTTGGCAATGATCATGATCGTGCTTTCCGCATTCAGTGCCGCATGCTTCACAAATATCTGCGCAAAGTGCACAAATTTCTTTCATAAACGGGCTGTCCGTTTGCATGGCTTTGACCGCCAGCGCGCAAATATCCGCGCATTCCCTGTCGAGCCGGATGCATCCGCTGAGATGATGCTGCATGCTTTCTTCCAAGCATTTAGTAAAACAATGATTGCAAGCCTTCATACAATCGATGCAAGCCTCAATACAAGCTTCAGAATATTGCTCCATGGTTGATTCCCCCTGTATGACAGTATATGGTTTTATGTTTCCCGGCTGCATTTGAAAAAAACAGGGGAGTGTGTTTTTAGCTGAGGTGATATGTACATATACCCTGAGCGGGTATATCTAACGTTCCATCAGATAGTATAGGAACCAGACAGCGTGATTTTGTTCATCACGTGCTGCGCGTGTAAAGACGCCTTTCGCTTTTAAGTTTGACGTTTCCTCGGCCGCACGCAAGTAAAAGTCGACGGTTTCTTGTTCATCTTTAAAAGCGGCGTCCAGTCCTCTTGTGAAATTGTCCGGGCATTCTTCCGTTTGTTTCGGCATGATGTGTTTGCCGGTAATTGAACCATACAGTGTGGAAAATTCACGGAGGTGGCGAATCTCGTCACGCCTGATTTCTTCAACCTGTTTTCTGATTTCATCGCTGTGGGCGAGTTCGGCAAGCTTGCGGTAGCATTGAATTGCACTGAATTCTCCGTTGATGGCCTTCTGCAAATTCCGAATCAAAACAGGATCTTCCCTGTATGGCACCGGATAGGGATAGTAGCTGTAATGCAAGGGGATTCAACTCCATTCTTAGGAATTGGGCTTCTGTAAAAGCATATGTTGGGCAGGGAGAGATGTGCGGAGATAATCAGCTTTTTATATGTGAAAAGGCCGTTTTTACCAATAGATCAGATTGGTCATTTTCGTCAACATTCGATAAAATATATAGAGATAAAAAGAGAGGGGTCTTCTAATTTGGGAGCAGAGTTTTTAGTAGGCAGGTCCGGGAGTGGAAAAACGAAGCTGATCATCAACAGCATTCAGGATGAATTGCGCCGGGCTCCATTCGGGAAGCCGATCATTTTTCTAGTCCCGGATCAAATGACGTTTTTAATGGAATACGAGCTTGCTAAAACGCCAGATATGGGCGGGATGATACGCGCTCAAGTGTTCAGTTTTTCACGATTGGCCTGGCGCGTCCTCCAGCATACGGGAGGAATGAGCAGGCCGTTTCTGACGAGCACCGGCGTACAAATGCTCCTGCGGAAGCTCATTGAGGAGCATAAACAGGAGTTCAAAGTCTATCAAAAAGCGAGTGACAAAAGCGGGTTTACCGCACAGGTTGAGCGGATGCTGACAGAGTTTAAGCGCTATTGTCTGGAACCGGAGGATATCCGCCGGATGGCAGAAAGCGGAACGGCTTCCGAGTATCGCGGAGAACGTGTTTTATCTGAAAAGCTCCATGACTTATCAATTCTGTATCAGCAAATGGAAAAAAGCCTCGCAGACCAATATCTTCACTCTGAGGATTATTTGACATTGCTGGCAGAGCATATCCCGCTTGCGGAAGATATAAAAGGCGCCCATATCTATGTGGATGGCTTTTATCAGTTTACACCGCAGGAATTCAGGGTGTTGGAGCAGCTTATGGTTCATGCGGAGCATATCACGTTTGCGCTCACAGCGGACAAGCCGTCATATGAGCGGGAGCCGCATGAACTGGAATTGTTCAGAATGACGGGGAAAACCTATTACCGCCTGCATCAGAAGGCGAAGGAACTGAATTTGGACATTACGTATAAAGAGCTGAGCGGGACTGAGCGGCATACAAAGACGCCGGAATTGGCGCATCTAGAGGCACAGTATGAAGCGCGTCCGGCCGTTCCATACGCAGAAAAACAAGAAGCCCTTACTGTGATGCAGGCCGCAAACAGACGAGCTGAGCTGGAAGGCATTGCCCGGGAAATTCACGCCCTAGTCAGAGAGAAGGGATATCGCTATAAGGATGTAGCAATTCTTGCGCGCCAGCCGGAAGACTACAAGGATATGGTGAAGGAAGTTTTCGCAGATTACGAGATTCCTTATTTCATTGACGGAAAAGCATCTATGCTGAACCACCCGTTAATCGAATTTATCCGGTCAAGCCTTGATGTTCTGAAAGGGAATTGGCGTTATGAAGCGGTGTTTCGCTGCGTGAAAACCGAACTGCTATTCCCGCTCAATGAACCGAAGGCCAAAGTGAGAGAACAGGTCGATCAGCTCGAAAATTACTGTATCGCCTATGGTATTAAAGGCGACTGCTGGACAAAGGGCGATCGTTTCCAATACAGGCGTTTTGTGTCATTGGATGATGATTTTGCACAGACTGATCAGGAAATCGAAATGGAAAACATGTTGAATGACACCCGCGATTGGATTGTTCCGCCGCTTTTTCAGCTTCAAAAACGCATGAAAAAAGCGAAGACGGTTCAAGAGAAGGCAGAGGCGCTCTATCGTTATTTAGAAGAGACGGATGTGCCGCTGAAGCTGGATCAGGAAAGGCAGCGTGCTGAGGATGACGGCAGAATCATTGAAGCGCAGCAGCATCAGCAGGCGTGGGACGCAGTCATTCAGCTGCTTGAGGAGTTTGTTGAAATGATGGGAGATGATGAGATTTCTCTTGATTTGTTTCAGCAAATGATAGAAGCCGGCGCGGAGTCGCTTACATTTTCTCTTATTCCGCCCGCGCTTGACCAGGTGTTTGTCGGCAATATGGATTTGTCCAGAATGTATGGCACCTCCTGCACCTTTGTGCTCGGGGCAAACGACGGCGTTCTGCCGGCACGCCCTGATGAAAACGGGGTCCTGTCGGATGATGACCGGGAATGGCTGAAAACGATTGGGGTTGAGCTATCCTCAGGCGGACGGGAGCGTTTGCTTGATGAACATTTCCTCATCTACATGGCGTTTTCAAGTCCGTCTGACCGGCTTTACGTATCGTATCCGATTGCTGATGCAGAAGGAAAAACGCTTTTGCCGTCGATGATCGTTAAGCGGCTGGAAGAACTGTTTCCGCATCATAAGGAGCGCCTGTTAACAAATGAACCTGAACAGGTCAGCGATGAGGAACAGCTGATGTATGTTGTGAATAAAAGCGTGGCACAGTCCTTTACCGCGAGCCAGCTCAGGTTATGGACTCGGGAATACGACATCAGCGACGTCTGGTGGAGCACGTACAATGTGCTGATGAGTGAGCAGGACAGGCTGCAATCGAAAAAGCTGTTCTCAAGCCTTTTTTTCCGGAATGAAGTGAAGCAGCTTGAACGCAGCGTGTCGAGACAGCTCTATGGTGAACGCATTCAGGGCAGTGTATCGAGAATGGAAACCTTTAACGCGTGTCCGTTTTCCCATTTTGCGTCACACGGGCTGCATCTGAAGGAACGGCAATTCTTCAAGCTTGAAGCACCGGATATCGGCCAGCTGTTTCATTCCAGCTTAAAGCTGATTTCAGACAGGCTGCGTGAGCAAAAGCTGGATTGGCGCGATTTAACGAAAGAGCAGTGCGAGCTGTTTTCCTATGATGCGGTAGAGCGGCTGGCACCGAAACTGCAAAAGGAAATTCTGCTCAGCTCAAACCGGCATTATTATGTGAAAGAAAAACTGCAAAAAATTGTGACACGTGTGTCCGGCATTTTAAGCGAGCATGCGAAAGCGAGCGGATTCGTACCGATCGGGCTTGAATTGGGCTTTGGAGGAAAAGGGCCGCTTCCGCCGCTGACCTTTCAACTGAAAAACGGCTGTACGATGGAACTCGTCGGGCGAATTGACCGTGTTGATAAGGCTGAAAGCTCAAAAGGCCTGCTCCTCAGGATTGTCGATTATAAATCAAGCGACAAAGGCCTTGACTTAGCGGAAGTATATTACGGATTGGCACTGCAAATGCTGACGTACCTTGATTTATCGATTACACATTCAGCTGACTGGCTCGGGATGAGGGCGACGCCTGCCGGAGTGCTGTATTTCCATATTCATGACCCGATGATTCAATCTAATCTCCCGCTTGGGCTTGACGAGATTGAACAGGAGATCTTTAAGAAATTTAAAATGAAGGGCTTGCTCCTCGGTGATCAGGAAGTGGTTCGCCTCATGGATACAACCCTTCAAGAGGGACGTTCAAATATCATAAACGCCGGCTTGAAAAAAGACGGATCTCTCAGATCAGACTCGGCAGCAGTCGGTGAAAAGGAATTTGATCTTTTGACAAAGCATGTGCGCCGCACCTTCCAGGAAGCGGGCGAACAAATCACCGACGGACGCGTATCCATTGAGCCGTACAAAATGAAGAACAAGACGCCGTGCACATACTGTGCGTTCAAATCAGTATGCCAATTTGATGAATCACTGGAAGAAAACGAGTATCGCCCATTAAAGGCTGAAAAGGACAAGACGATACTTGAGTGGATAAAAAAGGAGGCGGATGGCAATGAACATTCCTAAACCGGCCGACAGCACATGGACAGATGACCAATGGAATGCCATTGTTTCAACCGGCCAGGATATTCTTGTGGCAGCGGCTGCGGGCTCTGGTAAAACCGCTGTGCTCGTTGAACGAATGATTCGGAAAATCACCGCGGAGGAAAACCCAATAGATGTAGACCGTCTTCTCGTTGTGACATTTACAAACGCCTCAGCGGCAGAGATGAAGCACCGAATCGCAGAAGCCTTGGAAAAAGAGCTTGTACAGCGCCCCGGCTCGCTGCATATTAGACGCCAGCTTTCTCTTTTGAACCGGGCCAGCATTTCGACGCTCCATTCCTTTTGCCTGCAAGTGCTGAAGAAATATTACTACTTGATCGATCTTGATCCGGGCTTTCGGATAGCTGATCAGACGGAAGGTGAGCTACTGGGGGATGAAGTGCTTGACGAGCTGTTTGAAGACGAATACGCAAAGGGCGAAAAGGCGTTTTTTGAGCTTGTTGACCGCTATACGACAGACCGGCATGATCTGGATCTGCAATTTCTCGTTAAACAGGTGTACGAGTATTCCCGATCCCATCCCAACCCGGAGGCGTGGCTGGAAAGTTTTGTTCATTTGTATGATGTATCAGAAAAGAGCGCCATCGAGGAGCTGCCGTTTTATCAATATGTCAAAGAAGATATTGCAATGGTGCTTAACGGGGCGAAGGAAAAGCTCTTGCGCGCGCTTGAGCTGACGAAAGCGCCGGGCGGCCCGGCGCCGCGTGCTGACAATTTTCTTGATGATCTTGCGCAGATTGATGAACTGATTCAGCATCAGGACGATTTCAGTGAACTATATAAGCGGGTGCCCGCCGTCTCTTTTAAGCGTGCTAAAGCAGTAAAAGGGGATGAGTTCGATCCAGCGCTCCTTGATGAGGCGACAGATTTGAGAAACGGCGCAAAAAAACTGCTTGAAAAGCTCAAAACCGACTACTTCACGCGAAGTCCTGAACAGCACTTGAAAAGCCTAGCCGAGATGAAGCCTGTCATTGAAACGCTCGTACAGCTTGTCATCAGCTATGGAAAACGATTCGAAGCTGCGAAACAGGAAAAATCAATCATCGATTTTTCTGATTTGGAGCATTACTGTTTAGCGATTTTGACAGCTGAGAATGACAAAGGTGAATGTGAGCCGAGCGAGGCTGCAAGGTTTTATCAGGAACAGTTTCATGAGGTGCTCGTTGACGAATATCAGGATACCAACCTTGTGCAGGAATCGATTCTGCAGCTCGTCACAAGCGGGCCGGAGGAGACTGGCAACCTGTTTATGGTAGGAGATGTCAAACAGTCGATTTATCGATTCAGGCTTGCGGAGCCGCTTCTTTTCCTCTCTAAATACAAACGGTTTACAGAGAGCGGAGAAGGCACGGGGCGGAAAATCGATTTAAATAAAAATTTCCGAAGCCGGGCTGATATTTTAGACAGCACCAACTTTTTATTTAAACAGCTGATGGGCGGCAAAATCGGTGAGGTCGATTATGACGAGCAGGCTGAGCTGAAGCTTGGTGCGGCGTATCCGGACAATGAAGAGACGGAAACAGAGCTGCTGCTGATCGACAACGCAGAAGATACGGATGCAAGCGAGGAAGCAGAAGAGCTTGAAACGGTGCAGTTTGAGGCAAAAGCCATCGCTAAGGAAATTCGCAAGCTGATTTCATCGCCATTTAAGGTGTATGACGGAAAAAAGAAAACACATCGCAATATTCAATACCGAGATATCGTGATTTTGCTCCGTTCGATGCCGTGGGCTCCGCAAATCATGGAGGAGCTGAGAGCACAGGGCATACCGGTTTACGCCAATTTAACGTCAGGCTATTTTGAAGCGGTCGAAGTCGCCGTCGCGCTTTCTGTGCTGAAGGTGATTGATAATCCGTATCAGGATATACCGCTTGCCTCTGTGCTGCGCTCACCGATTGTCGGAGCGGATGAAAACGAGCTGTCTTTGATCCGGCTTGAAAATAAAAAAGCGCCGTACTATGAGGCAATGAAAGACTACCTGGCTGCTGGTGACCGGAATGATGAGCTTTATCAAAAGCTAAATACGTTTTACGGACATCTGCAAAAATGGCGCGCGTTTTCGAAAAACCACTCAGTATCTGAGCTGATTTGGGAAGTGTACCGCGACACCAAATATATGGATTATGTCGGCGGGATGCCGGGCGGAAAACAGCGCCAGGCCAATTTGCGTGTTCTTTATGATAGGGCGCGTCAATATGAATCAACGGCATTTCGCGGCTTGTTCCGTTTCCTGCGGTTTATCGAACGCATGCAGGAGCGGGGCGATGATCTTGGTACGGCGAGAGCGCTCAGCGAGCAGGAGGATGTTGTCCGCTTAATGACGATCCACAGCAGCAAAGGGCTCGAATTTCCAGTCGTGTTTGCAGCAGGTCTCGGCCGGAATTTCAACATGATGGATTTGAACAAATCGTACCTGCTGGATAAGGAGCTCGGATTTGGCACGAAGTATATTCATCCGCAATTACGCATCAGCTATCCGACACTTCCGCTCATTGCGATGAAGAAAAAAATGCGCAGGGAGCTGCTGTCAGAGGAATTGCGTGTTCTCTATGTTGCATTAACGAGAGCGAAGGAAAAGCTGTTTCTGATTGGCTCATGTAAGGATCATCAGAAACAGCTTGCAAAATGGCAGGCATCCGCGTCCCAAACTGATTGGCTTCTGCCGGAATTTGACCGCTATCAGGCGAAAACGTATCTAGATTTCATCGGGCCGGCTCTTGCCAGGCACAGAGACTTGGAGGATTTGGCTGGTGTGCCAGCACACGCTGACATCTCAGGCCACCCGGCTCGTTTTGCCGTTCAAATGATCCATTCCTATGATTTGCTTGATGATGATCTGGAAGAAAGAATGGAAGAAAAAAGCGAGCGCCTAGAAGCGATCCGCCGAGGTGAACCAGTTCCCGGCTCGTTTGCGTTTGATGAAAAAGCCCGCGAGCAGCTGAGCTGGACATACCCGCATCACGAGGTGACACAAATTCGGACAAAGCAATCGGTTTCTGAGATCAAAAGAAAAAGAGAGTACGAGGATGAATACAGCGGCAGGGCCCCTGTAAAACCGGCTGATGGAAGCATTCTGTACAGACGTCCCGCTTTTATGATGAAAAAAGGCCTGACAGCGGCAGAGAAAGGGACTGCCATGCATACGGTTATGCAGCATATCCCGCTGTCACATGTGCCGTCGATAGAAGAAGCTGAGCAGACGGTTCACAGGCTTTATGAAAAAGAGCTTCTCACTGAAGAACAAAAAGACGCTATTGATATAGAAGAAATCGTGCAATTTTTCCATACAGAAATCGGCGGACAGCTGATCGGCGCAAAGTGGAAGGACAGGGAAATACCATTCAGCTTAGCGCTTCCGGCCAAGGAGATCTATCCTGATGCACAGGAGGCAGATGAGCCGCTTTTAGTGCAGGGTATCATTGACTGTCTCTATGAAACTGAGGACGGATTATATCTATTGGATTATAAGTCGGACCGGATTGAGGGCAAATTCCAGCATGGATTTGAAGGAGCGGCCCCGATCTTGAAGAAACGATATGAAACGCAAATTCAGCTGTACACGAAGGCAGTGGAGCAAATTGCAAAAACAAAGGTAAAGGGATGTGCGCTTTATTTCTTTGACGGAGGGCACATTCTGACATTATAGCGAGATCCATAAGCTCCGGAATTTCAGGCGGAGCGGGTCTCGTTTTCTATATAAAAGAGAGGTGAAAGCATTTGCGGATTTTACATACGGCTGACTGGCATCTTGGAAAAACGCTTGAAGGAAGAAGCAGGCTGAGTGAACAGGCCGATGTGCTGGATGAAATGAATACGATTGTAAAGGATGAGCAGATCGATGCCATTGTAATGGCGGGGGATGCATTTGACACCGTAAACCCGCCGGCTTTAGCCGAGCAGCTGTTTTATGAAAGCCTGTCTGCGCTTAGCGACAGAGGAAAGCGCCCGATCGTAGTCATTGCCGGAAACCACGATAATCCTGACCGTTTGTCCGCCGCTTCACCGCTGACACATGAAAACGGCATTCATTTAATCGGTTATCCGACAACAGAGCCGATTCATATTGAAGTGCCTTCAGCAGGAGAGCTTTTGGCGGTTGGAGCGCTGGCGTACCCATCTGAAGCGCGGTTAAATGAAGTGCTATCCGATACGTTTGATGAAAAGCTGCTCCGTGATCACTATGATGTGAAAATCAGGCAGGCGTTTGAGCATATGACAAGCCGGTTCCGGAACGATGCAGTGAAGATTGCCGCCAGCCATATTTATGTGGCAGGCGGAAACCAAACCGATTCAGAGCGGCCGATTGAAGTCGGCGGTGCATACACGGTGGCTGCTGAAAGCCTGCCGGCAGATGCCGCTTACGTTGCGCTCGGCCATTTGCATCGCCCGCAAACGATCAAGCGGGCGCGGACGCTTGCGCGTTATTCAGGATCTCCGCTCGCCTACAGCTTTTCTGAAGCGGGCTACGCTAAATCAGTGACGATTGTGGACGCAAAGCCTGGGGAAGAGGCCACTTGGCAAGAGGTGTTATTATCAAGCGGCAAGCCACTTGTGAAGTGGAAAGCGGCAAATGGATTAAGTGAGGTGTACAGCTGGCTGGATGAAGGCAGAGATCAGAATGCTTGGATTGACTTGGAAATCCGTGTCGCGGACCAGCTGTCACTTGAAGAGATTCACAGGCTGCGGAAGGCGCACCCGGGCTTTATCCATATCAGGCCGGTTTTTGAAGAACAGAACAAAGACCGGGAACGGATCGAGGTTAAACATGTCTCAATCGAGGACCGCTTTAAGAAATTTTATGAAAAACAAACTGGCGGTGCGGTGCCGGATGAAGAAATGGTGAAGCTGTTTTTAGAGCTTGCATCAGGCGTTGAAGAGGAGGATGCGAAATGAAGCCGATCGCCTTAAGCATTAAGGGGCTCCACAGCTTTAGAGAGGAGCAGACGATAGATTTTGAAGGCCTTTCCGGTGCCGGTGTTTTCGGCATTTTCGGCCCGACAGGAAGCGGTAAATCCTCTATTCTCGACGCAATGACGCTTGCTTTATACGGAAAGGTGGAACGGGCGGCGAATAATACGCACGGTATCTTAAATCACGCCGAAGATACGCTGTCTGTTTCCTTTACCTTTGCGCTTCAGTCGAATCATCAAATCTCATACAAAGTCGAGCGTGTGTTTAAGAGAACGGATGAAATGAAGGTAAAAACGGCACTTTGCCGCTTCATCGAAATCAAGGATGAGCATACGGTGCTGGCTGATAAAGCCAGCGAAGTGAATAAAAGAGTTGAGGAGCTCTTGGGGCTGACGATCGACGATTTTACGAGAGCGGTGGTGCTGCCCCAAGGGAAGTTTGCTGAATTTCTGTCTTTAAAAGGGGCAGAGCGCAGGCATATGCTTCAGCGTTTATTTAATTTGGAGCAATATGGAGACAGGCTTGTGAAAAAGCTGAGACGGCAGGCGCAGGAAGCCAATGCGAGAAAAAATGAAATGCTTGCTGAACAGTCCGGTCTTGGTGAGGCGAGTTCAGAGGCAGTTGAGCAGGCTGAAAAGGCTCTCGAACAAGCGGAAGCCCGGCTGGAAGCGATGAGGAAGAACCGTGATCAGGCGAAGGAGCGGTTTACAGAGCATCAGGAGATATGGAATGTCCAAAAGGAAAAATCCGCTTATGAAGAAGAGGAAAAACGTCTCGCAGAAGAACAGCCGCATATAGACAGCATGCAAAAACGCCTGCTGGAAGCAGAAACAGCAGCAGCCCTTAAGCCCTATGCGGACCGGTACGCAGAAGCGATCCAGCATGAGGAGCAAGCTGAAAAGGAACAAACGCTAGCCCAAAAGGATTTAGCAGACCGGACAGCTTTCTTTCAGCAAAAACATGAAGAGTATGAAGCGTGGCGCCAGCATAAAAGCGAGAAAGAGCCTGAGCTTTTAACAGAGCAGGAACAGCTTTCACGCTTGCAGGAAATCGAAATCAAACTGAGTGAGGCCAAGCAAGAGGAAGAGCGCAAAAAGACTGAACTCCAGCAGAAAGAAGAGGCTCTTCAATCTGTCATGAATGAATTGGAGACGGTAACAGACCGCCTGACACGAGGACAAAACAGACAGACAGAATTGAAACAGCAGCTCAAATCCCTGCAGGTGACATCCAATGAGCGAAAAAGCTGCCATCAGGCCGCAGAAATGGCATTGCGCATCAGACAAACCGAGGAGCAAATCAAAAAAGAGAAAAAACGAAGTGACGAATTGAACCTCGTGCTTCAGAAGATGAATGAAGAGAAGAATACACTCGTTCAAAAGACGGAAGCGGAAGAAAACAACATCATTCAGGCATATGAGGCAGTGCAAACTGTGTACCATTTGGTGTGCGAAACGGAACGCTCATTAACACGTATGACGGAAGAGGCTAGAAAGAGTCAACACACGCTTCACTTACAGCGTGAAAAAGCAAGGGTGGCACTGCTGACAAAAGAGTTAGCCCAAAAGCTGACTGCCGGTAAGCCTTGCCCGGTATGCGGTTCAACCGATCATGATCCATCTGCCTCAGTACATGAAACATATGAAGCCGACAGCCATCTTGAAGAGGACATTAAACAGACAGATGTATTATTGACGGAAGCTGCAGCTCTCAGCCAGGAGATTCTTTCAGCCAAAATTACGCTTGAAGAACAGTCCGCGCGCTTTATTGAACAGTGTCCGTTTTTGCAGACAATTCAAGCGCAGAACCTTGAAGCGGCAGCTTCCTTCGAAAATCAGCCGGTGTATGAAGCATTTGAAACTGCCAAATTTGAATGGAAACGAATCAAGCAGGACATTCTTTCTGTTAAGACACGAATGGCACAAATGATCGGCGCCTATCAGGAGTCTTTAAAAAAGGCCGAGCAGCTTAATGAAAAAATCGGTTTTGAAAAAAGAGAAGCTGACCGTATTGAAAGCATCATCACCGAGCTTCAATCCTCAATGGACAGCAGTCTGAACATGTTTAAAGAAGCATTTCAGAATCAATCTGTGGACGAAGCAGAAAAATGGCAGCAAGCCATTGAAGAAAAGGACCGGGCTGCAGAAGAATGTGAAAAACGAATTGAGAAGAGTATCGCGTTTCTTGCTGAGCATGAAGCACAAAAGGAAAAACTGCGGGAATCGGGACACCGGCTTGAGCGGGAAAAGCTGGAGCTTCATTATGCGGCTGAACGCATAAAGAGCGTGATAGCTGATTATGAGCACGAACTCGGAGATTATGCAAAAGGAGATTCGATTCAAATCAAACTCCGCTCTGTCCAGCAGGATCTAAAGCTGTTAAAGGAAAAAGAACAATCTTTATATGAAGAACTGCAAAGCGCCCAAATGAAGCTCAACCAGGCGAAAAGCCGCGCTTCTGCAAGCGAGCTCACTCTTCAAGAGGCGAAGGGCAGATTGGAAAAAGCAAAAGCTGCTTGGCTTGAGCATACAAAAAACACCTCCATTACCCGGACTGAGGAGGTTGAACAAAGTCTCATCCCAGCTGATGAACTTGAAAAGATGAAAACCGGCATAGACCAGTTTATGGATAAACTGAAGCAAAATGCTGCAAACTTAAAACGAGTAGCAGAGATACTTGCCGGCAGAGCATTATCAGAGAGCGAATGGAACGAAACCGTTGCAGCATTACAAAAAGCTGAGGAAGCATTTGGCGCTGCTATAGAGGAAAAAGGCGCGGCAGCAAAAGCACTGGCTGTCATTCGCGACCATCATAAACGGTTTAATGAAATTGAAGCTGAACTGAAAAAATGGCAGACGCATATCGACAGGCTGGACAAGCTTCAAGCTGTGTTTAAAGGCAATACCTTCGTCGAATTTTTAGCTGAGGAGCAGCTTGAAAGCGTTGCGAGGGACGCCTCAGCAAGACTCAGTATGCTGACAAGACAGCGCTATGCCATCGAAGTAGATTCAGAAGGCGGCTTCGTGATGCGGGATGACGCGAATGGAGGCGTAAGACGCCCGGTTTCCAGTTTGTCTGGAGGAGAGACCTTCCTCACCTCGCTTTCACTTGCTCTTGCGCTGTCTGCGCAGATCCAGCTTCGCGGGGAATACCCGCTTCAGTTCTTTTTCTTAGATGAAGGCTTCGGCACACTGGATCAAGATCTGCTTGATACGGTTGTCACGGCCTTGGAAAAACTTCAGTCAGACAATCTGGCTGTCGGTGTCATCAGCCATGTGCAGGAGCTGCGTGCACGGCTTCCGAAAAAGCTGATCGTCCATCCGGCTGAACCGAGCGGCCGCGGTACGCGGGTATCACTTGAGTTGATGTAAGGGAGGAGCGGATATGGCAAAGCAGACTGCCGGAATATGTGAGCTGTGCGGCCGGAGCGATGTCCAGCTGACAGAGCATCATCTCACACCGAAAGAGGAAGGCGGAGCGTTTTTGCCGACAGCGATGCTCTGTATTCCTTGCCATAAACAGATTCATGCCTTATATACCAATCAAGAGCTCGCTGTACGTTTAAACGGAATGGCTGAACTCAGAAGCGATCCAGAGCTTGCCCGGTTTGTCAAATGGATCAGAAAACAGCCGCCTGAGAAGCTGATCAAAACAAAGAAATCAAATGAACGAAAAAAGAAAAAATGACTAAAAAGCAGCCCTCTCTTTGCAGAGCGGCTGCTTTTATCCGTTTCCAACCATATCCTGATCGTTGACATCGGGGTCTATATAATTTGTCGCGTTGACTGCATTATTTAATAGAAGGAAATCTCCCGTGTTTCCTGCTCCCGAACCGAGCGCAGATTTTGAAGAGCTTTTCGGAGAAAGGTAAAAGGAATCACCAAAGTTTACGACTCCGCCCGATATGGAATTGATAGCTATAGGCCCGACAATTGCTGGCATAAACGACACCCTTTATCGAAGTCTCTGTTTATTATATGTTCTTGGCGGGCGATTGTGAGCGCGGAGACTGAATCTGTCTGATATGTTTGATTCTCGCATCACCGCGGATAAGCGAAGCTGAACCAGCATGTAAAACAGAAGAGGCGGAAACCCCTTGAATTTTGATGCTGCGAACATAAATAGCCGGCACCTCGTGGCAAAATGCGCTTTGTACACCTGTTTCGCGAATCGGCTTCACTGCCTGCTGCTGAAAGATTTGGTACTCCTTTTTGTTAAATGAGCCTTCATTATTGTAAAACGTGGACCGAGAACGCTGAACAGCAAATACTTTTACACTCATATCGATTTCATTTGTGTCGCCAACTTGAAACACACTTGCGATCCCGAGGGAATTAAACTTAACTAGTCTGATGCGTGATATGCGTTTAAGCATTATTCTGGCGCAATCGGAGCAAACGGCCCGATGATAAGAGATTCAGGCGGTGTATCAAAAATAGAAGACAGGTAGATGGATTCAGTGTCTCCGATGTGGAAAACGGAGGAACTGGACACACCGTTCATCCGGATGTCCCCGACTTCCAAGCTGCGGTTGATGACTGTAAAGATCATGCTTGCTCATCTCCTTTCATTTCTGATGGAATATGCTCCAGAAAGTGTTCTACAGCGCGGATGACATCACGCTTCACATGCTCAGCGATATGTTCTGCATATTGTGCAGGCGGTGTATTTTCTTCTTTTTTGATATGGGACATATAATAGTGAATCCGGCTGTCCATTTGTTTTCTGATGTCTTCAATAACATGGTGTCTGTTTGTATCGTCAAGTCTGCTGTCATATTGGTTTTCAAGCTGTTCCAAAATATCTGGGATTTCCTCAGTTAAGTACATGTCGACATTCTGGCGGATCTGCTGCATGAGCTGAGCGCTCTCTTCCTGCTGCATCATCCCGATTTGCGGTGTCGACTGGCTGACTTCAAAGTTTTGGACGCTGTTCGGGTCAGTCGGATTTAAGCCGATATTCAAAGTCCCGTCGAGCCTTTCGATTTTCAGCTGATCAAATTTATACTCCACACGCTCAATGGTAGTGGCCGGCCGCTGTTTCATCGTATTCATTTCAGTTTGAATCTCTTTCAGCTGACGTTCGAGCTGCTGAATGTGAATCGCCTGCTGCTGAACGAAGGAATTCAAGTTTTGCAGGTAAGAGGAAACAGATTGATCATACATGTTCTTCACCTCTTTCATATGATTAACGGCCAGGAGGCTGGAGCGGGACCAATGAACCTGTGTCGGGCTCCTGCAGCTGGAGCGGTTGCCCTGAGCCAGAAACTTCTGGTGCCGGTTCTACATAACTCCCTGTATTATACAAATTTGACAGTGACTTGATTGATCCGGCGCTCCCGATTTGCAGAATGGAGGAGTTGCTGATTGATTCCAGCCGGAGATAGTTGATTTGAATGGTTTGATTAATATAGAAGTTCATGAGCCTCACTCCTTTTACGCATTGGCCACGATCGGCTGATCAACCGCATCATTGTCATACACATTCGTCGCGTTTTGATAATTCATCACCTTGAGGCTGTCGCCGGTATTAAAGCTGCCAGCACCGGCAAACGTTCTGACCTGAGCCTGAGGAGAAATCGTAATGCAGTCCCCGATGTGAACGACTCCGCTCGTACCAATCGCATTAATTTTAAACGCTCCGACAATGGCCGGCATACGAGCACATCCTTTGTTGAAAAATTAAAAAAAGACAGGTAAAGTGAAATGACAATTCTGATTTCAATTGGGCTATTCACGATAGCTTATGACAAACGCACATATGTGTGAGAGAAATTTAAAGGAGACATATCGGCTCTTTATGAAAGCGTTTTATTTTTTCGGGCCGTTATGTTTAAACATGGCAAAAGAGGATGTTGGGTATAAATTGAGCGGAAATGCGGCGAAGGATGCCGCTATCCGCCTATGGTGATTTTTGTTTATTTCTTTGGTGTTTTTGCGTGTAGAATGCTTTTTGGAGTATGTCGTGCTGCGGTATTCGATTTTTGGGCGGGCACATTCTCGCCCTGAGGTATATCCCAGAAGTGCTGAGCAAAAAGCGGAGTTACATGTGGTGTATTCTAATTGTTATAGAAAATGATTTACATACGGGAGTTTTCAAGATATCTCCCAAAAATCATTTCTTCTTTAATCCGGGTATTCAGCAGGATATCCAGCTCTTGGCTGCATTGAATCGTTTCTTTTGAATTCATGCCATATTTTTGTGCGGTTTCAATTAGTGTGATCCTCATTTCTTCAATTTTACTGTTCATTACGCTATCTCCAATTCTAGATTTTATTTTGATATAAATACAGGATATCGTTAGTATAACCTATTTTGGCTCAAAAGGTTGCCTTTCGTCAATTTGACTAAAAAAGCGACAATTTTTGCTGCGGCCTTTTTTAATGGAGAAAGGACTAAAGTCTTGCTAAGTGTGCTTGCAAAAAGTCCTGCCGTTCCTCAATTTCTCTAAGTATGTTTGTCTGCTCCTTTTCGATCTGAAAGGGGCTTTTTTTGATAAAAGGATCATCAGCAGCACTTTGACAAATGTCAAGGTGCCATTCGTTGATGAGAGGAGATAATCGTTCAATAGTAAACGACCGCTTCAGCACGTTTTTCATTAATGTGTGATATTGCGACCGGAAGGCGGGAATGGATAGAAGCCTTGACGAAAGCGTCTTTCCTTTTGTCAGAAGCGGGTCTTCGTCATACCATTCTTGTACGGCAAGCGATCTTGTCTCTATCGGGGAAACGTAAAGCCGGCCGGTTTCGTTTAAACAAAATGTGTAGTAAAAGCCTTGATTGGTGCAGGCGTTGCCGATCAGCCACAAAAAAAACAGCTTGACATCCAGATACAATTTAATCCTTTCAGCCAATTCGTCATCTCCGGCTGTGCGGATCAGTTTGAAAAATTCATGTAAGAATGCCGAGGAATCATTGTTAAAAAGGGACAACGGAACCCTTGGATCGGCCGTCTTCACTCCGTAACTCGTTTTACTGGCTGGCTGATGGTTCTTGATATTCAAATAAATGCCTTCAGGCTGGCCATTGATGGTCAGAAAGCTGTACGAGGCAGCGGGAGCAGGTACGCCGATCTGGTCAAAAAAACAATAGGCGAGTCTGCGCCGCATCAGGGACTGATCATCCTGTTCTGCATTCAAAAAAAGTGTCCTTTCACCAAGCAGAGACTTTTCCCAGCTGATTTCATAGGATGCCTTTTCCGCTCTGTCACGCTGTGTGAGAAGAATGGGAGAAACAGATCGATCTGTTACGAAAAGCCCCTTGGCAGTACCTTTACTTTTCAGCTGCTCCCGATGAAAAAATAAATGCACGCGCTCCATATTCTTTCCTCCTTCTCAAAACGACATTTGTATGATATGTAGAGCAAGCCCGTCCTGAAACGAAATGAAAACGGAATTGAGAAAAAGGGATTTCAGCATTCGACAGAGAATACATGAAGGAGCATTCTGATTTAAAAGATGATGGAGGAATAACATGAAATTTGCGACAGGGGAACTTTACAACCGAATGTTTGTCGGCCTGATCATTGATGATGAGAAAATTATGGATTTGCAAAAGGCTGAAAAAAAACTGTTTGAACTTGAGACGATTCCGGGATCGCTGATTGAATGTATCGCAGAAGGGGATAAATTCGTTGCGCATGCAAGGCAGCTGGCCGAGTGGGCAAAGAAACCGAATGATGAGCTGGGATCATTTATGTATTCATTATCTGAGGTGAAGCTCCATGCACCCATTCCGAAGCCATCAAAAAATATCATCTGCATCGGCAAAAACTACCGGGATCACGCGATTGAAATGGGAAGCGAGGCTGATATTCCGGAGCATCCGATGGTATTTACAAAATCGCCGGTAACGGTTACGGGGCATGGTGATATCGTAAAGAGCCATGAAGAGGTTACCTCTCAGCTTGATTATGAGGGAGAACTTGCTGTCGTGATCGGAAAAAGCGGGACCCGCATTTCAAAAGAAGATGCATATGACCATGTTTTCGGATATACGATTGTGAATGATATCACGGCGCGTGATCTGCAAAAAAGGCATAAGCAGTTTTTTATTGGAAAAAGCTTGGATACGACATGTCCGATGGGGCCCGTGCTTGTACATAAATCATCGATTCAGGAGCCAGAGCGCCTCAAGGTTGAAACAAGAGTCAACGGCGAGCTGCGCCAATCCGGTTCGGCAAGCGATATGATCTTTTCCATTCCGGAATTAATTGAAACCCTCTCAAAGGGGATGACGCTTGAAGCGGGCGACATCATTGCCACCGGTACGCCGTCTGGTGTCGGCAAGGGGTTTACGCCTCCAAAATTCTTGCGGTCAGGTGACAAAATTGATATTACAATTGACCCGATCGGAACGCTGTCAAACCAAATTGGCTGAATAAAACTGGAGGGCGGACCCGGACCCGCCCGTTTTTTCTGACAATCATCTTTGTGGCAGAGGACAAGTTCATGGTACTATAAGTGGGGTAATTTATCTGATAGGGGGAACATATATGACACACCTACATATTACGACATGGGTGGTAGCGCTGATTCTGCTTTTCGTCAGCTACTCGCTGTATTCGTCAGGAAGTGCAAAGGGCGCAAAAATCACTCATATGATTCTGCGGTTATTCTATATCCTTATTATTTTGACAGGAGCTGAGCTGTTTGTCCGTTTCGCCAACTGGAACGGAGAATACGCCGGCAAAATGATTCTGGGCATTATCACCATCGGCCTGATGGAAATGCTCCTCATCCGCAAGAAAAAAGAAAAGTCAACAGGAGGCCTGTGGATCGGCTTCGTCATTGTCCTTTTGCTGACAGTGCTGCTCGGTCTGCATTTGCCAATTGGTTTTCAATTGTTTTAATAGAAAAACCTATGAACCCGGCTCATTGATAGAGTTGGGTTTTTTTATATTTATCCCCTTATATTCCAAATCATTTAAAATAACCTTAAAATTCCCTGTAAGCGGTATCTCGTCCTATGAAATTATGATACCTTCAAGGAGATTCATTATTTTGCAGGAGGGATAACATGAAACGCAGAAAATTCAGCTCGTTTGTGGCGGCAGTGCTTATTTTTGCACTGATTTTCAGCCTTTTTTCTCCGGGAACCAAAGCTGCAGCGGCCGGCGCGATCGATCAGGCGGCTGCTCTGGAAAACGGCAAAGAGCAGACAGGCGCCATGAAGGAGCCGGAACAGGTGAAATGGTACAAAGTGACCCCGGGAGCAACGGATATTCAGAAACACTCACATATGGCACTGACCGTAAAGAGTGATTCAGTATTGAATGTATCTGTATATTCAAGTAAGGAAAAAGCGCTTAAAGATGAAACGTTTGAGATGTACCGTTCTTTCACAGCGGACGATGGAAAAAGCGAAGTCATTTTTCCATACGCGTGGAGCGGCCCTTACTATGTAAAAGTTGAATACCTCGGAGAAGAAGAACCAGAGGACGGCGGAACGGCAGAAGCAGCTGCAGAAGCCAAGTATACGATTGGGTATAAAGGCACCAAAAAACAGCCGTCAGATTTAGAAGAGGAAGAAGCTTGTCCGGTTGAAATGAGTGTCGATCAGAAGAAATCAGGAAAAAGCATCCTGGATAAGTTGAGAGCGATTCGTGATGAGCAGCTGAGCCAAACAGCAGAAGGCAAAGAACTGACAAGCCTTTATTACAAAGCAGCACCGTTTATCGTTGCAAAGCTCGCACTCAATAAAACAGCAAGAAATGAAATCTATCAGGATCTTGTGACATTAAAGCCGTTATTTGACGATGTGTCAGAAAACGGAGCATCATCTTCGTATAAGATCACTGAAAAGGATCAAAAAGCGATCAACCGGCTATATGATAAAGCTTTACAATCAGTCCCGTCATTCCTTAAAGAGGAGATAAAGAAACAAGCGGACCGACTAAATATGAAGCAGCTGCAAGGCAAAACAGCCGGAGCCATTTTAACAGAAAACAATATTGCAGCAAAAAGTGAAGTTCAGACAACAAAGGTTATTTTCAAGGTGAAGGACAATAAAAGCCTCTCATCCGTACATAATGAAATGAAGGGCTTTTCTGCAAGCGCGCAATCGAAAAAAGACATATCTAATGTGAAAAAGGCAAAGAAATTGTTTGACAATCTGTATTCATTTGAACTTCCGAAAGATGAGAAACAGAACGGCGCATATACGGCAAGCGCCAAAAGGGTCAAAAGCGCTGCTGCGACACTATCCAAGATGTCCAATGTAGAGTTTGCGGAACCCGTGCAGGAATACAAAAGCCTGGCAAACGATATTCAGTACCCTTATCAATGGCCGCTTAAAAACAACGGTGAAAACGGCGGTGTCAAAAACGCGGATGTGAAATATGAGCCTGCCAACACATTGCTGTCCAAACGCAAGCTTAACGATACACTCATTGCAGTAGTAGACACAGGCGTAGACAGCACGCTTGCTGATTTAAAAGGAAAAGTAAGAACAGATCTCGGACACAATTTTGTCGGACGAAATAACAATGCAATGGATGATCAGGGGCATGGGACGCATGTCGCAGGCATTATTGCGGCCCAAAGCGATAACGGCTATTCAATGACCGGATTGAATGCCAAAGCAAAAATCATCCCTGTAAAAGTGCTTGATTCCGCAGGTTCCGGAGATACTGAACAAATTGCTCTCGGCATCAAATATGCTGCTGACAAAGGAGCAAAGGTGATTAATTTAAGTTTAGGCGGTGGCTACAGCCGCGTGCTTGAATTTGCTTTGAAGTACGCAGCTGACAAAAATGTGTTGATTGCCGCAGCCAGCGGGAATGATGGAGAAAATGCCTTATCTTATCCTGCATCTTCTAAATATGTGATGTCAGTCGGCGCAACGAACCGCATGGATATGACCGCTGATTTCTCTAACTATGGAAAAGGTCTGGACATATCTGCTCCAGGGTCTGATATCCCGAGCTTAGTGCCGAACGGAAATGTCACGTACATGAGCGGAACGTCTATGGCGACGCCGTATGCTGCCGCTGCTGCAGGATTGCTGTTTGCTCAAAATCCTAAGCTGAAAAGAACAGAAGTTGAGGATATGTTGAAAAAGACGGCAGATGATATTTCCTTTGAAAGTGTCGATGGCGGAGAAGAAGAGTTGTATGACGATTATGGCGATCCGATTGAAATTCCGAAGACACCTGGTGTAGACTGGCATTCAGGCTACGGGCGGCTGAATGTCATGAAGGCTGTCAGCGCAGCTGATTTACAGCTTAAGGTCAACAAGCTGGAAAGCACTCAAACAGCTGTCAGAGGGAACGCGAAGGAAGGCACACTTATCGAGGTGATGAACGGCAAAAAGAAACTCGGCAGCGCCAAAGCCGGAAAAGACAATGCGTTCAAGGTTAATATCGCGACTCAAAAACAGGATCAAGTACTGTATGTGAAAGCAACAAAAGGCGATGCGAAAACATCGTATAAAGTTGCTGTCGTCAAAGGAAAACCTTCCGGCACACCGAAAGTAAACGCGGTGAAAACGAAGGATACGGCAGTAAAAGGGAAGGCAAACAGCAAAGCGATGATCAGAGTGAAAAACAAATCAAAGAAGGTCATTGCTTCTGCCAAAGCTGACGCAAAAGGAACGTTTTCGGTGAAAATCAAAAAACAAAAAGCCGGAACGGTGCTGTACGTCACGGCTGCGGATACAGATAAAAAAGAAAGCAAGGAAGCAAAAGTTGTTGTTGAAAAGTAACCAAAAAGCGGTGCTCGATGCACCGCTTTTTTATTTGCGCCCCCGTTGGACTGCTGAATACATAATGGATCGCTTTCCGTTTGAAGCCGTCCATTCAAAACGGTCTCCTGTCCCTTCGCTGCTGTAGTGATGCTGCATCGCGCATTGGGCGGTGTCATTTGAAAAGTGATAAAAGGACACACCCTGCTCCGCCGAAGAATTCGAAAAGACTCCTTTATTATAAGAAAAGACGCAATCGAATACCGATAAGCCGAAGCTGTGCAAGTGCTGCAGAAACGCGATAAAGGTTTCGTCGTCAAGAGAATCCAAAAGCGCCATGAGCGGCCGCTTGACTGATTTCTCATAGCGGATGCGTTCTCCGCCGGAAAGGGAGATGTTTTCTGCACCGCATGCCAAAACCAACTTGTCCTGAAAGCCGGCTTGCTCCCACTTTCCTTTATGATGGATCCAGATTGGGCTGTGTTGGAGACTGTCCGCCAGCAGTATATCACCTTCTCCGTTTTCGATTAAACAGATGCCGTCTTCGATGAGGATGGTGCCGTATTCCCATTTTCGTTCCCCTGTATATATCAATTGTTTCCGTTTCATCCATGCTGTCTCCTTTTTCTTCATTCCTCTCTTTTCTTTCCAATTCAAGCCTGTCCCATACAACTCTTTTATGGACAAATCAACTATCTGCCTATAGATGCATAAACTTACTAAGGTGCTGAAAGAAACGAAATTGTTACGAAAGAAACGGGATTGGAGCTGATGTCACATGTGTGGAATTACGGGTTGGGTCGATTTTAAAAAGCAGCTCGTCCAGGAAAAACAAACGATGGACAGAATGACAGACACTCTTTCCAAACGAGGGCCTGATGATTCAAACGTTTGGGGGGAGCACCATGTTTTATTCGGACATAAAAGACTTGCGGTTGTTGATATTGAAGGCGGACGCCAGCCGATGGCGTGTACCTATAAAGGGGATACGTACACCATTATTTACAATGGCGAGCTTTATAACACGGAAGATTTGCGCAAAGAATTGCGGGCGCGGGGCCATCAATTCGAGCGTACGTCAGATACCGAGGTGCTTCTGCACAGCTACATCGAATGGCAGGAAGACTGTGTCGACCATCTCAATGGCATATTCGCTTTCGCTGTGTGGGATGAAAAGCGAAATTTGCTGTTTGCCGCGAGAGACCGTCTCGGCGTAAAGCCGTTTTTTTACACGAAGGAAGGCTCTTCATTTCTCTTCGGGTCGGAAATCAAAGCAATCCTCGCGCACCCTGATATAAAAGCGCGAGTGGACAGAACGGGACTTTCTGAAATTTTCGGTCTTGGACCGTCCAGAACCCCGGGCACTGGCATATTTAAAGGCATAAAAGAAATCCGCCCGGCTCACGCGCTGACATTTTCCAAAGACGGACTTAATATTTGGCGTTATTGGAATGTTGAAAGCGAAAAACATACGGACAGTTTTGATGACACGGTTGCCAATGTCAGATCGTTATTTCAGGACGCGGTGACGCGGCAGCTTGTGTCGGATGTGCCGGTTTGCACATTCCTATCAGGCGGTCTGGACTCAAGCGCAATTACAGCGATTGCGGCGGGCCATTTTGAAAAGGAAGGAAAAGCACCGCTTCATACTTATTCGATTGATTACGAAGAGAACGATAAATTTTTTCAAGCAAGCGCTTTTCAGCCGAATGATGACGGACCATGGATTGAAAAAATGACAGAGGCTTTCGGCACAACGCACCACAAATGCGTCATCAGCCAAAAGGATCTCGTTGATCACTTGGAGGAAGCTGTACTGGTCAAAGACTTGCCGGGAATGGCGGATGTCGACTCATCCCTGCTGTGGTTTTGCCGGGAAATCAAAAAGGACTTTGTCGTCAGCCTATCTGGAGAGTGCGCGGATGAGATTTTCGGCGGGTACCCGTGGTTCCATACGGCAGATGTTGAGTCTGGCTTTCCATGGATGAGATCAACGGAGGAGCGGATCAAGCTGCTTTCTGACTCATGGCAGAAAAAATTGAATCTGAAAGAATACGTAAATGCCAAATATGAAGAAACCTTGGCAGAAACGCCATTATTAGATGGTGAAACGGGTGTGGATAAAGCAAGAAGACAGCTGTTCTATTTAAATATGCTTTGGTTTATGACGAACCTTTTGGATCGGAAGGATCGCATGAGCATGGGGGCGAGCCTGGAAGTGCGGGTGCCGTTCGCCGATCACCGGCTTGTGGAATATGTTTGGAATATTCCGTGGGAAATGAAAATGCATGATAACCGGGAAAAAGGCATTTTGCGCAAAGCGCTTGAGGGCATTTTGCCTGATGACATTTTGTATCGCAAAAAAAGCCCGTATCCGAAAACGCACCATCCGGAATATACAAAAGGCGTCAGCGAATGGCTGAAAACGATCAGAAGCCAAAAGGACTCCGTGCTCCATACCTTGCTGGACAGAAAACAATTAGATCAGCTTTTAGAAACGGAAGGCTCCTCCTTCAAGGTGCCGTGGTTCGGACAGCTCATGAAGGGGCCTCAGCTGATCGCCCATCTTGCTCAAATTCATACATGGTTTGAAGCGTATCGCATTGATATTGATGAAGGATAAAGAAAAAGCCGATTCTGCTCAAAGGAATCGGCTTTTTCTTCATATACAATTGCGAGAAAACATAATAGACTTGAAGAAGCAGTGATACATAGGAGTGAAAAGAAATGAAAGAGATAAAAGAAGCCTATCAGCAATGCGGCCAGATCGTCAGCGCCCGCGAACCAGCCTGTTACAAAGCATTTTCGTTTCTTCCGCTGAAGCAAAGGCAGGCAGCTTGGGCGGTTATGGCGTTTTGCCATACGGTAGCCAATGCGGATGAGAAGGCGTTATCTGCCATTGAAGCTGAGGCGGAAGATGTTTTTTCCGGTACGTATAACGGGAATCATTTTTTGTGGAAGGCTTTCGACCATGCGTACCAGACATTTACACTGGACAGCGAGCCATTCCGTGAGTTCATTGCCGCACAGAAAGCGGAAGTTAAACCGTTTGGAAACCTTGATGAATTGCTCATGCACGCATACCAGATAGGCGGGGCAGCCGGATTGATGTTGCTCCCGATTATGGCGCGCCGGCATCGGAAACAGCTGACACATGCAGCCGGTTCTCTCGGTTTAGCGATTCAGCTGATTCGGATTCTGAAAGATATCGGAACTGGCCAACAGCAAAAAAGCCGTATCCCTCGGGAAGTGATGCAGCAATTTGGATATACAGAGGACGACCTTCAAAAGGGCGTCGTGAATAAGGCGTTCACAATGACGTGGGAGTATATCGCTTTTGAAGCAGAAGCCTACCTTGAAGAGTGTCAGGATGCCTTGCCGCTATTTCCGCAGTATTCTCAAAAACCGGTGAAAGCCGCTCTTCTTTTGCACCGGGCTGTTTTAGAAAAAATCCGGGCGAAGCAGCACGATGTATTTCAACATCACTTCGTTCTCACAGAGACCGAAGTGAAGCAGATTCTCTCTGATATCTAAAAAAACACCCGGTCTTGATTGAGCCGGGTGTTACGCCATACCTTTTTGAATCCAGATACGTGAGCGCCATCTTCTGTACATTAAGATTCCCCGGACCCATTCATCCGCGATAAAAGAAATCCAAATGCCGGCAAGACCGAAACCGAGGTGGATGCCGAAAAGATAAGCAAGCGGGAGGCCGATGCCCCACATTGAAATCATTGCCATGTAAACCGGGAATTTCGCATCCCCTGCGGCCCGCAGAGAGTTAATGATAATGACATTAAACGAGCGGCCTGGTTCAAGGATAATGGTCATGGCAATCAATAGGCTTGCAGTTGCTATAATGTCAGGGCTTTGTGTGAAGAGTCCGATCAGGTCTTTTGAAAAGATCGTCATCAAAACAGAGGTAGCCGCAGCAATTCCGAGTGCCCAATATAAGCTCTTCATGCAGCGCTCATAAGCGGCATCAAATTGTTTGCCGCCGATATAACGGCCGATTAAGATTTGTGTACCCTGGCTGATCGCAGTGCCAAACAGCAAAATAAACATCGTAATATTTTGCGTAT
Source organism: Bacillus sp. GW821-FHT01G09 (assembly GCF_059422205.1). NCBI lineage: Bacteria > Bacillati > Bacillota > Bacilli > Caryophanales > Bacillaceae > Bacillus > Bacillus sp. GW821-FHT01G09. Next base: position 209,993 of record NZ_JBWKWL010000002.1, read on the forward strand.
ACACTTTTGTTGTCAACGCCTGTGCGCCCATGATGGCGATAAAATACGTGACAATCATTTGCGAAAGGTTGTATGAAAGCTGCTCTCCCGCAGAAGGAATGCCGATTTTCAGCAGCTTGCGCAAATGTTCTTTATGCATATGAAAGACTTTTTTCAGCGACATCTTCAGCTGAATGCGTTTGTTGACAATCACAATCATCGCGATTAATCCGATGACGCGGGCGATAGATGTGGACATGGCCACACCGGCAACGCCGAGAACAGGAAAGCCGAACAAACCAAAAATCACAACAAAGTTTCCGGCAATGTTTAAAATGTTCATGCCGATAGTGACAAACATTGTATCTTTTGTGTAGCCGTAGCTTTTTAAGATCGCGCTGAATGTCATGATTAAAGCCTGAATAAAGGACAGACCTCCGACAACTTGTAAAAAGACTTTCGCATCAGGCATCAGTGCGTTTGATAATCCCATCATATGAAGCAGAGGGACAGCCGCGAAAAAGACGACGGCGCTGATGGCCAGGCTGATGAAGAAGTTGGCGCCGATTGACACATAAGCGACTTCCATGGCTTCTTTCTTTTGCCGTGAGCCTAGAAATTGCGAAATGATAACGGTCGTTCCTGTTGCGATAAAGCTGAACATCACGATAATTAAATTTAAAATCTGGTTGCTGACGCCGACTGCTGCCACGCTGTTATCCGAGTATTGGCTGAGCATCAGTGTATCGGCATTACCCATAAACATATATAATGAGACCTCAATGAAGATCGGCCAAGTAAGCGAAAATAATGAGAACGTTTTGTCAGCGGGTTTTTTCAAAGCAGTTGATTTGAAGACAGCTTGTTTCATAGTGTCTAACCCCTTTCGTAAATAAAATCAACGTTTTAAAGTGTACCTCCATTTCCTTATAATAAAAAGGGATAGAAACGATACTTCTTGTAAAAATCCGACTTAAAAAGGAGGATGATTCAAATGCCTCGCATCCTGTTTACAGTCCCGCCTTTTCCGGTATTTATCGCAGCTGGGGAAGGGGTTTTTAAAAAAGGAGAAACCCATGTGAAACGTGTATTCTCCGTGTTTGATCTGATATATGTCAAACAGGGAACGTTATATATAACGGAAAATGAAACATCGTTTTCTGTTGAAGGCGGCGAGTACATCTTGCTTTCTCCCGGTCTTGAACACTACGGGACGAAGGGCAGTGATGAAGCAACCTCCTACTATTGGCTTCACTTCGATGAACATCGTTATGAATTTACGGCAAAGGGAGGCAGCAACTGGTCTGAGCTTCAGCAGGAAAAAGGGAGCTTCGAAGAGCCGGCCCGCTACGGATTGGCCTTGCCGAGAAAAGGCAAGGTGCAGCGCCCGCAGTTTATGGCGCAGCAGTTTGAAAAGCTGATCGATTACTCTGCGGAAAACTCTGATTTGCCGCTCAGAAAGCAAATCTTATTTGAGGAGCTGATGCTGCATCTTCAAAAAGAAGCGTTCCAAATACCGTCTGCGAAAGAGCGGGTAGCCTGGGAGGCGGCCCGGTACTTACAGGAGCACTATAAGGAAAAGACGACAATCAAGGATCTGTCGCTCGCCCTTCACTATCATCAGGATTATGTGAGCCGCTGCATGCAGCAGGTGCTCGGCGTAACTCCGGCACAATACACGAACCGGGTGAGAATGACGGAAGCGAAGCGTCTTTTATCTTCTACAAATGATAAAATGGGCGTTATTGCGGAAACGGTCGGAATGGAAGATCCGACATACTTTTCAAAGCTCTTTAAGCAGATAGAAGGCATTTCACCAATTGAATACCGGAAAATTGTCAGCCGGAAAGTTCAATAACCAGACGAGGGATGAACATGAAAACAACAATTTACGATGTGGCAAAGGCGGCGGGTGTCTCGATCACAACTGTGTCGCGTGTGATAAACAATACGGGGAGAATCAGCGGCAAAACACGGCAGAAGGTCATGAATGTCATGAATGAAATGGCATACACGCCCAATGTCCACGCCGCGGCGTTAACGGGAAAACGAACGAATATGATCGCTCTTGTGGCGCCTGATATTTCAAATCCGTTTTACGGCGAACTGGCTAAAAGCATTGAGGAAAGAGGGGATGAACTTGGTTTTCAAATCTTGATTTGCAGCACCGATTACGATCCGAAAAAAGAAACAAAGTATTTTTCTGTGCTGAAGCAGAAAAAGGTGGATGGCATTATTTTTGCAACAGGGATTGAAAGCCATGACAGTATGTCTGCTTTGGAGGAAATCGCCAGTGAACAAATTCCGATTGCCATGATTTCTCAGGATAAGCCGCTTCTTCCGATGGATATTGTTGTGATAGATGACGTTCGTGGCGGATATGTGGCTGCCAAGCATCTTCTGTCACTCGGCCACACGAACATCGCCTGCATTATCGGAGACGGGTCAACGACAGGCGAAAAAAATAGAATCAAAGGCTTCCGTCAGGCGATGGAGGAAGCGGGCGTGCCCATTGATGAATCACTTATCATCCAGACGCGGTTTTCCTTGGAAAGCGGCAAGGAAGAAGCGGGAAAATTGCTCGACAGGAACGCTCCGACTGCTATTTTTGCCTTCAACGACGTATTGGCCTGTGCCGCCATACAAGCTGCGAGAATAAGAGGCATAAAAGTGCCGGATGATCTTTCTATCATTGGTTTTGATAATACGATACTCGCAGAAATGGCGGCTCCGCCCCTGACAACCGTAGCCCAGCCGATAAAAGAGATGGGGAGGAGCGTCATCGAACTGCTGGCAGAAGCAATAGAGGGAAAACGAAAGGCGAAACAAAAAATAGTGCTCCCGCCTGAACTTGTAGTCAGACATTCTACATCACCGCTCAACACATGAGCCCGCTAATGAGCGGGTTTTTTCATTATGACAGTTGAAGCCAAAAAACATATTGAATGTAAACCAAAGGCAGTGTAAAATGAAACCATCTTTTGAGAAAGCGCTTGCGCAAAATGGTAAAGCGGATAGAACCGCTGTTTTTTTAGCTGTTAAGAGAAAGCGCTTTCTCGAAGCGAGCCTGAAATGAGATAAAGGAGAGGATGGGACGTGGAACATCAAGTAAGATGTGCAGTATTGGGATTAGGAAGGCTCGGTTATTATCATGCGAAAAATCTCGTCACCAGTGTGCCGGGGGCAAAGCTGGTTAGTGTCGGTGATCCGTTAAAAGGGAGAGCAGAGCAGGTTGCCAGAGAATTCGGTATCGAAAAATGGTCAGAGGACCCGTATGAAGTGTTAGAAGATCCCGGCATTGATGCTGTCATTATCGTAACGCCGACAAGCACACATGGTGATATGATCATCAAAGCAGCCGAGAACGGCAAACAGATCTTCGTTGAAAAACCGCTGACATTAAGCCTTGAGGAATCAAGAGCAGTTTCTGAAAAAGTGAAAGAGACAGGTGTCATCTGCCAAGTCGGCTTTATGAGACGATTCGATCCCGCATACGCAGATGCCAAACGGCGGATCGACGCTGGAGAAATCGGCAAACCTATCTATTATAAAGGCTTTACGCGCGACCAAGGCGCGCCTCCCGCAGAATTTATCAAACACAGCGGTGGAATTTTTATCGACTGTTCCATCCATGATTATGATATTGCCCGTTATTTGCTAGGGGCGGAAATCACTTCTGTTTCAGGACACGGCAGGATTCTGAACAATCCGTTTATGGAGCAGTATGGCGATGTGGATCAGGCGCTGACGTATATTGAATTTGACTCCGGCGCAGCGGGGGACGTCGAGGCAAGCAGAACCTCTCCATACGGACATGACATCCGGGCGGAGGTTATCGGGACAGAGGGCAGTATTTTCATAGGGACATTGAGACATCAACATGTGACCATCCTATCGGCTAAAGGGAGCAGTTTTGATATCATTCCAGACTTTCAAACTCGTTTTCATGAAGCCTACTGCTTGGAGCTTCAGCATTTCGCCGAGTGTGTCCGGAATGGAAAAACACCGATTGTGACTGATATTGATGCAACGATCAATTTAGAAGTGGGCATCGCAGCAACCAATTCTTTTCGAAGCGGCAGGCCGGTACAGCTAGATGTGAAGCGCGCTTATACAGGTATGTAAAAGCTAATATGTTGCATTTGAGGCTTTCCGCAAAAAAAAGCAAGGACATTTTAGCCCTTGCTTTCTCTTTTCTCATATAAATAGTACATATAATCAGTAGGTATGCCTGAATGGCCCAGCTGTCTCAGCATGGCGGTTACGTTCCCTCTATGGTAAGTCCCGTGATTGACGACATGCAGGATGGTGTCTGCATAGGTTGATTCCAGTGTACCTAGTTTCGGATGCTGCATTGTGAAGGTCTGTTCTAAGTCCGTCTGGCGGCTGAAGAAATCATGATACTGTAACTCCAGCTCGGCAGCGTGCTGTTTAATCGCTGCCATATTACCTTGCGCGGACTCTAATTTGCCTGCGCTGTCTATAATCTCTTGGTAGGCCACTCCAGAAAGAACATTCAGCCAAATGTAGTCAGCCCTGCACATATGAAGCAGCACGTCGCTGACAGAAGGAAATACGCTCTTTACTTCTTGATAGGCAGTTTCCTCCGGCAGGTTTTCGATATGGGTAAATATTTTCTTGTTTGCCCAAGAATGATAGTCATAAAACTGTTTTGCATCAGTCATCAGCATGCCTCCTTTTCTAAGAAATTCGTTTTTTTCATTTGTTTCTCCTTCAATTGCAAAAGAGTGATACCCCAAAATATCCTGCCGCTGCCCACATTACCGCTGCAGAGCATTTGTTTACGATCAGCATAAGCCTGCCGCTCGTATCTATCGTCTGAAACAACCGGCCCGCTATTGCAAGGCTGATAAACCAAATCCAAGACACAGCGATGCAGGCGGCCATAAAGAGCCATTTCTCAAGCCCCGAATATTGAAGAGAGCTCGTGCCGATGACGCCGATCGTGTCCAGAATGGCATGCGGGTTTAAAAGAGAAACAGCGGCCGCAAACGCAGCTTGCTTTTTTGGTGTGAACGTATGTTTCTCATTTTGGCTTGTGTTCGGACGGCTGTTCCAAGTCACCCAGCCCATATAGAGCAAAAATAAAAATCCGCCGGCCATCATGACTGTCTCAAACACAGGCAGCTCCTGCACAATGACAGATACGCCCGCAACGGCTAATACGATTAACAGGGTATCGCAGACTGAAGCACTGATGACAGCTGGGAGAGCCCGCCAAATATGCTTTTGCCACGCGCCTTGCTGAAAAATAAACACATTCTGCACTCCCAGCGGCAAAATTAAGCCAAACGCGAGCACAATTCCGTGAATGATTGCATTCATGCTGAAAAAGCTCCCTTCACATTTTTTTTAATCATAAGAGAGATTGTCACTAAAGTCTCCAGCCATTTGGTTGGGTTAGAAACCAGCCAAATGTATAATGTGTAAAAAAGGGGGGCATGACCTTGTCTCAATGGCAGCCAAGCCGAAAGTCGGATGTTCCGCTGCATCGGCAGATCGAACAATATATGAAAGACAAGATTCTTCACGGAGAGTGGGCTGTAGGAACGAAAATCCCCTCACAGAGAACGCTGGCCGACATGTTTCAAGTCAACCGCAGCACAGTCACAGCAGCCATAGATGAACTCACGTCTCAAGGCTTGTTAGAGGGAAGAAGAGGCGGCGGTACGAAGGTTGTAAACAGTACTTGGAGCGTGCTGGCGGCTGAGTCTCCGCTTGATTGGAGCGATTACGTCCGTTCGGGCATTCATCGCCCCAATTCTTCCATCATCCAAGCTATTAATCAGAACGAACCAAGAGCGGATATCATCAGATTAGGAACAGGAGAACTATCACCGGATCTGCTGCCTGCTGACACAATGAGCCGGATGTTTCAGCAAATCAATCCGGGCGCCCTGTCTTTAGGATATGAGCAGCCGAAAGGAAACCGTCTGCTGCGGGAGGCAGTGGCCGACCATTTAAAAGGAAATAATATCCATGTGTCACCGTCTGCAATTTTAATTGTGTCCGGTGCACTTCAGGCACTTCAGCTCATCTCAATTGGACTTTTAAAACGAGATTCTGTCATTTTGACGGAGAAGCCGTCCTACCTTCAATCCTTGCATGTATTTCAATCAGCGGGGATGCGGCTTCGCGGCTTGCCGATGGATGGTGAAGGGGTCAAAGCGGGGCTTGTTTCTTCTTATCGAAAACAATATGGCGGACAGCTGCTTTACACGATTCCGTCGTTTCATAATCCGACAGGCACAGTCATGTCAGAGCAGCGAAGGAAAGAGATCATCAGCCTGTCAAAAAAAGAGCAGCTGCCCATCATTGAGGATGATGCGTACGGTGATTTATGGTTTGAAGAAAAACCGCCGCAGCCGTTGAAAGCAATGGATCATGAGGGCAATATTCTGTATCTGGGCACGTTTTCAAAAACGGTTAGCCCCGGTCTGCGAATCGGCTGGCTTGCCGGTCCGGAGCCGGTTATTGAAAGGCTGGCGGACATTAAAATGCAGACAGACTACGGATCAAGCGGCCTGTCCCAGTGGGCGGCTGCCGAGTGGCTGTCACAGGGATATTATGAAGAGCATCTGACTTGGGTACGCAGGAAGCTTAAAGAAAGGAGAGACGCCGCCGTTCATTTTCTCGAGCGGTATGCCGGGGACATTGCCACGTGGCGGATTCCCGCAGGCGGCTTTTATATTTGGGTGACATTTCACAAAAACCTGCCTGTCAGCCGTTTCTTTTATGGATTGCTGAAACGGCAGGTGCTTGTGAATCCCGGCTACATTTATGACGGTGAAGACCGAAACAGCATCAGGCTGTCATATTCCTATGCATCTCTTGGAGATTTGGAAACTGGCATTAAAGCGGCAGCTGAAACAGCACGCCGCCTGATGATGTCCTAGGCTTTGGTTATACGATGACAGCTCCCAGTGCCCTGGCGAAGGCAATCGCGTGCTCAGGTGCGATTTTGCAGCCTTTCAATTTGTCGAGGGAGACATGAAGCTGTTCAAAACGGCACGTGCTGATGTCCATGTTTTGAAGGGACGTGCCGGTAAAGCTGGCGCCTTCCAATTCGCACCTGTCAAAGTGTGTCTGATGGAGCACCGTATTGCTGCATTCACTTTGCATAAGAGCACAGTGATCAAATCGAACTTGTTTCATATTTGAGTACGAAAATGAGCTGAAATGTCCGTGGCATTCCTCGAATGAAACATTCCGCAGCGTTGCTTCCGCCACATTCATTCCAACCATTTTTGACTGCTTAACTGAAGTTCTGTGAATGACAGCCCCGCTGAAATCGGCGTTTGATAAATCACATTTTTCAAAGATCACATCGGTCAGTTCAATATGCCGAAAAGACACATCGATAAAGACGACATTTCTGAATACCGTTTTTTCTACACAGAGTCTTTCGATATCTTCGCCGCAGATGGTACAATCTTCAAACAAATGCATGCTGATTACATCATCCTGCGTCACGGCATCATGAAAATCTGCGGTTTGCAGGTTTTCCGGTATGTTCGGTTTTTGAATTGCGATTTTATTCATGTGATGACATCCTTTGCTGCCCGGAAAACAGAGGCTTCCGGGTTCAATTTAATAGATCGTTAAGGAAATTGATACATATAGTAAATCGTGAAGAGCCTTTTCTTGGTACAGCAGCCCGCTTGTTTTGTAAGCATAAATGGAAAGCTTCCTATACGTCAAGGCGTTTACAGGCCGAAAAAGCCAAAGGGAACAGGAGGAATGCGTAATGGGGCATTACGTCAAAACCGAGGAGCATGTGACACTGTTTGTAGAGGATATCGGACATGGAAGGCCGATCATCTTTTTGCACGGGTGGCCGTTGAATCATAAGATGTTTGAATATCAAATGAATGAGCTTCCGAAAAGGGGATTTCGTTTTATCGGCGTTGATTTGCGGGGATATGGGCAATCTGACCGCCCTTGGGAAGGCTACGATTATGACACGATGGCCGATGATGTGAAAGCAGTCATTTATACGCTGCAGCTTGAGAATGCGATTCTTGCCGGTTTTTCAATGGGCGGCGCCATTGCAATCCGTTATATGGCAAGGCATGAAGGAGCCGATGTTGATAAGCTGATTTTACTGTCTGCAGCGGCCCCCGCGTTTACAAAACGCCCGGGTTATCCGTATGGGATGAGGAAGCAGGATATTGACGATATGATTGAATTGTTCAAAGCTGATCGGCCCAAAACACTGGCTGATTTAGGGGAACAGTTTTTTGAGAAAAAAGTGTCTCCAGAGCTTAGGCAGTGGTTTCTCAATCTGATGCTGGAGGCTTCCTCCTACGGGACGATCCACTCAGGCATCGCATTAAGAGACGAAGATCTCAGAAAGGAACTTGCTGCAATCAAGGTGCCGACGCTGATCCTGCACGGGAGAAAGGATAGAATTGCGCCGTTTGATTTTGCGAAAGAATTGAAGCGCGGCATCAAACAGTCGGAATTGGTTCCGTTTGCAAACAGCGGGCACGGAGCATTTTATGAGGAAAAAGAGAAGATCAACAGTTTGATTGCGCAGTTCTCCAACTCATAAGAAAAAACCCGACATTGATCGGGTTTTTTATATAATTCCTCTGTTTTGCAGTGCGTTAATGATGAGATCAGCTCCATCGGAAATAGAGGTCTGGTCTGACTCAATGATGAAATCGGGTGAAAGCGGCGCTTCATACGGAGAATCGATCCCGGTGAAATGTTTGATCTCTCCGTTTCGCGCTTTTTTATAAAGCCCTTTTGGATCGCGCTGTTCACAAACATGCAGCGGGCACTTCACATAAATTTCGAAGAACTCACCTTTAGGAAAGAGTGCTCTAACCATGTCCCGATCCTCTCTGAATGGAGAAATAAAAGCCGTTAAAATCATTTGCCCGCTGTCGACAAACAGCTTCGCCACTTCTCCGATCCGGCGGATGTTTTCAATCCTGTCACCAGTCTGAAATCCAAGGTCTTTGTTTAAGCCGTGGCGGATATTATCACCGTCAAGCACATAGCTCTGAATGCCCTTGCGGTAAAGCTTTTCATCAACTGCATTGGCCAGCACCGATTTTCCGGAGCCGGACAAACCTGTAAACCAAAGGACGCAGCTTTTGTGTCCGTTTAAGGACTGTCTGTCAGACTTCGAGATGGCAGCGGGATGCCAAATGATGTTCGGATTGTGTGTCATTGCAATTCCCCGCTGTTTTGCTTGATGGCAACAGGCTGTTGGTGAAGTCCCTTGATCAGCACGGCTGCGACCTCAGGCCGGCTGAATTCTTTAGGCGGCTTTTTGCCTTGGCGGAGAAGCTCTCTCACTTTTGTGCCTGATAAGTGGATGTGGTCTCTCGGGCTGTGCGGACATGTTTTGGAGGTGCCCATGTTTCCGCATTTTCGGCAATAAAAGCTGTGCTCAAAAAACAGCGGCTTTATGCCCAGCTCTTCCTCTGTGAATGATTGAAAAATATTTTGGGCGTCGTATGTTCCATAGTAGCTGCCGACACCCGCGTGATCACGGCCTACAATAAAATGGGTGCAGCCGTAATTTTTTCGGACGAGCGCATGGAAAATCGCTTCCCGCGGACCTGCATAACGCATGGCGGCAGGGAAAACCGATAACATGACACGATCCTTTGGATAATAGTGATTAAGCAAAGCCTGGTAGCTCTCCATTCTGATATCGCTTGGGATATCGTCTGACTTTGTTTCTCCGACAAGCGGGTGAAGCAGCAGACCGTCGACCGTTTCTAACGCTGTTTTTTGAATGTATTCATGCGCTCTGTGAACAGGGTTCCTGGTTTGAAAGCCGACAATCGTTTTCCAGCCGAGCTTTTGAAAGGCCGCTCTTGTTTCTGCGGGCGTTGCATAAAACTGTTCGAAAGATTTGTCAGGCAGGCGGCTGACCGTGATAGGCCCTCCGATATAGTAATCCGGGCGCGCCAGCAATTTTTTTACGCCTGGGTGGGCAGGATCGTTTGTTTTAAAAACAGACAGTGCTTCTTGTGTTTTATCAGGCTGGTATATATCGGTGACTGTGATCATGCCGTAGGTAACACCGTCTTTCACAAGCTTGACGTGATCTCCGGCAGACAGCTGTTTTGCTGTTTTTTCTCCGACAGGCAGCGTAATCGGCAGGCTCCACGGCAAGCCGTTTGCCAGCCTCATTTCCTTCACAACACGATGATAATCTTTTTCTCCCAAAAAACCTGTTAACGGGCTGTAGCCGCCGATCGCAATAAGCTCCAGGTCGCTCAGTGCAAGCTGATCCAGCTCAGCTTGGCACGCGCACCCTTCAAAATGGCATGCGTGATCACAGCGGTTGATTAATACCCCTCCGTGGGGTTCGTTTCCATTCAACGTGTTCAACCTCCATTTATACGTTTCCTTGTTTTCTTTGCTGCAGTTAATGAAGTTTGACATCAGCGCCTCAACATCATTTCGACTCTCATAGCCAGAACCTGCCGTCCGCTATTCTTGATGCAGGCCGCATTCTGTTTTCTCCCGTCCGGCCCATCTTCCAGCCCTCTCATCGTTCGGGTCCGGGGAAGGCAATGTACACATTTCACAGCCTATGCTCGGGTAATGTTGATCGTGCAGTTTGTTATAAGGCAAATTGTGCAGGCGGATGTACGTCCAAACGTCATCCCATGTCCAGTGGATGAGCGGGCAAATTTTGATGAGCTCAAACTTCTGGTCCAGGTTTACGTATTGAATATGCTTTCTCGTTGGTGACTGATCCCGGCGCAGTCCTGAAATCCAAGCTGTCATGCCGGACAGGTGCTTTTTGAGCGGTTCGATTTTCCGCAATTGGCAGCAGAGGTTCGGGTTATGCTTCCACAGCTCTCCGCCGTACTTCGTCCCCTGTTCTGTTAAGCTCAGCTCGGGTTCGAGCATCTGGATTGCAAATCCCGGATATCGTTCTTTGACGGTCTCGATCAGCTCATATGTTTCCTGAAAATAAAGCCCGGTATCCAAAAAGATGATGTGTGCATTTTTGTTGATTTTTGATATTAAGTCGAGAAGCACCATTCCTTCTGCGCCAAAGCTGCAGGCGTACACAATCTTTTCTCCGTACGTTCGGTAAGCCCATTTCAACACATCGAGCTCATCGATCAATTGATCCGTTATCCGTTTGGACAGCATGTCGTTCCATGTGTCATATGTGATGGTTTCGTTCAATGTTTTCCCCCCGTTTGCATCTGCTTTTTTTATCTATTGATCGAGTTATAGGCAGACTATTCATTTTTTGCATAAAGGTTCAGGGTTTTTAGGGGCTGCGCCCGCCTAAAATGAGGTGCGGAACCATTAAGAGCCCGGCTGAATATGCTTTTTAGCAAAATGGTTTTATGCCCAAGGAGAGGTAGTATGCCGATTGCCATTTATCAGGGGCATCATCATTCGCTTGCCCCGGCTGATATTAACATCGTCATTGATGTCATCAGAGCATTTACGGTCGCCCATTATGCGTTTATCGGCGGGGCGAAAGAGATTTTGTTGGTCCGGACAGCTGATGAAGCCTTTGCGCTGAAAGACACCTATCCGGATTATGTATTGACGGGAGAGGAAAAGGGGGTCGGTATCAGCGGATTTGATTTAGATAATTCTCCAAAACGCATGGCGGGACAGGATATGGCGGATAAGCGCCTGATCCAGAAAACAACAAACGGCGTCACAGCAGCATTGGGGGCGCTGAACGCAAAGCATCTGTTCGTAACTGGATTTTCCAATGCCAAAACAACGGCACAGCATGTGAAAAAGCTCGCCGCAAACGATTGTGTCATAAACATTGTGGCTTCCCATCCATCCGGTGATGACGATATGGCATGTGCGGAGTATATCAAAGGCATCATTGAAGGGACAAATGCGATAATGGCTGCGGAGGCGATTGAAAGAATAAAACGCTCTTCTGTTGCGGAGAAGTTTTTTGACAGCCGCCAGCCATTATTTGATTCGGAAGACATCGTTTACTGTACAAAAGAACTGACGGGCGATTTTGTGATGAAAGTGAAACAAGATGGAGAAGTTCCAACGATAGAGAGGGTCATAATATGAATGATTTTTCACTAGAATTGCCAGTGAGAACAAACAAGCCGAGAGAAACCGGGCAGTCCATTTTAATTGATAACGGCTATCCCTTGCAATTTTTCAAAGATGTCATAGCTGGAGCGTCCGACTATATTGATTTTGTGAAATTCGGCTGGGGCACATCATTACTTACGAAAGATCTTGAAGAAAAAATCAGCACACTGAAAGAACATGACATTACATTTTTCTTTGGCGGCACACTGTTTGAGAAGTACGTAAGCCAGAAAAAAGTGAATGAATTTCATCGGTACTGCACCTATTTCGGCTGTGAATATATTGAGATTTCAAACGGTACGCTCCCGATGACAAATAAAGAGAAAGCGGCTTACATTGCTGATTTTTCTGATGAATTTCTTGTCCTCAGTGAGGTGGGCAGCAAGGATGCGGAATTAGCAAGCCGGCAAAGCTCTGAGGAATGGCTTGAATATATCGTTGAGGATATGGAAGCGGGCGCGGAAAAAGTGATTACAGAAGCCAGAGAAAGCGGAACGGGAGGGATCTGTTCCAGCAGCGGCGATGTCAGGTTTCAAATTGTTGACGACATCATTTCCTCGGATATTGATATCAACAGGCTGATTTTTGAAGCGCCTAACAAAACGCTTCAGCAAGGTTTTATTCAAAAAATCGGGCCGAATGTGAATCTGGCCAATATTCCATTTCATGATGCCATCGCTTTGGAGACGCTGCGTTTAGGGCTAAGATCCGATACCTTTTTTCTGTAAAACAGCGGCTGCGGGGCTCTCGTCGTGAAGAGAGCCTCTGCCTATTATTTTTTATGGCGGTACATAGGCGTGAGATAGGGAAGTGAGGTCAGACGGATGTTGTAGATGAAGTCGATGACTCTTGTCGATATCACTTGGCATATCAGGGCTTGAATGACAATGCCCCAGTCAATAATAGACGCGGTGACCATAAAAATGATGCAATTCATGATGAGCAGGATCGTACCAGGATTCCCGCCGCGGTAGATAGAAATCATCAGAGCAAGGGCTCCGAATCCTCCGTTCGAAATTTTATATTTGTATAAAAGTCCGATGCCGAGTCCCAATAACACTGCGCCGCTTGCCAGATCAAGCCACAGATTAGATGTGATATCCGGAAAAACCGCATCAAAGATCAATACCGAGACAGAGGTGACGGTGATAGAAGCGAGGGTGCCGGTGAATGTTCTCATCTCCAGCCATTTTAAAGCGGTAAAAAGCATTGATACATTCACAGCCCACACTGAAAATCCGTGGGGGATTTGAAACAGATAATGCAATAGCACCGCAATACCTGCTGCACCGCCTGTCGGAATATCATGCGGAAATAAAAACAAGGACATGCCGAGTCCTTGTAGTACGCCGCCTACGACAATCATAAACGTAAGTTTTGCTTTCATCAGCAGTTCAGCCATTAAGTCATTTGCTCCTTTATGAAAAGACTTGTCCGCTGTTTTCATTTTATGAGGCTGTCCATGATTTATGTCTCAAAATAAAGAAATGGCCCAGCTTAATATGCTGAGCCATCCCACTTGTAGCGATTGACGATCTCCTTATTGATCTCTGTTCCAATGCCTTTTCCTTTCGGGATATGGACCATTCCTTTTGAAGGCTGCAGGCTGACGAGATCTGTAAAAGGATTCTCCATGACGTCCCACTCGATCGGTTCAATGTGATCGTTCTTCATTTTAGACCATGGGGGCAGACAGGCTTGTGCAAATAAAGCATAGAGCCGTGAGAGCGATCCGTCATATGCATGGGCGGATGCTCTGACGCCAAAATAACGCGCGAGCTGGAGGCAGTCCCGAAACTCATCAATTCCGTTGACATGCATGACATCGGGCTGAATGATATCCAAACAGCGCTGTGAAAGAAGAGGCACATATTGCGCCGGGCCTTTCATATTTTCTCCGCCGGCAACAGGAACAGACAAACGGCTTCGAAGCATAGCGTAATCCTGCGGCTGATCAAAGGGCAAAGGCTCCTCAAGCCAGCCAATGTTCGTCCATTCGGAGAAATAGCGCTCCCATTTAAAAGCCGCAGCGGCATCGTAGCTTTGGTTTGCGTCCAGAATCATCGTAATGGAGCTGCCTGCTGTATGCTGCAGCGCATTGATGTGCCGGACATCCTCCTTGAATGAAGTCCCGCCAATTTTGACTTTGATTTGCTCAAAACCTTTTTTCAACTGGGCTTCAACATTGGAGACTGAGCGGCTGATCCATTGCGGGGAGTCTGAGTACGATTGAAAAGACGCGTACACAGGAATCTCCTCTCTGTATCGCCCGCCCCATAATTCGCAAACCGAACAATCCGCAGCTTTGGCTGCAATCTCTGTCAGCGCCATGCTTACAGCGGAGGCCGCCCGCTGGTGCCATTTTTGAATCGTGCGCACTAATGACAGGCGGCTGCCAGCCTGTTTTCCTAATAGAAACGGGATGATCCGCTTCGTAAAACCGACATGGAGAGCAGGGAGCCAATCAACGCATTCTCCCCAGCCGTCTATCCCGCTTTCGGTGATAATCCTGATGAGATAACAAGTCCGATATCGTTTAAACCCATTGGCATCTCCATATGGCTTTTCTAATCGGTGAAATAGCGGAAAGGTTTCAATCCGTACAATTTTCACACTGGGTGCTACCTTTCCTCAGCGGGCTGTAGCCGATTTCCAGCCATTTTAGTGTCTTCTTTTTCTTTTGTTTCTTCATTGTTTTGCTTCACATGAATGAGCATCATCACAAGAATCCCGACAACGAGAGTCAATCCCGCGATGCTTAAAAACATGCCGGGTCTGGACCATTGCATCAGGCGGCCGAAAATCGGAGGACCGATCGCTACCCCTAAGAAACGTACAGAGCCGTACAGCGAGGTGACAAATCCCCGTCTTTCCTTGCCGACAGCCCCGGTAATAAAACTGTTCACACAAGGAAGGACAAGACCTGAGCCTATGCTGCTCAGTACAAGAACACTGATAAAAAGGCCAAGATTTTCAATGAATGACAGTGCCGCGTAGGATACGGTCATGAACGCCAATCCAAGTACGATCAGCTTTTTCATTAACGATTGCTTTTGCCCGATTTTGCTTCCTGTTGTATAGGACGTCACACACATAACCAAAAGCGGGATCGCTAAAATCAAGCCTTTTTTCACGCCGTCGGTGTCGTATGTTTTTTCAAGAACATCTGAGAGATAAAACAGGATGCCGAATAAAGTAAACAAACAGGTCGCACCGGCTAAATAAGCGGTAAACAGCCATCTGCCTTCATGTTTAAAGACACTTAACAGCCCTTTTGCATATTTTCCGATTGGTGGCGGTTCTTTTTCCTTTTTCTTTTCTTTAATAAAAATCCAAGTCAGTACGATCGAAATGATACAAAACACAGGAAAGGCAAAAAACGCGCCATACCAGACAAGCAGGGCGATCAGCGAGCCAATGATCGGCGATAGCACTTTCCCCATGCCGTTTGAAGCTTCAACAAGGCCGAGCACCTTGCTCTCCTGGGCGCCTTTAAACAGATCTCCCGTCAGTGCCATGGCAATTGGGCCGGTTCCGGCTGCCCCGATTCCCTGTAACGCTCGTCCTGCCATGACCCAAGGGTAGGCATTGTCAAAAAAACCTGCCGCAAACCCGGCTAACAAACCGCCGGCACCATACAAAATTAAGCAGGGAATAATGATGACTTTCCTTGAGAATCGGTCTGCGAGATAACCGACAATCGGAATCGCAAATGCTGCAATCAAGGAAAATACTGTGATCACGAGACTGACTTGAAATTGTGATAAATGAAGTTCAGATTTCATTTTTGGCAAAATCGGAATAAGCATCGAGTTTCCTAGGGTTAATATTAAAGGGATTGAACCGATTGCTACAATCGTCATTCCATTATTTTGTTTTGATGATTCCATCTCAGAGCACACTCCTTTTCTTCTGCTTAGAATGTCCCTGATGGCTTCGTTTATTCAGCGATCAGACAGCAAAAAACCGAACAGAAGATACCTGTTCGGGAAAAAAGAGGGTTAACCGAGAGCCTGTGAAATCAAAGCATATATGTGTCCATTTTGAATAGGCGCTTTTTTCTGATAGAACAAAAGCGGAGGTTCATCATCTTTATGAAATCCCATTTCTATCAGGCTGTCATGCAGAGACGTGTGTTCACTCGGTATATCAATTCGCATCGGCCCTTGTTTGCCGGCCGCCAGCCTGTTAATTATTTGTGCTGCAACATCTGATGATGGAGCGATGATAGGGCCGAATTTCAAATTGGCCGGTGTCTGTACAGAAAGTCCGTAGCCAATTAGCTGTCCGTCCTGATTTCGGGCGATGATACATTCGCATGAAGCAGAAATAAGCTGCTGCAAAAGGTTTGATCGATCTCCGCCAAAGGCAGCCAGATCCGCCGCGGTTAAGTCGTGAAAGTCTTGTTCTCTAAAGGATGTCAGTTCAGCATCAAGCTTTTTTGTATAAGGTTGAAAACTGTGACAGCTGTACTTTCGCACTGAACCAGCCGTATGAAAACCTGCTTTTTCATAAAGCGGCAAACCTTCTTTTGTGGCGCAAAGCCTGATGGCGGTGTTTTCATCTGTTTGGGTGATACAGGCGTTTACCATACGCCGGCCGAGACCGAGCCGTTGATATTCTTTGTCCACGATAACGAGGCCGATAGAAGCAAGACGGCCAAACAAAAACAAGCCGATGCAGGAAATAATATCACCGCTGACATTTTGATAGCCGAAAAAGCGTCCTTGCTGGACAAGCAGTGCCAGCTCTTGTTCGCCGTAATCCGGCCACCCGGCTTGCCTGCAAAGCCGCAATAGACTAGGGGTATGTTCTTCATGAAGCTTAATCAGCTCATCGATTACCCTCATACAGATCACCTGCTTGTTTCGAGTTTTTTATACATGATGATATGTGTGCCTATGCCGGGAATCTCAAACGGTTCGCCGAGTTCTTCCCAGCCAAGCTTTGAATAGTAGCCTTTCACATGGCTTCTGGCATTGCACCAGACTGCCTGAACGCCGTTCTCCGCCAGTTTCTCTTCCGCGTGTTTGATCAGCGTGCTCCCGCCTTTTTGATCGCGATATCCTTCAAGCGTTGCCATGCCTCTCAGCCGATATGCTGGGGATTCTGTTATTAATGGCTGATTTTGCGGGGAAAAAGAAGCGATGCTGATCAGCTTTCCTTCAAAAAACGCGCCGAGATGAAAGGAGCCTTTTGCATGATCCTCTTCATATTTGCATTGTTCAATGGATTGATGGGGACGCAGAATACGGTGCCGGATTTCATATGTATCTTCCGCGGAAATGGTTTTGACTTCGAGCATAATGTTCCTCCTCATGACTGTTTTTCTATATCGTAACACGAATCCCGTTGAAAAAGACCGCCCGATTGGATCAGACAGTCTTTTAAGGGATTAATGCAAAAAGATATTTTGGCGCTGCTCATCTTTTTGCTGAATATATGAAGTAAGCTCAGCGGTTAAGTCAGATCTGAGGAAAGGCGTTATCAAGTAGATGCCGTTAAACAGCTCGCATGCCGTATCCAGCAGGGAGCGGGCAATCGCAAGGCCTTCCGCCTTTTGCTTTTCTTTATCTTCACCGGCATGGGCCATTTTTTCGCGAATCGTATCAGACAGCTTAATGCCGGGAATTTCATTATGGATGAATTCGGCATTCCGGCTGCTTGTCAACGGCATGATGCCGATATAGATCGGTGTCTTCAGATGTTTTGTTTCGTTATGGATATCGACAAGCTGCTGCTCGGAATAGACAGGCTGAGAAACAAAATAATCTGCGCCGCAATCTATTTTTTTCTCAAGCCGTTTTACCGCTTTATCCAGATGGCGGACGTTAGGATTAAATGCAGCGGCAACTGAGAAATTCGTTTTCTTGCCGAGCGGTTTTCCAGACAGAGACAGACCTTCATTGAATTGTTTGATCAGCCTGATTAAATCAAAAGATGTTAAATCATATACAGACGTCGCACCAGGAAAATCCCCGATTTTAGAAGGGTCACCTGTAATCGCAAGCACGTCATTCAGCCCTAACGTATCAAGGCCCATTAAATGTGACTGTAAGCCGATAATGTTACGGTCACGGCACGTAATATGGACAAGGGAACGCATATCGAGCTGCTGCTTGACAAGGGCGCCGCAGGCAACATTGCTGATCCGCGGGGTCGCCAGAGAATTGTCGGCGAGTGTCAGGGCATCGATTCCCGCTTCTTTTAATTCAGCAGCCGCCGATAGAAATTTGTCAAAGCTTAGTTTTTTCGGCGGGTCCAGTTCTACGATAATAGAGCGTTTTTTCGCTGCGATCTCATCCAGACCGGGCTCGGTTCGCTCGTGATGAACAGAAATGAATTCTTTTGCCCGGGTTTTGACTTCTTTTTCCGTAATCGGAGCCAGCCCGCCAACCGCTTCCGCCATCGCCCTGATGTGATTCGGCGTTGTGCCGCAGCAGCCGCCGATAATCCGCGCACCTTGCTTACGGAATTCTGACGCGCTGTTTTGGAAATACGTGTCGTCTGTTTCATAGACGAGCCGTCCCTCTTCAAGCGAAGGAAGGCTGCTGTTCGGATAAACGGATAAGAATACGTCATCAAAAATCGGCACTTCGCTGAGCGCTTCAATCATGTGATAAGGGCCGAGGCGGCAGTTAATGCCGACAATATCAGCTCCGAGATCCGCAATCGAGCGCAATGCGTCAGAAAGCGGCGTTCCGTCCTGCAATACGCCTTGCTCGTGCATGGAGACATTGAGCATAATCGGAAGATCAGTCTCTTTGCGCGCGATTTTCAGCACTTCACGGGCTTCTTCCAAATCATAATACGTTTCTAACAGCAAGCCATCCGGCTCTTCATGCAGCAGCAGGTACAGCTGCTCGCGGAAGCTGCGCTTAATTTCGTCAAGACTGTACGCGTTTTTATTAAATGTGCGTATGCCGCCCATCGTTCCAAGCACGTATGCATCGCCTGCTGAAGCCCGCGCGATCTTTACGGCCTCCTGATTCATTTTTTTGATGTCATCCTCAAGCCCGTGTCTGGATAATTTAATATAGTTGGCCCCGTACGTATTCGTTTGAATAATGTTGGCTCCCGCTTCAACGTACGCTTTATGTATGCGCTGAATTTCCTCCGGCTTTGAAATATTGAGCTCCTCAAAACACCTGTCAATGCCATAGGAGTAGAGGAGCGTCCCCATGGCGCCGTCACCGATTAACACCTGTCTTTGCAAATCTTCTAAAAGTCCCATTGTCTGCCTCCTTTATTCACATCAGCAAGGAAAAAAGAGAAATAAAAAAAGTCCTCTTAAGAAGAAGACTTTGTCAGTGATTTTGTCTCTTCTTATCTTCCAAGCTGTTCGAGCTTGCTGGATTTAGCACCTTGGTCATGGCTGATCGCCATTACACCGGTTGCTGAAGCTTCGTCGGGCCAGTCCCTCTGCTTCTCTTGATAAGAACGGATATGAAATTTTCGTGTCAGGAAGTGCCAAAAGATACCTGGCGTTTTTCCCTTTCTCCAAATTTACCGAAAATAAAGACAATAATCAATAGGAATCAGAAAATTTATCTGAAATTTATAAATTGAACGTCAACTGGTAAATCTGCTCCCCGCACAGCTGAGATAATCTGCTGCAGGTCATCTTTGTTTTTTCCGGTGACACGCACTTGATCATCCTGCACCTGAGACTTTACTTTCAGTCCGGAGTTTTTGATGATTGTATTGATTTTTTTTGCGTTGTCCTTGTCGATGCCTTGAACAAGCTTTGCACGCTGGCGTACCGTTCCGCCTGACGCGTTTTCAACCTTGCCGTAATCAATGTTTTTTGTCGGAACGTTTCGTTTAATCAATTTGCTGACCAGCACATCTTTCAGCTGGCTTAATTTGAATTCGTCATCGGAAACGAGGACCAGCTCCTCTTTATCTAAAGAAATGTCGCTTTTGCTGCCTTTAAAGTCATATCGGGTACTGATTTCTTTCAGTGCGATTTGGATTGCGTTTTGCACTTCAGGCAATTCCACCTTGGATACAATATCAAATGAACTTTCTTTTGCCATATGAAAACCTCCATAACATTTAACTTATGTGTTGATTATAGTAGAATAAAGAGAAACTTCCAACAGAACAAAGAATCAATTTGTGATGATTGGAAAAAATGTTAACAAAATCCGCAGAGATTAAGCGGAACAGGAAGGACGATAGCATGAGACCAGGGCAGCAATTAACCTTGAGTATAGATCACCAAACCGACTTCGGTTACTTTTTAACCGATGGGGAAGATACGATTCTCTTACATAACAGTGAAATGACTGAGGATATCGAGGACAGAGACGAAGTAGAAGTCTTTATATACGTCGACCAGCAGGAAAGGCTTGCGGCCACGATGAAAATTCCGGTCATCAGCGCGGATGAATATGGCTGGGTTGAAGTGGTGGATAAAGTGGAAGATATGGGCGTATTCGTTGATGTCGGTTTATCGAAGGACGCACTAGTCGCAACTGAGCATTTGCCGCCGTACGAAGATGTCTGGCCGCAAAAAGGGGACAAACTTTACTGTATGCTGAAGGTGACGAACCGGGGGCGCATGTTTGCGAAACCAGCGCCGGAAGATATCATCAGCGAACTGTTTAGCGACGCTTCAGAAGATCTGATGAATAAAGAGCTGACAGGTACGGTGTACAGGCTGATCGCATCGGGTTCATTCGTGATCACGGATGACGGTATCCGCTGTTTTATTCACCCGTCAGAAAGAAAAGAGGAGCCAAGACTCGGTTCAAGAGTCACAGGCCGGGTGATTCAAGTGAAAGAAGACGGTTCAGTCAACTTGTCGCTGCTTCCGAGAAAACAGGATGCAATGTCTGTTGATGCTGAGTGCATTCTAACGTATATGAGAATGAGAAACGGTGCCATGCCGTACAGTGACAAAAGCCAGCCTGACGATATCAGAGAACGTTTTAATATGAGCAAAGCCGCCTTTAAACGCGCGCTGGGCCATTTGATGAAAAACGGAAAAGTGTATCAGGAAAATGGATGGACATACGAGAAAAAATAGCATGAAAACGGCTCGCCTGCAGCAGACTGCGGAGCGAGCCGTTTTTTTATGTCTAGTTTAATTCATCAACCAGCGTTCTGATTGCCATTTCGCGATCCACATTGTCTGAAATCGCAATCGGCGTAATATCAATGGCGAGAATGATCAGAATCAGGGCACCTGCTGCAGCAACATAAGAAACATAATAGAAATAGTTAGCGGTATCAACAGTGTTGACAAGCTCGGCCTGAACTCTGGATGTATCATCCTTGGAAGCGGCGATTTCCTTTGCTGCTTCTACTTTTTCTTCAACGATTTGACCTGCTTTTTTCAGCAGTTCATCCACTTTCAATGCATCTTTGCTGTAAACAGCTTTCTTCAGGTTATCAAAAAAGTCAGCATCCTCTTTTTTAATATCAGCGACAACCTGATTGGCAAAAGCCTTTGCCTGTTTTGTGTTGAGTTTGTCTGTCATCGCTTTATTAAAGACCTCTGGAAGCTGTTTGCCAACTTCCCCTTGGGCAAACACAAAGCCTTTAAAAATTTCCTCACCTGAATACTCAAGCTGCTTTGCCTGTGCCACACTTTCTTGCTGTTTCACCAAAAACACAGTCGTCACCAATACAACCGACAAAAATACTAGAAACGCCTTCTTCAAACTGAAACCTCTCCCTTCTTGTGTTTTTTATTCCACAACAGTCTGCGAATATATGTAAATTGAATCGTGGAATCGATAGGAGTGAGATACAATATCAAAATGCCGGCCATGATAATGGAAAAACTGATAAGGCCTAGCATGATTGCAAAAATCTCATGCATAAAAACAGCGATGATCAAAATCAATCTCCAATGCTTCTTCGGAGCAAACAGCGCCGCGAAGATGACGATTTGAACCAGCAGCGTTCCCCATGTCGGAATCACCACGAACGGACTTGTTACAATTGGCTTCGTTAACGCCTGAAAAAAGCCGTTAAAGCCAATGGTTTTTTCCTGGGCGAAATAATAGACGGCCGTTCCGTCCACCCATTCCTGCTGAGACAGCTTAGCGACGGTAGAGTGAAAATAAAGCACCGCCACTTGGATTCTGATCACAAAATAAGAAATAAAAGCTGTTATTTTTCCAAGTGTTCTTTTGCCCTCTATAGGTCTCGTACTCCAATGCCATTTTCTCGGATCGGTCAGCGTGATGGGAAGCAATAAAAAGGTCATGACGGCTGCTGCCTGCTCGCCTCCGTCGATGACGATCAGCGATGACTGCAGACTGTAACTGACATACCAATGCAGAACCCCGGTGATTCTGGGGCGCCAGCCAATGACAACAAGCACCAGAATGACAATGCAGACCCACCTGAAAAGATTTAACATCATATAGTTATTTTCGCCGAGGCAAAAGAGACTGAGATTCATTTTACAAGCTGGATAGCTGCTGATCCCGCTGGCTGGCTTCATAATGAGGCTCGGGTGATTGATGAGCAGCGTCAGCAGGCTGGATAGCGCAATGATGCTTCGCGCGAGACCGTATACATTTGTCCACGGGTTTCTTTCGTCCCATCTGGTGATGGTCTGTTTTATGTTTTCGAGCATGAGATCACAACCTTGACTATGCTTTTTACCTGATAAGACGAAGGGGTGTATTTAGAATAGCTCCAAGGAACAATATCCTCTTTCGTCAAATAGTAGCTGCCACAAAGCAGCGGGCGGGGAGCGGGTGTTTTTAATTGCACGGTTTTGGCTTTGCTTTTGCATGCGCCGAGGTCCTTTTCTTTACATGCTGTCCACTGTTCCTTGCCGACTTGGCTGTAGATCACGCCCATTTCAACGCCTTGTGACCGCCCATACCGATACAGGCCGAATAGGTTGTCAGCCCTCATATTGGGCCATCTGACCTTGGCGCTGGCATTTTCAGCCTCATATAAGCCGATTGCAGTATCACGCGGATTTTTGCTAAAAAAGCCCCAGCCCTGAGGGAGGATGCTGGACATGAGAAATTTGGAGTCCTTTGTCAGCGGAATCGAGGTTGTCCCCAAGCTGCCAATAATAGAAAACAGAAATAGCGAACCCCAAAGGATTGAAAAAATGACAAAAAATGATATCGATTTCTGCATTCGACTGCTCCTTTTAACCTGAAGAATCGTTTTTACACTTTTCATAATATAAAAACATTTATGTAATAAAAAGGTTAAAAAGTATGAGAAATTCCATTTTTGTTAAAAGAAAAAACAGGACATTTTACACTGCTATATGTGATTGATATATAGTGGTTTTTTCGATATATTTAAACCATGAAAACGAATCAAGTTAATGACCGCTGGATTGTTCAA
The DNA here is from genome assembly GCF_059422205.1 of Bacillus sp. GW821-FHT01G09. Lineage (NCBI taxonomy): Bacteria > Bacillati > Bacillota > Bacilli > Caryophanales > Bacillaceae > Bacillus > Bacillus sp. GW821-FHT01G09. The sequence continues at coordinate 233,396 of NZ_JBWKWL010000002.1, forward strand.
TTTCGAAAAGGGATTTTCGAGCTGGCCATCCTATCCCTACTGCGTTCTAAACCGATGTACGGTTATGAGCTGACGTCATCCTTAAAAACCACCTCGGCTCTGGCTATTTCAGAGGGAGCGATTTATCCGATTTTGAAACGTATGACCGAGAAGGGATGGATCGAATTTTTTGGGGAAGATTCACTGGACGGCCCGAAAAGAAAGTATTACAAAATGACACAAAAAGGAGAAGAAATGTTAAAAGAACGGCTGGAGAAATACCTGGAAACCCATCAAGCCTTACTGTCTTTATCGGGGGATTTGCTATGAATGGACAGCTTATCATTGACCGATACATGGAGGAACTAAATGCAGAGCTGGCGAATATGCCTGATGTAGAGAGAGAAAACGCTATCGACGAATTAAAGGGGCATATCACCGCTTTCGTTCAAGACAGAATCAAAGCCGGCCTTAGTGAAGAGGAACTGCAGGAAGCTGTTGAATCTGAATTTTCTCATCCGAAGGAGCTTGCCGAATTGATGATGGGTGATGGGGGAGAGACGAAAAGGAGGAGGTCTTTATTGGGCAAAAGCTGGCTTTCGGTCCTTCTCATTGTCACGATTATCGCCCTGCCGCTGCTGCCGTCCGACTTCAGACATCTGCCGCTGGCTGTTTATTTAATGGTGCTCGCCGGATATGTATGGAAGCGGAAAAAATTGATGATGTTTGCAGGTGTCAGAAAAAACAAAATGCGCTCTCAAAAGGAGATTGTCAAGATTTCGCGAGTCGGTGCGGTTTATCTGCTGTTTTTAGCAGTGGTGCTTCTTTTGTGCCCGTTCCTCAATGCGCTTGTCGTCCTGCTGCTGATTGCAGTAAGCTGCGCCGCTTTTTTTCTTTTTCTTAACATCAAGTAATCTTGTAGGAGGCTGTAAGATGGAAATCAGCATCAATTATCTATTAATTGTCATCGCGCTTTTATTCTTTGTGGTTGCCTATTTTGTCGGAATCAAAAAACAAACCTGGATGCTGGCTGGGTTTAACGAGGCGCGTATACGGGATAAAGATCGGCTGGCCAGAATAGCAGGCTACTTTTTCTTGAATTCCGGTTTGTTCATATTGCTGAATAGTTTTATCTCATTTCAAGGTCAGGAGCAGCTCATACCTCCGCTTATACTGGCATATGGAGCAGGGGTTATTATTTATGTCAATAAAAAATTAGTAGAGTAGGAAAAGAAGAACGAAGCACCACATACAAGTTTTTGTATTTTTGATAGGATGAAGAAAAATGGTAGATTCCAAAATAGGAAGGAAGTGGTGTTTTGCGCAACCTGACCAAGACATCTCTATTACTGGCCGGCTTATGCACGGCGGCCCAAATGGTTTTTGTAACACATGCCTCAGCTGATCAAAGCATCAAATACGACCATACGTATCAAACCCCTTCATACATCATCGAAAAGTCACCGCAGAAGCCGATACAAAACACAACCCAGAAAGAATCGCTATTTTCCTATCTTGACAAGCATCAAACGCAGTTTAAGCTCAAAGGGAATGCGAACAGCCATTTTCGCGTTTCGAAAACCATAAAGGATCCAAAGACAAAACAAACGTTTTTTAAATTAACGGAGGTTTACAAAGGAATTCCGATTTACGGCTTTGAACAAGCGGTCGCGATGAAGGAAAACAAACAAGTGAAAAGTTTCTTTGGAAAGGTGCATCCGCAAATCAAAGACGTCTCCATTACACCGTCTATTTCTGAGAAAAAAGCAATACATGCAGCAAGGCGTGAGCTCGAGGCTTCCATTGGAAAAATCGAATATCTTGATGGGGAACCAAAAGGCGAATTATATATCTATCCACACGACGGTGAATATGATCTCGCCTACCTTGTGAGACTCTCGACATCTGAACCTGAGCCTGGCTATTGGCATTATTTCATCGATGCCAAAAACGGAAAGGTCATCGAGTCCTTTAATGCCATTCATGAAGCGGCAGGTACAGGAATCGGCGTGTCAGGTGATGAAAAAAGCTTTGACGTCACAGAACAAAATGGGCGCTTTTATTTGGCTGACGAAACAAGGGGAAAAGGGATCAATACATTTGACGCGAAGAACCTGAACGAAACCTTGTTTACGCTTTTGTCTCAACTGATCGGGTATACGGGCAAAGAAATAGTCAGCGGCACGTCCGTATTTAATGAACCTGCGGCTGTAGACGCACACGCAAATGCGCAAGCCGTTTACGATTATTACAGCAAGACATTTGGCCGTAATTCTTTTGATCAAAACGGAGCAAGGATTACGTCTACCGTGCATGTCGGCAAACAATGGAACAATGCTGCGTGGAATGGTGTCCAGATGGTATACGGAGATGGAGACGGTTCGAAATTTAAGCCGCTGTCTGGATCGCTCGACATTGTCGCGCATGAAATCACACACGCGGTCACACAGTATTCCGCCGGTCTTTTATATCAAGGAGAACCCGGTGCATTAAATGAGTCCATTTCTGACATTATGGGCGCGATGGCTGACCGTGATGATTGGGAGATCGGCGAAGATGTCTATACTCCTGATATTGCAGGAGATTCATTGCGGTCATTGGAGGACCCATCTAAGCAGGGAAATCCAGATCATTACTCGAACCGCTACACAGGAACAGAGGATTATGGCGGAGTCCATATCAATTCGTCCATTCACAATAAAGCAGCTTATCTTCTTGCAGAAGGAGGCGTGCACCACGGTGTACAGGTTGAAGGGATTGGGCGTGAAGCAAGTGAACAAATTTACTATCGGGCTTTAACATATTATGTAACGGCATCTACAGATTTCAGCATGATGAAGCAAGCGGCGATTGAAGCTGCCAATGATTTATACGGTGAAGGCTCGAAGCAATCAGCTTCAGTCGAAAAGGCGTATGAGGCTGTCGGCATTCTATGAGCAAACAAAAACAGTCAGGACACAGAGTCTGACTGTTTTTGTTTGCTCATTTTCTTAAAAAGAATATCGCCAATGTACCTGGGCCGGCATGCGAGCCGATTGCTGAACTGATTGGATGCATAATGATTTCTTTCGGCTTGAACGCTTCCTCAATCAGGTGTTTCATGTCCGTGGCTTTTTCTTTGTTCGCGGCGTAGCTGATCCCGACGGTTTGATTGCTCCAATCATCCCCGCGCTCTTTCATAAGCTCGATGATCCGTTTGAAAAGTTTCTTCTGTCCGCGAATTTTTTCCAGAGGCACAAGCTTGCCGTCCTCCATCTGAAGCAGCGGTTTAATATTCAACAGGCCGCCGACAAAAGCGGACGTTTTGGATATCCGGCCGCCCCTCGCGAGATATGTTAAGTCATCAACGGTAAAAATGTGTTCAAGCTGGCTGCAAAAGTTCTTTACAGACGTTTCAATTTCTTGTATTGTATTCCCGTTGATACAGAGATCGGCAGCATGCCGGACAGCCAGACCGTATCCTAATGAAGCGCATTTGGAATCAATGACCCGCAAATCGAAATCGGGGAATTCCTCCTTCACTTCATTGGCGATCATTACAGCTGTCTGATACGTGCCGGAGAGACCTGAGGAAAAGGCAATGTAAAGAGCGGGATCACCTGTTTCGGCATATTGCAAAAACACATTTTTAATCGTTTGCGGTGAGGCTTGGGACGTCTTAGGCGTTTCTCCATTTTGCATCGCTTCAAATATTTGATCCGCATGAATTGTGATTGCATCTTCGAATTCTTTATCGCCGAGAGAAACCCTGAGCGGAATAAAGCCAATGCCTTTTTCTTCAAAATAAGAACGAGGCAAATCAGTGGCGCTGTCAGCGATGAGATGAACTGTCATATTGCTTCCCTTCTTTCCGTTATCGCTCGTTATCATGAGAGTTAAGCCAACTATATCATATTAATTTGCCAAAATCGTGTTCAAATATTTGTTTTAAGGGAAAACATAATAAAGAAGAAAGAGCGGAGGAACATGCCATGGTACTAGATCAAACAAAAAAATTACTCATCGTCATCATCGGCGCTTTACTCAATGCTGCCGGGCTGAACTTATTTTTGATACCTGCAGATGTATATGCCAGCGGATTTACAGGTGTTGCCCAGCTTTTATCAAGCGTCGTTGATCAATATGCCCCCTTTTACATATCGACGGGAACGCTCTTGTTCCTCTTAAACATTCCGGTCGGTATTTTAGGATGGCTGAAGGTCGGCAAATCGTTTACAGTGTACAGCATTTTAAGTGTCGCACTCACTACTCTGTTTATGGGGATCCTGCCGGAAACAAGCCTGTCACATGACATTTTGCTGAACGCGGTGTTCGGCGGCGTCATTTCCGCAGTCGGTATCGGCTTAACATTAAAATACGGAGCTTCGACAGGCGGGCTTGATATCGTCGCCATGGTGCTTGCAAAGTGGAAGGATAAACCCGTCGGCACGTATTTCTTCATTCTGAACGGGATTATCATCTTGACGGCAGGATTATTGCAAGGTTGGGAGAAAGCATTATATACTCTGGTTACGCTGTATGTGACAACAAGGGTGATCGACGCCATTCACACTCGCCACATGAAGCTCACGGCAATGATCGTGACGAAAAAAGCGGACGAAATCAAAGAAGCCATTTACGGAAAAATGGTGCGCGGCATCACAACTGTTCCGGCAAAAGGAGCTTTTACGAACGAACAGAAAGAAATGATGATTATCGTCATCACGAGGTATGAACTGTACGATTTAGAAAAGATCGTCAAAGAAGTTGATCCGAAAGCATTTACGAACATTGTTCAAACGACAGGGATTTTTGGTTTCTTTAGAAAAGACTGACGAAAGCAGGTGGAAGTCGTGAAACGGCTGCTTGTGATGCTCCTCCCCGTGCTGCTTTTGATAGGCTGCGGGAAAGATGAGCAGACAGAACCCGATAAGGAGGTATCAGGCGGAATGGAGAATCAAGAGGTTGTTTTATCTATTGACGCAATTCAGGAGCCTGAACAAATCAAGTTTAACATGTCGCTGAAGAACCAAAGCGAACGTGCTATTGAGTTTCAATTCAGCACAGGGCAAAAATTTGAACTTGTCGTGTATGATTCTGAGCACAAAGAAAGATACCGTTATTCGAAAGACAAAATGTTTACGCAGGCTTTTCAAAATCTGACGCTTGAATCTGGAGAAACATATGATTTCTCTGATGTGTGGAAGGAAGTCCCGGAGCCCGGAACCTATGAGGTAAAGGTGACATTTAAGGGCAGGGCGGAAAATCTCAAGCAGGTTCAGGCTGTTCAGCAGTTTGAAGTCAAATAAGAGGCTATGGCGAGTCGCCATAGCCTTTTTTTATTGGAGTTTGTCCAGCTGATTTTGAAATTGATGCAGCTGTTGACGTTCCGCATCTGTCGAATTGGCATACGCAGAAGATACAGCATTTTTGGCTCTCAGAATCGCTTGCTCCTGATCGCCTTCCTCAAAGCCGTTTGTCACCATGACCGCCTGTTGAACAAATGATTTTGCCTGCTGAAACAGTTCATTTCTCATTTAATATTCAACCTGGCTTTCGGCCGAGTCTCGTGCCGCGGCATGCTGGTGAGCTTCTTCTAAAGTAGACCGATATGGAAATCTTGCGGCGTGTAGCCCGATGGAGTCTTTACCCTGCTGAATAAACCTTCTGGATTTGCTTCGTTTACCCATTTTGAGACTGCCCCCTTCCATACTTTGACGAGATGAGTCGTCTTCAATAGTATGGTGGGGCAAAGTAAGGTTTATGAGTGGGAAAAATTAATACGGACCTTCTTTAAAGTGAGAAATATTCTTTCAAAAACCTTGCAACGCCGTCCTCTTCATTTGTAGCCGTTGTTCGGTTGGCAATCTGCTTGACCGCTTCAATTCCATTTCCCATTGCAACGCCGCAGCCTGCAAATTCAAGCATTTCCAAATCGTTATCCTCATCCCCGAAAGCAATGATCCGCTCCCTCGGCACGCCGTAATAATCGCTGATTTTCTGCAGGCCGACCGCTTTATTCATGCCGCTTTTGATAATTTCAATGACATGCCACGGTGCGGCCCATCTTCTATGGTCGATCACCTCGGCATGCACATCCGATAAATAAGAGCGTATTGCCGGCACATCCTCTTCCTTTGCATGTATGAGTACAGACGTCACATCTTCACCAAGATTTTCCCTCAAGTCTCCGACCGTTACATTTGTTGTGTTCATGTTAAAGGCATCTATCAGGTGCTCATCATGGTAATGAAAGTATACGTCGTCAATCACTTCAGCAAGCACGTTATGTACGTTGTAGCTCTCGCTGATATCCACGAGCTGTTTGACAACATCAAGCGGCAGTGACGTATGATACCGTCCCCAGCTGTCGTCTTGCGGATGATGGACAAATGCTCCGTTAAAATTGACAATTGGCGTTGTCAGCTTCATCTGCTGGTAGTACATGGAACTTGAACGATACGGACGGCCTGTTGAGATGCAGACATAATGCCCGTCATCTTTTAGGCGCTGTATCGTCTGAAGGGTGTTTTCAGATATGGTTTTATCATCCTTTAATAATGTTCCATCTAAATCTAATGCGATTAAATAGGGTTTTGTCTCCATGAAAAGCTCCTTTAACCTTAGATTTTGCTTGTTTTGCCTTACTTACAGTGTAGCTTTTTACCATCTTTATTGTCTACATGTTACACTTATGATTATGGTTATCCTAAGGAGGGGCACATTGTGATACAAATTGAGAATCAAACCGTTTCCGGTATTCCGTTTTTACATATTGTACAGGAAGAGAACAGGCACCGCGCTGTTCCTCTCGTGATCTTTATACATGGTTTTACAAGCGCGAAGGAACACAACCTTCATATTGCTTATCTGCTTGCGGAGAAGGGTTTTAGAGCCGTTCTGCCGGAGGCTTTGCACCATGGGGAACGGGGAGAAGAAATGGCTGTTGAAGAGCTGGCGGGGCATTTTTGGGATATCGTCCTCAACGAGATTGAAGAGATCGGCGTACTTAAAAACCATTTTGAAAAAGAGGGCCTGATAGACGGCGGCCGCATCGGTCTCGCAGGCACGTCAATGGGCGGCATCACAACGCTTGGCGCTTTGACTGCATATGATTGGATAAAAGCCGGCGTCAGCCTGATGGGAAGCCCCAATTACGTGGAGCTGTTTCAGCAGCAGATTGACCATATTCAATCTCAGGGCATTGAAATCGATGTGCCGGAAGAGAAGGTACAGGAGCTGATGAAACGTCTCGAATTGCGGGATCTCAGCCTTCAGCCGGAGAGACTGCAACAGCGCCCGCTTTTATTTTGGCACGGCGCAAAAGATAAGGTCGTGCCTTACGCGCCGACCCGGAAATTTTATGACACGATCAAATCCCATTACAGCGAGCAGCCGGAACGCCTGCAATTTATCGGAGATGAAAACGCTGACCATAAAGTCCCGCGGGCAGCTGTGTTAAAAACGATTGAATGGTTTGAAACGTACTTATAAAGCACGAAGTTATTAACAAGAGCTGAATTTACGTTATACTGTAGAAAAAAGGAGTGAGGGAACGTGGAAGAAGCATTAAGAGAAAACATCATGGGCGCCCTGGAACAGGTTGTCGATCCTGAGCTTGGCGTTGATATCGTGAACCTTGGTTTGGTATACGATGTTGACATGGATGAAGACGGCTTAACGCACGTGACGATGACACTGACATCAATGGGATGCCCTTTAGCGCCGATTATCGTGGATGAGGTGAAAAAAGCATTAGCGGACCTTCCTGAAGTGAAAGACACAGAGGTTCACATTGTATGGAATCCGCCTTGGACTAGGGATAAAATGTCCAGATACGCAAAAATTGCGCTTGGCATTCAATAAAACAAAAAAGGACAGCCTGACATGTGAGGCTGTCCTTTTTTACAGCTGAAAGGAGTGAAAGGAAATGATGTACCTGCTGGCAGTTTTATGCCCGCCGCTTGCTGTTTTGTTTTCGGGAAAACCGTTTCAGGCCTTGCTGAATCTCATATTGACCTGTATCTTTTGGCTGCCGGGCGCGATTCACGCCTGCTTTATCGTCGCCGACCGCCGTGCCGAAAAACGGGCAAGAAGATAATTAGGAAAAATGAGGACGCAGTCATGGTATAATGGTCATAAAAAACAGCAGGGAGAGCACTATGAAAAAGAAATTGCTTGCATTCGCGCTTTGTACTGGCGCGTATGCGGCCCTGTTTGCGTACTCTGTGAACTCAGAGCAAAAAACAGACACAAGCGAGATGACGGATGTCAGCCGCCTGATGCCTGTAAAAATAAAGCAGACAGTGAAAGGGCAGGAAGAGGAAACGCTCATTGACACAGTCAAAGAGGCAAATCGAAAAAACATAAAAATTTCAATCGCCGGGGCCCAGCACTCCATGGGCGGCCATACATATTATGAGGACGGCATCGTTCTCGACATGACGGGCTACAACAAAATCCTGTCACTCGATCAAGAGAAGAAAATCATCAGGGTGCAAAGCGGTGCAACGTGGAATGATATCCAGAAATACGTGAATCCATACGGACTCGCGGTAAAAGTCATGCAGTCACAAAACATTTTTACAATCGGCGGATCTCTCAGCGCAAATGCACACGGACGTGATATTCGCTACGGCTCGCTGATTGATACAGTCAAATCATTTCGGCTTTTAAAAGCTGACGGGACGATTATCACTGTCACTCCAAAAGATGATTTGTTTACGGCGGTCATCGGAGGGTACGGCCTTTTTGGCGTGATTCTTGATGTAACGCTTGAGCTGACAGATGATGAGCTGTATGTCATGAAGACAGAAAAAATGAATTACAGCACATACGCAGACTATTTTTCAAAGCATGTAAAAGGAAATCCAGATGTCCGAATGCATCTGGCGCGAATTTCAACAGCGAAAAAAGGATTTCTGAAAGACATGTATGTCACAAATTACGTATTGGCTGATCATCAGGATCAACTGCCATCATACAGCGATCTCAAAGAAGATGAGTATACGGGAGCCACAAAGTTTGCACTCGGTTTGTCAAGACGGTATGAATGGGGCAGGAATTGGCTGTGGGACACACAGCAATCCTATTTCCTGAGCCAAAACGGCACAGAGATTTCACGCAATAACGTCATGCGGTCCGAATCAAAGTTTCTTGAGTATGAAAACAATGACAACACAGATGTTTTGCAAGAATACTTTGTGCCCGTGAAGGAGTATGGGTCCTATATTGATGACCTGAGACAAACGCTGTCGGACGAAGATCTGAACCTGCTGAACATTACGATCCGCTACGTGCAGAAAAATGAAAAGGCCGACCTTTCCTATGCGAAGGACGATATGTTTTCGCTCGTGCTATTAATAAACGAGGGCTTTTCAAAAGAAGACCAGGCAGATACTGCCCGAATCATCAGGCGCATGACAGACGTTGCCATCAAGCACGGCGGCAGCTATTATCTGCCTTATATGACCTACCAGACAAAAGAGCAAATGAGACAGGCATATCCGAAAAGTGAAGCGTTTTTTCAGAAAAAACGAACCTATGACCCGGATGAGCGCTTTATGAATTACTTTTATCAGAGGTATAAATAATGGGGAAAAACAAATTAAAATGGCTGACATTATCACAAAGCAGCGTGTTTTTCGCAAGCAGCTTAATCTTTCCGTTTTATATTCTGTTTGTGAAAAATATCGGCTCAAGCTACACACAGTTCGGTTTTTCCTACGGATTGTTCGGGTTGAGCGGAGCGCTCATTTACCCGCTCCTCGGACGGCTGTCTGAAAGGTTTGACAGCCGTTATTTTCTGCTTCTGAACTCGTGGGGGATGGCTGTTCTGCTTTTATATGTCCCGCATATCGGAAGCGTCGTTCAAGTGTATATCGTCCAAGTGCTGTTAGGGCTCTTTGGAGCGATGCAAAAGCATGGAGAAAAAGTGCTGATCGCTAATTTTACAGACAGTGGAGAGCGTGGAAAGAAGATTGGAAATTACCATTTTTGGACAGCTGTCTTTTCAGCAGCAGCCATTATGCTCGGGGGCTTTCTCGCTGACTTTTTTACAGTGCAAATGATTTTTTATGCAAGCTCTATTCTATATTTTTTGAGTGGATTGATGATGATGAAAACAGGCTGACGCGGTCAGCCTGTTTTTTTATGCGGCTGAAATGCGGCGCCGCATCAACGTTTTTGTGCTGGAGTTGTGCTGATTTTTTTGAGCGGAATTTCCATTGAACAGAAAATTTATAAATGAATAAAAATATTAAATATACGATTGAATTAATTTTTATTCATGTTATAATGTTAAATAATTTCACAAAGACCAAGAGGGTGAACTTGTTTTGAAAATAGGAATTGTAGGTGCTACAGGATATGGAGGCACCGAACTTGTCAGGATTCTCTCGCATCATCCTTATGCAGAGGAATGCATACTTTATTCATCTAGCGGAGAAGGGAATGTCTATAGCGAGGGTTATCCTCATCTTACCGGCTTAGCGGATCAGAAGCTGAAGCCGATTGATATGAATACGATCAAACACGAAATAGATATCATGTTTCTCGCTGCGCCGCCCGGAGTCTCAAGTGAATTGACTCCAAAGCTGGCAGATGCGGGAATTCCGGTTATTGATCTGTCAGGTGATCTTAGGATACAAGAACCGGCTGAATATGAAAAATGGTATAAACGGACAGCGGCACCGAAGGCGGTGATTCAAGAGGCGGTATACGGTCTGGCAGAACTGAATCAACAGCAAATTCAACAGGCGAAACTCATTGCCAATCCAGGCTGTTTTCCAACAGCTGTTTTGCTTGGCCTCGCACCATTGGCTCAAAAGAAACTGCTCGATGAATCTTTTGTTATCGTTGACGCGAAGACCGGTGTTTCCGGAGCGGGAAGAAAAGCATCCATGGGAACTCATTTTTCTGAGCTGAACGACAATTTTAAAATTTATAAAGTCAATGAACATCAGCACACGCCGGAAATTGAGCAGGCGCTGAATGAATGGCAGCCAGGTCTCGGGCCCATTACATTTTCGGCTCACTTGGTTCCGATGACAAGGGGCATCATGGCGACGATGTATACCAGATTAACCTGTGACCTATCCGCAGATGGCCTGCATGATTTATATTCGGAATTTTACCAAGATTCATATTTTGTGAGAGTGAGGCCAAAAGGTCAGTACCCGCAAACGAAAGAAGTGTACGGCAGCAATTTCTGTGATATCGCCGTGACCCTCGATGAGAGAACGAACAGAGTCACGATCGTCTCGGTAATCGATAATTTAATGAAGGGTGCCGCCGGTCAGGCAGTGCAAAACTTTAATTTGATGAATGGCTGGAATGAAGAAACTGGGCTCACCATCACGCCAATTTATCCATAGAACGGGAGAGAATCGAACCATGATTCAGTTAAGTGAAGATCAAATTGTAAAAGTAACAGGTGATGTATCCTCGCCAAAAGGGTTTCAGGCAAAGGGTGTGCATTGCGGACTGCGCTACTCGAAAAAAGACCTCGGCGTCATTATCAGCGAGACACCGGCCGTGAGTGCAGCGGTTTATACCCAAAGCCACTTTCAGGCTGCTCCGATCAAAGTGACACAAGACAGCTTAAAGCACGGACCGACACTGAAAGCCGTCATCGTCAACAGCGCCATTGCCAACGCCTGCACGGGAGAACAGGGCTTAAAGGACGCATACACAATGCGGGAGAGCTTTGCTTCACAGCTTGGCATTGAGCCGGAGCTTGTCGCTGTTTCATCAACGGGTGTCATCGGCGAGCATTTAGACATGGAAAAAATCCACGCGGGGATCGAGCTGCTGAAAGAAACACCTGCGGGATCAGGCGATTTTGAGGAAGCGATCTTAACAACAGATACGGTGATTAAGCAGACGTGCTATGAGCTGGCAATCGGCGGCAAAACAGTCACGATCGGCGGAGCGGCCAAAGGCTCAGGGATGATACATCCGAACATGGCCACGATGCTGGGATTTGTGACAACTGACGCGGCAATTGAAGAAAAAGCGCTGCAAAAGGCGCTTCGGGAAATCACTGACGTTTCATTTAACCAAATCACAGTTGACGGAGAAACATCCACGAACGACATGGTATTAGTTATGGCGAATGGCTGCGCCGAAAACGAGTGCCTGACAGAAGACCATCCAGACTGGCCGGTCTTTAAAAAAGCGCTCTTGCTCACTTGTGAGGATCTGGCTAAAGAGATTGCCAGAGACGGAGAAGGCGCGACAAAACTAATTGAAGCCCAAGTACAGGGAGCGAAAAACAATCTTGATGCAAACGTCATTGCCAAAAAGATTGTTGGCTCAAATCTTGTAAAAACGGCAGTATACGGAACAGATGCCAACTGGGGGCGGATCATCGGAGCCATCGGACACTCCGCAGCACAGGTGACTGCAGAAGAAGTAGAGGTTTATCTTGGCGGCCAATGCCTGTTTAAGAATAACGAACCTCAGCCATTCTCTGAATCTATCGCCAAGGAATACCTTGAAGGAGATGAAATCACCATTGTCATCAAGATGGATGAAGGGGACGGAAACGGGAGAGCGTGGGGCTGTGACCTGACCTATGACTATATCAAAATTAACGCGAGCTATCGCACGTAATAAAGGGGAGCGAAATGAAGAAAACAATCGTTTTTAAATGTGGGGGAAGTGTCATCCGTGAGCTGTCGGAGGAATTTTTTCAAAATCTGAAAGAGCTGATGGCATCAGGCTGGAAGCTGGCGATCGTACATGGCGGGGGACCGGAAATCACAAATATGCTGAAACGGTTAAATATCAAGACAGAGTTTTCGGGCGGACAGAGGAAAACAACGAAGCCGGTGCTGGAAGTGGCGGAAATGGTTTTATCCGGTTCTGTCAATAAATTTTTCGTTGCTGAGCTTGCCAAACACGGACTGCGAGCCGCAGGCATTTCTGGTAAGGATGGAGGTCTTTTGGAGGCTGATTATCTAGATCCGGAAACATACGGAGAAGTGGGAGAAATCAAAAAAGTCGATGCGTCCATGGTGAACGCGCTGATGGAAAATGGCATCATCCCCGTTATTGCGCCGCTGTCTATGACAAGCGACTGCAAAACGCTGAATGTAAATGCTGATCTGGCTGCTTCAGCAGTCGCCGGAGCGCTTGAAGCCGATAAGCTGATGTTCGTCACGGATGTCGATGGAATCATGAAGGAAAAGCAACGTCTGGACGTCCTGACCCCTAAGGAGATTCAGATACTGATCAAGCAGGAAGTGATCACCGGAGGGATGATCCCGAAGGTCAATTCAGCCTTGTCAGCTTTATCAGATCAGGTGTCTGAAGTCATGATCGTAAACGGAAAAGGTTCATTCTTCGCAGAACAAACCTTTCAAGGGACAAAAATCGTCAAAGCAAAGGAGGCTGTTTCATGAGCAGCTTGTTTCAAACCTACGGCCGTTGGGATATTGACATCAAAAAAGCAAAGGGAACGTACGTTGAGGATCAAAACGGCATAACGTACCTTGATTTCATTCAGGGGATTGCGGTATCAAATCTAGGACACTGCCATGAAGCGGTGACAGAAGCAGTCAAAAAACAGCTTGACAGCGTATGGCACGTATCCAACCTGTTTCAAAACAGTCTCCAAGAGCAAGCAGCGCAGAAGCTGGCGGCGCATAGTGCAGGAGATCTTGTCTTTTTCTGCAACAGCGGCGCGGAGGCGAATGAAGGTGCGATAAAGCTTGCCCGAAAAGCAACTGGAAAAACAAAAATCATCACTTTTCTTCAGTCGTTCCATGGCCGCACGTATGCAGGGATGGCTGCGACCGGACAGAATAAAATCAAAACAGGCTTCGGCCCGATGCTTGAAGGCTTTCACTATCTGCCATACAATGATCCTTCCGTTTTTAAAGCTCTTGGGGAGGAAGGCGATATTGCCGCGGTGATGCTTGAAACAGTGCAGGGAGAAGGAGGAGTCAATCCGGCAAGTGCTGAATTTTTATCAGCCGTACAGTCGTTTTGTAAGGAAAAGCAAGCCCTTCTCATCATTGATGAAATCCAGACCGGCATCGGACGGACGGGAAAAGGCTTCGCATATGAGCACTTCGGACTCTCGCCGGATATCATCACAGTCGCCAAAGGATTGGGAAACGGCTTTCCGGTCGGCGCTGTCATCGGAAAAAAACAGCTTGGAGAAGCGTTTACCCCTGGTTCTCACGGAACGACTTTCGGAGGAAACATGCTGGCGATGGCTGCTGTGAATGCCACATTGCAAATTGTATTCCAGCCTGACTTTTTGCAAGAGGCTGCTGACAAAGGAGCGTTTTTAAAAGGACAGCTTGAGGCAGAGCTAAAGAGCCCTTTTGTTAAACAAATCCGAGGTAAAGGATTAATGCTTGGAATTGAGTGTGATGGCCCGGTTGCTGACATTATTGCTGAATTGCAGACATTAGGCTTGCTTGTATTGCCGGCCGGCCCGAACGTGATTCGGCTGCTGCCGCCGCTCACCGTGACTAAGGATGAAATAGCAGAAGCCGTCAGCAAGCTGAAACAGGCAATCGCTCATCATTCCGCTGTAAACCAGTGATTTTTTTTCGATATAAAGGCATAAAAATTCATTTTTATAATTAATTATTCATCAAGAGGTGGGCTGTTAGATGGAAGGTTATTTAGTGTTAGAAGATGGGACATCGTTCAGCGGCGAGCTGGACGGTCATGAAAACTGTACGGGAGAAGCTGTTTTTTTCACAGGAATGACAGGCTACCAGGAAGTGCTGACAGATCCATCGTATAAGGGACAGATTATTGTATTTACCTACCCGCTGATTGGCAACTACGGCATAAATGAAAAGGATTTTGAAAGCAAGAAACCGCAAGTAAAAGCAGCGGTTGTCTATGAGGCGTGTGATCACTTTTCTCATTATGAAGCGGTATACAGCCTCAAGGAGTATTTACAGAAATGGAACATTCCGCTGTTAACCCATGTTGATACGAGGGCTGTCGTGAAGAAAATCCGGGCAAACGGGACGATGGGTGCAACAGTCACAGCCTCTAAAGAAGGAGCTGAGATGGCCCTTCAGCCAGAGAATGTGGCAGAACAGGCTTCAGCCCAGGAAATCAGCACATTCGGCGACGGGAATAAACATATCGCTCTCATTGATTTTGGCTATAAAAAGTCAATCGCATCATCACTTGTCAAAAGAGGCTGCAAGGTTACTGTGGTGCCATACCAGCAAATGGAGGCCGTATACAACATCAAACCCGATGGCATTGTGCTATCGAACGGACCTGGAGATCCGAAAGCCATTCAGCCATATTTAGGAAAGATCAAAAGCATCATCAGCCGCTTTCCGACTCTCGGCATTTGTCTCGGACATCAGCTGATCGCGCTCGCGTTCGGAGGGAATACTTTTAAGCTGCCATTCGGACACAGGGGAGCTAATCATCCGGTCATCGACCGTGAGACGAAACGGGTCTTTATGACAAGCCAAAACCACAGCTATGTGGTTGATGAACAGTCGATTAATGAAGAAGAGCTCACGATCAGGTTTCATCATGTCAATGATACGTCAGTTGAAGGGCTTGCCCATAAAAAACTGCCTGTCATGAGTGTTCAATTCCACCCGGAAGCCCATCCCGGACCTGCGGAAAGCGAATGGATTTTTGATGATTATTTAAAGAATGTGATACCAGCAAGGAGAGAAATCGCGCATGCCTAAAGACACCAGTATTTCAAGCATATTAGTAATCGGCTCAGGCCCGATCATCATCGGGCAGGCGGCAGAATTTGATTATTCAGGCACTCAAGGGTGCATCGCGCTGAAGGAGGAGGGCTACCGGGTGATTCTCGTCAACAGCAATCCGGCGACAATTATGACTGATGAAGCCTTCGCTGATGAAATTTATTTTGAGCCTCTGACAGCAGAAAGCCTGACAGCCATCATTAAGAAAGAACGGCCTGATGGGCTTCTTGCCAATTTAGGCGGTCAGACCGCGTTGAATTTAGCGGTGGAGCTTGAAGAAACGGGTGTTTTAAAAGAGCACGGCGTCAAACTTCTCGGCACATCCGTTGAAACGATACAAAAAGGAGAAGACCGGGAAAAATTCCGTTCGTTAATGAATGAATTAAAACAGCCCGTGCCGGAGAGTGAAATTGTTGATAACGAGGCCGATGCCCTCCATTTTGCGGAATCCATCGGTTTTCCTGTTATTATCAGACCGGCTTACACATTAGGCGGAAAGGGCGGAGGAATCGCCCCTGATAAAGAAGCCTTTACAGCTATGATTAAGCAGGCGCTATTAGCAAGCCCGATCAATCAATGCCTTGTCGAAAAAAGCATTGCCGGCTTTAAAGAAATTGAATATGAAGTCATGCGTGACAGCAATAACACATGCATTACCGTCTGCAATATGGAAAATATCGATCCGGTCGGCGTGCATACAGGTGACTCTATCGTTGTGGCGCCGTCACAAACATTGACAGACGAAGACTATCAAATGCTGCGGACAGCAAGTCTGACGATCATCTCAGCACTTGATGTCGTAGGCGGCTGCAACATTCAATTCGCGCTTGATCCATTCAGCAAGCAATATTACGTCATTGAAGTGAATCCGCGTGTAAGCCGGTCATCGGCTCTCGCATCTAAAGCGACCGGTTATCCGATTGCGAAGATGGCCGCGAAACTGGCAGTCGGATACACCCTTGACGAGCTGAAAAATCCGCTCACAGGCTCGACTTACGCAAGCTTTGAACCGGCACTGGACTATGTGATCGTCAAATTTCCGCGCTGGCCGTTTGATAAATTCAAAAACGCAGACCGCAAGCTTGGCACAAAAATGAAAGCCACCGGTGAAGTGATGGCGATTGAACGGAATTTAGAAGCGGCGATACAAAAGGCAGCCGTGTCGCTTGAATTAAAAAATATCGGGACACACCTTCCAGAGCTCAGCGGGTTGTCAATTGATACGCTATGGGATTTGGCAATCACTCCGGATGACCGCAGATTTTTCGTTGTCATGGAGCTGTTGAGCCGCAGCGTCTCGATTGATGACATCCATGAAAAAACAAAAATTGATCCGTTTTTCCTTCATACCTTTGACAACATCATCAAATTGGAAAACCGCCTGATGGAAGCAGGGAGCGATCTCTCTTTTGAATTATTGAAGAAAGCAAAGGAAAAGGGATTCTCAGACGCAACGATTGCCTCGCTGATCGGCAAAACAGAAGAAGAGGTGCGCGCGCTTCGCAAGGAGATGGGCATTACGCCTTCCTTTAAAATCGTAGATACATGCGCGGCAGAGTTTGATGCGAAAACAAACTATTTTTACTCCACATATTTCGGAGAAACCGATGGAGACATCAGCCGCAAAGAGAAAAAACGCGCGCTCATTATCGGATCAGGACCGATTCGGATCGGCCAAGGCGTTGAATTTGATTACAGTGCTGTTCACGGTATGCTGACACTGCAAGAGCTTGGGTTCGAAACCATCATGATTAACAATAACCCGGAAACAGTCAGCACCGATTATGAAATTGCGGATCGCCTGTATTTTGAACCGATGACAACGGAGCATATTGTAAACGTGGCGGAGCAGGAAAATATTGATTTTGCAATTGTGCAATTCGGCGGCCAAACTGCAATCAATGCTGCTGAAGCGCTCGAAAAAGCCGGCATTACTCTTCTTGGGACATCATTTCAAACGCTCGACGTGTTAGAGGATCGGGATCAATTCTATCAGCTTCTTGACGAGCTGGGATTGAAGCACGCAAAAGGAGAAATTGCTTATACAAAAGAAGAAGCCGCTTCAAAAGCGAGTGAGATCGGCTATCCGGTGTTAATCCGCCCATCTTACGTTATCGGCGGAATGGGCATGATCATTGTTGACTCGCAAGATCAGCTTACTCAGCTGCTGAATGATGAGGACAGCATGCCATACCCGATTTTAATTGATCAGTATGTGTCTGGAAAGGAAGTCGAAATTGATTTGATTTCCGACGGCGAGGATGTCTTTATCCCAACATATACCGAGCATATTGAACGGGCGGGTGTCCATTCAGGGGACAGCTTTGCTATTCTTCCCGGACCGTCCATCACGAGCGGGCTGCAGCAGGGCATGAAAGATGCGGCACAAAAAATTGCCCGAAAACTTTCATTTAAAGGCATCATGAACATTCAATTTGTGATCGACAATGGAAACATACTCGTTCTTGAAGTGAATCCGAGAGCGAGCCGCACGGTTCCTGTCGTCAGCAAAGTAATGGGCGTTCCGATGATTCCGCTCGCCACACGTCTGCTGGCGGGAGCGTCCTTAAAAGATATAAATCCGGCAGTTCAAAATCATCATGGAGTTGCAGTGAAGTTCCCTGTTTTTTCTTCTCATGCGATCCAGGATGTGGATGTCAAGCTTGGGCCGGAAATGAAATCAACGGGAGAAGGCATGTGTGTCGCATATGATTCTAACAGCGCCTTGAAAAAAATCTATACAAGAGTCTGGAGTCAAAAAGGAAGCATTTATTTGCAAAACGTTCCGGAAGATGTGAAGGAGTTAGCAGAAAACGCAGGTTTTACAATTCATGAAGGGACATTTGCCTCATGGATGGAACAGGAAGGAAAATCGCTCCACATCAATCTGAGCGGTTCTGAAGAAGCACGCAAAGAACGTTTGGAAGCCATGACGCACGGCATCCCCGTCTTTACAGAAGAAGAAACCGTGCGGGCGTTTTTACAAAGCGGTTCAGGCCATCCGCAGCCTGTATCTCTCAAAGACCTCTATAAAAAGGAAGTGGCAACATGCACACAGTGACGCAAACCAGTTTATACGGAAAAGATTTATTAACGTTAAAGGACCTTAGTGAAGAGGATATAAACGCCTTGCTCGCAGAAGCCGGTGAGCTGAAACAAAACAAAATTCAGCCTATATTCCATGGCAAAACCTTGGCGATGATTTTTGAAAAATCATCAACGCGGACACGTGTTTCATTTGAAGCGGGCATGGCGCAGCTTGGCGGGAACGCCCT
Organism: Bacillus sp. GW821-FHT01G09; assembly: GCF_059422205.1. Lineage (NCBI taxonomy): Bacteria > Bacillati > Bacillota > Bacilli > Caryophanales > Bacillaceae > Bacillus > Bacillus sp. GW821-FHT01G09. The sequence goes on from NZ_JBWKWL010000002.1 coordinate 252,345, forward strand.
CTTTCTAAGCCAGAAAGATCTGCAGCTGGGGCGCGGTGAGACTGTCGCTGATACGGCAAAAGTGCTGTCAGGCTATGTGGATGCCATCATGATCCGGACCTTTGAACATGAAAAGGTGGAGGAACTTGCCAAAGAAGCTGACATTCCGGTGATCAATGGACTTACCGATAAATACCACCCATGCCAGGCGCTGGCGGATCTCTTGACGATTAAGGAGATAAAAGGGAAGCTTAAAGGCGTAAAAGTCGCATACATCGGTGACGGAAATAACGTGGCGCACTCCTTGATGATCGGCTGCGCGAAAATGGGCTGTGATATCTCAATCGCTTCGCCAAAAGGATATGAAGTGTTAGATGAAGCAGCTGAAGCGGCAAAAACATATGCACTTCAATCCGGCTCTTCTATCACGCTGACAGATGATCCGATTGAAGCTGTAAAAGACGCGGACGTGATTTATTCTGATGTGTTTACAAGCATGGGGCAGGAAGCGGAAGAGCAAGAACGTCTTGCTGTCTTTGCGCCTTATCAGGTGAATGCGGCGCTAGTCAGCCATGCCAAGCCTGACTATACATTTTTACATTGTCTCCCTGCGCATCGCGAGGAAGAAGTGACTGCGGAGATTATTGACGGGCCGAACTCTGCAGTGTTCCAGCAGGCGGAAAACCGTCTTCATGTGCAAAAAGCACTGCTGAAGGCCATTTTATACAAAGGGGAATCATCAAAAAACTGCTGAGCCAAACTCAGCAGTTTTTTGATGGCAACATATTCACAGCCGCTTAGGCGCATACTACAGCAAAAAGGAAAAGGAGGAAAAACAGTGGGACAGCAGCACCAATTCCGGCCCGGACAGAAAGCGCCTAATAACGGTGTCTACGTAGAAATCGGCGAGACAGGGAGCATGGTTAAAAACCCTCAAAAGGTCCATCTGTCAGCAGGGGAAATGTTCCCCGAAACATCAAACCACAACCGGCTGTGGACCTACAAAAGAAAGCCGTGACCACTAAAAAACCCAAAACAATAAATGTTTTGGGTTTTTTGGCTTTTTAATGCTGGCTTGCATTTTTGTTCATAGGCATGATTTCTGCTAAAACCATGATTAAGACATACAGTACAACAGCAATGACAGATGATGTTTTGAAATTATACGTAACGCTGTTCATGCTTGCAACCAAGTAGCATGCCATATGTGATAAAAGGAACGTCCAAATAAAGGCAATAATATATCGCACGTTTCCACCTCGTCCTTCTCATTCTATTCTAAAAGTTATCATACCATACAAAAAGCGAAGGGGGAATCCAATTTTAGCAGAAAGTGAGGTGACAAAAGAGTCTGATTCGTCACACTTTAATGGTAAAATATAAAAACGTCAATCAGTATAATAGCCAAAAATGTAAAAGGCTAGGACTTTACCTTATTCGTTTCTTTTCTATTTACATAAGATAGCGTGAGATGAAGTGTGAAAGGAGGCGGGCAAGCGATGGGAATAACGGAAAGATACTTTCAACTGGGAACGGAGCATAATGTCATTCATCTGCCCTATCGCCCGAACGGCTTCGGCATCTTTATCTTGGGGGATAGAACCCACTTTGTCGGACATGATTCAAGCTTTTGGCAGCAGCATTATGGCAGAAATCAGCTTCTGAGCATGTTGATGAATGAAGGATATACTCTTTTTAACAGCAATCTGTTCGGAAGGCATTGGGGGGCGGAAAAAGCAGTCACCTATGCCAAACAGCTGATACATTCTGTGCTGAAGCAGGAAATCCTCAATCCGAAGATTCATATTTTAGCAGAAGGCATGGGTGCTCTCGTGGCCGATGAACTGCTTCGTTTTTCCCCGGATCATATCCGCTCAGCCGCAATGTTGAATCCTTGTCTCGATCTTCAGGCACATTATGAATCGGAAAAAGAAAATAAATTTTTCTATAAGCAATTTTTGAAAGAAGTTTCGAAAAGCTACGGAATTTCTGAAAAAGAAGCGGAAGCGATTCGTTATAAAACAATTCAAAGCTACCCGAGCGGCGTACCGGTTCATATATGGCAGCGTATGACCGGAGCTCCATATCCCTACAGTGTACATGCGGAAGTTTTCAAGGAAAAACAGCAAAAGCAAGGCTCACCGGTCGACATGACATTTCATTTATTTGAGCATCCAAGCAGAATTTATGCATCAATTTGCAAATTCTTTCACAGTCATGAAAAAGAATTATAGAGAATATAATGACAACAGCCTTCTCTTTTGCGGAGGCTGTTTTGTTTTGGGAAATGAAAAACCGGAAGGGCGGCAGATGCAATGGAATCAACGCTGATTGTAGGTGCGGACGAATTTTTCGGCCTTTCATTATGTGAGCGAATGATGGATGAAGGCATACATGTTGATGTTGTTCTGGCGGAAACAGAAGATAAAATGAGACAAATGTACTTAGAAGAAAGACTCATGTGGCTTGGGAGAAATGAACTCTTTCGCCAGCTTGAGCACATTGGAGATCAAAAGTATGATACAATTTGTATCCAGTTCGGAAGTTTTTTGCCTTTAGACCAATGTGATTCTCCTTATATTTTAGTATATGAAGAAGACCGAAAAGAATGGGAAAAACGTGAAAAAACAGGCTCGGAAAAAACCGTGATCCTGCCGAAAATGTACGGGCCATGGAAAGAAGAAACAGAGGAAGACGGCTATTATACAAATGACGTCGCTGACGAGTTGCTGAGATTCCTGTTAGAACCAAGCCGTCATAGCAAAGATCAGCTTTTTGAATTGCAAGTCACAGAGAAAACCTCAAAAGAAGAAGCAAAAACAAAAATTATCGAGTGGAAAAGACAATTTTCATCAATTTTCGACAAATATTAAGAAAAACCTTCCATGTTTCGAGTTTTCTAGATACAATAAACGTATAAAAATAATACATGTTATAGCTTGTCAAAAGGAGTTGAACATGACTTGATCACAAGGCTTGTCATGATCTTTTCTGTCCTCCTTTTATTGAGTGGATGTGGACAAACTCCGTTCAAAGGAAAAATTGAGAAGGTCGGCATGCTCTTTCCTGATACGATTAATGACCTCGTATGGGGCACAAAAGGGTATAAAGGATTACTGAATATACAATCCAAATACAATGTGGACGTCTATTATAAAGAAGGCGTTAAAACAGAAGAAGATATCATAAATGCGATTGAGGATTTTCATAAGAGGGGCGTCAATCTGCTCTACGGCCATGGGAGTGAATATGCTGAGGTGTTTAACTTGGTCGGCGAAGATTATCCAGATATGGAATTCGTCATTTCCAATGCGAAAGCGAAAGCTGATAATGTAACGAGTGTCCATTTCAGCGGGGAAGCAATGGGCTTTTTTGGAGGAATGACTGCTGCCCATATGTCGAAAACGAATCAGGTCGGTGTAATTGCTTCCTTTACGTGGCAGCCTGAGGTTGACGGTTTTATCAAAGGGGCCAAGTATGAAAATCCGGATATAGAGGTAAATACGAAATATACGGATCATTGGGATGATGATACAACAGCAGTAAAGCTTTATCAGAAAATGAAGAACGAAGGCGCGGATGTTGTGTATCCCGCCGGAGACGGGTATAATGTCCCTGTTATTCAGCAAATCAAAAAAGACGGTCTTTATGCCATAGGCTATGTCACAGATCAATCGGATCTGGGCGAGAATACCGTATTAACCAGCACGGTGCAAAATGTGGACAAGGCCTATGAAATCATTGCTGAACAATTTAATAAAGGCACCCTTGAGGGCGGCGATCATTACTACGACCTGAACACGGGAGTCGTTGAGATGGGAACATTCAGCCCGCTCGTCGATAAAGACTTTCAGCAAAGAATCGCTAAGCTGATCAAAACATACAACAAAACAGGCGAGCTGCCAAAAAACGAGTAATGGAGTGACGTCACATGCAGCACGAAAAATCACTTGAATTCTTGCAAATTGCCATGAAATATCTCCCTGAAGCGAAAGAACAGCTTGAGAAATCAGGCATTGAGCTCTCAATGGAGGCCATACAGCCGTTTATGAATCTATTTACAACGGTAATGGCGGAAGCTTATGAGCTTGGCAAGTCTGACGCTAAATCTGAAACAGAATAAGAAGAAGCCACTTTTTTGAAAGTGGCTTTTCACATGATTTTCTTTTTAATAGCGGAGAGCATGGGTGCAAGCTCCTTTAAAGCGGGCTTGATTTGATCAAGAGAGTTCATAATTGAACCGATTTGGTCCATAATATGCATGTAATTAATCGTCTCTTCGTCGTTTGTCTGAGAAACCTGAGAAACCTCCTCTTGCTGTTCCTCCTTCTCTTCTGTTGGTTTTGCGGCATCGCCGAACATCATTCTTGAAAACACATCCAACTGCATACGCCTCCTTTCCATATACCATACTCTATGAGTAAGATGAACTGATAGTTTAGACGAATATATTGCCATGTGAAAAAAAATAGGATAGAATTAGTACCTGATACTAATAATTGATCACAACCTGATTGATCTTCTAAATTTAAGATATAAAGGAGTCTTCCCTTATGAAAGCTGGAATACTTGGTGTTGGACGTTACATTCCTGAGAAGGTTTTAACAAATCATGATCTTGAAAAAATGGTTGAAACTTCTGACGAGTGGATTCGTACAAGAACAGGAATAGAAGAAAGAAGAATCGCAGCAGATGATGTGTTTTCATCACATATGGCTGTTGCAGCAGCGAAAAATGCGCTGGAACAAGCTGAAGTGGCTGCTGAGGATCTGGATATGATCTTGGTTGCAACTGTTACACCTGATCAGTCATTTCCTACGGTCTCTTGTATGATTCAAGAACAGCTCGGCGCGAAGAAAGCGTGTGCTATGGATATCAGCGCGGCTTGTGCGGGCTTCATGTACGGGGTTGTAACCGGTAAACAATTTATTGAATCCGGAACCTACAAGCATGTTCTAGTTGTCGGTGTAGAGAAGCTCTCAAGCATTACCGATTGGGAAGACCGCAATACAGCCGTTCTGTTTGGAGACGGAGCAGGCGCTGCGGTAGTCGGGCCAGTCAGTGATGACAGAGGAATCCTTTCATTTGAACTAGGAGCCGACGGCACAGGCGGTCAGCACTTGTATCTGAATGAAAAACGACATACAATCATGAATGGACGAGAAGTTTTCAAATTTGCAGTCCGTCAAATGGGAGAATCATGCGTAAATGTCATTGAAAAAGCCGGACTTTCAAAAGAGGATGTCGACTTTTTGATTCCGCATCAGGCGAACATCCGTATCATGGAAGCTGCTCGCGAGCGTTTAGAGCTTCCTGTCGAAAAGATGTCTAAAACTGTTCATAAATATGGAAATACTTCTGCCGCATCAATTCCGATCTCTCTTGTAGAAGAATTGGAAGCCGGTAAAATCAAAGACGGCGATGTGGTCGTTATGGTAGGGTTCGGCGGAGGACTAACATGGGGCGCCATTGCAATCCGCTGGGGCCGATAAAAAAAGGTGAGGTGCACACAAGATGACTAAAAAAAGAGTAGTTGTTACAGGACTTGGAGCATTATCTCCACTTGGCAACGACGTCGATACAAGTTGGAATAACGCAATCAACGGTGTGTCCGGAATCGGTCCGATCACTCGTGTTGACGCTGAAGAATATCCGGCAAAAGTTGCCGCTGAATTAAAAGATTTTAATGTTGAAGATTATATGGATAAAAAAGAAGCCAGAAAAATGGACCGCTTTACACAATATGCGGTTGTGGCTGCGAAAATGGCGGTTGAAGACGCAGATCTTAACATTACCGATGAGATCGCACCGAGAGTCGGTGTTTGGGTAGGCTCCGGTATCGGAGGACTTGAAACACTAGAGTCTCAATTTGAAATCTTCTTAACAAAAGGCCCAAGACGGGTAAGCCCGTTTTTCGTGCCAATGATGATTCCTGACATGGCGACAGGCCAGATTTCTATTGCATTAGGAGCAAAAGGGGTGAACTCTTGTACGGTTACAGCATGTGCTACAGGAACGAACTCCATCGGTGACGCGTTTAAGGTTATTCAGCGCGGTGATGCAGACGTGATGGTCACAGGCGGAACAGAAGCGCCGCTGACAAGAATGTCATTCGCCGGCTTTAGTGCCAACAAAGCGCTGTCTACTAATCCAGATCCGAAAACAGCGAGCCGCCCGTTTGATAAAAACCGTGATGGCTTTGTCATGGGGGAAGGTGCAGGGATTATCGTTCTTGAAGAACTTGAGCATGCCCTGGCCCGCGGCGCTAAAATTTACGGAGAAATTGTCGGCTACGGCTCAACCGGAGACGCTTATCATATCACAGCGCCGGCCCAAGACGGTGAAGGCGGAGCGAGAGCGATGCAAGAAGCCATTAAAGATGCAGGCATTGCACCTGAAGAAATTGATTACATCAATGCTCACGGGACAAGCACATATTACAACGACAAATACGAAACAATGGCGATTAAGACTGTTTTTGGCGAGCATGCGCATAAACTTGCGGTAAGCTCTACAAAATCGATGACAGGCCACCTCTTAGGAGCAGCCGGCGGTATTGAAGCCATTTTCTCTATCCTGGCCATTAAAGAAGGCGTGATTCCGCCGACAATCAATATTCAAACGCCTGACGAAGAGTGCGATTTGGATTATGTGCCTGATGAAGCCCGCAGACAGGAACTTAATTATGTTCTCAGCAACTCATTAGGATTCGGCGGACACAACGCAACATTAATCTTTAAGAAATATCAATCATAATCAAGCCAAACCGGCTGCCCTTAAAGGGTAGCCGGTTTTTTTTGTGTGCATAGGATTAAAAGAGGAGGCGATCACATGAGTGTAGAACAAACATATAGCTGGCTCAGGAAGGCTGATTCAATAGATGATTTGGCGCATTACATTATCCCGCTTTTTTCAGGTGCGGAGAAAAAGAACTGGAAGGGCATTCTGGGACACCTTCAGCATCATGGGATGTTTAAAAACATAAAAGAGGGTATTCAGACTGTTTCCAAGCTGAAGGAAAAAGGTTTTTACGGACATATCCAAAAGGAAGAACAGTACCTCAAAAACAAATGGCAAGGTCCTGATGTACCAATTGTCACGCTGCCGGTTGATGAACGAAACAGGAGAATCCGTTTAGAATTCGGATCAAAATCAGGACTCGCCTTTCAAGACAAAATGTTCCTTTTTCTTTCGTCAGATTTAGATTTTGGGTCGGTATCTGCCCTTATGACGCATGAGTATCATCACGTTTGCCGGTTAGGTCATCTGACAAAAGAGGAAAAGGATGTCACATTACTTGATACAATCATCATGGAAGGGCTGGCGGAATATGCTGTTTATGAGAGGTTCGGCCGAAGTCAAACGGCTGAGTGGACGACTTGGTATACACCGGAGCAGCTTCAGGCTTTATATGAAAAAAAGATTGCGCCCCATCGGAATATCAAACGGGATAATCGATTATTTCCCCAGCTGTTATTCGGCAAAGGATATCAGCCAAAAATGCTTGGATACGCAGTTGGATTCAATATTGTAAAAAAATATTTAACCGCCAGCAAGGCAAGCGCCGCAGACGGGCTGTCCATTCCTGCTGAAACCTTTTTGGATGCAATGCTTTAAAAGGATAAAATAATGGAATTTCATTAATAATATTACATTTATCCTAAAAAATTCTTGATTTTGCAAAATGATTGTAATAATATACAACTATAAAATTTTTCGATAATTCAATATTATTTATTATTTCTGAATAAAGGGATTGCTTTCTCTTGAAAACGTTTGACAACAAGAGGGGGGAAAGGGGAGCTAGCATGAGCACACTTTTAGAAGTAAATAATTTAAAGACTTATTTTTTCAGGAAAAAGGAGCCGATCCCTGCGGTTGACGGAGTCGATTTTCACATCAGCAAAGGCGAAACCGTCGCGCTTGTAGGTGAATCGGGCTCCGGAAAAAGCATTACTTCTTTATCAATTATGGGCCTCGTCCAAAGCTCTGGCGGAAAAATCATGGACGGCTCTATTAAACTCGAAGACAAAGACCTCACCTCATTCACTGAAAACGATTATTGCAAAATCCGCGGTAACGAAGTATCCATGATCTTTCAGGAACCAATGACCTCCCTTAATCCGGTGTTAACAATCGGAGAACAAATTACCGAAGTGCTGATTTACCATAAAAACATGAAGAAAAAAGAAGCCCGTCAACGAGCTGTTGAACTCTTGCAGATGGTCGGTTTCTCCCGGGCGGAGCAAATTATGAAGGAGTACCCGCATCGGCTGTCCGGCGGTATGAGACAGAGGGTGATGATTGCCATCGCACTGAGCTGTAATCCTAAACTGCTCATTGCCGATGAACCAACGACAGCGCTGGATGTGACAATACAAGCCCAGGTGCTGGAGCTCATGAAAGATCTCTGTCAGAAGTTCAATACATCGATTCTTCTCATCACACACGACTTAGGTGTCGTGTCTGAGGCTGCCGATAGAGTAATTGTCATGTACTGCGGACAAGTCGTAGAAAATGCTACCGTTGATGACTTATTTTTAGAACCGCTTCATCCGTATACAGAAGGCCTGCTTACGTCAATTCCTGTTATAGATGGAGAGATTGATAAATTAAATGCGATTAAAGGCAGTGTGCCTACACCGGATAATCTGCCGCCGGGGTGCCGTTTTGCCCCAAGGTGCCCGAAAGCTATGGATAAGTGCTGGACAAATCAGCCTTCGCTTTTGACACACAAAAGCGGAAGAACGGTGAGATGCTTTTTATATGAGGAAGAGGGTGCCGAACAATCATGACAGCAGCTAATCAAGAAACAATCTTAGAGCTTCGTGACGTAAAAAAATACTTTCCGATCCGGTCAGGCCTTTTTCAAAGAAAAGTCGGTGATGTAAAAGCGGTGGATGGTGTTTCATTTTCGTTAAAAAAAGGAGAAACACTCGGAATCGTTGGAGAGTCGGGCTGCGGAAAATCGACTGCCGGCAGAACGATGATCAGACTGTACAAACCGACAGAGGGCCAAATTCTTTTTAAAGGGCAGGATATTTCCAATCTGTCAGAGGAGAAGCTGCGGAAGAGTGTCCGCAAAAATATTCAAATGGTTTTCCAAGATCCATTTGCTTCGTTAAACCCGAGAAAGACCCTGCGTTCCATCATAAAGGAGCCGTTTAATACGCACAACATGTATACCATGCGTGAACGAAACGAAAAAGTTGAAGAGCTGCTTGCAAGAGTAGGGCTTCACCCGTCGTTTGCCGGCCGTTATCCCCATGAGTTTTCAGGCGGCCAGCGTCAGCGGATCGGCATTGCCAGAGCACTCACTTTGAATCCAGAGCTGATCATTGCAGATGAGCCGGTTTCCGCACTTGATGTATCCATTCAGGCCCAAGTGATTAACTTGATGGAGGAATTACAGGAAGAATTTAATCTTACGTATCTATTTATCTCTCATGATCTGAGTGTCGTCCGCCATATCAGCGACAGAGTCGGAGTAATGTATCTTGGCAAAATGATGGAACTGACCGGCAAGCATGAGCTTTATGACAACCCGCTTCACCCATATACCCAAGCGCTTTTATCCTCCGTTCCGGTTACAAGAAAAAGAGGATCTGTCAAACGTGAACGCATTGTCCTGAAGGGAGAACTGCCTAGTCCGGCCAACCCGCCAAAAGGCTGCGTATTCCACACAAGATGTCCTGTTGCAAAACCGATATGCAAGGAACAAATACCAGAATTTAAAGAAGCTGCTCCCAGCCACTTTGTGGCTTGTCACCTTTATAGCTAATGTTGCCCGCACAGCTTTGAGAGGGGGTATGCACACTACATAAACAACAGCTGAGAAGAACGAACATTTCAAGAGGGGGAATATCTAATGAAAAGACGGAAAACCGCACTGATGATGCTAAGTGTATTGATGGTTCTGGCCATCTTTTTATCAGCCTGCTCGGGATCAAAATCGAGCAACAGCAGCGAGAAAAAATCAGCAGGCAAACCGCAGCAAGGCGGGGATTTGGTTGTTGGTTCAATCGGAGCGCCAACACTTTTCAACTCATTATATTCAACAGATGAATCAAGTACAGATATTGAACAAATGATTTACAGCTTTTTAACGAAAACCGATGAAAACTTAAATGTCAAAATGTCACTGGCGGAAAGTGTGAAAGAGCTGGATGGCGGATTGAAATATGACGTAAAAATCAAAAAAGGCGTTAAGTTCCATGACGGAGAAGAGCTTACTGCCGATGATGTCGTCTTTACGTACAGCATTCCGCTTAACAAGGATTACAAAGGAGAGCGCGGCTCTAACTTTGAAATGCTGAAATCAGTAGAGAAAAAGGGAGATTATGAGGTTTTATTTACGCTGAAATACAAAGACCCTAACTTCTATAACAATACGTTAGACAGCTACGGGATTCTGCCTGAGCACATTTTAAAAGATGTACCGGTTGCAGAGCTTGAAGATAACGAATTTAATAGAAAAAATCCAATCGGCTCGGGGCCTTTCAAATTTAAAGAATGGAAAGACGGACAATACGTGAAGCTTGTTGCTAATGATGACTACTATGACGGCCGTCCGTATTTAGACAGTGTCACGTATAAAATCATTCCTGACGCCAATGCAGCAGTTGCCCAGCTTCAGGCCGGAGATATTGATTTCTTTAACGTGCCGTCAACTGACTATAAGACAGCTGAATCGTTTAATAATGTCAAAGTCGTAACAGATTTAGCGTTAAGCTATACGTATATCGGCTGGAATGAGAAAAATGAGCTGTTTAAAGACAAAAAAGTGCGCCAGGCGCTTACGACAGCTTTAGACCGTGAAACAATGGTGCAAACCGTATTAGATGGGGACGGGAAGGTCGCTTACATCCCTGAAAGCCCGGTTTCATGGAACTATCCGAAAGATATAGAGGTTCCTAAATTTGAATACAACGTCAAAAAAGCGAAGAAGATGCTGAAAGAAGCCGGCTGGGAAGATACTGACGGTGACGGCATACTAGATAAAGACGGTAAAAAATTCGAGTTTACACTGAAAACGAATCAAGGAAATAAAGTTCGTGAAGACATTGCAGTTGTTGTTCAAGAACAATTGAAGAAAGTCGGGATTAAGGTAACGCCGCAAATCGTTGAGTGGAGTGCATTAGTAGAACAGACAAATCCACCTAATTGGGACTATGACGCAATGGTTTTAGGATGGAGTTTATCAACGTTCCCAGACCATTACGATATCTTCCATTCTAGCCAGTCTGAAAAAGGCTTAAATAACATGTGGTACAAAAACCCTGAAGTTGATAAGCTTCTCAAAGATGCAAAATCAATCAGTGACCGTAACGAATACTCAAAAGCTTACGAAAAGATTTACCAAAAACTTGCTGAAGATCAGCCGTATACCTTCCTTTACTATCCGAACAACCATATGGCGATGCCGGCTAACTTAGAGGGTTATGTGTATCATCCAAAACGCGAGTTGTACCAAATTGAAAAATGGTGGCTTGCCCAATAATTTTCCCTTGCAGGGGAGGGAGTGCGTTTCCTTCCCCTTTGAATTTGAAAAAGAACAACGAAGGGGACAAGAATATGGTTACATATATTATTCGAAGAACGTTATCTTCGATTCCTATTCTTTTGGGAATTACAATTTTGTCTTTCATTATTATGAAAGCCGCTCCAGGGGACCCGATGACACTTATGATGGATCCTACGATCAGCCAGGCAGACAGGGCTCAGTTTATTGAAAAGTACGGTCTCAATGACCCTGAGTATGTTCAATATTTAAAATGGCTGGGCAATATGGTTCAAGGTGATTTCGGCACATCCATCATCAGAAAAGGGACGCCTGTTTCAGAACTGATTTTAGCACGGCTGCCCAACACACTCCTCTTGATGCTGGTGTCAACAATTTTGGCGCTGATCATTTCCATCCCATTCGGGGTAATTTCTGCAAAAAAACCTTATTCGAAGCTGGACTACGGCATTACATTTACTTCATTTATCGGTTTGGCAATCCCGAATTTTTGGTTCGGTTTGATTTTAATCATGGTGTTTGCCGTGAATCTCGGCTGGTTTCCAACCGGGGGAGTCGCCACCCTTAACTCAGATTTCAGTATAGTAGACCGGATTCATCATTTGCTTTTACCCGCTTTTGTGCTGGCGACAGCTGATATGGCAGGCTTAACGAGATATACAAGATCCAATATGCTTGATGTTTTAAATCAAGATTATATCCGGACTGCCAGATCAAAAGGTTTCAAAGAGAATCGAGTATTATTTAAGCACGGCTTGCGAAATGCATTATTGCCTGTTATTACGATTTTTGGCTTAATGATTCCTTCCTTTATTGGCGGAGCGGTTGTCGTAGAGCAGATTTTCACTTGGCCGGGATTAGGAAAGCTGTTTGTCGATTCAGCATTCCAGCGCGATTATCCGGTTATCATGGCAATGACTGTGATCTCGGCGGTTCTTGTCGTTGTCGGAAACCTCATTGCAGACATCCTTTACGCGATTGTTGACCCGCGGATCGAATATTAAAAGGAGGGAAACAGAGATGTCAGAGCTGCAAACAACTCCCTCGCCGGAGATCAGGCTGAAAGAAAATATTTCGAAAAAGCCAGAAACAATGACAAAGATTTTCTGGGAAAAATTCTCGAAAAACAAACTGGCCATTTTAGGTGCCGTTATTCTTTTTATCATTATTATGTCGGCTGTTTTCGCCCCTTTAATTGCACCTTATCCCCAAGAGCAGCAAAGCCTGCTTGATAAATATAAGGCGCCGGGCCTTGAACATCTGATGGGAACGGATAAATTTGGACGTGATATTTTCAGCCGGATCCTATATGGAGCGCGTGTCTCTTTATTGGTTGGATTTGCGTCCGTAGTCGGTTCGATTTTGATCGGAACGGTTTTAGGAGCATTAGCCGGATATTTCAGAGGAATAGTGGATGCTGTCATTATGCGTGTAGTTGACATTGTGTTATCCATTCCTGATATTTTCTTGTTGATCACGCTGGTCACCATCTTCAAGCCGGGTGTGGACAAACTGATTTTAATTTTCTGTCTCACAGGATGGACCACAACAGCACGATTAGTAAGGGGAGAATTCTTGTCGCTCCGTTCAAGGGAATATGTTCTTGCTGCTAAAACAATTGGAACAAAAACGCACAAAATTATTTTTTCTCATATCCTGCCCAATGCGTTAGGGCCGATTATTGTGTCAGCTACGCTGAAAGTAGGGTCTGTTATTCTAGCTGAATCGGCGCTAAGCTACTTGGGCTTTGGAATCCAGCCGCCAATCGCTAGCTGGGGGAACATGCTTCAAGACGCACAGAATTTCACAGTAATGATTCAAGCATGGTGGTACCCGTTATTTCCCGGGCTATTTATTTTAATGACCGTTTTATGCTTCAACTTTGTCGGTGATGGCCTGCGGGATGCGCTTGACCCGAAAAATATTAAATGAAAATGAAAATGAATATCATATCTGTGATAAAATATCACCAAATCAGAAAAAAAGCAGGTCTCCTTTTGTCAGAAAATATACAAAGAGATCTGCTTTTTGCGATTCTTACATAAACCCAGTGATTCCAGATTTCCTCAATCTCTTTGGAATAATTTCTCTATCCCTTGCCTATACTGTGGACAACAGTTTTTATAAAAGTGAGGGGTTAGAGATGTTATTTCTTCATGATGTGTGGGTCAATTGGTTTGAAGGGGAAGAAAATGGCTACAATGTATGCCACTTTCACGAATGGCGCAAGGAAGATACGGTTGAGCTTTTGGATCAGGTGCCGTTGCTAAGGGTGCCGTCAGTACTGTTTCATTACATAGAAAACGATTTGTCAGAGCTTCCGAAAGGTTTGCTTGAAGACGTACATCAGAAATCGTACATTCGGAAAAATCATGAGCGGACAAAGCTTGAGTATTGTTTTGTCGTAACAGACGGAATCGGCATTTTAGCTGTCGACACGATCGGCTACACGATCCCTGTCAGAAAAAGCCGTCTGATCCCAAGACAAGAGCAGCTCGTTTATGAAATGGTAAAAGATGTAGAGCCTGAAACATATGAATTTGAGCCAAAGAAGCTGGAATCCTCCAAGGAATATCATATCTTATCATTAGCACCAGAACATGTCAGAGGACTGACTAGAAAAGAACGGCAAATTAAGCAGCTGATGTTTATGGCGCTTGACCAATTAAAAGGGCTGAAAAACCGGGCTGAAATCGGCTACTGGTACACAGAGTGGAATCCGCATATGTATGAACAAATCAAAAGGATGAGCTTTGAAGAGATTTGGGACATGCTGTATAACGAAACAATTGAAGGCTGGTCGGACAAGCACCTAGCTTTTTGCGAAAACCTAATAAAAGGACAGCCTTTTTTCGAAAAGCTATGGGAAATGGAAAACGAATCAAAGGTAAACTGAAAAAAACCGCTCTTTGCAAAGAGCGGTTTTTTGATTAGCGTCTTTTTCTTCCAAGACCCATGGCATTCTCCATTTTTTTCAGCATTTTGTTTGCTGTCCGGTTCGCCCGTTCCGCGCCTTCATCAAGAATCCGGTCTAATTCTTCAGATTCTATCAGCTCATAATAGCGGTCCTGGATCGGTTTTAATGCGTTCACCACGACTTCTGCCAAATCACCTTTAAACTCGCCGTAGCCTTTTCCTTCGTACTTTGCTTCAAGCTCTTCAATTGTCGTATTGCCGAGGATTGAATAAATTGTAAGAAGGTTGGAAACGCCCGGTTTGTTTTCTTTGTCAAATTTCACAATGCCTTCAGAATCTGTCACAGCGCTTTTGATTTTCTTTTCAAGAAGCTTCGGTTCATCCAGCAGGGTAATATAAGCTTTCTGATTTGGATCAGATTTGCTCATTTTCTTCAGCGGATCATTCAGAGACATGATGCGTGCACCGACTTTTGGAATTTTCACTTCCGGAATCGTAAAGATGTCGTTGTATTTTTTGTTGAAGCGTTCTGCAAGATTCCGCGTCAGCTCAAGGTGCTGCTTTTGATCCTCGCCGACAGGTACAAGATCCGTTCCGTACAGCAGAATATCAGCGGCCATCAGCGGCGGATATGTTAACAGGCCGGAGACGACAGCTTCATTGCCTTTGGATTTGTCCTTAAATTGAGTCATCCGCTCAAGCTCGCCGATATAAGCGACACACTGCATCATCCATCCGGCCTGCGCATGCGCGGGAACCTCGGACTGAATAAACAATGTTGCTTTTTCTGGATCAAGTCCGACAGCTAAGTAAAGCGCCGCGAGATTGCGGATATTCTTTCTAAGCTCAAGCCGGTCTTGAGGAACAGTTATCGCATGCTGATCGACGATGCAAAAATAGCTGTTATAATCATGCTGCAGTTCGACAAACTGCTTCATTGCACCGATATAGTTGCCGAGCGTCACTGAGCCGCTTGGCTGAATGCCTGAAAAAATCGTTTGTTTCATGAAAACATCAACCTCATTTCTTAAAACATAATAAAAAAGGCTCATTCTTCCCCTGTAAAAAAGGGACGAATGAACCGTGGTACCACCCTGATTATTCCATTAAAATGGAATCACTCTGACGTTTGTAACGGAGACTGCTCCGGCTGAGCCTACTTTTTTCCAGTTCGGTCAGCTGCTCCAAAGTCCATTCCACATTGCCCGTTATCTGCTCCCAGCACCGCAGACTCTCTTCAAACAGGTGAAATGTGTACTACTCTTTTTCATAGCAAGCTTTTCTTTTGATTGCTTCATTATAAATCAATTATAACCAATTGTCATCATGAAAAAACATTCTTTTTTCCAGTAAAATTGTAATAATATAAATAACACGAGTGCTGTAAAATCCTTAAATGATAACTGCTATCAGCGTAAAAACAGGCAGATATTATATGTAAAAAGCAATATGGGCAGAAAACACATGAAAAAGTTTTTAATCAATTTATGCTTTAAATGGTAGAAGGATATTATGTTCATGGAAGAAAAACTAACGAAGTTTAAATATTTTAAATTGATAAAATAATATTGCAATAAATTATTTGTTTCATTATAATGAACTTGTTCACTCTATTGTTACAGCTTTTTTACAAAAATAATCAGAAAAGACGGAACAGAATAAAAGTTGTGGAAACTCAGGTTCATTTGTCTGATATTTCTGAGGATTTAGCCGTAAGGAGCTGAAAATTATTATTAGGGGGTTTGCGAATATGAAAAAACGTTGGTCGATTGTCACGTTGATGCTCATTTTCACTCTCGTGCTGAGCGCGTGCGGCTTTGGCGGCAGCGGATCAAACGGTGAGGGGAAAAAGGACAGTAAAGGAAAGACGACACTTAACATTAATATTAAAACTGAGCCGTTTTCCTTACATCCGGGATTGGCAAATGATTCAGTATCAGGCGGTGTCATCCGTCAGACTTTTGAAGGATTGACACGTATCAATGCAGATGGTGAGCCTGAAGAAGGCATGGCTTCTAAAATTGAAACGAGCAAGGACGGAAAGACATATACATTTACCATTCGTGATGGTGTGAAATGGTCTAATGGAGACCCTGTAACAGCACAAGATTTTGAATATGCTTGGAAATGGGCGCTTGATCCTAATAACGAATCGCAATACGCTTACCAGCTCTACTACATAAAAGGTGCTGAAGCGGCGAATACCGGCAAAGGCAGCCTAGATGATGTGGCAGTAAAAGCTGTGAATGACAAAACGCTGAAGGTTGAATTAAATAACCCGACTCCATATTTCACTGAATTAACTGCGTTCTATACGTATATGCCGATCAATAAGAAAATTGCAGAGAAAAATAAAAAGTGGAATACAAATGCCGGAGATGATTATGTATCAAACGGGCCGTTCAAAATGACGGCATGGAAACACAGCGGTTCTATTACTCTCGAAAAAAATGACCAGTATTGGGATAAAGACAAAGTCAAACTGAAGAAAATTGATATGGTTATGATCAACAATAACAATACGGAACTGAAAAAATTCCAAGCTGGCGAACTTGATTGGGCCGGTATGCCGCTCGGACAGCTTCCGACAGAATCCCTGCCGACCCTGAAAAAAGACGGTTCTTTACATGTTGAGCCGATTGCAGGTGTGTATTGGTACAAATTCAACACTGAAGCTAAGCCATTAGACAACGTAAATATCCGTAAAGCTTTAACATATTCGCTTGACCGTCAGTCGATTGTTAAAAACGTTACGCAAGGAGAGCAAATCCCGGCAATGGCTGCAGTGCCGCCTACAATGAAGGGATTTGAGGATAACAAAGAAGGCTACTTCAAAGACAATGATGTCAAAACAGCAAAAAAATACCTTGATAAAGGCCTAAAAGAAATGGGCTTAAGCAAGGCATCTGATTTGCCAAAAATCAAATTGTCTTACAACACTGATGACGCACACGCGAAAATCGCTCAAGCAGTACAAGAAATGTGGAAGAAAAATTTAGGCGTTGATGTTGAGCTTGATAACTCAGAGTGGAATGTCTATATTGATAAGCTCCACAGCCAAGATTATCAAATCGGCCGTATGGGCTGGCTCGGCGACTTCAATGATCCTATCAACTTCCTTGAATTGTTCCGTGACAAAAACGGAGGAAATAACGATACAGGCTGGGAAAATCCAGAATTCAAAAAGCTTCTGAATCAGTCACAAACTGAAACAGATAAAACAAAACGTGCAGAGCTGCTGAAAAAAGCAGAAGGTATTTTCATTGATGAAATGCCGGTTGCCCCAATCTATTTCTATACTGATACTTGGGTACAGGATGAAAACCTAAAAGGTGTTATCATGCCAGGTACTGGTGAGGTTTATTTCAGAAACGCATATTTTAAATAAGGCTACGTCTGAAAATAAAAGACCTCAAGGTATATGGGGAGAAAAGCCCCATATACCTTTCTTACTGATGGAGTATAAAAATGTAAAAACCATGGAGGTGTTCCCCCTTGCTAAAATATATCGGAAGACGCTTAGTCTATATGATTATCACACTATTTGTGATTGTAACTGTGACATTCTTCTTAATGCAAGCAGCACCGGGCGGGCCATTTTCAGGTGAGAAAAAGCTTCCGCCTGAAATTGAAGCAAATTTAAATGCGCATTATGGCTTGGACAAGCCGCTGTTTGTACAATATGTCAGTTATTTGAAATCAGTTGCAATGTGGGATTTCGGACCGTCATTTAAATATAAAGGTCAGAGTGTTAACGACCTGATCAGTTCAGGTTTCCCCGTTTCATTTACTCTTGGAGCAGAAGCTATTCTCCTCGCTTTAGCGTTAGGTGTATTGTTTGGGGTCATTGCAGCCCTTTACCATAATAAGTGGCAGGATTATACCGTCGCGATTTTAACGATATTTGGTATTTCGGTTCCGAGCTTTATCATGGCGGCTGTTCTGCAATATGTGTTCTCCATGAAGCTTGGGCTGTTTCCGGTCGCGGGGTGGGATTCCTGGGCATACACCTTTTTGCCTTCAATCGCACTTGCTTCCATGCCGATGGCGTTTATTGCCAGACTTTCCCGTTCAAGCATGATCGAAGTGTTAAACAGTGATTATATCCGCACAGCGAAAGCGAAAGGGCTGTCCCGCCCAGCGGTTACAGTGCGGCACGCCATCCGAAACGCGCTTTTGCCGGTTGTTACATATATGGGCCCGATGGCCGCACAGGTCTTAACGGGGAGCTTCATTATTGAAACCATTTTTGGGATCCCGGGGCTTGGTGCACACTTCGTCAACAGTATTACAAACCGTGATTATACGGTCATTATGGGTGTAACGGTGTTCTTCAGTGTCATCCTGCTATTGTGTGTATTAATCGTAGATGTGTTATACGGCATTATTGATCCAAGAATCAAGCTTTCCAAAGCAAAGAAAGGAGCCTAGGCCATGCAGAACATTCCAAAAAACATGTTTGAACCAGCCGCAGCGAATGCCGGCGATGCAGAAAAAATAAGTAAAAAGAGCCTTTCCCTCTGGAAAGATGCGATGCTTCGCTTCCGCAGCAATAAGCTTGCAATGGTCGGGCTTATCATTATCGTACTTATTATCCTTATGGCAATTTTTGCGCCGATGTTCTCAAGGTATGATTATTCAACTACTAATCTCTTAAATGCGGATAAGCCCCCTTCAAAAGATCACTGGTTCGGAACAGATGATCTTGGGCGGGACATTTTCGTCCGTACATGGGTAGGGGCGCGAATCTCAATCTTTATCGGTGTTGCAGCTGCTGTTCTTGATTTGCTGATCGGCGTCATTTGGGGGAGCATTTCAGGCTTCCGCGGAGGAAGAACGGACGAAATCATGATGCGTATCGCTGACATCCTTTGGGCAGTTCCTTCATTATTAATGGTTATCTTACTGATGGTTGTTCTTCCGAAAGGGCTATTTACGATTATTATTGCCATGACGATTACGGGCTGGATTAACATGGCCAGAATCGTGCGTGGACAAGTGCTGCAGCTGAAGAATCAAGAGTATGTGCTTGCTTCACAGACACTGGGTGCAAAAACATCCCGTCTGCTGTTTAAACATATCGTGCCAAACGCAATGGGTTCTATTTTGGTCACGATGACACTGACAGTTCCTACTGCGATTTTTACAGAAGCCTTTTTAAGCTATTTGGGACTTGGTGTTCCGGCTCCGCTGGCAAGCTGGGGAACGATGGCTTCTGACGGATTGCCTGCATTGACCTATTATCCGTGGCGTTTATTCTTCCCTGCCGGATTTATCTGCATTACAATGTTTGGTTTTAACGTTGTCGGCGACGGATTAAGAGACGCATTGGATCCTAAGTTACGTAAATAAGGGAGTGATACGGGTGACACGCCTATTAGAAGTAAAAGATTTAGCAATTTCATTTAAAACATATGGCGGAGAGGTCCAGGCGATCCGCGGAGTGAATTTCCATCTGGATAAAGGAGAGACGCTGGCCATTGTTGGAGAATCAGGTTCCGGAAAAAGTGTAACCTCTCAAGCGATTATGAAGCTGATTCCAATGCCTCCGGGTTATTTCAAACGCGGTGAGATCCTGTTTGAAGGAAAGGATCTGGTGCCGCTGTCCGAAAAAGAAATGCAAAATGTCCGAGGAAAAGAGATCGGCATGATATTCCAAGATCCGATGACCTCTTTAAATCCAACGATGAAGGTCGGTAAACAAATTACGGAAGTGCTTTTTAAACACGAAAAGATCTCGAAGGAAGCGGCTAAAAAACGCGCGGTTGAACTGCTGGAATTAGTCGGTATCCCAATGCCGGAAAAGCGGGTGAACCAATTTCCGCACGAATTTTCAGGCGGGATGAGGCAGCGGGTTGTCATTGCCATGGCGCTTGCAGCGAATCCGAAGCTTCTGATCGCCGATGAGCCGACAACTGCTCTTGATGTAACGATTCAAGCGCAAATTTTGGAATTAATGAAGGATTTGCAAAAGAAAATTGACACGTCCATCATCTTTATCACACACGATCTTGGTGTTGTGGCTAACGTTGCTGACCGGGTCGCTGTCATGTACGCGGGACAGATTGTAGAAACCGGTACGGTAGACGAAATCTTCTACGATCCGAGACATCCGTACACTTGGGGGCTTCTTGCATCCATGCCGACACTGGAAAGTTCAGGAGAGGAAGAGCTGACTGCCATTCCGGGCACGCCGCCTGATTTGACAAACCCGCCAAAAGGAGATGCTTTTGCCCTGCGGAGCTCTTACGCGATGAAAATCGATTTTGAACAGGAGCCGCCAATGTTTAAGGTATCCGATACACATTATGTAAAATCGTGGCTGCTTCATCCTGACGCGCCAAAGGTAGAGCCGCCTGAAGCGGTAAAAGCGAAAATGCGTAAACTGGCAAATACGTATGAAAAACCTGTCTTAGTGAGAGAAGGTGAATGAATTGACTGAAAAACTATTAGAAATCAAACATTTAAAACAGCACTTTGTCACGCCGAGGGGAACGGTTAAGGCTGTAGATGATTTATCATTTGATATCTATAAAGGTGAAACATTAGGGCTGGTTGGTGAATCTGGCTGCGGTAAATCGACAACAGGCCGAAGCATTATCCGGCTGTACGAAGCAACCGATGGTGAGGTGCTGTTTAACGGTGAAAATGTGCACGGGAGAAAATCGCGGAAAAAGCTGCTGGAATTCAACCGCAAAATGCAGATGATTTTCCAAGACCCCTATGCATCCCTAAATCCGAGAATGACAGTTGCTGATATTATTGCTGAAGGCCTTGATATTCATAAGCTGGCGAAAACGAAAAAAGAGCGGATGCAGCGAGTTCATGAACTATTGGAAACAGTTGGTTTAAACAAGGAACACGCGAACCGCTATCCGCATGAATTTTCCGGCGGCCAGCGCCAAAGAATCGGGATTGCCAGAGCTCTTGCTGTTGATCCGGAATTCATTATCGCGGATGAGCCGATTTCCGCTTTGGATGTATCCATTCAAGCGCAGGTCGTGAATTTAATGAAAGAACTGCAAAAAGAAAAAGGGCTCACATACCTGTTTATTGCCCACGATTTATCGATGGTCAAATACATCAGTGACCGCATTGGAGTCATGTATTTCGGGAAACTGGTTGAGCTTGCGCCGGCAGATGAGCTGTATGAGAATCCGCTTCACCCGTATACAAAATCATTGCTTTCTGCGATTCCGCTTCCTGATCCGGACTATGAGAGAAATCGCGTTCGCCAGAAATATGATCCGTCTGTCCATCAATTAAAGGATGGGGAAACGATGGAATTCCGTGAAGTCAAACCGGGACATTTTGTGATGTGCACGGAAGCCGAATTTAAAGCTTTTTCATGATTTATCAATCCTTCAAGAGAAATCTCTTGAAGGATTTTTTTTACGGCATCATAGAAAGTGAGAATGATGACATTTACAATTAGAGGAAAAAAGCGGAGGCGAAATACAATTCAATTTCTGCATAACAAAAATGTTTTTGCGCTATTGCTGTCTCAATCTTTTCAATCTTTAGCAGGAGTCCTCGTCACAATCGTTTTAATGGTCCGGGTCTATCAAATGACTGACTCCGTTTTTTTGGCAAGCCTTATTTTATCGTTCATGTCGTTTGCGAGTATAGCAGCAAGCTTTTGCGTCTCTCCGGTGCTTCGCATTCTCGGTTTTAAAAAGGTGCTTGCGGGAGCGAATCTGCTGAGAGCGGTCTTTACAATCCTGATGGCATACAGCGTCACTCATCACGGACAGGCATTCTTTTGGATTACGCTGCTGTTTGTGTTTTGTTTTTCCTTCGCGGGCGCTTTTTTTCAGCCGGCAAGATTTGCGCTGCTGCCGATTATTGTTCCAAAGAAGCAATATGTAAAAGCGAATGGTGTGATCTCCCTCTCGAATCAATTGTTCTTAACAGCAGGCTGGGGCCTTGGAGGCCTTCTGACGTACGCCGTCCCTTTTGAACTCGTTGTCGGCGCTGCCATTTGCCTGTTTGTTCTATCGGGAGCTTCCATCAGTGTGCTGCATGTAAATGAAGAAGAGGCTGTAGGAACTGCTGAAACAGCATCTGCCAGAAGTATATGGAAGGATTTAATGATCATCCCTATTGTAAGAGACATTACTGTAATGGACATGATAGAAGCTTTGGCGGGTTCCGTATGGTCATCTGCTATTCTCCTCGCATTTACTGCGGCTGTTTTGCATGAAACAGAGGTGTGGTGGGGGATGTTTAACGCTTCCTATTTTATAGGCGCAATTGTCGGCAGTGTGATTGCCATTCGTTTTTCTTCTTTTTTTGAGCGGAATATGGGCTATGCCATTATGTTCAGCTCGCTTGTAATGTCGGCGCTGACCCTTTTGTTTTCATTTTCTCCAGTCCCATTTTTATGCGCTCTGGCTTGTGCTGCAATGGGGCCTTTTTATCAGGTGCGTGATATTTGCCAGGAAACCATGCTGCAGGAGGTTATTCCCGAGCAGAAACGAATCGGAATCATGGCTGCAAAAAATGCGATTTTGACTCCTTGGTCAGGCGTCACCTACTCCATTATGGGGCTAGTAGCTGATGCTGCTGGTGCGAAAATAGCTTTTATCGCGGCTGCTGCATTATATATCATGACATTTCTGATTGCACTGGCGCAGCCCCGCCTGGTTCATTACAGGCGGGAAAATCGAGTTCAATGAGAAACAATTCAAAATGAACGGAGCAGATGGCTCGGTTTTTGCTGAAAAAAAATGAAACCATGGAGGAAGTTCGCACGTCTTTATAGATGTAAGGCTGTTTAAACAAGAAGAAATGGGGTATATCTAAAAGTATGAAGACAACGAACTCATAAGGAGCAAATCAATGAACTGGTATGAAAAGCTTAGCGAGTACTTTCCAATTGAAGAAATGAAATCAAAAGCGCATATGGAAGCTCTTCTGAAAGAGCGAAGCGATATTTATCATAAAGATGAAGGCAAACATCATATTTTAATGTTTGCGGAATTCGATTCTTTTATCTTCGTTGATTATCTGTATGTGTCTAAGGATGCAAGAGGGCAGGGGCTTGGCGGCAAATTGATCGCGAAGCTGAAAAAGAAAAATAAGCCCATATTGCTCGAGGTGGAACCTGTGGATGAAGATGATACTGATACAGAAAAACGCCTGAGGTTTTATCAAAGAGAGCATTTCAAGCATGCTCAGTCAATTGGGTACCGGCGCCGGTCATTGGCTACGAATGAAGTAAACAAGATGGAGATTCTGTACTGGTCACCAAAAACAGAATCAGAAGAAGAAATTCTTGAAGCCATGAAACAGACATATGAAAACATTCATACTTATAAAGACGAGAAATGGTACGGGGAATCGTACGAAAAAACGGATGAAGTCCTGAAACTCATTGATGAAGAAAAACAAAAAAATATTTTCGATCAGTTAAGCTAATTGAGAATTAGAACATATCATGAACATTAAAAATTTGCTGGATTGACACATTTTTTTCTTAGGATACTGTTCACACTTACTTTTTTATAGTATAATACCTGTAAAGATTCCTTTTTTAGAGTAATTTCAATTTAAGAATAAAATAGATGTTCATCCTACTAATTAGAGGAGTGAAGATGAATGGTTACACTATACACATCACCAAGCTGTACTTCATGCAGAAAGGCGAGAGCGTGGCTCGAGGAGCACGATATTCCATTTGTAGAAAGAAATATTTTCTCTGAACCTTTATCAATTGATGAAATAAAACAAATTCTTCGAATGACTGAGGATGGTACAGATGAAATCATCTCAACCCGTTCAAAAGTATTCCAAAAACTGAATGTGAACGTTGAATCTATGCCGCTGCAAGATTTGTACCGCTTGATCAACGAGCATCCAGGGTTGCTTCGCCGTCCGATCATCATTGACGAAAAACGTTTGCAGGTCGGATATAACGAAGACGAAATCAGACGTTTCCTGCCAAGAAAAGTTCGCTCTTTCCAATTAAGAGAAGCACAGCGTTTGGCAAACTAATAGATCGTATCATCAAAAGAAGGCTGAGTCATCAGCCTTCTTTTATTTTTCAACCTGCTGGTAATAAATGCTCGCAAGGATGACAAACGCAACCGTCAAAATGGGGAGGAGCGTTTCAACTGTGCCGTGCTGCGCCATAAAAAGAGACAGCTTTTTGTCTCTGACAATCATTTCTCCGCCAGTATAAGCAAGCAGCCCGCTTCCCGCGTAAATCAGAAGCGGTATTTTCTCTAGTGCAATATGGATGAGTTTGCTGCCCCAAATAATAACCGGAACCGATACACACAAACCTATAACAACGAGAGAAAACTCACCGTGTGAAGCTCCCGCAACTGCGATGACGTTGTCCAGCGACATAAAGAGATCTGCAAGTACAATCGTTCGTATCGCTCTCCACATGGAGGTGCTGCTTTTAATGTGTTTCGTGTCTTTTTTTTCAATCAGCAGCTGATATCCTAAATACAGCAGGAAAATTCCGCCGGCGCACTGCAAGAACGGAATGTTCAAAAGATATACAGCTGCACTTGTTAATCCGATTCTCATGGCAACGGCAATAAATGTTCCGAGAATAATGGCTTGCTGCCTTTGCTTGTCCGGCAAATGTCTGCTGGCCATGGCAATGACAACCGCGTTATCTCCGCCGAGGATCAGGTCAATCCCAACAATGACAAGCAGAGAAATCAGATAATCATGCTCCATGAAGCGGCACCTCGCTTTCAGTCCTTCGCTTGTACTACTACTATATGAGACAGGTCGTATTTTATGATATCAGCCGCCTGAACTGCCGTTTTTTAGGCAAAGGTGCATTTTTATTTCTTTTGTGACTGTTTTATCATAAAATAGAAATACAAAGGAATTCACACTGGCCTTGGTTAAGGTTAAGATGTGGACGGAATGGGTAAAGTGTAGTAAAGTACAATTAATCGGGAGCTTAGATGTCCCTTCAACATCTTATATAGAAGGGAAGGTTGGCAAATGGAAATTGAAAGAATTAACGAGCATACAGTAAAATTTTATATGTCTTACGGAGATATTGAAGATCGCGGTTTTGACAGAGAAGAAATTTGGTATAACCGTGAGCGCAGTGAAGAACTATTCTGGGAAGTCATGGATGAAGTTCATGAAGAAGAGGAATTCGCTGTGGAAGGCCCACTTTGGATTCAAGTTCAGGCACTGGACAAAGGATTAGAAATCATCGTCACAAAAGCCCAGCTTTCCAAAGACGGACAAAAGCTCGAACTGCCGATTCCTGAGGATAAAAAGCAAGAACCAGCATCTGAGGATCTTGACGCCTTGCTGGATGATTTCCAGAAAGAAGAGCAAGCCGTCAATCAGGAAGAGAAGGAGCAAAAGCTTCAATTTGTCTTGCGATTTGGCGATTTTGAGGATGTTATTTCTCTATCTAAATTGAACGTTAACGGAAGCAAAACGACTTTATATTCGTTTGAGAACCGATATTATTTATATGTAGATTTTTGCAATATGACTGATGAAGAGGTTGAAAATCAGCTAAGCATCCTGCTGGAGTACGCAACTGAATCCTCAATCAGCATACACCGTCTTGAAGAGTACGGCAAGCTGATTATTTCAGAGCATGCTCTAGAAACGATAAAAAAACACTTTGCATCATAGCAAACCGATTTCCTTCCGGAAATCGGTTTTTTTTATGCACGAAAATGCCATTTTAGAGATGTGAAAAATCAAAAACATATAGACAAGCAGAAAATACAGCGAACAGGAGTTGATCATCTTTTCCAGAAAGTATACTTCATCTGGAAAGGAGAGATGACAATTGTTTAGTGCTGTGACTGAAGACGGCCAAATGTTTCACCTTCTAGGCGCTCAGCAAAACCAGAAATTAAAGCGGAGACGGTTCTTCTGTCCGGTATGCGGAGGAGAGCTAGCTGTGAAGCTCGGACTTCAAAAAGCGCCGCATTTTGCCCATAAACAGAACAAGTCCTGCTCCATAGACATCGAACCGGAAAGCGCCTACCACTTAGAAGGAAAAAGACAGCTGTATGTATGGCTGAAAACACAACGGGCTTCACCAATATTGGAGCCGTATATAAGGACAATCAACCAAAGACCGGACGTCATGGCAAGAATCAAGGAGCATATGCTTGCTGTTGAATATCAATGCGCCACTATCGCTCCAGATGTCTTTCAAAAGCGGACAGAGGGCTTCAAACAAGAAGGAATCATCCCGCAGTGGATTATGGGATACAGCCGCTTAAAACGGACTGCTTCGTCCTTTTATCAGCTTTCAGCTTTTCATTGGCAGTTTATCAATGCAAGTCCATACAGAGAGCTGATATGTTATTGTCCTGAAAGGCGTTCTTTTCTCCGGCTCAGCCACATCATTCCATTCTACACAAACCATTCTTATTCCTCAGTCCAAACGATCCCTATCCATCGGGCAGGTGCAGACGATCTTTTTTTCACTGAACCGAAACCCTCAATTCAATATTCAGGCTGGACGAAAGCGATTCACCGTTTTCGCCATAAACCTCATCGGTTTAACTCAAAGGAAATAAATCGCCTTAGGCTGCTGTTTTATGAGAAGCGGCAGACGCCTTTTTCTTTTCTGCCGACTGAAGTGTTTGTTCCTGTTAGAAAAGGGGCAGTTTTTAAGAGTCCGGTTTTTGTGTGGCAGGGGTTTCTTTATTTGTTTATGACGGATCTTGGAGATAAACGTGCGCCAATTCGTTTTTCAGCCGTTTTGCAGCAGTGCAAACTGCACATTCATAATAAGAACATTGCACTCAGGTTCGAATGCAGCGAAGAGTGTCTTTCAGAAGCGGTTAAACAGTATATTGATTTTTTGTGCAAGAAGGGATTTTTAAGGGAGACTCAGAAAGAAGTATATGTGCTGAATCAGCCTGCAGGTGGCATACACTCCATGCAGGATCTTATAGAAAGAGACCGCAGCTGTTTTATAGAATGAGTTTGTCTTATTTGGCTCACCCTAAGACAAAGGTGGTGGGCAGGCTGTGAATGGCACAAAAGGAAAGGTTTTTCGTGTTTTTACTGCTTTTTTGGCATTCGTTCTCTTCATTACTGCATATGATTTGACAAAAGGCAGTGAAAAACCGGAAGATATTCACAACACAAGTTTATTGAGAAACAGCTGTTTTTTCAATTGGCTTGAATCAAAGAAGACGAGGGGGATCACCATGGCTGAGGAAAAAAAAGCAAACCAACTGCCTGACAGAAGTGAGGTAAAGGCAGAAGACACATGGAGACTTGAGGATATTTTTCCTAGTGATGAGGCCTGGAATAAAGAATTTCAAGCTGTAAAAGAATTAATTCCGAATTTATCTAAGTATAAAGGAAAGCTGGCAGATTCAGCTGATCATTTATACGAGGCTCTTACGTATCAAGATAAAGTGATGGAGCGGCTGGGTAGGCTGTACACATATGCGCATATGCGCTCTGACCAGGATACTGGGAACTCCTTTTACCAGGGGCTGAATGACAAGGCGGGAAACCTGTATACACAGGCCGCAAGCGCGACAGCTTATTTGGTTCCGGAGATTTTATCCATAGAAGAAGACAAACTGCAGCAGTTCATTCTTGAAAAAGAAGAATTGAAGCTGTACTCTCATGCGATTGAGGAGATTACAAAGGAACGTCCGCATGTGCTGAGCGAGAAGGAAGAGGCGCTGCTTGCTGAAGCCTCCGAGGTACTGGGGTCATCTTCAAATACATTCAGCGTGTTAAATAACGCAGATATTACGTTTCCGTCCATTAAAGACGAAGATGGGAATGAGAAACAGATCACTCACGGCAACTTTATTAATTTCTTGGAAAGTGAAAACCGTGAAGTCCGCAAAAATGCGTTTGACGCAGTGTATAAAACGTACGGACAATATAAAAATACAATGGCCACGACGCTTAGCGGCACTGTGAAAAAGGACAACTTCTACGCGAGAGTGAAAAAGTACAAGTCCGCGCGTGAGGCTGCGCTTTCTAACAACAGTATTCCTGAGGAAGTATACGATAACCTTGTTAAGACGATTAA
Organism: Bacillus sp. GW821-FHT01G09; assembly: GCF_059422205.1. NCBI lineage: Bacteria > Bacillati > Bacillota > Bacilli > Caryophanales > Bacillaceae > Bacillus > Bacillus sp. GW821-FHT01G09. The sequence goes on from NZ_JBWKWL010000002.1 coordinate 280,778, forward strand.
TAAGCATTTGCCGCTCCTGCACCGCTATATTGCGCTAAGAAAGAAAGTGCTTGAGCTTGATGAAGTGCATATCTATGACCTGTATACACCGCTTGTGAAAGATGCTGGGATGAAGGTGACATACGAGGAAGCCAAAGATTACATGCTGAAAGGCCTTGCACCTTTAGGGGAAGAATATGCCTCTATCCTAAAAGAAGGACTGGAAAACCGCTGGGTGGACGTTTACGAAAATAAAGGCAAACGCAATGGGGCTTATTCATCAGGAGCTTACGGCACGAATCCGTATATTTTGATGAACTGGCATAATAACGTCAATAATCTCTTTACGCTCGTGCACGAGTTTGGACATTCCGTACACAGCTACTATACGAGAAAGCACCAGCCTTATCCATATGGCAATTACAGCATCTTTGTCGCGGAAGTTGCCTCTACGACAAATGAAGCGCTCCTTGGCGAATATCTGCTGAACAATTTAGAGGATGAAAAACAGCGCTTATATATTCTCAACCATATGCTTGAGGGCTTCAGGGGAACGGTTTTCAGACAAACGATGTTCGCTGAATTTGAACATCTGATCCATACAAAGGCGCAAGAAGGCGAGCCGCTTACACCTGAGCTTCTGACAAATGTCTATTACGACCTGAATAAAAAGTATTTTGGAGACGGCATGGTGATTGATAAGGAAATCGGCCTTGAATGGTCGCGAATTCCGCACTTCTATTACAATTACTATGTGTATCAGTATGCGACAGGGTACAGCGCTGCCCAAGCATTAAGCAGCCAGATTTTGAAGGAAGGAAAGCCGGCGGTTGACCGTTATATTGACTTCCTGAAAGCGGGAAGCTCACAATACCCGATTGATGTCCTGAAAAAAGCGGGTGTTGATATGACGTCTCCAGAGCCAATCGAAGCCGCGTGCAAAATGTTTGAAGAAAAACTTGATGAAATGGAAGAGCTGCTGATGAAAGTCAAGCAGTCTTAAAAAAGTAAGCCTGTGCGGAAATGACGCACAGGCTTTTTTAAAACCCTTTAAAGGTTTTCCGGTGATTCAAGCGGTAGAGGGTAAACAAAATAGACAGAAACAGCAGAGGAGAGGTAATATAAAGCGGCAGCATATGCATCATGCCTAAGATATTCAGACAGAAAAAAACGGCAATGCACACAATTGAGATCAAAGTAGACATCATGGCGGTCCTCCTCGTCCTTTTTCCTTATAAGGATATGAGTGAATGCACTTCGTTATGTTTTGTGACAAAAATATGAACATTAAGCATAGAGGTTGTCAAAAGTCGACATCTTTTGTTATCATAAGGATGTGAAATTGATCACAAACAAACATTACCCCTTTGTTTGACCGTGAAAAATTTCTCCCATCCCCTTTGTTGTCGTTAAGACATATGAAACCGCGCTTATCCCGGCGCGGTTTCTTTAGCGCTAAAAACAGAACATACGTTTGATTCAGGGCGTAAAAAAAACAGCCTCAAGCATATGCACGCCTGCGGCTATTTTTCACATGATTGATATTCATCAGAATAAGTGCTGAGAGACTTCCAAAACATTCCGTGTTTGGCTTCCACTTTGGCAACCTTTTTAGCAAACGCCAGTTTTTTCATTTCTTTTTCTACCTCTTCCAAGCTCAGGTCATATACAAGAGCAATTTCCTTCGAGGCAACGAAGCGGAAATATTCAATAAAACATTCTAAAGGCGGTGTTTCCGACGGCTTCGGCTCGTCGCCAAGCATCTCAAATAAAATTTCTTCATATACATCATATGAGTAGCTGCCAGGAACTTTAAGCCCTTCATCCTCATGCTGCGTATTAAAAAACGTCAGTGTCGGATTAACAGAAACATCCATCTCAGCAGCAATTTTCATGTCACATTGAAGCGCCTTGACCGCGCTTTGAGAATGCAGATCTTTTTTGAATTCTTCAAGATCGAGACTTGTATTTTCAGCAATCTCCAAAAGCACGTTTTCATCCGTAATATTTTTCTTTGAAACAAATAGGCTCTCCTGCATATTTCTGAGAAATTGCATGCCGGCTTTTCGTCCTTGCAATTCGGCTGCTTTAAAAGCGAGAGCAGCCATATAAGGCGATGAAAGCGGCTGTTCCTGTTCGAACCAGACATTGCCGTCACATGACATGCCAGAGCGGCTCGCGATCTTTTCCCATGCTTCTGCGAGAAGATGCTTTTTTCGCTTTTTATTTAAAGCGGTAAGGCTTGCGGAAGCGATAATGCGTAAGGTGAAAAAACGTCCGTATCTGATTTTCAGCTTTTTGATGACGGGCTCTAAGGACCAGCATTCAGGACATAAAGGGTCTACAAACATATAAATTTCAAGCGGTTTTTTTGGATGACCGTGGCAATGGGCGAAGTATAGCTCATGCTGATAGTTTGTCAAGATGATCGATCCTCCGCTTCCGTTTGATTCACCATATGCCTTGCTGTCAACTCCAGCCGGCCAAACAAAAACTCACGAATTTCGCCCTCCAGCCCTACATGGTCCATTGCGTCCTTCATACAGCTGAGCCACGCATCAGCTCTCTCGTTTGTAATTGGAAAGGGAAGATGCCTTGCTCTGAGCATAGGATGGCCGTGTTCCTCAGTATAAAGAGGAGGCCCGCCTAAATACTGAGTTAAGAATTGCTTCTGTTTCCTGGCGGTTTCTGTCAAATCGCTTGGAAAAATCGGCTTCAGCAAAGGATGAGACGCGACACGCTCATAAAAAGTATCAACAAGTTGCGATAGAAGTTCCTCTCCAATCGCTTCATAAGGTGCGTTAAACGATTGTCCCATGTTGACTACTCCTTTAAATATGGCTAATAGGAATCATAAATCCTATTGCAAAAAGTAATTTTCTGTATTTCATTGTTTCATCTAGGTTTATTTTAGCAACAAGGCATCATTTCTACAAACAAACTGCCTTTTTTGCGTATGATGACTCATTTCGGCTGACAGCCGGGGTTTGTATTTCATATCATATCACATAAAAATCAGGAATGCGTAAGATTTCACTTCGCAAAAAAACCAGAGGGGAAGCCCTCTGGTTACGCGTAATAAGCTGAAGTTATTTTTTTTACATAGTTTTGCGTTTCTTGAAAAGGAGGAATGCCTCCGTATCGGTCAACATTCCCCGGTCCGGCGTTGTAAGCCGCTAATGCCATAGACACATTGCCGTCGTATTTATCCAGCATTTGTTTTAAATATTTCGTTCCGCCTTCCACATTTTGTTGTGGATCAAGCGGATTGGAAACGCCAAGTGAGCTTGCTGTTGACGGCATCAGCTGCATGAGGCCCATCGCACCTGCTCCGCTGACCGCTTTTGCATTAAAGCCTGATTCTTGTTTGATGACGGCACGGATCAGTTTTTCATCAACGCCATATTTATCAGCGGCTTTTTTAATCGCACTGTCAATAGAAAAGTCTCCCGAACTAATCTGATTTGCTTCGTGTTTGTTTGAAGCTGAATCTGCAGCAGCTGTTTTAGTGCTTTCTGCCGCTTTTGTGATTGAACCTGAATTGCTGCTCGTATATGAGTTAAGCCCATACGCTGAAAGCAGTGACGGCGCTGTTGTATTCGCGCTGTTCAGCATGCTGAGCGGGCTTGGCGATGAAGAAGGTGCTGATTGCTGAGATGTCAGACCGTTTGTATATTGGCTGAGCAAAGAACTGAAACTTGAAAGCGGGCTTTCCGTATTCTGAGTGTCCGTGCTGCTGCGTGCATTAGATATGGACTGTAGTGCCTGAAGCTGAAGTAAAGCTGCCCAATTCGTTACATTCACGATGTCATTCCACCTTATATAGACTTTCGTTTTTCTTCATAAAAACGCAGAATTTTATTTTTGGTTTCGCGCTGAGGAATGCTGAATTGCTGAAGCAGCTTCTCGAAGGCTTGTCTGCCCTCATGCCAATCCGCCGCCTCAAATTCAATTTCATAGTCCTCTTTATTTAAATATCGGCTGTGGTCTAAAACTATTAAGCCTTTTTCTGTTTCTTTTTCCGCACGGTTTGTTGCTAAAGATCCAAAGTATTGAATGGCATCCGTATCGATCTGAAGCTTGTGCAGCTGGTCCTTCACGGGGCCCTCGGGAACTGAAAATCCAGCGAGATCTGATACCTCTGAAAGCTGCTGGTGCGTTTCCAAAAGCCCTACATCAGCCGGCTCCTTTAATGTAAGAACATACTTTCCGTTTTTTCTGCGGATACGAAGCGCAGCATGTTTTTGTTTCAGCGCGAAGCTGTCTGTATCAAAATAATGATTCTTTTGATCTGTAAAATCTTTTTCTGTCAGCTGGAGTGCCGCTGCTATGTTTTTGAATTCTTGTTTGGTCAGCATGTTTTTAAATTCGATTTCAATTTCTTGGCTCATGATGCTCTTCCTTTCCGCCCTGTAAATCTTATTTTTACTATTATCTCTTTAGATGTTAGGTTTATCAATATCGAGCTCGATATGATAAAATGAATCTGTACTTTGTTTAAAAAAGGAGAGCATTATGCAAAACAGAATCGAAATTTTGAATGCAACATTATCGGATGATCAGCTTCGCCTTGCCTGTCAGACAGAAGGAAACGAAGCTGAACGCAAGCCGTCAGGTCAAATGCTTGTTGATTCTGACCACTTTGCTTTTGTATACATACTTGAATTAGCTGATTCTTTTGAATATGTCATTATAAAGGAACATGTATGGCCGGAACTGAAGCAGGCCCATGCACAAAAAATACCGGTTGTTTTAGAGGCAGGAGACCAAACAATTGAACTGGCAGGCCTGCATGAGGAGCTGGAATATCTTTTAGAAAATATAAAGGATAATGCAAACTATGGAGAAGAAATGGAAGAAAAAGTGAAACGCGTGTTTTTATAGAAACTGGTTCGGAATTGGGGGATGTATGATGGATGACAAACAATGGGAGCGTTTTTTAGTGCCGTACCGCCAGGCTGTCGAAGAGTTGAAAGTGAAGCTCAAGGGGATCCGCACACTATATGAATACGAGGACGACCATTCACCGATCGAATTTGTGACCGGACGCGTCAAGCCTGTGGCGAGCATACTTGAAAAAGCGAGACGGAAAAGCATACCGCTGCATGAAATTGAAACCATGCAGGACATTGCTGGCCTTAGAATCATGTGCCAATTTGTCGATGACATCCAAATCGTAAAAGAGATGCTTTTTGCCAGAAAAGATTTCACCGTTGTGGATCAGAGAGATTATATTGCGGAACATAAAGAGAGCGGATACCGGTCATACCATCTTGTTGTGCTGTACCCTTTGCAGACGGTATCCGGAGAAAAGCATGTTCTCGTGGAAATACAGATCCGTACACTGGCGATGAATTTTTGGGCGACCATTGAGCATTCATTGAATTATAAATACAGCGGAAACATTCCTGAAAAAGTAAAACTAAGGCTTCAGCGCGCTTCTGAAGCGGCTTCCCGGCTTGATGAAGAGATGTCGGAGATCAGGGGTGAAGTACAGGAAGCTCAAGCTGCCTTTTCAAGAAAGAAAAAAGGAAGCGAGCAACAATAGGTAAAGGGGAAGAAGAGCATGAAATTTGCCGTATCATCAAAAGGAGATCAAGTTTCTGATACGCTGAAAAGCAAAATACAGGCGTATTTATTGGATTTTGATATGGAACTGGATGAAAATGAACCGGAAATCGTTATTTCAGTCGGAGGCGACGGAACGCTTTTGTATGCTTTTCACAGATACAGCGACCGCTTGGACAAAACAGCATTTGTCGGCGTTCACACAGGTCATCTGGGTTTTTATGCCGACTGGGTTCCTCATGAAATTGAAAAACTTGTTCTTGCCATCGCGAAAACGCCGTATCATACAGTCGAATATCCGCTTCTCGAAGTCATTGTGACCTATCACGAAAACGAGCGGGAAGAAAGATACTTAGCTTTGAATGAATGTACGATTAAAAGCATCGAAGGAAGCCTTGTTGCTGATGTGGAAATCAAAGGGCAGCTCTTTGAAACCTTCCGGGGCGACGGCCTCTGCCTGTCTACTCCATCAGGCAGCACAGCCTACAATAAGGCGCTGGGCGGAGCGATTATCCATCCCTCTATCAGGGCGATCCAGCTTGCGGAAATGGCTTCAATTAATAACCGCGTGTTCCGTACGGTCGGGTCACCTCTGCTTCTCCCATCCCATCATGATTGCATGATTAAGCCGAGAAACGAAGTTGACTTTCAAGTGACGATTGACCATTTAACCCTTCTCCATAAGGATGTAAAGTCGATCCGCTGCCAGGTTGCATCCGAAAAAGTGCGGTTTGCGAGATTCCGTCCGTTTCCATTTTGGAAAAGAGTCCAGGATTCGTTTATTGGAAAAGGTGAATAGAAAGAGGACATATCGTGGAGCATTTTTTTATCAGAAAGAACATTACTTCCGCTGAGGACGGGATGACTGTAAAAGAATATGCCGGTGAACTGGGAATTTCGAAACGTCTGCTGACCGATATTAAGTTTGGCGGGGGAGACCTGCAGATTAACGGTGAGCATGTGACGGTCAAATACGTTTTGAAAGAGGGAGATCTTCTTATCGTGAAGTTTCCTGAGGAACAGGTGAGCGAGACGCTGTTGGCAGAGCCTGTTCCGCTCGATATCCTTTATGAGGATGAACATGTGCTTGTGATAAACAAGCAGCCGTATGTGTCATCAATCCCTTCGAGAGAGCACCCCTCCGGCAGCATTGCCAATGGAATTATTGATCATTATCAAACAACCGGAGTGAGGGCGACAGTACATCTTGTCACCCGGCTAGACCGGGATACATCAGGTGTCATGCTTGTTGCCAAGCATCGATTTGCCCACTCCATTTTATCGTCTGCGCAAAAAAACGGCCTTGTGAAACGCCGGTATGCGGCAGTGGTTCACGGGCGGATGGCGCAGATGGAGGGAACAGTCGATGCTCCGATTGGCAGACATCCTGACAGTATTATTGAACGGACGGTAACGCCAGACGGCCAGAAGGCTGTTACTCATTTTTACGTCACATGTGCAAATGACGACATAACCTCGGTGGCATTGCAGCTTGAGACTGGACGAACCCATCAAATTCGTGTTCATATGAGCTATCTCGGGCACCCGTTGTGCGGCGATACACTGTACGGCGGAACGAGACAGGAAATTGGCCGACAGGCTCTGCACAGCGAGCATCTTTCATTTATCCATCCGCTGACACAGGAGAACATGACGTTTCATGCTCCACTGCCTCAGGATATGAGAAAACTGATAAAAGGAGAGAATCATTGATTCTCTCCTTTTTTATATGGGGCGAAATCTTGATTCGTCGTAGGGCAGGGAGCTTGGCACAGAGACGGTTTCTATTTCTGGAAAGCGAAAGCCTGTCAGTTGATTTCCGAACACGCAGCCTGTATCAATGTTGATGGTGCGATTGACCTTCCGAGGCTCTTTCACAGGTGTATGACCGTATACCACCCAAGCCTTTCCGTTATAGGCTGCCGCCCAATCACGTCTGACGGGTCTGCCGTCCGGATATGTTTCACCCGTCACGTCACCGTAAAGCACAAAGTCCTTCACTCTGCGGGTATATTTGCCGATATCGTCAGCTCTTATGCCAGCATGGGCGACAACTAATTCTCCATTATGTAAGATGTCGTAAAGCGGCGCTGTTTCGTACAGCTTCATAAACTGTTCGCTGACTGCTTTTCTCTCATCCTTGGAAAGTTCCTCAAGCTCTGCCGCTGTTGTTTCGAGACCATGCATCACTTTTACCGGATTTCCTTTTAAGTAACGATATAATTTATTGCAATGGTTTCCCGGGACATAACGTACAGCGCCTTTTTCGTAAGCGCCGGCTACAAATCGGATGACCTCTATCGATTTAGGCCCTCTGTCAGTTAAATCTCCGGCAAAAACAAGCACCCTGCCTTCTTCGTGGACAGGTACTCCATTTTTGATTGTATAGCCAAGCTTTTGGATTAATGCAGTCATTTCGTCATAGCAGCCATGAATATCGCTGATGATATCGTAAGCCATGCGGTATCCTCCTTACCAATTGTTTTATTTATTATGAAGCAAAGTGGTGTGAGTCATCACAAGCTTTTATGTGCAAATTATAGAAGAATCATTTTCTAAACAGGATTAAGACCTTATCACTTTATTTTTCATCATCACCCTTGTTAAAATCGCGTTATGTTTTTTAAAAATGAGGTTTTGTTCTCTGAGTGAGAACTAGCATAACCCTGACTTAAAAAGGAGGTTCTGATTATGGCGCATACATCTGTCGCATCATTAGTTGTTGTACTTATCGTTGCATTTTTGACACCCATCCTTTTGCATCGGTTTAAACTCAGCATCCCGGTTGTTGTTGCTGAAATCATTATGGGGCTGATTATTGGGAAAAGCGGCCTTAATTTAGTTGTGGAGGGTGACACCTGGCTCCAAACACTCTCTATGCTCGGATTTATCTTTTTGATGTTTTTAAGCGGGCTTGAAATTGATTTTTCGTCGTTTGAGAAAGGAAAGAAAAAGCAGTTCCTGCCGAATGGCAAGGAAGCGCCGAATACGTTTGCTGCGGCATCTGTTATTTTCGTCGGTATTTTTATTTTATCATTGCTCTTGTCCTATGGGTTCGTCTTGGCCGGATTTATCCAAAATGCATTTTTGATGACCCTGATTATTTCAACGATTTCATTAGGCGTTGTCGTTCCAACATTAAAAGAAGAACGGATCATGAATTCGAATATCGGGCAGATTATTTTGCTTGTTGCTGTTATTGCTGATTTGGCCACGATGATTCTTCTTGCTGTTTTTTCTTCTTTATACGGAGAGGACAGCGGAAACATGTGGCTCCTGATGATTCTGTTTGCGGCCGGAGTGGTGCTTTACTTTTTCGGCCGGGTCTTTAAACATCGCTCTTTTGTTCAGTCCATGTCAAAAGGGACGATCCAGATCGGGACGCGTGCCATTTTTACGTTAATTATTGTACTCGTTGCCCTGTCTGAATCACTTGGGGCGGAAAATATTCTCGGCGCTTTCTTGGCGGGGGTACTTGTTTCCCTGCTTTCGCCAAACAAAGAACTTGTTCAGCAGCTGGATTCATTTGGTTATGGGTTCTTAATACCGATTTTCTTTGTGATGGTCGGTGTGAAGCTGGATATTTGGACTCTTTTTCAGGATAAAACAATTTTAATCATGATTCCGCTTCTGCTGCTGGCGCTGTTAGTCAGCAAAATCATTCCTGTCATGTACCTAAAGAAGTGGTATGATAACCGAACCATTTTCGCGTCTGGTTTCCTGCTGACATCAACGCTTTCGCTCGTGATTGCCGCTGCAACAATCGGCCAGCAGCTTCACGTGATCAGTGCAAATATGTCAGGAGCGCTCATTTTAGTAGCCGTCATTGCAAGTATTTTTACGCCGATCTGTTTTAAAAAATTATACAAACGGGAAGAGCAGCCGGAGGAGAAAAAGACGATTACGTTCATTGGCGCCAATCAAATGACTTTGCCTGTTACACTCGAATTGCCAGAGGAAGAGTATGACGTGCGTGTTGTACACGTCTATCAAGAGAATGCGGAGGAAAAGCTGTCAGAATCAGTGTTTGCTGTTGAAACAATTTCTGACTATGAACACGAGACGCTTGAATCACTCGGCATTTTTGAAACGGATATCCTCGTTGTGGCGACAGGAAATGAAGATATGAATGCAGACATTGCTTTACTTGCAAAAGAAAAAGGCACAGAAAGAGTCATTGCAAGCGTAGGATCACCGGAGCATGAAGCAGTTCTGAAGGAGCAGGGAATCAGCATCTTTTCTATTCTGCTGTCGACAAAAACGCTGCTTCGCGCACTGATTGAAGCGCCTGGCGTCATGAAGCTGCTCACGAACCAAGAGTCTTCGCTGTATCAAATTAATATGGAGAACAGTAAATACGACGGTGTGATTTTACGGGAATTCCCTTTAACAGGTGACGTCATCTTTGTCAGGATCTTCAGAGGTGTGGACAGCATCGTTCCTCATGGGGATACAAGGCTGAAACTTGGAGACCGTTTAATTGTCACCGGATCTCGGGGATACGTAACGGATCTTAAGAAAACATTGGAAGGATAAATCTTGACCAAATAAGGATTCGTGTTAATATAGAGGTGCAGAACAATTCAATATGTATTCGTTTAACCACTAGGGGTGTCCTTCATAAGGGCTGAGATAAAAGTGTGACTTTTAGACCCTCATAACTTGAACAGGTTCAGACCTGCGTAGGGAAGTGGAGCGGTATTTGTGTTATTTTACTATGCCAATTCCAAACCACTTTTCCTTGCGGGAAAGTGGTTTTTTTATTTATCAGAGGGGGAATGATTTGTGAAGTTTTCAGAAGAATGCCGCAGCGCAGCCGCAGAATGGTGGGAGGGGAGCTTTGTCCATCCGTTCGTTCAAGGAATCGGTGACGGAACGCTTCCGATTGACCGTTTTAAATACTACGTACTTCAAGATTCCTATTATTTAACGCATTTTGCAAAGGTGCAGTCATTTGGCGCAGCTTATGCGAAGGACCTTTTTACAACGGGGCGGATGGCAAGCCATGCCCAAGGTACATATGAGGCGGAAATGGCGCTTCATCGCGAGTTTGCCGAGCTGTTGGAAATCAGCGAGGAAGAGCGTAAGGCGTTTAAGCCGTCTCCTACAGCGTACTCTTATACATCCCATATGTACCGTTCGGTTTTGAGCGGGAATTTCGCAGAAATCTTAGCGGCCCTGCTGCCATGCTACTGGCTTTATTACGAGGTTGGTGAGAAATTGCTGCATTGCGATCCTGGGCATCCGATTTATCAAAAGTGGATTGGGACGTACGGCGGTGACTGGTTTAGACAACAGGTTGAGGAGCAAATCAACCGCTTTGATGAGCTGGCGGAAAACAGCACGGAGGAAGTGCGTGCCAAGATGAAAGAGAATTTTGTCATCTCCAGCTACTATGAATATCAATTTTGGGGAATGGCCTATCGAAAAGAAGGCTGGTCTGACAGCGCCATAAAAGAGGTGGAGGAATGTGGAGCTTCACGCCATAACGGATGACAGCAAGCCGGTAGAAGAGCTAGCGAGAATCATCATTACGATTCAGAATGAAGTTGATTTTATTCATATTCGGGAACGCTCAAAATCGGCGGCGGATATTTTGAAACTGCTCGAGCTTATTTTTGAAGGCGGTATAGATAAACGAAAGCTGGTGATGAACGGGCGCGTGGATATTGCACTTTTCTCTACTATTCACCGCGTGCAGCTGCCAAGCGGAAGCTTTTCACCGAAGCAGGTCAGAGCCAGATTTCCACACCTTCATATCGGGAGGTCGGTGCATTCACTGGAGGAAGCGGTTCAAGCAGAAAAGGAAGACGCGGACTACGTGCTGTTCGGCCATGTGTTTGAAACGGATTGCAAAAAGGGTCTTGAAGGCAGAGGAGTATCTTTGCTGTCAGATATCAAACAGCGGATTTCCATCCCGGTTATAGCCATCGGGGGGATGACGCCGGACAGGTTAAGAGACGTAAAACAAGCAGGGGCAGACGGCATCGCTGTTATGTCAGGAATTTTCTCTTCCGCTGAGCCCTTGGAAGCAGCCAGACGATATTCCCGCAAGCTAAAGGAGATGCGCTATGAAAAGGCATTATGAAGCAGTGATTATTGGAGGCGGAATTATCGGTTCCGCGATTGCTTATTATTTGGCAAAGGAAAACAAAAGCACCGCATTGTTTGAAAGCGGAACAATGGGCGGCAGAACGACAAGTGCCGCTGCCGGAATGCTGGGCGCCCATGCCGAATGCGAGGAACGTGACGCGTTTTTTGATTTCGCTATGCACAGTCAGCGTCTGTACAAAGGTCTTGGAGAAGAGCTTTATGCATTATCCGGTGTGGATATCAGGCAGCATAACGGCGGTATGTTTAAGCTTGCATTTTCTGTAGAAGATGTGCTGCAGCTGAGACAGATGGACGATTTGGACTCTGTCAGCTGGTATTCAAAAGAAGAGGTGTTAGAAAAAGAGCCGTATGCGTCTGGTGACATCTTTGGTGCATCTTTTATTCAGGATGATGTGCATGTGGAGCCTTATTTTGTTTGCAAGGCATATGTGAAAGCAGCAAAAATGCTTGGGGCGGAGATTTTTGAGCATACGCCTGTCCTGCATGTCGAACGTGACGGTGAAGCCCTGTCCATCAAGACCCCTAGCGGAGACGTATGGGCTAATCATGTTGTCGTTGCCAGCGGAGTGTGGAGCGGGATGTTTTTTAAACAGCTCGGACTGAACAATGCTTTTCTCCCTGTAAAAGGGGAGTGCCTGTCCGTTTGGAATGATGATATCCCGCTGACAAAAACGCTTTACCATGATCACTGCTATATCGTACCGAGAAAAAGCGGCAAACTGGTTGTCGGCGCGACAATGAAGCCGGGAGACTGGAGTGAAACACCGGATCTTGGCGGATTGGAATCGGTTATGAAAAAAGCAAAAACGATGCTGCCGGCTATACAGAATATGAAGGTGGATCGTTTTTGGGCGGGACTCCGGCCGGGAACAAAGGATGGAAAACCGTACATCGGCAGACATCCTGAGGACAACCGTATTTTATTTGCGGCGGGCCATTTCAGAAATGGGATCCTGCTTGCTCCCGCAACGGGCGCTTTGATCAGTGATCTCATCATGAATAAAGAGTTCAACCAAGACTGGCTGCACGCATTCCGAATTGATCGCAAGGAGGCGGTTCAGATATGATCCTACAGCTGAACGGTAAAGACGTGAAGTGGGAAAAAGACACAGGTACAATTCAAGACCTGCTGGCGTCGTATCAGCTTGAAAATAAAATCGTTATCGTGGAAAGAAATAAAGAAATAATCGGGAAAGAACGCTATCACGAGGTTGAGCTTTGTGATCGTGATGTCATTGAAATTGTCCATTTTGTAGGAGGCGGATGAGCATGTTAACAATTGGCGGAAAATCATTTCAATCAAGATTGCTGCTGGGCACGGGGAAATACCCATCGTTTGACATTCAAAAGGAAGCAGTAGCTGTTTCCGAGTCTGATATTTTAACATTTGCTGTGCGGAGAATGAACATCTTTGAAGCATCTCAGCCGAATTTTCTGGAACAGCTTGATTTATCCAAATATACGCTTTTGCCGAATACAGCGGGCGCCAGCACTGCTGAAGAAGCGGTTCGGATTGCAAGGCTGGCAAAAGCGTCAGGCCTTTGTGACATGATTAAAGTTGAAGTCATCGGATGCAGCCGTTCCTTGCTGCCTGACCCTGTTGAGACATTAAAAGCGTCTGAACAGCTTCTTGAAGAAGGCTTTATTGTGCTCCCGTACACGTCGGATGACGTTGTGCTGGCGAGAAAGCTGGAAGAGCTCGGCGTTCATGCCATCATGCCGGGTGCATCTCCGATTGGATCAGGACAAGGAATCTTAAATCCTTTGAATCTGTCGTTTATTATTGAACAGGCGAAAGTGCCGGTCATCGTGGATGCTGGAATCGGCTCGCCTAAAGATGCGGCATACGCAATGGAGCTTGGAGCGGATGGCGTACTGCTCAATACGGCTGTATCGGGAGCTGACGATCCTGTGAAAATGGCTCGTGCCATGAAGCTCGCGGTGGAAGCAGGACGCCTTTCTTATGAGGCGGGCCGAATCCCGCTTAAGCAATACGGAACGGCAAGCAGTCCGGGAGAAGGTCTTCCTGTATGACGGGCAGGTATTCAAGGCAGGAGCTGTTTGCTCCGATCGGCCCATCCGGCCAGAAAAAATTGAAAGAAGCGCGCGCCGTGATTATCGGCGCCGGCGCGCTCGGAACAGCCAGTGCAGAAATGCTGGTGAGAGCGGGAGTCGGCTCTGTGAAAATTGCCGACAGAGATTATGTTGAATGGAGCAACCTCCAGCGCCAGCAGCTTTATACAGAAGATGATGTCAAAAAAGAAATGCCGAAAGCAGCCGCTGCGGAGCGCCGTCTCCGTTCGATTAACAGCGATGTTGATGTGACCGGCCTTGTCATGGATGTGACAGCAGAAAATATCTTCGAGCTGATTAGGGATGCATCGATTATTGTGGATGCGGCTGATAATTTTGAAACCCGCCTGATCGTAAATGATGCTGCGGTAAAGGAAGGGATTCCTTTTCTTTACGGTGCCTGTGTAGGGAGCTACGGCCTCACCTTTACCGTGGTGCCGGGTTCTACTCCTTGCCTGCATTGCTTGCTCGATACACTTCCGATTGGCGGAGCAACATGTGACACAGCCGGCATCATCAGTCCGGCTGTTTTGCAGGTAGCAGTCTTTCAGGTAACAGATGCACTGAAGCTGCTGACGGGAGAGGAGTGCGAGCCGGTGCTGCGCTCTTTTGATTTGTGGAAAAATGAGCGGTCAGAAGTGAGAGCAGCCAGTCTCAAACATGACGCATGCCCAAGCTGTGGCACAAAGGATTTTCCGTTTTTGTCATATGAAAATCAAACAAAAGCGGCTGTATTGTGCGGTAGGAACACGGTGCAGATCAGATCATCTATTACGAAAGAAGCGGATCTTGAAGCGCTTGCCGCTCAGCTGAGGCAGGCCGGGCTTGAAGTAGCTGCGAACCCGTATTTAATTTCCTGCCGCTCGGATGATATGAAAATGGTGCTGTTCCGGGACGGCAGAGCTTTGATCCATGGAACAAATGATATTGCCCGGGCAAAATCCATTTATCATAAATGGATTGGGTAATAAAAGGAGTGTAGTGTAATGAGTATATATAAAGCATTGACAATCGCCGGATCAGATTCAGGCGGCGGCGCAGGGATACAGGCTGATATTAAAACCTTTCAAGAGCTTGATGTATTCGGAATGTCTGCGATTACGGCGGTAACCGCTCAAAATACGCTTGGCGTTCACGGTGTGCATCCGCTGACTGTAGAGACGTTGAGACAGCAAATTGACGCTGTTGCTGAGGATTTGAGACCGGATGCAGTTAAGACGGGAATGCTCTGGAATGCCGACATGATTGAAGAAGTGGCAAGAAAAATTGACGAGTACGGATTCAATCGTGTAATTGTTGATCCGGTTATGATCGCAAAGGGCGGGGCATCCTTGCTGCGTGATGAGTCAGTTGCCACCTTAAAGGAGTTGCTCATTCCAAGAAGCTACGCGATTACGCCGAATGTCCCGGAAGCAGAAACGCTGACAGGAATGACAATCAGCTCGCTGGATGACCGGAAAAAAGCAGCGGAGCAGCTCGTCAAGATGGGTGCGCAGCATGTCATTATCAAAGGCGGGCACCAGCCTGAAGACAATCACATTACTGACCTTCTTTTTGATGGCAGCATGTTTATGCAAATCACCCATCCTTATATCAATACGAAGCATACACATGGCACAGGCTGCACCTTTGCTGCGGCTTTAACGGCCCAAACGGCTAAAGGAGACAGCATCCATCAGGCATTTGAGATTGCGGCCAACTTTGTCCGCGAAGCGGTGGAAAATACGCTCGGCATCGGATCAGGACACGGGCCGACAAACCATTTCGCTTTTAAACGAAACAGCTTAAATACAAGCCGATGAGATCACCAGCTGATGGTGATCTCTTTTGCGTTTGCTACGGTATGCGCTTTTCATCTGGACAAGGTTATGATATGATAGGAATTAAGATCAGGTACTAATACTATGTCTTTATTAAATATAGGAGGCTTTATACATATGAATTTTTCACTTGAAGGCCGCAACATTGTTGTGATGGGGGTAGCCAACAAACGCAGCATCGCCTGGGGCATTGCGCGTTCTTTACACGAAGCGGGTGCACGTTTGATTTTCACATACGCTGGTGAACGCCTGGAGAAATCCGTTCACGAGCTTGCCGGAACATTAGACCGCAACGATTCCATCATCCTCCCTTGCGATGTTACAAACGACGCAGAAATCGAAACTTGCTTCGCAAGCATTAAGGAGCAGGTCGGTGTAATCCACGGTATCGCGCATTGTATCGCGTTTGCCAACAAAGAAGAGCTTGTCGGCGAATATTTAAACACAAATCGTGACGGCTTCCTTTTGGCTCATAACATCAGCTCATATTCTCTGACTGCTGTTGTCAAAGCGGCACGTCCGATGATGACTGAAGGCGGAAGCATTGTCACTTTGACGTACCTTGGCGGAGAGCTTGTGATGCCAAACTACAACGTCATGGGTGTAGCAAAAGCTTCTCTTGATGCAAGTGTGAAATATTTAGCTGCTGACTTAGGAAAAGAAAATATCCGCGTCAACAGCATTTCTGCCGGCCCGATCAGAACATTATCTGCTAAAGGCATCAGCGATTTCAACTCTATCTTAAAAGACATCGAAGAGCGTGCACCGCTTCGCCGCACGACAACACCTGAAGAAGTGGGCGATACAGCTGCGTTCTTGTTCAGCGATATGTCCCGCGGGATTACAGGTGAAAATCTTCACGTTGATTCAGGTTTCCATATCACTGCCCGCTAAGCAGGATCTATATCAAGCAATCCCGAATAGGGATTGCTTTTTTATTTCTTCTGATTTTCAGCTTTCTGTCATATAGATAGAATATGACACAATCGGAGGGATGAAGATGTCTAATAAGAAAAGAAACGCGGATAAAAAACCGCTCATGTATATTGTTCAGCCGGATTATGCAGAAACTACAAGGTCATCCATGCAGGAGATTGTCATCAAAAGAAAGGCCGACAAACCCGCTCCGCCAAAAGCTGAGGAAAAGCCGGCTTACCATGAGAAGCAGCAGGAGGAAGCCGTGGCACAGGATGTCCTGCAAGAAGACCAAAAGCCTGCAGCCGAACCAGTGAGTCAGCAAACACAAGAGGTGAGAGAGCCAGAGAACATAAAAAGCCAGGAGGAACAGAAAGCAGAGCCGCAGGCCGTAGAAGAAACCGTTGAACACGAGCCCCCGAAAGCAGAAAAAAAGGAAGAGCCTGCACTTGAGGCCCGGAAGCCTGAGAAAGAACCGGAAGCTGTCCATAGTGCTGATAAAGCGGAGGAAAAAGCACCTCCGGCACGAAAAGTGAAAAAACCGATGAGCAAGATGACGATCCACGAAAAAATTGATTTTTTAACAAAGCTGCCTCATAACATGCCGAGAGCGCTTTGTTTGATTGAAGCCAATGGAAGAACGTACAGGGGCGTAATTGTCGGAAGAAGAAATGATTCCGTCCTGCTTCGAACAACCGGAAACGGAGCCCCAACCGAACTGGCAATCGATGATATTACCTCTTTGCACCCGCTCGGTTTTTAACGAAAAAGAAAAAAGCTGCCCGGCTGATGTTGCCGGACAGCTTTTTTACATAGAGAAAAGCCTGCAGTCCTGCAAGCTTTTCCAGCTTATGATTAATGATGATGTGTACGATTGATTAATCGAGGATTTAAGCAGTTGATTGCGCAGAAGCAGTCTAAGTCAACTTCAATACAGTAGTTCGTTTTTTCGAGTCGGAACACTTCACACACCGTATCTTTATCGGTGAAGTCCAAAATGTGTTTGTGTTCGTCAAATGCGATTAATAATGACAGTGTTGCGCAGCTTCCATGCACTCTTTCGACCCTGAAAAATACTGTATTAAAGCAAGGGCCGTTATCGAGTTCGCCGACATTTCCGAAGGCGACTAATGGCGTTGATTTTGATGTAAATATTGCAAAAGGCACTGTGTCGCCTAACGAATGGCTTACAGATAAAAGCTTAGAGTGGCAGCCGGTCGGGCAGTCTTCTTCAACAGCGTTTTGCAGATCTTCAATATTTTCTACAGCTTCACGCACGCAGCTTGATGTTTTCTGGCTCATATTATCCCTCCTGCCTTATAAATTTGAGACTGGCGAAATGATGGAGAGTCAGCTGCCTCACGCTGGAAGCAGCTGAATGATTTGCACCTGTAATAGAGTTTGGAAGGGGATTCCTCTTTACAAGTGTTTATCCATTGTGATGATGCTTTTTATCTTTATGAGGCGATGTTCTGTCAACTAGCTCTGGTGACAGGCACTGAATCGCGCAGAAGCATCCGAGATCGACTTCAATGCAGAAATCTGTTTTTTCTAGCCCGAAGAAATCCGGGTCGCAAGGGTGGCAAACACTTAAGGTATCGCCTTTGACATCGACCGGGCGTAAAATAGAAAGTGTTGCACAGCAATCGCATAATTTTTCGACGCGGAAGAAAATGGATTCAAAGCATTGCATATCATCCACAAATCCCCCTACGTTTCCGAATGTGGAGAACAATCCGCCTTTTTTATCGAAAACGAGAAACGGAATTGTGTCTTTTCCAGCAATCGTAGGGTTTAAAAGGTTGGTATAGCAGCCAGTCGGACACTGTTCTTCAACTGCCTCCTGCTCTGCTAAAATCTTTTCCACTGCATCGCATACACAGTTCTCATGCCGGCCATGGGTTTTTCCGCAGCTCATTGATTTCAGCTCCTTCTTTATAGGGTATTTGACTTTAGTCCTTAACAACATATGTACCCGTGCCCCACTTGGTGTGGGTGAACGTCTATATATTCATCATATGCTTGGAAAATAAGAAAAAGCAGAGCGTTTTTAGCTCTGCTTTTAGGTTCTAGAGGACAAGAGTGATAACTAGGATGGCTACGAGTGTATTTGTTGCTGTAGAGATAAGGGTTGCGATATCGGCATCTACTGTTGTGACGTTTACGCCGCGGGAACATTCGATGAGAAGTTTTTGGCGATTTACTTGTTTGTTGGCTGTAAGCTGTAACAAATCTTGTGCGACTAATTCGGCAATTACGCCGTCTGCAATTGATGTCAGAGTTGCCGTTACGACAGCGGCATTAAGTGCTGTTACAACTGATGTTACGGCTTGAACGTCTGTAGATGTAACATTGATGTCACAAGAATCTCTAATAATAATCGTTTCATCTGAAACTTGTTTGTTGAGATTTGCTTGAGCTAGATCTTGGTCGATGAAGGCGTTGTCGTTGCCAAAAAAACCATTGCCATTACAGCAAA
This sequence comes from Bacillus sp. GW821-FHT01G09, assembly GCF_059422205.1. Taxonomy (NCBI): domain Bacteria; kingdom Bacillati; phylum Bacillota; class Bacilli; order Caryophanales; family Bacillaceae; genus Bacillus; species Bacillus sp. GW821-FHT01G09. The sequence continues at coordinate 299,726 of NZ_JBWKWL010000002.1, forward strand.
CGTCGCAATGACATTTTCTTTCGTGTTTTTCTTTATCTTTCTCTTTGTCATCTAACGGATGGTCACAGTCAGGATCAAGTGCAACCCAAGAATATGGTCTGCTTTCCATATCTATTCCTCCTTTTCTTTTACTGTTATTAAATGAGCGAGCCTCTTATTTTGACTGAGTCATATATCCTGATGAAGAACCCTATTTTTTTTATGATTGGCTAATTGTTATCGTTTTTCCGTCTTTGTCTGATCTGTTCAATGAGCTGCTCTCTGCGGCTTAGCGGTTTTGTGTTTTGCTCTTGCACGGCTGCTTCTTCTTTTTTCTTCTTTTGGTTTTCTATTAGCGCTTGTGATTTAGCTTGTAAGTCTTTTACAAGATTTAAGAGCATTTCTTTTTCTTCGTCTGATACTTTTTTCATTTTGTCTTTCGTGACACCATGTTTAGAAAATATATTTTGGACCAGCATTTTCGTCATTGGATCAACTTCTGGAAGCTTTGCAAGCTCTTCTTTGAATTTATCGTTATCTGACATTTGTTTTCACCTCGTCTTTTAAGTTTGTGAAAAAGAAAGGGTTAAAGGACGTCAAGTTCACTAAGAATGCTGTTTAACACCTGAAGCAAGATTTGTACAAAGGTTATTATCTCGTCTGCAGACAAAGTAATTTTGATGTTGCGGCTGTTGATAATTTTAATGATGGTTCTTTTTTTGATTTGTGAGCTATCGAGAATAAGAATTTCACTTGCCACTGCGTCAGCCAAATCCTCGTCGGCGATGACGAGCTGAGTCGCCACGATAATCATGGTTGTCACAAAGGCTTGTATAGAAAGGGCAGCTGTTATATGTGACGTGTCAATTGTGATATTTTCGCAATCAATCACTTCGATCTGCTGTTCGAATTCGCTTGATAATTGCTCAAATATTGCAGGGTGCAGGGATTCGACTTTTTCTTCAAATGACATAACCTTCACTCCTTTCTTATCCATACTCTATATAATGCAAATGGGGTGCAGAGCGGAATAATAAAAATAACCAATTTTCTGCCGGACAAGATACAATTCATGAAGAATAGGGTTTTGGCATATATGTGAAGGGATCATGATTGGCAAAGGAGTGAACGAGTGGTTATAAATGGGCTGACAATTGTTCTTCTATCGCTTGCGGTCTTTCGGCTCGCCCGCCTGCTGGTGTTTGACACGATTATGGCGCCGCTTCGCAGTCTGTTTCATGAAGAGAAGGAAGAAAAGGATGCGGACGGGAATATTCAAACCTATATCGTGATTAAGGGAACCGGTGTCAGGGCGTTTATTGGTGAATTACTGAGCTGCTATTGGTGCACAGGCGTGTGGTGCGCCGGCTTTTTGATTTTATGCCAGGCGTTGATCCCGCAAGCGGCGCAGTGGCTGATTTTACTTTTGGCGATCGCCGGCCTTGCCGGCATCATAGAAACGCTCGTATCAAAATGGCTGCAAGAATAAGGCGTTACCACCAGCAACTTTCTGTCAGAATACGCATAAAGTAGCATATATGACATAAGGAAAGGAAGGGGACAAAAATGAATCAACATAATAAACCTTCCCAAAAATCTCCATATACAGATTCATCGTATCAATCAAAAAAGATAAAAAAGAAAGGCTGCGGGTGCGGAAATAAAAAGAAAAAGCCTCAATAGCCTGGCAAAGAAACCGGAGAACTCCGGTTTTTTGTTTTTTTAACGGGGCGGCCTCGCTCAGCATATATCATAAGCGGGGGGATAAAAGTGAATGAGTTTGAAAAATGGATAGAAGGAAGATATGAACCACACGAACAAAAGCAAAAAGAGTATGAAGACACGATGGGCCGTATCAGAAAAGACTTGGATGCATTTGATAAAGCCGGTCTGGAATTTGAAGATGAGATTGAAGAGCTGGCTGAAAAAACGGAGGCCTTACTTAAAAAACATCAAGCTCAATATGATCAATCGTAAATCCGCAAACGCCCTATGCGAATATCCAAGCCGATCCAAGCAGCTCACATAGTGTATAGAGAGTAAAGGAGGTGCTTATCTATGGGCTTTGGATACGGATTCGGCGGCGGCTACGGCGGCGGCTGTTATGGCGGTTATGCTGGCGGTTACGGCGGCGGCTATGGTTCAACATTTGTTTTGTTGGTCGTATTATTCATTCTCCTCATCATCGTAGGTGCATCTTTCTTTTAAGATGTATTGAGGAAGTACGGGTTATAACCCGTGCTTCCTTGCCTTGTGTTTATTTTTAAAAATGTTGGAAAAGCACATTGTATTATGTGCATTCATACAATACCGTATTACTCCGCCAAAAGGAGGCGCATTATGGATAATCAATTTTTTAAGAACATCGAAAAGAAAACAGGTGTGAAGATGCAGGATGTAATGAATCTTGCCGGATCACTCCAAAACGCTAATTTTAAAGATGAAAATACAGTCCGCAGTGTGATTAACCGCGTAGCGCAGATGGCAAACAGACGCGTGCCAAAAGAATTAGAAGATAAAATTGTGGAATCTATTACAAGCGGAAAAGAAAAGCTTGATTTTGGCACGATTTCTAAAATGATGGATAATAAATAAGTGGATGGCCTGGCTGACTCACTGCAGCGGGCCTTTTTTTACCGTAAAAACCCGGCAGTAATCTGCCGGGCTGTTAATGATGCAAGGGCTGTCTTGTTTTCTGTAGCAGGGGATACAAAAATCTTGAGCGGTTGGCTGTTTTGCCGCGCCTGTTAGCGGGGCAAGACAAATATAAATGCTGTTTCGCCCGGGTCATGGCTACATATAAAAGGCGTCTTTCCTCCTCAAGAGCGGCCTCGTCTCCTTTTCTTGCCGTTTCTAATGAGAAATCGTGCGGAATCGAGCCGTCTACAGTGCCTAACACGTAGACTGTTTTGAATTCAAGGCCTTTTGACCGGTGAATGGTCATCAGCTGAACGCCATGTTCATCCGTTCTGTTTTTCTCAGCGGCCCTCATATGGTCTACGTGGGCAAGAAAGTCAGGAATCGTTTTGAACTTCTTGGCGACAACCTTGATGTCGCGCAGGTCATCGGAACCTTTTTCCAGCTTGTTGCCCTCATTGCCCCGCTTTTTTAAATACTCGGAGAAGCCCATTTTTCCTTCTGCAAAGGTGATGGCTTCTACGGGTTTCATTGTGCGGAGGCTTGCGAAAAACGGTACGATTTTCTTGATTTTGTCCAGCTGGAATGGCTTCAGATCAGGCAATTTGGCCAGCGCTTTGATCATGGTACAGTCCTCTGTAATCGAGAGGGCCTTCAGCGTATTCAAAGCGGACTGTTTTAAAAACAAGGCGGGAAGCAAGTGTTTAATCGCCTCGGTGTCATCCTCATTTTGGCTGGCATACAAGTAGGCGAGAATCTGGCGGACGATCCGTCTGCTATAAAACGATTGGACGCCGCGGTCAGCTGTATACGGAATTGATGATTGATGAAGCCTTTCATAAATAGCACGGCCTCCGCTGTTTGTGCGGTAAAGAACCGCAAAGTCTTCTGGACTGGCTCCATTTTGAATTTTTTCTTTGATATCGGAAACGACCATTGTGGCTTCTTCCTCTTCATCATAAGGATAAAACAGCACAGGGACCTGTATGTCATCGCGGGCCGCTTCAAGCGTTTTGGCATATCTGTTTTTGTTCTTTTTCACGACGATATCAGCACTAGAGACGATCGGGTGCGTAGACCTGTAGTTCGCAGTTAAATAGATCGTCTTCGCTCCCGGATAATCCTTTTGAAAATCAAGAATGAAAGATGGATTGCTTCCGCGAAACGCGTAGATGGACTGGTCATCGTCTCCGACACAGCACAGGTTTTGCTCCGGGCTGGCGAGCATTTGCATGATTTTGTATTGAACCGGGTTAATGTCCTGAAACTCATCAATTAAGATATACGTAAACCGAGATTGATATTGTTCCAGAAGGTCAGGTCGCTCGATAAACAATTCATAGCAGGCTGAAGCCATGTCATCAAAATCAAATTGGCTGTGTTCTTTTTTCTGGCGTTCATAATGTTCATATAAACGATAAACTTGTTTTTCCCACTCATCTTTTAGAGGGATGCGTTCATTTGGGACATAAGTGTTTTTCCAAAAACCGATCTGCTGCAGGGCTTGGTCAACTGGGAATTCTTTCTCATCGATGCCCTCTTCATAGAGTGCTTTTTTGATATATTGTTCCCGCTGCCACTCCATTTTCAGCAGATGCTCACCGTTCCATTTAGCAGAATTAGAGTGATACAAGATCTTATAAAACAGACTGTGGAATGTTCCTGTCACAAGTCTTCTGACTTTTGCCGGCTGTAATCCGTACTGGTTCGCCATACGCTCTTTCATTTCAGCGACAGCTTTTGTTGTAAAGGTGACAAGCAGCATATTTTCAGGCGGTATGCCTAAGTGTTCGATCATGTGGGCGGCACGGGCTGTCAGCACCCGTGTTTTTCCGCTCCCCGCACCTGCAAGCACGAGCAGCGGGCCCTCTGTTTCCGTGACAGCTTTCAGCTGATCCGTGTTTAAACCGACAGACGGAAAAAGGCTCGTATCGGGTTCTATTGTTTTTGGCACAAATGGTGTTCCTGGTTTAATGCTTCTAGGACGGTGCCATTCCGTAACAGCTGGGGACGGGTCAGCGGCGATCGCTTTTCCCTTGGGTAAACGAATGACACCAGATTCCTGATCGTCTTCTTTTTTTTCCTCTTTAGAGGGCTTCGGTTCGCACGCCTCCTCACATGCCGGAAAATCGCCTGGCTGGCGATGGATAAACTCTGGCGGATCGGCGATGTTAAGCCGTAACAAAACGGGCTTTCCGCAATGAGAACAAAATAAATGTCCTTTTATTCCCTCTTCAAAGAGGAATTGATAATGTTCTCTCGAATATGTATGTAAATGTATGATTCTATCATTCAGTCGGGCGCATTTCAAAAAGGGGTCCTCCCAATCAAAAGGTGTTCATTACAGACAATGACTATCATATCAAAAGAAATGTGTTTCAAAAAGTAAGTTTAAGGGAAAAGAGACAGCAGAGGGGTGGGTATTGTATGATATATGCAGGTCAAATTCAGAACCAGCAATACGCTCAATATGCTAATAGAACGATTGGACATAAGCAGGATTATGCCGGAACCGAAAAAATCAGCTATGTCCCGTTTCAGCGGGTATACAAAGAACTGGAAAAGCAGCAGGAGAATCAAACGGCCGCTGAAAGAAAAGTAAACGAGATGAAACGTAAGCGCTCTCTTTATAAGAGGTTGCGAGAAAAAGGAATGGGCACATATATTAATCGATATGTATAAAAAACCGTTCATACCAGAGAACGGTTTTTTATATGCGAAAAAAATCCGGATCTCAAAAGATCCGGATGCGTTCAGTCCTTCATCATTTGTAAGTGCGGAATGCCGGCATCGAGGAATTCTTTTTCAGAAAGCACGCGATACCCGTGTTTCTTGTAAAACGGCACAGCCTGTGTTTGCGCGTTTAAAATGAAACCGGAAGCGCCTCCGTCTGCCGCGGCTTTTTCGAGCGCTTTCATAATGATGCCGCCGACACCGGCTGAGCGGTGGCTTTTCAGTACGCAAATGCGCTCTAACTTGCCGTAGCCGTCCTTCATGCGCCATCTTCCGGCACCGACAGGCTTTTCACCGTCATACACGACGATATGCTCTGACTCATTTTCAAGTTCGTCAATTTCTTCTTCAGCAGGCACGTTTTGTTCTTTGACAAAGACTTCTTCTCTTACATAGAATGCATCTTTCAGTTGTTCTTCATTTTTTGCGATAACTGCTTTCAAACATTATTCTCCTCTGCCTAGCAAGAAGGTTTCATATACTGTCCACGATCCGTTTTCCAGCTGGTAAAGCAAGTGGAAACGGTCAACGATTTCTTCATGCGACACTTCCTGCATTTTTAATTGTCCCAGCACATCTGAATGCTCATCGTCGGAAAGGTTTTGGCCGACCGTCACATGCGGAACGAAATTATATTCCTGTTCTCCTGCCAACACACCGGTGTATAGCTTTTCATTGAGTGTTTTTAACTCTTCCGTCGGTTCTGCTTTGATGTAAATGACATTATTGACAGGCGCAAATGAGCTGTATTTTGTCATTTTGAGAACGAGTGGGTGGGACTCTTTTGCGATGTTTCTTAAATGTGATACGAGCTGATCCGCTTTCTCCTCCGCGCATTCAAAGGATGCTCTCAGCGTCAAATGAGGCGGGATCAGAGAGTAGCTTGGGTCATAGCGCTTTCTGTAAGAGTTTGCAAGGTCTTGGAGCTTTTTTGATGGAAATAAAACGATTCCGTATTTCATATTATGTCCCTCCTGGAAATAAAGTATGATAGAGTGTTAAAGCATTTTTTTCAGCGCCGGGGTGATGAGCGGCTGCCAGTATGTCCATTTGTGGTCTCCGTCAAATGGCTCAAAATAATAATCGGAAAGCTTCTTCTCCAGCAGCTGTTTCAGCTCCTGGTTCGGTTCTGTAAAGTCCAGAATGTTCCCGTCTGTCGTGTGGACGTCAGTTTCTTTTGTTCCAATTTGGTGATAAATAGAGAGGTGTTTGATATCATCTGACTGATTCACGGCTTCTAGTATATGTTTGTCAACATAGGGAGACTGCATGATGATGTTGCCAAACATATTCGGATAATCAAGCGCTGTCATAAGTGATACGGTCGCTCCGAGCGAATCACCGATCAGGGTTCGGCCGTAACCGATCTGATAGGTTGGATACTCATCATCTGCAAAAGGAACGAGCTCATGGGCGATGAACCGTTTATACGCCGAAAATTTTGAACCCTCCGGATGATAGGTGTTTCTGCGCTCTTTTACATCCTTATAGGGAACACCGATAATAATGCACCGGTCTATTTCGTGTTTCGACAGCAATTCCTCAACCTGTCTGCCGATTCTCCCCAGCCTGAAATAATCGTGGCCGTCCTGTGCGATAATGACATGGTATTTATAAAGCGGGGAGTAGTTGGACGGCAGATAAACAAGTAAGGTCATTTCCTCGTTAAGCTCTTTTGAAAAGAATTTCTTTTCTTGCACTGTGCCGTTTTTCGGTGCCATAAAAACATTCCTCCAGGACATCACTATACTTTCTTGCATTTTCAATTATTGTACCATGAATTATTAGAAATTTCTCTCTTTAAACGGTTCGGAACACGAAGAAAAAAGTGTTGAAATAAACTGTGAATTGCGCTAATATAAAACAATCAGAAAATTGAAATCGATATTTCTTATCGTGAGAGGTGGAGGGACTGGCCCTTAGAAACCTCAGCAACCGGCTTGTTTTGCATGTGCAAAGCGCCAAGGTGCTAAATCCAGCAAGCGTTTTTTATGCTTGGAAGATAAGAAGAAGCGTTAAACCCCTTCTTCTTATGAAGAAGGGGTTTTTATTTTGAAAAGGGAAGGTGTCAGCTATATGTCACAGCACGTTGAAACGAAATTAGCCCAAATTGGGAACCGTAGCGATGAAGTCACGGGAACAGTGAGTGCTCCAATTTATTTATCAACAGCATACCGCCACAGAGGGATCGGAGAATCTACCGGATTTGATTATGTCCGCACAAAAAATCCGACACGCCAGCTTGTTGAAAACGCCATCGCTAACTTAGAAAACGGCGCGAGAGGGCTTGCCTTTAGTTCGGGAATGGCTGCTATCCAAACGATTATGGCGCTGTTTAAAAGCGGAGATGAATTGATCGTTTCATCGGACCTATATGGCGGCACGTACCGTTTATTTGAAAATGAATGGAAAAAATACGGATTGACTTTTCATTATGATGATTTCAGCGATGAGGACTGTTTACGCTCTAAGATTACGCCGAATACAAAAGCGGTGTTTGTGGAAACGCCGACAAACCCCCTCATGCAGGAGGCGGACATTGAACATATTGCCCGGATTACAAAGGAGCACGGTCTTCTGCTGATCGTAGATAATACATTTTATACACCGGTCTTGCAGCGGCCGCTTGAGCTGGGAGCTGACATTGTCATTCACAGCGCAACCAAGTATTTAGGCGGGCATAACGATTTGCTTGCTGGACTTGTCGTGGTGAAGGATGAGCAGCTCGGAGAGGAAATGTTTCAGCATCAAAATGCGATTGGCGCCGTCCTGCCGCCATTTGATTCGTGGCTTCTGATGAGAGGAATGAAGACGCTGAGCCTCAGAATGCGCCAGCATCAGGCAAACGCGCAGGAGCTTGCGGCGTTTTTAGAAGAGCAGGAAGAAATTTCGGATGTGCTGTATCCCGGAAAAGGCGGCATGCTGTCCTTCCGTCTGCAAAAAGAAGAATGGGTCAATCCGTTTTTAAAAGCACTGAAGACCATTTGTTTTGCAGAAAGTCTCGGCGGGGTGGAAAGCTTTATTACATACCCTGCGACCCAGACGCACATGGATATTCCTGAAGAGATCCGCATCGCAAACGGGGTGTGCAATCGGTTGCTGCGCTTTTCTGTCGGAATTGAACATGCGGAAGATTTAAAAGAGGATCTAAAACAGGCATTATGTCAGGTCAAAGAGGGAGCTGTTTCATTTGAGTAAACATAATTGGACGCTGGAAACCCAGCTCGTGCACAATCCATTTAAAACAGACGGCGGAACCGGGGCGGTCAGTGTACCGATTCAGCACGCCTCGACTTTTCACCAATCTTCATTTGAAGAGTTCGGGGCATATGATTACAGCCGCTCTGGCACGCCGACAAGAACAGCTCTTGAAGAAACAATTGCCGCACTGGAAGGCGGAACAAGAGGATTTGCTTTCAGTTCAGGCATGGCTGCCATCTCAACAGCATTTTTACTGCTGTCACAGGGTGATCACGTTCTTGTGACAGAAGATGTATACGGCGGAACCTTCCGTATGGTGACAGAGGTGCTGACCCGGTTTGGCATTGAGCATACGTTTGTCGACATGACGGATCGTAATGAAGTGGCGCGGAGCATCAAGCCGAACACAAAGGTCATTTATATGGAGACGCCATCAAATCCGACACTTGGGATTACGGATATTAAAGCAGTTGTTCAGCTTGCAAAAGAAAACGGCTGCCTGACCTTTCTGGACAATACATTCATGACACCGGCACTGCAGCGTCCGCTTGATCTCGGCGTGGATATTGTACTTCACAGCGCGACAAAATTCTTAAGCGGACACAGCGATGTGCTCTCAGGTTTAGCTGCTGTCAAGGATGAAGAGCTTGGGAAGCAGCTGTATAAGCTGCAAAACGCGTTCGGCGCCGTCCTTGGCGTGCAAGATTGCTGGCTCGTGCTGCGCGGCTTAAAAACGTTGCAGGTCCGTTTAGAAAAAGCGAGCCAAACAGCGCAGCGGCTTGCGGAATTTTTCCAGAAGCACCCGGCGGTCAAGCGCGTGTATTATCCGGGACTGGCTGATCATCCCGGCGCTGAAACCCATAAAAGCCAGTCAACGGGAGCGGGCGCCGTGCTATCTTTTGAGCTTGAAAGCAAAGAGGCCGTTAAGAAGTTAGTCGAGAATGTGTCACTTCCAGTCTTCGCTGTCAGCCTTGGCGCCGTGGAATCGATTTTGTCCTATCCGGCAACGATGTCTCACGCGGCAATGCCTAAGGAAGAGCGTGAAAAACGCGGTATCACTGATGGCCTGCTCCGTCTGAGTGTGGGCGTCGAACATGCAGACGATTTAGAACACGATTTCGAACAAGCGCTGAAAGAAATTGCTCCAGTTGCGGTTCGTTAAAAAAGAAGCCGGGGATGGCCCGGCTTCTTTTATTATTGTTCGTCATCAGGATTCAGAATCGCGAGGACTTGATGATCCTCCCAAACGCCATTAATTTTTACATTTTTTCGGGCGATGCCTTCTTTATGAAATCCCGCTTTTTCTAAAACACGCATGGACCCGAGATTACGGGGCATCACACCGGCTTCAATCCGATGCAGTTTCAATTCGTGGAACGCATAATCAACAACCAATCTGACTGCCTCTGTCATAATGCCCTTTCCATTATGGGCTTTGTCTAAAAAATACCCGATGAACGCAGTTTGCAGCGCGCCACGGATGATTTGAAAGAGCGAAACCGTCCCGATTAATCTATCGTCTGACGCTGTAAAGATGCCAAAATGATATTCTTCATCTTTCTCAAGTCTTTCCTGATACTCGGTTATTCGTTTTCTTTGCCCCTCAACCGTATAGTAATCGTCTGCGCGTATCATAGAAAACTGTTCGAAAAAATCCCGATTTTCGCTTTGCAGCCGTAAATTTTCTTCGGCATCCGTTACTTCTAAAGGTCTAACATAAATGGTTTTTCCTTTTAACATACAGTGATCTCTCCGTTCTCAAGTCAGCATTCCTCTTACATTATTCTCAGGGAAATGCAAATATCCTTTTTATAAGAAGGAAGAAAACCAATTTCCCATAAAAGTGCCAACATAGTTGCCGATTAAGTAGCCGAGCGTACCGACAAGCATGATCGGGGCGACAAGCTCCCTCCATCCCTTGGCAATTGCCATCGCAGCCGCAGTCGTCGGTCCCCCGACAGTAGCGTTGACGGCGAGCAGAATTTCTTCAAGCCGCACACGGAACAATTTTCCGGCAGCTAAGGAAACCGCTAAATTGCTAATCGCAATGATAAACACGAATAATAGAATAAGAGGCGCATTCGTGACGATTAAGCGGAGATCTGCAGGAATGCCGATCACCACAAAAAATAAATAAATCAAAAAGGTTCCAAGTTCCTGAGATCCATTGAGCCTTTCAAAAAAACGCGGGAAAAGAAAAATGATAAGAACAGTTAAAGATGTAAGCACCAGGTACTGGTCGCCAAGCGTACCGGTCAGCAGGGGATGAGAAAAAATGCTTTTAAAATAACCGGAAACCTTCATACTAACCGCAACAAGTGCGAAAGCGGCACCGGCATTAAAAGCGATATCCTTTAAGGAAATATCCTTCCGTTTCCAATAGCTTTCAGCACTGTTTCCGCTGTTTTCATCGGCTTTTACCTTCTCTTCAAACGGCATGGCATAATGCCGCTGAAACCATTTAAGTGCAGGAATGCTGATTAAAATAAAAAACAAAAGCGCCATCATAAAATTATCAGCCACAACGGTAGCCGACACATATTCACCAGGCGTCTCAAATTTTCCCGCCATCGCCGCAAAGTTGACCCCGCCGCCGATATAAGAGGCGCTGATCATCCCACCGATTTTATCGAGATAAGGAATATGCTGTTTGAGAAGAAAAAAAGCTAGAATGCTCCCAAGGACAGTGCCAGCGGAGCTAATCAGAAAAATAAACAGCAAACGCCTGCTTTCCTTAAAAATTTGCCGAACATTGATCTGAAACAATAAAAGTGGTATCGCCAGCGGCACCACATAAGACCACACAGTATCATACACAGGCGACTCAACAGGAAGCACTCCTACATTTGTAAACACCATAGCACCTGCCAGCGCGATAATAGCACCCGACACAGCGGACGCCCACTTAAAGCGCTGCTCCAGCCCGATGCTCACTGCCGCCCACACCGCAATAAACCCCCACAATACCCATGCATCATCAGAAGAAATCAAAGAATGCAAAACCCCATCACCTCTATTGTTAGAAAATTAAGACATATTATAATAGCCGGGGAACGGAACAGCAAGTCCAAAAAAAGTTTTTCTAAAAAAGCAGTTGACGAATATAAGGGAAGGTTATATAATAGAACTTGTCAGAAAGACAACAACATACCCAGCAACACATACATATCATGATTCCGTAGCTCAGCTGGGAGAGCGCTACCTTGACAGGGTAGAGGTCGCTGGTTCGAGCCCAGTCGGAATCATACACGATTCGAAACGGTAGGAAAACGTTGATATAACGGCATTCCTACCGTTTTTTGTTTGCGTTGACTTAGTCGTATTAAGGCGCAGGGTTGCGGTGGGCCGTTACCGTGTTTGAACGTTTCTTACTCTATTAAACCGGAATAGGGGGCGTTCTTTTTTTATGGATAATATTCGTAAGGGTAACCGATTAAACGAACACGCAGGCGTTAACTTCGTGATCTCGGTACTTAGACGGATTATTTCAGTCGTTCATCACGATAAAAACAGCCGAAGGGAAAGCGAAAGGAACGTTACAACAGTATCGCGATAATTATAAATCTTTTACTACGTTTCTTGACGAATTCGATATACCTCGTTCTCCTACGGTTATTGACCGAGATACAATACGACACTACATAAACTATATGCGCAATGATTCGGTGCAATTTAAGGGGAACGTTTATATATCAGATGAGGAAAAGAAGCGAGGTCTATCAGATAGCACGATAAATACGCGCTTAAAAACGTTGCGAGTGATGTATAACACCTTAGAGAAGAGCGAAGGGCTTATTGACAATAACCGGTAAGAACCGATATTTCCATTTCGATAAAGTGTCGCGTTAAATTAAGAATACGTGCGCGAGCATCAAGAAAAGTTTTAATGTCGCCGGCTGACCATACTTCTACGCGCTTATTTTCCGTTGGCAAGCTTATTTCGCGAAGTATTTCGAGATCAAACGCACCTTTGCGCGAAGATTTCTTTAGCACCTCGCCCACTATTCCGAAAGTAGCTCGGATGGTTTTGCCGGCAAGATTGTGCTCATTATGTAGCTGATTAACAAACGCCTGCAAAACTTCTTCGGTTATATCCGCAATTTAAATGTCCTAAATACGGAAGGGTATTGTAATCGATCTGCTGCCGATAGTTTTACGATTGTACTAGGGCGCAGACTGACCCGCTTAGCCTCGAACCAATGCTCGATATACTATGCGAATAATGCTTTAATGGGAGTGTGCTTTATATATTTTTCTTGTTCTAGTTTGGAGATGATTTTTGCTATAGATTCTTTAGCTTCTTTTTGGTACTAAAACCACCTCGTTTTATCTGTCTTCTTTTACCTGAGTATAGGTGTTTGCTGCTTCTATAATGAAATAATATTTCACTGTATTTTTATTCTTCTTAATATTAGTCATTGTTCTCCTCGTTCTATGTTTTTTTAAACTGATCTGGAATTCGGTATGGTAAAAAAGACGCCGATTATTCAGCGTCCTCTTCCGCGGCTTCCTTAATTTCGAATAGTTCCTCCACCTCTACTTCGAGCGCCTTCGCTATCGAGAAAACGTGCGAATCTTCGTGGCGACTGTTCTTATCGAACCGCGATATCGAACCTTGCGGAACGCCCGATGCTTCCGAAAGCCTTACCTGTGTCCATCCCTTCGCCTTCATTACGGTATTGAGACGGTTTAATTTCATGCAGTCACCTCGCGTTAATTATAACGGAAAAACTATGCGGAATGTCAGCTTTCGCCTACTGCCTACTCGCGCGCGACCCTCCAAACGCTTTACAAAACTTTACGTAAAGCAACGTAATAGTAACGTAAGCCTAAGCGAATCGCGCCTTTGATTTTACGGATGTAAAATATTCACGAATGTATGATTTTAGATATTTTCGTACATTGGAGGCGTTGAAATGGATGAAAAGAACGTGCAGCCACTTCGCACTATAGACGAAATAAATGATATGAAATGGGCGCTGAGACGGTTCGGAACAGAACGCGATAGATTCCTCTTTGTATTCGGTATTAACACTGGACTAAGGGTTAGCGATATTGTTCCATTGAAAGTCGGGGATGTTCGCGGTAAACAACACGTTATAACACGTGAGAAAAAGACGGGGAAGGTAAAGCGCTTCTACTTAAACAAAGCGTTACAGGATGAGATAAACGAATATACATACGGAATGGATGACGCAGAGTACCTATTCCTAAGCCGCAAGGGGAGAGCCTATATATCAACAACGCAAGCATATCGCGTACTCACGAAGGCTGCGGACATGCTCGGTCGGGATGATGTTGGTACGCACACGATGCGGAAAACGTTTGGCTACCACCGTTACAAGCGCAACAAAGATGTCGCAACACTTCAGACTCTATTCAATCACTCTGCGCCATCAATAACGCTGAAGTACATAGGCATAACGGGCGTTGAAGTGCAAGCGACATTAGAAGACTTCTCGTTATAGTCGGTCAAATGGCCGGCTTTTTATTTGCGCGAAATGGGGGCGGGGGGCCGGAAACGAAAAAGCCTCGGCGTCTGGAGGTTTTTAAATCCGTATATCAAAAATTCACTTTGGCTAAACGGAAGAAATAAAAAAAGACGCTAATTATTCGTCTGCGTCTTTTAAGATGCTAGAAAATTTGATACTTATCGTTCCGTTATTTCTTTCAAAACCTCATGGTAAATCCTCTCGATTTGAATTCGTTCATCTATATCTGTTGTTATTTCTTTAGTACGATCAAAAACCTCAATAATAGTCATAGTATTATTAATTATATTTTCATTATACAATTCTTTAAAATTGTTTTTTGTTGAAGTACTCAGTTGTCTCGTGTTATTTGTCATTTTTTTGTATAGCAAATATAGAGAGTCAGCAGATAATTTTTTTATTTCTCCAATATTCCTAATAAACTTTATCATATCTTTATGAGTATTTTCGATGCTATTTAAAGACTCAAGTCTCTTCGTTAATGTACTTATTTTTGCGCCATGTTGTATTTGAAAAATGGAATCTTTTAAAGAAGGTAAGGCATTAAAATAATATTTTTTTTCAAAATCTGTAATTCTATAGCTTAACTCAAGAGAAAATTTCTTTTCACCAATTTCGCTATTAGAAATCAATGCTCCAAAATGCAATTCGCCAAAACCTTCAATTTTAATAGTTTTTGCTGTTTCAAAATATAATCTGATTTCTGAATCGCTTAGGTAACCTTCTGTGAAAGTATACGGGTCTCCCCCATTCACTGCATAGCGGTGAAAAGCCCATAAGACTAAATAAATGGCAATATGGTTATCATAGTTATTATAACGTGTAGATGTTAAGCTTCTAATATACCATTTATTATTTTTTTCAATAAGTCTATATTGTTTTTCTACATCTTGTTTTTTCTCCATTAAGTATTCTAAGTTCTCTCTGATAGGATCTCTGTATCCGTTTTTTAAACAAAATCTAATGTATTTATTTATTTCAAATAACTGATCCAAAAAGGTTGTTGTAAATTCATATACACCTGTCGCTTTTAAATTATCTTCTTTATTATTTGGAAAGTGCTCCTTAAAGTTTAGAATTATATTTTTATTTTGTTCATCAAACCCTATATATTCAATATTTTCTAAAGTTCTAATTAAATCGATTTTTTTTGCATCAACCATTGAAAAGTATTTTAACAGAGCATTTGCCCCATTAACCTTTAAAACAGTTTCATCATCCCCTAAAACTTCTAAAGGGAATGCCTCGTGAATTTCTTTATCAAGATCTGATATTTCTTTTTTTAAAAGATGTTTTAATTCACCTATTTTTATGTTTTCAGGGTTGTTGATATTTTTAATGGTTCTATAGTACAAGTGATTTTCCATACAATTCCTCCTTCTTACAAATATTATAACAGTAATTAGAAGGATTACAATATTCTGAAAAATCTAACATTTGAAATTATCATTAGTTAACTATTCGAGGTCTTTTTCACTTCAATCAGACTTATAATCTCGTTTATATCTTCAATGTCTAAGGCATTTGCTATACGTTCAATATGTCCGAAATTAATATTCTGCTCTTCCCGTTTATTAACTCACTTAACGCGCTGCATGTCTAATTCCGCATTTATCAGCGAGAGCTCTGAGCGAAAGATCCTGCTTTTCTAAAAGATCCCCTAGAGGTCGCTGGTTCAAGCCCAGTCGTAATCATACGAAGAGAGAAGCCGTAAATCCTTGATACATAAAGGTTTAGGGCTTTTATATATATCTACAAATAACCCCACTAGCCCTGTTGGTCACAAGTTTGGTCACAGATACTATATCTTAGCTATTAAAAAGCTGTTGTGTTAGACGGTTGGGTGCTTCTTTTTGCATGTTTGGTAAAAACATGTGAGTATGTGTCTAAAGTGATTTATACACTACTGTGACCTAACCACTCTGATATTAATTTGATGTTTTCTCCTTGCTGAAGCATGAGGCTTCCATGTATGTGTCGCAAATCATGGGATCGGATTTTTAGGGAGATTTGCTTTTATAATGATGTTATCAAATGTTCTCAGCAAATTTCTGAGATTGATAGGTTTACCCTTGTAAGTGCAAACAACAAGGTCATAGTCTACATAAGTATTTCCATACTTCAGTTTGTTAGCGATATTCTCTTTCCTCTGTTGCTTAAGAGCGGAGAGTGTGACAGCATCTAAACCAATAGAACGATTACCAGCCTTGCTCTTAGCATCTTCCTTGAATCCTTTTCCATCGTGAGTGTGAGTTTGCCTTATATACGGACATTCATTTCAAAGTCTACATCCCTCCAACGTAGTCCTAAAACTTCACCCTGGCGCATACCTGTTGTTACTGCGAGGAGGAAAGCGGTGTATAAGGACTCGAATTGGAATTTTTGAGAAATGAAGAAATTTATTGTTAATTCCAAATAACAGTTTCCTTAGCAATCACTTTAGGTTTTTTTCGATAATGGATGCAGGGTTCTTCGTGATGAGTTCCATTTACCATTCTGGTTCTTAATTAAGTAAAGAATTAAACCAAATAGTGTTGAGTGAGAAGGAAAAAAAAGGAACTGTAAAAATTACTCAATTCCTTTTTGTATAAATCATAAGTTATTTTATTGCTTACGGTATACAACGAGGTGAAAACTCAAAAATTTTGAGAAAACTTCTTGACTCGATTAAAGAACTAACATATATTGGTCATATGACCAATTATTTTTCATACGACCGTAATTAACAGTAATAGAAGGAGGAGAAACGAATGAAGCAAGAAATTATAGATGCTCCCGTCTATGAAGCAACTCACAGGGGATACTGGGAAGTTGCAGATAAGAAAATCCCTTGTGCAGTGCTAGAGAATGGTAAGAGGATAATTTCGCAGACTGGTTTATTTGATGCTTTTGATAGACCTAGGAAGGGAGAAAAGAGAATTGAACAACTACCTTCAATTGTAGGTGCCAAAAATCTGTTACCATTTGTCACTGATGAATTAATTGAGAAAGCGCAGGTTATTTATTACAAACATACAAATGGAAAGGTAGCTAAAGGTTATGATGCCGAGGTTATTCCCGTAATTTGTGAACTTTATATTGATGCAGCTGAAAGTGGGGAACTACATTCTTCTCAAGAGAAATTGGCAGACAGAGCAATGATGCTTATTAGAGCATTAGCGAAAGTAGGTATAACTGCCTTAATTGACGAAGCCACTGGTTATCAATACGATAGAGAAAGTCAGGAGTTACAAAGGCTCCTAGAGGTTTATATTGCGAAGGATTTGATGAAATGGCAGAAACGCTTTCCAAATCAATATTATAAAGAGATATATAGACTGTATGGATGGGACTATAATCCTGAATCATCAAAGAGACCTCAGTATATCGGTAATTTCACAAATAAGTATGTTTATGATTTATTTCCTGAAGAGGTTATGGAAGAAATTAAGAGAAGAAACCCTGTGGTTAAAAATGGAAATAAAAGCTATAGAAGGAATAAGAACTTTCAATACTTGACAACTGATATCGGATTACCTCAATTGGATAATCATATTTCAAAATTACTTGGGGTTATGAAGTTATCCGATGATATTGAACAATTCAAAAGAAATTTTGAAAGAGCCTTTGAAGAAGAGTTAAGTCAGTTAAAGAATTGATGTGGAAGTATTATAGAATGCTTATTGGGACTAGACGGATGGATTTGATCCTATTTATTTATGCAAAAAAGTAAAAGTATGGATAAGATTGTGAAGATTGTTGTATAATAATTTTGTTATAAAATTGTATTACATCGTTTTACATCGTTTTACATCGTAAACCCTTAAATGGAGGCTCATATGGAAAATAGTTCAAAATTAATAAGTCTAAGAACCTCAGAGGATATTGCAAAAATGATTAATGAAATTGGAAGAAAAGTTTACAAAAGTGAAGAAAAGGAATTAAACACTTCTGAAATTCTTCGCTATTGTATTGAGTTCACTTTTCAAAATATGTACAAGCAGAATATGGATTGTGAAGATTTTATGGAGTTGATGAAAGCCTACATCAAAACGGCTTATTTTCAGAGTTACACGCCACAAATCTATCGGGCTAAACCTGAATTGAATAAACAAAATGTTGAACTGCTAGATGACATTCTTTCTGCAATTGAACGGGTAGGAGAAGAATATGAGCCAGAAGAAGTAAAAGAGATAAATATGCTCTACAATATGGATTGTGAGGGTGAACCCATTAAATTTCTGTCCCAGTTACTTCGCTTTCAGCATAGGTTGATGCCAGAGACTTTTTTGGAATTTATGGATGTAGATAGAGAGGAATATGCTCACCTATCATTGGATGAACTCGCAAAGCTTGTTGAGGAGAAATTAAGAGATAGTTCTTTTAAAGAGCGTGCTAATGCAATGTTTAGCATGAATTTGTGAATGATTTAAAGTCAATTTACTTTTGAGTTGTGCCTTAAAGAGACTGGGTTATTTACTTAGTCTATTTATTTTAAACTCATCACTGTAGAGAAGGGGGGACAAAGCTTAACCGTCTTGCTTGTAAGACAAAAGGAGGCATAGAGGATTCATGTACTGAACATTGATCCATTTGGGAGCAAGACAATAGAACGACTTTTCTTGACTATACTAATAGCTGCAGCAGAAATGGAACGAAACCTAATTGTTGAATACATATAGGAAGTCAAAGCGATGGCAGGTATAAATAAAAGAACTCTTATCCGCAGAAGGCAGGAAGTGGGAGGGAGTCTTATAATATACCGAACATTACATAGAACCTAAGTAAAGATTCATATTTTGAAGCCTTCGTTCTCTTTTTGTTTTGCCTAATCTCCAATAAAGGACGTAGCCGGAGAACAATAAAATTATTTGTCCCAGTTGCGACGCGGACTCTTAAAATTCTATACCATTCATTGATTTAATTTCACCCCTTATTTTATTATCGCAAAAGGAAAAATCGTTTCCAACAGTTATATAAAAATTAAGCAATCCGTAATATGTCTAATGGTATATGTAATGATGTTTCCCTTATCCAGCAAACCATAAGTGTATAGTGGTAGCAGATCTACTCGGGGTTAAGCGGGCATGTGCAAGCCAGCTTATAAGCTTAATGTTAGAATATAATCGCTACCTTGTGACAGGGGGAGAGGTCCCTGGTTCGAGGTCAGTCGGAATCATAACTTAAACCCTTGCGTAGCAAGGGTTTTTTATTTAGTTATATTTGTTAGCTTTGTGTCTACATGGGGACGAATTAAGGACGAAAATTTTTTTGGCTGATTAAGAAGTGAATTCAAAATCAGCTCTGTTTCTATGCTAGGTTTAATGGATTATAAAGTTTCAATATTCTTTTCGATTTTTTTAATAACTTGTTCGAGCCATATGATTGGAGATACGCCGTAACTAAGAATGTCCACTCCGTCAGCAACTTCATCGATAAAATCATTCTTTTCTTCATCCGAATAATCACTGTTAATAAAATCTTTCAATGCAGCTATATCAGTTTCTTGCTCTTCTTTTGGAATCTCTACTAAGTATTCGTCCAGTGCTGACTCTAGAGTTTCTATATCTTGATAGAAAATTCCTCCTAGAAAATGAAATACAGGTTCAGATAAGTTTGTATCATGATATCATCTCGTTGGCTAGCCAGTTAATATAAAGATACCTTTTCAATAAATTTTAGCAATTGTTAAAACAGTAATTGTATCTTCTCCCTTGGCTATTTCTCTTCTTAAATCTTCATTTCCTTTATAGGAGTATAAAGGCTTGTTCTTATCACAATTTAACCATTTTTCTATCTAACTGTAAATTAAGAGTACTATTAACAGCTCTTTCTGTAGTGCTTTATTTTTAAATGATGATGAACTGGAAATCTTCTTGTTACTCATTTTGCTTTTAGCTAGTCTTTGAATCAGTTCTTCGTCGGTTAATATTCCCATACCCCCACGACTAAGTCTTTAACACCAAATATAGTACCGTCAATCGCATTCATTACTCTACTATTACCCCTTAAATCGCTGCCTTAATGTCGGGGTTGTTTTTATTTTTCAAGAAAATGTTATAATGAAAAGCCATAAAATGATAGGAGGGGGAATTTCGATGCATTACATAACGGCATGTTTAAAAATCATCAGTGATAAAGACCTTAATGAGATAATGAAGGAATTCAAAAAACTTGAGGAAGAAACGAACAAAGAAGAGGGTTGTATTACATTCCATGCTTATCCGCTTGAGCCATCAGAACGTAAAATAATGCTTTGGGAGATTTGGGAAAACGAAGAAGCTGTGAAAATCCATTTCACGAAAAAACACACAATAGACGTTCAAAAACAAGAATTAACGGAAGTAGAATGGTTAATGAAAAGCAATGTGAATGATTGAAAGGCTCTTTAAAAAGAGACATTCAATGACTTAGAATCAGCCACTTGTGATTAAGTAGTAAATTGTTGTCCAACTCTTATTTTTTTCTATTTAATATTTTTTGAGACGAAAATGTTTTTTTGAGCTGATTTTGAAATGTATTCAAAATCAGCTCTGTTTGATTTAATGGATTATATTCTTTGGATAACTTGTTACCATCATAATGGAGATACTCCGTATAAATTGGAGGTTAAAATAATGAGTCATTCTCAAGAAAAAATTGCACTAATTACAGGAGCAAGCAGTCAAGGGGATATTGGTACGGCTATTTGTCGTAAATTAGCCTCACAGGGTATACATATCTTCTTTACTCACTGGAATTCTGATGCGGCCTGGATAGAAGAATTTCAACAAGAAATTTTACATATGGGTGTCCGCTGTGAGGCAATGAAAATTGATTTATCAGATGCACATGCTGCATTCACAATACATGAAAAAATTTCAGATAAATTAGGATATCCTTCCATCCTTATTAATAATGCAGCTCATTCCGCAAGTGATAATTATGTATCGTTAGATGCTAAATCACTTGATGATCATTATGCGGTTAATATGAGATCAAATTTTCTTCTTTGTGTTGAATTCGCCCGTCGGTTTAAAAAATCTAATTTAATATCAGGAAGAATCATCAATATGACATCAGGGCAGGATTTAGGTCCTTTGCCTGGGGAGTTAGCGTATGCAGCTACTAAAGGAGCTATTTCTGCCTTTACTAGGTCGTTATCACAAGAACTTGCACCATTGGGCATCACTGTTAACGCTGTAAACCCAGGTCCAACAGATTCTACATGGATGACAGATGAAATAAGGAATTTTCTTTCACCTAAATTTCCAATGGGGCGTATTGGCACACCAGATGATGCAGCACGAATGATTGCTTTTCTTGCAAGTGATGAGGCTGAATGGATAACTGGACAAATTATTCATTCAGAAGGTGGATTTATTCGGGGCTAAGCTAATGAAACACAATATACACCAATGCATGATGTATTCCCAAAACTAAATCTAAACTTGAAGCGAAAATAAGGTCCCTTCTCTTTTTAGAGGGGGACCTTATTTTATTCATGCATGTTTTGCATCCAGAAAATCTGGCGGATAAGAGATTAATAAACCGTTACATATACTTTTCCGAATACTGCAGTACCTTTAAACAAAGTAATCGTGGCTTTCCCTTTTGATTTAGCCGTCACTAAACCATTTTGATCGACTTCAGCAACTTTTTGGTTATCAGTCCAATAACGAGTAGCTGAATTATTTTTAACAGAATAGGTTTCTCCAACTTTTAGAGGTAAATTATAGTCTTGAATCTTGATAACATGTGTAGGTGAAATAGAAATGTTCTTTACTTCAGTAGGTGTGGAGTTTATTTCATGAGCTGAAGCTACCCCGCTGACCGACAGAGCTAACGCAGAAATCGATAAAGCAGAAACAACAGTTTTTTTGAAATTCATTTTGAAACACTCCTTTAAAGTTTTTTGTCTTGCACTATAACAATTCAATAAAAGTAATTATTTTCCTTGTAAATAAATGTTAATAATGTGTGAACGATCAATTGATTTGAGCTAAGACTATTGTGTGCCCTGCACAGAGCTTGTATTTATCATTGAAAATGGCTGAGAGAGAATGGCCATCCTTAAAATGTTAATAAAACACATTTGATGGGGTTATTAGTTTGTTGAGCGTGTGGAAATTTTGTTTGTTATCTGCACTTTATCCCCGAAGATGCCAAATCACTTTTCTTCATCATGTTCTTACTTTCGTACTCATACATTAGAAAATCTTCGTTCTAAATAGTTGAAGAATTGGAGTATTTTTATGAATTTCTGCTGAATAACGATAAAAAATACATTACATAGCAAACTCAAAGAATATAAAAATCGCTTTTTTCCGGAAGCTTCGGTAAAAAACGAAACTTTTGTCTCTATGATTTTATTTTATAATGTAAACGGTTTCTTATATAGTATACTTATACTATCAATTTGCTCAAGTAGACACTGACAGGAAGGATAGAAAAACAGATGGAATACATAAATACAAGACAAAAAGAGATTTTGTATCTGTTGTTATCTGAACCTGATGACTATTTAGTTGTGCAAGATTTCGCAGATAGGGTACAGTGTTCTGAAAAAACAATCCGGAATGATTTGAAAGTGATCGAGGATTATCTCAATGAGCATTCTCATGCACAGCTTATTCGAAAACCAGGGTTGGGCGTTTATTTACATATAGAAGAACAGGAAAGGACCTGGCTAAGCCAACAATTACATACTGAACATTTTTCTTCTAGGCAGCGGAGCGATGAAGAAAGAATGCTGCACATTGCTTATGACTTATTAATGAATCCGAAGCCTGTTTCCGCAAAAGACATTGCCGCTCGGCATTTTGTCAATCGATCTTCCATTAAAAAGGATTTATACGCAGTAGAAGAGTGGCTGAAGCGTTTTGATCTCACACTGGTTTCTAGGCAGCGGCTTGGATTAAAGGTTGAAGGGAACGAAAGAAATAAAAGAAAGGCATTGGCAAGAATATCTGATTTGATCCACAATACAGCGTTTACCAGCCAATTTATTAAAAGTAAGTTTTTACATTATGAAGTAGACTTTGTGACGAAAGAAATCAAATCACTACAAAAAAAGCATTCCCTCTATTTCACAGACGAAACGTTTGAAAGTTTGCTGCTGCATACATTGTTAATGGTCCGCCGCATCAAAATGAAGCAGCCGATTTCATTGTCCCCAAAAGAAATGGCGGCAGTAAAAAAGAAGAAAGAATATCAATGGACATTTGCTTGTTTACAACGGCTCGAACCGGTTTTTGCAATCCGTTTTCCTGAAGAAGAAGCCGTGTACTTAACATTACATATATTGGGCGGTAAAGTTCGTTATCCATTGCAAACAGAAGAGAACTTTGAAAATGCTGTGCTTCCTAAGGTTGTAGGGCATTTAATCAATCGTGTTTCAGAGCTGAAAATGATGGATTTTCATAAGGATCAGGATTTGATCAATGGTTTGAACATTCATCTCAATACTGTGCTACAACGGCTGAGCTACGATCTTTCTGTAGCAAATCCTATGCTCAATGACATCAAAAAGATGTACCCTTATTTGTTCCACCTCATCATTGATGTTTTGGAAGATATCAATCAAACTTTTGATCTTCATATTCCTGAGGAAGAGGCAGCATATTTGACATTGCATTTTCAGGCAGCGATCGAACGGATGCAGTGCAGCAGCGAGACACATAAAAAGGCGATTATCGTCTGCCACATGGGGATTGGGATGTCACAATTGCTGCGGACAAAAATTGAACGGAAATGTCATCAAATCGCTGTAATGGCCTGTATTGCAAAGGCCGATTTAAAGGATTATATCAAAAAGCATGAGGATATTGATCTTGTCATATCCACCATTGCGCTGGAGAATATAACGGTTCCCCATATTGTTGTGTCTCCGCTTTTAGAGCCTGGCGAAGAGAAGAAATTAAGTGCGTTTATACGTCAGCTGGGCGAATCACACCGCCAAAAACAAAAAACGTTTCAAATGCTGAACAATACGACTCCTTTTTTGGTTTTTTTGCAGCAGGAGGCGGAGCATCGCTACAAGTTAATCGAACAGCTGGCGACAGCTTTGTTTGAGAAAGGCTATGTTGATAAGGACTATGCGGTTCATGCGGTGATGAGGGAAAAAATGTCGGCGACAAATATTGGATCAGGCATTGCCATTCCACATGCAAACGCTAAATTTATTAAACAATCAGCAATCGCGATTGCCACATTAAAGGAGCCGCTTGAATGGGGAAATGAAAAAGTTTCGCTCGTTTTTATGCTGGCTGTCAAACACGAGGATCAAACCATGACAAAGCAGCTGTTTAGCGAGCTTTCATATCTTAGCGAGCAGCCGGCCTTCGTCCAGAAGCTGACGAAAGAAGCCAATGTCATGACATTTTTATCTCATTTGGATTATTAAAAGCAGGGATTATTCCTTGCTTTTTTTTGTTATAGAGAAAAATGCCTTTATTACCGGAACCTATGGTAAAAAAAGCGATTTTATTGAGCTGATTTCGGTATACAGTTGAGACAAGATCTTATTATTCACACTTTAAGGAGGTTTCCTATGAAACTGTTAGCGATTACATCTTGTCCGAATGGAATCGCCCATACGTATATGGCAGCGGAAAATCTGCAAAAAGCTGCTGACAGACTGGGCGTTAGCATCAAAGTTGAGACCCAGGGGGGAATTGGTGTCGAAAATAAGCTAACCGAAGAGGAAATTCGCGAAGCGGACGCAATCATTATTGCTGCAGACCGCTCGGTAAACAAAGACCGGTTTATAGGCAAAAAACTGCTGTCTGTAGGGGTACAGGACGGCATCCGCAAACCGGAAGAATTGATTCAAAAAGCTCTTAACGGGGATATACCGGTCTATCGTTCCGCTTTAAAATCGGAATCCGTCAATCATCAGGAGAAGAAACAAAATCCAATTTACCGTCATTTAATGAACGGCGTTTCATTTATGGTTCCTTTCATTGTTGTCGGCGGATTATTGATAGCGGTTGCATTAACGCTTGGAGGGGAGAAAACACCTAAAGGCTTAGTTATCCCGGATGATTCCTTCTGGAAAACGATTGAACAGATCGGCAGTGCTTCATTTTCATTTATGATTCCGATTTTAGCCGGCTATATCGCCTATAGCATCGCTGATAAACCGGGGCTTGTGCCAGGGATGATCGGCGGTTATATTGCGGCGACTGGAAGTTTTTATGACAGCGCAAGCGGCGCCGGATTCCTCGGGGGGATTATTGCCGGGTTTTTGGCCGGATACGCGGCACTTTGGATCAAAAAATTAAAAGTTCCAAAAGCAATCCAGCCGATTATGCCGATTATTATTATTCCTGTGTTTGCATCTTTGATTGTAGGTTTAGCGTTTGTGTTTTTGATCGGCGCGCCTGTAGCTCAAATTTTCGCCTCTTTAACAGTTTGGCTGGCGGGGATGAAAGGGTCGAGCTCGATCCTTCTGGCATTGATTTTAGGGGCGATGATCTCATTTGATATGGGCGGTCCCGTAAATAAGGTGGCGTTTCTGTTTGGATCGGCAATGATTGGAGAAGGAAATTATGAAATTATGGGACCAATTGCTGTCGCCATTTGTATCCCCCCGATTGGCCTTGGCATTGCGACGTTTTTAGGAAAAAGAAAATTCGAGGCATCTCAAAGAGAAATGGGGAAAGCGGCATTTACGATGGGACTCTTCGGCATTACTGAAGGAGCGATTCCATTTGCGGCGCAGGACCCTCTGCGCGTCATTCCAAGTATTATGGCAGGCTCAATGACAGGTTCTGTGATAGCGATGATTGGCAATGTGGGAGACAGAGTGGCGCACGGCGGACCTATCGTTGCAGTGCTTGGCGCAGTTGATCATGTCTTGATGTTTTTTATTGCTGTGATTGCAGGATCTCTTGTCACTGCTCTGTTCGTCAATGTACTAAAAAAGGATATTACGGCGCCTCCTGTGCTCAGTGAAACTGCACCAAGTGAAGCTGCGGCAGCAAATGAAATAAAGCAGCCAATCCAAAGCCAAAAAGCTGAGATGTCGGAATTTAAAAAACTGACAGACATTATCAGCCCGGAATTAATTGAACCAAATTTATCGGGGGAAACGAGGGATGACATCATAGATGAATTGATTCAGAAATTGTCCCGAAGAGGTGCGCTGCTTTCAGAGAGCGGGTTTAAACAAGCCATTTTGAATCGTGAACAACAGGGAACAACGGCGATTGGCATGAATATCGCGATTCCGCACGGAAAGTCTGAGGCGGTCAGGGAGCCGAGTGTTGCCTTTGGGATCAAACGATCAGGCGTTGATTGGAATAGCCTGGATGGATCAGAAGCTAAATTAATCTTTATGATTGCTGTACCGAAAGAGAGCGGAGGAAACCAGCATCTCAAAATACTGCAGATGCTATCTCGAAAGCTAATGGATGACAATTATAGGGAGCGGCTGCTCTCCGTGCAAACAACAGAAGAAGCCTACAAGCTGCTAGAAGAAATCGAATAAAGCGGGGGATTTTCATGACGACTGAACCGTTATTTTTCAAGCCTGTTTTCAAAGAAAGAATTTGGGGCGGGACCGCTTTAGCTGATTTTGGCTATACCATTCCATCACAACGAACAGGAGAGTGCTGGGCTTTTGCCGCGCATCAAAATGGTCAAAGCGTTGTTCAAAACGGAATGTATAAGGGGTTCACGCTCAGCGAATTATGGGAACATCATAGACATTTATTCGGACAGCTTGAAGGGGACCGTTTCCCTCTGCTTACAAAAATATTAGATGCTGACCAGGACTTATCTGTTCAGGTGCATCCGAATGATGAATATGCCAACATACATGAAAACGGCGAGCTTGGAAAAACAGAATGCTGGTACATTATTGATTGCCAAAAAGATGCCGAGATTATTTATGGCCACAATGCAACAACAAAGGAAGAACTAACTACCATGATAGAGCGTGGAGAATGGGATGAGCTCTTGCGCCGTGTAAAGGTAAAGCCGGGGGATTTTTTCTATGTGCCAAGCGGTACTGTTCATGCGATTGGAAAAGGAATTCTTGCTTTGGAGACGCAGCAGAATTCAGACACAACCTACAGATTATATGATTATGACCGAAAAGATGCAGAAGGCAAGCTGCGCGAGCTTCATCTGAAAAAGAGTATCGAAGTGATAGAGGTCCCGTCTATTCCAGAGCGGCAAACAGTTCACCATGAACAAATTGAGGATTTGCTTACAACGACATTAGTTGAATGCGCTTACTTTTCGGTGGGGAAATGGAACTTATCAGGATCAGCAAGCTTAAAGCAGCAAAAACCATTCCTTCTTATCAGTGTGATTGAAGGGGAGGGCCGTATGATCTCTGGTGAGTATGTCTATCCCTTCAAAAAAGGAGATCATATGTTGCTGCCTCACGGTCTTGGAGAATTTAAACTCGAAGGGTATGCCGAATGTATTGTTTCCCATCTGTAACATGGCAGGGCTTGAGAAATAAATTTGCGAGTGAAGACTCCTATTCTCCAGCAATGATCTAACTAAAATAAGAGTTTAATAGTTGGAGAAGAAATGTTACACTCTTTTCTGTATATGGTAAAGAATGAAAAAACACGATTCGGTTGGTAGTCCGGATGCATGATTGATCATGTCAGTAACCTTCCCCTCCTCGGGATGTCCATCATTCTTTATATCTTTTATGAGGAGGGAATCGTTATGAAATTAACGGTTTACTATGATGGTCAGTTTTGGGTAGGCGTTGTTGAAGTTGTGAACAATGGAAAGCTAAGAGCCTTTCGTCATCTTTTTGGCACAGAGCCGAGGGATTCTGAAGTATTAGAGTTTGTTCATAACCAACTTTTGAATATGATGGTCCAAGCTGAGCAGGAAGGAGTTCGTTTACAAGGCAGACGTCAAAAAAAGATCAATCCAAAAAGATTGCAGCGCCAGGTTTCAAAAGAGTTGAAAAACGCCGGAGTAACTTCTAAAGCTCAAGAGGCGATAAAGCTAGAGCTTGAAGCAAGAAAGCAAAAGAAAAAACAAATAACGAAAGAACAACAAGAATATGTAAAAGAGCAAAGGTATATGCTCAAAAAGCAAAAAGCGAAAAAGAAGCACAGAGGTAAATAATCCAAACAAACGCAGGCGCAGTGCCTGCTTTTGTAATTAAGGACTCTACTTTGTAACATATATCCAATGTTTATATTCCGCTGATTTATGATTCAATATAAACCCTAACTTCTCCAAGGTTTTTTGTGAGCCTAGATTATCATGTTCGCATCTTGCGGTGATCCGGGATACTGTTTCTTGGCTTAATGCCCAGTTTATTAGTTTTTGGGCGGCTTCCACACAATAACCTTTGCGGCGATGACTTTTATTTGTTGCAAAACCGATTTCAATCATGCCATTTTCGTCTGGGTCACCTAAAAATCCAGTTCCCCCAACAATTTCATGACTGTCCTTCTTTACAATAATCCATGAATCAAATCCTTTTGTTCCATTGTTTTTGACTAAAATCTCGCGGAAATAAGGTATCGCTTCAAAAAAATCAGAATTTGGCCATTCACCATTTGTTTCATAACCTAAGTCTTTGATAGCCTGATGATCTTGTTTAGACGCGGCGTCAAGAAGGGGAATATCAATCGTTTTTAAACGTAATCGATTCGTTTCAAGGAGAACCATATATCTAATCCTCTTTTCTTTTTACTGGGAATAATGATAACATATAACAATTTCCTCTGATACCTTGGCAGTAGAGAAAGATGAAAAAATTGAGGGGGATTGAAAGAGTGACAGGTGAGAGTTTGCCCAGCCCAAAAACGGGTAGGAAAATGCTGATGTTAATGTGTCCCTACCCGTTTTTCTGTTCCTGAATGCAGGGTTTCTGATAACATGTTGTGCTACCTTTTCGCAATCAAATAAAGCGATATGGCTCTTTGGGTTTGCACAGGATTATGAATGATAATGACCCATTGGTTTCTTCGTCTTGGAAAGCTTGCTACCGCATACAATGGAGCAGTATCGCGCGGAGTGAACCCACCATTTATCACGTTGATATCTCTTCCTTCTAGATGACAAACTAAGTATTCACCTGGATTGATGACCTGTTGGTTCGTCCATGCGTAAGAATAAAAGCCGTCTCCAAGATCTTCGGTGGAAGATGGGGGGACAAAGCCATCTACAGTCAATGTGATTTCTCTTCTTCGTTGTCTTTCTGAAAAGTCTGGACTTCTTTGAGGGTTATGAGTATGTGAAAAGTAAGGAATTAACGCAGGGCCATAAAAGTAATGATACAAAGCAACCACTCCTTTATTTTCCATTCATACAAATTGTATGTGGGAGTTATTTGTTCATTCCTGTTTTGTTCCATGTAGACTAATAATGGGCTATAGGTGTCCAAGGTAATCAATTTGTCCTTTCGTTGTTCAATGCTAGTAACCTTGAAAATGCAGGTTAGGATGATAGAATTTACATATTACTGCAAGAAGTTAGACATACATCATTTTGATAGTGGGTGAAAACGATGGCGAAAAAAATGGCAAAAACAAATGCGGTTCGTCTGATAGAACAGCAGAACATCTCTTATGAGTTATTACGGTATAAAACAGACGGCCAGCCTGTAGATGGCATCTCTGTTTCGGAAAAAATCGGTTATCCTGTGAAATATGTATATAAAACGTTGGTTGCAGTAGCAGGAACAAATCATTATTATGTCTTTGTTGTACCCGTTGCAGAAGAGTTAGATGTAAAAAAGGCAGCAAAGGTGACAGGGGAAAAGAAAATAGAAATGATTGCAATGAAGGAGCTATTAGCGGTAACTGGCTATCTTCGCGGCGGCTGCTCGCCAATTGGCATGAAAAAATTGTTCCCGACCTATATTGATGCATCTGCAGAAACGCTTGATTTTATCATTGTCAGTGCAGGGAAAATCGGTATGCAGCTAAAGTTGGCGCCACAAGATTTAGCCAAATCATGTGATGCCGCATTTGCAAAAATTGTATAGATGCAGATATAGGGGAAACGAAAAAGCTTAGTCATACCGATTAAGCTTTTTCCGTATCTCTTTCAAATATGATTTCAAAATAAGCAGCTGCCCCATACCCATCTATACTGGGAGCGAAAATCTGAACGAATCTCCAGCCTCTTTTCGCATAATCATGGATGATTTGCTGGTAGTCTTCTTTAGGCCTTCTTCTCATCGTGCTCAGCTCAACTCTTACAAATTCATATTCTTTCATCGTTTGATCCCTCCTATTAAGGTATACGTATAATTGAGCAAGAAGTTCCGAAAACCTAGGTTAAGGTCCGAAAGTATATTTCACTCACTAAACAAATACATTTATGCCTGATGCCTGCATGCATCTGGGAAGAGTTAAGGGGCTATAAAAACGAATTTTACCGGGTCAGCAGTCTAAATGAATCTCTTGCTTATTGCATTTGACTGAGTATATAAGTAAAAAAAGAGCGGCCAGAACATAGAAGAAGGAGATGATCATTAACGCACTCATAACAGGGTAGTGTTTAGCGGAGTAGATGAAAAAATCAAGCTGTGAAATTTGTTTGGGGCTGCTGACGGCATCAATTCCATTTAGCAGTTTTGAGAGTTTAGCAGTATAGTTCCAATCAAATCGATCTGAAACAAGCTCGCTTCCTTGATACCAATTAACAGCAGCTAAAAACAGAAATATCATAATAGAAAATCCAAGCTGAAACAACTAAAAATATTCCCTTCACTTTTATATGACCTCCAAATCTATGAATATGGGAAAATCAAACAATATATTATCACCGTATGGGTTATTCTTGCAATTTCACTTTCATACAACTCAAACGCAAGTCTATTTTTTTGTTTGTTTTTGGCTTATAATACCTGATGATGGAAAAAGAGTGCGGGTTTATAGATTAGAGAAACAAATGTATTTCTTAGCATTTTTTATTTGTGGAGAGAGTATAGAAGCATTCGATTAGATCTGCTTTTTCACAGAAACGGTTTTCATCTGTTTGCCTGAGCTTTACAATTGGCTGGCAGAAAAACAATGATTTCTTTCAATCAAAACATGCAACGATGCGACACATTTTATATCTTGATGACTTATCTCATTGCCTTTAAGTCATCCTATCGAGAAAGCGATGGTATTTTATGAACAAAGAAACCCTAAAAAACATACTCATGATTTTTTCAATATGCGCAACCCTCCGAGAAACCGATGGTATGCGCATAGCCGATAGCTGGATTTTGAGTGAGATTATACGATTTTTGATTTGCATGGTTGTGTTTTTTGCCGTGACATTTCTATTAGATGCTGTTTTTCCAAACAAAAAAGAGTCACATTAATGTGTGACTCTTTTTGCATCATCTGATCATAAACATCATAAATGAATCGATCATCATGATGAAGAACAGCAAGCAAAAATAAATAAGCGAGTAGACAAACATATCCTTTGCCCACTTCACGTCATCGTCTGTTTTGAATCCTTTGATGCTTTTTTTGATCCATATGCCTCCGAGAACCAAGGCGGCTAAGAAATAAAATGGGCTTATATGGCCGGTGCCGAGAGAGAAAGGAAATAATAGCGTGACCGGCACCAGGACGGCAATATATTGCATCATTTTTATTTTTGTTACATGGTTGCCTTTGATTACTGGCAAGAGCGGAACGCCAGCGGCACGATATTCCTCTTTGCGTCTTATCCCAATCGCCCAAAAATGCGGCGGCTGCCACAGAAACATAATCGTGTACAACAGCACTGCTGTCATACTGAAGTCACCGGTTACGGCACAATACCCCATCAATGGCGGCGCAGCACCTGGAAAGCTCCCGACAAATGTGCTCCACACAGACGTTCGTTTCACCCATACCGTATAGATGATCGCATAAAAAATAAAGGCGGCCAGTCCGAGAAAGGCCGTTAATGGATTGAGGGAATAAAGCATGGCAAGACCTGCGATTCCTAAAACAGAGCCATATGTTAAGATCATGGCTGGCGGCATTTTCCCTGTGACCGAGGCCCTGCTGCGAGTGCGTGCCATTTTTGCGTCCATATGCCGATCAAAATAGTTGTTATAGACAGTGCCGGAAGCCATCACAAACGCGGTTCCCAACATTGCTGTCACCATTGTCATCAAAAAAGCCATGCCGGTTAACGTTTTTTCTGCGCTTGCAAACGCGATCCAAAACCCGCCGAAGGCTGCTATCGAGTTTGATATGATAATGCCGGGTTTTGCAAGTTTGATAAAATCGTAAATGGTTACCCGGTTCGAAGCTTTTATGTATTTTGTTTCAGATATGGCTGCAGAATCCCTTGTATTCTCCAAAAATAGACGCCTCCCCCAAAACTGCATGCTTTTGTTATCGTAACAAGAGGGAGACGGAATCACAATTATTTCCTATATTTGTCATGATATTGTCATTTTTAAAATAAAAAAATGGGGAGCTGGACTGCCCCCATTTTGATATGCGGCGACTAGTAACCGTAACCTCCGCCATATCCTCCGCCATAACCGCCGCCGTAACCGTACCAAGGGTAGTAAGGCGGTCTCGGGCGCGGGTAGTAATAAGGCGGGCGCGGATAAAACGGGTAGAACGGATAATACGGTCTTGGATAATAAGGCGGATAAAATGGCGGTCTCGGACGCGGATAATAATAAGGCTGTCTTTCATCATAAGGGGTAATTTGTTCAAATGGCTGTTCATTCAAAGGGTAATCCAAGAGGAAAACCTCCCTAGCTTTTTTTATTCCTTTTACCATATTCTTGATGCTTAAGTTGGGTGTATGTACATTTATGAAACTCGGTTTTTTTATGATGAAATTCCTTAAAAAGGATTGACATGAACTTCTAAATCTCATAGTATTACAAATGTGAAATAAATGTTACTACAATGTTACAAAAGCATTTCTAAATAGATACAGTTCCAACTGATGAAGAGTAAATCGAAATGGCTACGAAAGAAGGAGTTTTTGTTGTTGGCAAAAAGAATCAAATGGTTTCATGTATTAATAGCAGTTGTATGTGTGGTGGGCCTTATCGGCTTTTTCCATAATCATTCATTGAAAAAAGAAACGGTCATGAATAAAGTAAGAACTGATTCTCAATATGGGAATGTTGAGATCGCAACGCTTGTGAATGACGGGAAAACTTTTAATTACGCGGTTAACTATCCCGTTTTCAAAAATGAAAAAATGGATTCGGCATTAAAAAGATTCGCAGAAAAAGAGGTTCGTCAATTTCAAAAGGAAACAAAAGACGTTGACCAAGAGCATACGACAAAACGCAACGAATTAAATGTTGATTATAAAATTGTCCATTATGCCAAACAGACAGTGGCGATTGTATTTAATGAATATAAATACATCGGCGGGGCACACGGGCAAACCGTGAAAAAAACGTTTAACTATGATTTTAGTAAACAAGCGTTTCTTTCCATTGATGATATTTTCAAAGAGGACGCTGACTACTTACATAAGCTTTCGTTAATCGCTTATCACGAACTGAAAAAGAATAAGGACATTGCAGCGGACGATGCACTGTTAAAGGAAGGGACGGCTCCGAAAAAAGAAAATTTCAGCCGCTTTGCCATCAAGGAGGATTATATCGAACTTTACTTTGACACATATCAGGTTGCAGCAGGCTATCTTGGAGAGCAATCGATTGCCATTAAGAAAAGTCTTTTGAAAGACATTCTGAAAGAACAATATATTGATAAAGCAAAAAATAAAAATAAAATCAAAGAACAAAAGCCGAAGCATGAAGTGATTTCTTTACCCAAAGAGGAAACGGTTGATCCAAATCAAAAAGTCATTGCGCTTACTTTCGACGACGGCCCGAATCCTGCGACAACAAATCAGATTCTAGACTCCTTGAAGAAATATAAGGGTCATGCCACG
Source organism: Bacillus sp. GW821-FHT01G09 (assembly GCF_059422205.1). Taxonomy (NCBI): domain Bacteria; kingdom Bacillati; phylum Bacillota; class Bacilli; order Caryophanales; family Bacillaceae; genus Bacillus; species Bacillus sp. GW821-FHT01G09. Next base: position 333,589 of record NZ_JBWKWL010000002.1, read on the forward strand.
TTTTTTGTTTTGGGGAGCAGGGTTCAATATTATCCGGAAACGCTAATAAGAATGCTGAAAGAAGGAAATGAGGTGGGGAACCATTCATGGAGCCATCCACTTCTCACAAGGCTTTCAGTGAAAGAAGCGTTAAAGCAGATCAATGACACGCAAGACATCATTGAAAAAATAAGCGGATACCGCCCGACGCTTGTAAGACCCCCATACGGCGGCATTAATGATGAACTGCGGAGTCAAATGAAAATGGATGTTGCGTTATGGGATGTTGACCCGGAAGATTGGAAAGACCGTAACAAAAAAACAATCGTTGACCGTGTCATGAGTCAGGCGGGAGATGGAAGAACCATTTTAATTCACGATATTTACCGCACCTCTGCTGATGCGGCCGATGAAATTATGAAAAAGCTCACCGATCAAGGATATCAATTGGTGACGGTTTCTCAGCTTGAAGAGGTTAAAAAACAAAGAGAAGCGAAATAAATTACAAAAGGCTGTCCGTACGGACAGCCTTTTTTCTATTTAATAAGAGCCTGTGGTGGCCCAAACATTTAAGTTTGGTCCTGAATACTTGCCAAAAGCGTAAGAAGTCCTTGGATCTAAATCATATACCATCGGTGTATAGCAAGACTTTTGGCCGGCCACCGCTTTTCCATTGCCGCCTGCAGAATCACAATTATATCTCTTTCCGTCCGTGTTTCGGGTAATCTCCGCATTTGCTTCAAAGCCAGACGTCAATGTATTATTCATCGTGATTTTTGCCCAAGCCGTTTTACATGTACTGCTGAATTTAAGCTCGACTACTCCGATGACTTGATTGCTGGCATTCACTAAGTTTGAGGATTTTTTTGTAGAGCCGCTGGACGCACAATCATTGTAATAAGGGCTTTTTCCATCGTAGGCATGGGTTTCCGCATTGGCGGGTACTCCTTTGACGGCAAAAACAAATACTACTGCAAATAACACCAATGAAGCCTTCGTAAACAGTCTTTTCATATCCTTTATGACCTCCTTAATATGGCAAACAATAAATCATACGGAGGAACAATCAAAACATGCATGCTTTTTTGTGAACAATAAAGGCGGCCGGGAGGATGGAGTTCTTGGCCGCCTTTGATGTGAGGTTAAACTTTTACATCAATGGTTTGTCCGAGAGTCGGATGCTGAATCATCTTTAAGGTTTGATCGGCATTTTGCTGGGCGGTGTCCAGCATTTTTTTCGTTAAAGCGATATTAACATTCTGGGCAAGGGATGCTTGATGCATTGCAACTGATAAAGCAGGAATATCCATCGTTCCACCTCCTATGCCTTACCTATCGGCGGGTTTGTATGATTTTACAGTGAAAAATGGCTTAATTTTCGCTGTTGACCCTTACGCTGCGGCATATCGTATGTTTTTGACAAGGAGGTAATCAGGATGAATCTTGTAATGGAAAAGACCTTTGAGCAATACGAAAAGCTGTTTTCAATGGAAGAACAGAAAAGAGAAGATGAATTTCGGTATATGATGATGAGGCCGTTTGAAAGGATGTGGACCGCCATCCAAGTTCCGCTGAAAGCGAAGGAGCCAAACGGCTATGATGTGATCATGGCTGCGAAAATGCTGGGCTATTTGGATGTCCGTGATGCTGAAAGCGGCCAGAAAGCACTGCAAATACTGAAAGAATCACATGTTTCAGAGACAGCTGAATCTGCACTTCGGCAATGCATATTTTTTGCTGAGCGCGAACAGCTGCGGGTGAATGCAGAGGAGATCAAATTCGGCCTTTATATCGCTGATCCAAATAAACTTCAGCTGCAAAAAGGCTACTGCGGGTTTGGCGGGATACCGGGCTTTATTCATGTATGGATTGATCCGAACCGTTATAACCTGCCAAGGATTCCTTCAATTATTGCTCATGAGTTTCATCATAATGTGCGGTTTTCGTATATAGATTTTCATCATGGCTCTGTAAGTGTCGGGGATTATCTTGTGATTGAAGGATTGGCGGAATCATTCGCCAGAGAGCTGTTTGGTACGGAACGATTGGGCCCTTGGGTAACTCGTTTTGATCATGAAGATTTGCAATATTCCATTGATGTGATCAATGAGGTGCTGGATGTGAAAGGATTTTCGGAAGTCAGCCGTTATATGTTTGGTGATCCAATTGCTAACGACCAAGGCTTTAAGCCTGCAGGTTTATCGGCTTTTGCAGGTTATGCGGTTGGCTATCATGCCGTTCAGTTATTTATGAATCAACATCATATCACGATAAGCGAGGCCACACGTTTGGATGCGAAGACCATTCTTTCTCAATGCGGGCTGTTTTCTACATGAAAAAAGCGTCACATACAGCGGCGCTTTTTGATTCCCAAAACCAGCAGTTCTATGGCGGCGCAGGCGGCAATTCCGATTGTATATGCGTCGATATCGCTCCATAAAAAACCGTACCCCAGTACAAGCCCGCCAAGAGAAGTATCCCTAATCTGGTCGATCCATTCGGCATGATAGAGCTGGCTGAATTCAATGACAAAACAGAAAGAAAGACTGATAATGCCCGTTATCATTGTCTTTAGCTTCCGAAATAGAAATCCGCACCCCGTAAAGATCATGGCGGCCCACAACGAGTCTCCCAGATAAGTATTGAGAGTATCAGGAAGAACACTGGAGAATGCTCTGGATCCAAGCCCCAGCCCAATGATCAGTACGGTGAAAACTGCATATATCCAACGATTTCGCTTCATTGCGAATTGATACCCCGTCTCTGCTTCATCTCCCTGTATTGTAAGGAATATAGCTTTTATTTGTCCACTAAAAAAGCGGCTGAATAGCCGCGTAGGGTGTTTATTTTGCTTTTAGGTTTACATGGTCGGCTGTCTGATCCGTGCCTATTACAAAATGGAGTTCATAGCGGCCTGTATCATATACATAATCGATTTCATCGGTAAACGGGACGGTTAACACCCGATTTGCTGGTCCTAATTGCTTCTGCAGCACTTCCGGCGTAACTCCGCCTAAATTCAGCTGCCGTTCCACACCGGTTCCAAAGTAGCGGATTTCTGAAATTGTCATGTCTTTATGATAGGAAAATCCGTAGCCCGGCTGTCCCATATTCCAGTGATATAAATCAAATCGATTGTCTCCACCGACTGGCCTTTCCGGTTCTCCAAACGCAGCGTGGACATCCCCTTTTGTGCTTTTGTTAATGGTAAGGCCTTGCGCCTGCTGAGGCATTTCCCCTTTATAGGCGGTGTTATAGAGGTTTTTGACAAGCTCGGCGGCTGATTGATTCGTGTTTTCTGAGAGCGTGTTTGTTTGAGCTGCGGCCTTTGCCGGTGCTGAAAAGGACGCAGCCCCAAAGCCGGTAAAACAGCTTGTTACTGCTGCCGCAGCGGTAATAGCAGACATTGTCTTTTTCATGTTGATCCCTCCTTATTGATCTACCATCCCGTTTCCCGGTGTTAGTGCAATAAAACATGTGAGTGCGCTTTGTATGTTTTATTGAGTTGTTGTAAGGGAACTGAAATAGGTAATTCGGTATATAAAGCAAGAAAGGGGAATGGAGATGGCTGGCAAGAAAAAAATCACAATAAACGGCGTTGAAATGGAAGCGTCCGAGGAACAGACGGTGCTGCAGCTTTTGAATAACAGCTCGATTGAAGTGCCGCAAGTTTGCTATCATCCAAGCTTAGGACCGATTGAAACATGTGATACGTGCATCGTCAGCATCAATGGTGAGCTGAAGAGGTCGTGCTCCGCTGAATTAAAGGATGGGGATATCATTGATACGCTCTCACCTGACGTGAAAAAAGCGCAGGTCATCGGGATGGACAAGATTTTATATAATCATGAGCTTTATTGTACAGTTTGCGATTACAACAATGGGGGATGCGAAATACATAATACGGTGAAGGAAATGAAAATCAATCACCAAAGCATTCCGTTTGATCACAAGCCATACCATAAGGATGAATCCCATCCGTTTTATCGGTATGATCCAGATCAATGTATTTTGTGCGGACGCTGTGTTGAAGCATGCCAGGACGTTCAGGTAACTGAAACGCTGACCATTGACTGGGAGCGGAAACGCCCGCGCGTCATTTGGGATAACGACGTGCCGATCAATGAGTCGTCATGTGTGTCATGCGGCCATTGTTCAACGGTCTGTCCGTGCAACGCGATGATGGAAAAAGGAATGGAAGGGGAAGCCGGATATTTAACAGGCATCAATAACGAAACGCTGCGACCGATGATCGAGATCACGAAAGGCGTAGAGACAGGCTACGGCTCGATTCTCGCGATTTCTGATATGGAATCTGCTATGCGCGATGAACGAATCAAAAAAACGAAAACCGTCTGCACGTATTGCGGCGTCGGCTGCAGCTTTGATGTCTGGACAAAGGGCAGAGACATTCTGAAAGTAGAGCCACAGGAGGAAGCGCCAGCCAACGGCATTTCTACTTGTGTGAAAGGCAAGTTCGGCTGGGATTTCGTCAACAGCGAAGAACGCCTGACAAAGCCGCTGATCCGTGAAGGTGACCATTTCCGTGAAGCAGAGTGGGAGGAGGCGTTATCGCTGATCGCCAGCAAGTTCACTGAATTAAAAGAGGCGTTTGGCCCGGATTCTCTCGCTTTTATTACATCTTCTAAATGTACAAATGAAGAATCGTATCTTATGCAAAAGCTGGCCAGAGGGGTCATTGGCACAAATAATGTGGACAACTGCTCTCGCTATTGCCAATCTCCTGCGACTGCCGGCCTGTTCCGGACAGTCGGCTATGGCGGTGATTCAGGATCAATTACAGATATCGCGCAAGCGGACCTTGTTTTGATTATCGGTTCGAACACGTCTGAGTCGCATCCAGTCTTATCCACTCGCATTAAACGGGCTCATAAGCTGAGAGGGCAGAAAGTGATCGTCGCGGATATCAGAAAACACGAAATGGCAGAACGCTCCGATTTATTTGTCCAGCCGCGTGCCGGATCGGATATCGTCTGGCTGAATGCGATCGCCAAATATTTAATAGAAAACGGCAAGGCCGATGAACGATTTTTGAGAGAAAGAGTGAACGGACGGGATGAATATGTAAAAAGCCTCGCGCCGTACACACTTGAATATGCTGAGGAGAAAACCGGGATTGATCGAGAAACCCTTATCCAAATGGCAGAGATGATCGGGCAAGCTGACAGTGTGTGCGCATTGTGGGCGATGGGCGTGACACAGCATATTGGAGGAAGCGACACGAGCACGGCGATCTCTAACCTGCTGCTTGTGACAGGAAACTACGGAAAACCGGGAGCAGGTTCTTACCCATTGCGCGGTCATAATAACGTGCAGGGAGCAAGTGACTTCGGGAGTATGCCTGACAGAATGCCAGGCTATGAAAAAGTGACGGATGAACAAGTCCGCCAAAAATACGAGCGTGTGTGGGGTGTGCCGCTGCCGAAAGAGCCGGGTATGACCAACCACGAAATGATTGAAAAAATCCATTCTGGACAGCTGAAAGCGATGTATGTAAAAGGTGAAGAAATGGGCCTGGTGGATTCCAATATCAATCATGTACACGCCGCATATGAAAAGCTTGATTTCTTTGTGGTGCAGGACATTTTCCTTTCACGTACAGCGGAGTTTGCTGATGTGGTTCTTCCTGCGAGCCCAAGCCTTGAAAAAGAAGGAACGTTTACAAACACAGAACGCCGGATTCAGCGTTTGTATCAGGTATTTGAACCGCTGGGTGAATCAAAGCCGGATTGGCAGATTATTATGGAGGTTGCCAATAAGCTTGGCGCCGACTGGCACTATAAGCATCCTGCAGACATTATGGAGGAAGCAGCCAAGCTGTCGCCGATTTATGCCGGTGTCACCTATGAACGTCTTGAGGGCTATAATTCCCTGCAATGGCCTGTAAATGCTGATGGAAAGGATTCGCCTTTACTCTTTACAGAGCGCTTCCCTTTCCCGGACGGCAAGGCCATTCTCTACCCTGTCCAGTGGACAGAGCCTGAGGAATTCGGTGAGGAATATGATATCCATGTCAACAATGGGCGGCTCTTGGAGCATTTCCACGAAGGGAATCTGACTTACAAATCAAAAGGGATTTCGGAGAAAACACCGGAAGTGTTCTTAGAAATTTCTCCTGAGCTTGCGGCAGAACGAGGGATTCAGGACGGAACCCTCGTCAGGCTCACATCGCCTTTCGGAAATGTCAAAGTGAAGTGCCTGATTACTGATCGAGTCAAAGGGAAGGAAGTATATCTGCCAATGAACGATTCAGGGGAAGCGGCGATCAACCTGTTAACAGGCAGCCATGCCGATAAGGATACCGATACGCCTGCTTACAAAGAAACATCGGCCAAGATGGAAATTTTGAAGCACGACGGAATCAGCCCGCTGCCTAAGATCAACCACCGCAACGGCAATCCGCAGCCGCAAATCGGTGTGCAGGTTCAAAAGAAATGGGCGCGGAAGGATTATATTTTCCCTGGTGACGCTGTGAAAAGGGGGATGGGCCATAATGGCTAAAGCGATTAAACGAATCCAAAAAATCGAGGTAACAGAAGAGGATCAGCGAAAGCGTGATTTGCGGGAAATTGAAGATGCTCTAATTGACCACAAAGAAGCGATTCTCGAAACCTTGCATATGCTGGGCCATATGAACGAGCGCGGTGTCCTGCCGTTGCTCCGCGGCCTTTTTGGCCAAGGGGATAAAGTTCTTGATATCCTGGTGAAAAAGGCAGATACAGAGGAAACAGCCAATACGCTGAAAAATCTGCTTCTTCTGTTTGGGACACTCGGCATGCTGGACGTGAAGCAGCTCGAGCCTCTCATTTTGAAAGTGAATGCGGGTGTAGCAAGCGCCGTAGAGCAGAAAAACAGCGAAGAAAAGACAGGTTATTTTGATATTATCCGCTCGCTAAAAGACCCGGAAATCAACAAATCAATTACACTGCTCTTTTCCTTTTTAAAAGGAATGGGACAAGATACAAAGGAGCTGGAACGCACGACGCAGCCTCCGGAACACCAAAAACATCATCAGGAACCCCGAGAGAAAAGAGGAATGAACAAGCGAGATTGACCTCCCGCCCGAGCCGGCTTCAGCCAGCTCGGGTTTTTTTATGAGGTGAGTCTTAGGAACTAGGATGAAATATCTAATTCAGAAACAAGACAAAGTAGCTTTGATTTTGGAAAAATGAAATGACAGCATAGGCCCGTCCAGTATTTTTTCAGTAGAGGATAGATATCTATATCATTGGCTGACCTATAATATGACTGGAAATGATAGAGTAATTTGTTACTTTGTTCTCTGTTAAGAAAAGGAAAAGCGTGATTATAATAGAAAACGATTACTTTAGATGGAGGAACAGCAATGAAAAAAGCATTATTCATTTTGTTTGTGCTAGCGATTGGCTTTGCGCTTTCTGCGTGCAGCAAGTCAAGTGATGCGTCAGCTGAGCAAAAGACAGCAAAGAAAGAAACAACAGCAACAGAAAAGAAAACAGAGGAAAAAAACGAAACCAAAACGGACGAAAAGGTGCATAAAGTAGGCGAAACTTTTAAAGCTTCCAGCACAAATTTCTCGGTCAATAAAGTATATACGACGGCAGAACAAGGTGAATATAAGGCGAAAATAGGAGATAAAGAAAAAACAATAAATCAAAAGGAAGAATTTTTAATAGCTGAGGTATCGATCGAAAATACAAGCGACAAGCCTTTCAATTATACGAGTGGCGGTTTTGAATTGAAAGACAGCAAGGATGAATCGATCAGAGCAAACATAGTATCTACTGCTGACCTGAAAACAAGCCTAAAATCAGGGAAGTTAGCCTCGGGTAAAAAGGTATCAGGCACAGTCAGTTTTGTGATTCCAAAAGGAGAAAAAAACCTTACTCTATCATATAATCCATCATTTTTAAATTTTGAAACAGAGGATATTACATATTTGGTAAAATTGAATTAAGGTACTTTTGAGCATGTCACCGGAAGATCGGAGCATGCTTTTTTTATTTTAAAGAGACTTATGGTATAAAATGGTAGTGAGGTGATCGATTATGCAAACCAAATGGCTGGAACGGGCACAGCGGATTCGGGCCATCGCACAGGCGGGGCTTGCTTTTTCCAAGGATGTGTACGACAGGGAAAGGTACGAAGAGCTAATGAAGCTCAGCGCGGAAATGATGGCGGATTACTCACAGACGGACATTGAAGTTATCACTGATTTATGGAAAAGGGAGAGCGGCTATCCGACACCGAAAGCGGATGTGCGCGGCGCAGTATTCCGAGAGAATCAGATTTTGCTTGTCCGGGAGAAGCATGATGAGCTGTGGTCGCTGCCGGGTGGATTTTGCGAGATTGGTTTATCGCCAGCTGAAAACGTCGTCAAGGAAATCAAAGAAGAGTCGGGGTACGATACAGAGCCGTCTCGATTGCTGGCCGTGCTAGACAGCCATAAACACTCCCATCCCCCTCAGCCTTATCACTATTATAAAATCTTCATCGCATGCAGCATTACGGGCGGGCAGGGGGAAACAGGGATTGAGACGAATCATGCCGCTTTTTTTCCGGAAGACAGACTCCCGCCGCTTTCTCCAAAACGAAACACCCCCTCACAGCTTAGCATGCTGTTTGACTTTTTGCGCCATCCGGACATGAAAACGATATTTGACTAAAAAAGAAAGAGCCTATGGGCTCTTTCTTTTTTATAATGTAATGTGTTTTTCGTTGGCGAGTTTCAGAAGGGTCAAAATAGAATCGGCTTGTTTATGGCCGAGTTTTTGCTTTAATTTGTTTTCTTCAACTAATCGGCTGCCATAAATTTTGACAGAGGCTTTGTCGACGACAGTATGCCAGTTTTCCTGTTTTTTTCCCTCAACAAGCGGTTTTTCATGTCTCTCAGAAAAAGAGAACACAAACAGTACGAATGCAAGTGAAAGTAGGATGCCGACAACTTGTTTTTTGTAATCAGTCTGTGCTGCCACGTTGTTCTCTCCTTCACCTTTTACCTTCTATTTAATCATAGAATCAGCTTATTTTACATAATGGGAAAGTCATTTTTGGAGTTAGTGCATTTGGTTGAAAACAGAGACGTTTTTTGAGCGGAGCGGTGCAATTGAATCCATATTGGATTTGCGTGCTTATGCCTAAGGTCACGTTGTGAGCCAAAACAGCAGTGCAGAATAGAAAAAAATTGAAAGATTATGGTAAGATGAACGAAATTCGAGGGGGAATATATGATGCCTGCATCGAACATCGTGATCGCCTGCCTGCTGTTATCAATTTAATTATTTGTGGTAGTCCCTCTCTTTTTCGAAAGCGGGAGGTGAAGTGGAACATTAATTGCTGAATTCTTTCAAGGGGAGTGACCGTACATGAATGTGTTAAACCGCCGGCAAGCCTTGCAGCGAGCGCTGCTCAATGGGAAAAACAAACAGGATGCGTATCATCCGTTTCCATGGTACGAATCGATGAGAAAGGATGCGCCTGTTTCCTTTGATGAAGAAAATCAAGTGTGGAGCGTTTTTCTTTATGATGATGTCAAAAAAGTTGTTGGGGATAAAGAGCTGTTTTCCAGTTACATGCCGCAGCAGACAAGCTCTATTGGAAATTCCATCATTAACATGGACCCGCCGAAGCATACAAAAATCCGTTCAGTCGTGAATAAAGCCTTTACTCCGCGCGTGATGAAGCAATGGGAACCGAGAATTCAAGAAATCACAGATGAACTGATTCAAAAATGTCAGGGGCGCAGTGAGTTTGACCTTGTTCACGATTTTTCATACCCGCTTCCGGTTATTGTGATATCTGAGCTGCTGGGAGTGCCTTCAGCGCATATGGAACAGTTTAAAGCATGGTCTGATCTTCTGGTCAGTACACCGAAGGATAAAAGTGAAGAAGCTGAAAAAGCCTTTTTGGAAGAACGAGATAAGTGTGAGGAAGAACTGGCCGCGTTTTTTGCCGGCATCATAGAAGAAAAGCGAAACAAACCGGCACAGGATATTATTTCTATTTTAGTGGAAGCGGAAGAAACAGGCGAGAAGCTGTCCGGTGAAGAGCTGATTCCGTTTTGCACGCTGCTGCTGGTGGCCGGAAATGAAACCACAACAAACCTGATTTCAAATGCGATGTACAGCATATTAGAAACGCCAGGCGTTTACGAGGAACTGCGCAGCCATCCTGAACTGATGCCTCAGGCAGTCGAGGAAGCCTTACGTTTCAGAGCGCCCGCCCCGGTTTTGAGACGCATTGCCAAGCGGGATACGGAAATCGGGGGGCACCTGATTAAAGAAGGTGATATGGTTTTGGCGTTTGTGGCATCGGCAAATCGTGATGAAGCGAAGTTTGACAGGCCGCACATGTTTGATATCCACCGCCATCCCAATCCGCATATTGCATTTGGCCATGGCATCCATTTTTGCCTTGGGGCTCCGCTTGCCCGTCTTGAAGCAAATATCGCGTTAACGTCTTTGATTTCTGCTTTTCCTCATATGGAATGCGTCAGTATCACTCCGATTGAAAACAGTGTGATATACGGATTAAAGAGCTTCCGTGTGAAAATGTAATAGATAAGGAGACTGGAGATTCATGAAAAAGTACCATATTTCGATGATCAATATCCCGGCGTACGGACATGTCAATCCTACGCTTGCTTTAGTAGAGAAGCTTTGTGAGAAAGGGCACCGTGTCACGTATGCGACGACTGAGGAGTTTGCGCCCGCTGTTCAGCAAGCCGGTGGCGAAGCATGGATCTATCATACATCCTTGAATATTGATCCTAAGCAAATCAGGGAGATGATGGAAAAGAATGACGCGCCCCTCAGCCTTTTGAAAGAATCACTCAGCATTCTGCCGCAGCTTGAGGAGTTATATAAGGATGATCAGCCTGATCTGATCATCTATGACTTTGTTGCGCTGGCTGGTAAATTGTTTGCTGAAAAGCTTAATGTTCCGGTCATTAAGCTCTGTTCGTCATATGCCCAAAATGAATCCTTTCAGTTAGGAAATGAAGACATGCTGAAAAAAATAAGAGAAGCAGAGGCTGAATTTAAAGCCTACTTGGAGCAAGAGAAGTTGCCGGCTGTTTCATTTGAACAGTTAGCTGTGCCGGAAGCATTAAATATTGTCTTTATGCCGAAGTCTTTTCAGATTCAGCATGAGACGTTCGATGACCGTTTCTGTTTTGTCGGCCCCTCTCTCGGAGAACGAAAGGAACAAGAAGGCCTGTTGATTGACAAGGATGATCGCCCGCTTATGCTGATTTCTTTGGGTACGGCGTTTAACGCATGGCCGGAATTTTACAAGATGTGCATCAAGGCATTTCGGGATTCTTCATGGCAAGTGATCATGTCGGTTGGGAAAACGATTGATCCAGCAAGCTTGGAGGATATTCCTGCTAACTTTACCATTCGCCAAAGTGTGCCGCAGCTTGAGGTGTTAGAGAAAGCTGATTTGTTCATCTCTCATGGCGGGATGAACAGTACGATGGAAGCGATGAACGCAGGTGTGCCGCTTGTCGTCATTCCGCAAATGTATGAGCAAGAGCTCACTGCAAATCGGGTTGATGAATTAGGCCTTGGCGTTTATTTGCCGAAAGAGGAAGTGACTGTTTCCAGCCTGCAGGAAGCGGTTCAGGCTGTATCCAGTGATCAAGAGCTGCTCAGCCGCGTCAAGAATATGCAAAAAGATGTAAAAGAAGCTGGCGGAGCGGAGCGTGCGGCAGCTGAGATTGAAGCGTTTATGAAAAAATCCACTGTCCCGCAGTAAAAACATAAAAACCGAAATCAAATTGATTTCGGTTTTCTGTTTAAATATTTTTTTTCATCCCGCATCTCCGGCATTCTCTAAGAAATTTTCCGCCTTTTACAGAGCTTTTGAACAGTGTGTAATCACAGTTGTCGCAGCGCCCGCTGCGGGCGTCCGGATATTCATTGAATTCGTAAACGATCGATGTATCGTAGCCTTTTGTTTCATATTCTTCTTTTTTTGTTTCCATGTCGATCCTCCGTTACAAGACGTGTCTGCTGTTTATCTTACAGCAAGCTTCCGGCGTATTCAATGGATTTTAGAGGTTTGGGTTTATCTTGATTTCTCCCTTGGTTTGCGCCAAAATAGCTTTAATAAGCTTGTATACATAAAAAGCCTATGCAAAGAGGAGAGGAAACGGGTATGGGAAAAGGGTTACTTGGAAAACGCGTGGCAATCGGTGGCTCACGAAAAACGGAAGAAATCAGTACAATCATTGAAAAACAGGGCGGAATACCTGTCATCCGGCCTCTCCAAGGTACAGTTTACTTAGCAGAGAAGCAGGTGGAGCCGGATTTGCGGACGTTTGCGGAAGAAAAAGCTGACTGGGTCATTTTCACGACAGGCATCGGGTTGGAGACTCTTGTTGATATGGCAGAGAAAATTGGACTGAAAGATGAGTTTCTGCAGGCCATTCGCCAAGCGAAAGCGGCATGCAGGGGATACAAAACGCTGTCTGCGCTGAAAAAGCTTGGGATCACACCGGAAGCTTCGGATGAAGACGGGACAACAAGAGGCTTAATCCGTTCTTTGGAGCCTCACGACTTTTCAGGAAAAACAGTCATGGTGCAGCTTCATGGCGAAAAAGCGCCGGCTCTCATGGCATTTCTTGAAGAAAAAGGCGCGTTTGTCCTGCCGATTCTGCCTTATCAGCACATCCCGCCGGAGGAGGAAACGGTGGAGCGGTTATGCCGAGAGCTGATGAACGGTGAGGTCGATGCCGTTTGTTTTACAACGGCCATTCAGGTTCGTTCCCTGTTTGATTTTGCTAAGGGGCGAGGTTATATCAATGAAGTGAAGAAGGTATTCGAAGAACGCGCCATCGCAGCTGCTGTCGGAAAAGTGACTGCTGAAGCACTGCGGGAAGAGGGCATTACGAGACTGCTTGCGCCAGAGATTGAGCGGATGGGTGCGATGATTGTTGAGCTGGCCAAGTATTATGAAGAAAAGGAATAACAAGTACAAAAGCCGCTTTTCCCTCGGAAAGCGGCTTTTGTCTGTCATTCATTCTGCTTCAGCTGCTGATGAACGGTGAATAATGATGGGTATGTCAGCACGCTTAAGATTACACAAGTCAGCGCGGCTGAGGCCATCGTTGTAAACACGATTAAGAGCTGAAAGCGTACTGCCTGAATCGGGTCCGCGCCGGCTAGAATCTGGCCAGTCATCATGCCGGGAAGCTGGACAAGACCCAGTGTTTTCTGGCTTTCGAGCGTCGGGATCATACTCATTTTCATCGCTGAAGTAAGAATGCGCTGTATGGATTGCTTCGGTGTGCCGCCAAGTGACAATATTAATTGAATTTCTTCTTTGCGAACGCCGACTTCTGAGTTGAGCCGGTTTAGAAACAAACTTGAGAGCACCATCGAATTTCCAATGACCATCCCGCTGATCGGAATGACATATCGTGCCGTAAGCGGAATGATATGAAGAGACAGCAGAATTCCCTGCGTCACAATTTCTACGATTGCTAACGCGGCAAACACCCTCCAAAACGAACCGATTGCATTTTTCTTTCGCTTGATGACATTTTGCGCCGCCACCGCGAGCATTAACATCACCATCAGCAGGATAAAAACAGGATGGTCTCCGCGAAAAATCAGCGACAAAACATAACCGATGATAAGCAGCTGCACCGCGGCCCGGATGGTGGCGATGATCATGTCTTTTTCTATACCGGCTTTAAAGGATTTTGATAAAAACAAGGCGATCAAAACAAAGATCATCGTTAAAGAGAGAGAAAGGTAATCCATTACCTAGTGCCTCCCTTCAAAAATTCTTTCGCTGCTTCATGCTGCGGAGCGGAGAAAAATGTTTCGGTTTCAGCGATTTCAAGCAGCCGGCCATCTGCCATAAACCAAATGGTATCTGCTACTCGTTTTGCCTGCTCCATATTATGAGTGACCCACATGACTGTCCATTTTTTCTCTTGATGCTGACGTTTGATCAGTTCTTCAATCTCAAGAGCAGAAACCGGGTCCAAGGCCGACGTGATTTCGTCCAACAATAGAATGGAGGAAGGATTTGAGAGCGTTCTGGCCAGTGACAGTCTTTGCCGCTGCCCGCCCGATAAGTCTCTGGCGCTTCTGTCTAACAGCTCTGGCGGCAGCCCTGCAAGAGAAGCCAGCTTTTCAGGAGAGTACAGCTGGGATTGATGCAGCCTTTGTACAAGACTTAAATTGTCACGCACTGTCCCGTCGAGCACGGGAGCCGATTGAAACGCGAGGGCTGCCGTTCGCCTCAGCTCATTGACATTCCATTCTCTGACTTCCTTTCCGTATATGTTGACTTCGCCGCTGTCAGGCGTTCTCATTAAATTACACATAGAAAGGAGGGTGCTTTTGCCTGAGCCGGAAGGACCTAAAACGGCTACGAGTGCACCCTGTTGAATGTCACCGGTGACATCCTGCAGCACATCATAGGTTTGTCCATCTTGTTTATAGCTTTTTCTGACTGATCTGAAGGAGATGGCTGGTATGTTTTGTGTTTGATCGTTTGCTTCCATTACAATAATCACCTTTCAATATAAGTAGGCTGACATTATATTTAACTATAACGTGAAACAGATCCCTTTTGGTAGCACAAATAAAGGAGAACAGGCTTTCACCCATTCTCCTGCAAATGCTACGCAGTCAGATTTGACTGTGCTTTCTTTTTCGGTTTTCTCGGCTGTGAAGCGAAGGTATGTAACATCATCCCTGCTATTATAATGAATAAACCGGCAAATGATAAAAGAGATGGGAAAACGCCTGACAGCAGAACAATTTCACCCAGCAGCGCGAAAATCACTTCACCGGATTGAGTGGCTTCAACAGCTGCGAGTTTTTGAGGATTGTCTCTTACCATATCAGTGGCCCAGAAAAATAAAATCGTCGCAATGATGCCTGAGCTGATGGCAACGATAAGGATTGAACGGTTTGACTTGCTGTGGAAGGCCATCTGACCACCAGCCGTAAGCTGCTAATATAAGCCAGAATGGAAGGCTTGCCAATGTCATTCCAAGCACGCGCTGAAATGTATCAAGCCGGCCTCCGTATTCTTCGAGCATTCTCCTGTTTCCTAACGGATAGGCAAAAGCCGCAATGACAACCGGCAGCACACTGAAAAGAAGAGTGAAGCCAATATTCCAATAACGATAGCTTTCATGATATCCCTCATTCTGGCATTATTTTTTTATACTATTCGGTATCATGCAGATCAATGGAATCATGAGAAAAACATCATGTTTTGCGAACCGCAATGTGTGGAAGACAAAAAAGGGAGGTGAAATTGATGGAAAGAGAGACACAGACATACTTATTTTCGGATGACGGCAGGATTCCGAATCACCCTGATTTTCCGCTCGTGGTGTATCAAAACGCGCTTAAGGACACCGGACTGGCAGAGCGGATCGTCACCCGGCATGGCTGGTCAAACAGCTGGTCAGGGAGTGTTTTTCCATACCATCATTATCACAGCAATACGCATGAAGTCCTGATTGCCCTTAGGGGAGAAGCTGTGATTCAGTTTGGGGGAGAAAAAGGGGCTGCCATCCCTTTCAAATCAGGCGACGCAGTCGTGATTCCAGCCGGAGTCGGACATAAAAAGCTCAGCTCAAGCCCCGATTTTACTGTCCTTGGCGCCTATCCCGGAGGCGTTCAGTATGATATGAAGACGGGGAAGCCGAATGAGCGGGAGGAAGCGCTCAAACAGATTAAGCAGGCGGCGTTGCCGGCGAATGATCCGATCACAGGAAAAAGAGAGCCTCTATTGGAAATATGGGTAAAGTGAAGGGGAGAAATTGCTGGATTGTCAATAACTAGTGCCGCAGAAACGATATGACATGAGCTCCATATAAATTAATTTCATAATCGAAGCAATTCACGTTCAAATTTTGTTCAAAAAGTGTTATCATATAGAAGGTAATCGAATTGGAGTTTTTTGTGTTTGCTATTTTCAGAGAGAGTAAAGGATTTTGACTTATTCAATTGTTTATTTTTAGATAAAAATAATACTGAATATGGCAAGATGAAAAACTGGGTAGTAAACATTTATTTTTGTAAATGATTGTGCACGAATTCACAATCCTTATTCTTATGCCTTAAAAGCGTGAGACAGGGAGAGGCACTACCCTTTCCAAAAAAATCAGCAAACTGCTTATAGTAAAGGAGAATTGGATATGCCAGAAACAATCGATCAAACAAATGCGTCTGTCAGCCAAAGCCAGCAAGATCTTATTGATCAGCTATTAAAGCCAGAAGTTCAAGAATCATTGACTGTTTTAGTTGACCAGCTTCCGAAGCTGACTGAGTTAGTGAATATTTTAACGAAGTCTTATGATTTCGCTCAGTCTGTAGCGACTGACGAAGTGTTAAAGAGCGACACAGTCGGTGCGATCACTGAAATTCTCGAGCCTGTAAAAGAAACAGCGAAAGAAGTAGCTGCGACTGCGATCGAAGCAAAAGACCGCGCGGAAGCAAGCAACGAAACAATTGGACTTTTCGGCCTTCTTCGCATGCTGAAAGATCCTCAAGCTCAAAAGCTGTTCCGTTTTGCTAACAGCTACCTTGAAGTCATGAACGAACGCGAAAACCAAAAATAATCTCAGATTCAAATTGATATAAAGGACGGAGGATATACGATGTCAAAACATATTGTCATTCTAGGCGCTGGTTATGGCGGAGTTCTTTCTGCTCTAACAGTTCGCAAACATTACACAAAAGAACAAGCACGCGTGACAGTGGTAAACAAATACCCAACTCACCAAATCATTACGGAATTACACCGCCTTGCTGCAGGCAACGTGTCTGAAAAAGCGGTTGCAATGCCATTAGAAAAACTTTTCAAAGGCAAAGACATTGATCTTAAAATTGCGGAAGTAAGCTCTTTCTCTGTTGATAAAAAAGAAGTTGCGCTTGCTGACGGTTCTACATTAACTTACGATGCGCTTGTTGTAGGTCTTGGTTCTGTAACGGCTTACTTCGGCATCCCAGGTCTTGAAGAAAACAGCATGGTATTGAAATCTGCTGCTGATGCGAACAAAGTCTTCCAACATGTTGAAGATCGTGTGCGCGAGTACTCTAAAACGAAAAACGAAGCAGATGCAACAATCCTTATCGGCGGCGGCGGCTTAACAGGTGTTGAGCTTGTTGGTGAGCTTGCTGACATCATGCCGAACCTTGCGAAAAAATACGGCGTAGACCATAAAGAAATCAAATTGAAACTTGTTGAAGCAGGTCCGAAAATCCTTCCTGTTCTTCCGGATGATCTTATCGAGCGTGCGACTGCAAGCCTTGAAAAACGCGGCGTTGAGTTCTTAACAGGTCTTCCTGTTACAAATGTAGAAGGAAACGTAATTGATCTGAAAGACGGATCTAAAGTTGTTGCCAACACATTTGTTTGGACTGGCGGCGTACAAGGTAACCCATTAGTCGGTGAATCAGGCCTAGAAGTGAACCGCGGACGCGCGACTGTAAACGACTTCCTGCAATCTACATCTCATGAAGATGTATTCGTTGCTGGAGACAGCGCCGTTTACTTCGGACCAGACGGCCGTCCATACCCGCCAACTGCACAAATCGCATGGCAAATGGGTGAGCTGATCGGTTACAACCTATTCGCTTACCTGGAAGGCAAAACACTTGAAACATTCAAGCCAGTTAACTCTGGTACACTTGCAAGCCTTGGACGCAAAGACGCGGTTGCCATTATTGGTGCAAATTCTACACCGCTTAAAGGTCTTCCTGCTTCCTTGATGAAAGAAGCAAGTAACGTACGCTACTTAACACACATTAAAGGACTTTTCAGCCTGGCTTACTAATCCTTTTTATGAATTTGACATTGCCAAAAGCGTTCCTTTCCGGGTGCTTTCTGGCAATGTCTTTTTTTTTGTTTATATGCTAACGTTAACATTTCATTTTCAAAAAAGAGATTGATCCCAGAGGAATATAAAGGTAAAATAGATACAAATCAAAATGTTAACGTTAACATTTTGAAATAGAATGAAAGACGGTGAGGACATGGAACCCTTCATGGGCGAAAACTTTTTATTGAAAAATGAAACCGCTGTCAGCCTCTATCATAATTATGCGAAAGACATGCCAATTATTGATTACCACTGCCACTTAAGTCCGAAAGAAATCTATGAAAATAAGACATTTCAAAACATCACGGAAGCCTGGCTGTATGGTGACCATTATAAATGGCGCATCATGAGAGCCAATGGAATTGAGGAGACATACATCACCGGAGATGCGCCTGATGAGGAGAAATTTATGGCTTGGGCGAAAACCGTGCCGATGGCGATTGGTAATCCACTCTACAATTGGACTCACTTAGAATTGCAGCGTTTTTTTGGCATTTACGAGATTTTAAACGAGAAGTCCGGGCCGGCTATATGGAAACGGACAAATGAACTGCTCAAAGGGGAGGGCTTCGGGGCAAGGGATTTAATCGTGAAATCAAATGTAAAGGTTGTGTGCACCACGGATGACCCTGTCGATTCTCTTGAATACCATCTATTATTAAGAGAAGACAAAGACTTTCCTGTCAGCGTGCTGCCTGGATTTCGGCCGGATAAAGGACTTGAGATCAATCGTGAAGGCTTTACTGAGTGGGTGCAGGCGCTTGAAGATGCCGCCGCCATATCCATTACAACCTATGATGCGTTTTTAAAGGCGTTGGAAAAACGAGTGCGATTCTTCCACTCAGCCGGCGGCAGAGTTTCTGATCACGCGATCGATTCAATGGTATTTGCCGAAACAACAAAAGAAGAAGCTGGACGGATTTTTTCTGACAGATTACAAGGAACAGAGGTTTCTTATGAAGACGAGAAGAAATTTAAGACATATACGCTTCAGTTTCTTTGCGGTTTGTATGCGGAGCTCGATTGGGCGATGCAGTTTCATATCAACGCTTTAAGAAACACAAATACAAAAATGATGAAAAGGCTCGGACCTGATACAGGCTATGATTCAATGAACGATGAAGAAATTGCCAAGCCTTTATACAAGCTGCTGAACTCAGTTGAGATGAAGAACCAGCTGCCGAAAACGATTTTATATTCACTGAATCCAAATGATAACTATGTCATCGCCAGCATGATCAACAGTTTTCAGGACGGTATTACCCCGGGAAAAATACAATTCGGCACAGCCTGGTGGTTTAACGATACTAAAGACGGGATGCTCGACCAAATGAAAGCGTTATCAAATGTTGGACTTTTCAGCCGCTTTATCGGCATGCTCACCGATTCCAGAAGCTTTCTTTCGTATACGCGTCACGAATATTTCAGGCGGATCGTCTGCAATTTGATTGGAGAATGGGTGGAAAACGGCGAAGTGCCGCGCGATATGGAGCTTCTGGGAAGCATCGTTCAGGGGATTTGCTATGACAATGCGAAACACTACTTTCAATTTCAAGAAGAGAAAGCAAACGTGTAACAAAATATCCGCTCAGTATCCCTGAGCGGATCACTATCCGAAAATTCTTAAGGCACAGAGGTGGAACATGCGAACTGAACTGGCAAATAAGGTTGTGTCGGTCGAAACGGAAAAAAGGCTTTCATTGAAAGAGAAAATGTCCTATGGTTTTGGTGATTTTGGCAATGGTTTTATGTTTGATCTCGGCCAGATTTATTTATTGAAGTATTTCACTGATGTAGCGGGAATCCCCGCTGCGATGGCCGGCGGCATTTTTTTAGTCAGTAAGCTGTTTGCGGCGATAACAGATCCAATTGTCGGCTCATCAATCGATTATCGCAAAAATATCGGCAAACGGGGGAAATTCAGGCCTTATCTATTAATTGGCAGCATCGTGCTTGCGGTGCTTACTGTTCTTATTTTTCTGTCTCCCAATGTATCAACGACCGGAAAACTGATTTATGCATATGCATCCTATATGATTTGGGGCATCGGCTATTCGTTTGTGAATATTCCGTACGGCTCATTAGGGGCAGCGATGACTCAAAATTCTGAGGACCGGACCTCCATTTCGACGTTCCGCCAAATCGGATCACTTGGCGCCTTGTTTATCACAAGTGTTGCCGTGATGCCGCTGCTCATCAAGTTTGATAATCCGAAGGTCGGCTACCCGGTGGTCATGGGCTTGTTCGCCGCACTCGGTGTGCTTTGGTTTTATATTTGCTACCGCAACTGCAAAGAGCGCATTGTCATATCGGAAGCACCCAAAGAAAAATTAACACTCTCATCTGTCGTCAAAACATTTATTACAAATAAACCGCTGTTAACCCTTGTCCTGATGACGATTTTTTCAATTTCCGCATACAACATTAAATCCGCCATGCTAGTCTATTTCGCACAATATAACCTGGGCAATGTTGAATTAATGGCTTATATGAACTTTATAATTATCGGTTCTTCCTTTTTGGGCGTCGTATTCCTTCCAAAGCTCGTCAAGATGTTTGGAAAGAAACGAACGGCAATGATCGGCTTCGGCATCAGTGTGGCCGCGGATCTGATCAACTTTATGCTTCCATCTAACGTTTATGTGTTTACAATTCTCGCCAGTATCGCCTTTATTGGAATCAGTATCCCAAATGGCATCACGTGGGCTCTTGTCTCCGATATTATCGACTATGGCGAATGGAAATCCGGTGAACGGAAGGAAGCAACGACATATTCACTTTTCAATTTCTCCAGAAAGCTTGCTCAATCTTTGTCTGGCTTTCTCTCGGGGATCGGTTTGGGGATTATCGGCTATGTGCCGAATGCAGTCCAGACAGCACAGGCGCTGATTGGCATCAAAGCGCTGCTTCTTCTGTATCCGGCCATTGCTTTGGCATTAGCGATGATCATTATCGGCTTTCTTTATAAACTCACAGACCAGCAGCATGCTCAGATCGTTCAGGATCTTCATCAAAAGAACTGACAATATAATATAAAGAATATTTAAAATAATTTGTAAATAAAATGTGTTTGTAGGGGTTTCGCTAGGGGAGTGCCCAAAAAACTGAAAAGGAAGGAGGCACTTGTTTGAAAACGATAACAATTGCAGCTGAAGAAGCAAAGGGACTCGTTCGGCAAAAGCTGGCCGGTGCCGGTTTGAATGAACGAGATGCTGAAAAAGTAGCAGATGTTCTCGTGCACGCTGATTTGCGCAATGTACATTCGCATGGCGTGCTGCGCACAGAACACTATGTGAACAGGCTTTTAGCGGGAGGGATCAATCCTGGGGCACAGCCTGTTTTTAAAGAAACGGGGCCTGTGACCGGGGTGCTTGACGGAGACGATGGTTTCGGTCATGTGAATTGCGACATGGCGATGGACCATGCAATTGACATGGCGAAGAAAAAAGGAGTCGGCATGGTCACGGCCGTAAACAGCAGCCATTGCGGAGCGCTAAGCTATTTTGTGCAAAAAGCGGCTGACGAAAAGCTGATCGGAATGGCAATGACGCATACAGACAGTATCGTTGTCCCGTTTGGGGGGAGGACTCCTTTTTTAGGGACAAATCCGATTGCTTACGGTGTTCCGGCTAAGCATAAAAAACCGTTTATCTTAGATATGGCGACATCCAAAGTGGCTTTTGGGAAGATTCTGCAGGCCCGTGAAGAGGGCAAAGAAATTCCTGAAGGATGGGGAGTCGATGAAAACGGAGAAGCAGTAACTGATCCTGACAAGGTCGTCTCACTTTCAACATTCGGCGGCCCGAAAGGCTATGGACTATCGATTGTAGTGGATGTGTTTTCCGGATTGCTGGCGGGCGCGGCTTTTGGCCCTCATATTGCCAAAATGTACAGCGGCCTTGATCAAAAAAGAAAGCTGGGGCATTACGTTTGCGCGATCAATCCAGCCTTTTTTACTGACTGGGATACGTTTTTAGAGCAGATGGATGACATGATTGATGAACTGCAGCAATCACCGCCGGCTGTTGGATTCGAAAGAGTGTATGTGCCCGGCGAGATCGAGCAGCTGCATGAAGAAAGAAATAAGAAAAACGGAATTTCTATCGCCCGGAGCGTGTATGAATTCTTAAAAAGCAGGTGAGAAAAATGAAAGCGGTTCAAGTGCGAAAAGCGTATGATCTGGTGACAGCGGAGGTGAAGAAGCCAGTTCTTTCAAAGGATGATGAAGTGCTCGTGAAAGTCAAGCGAGTCGGCATTTGCGGTTCAGACATGCACATTTATCATGGAACGAATCCGCTCGCTACCCTCCCGAGAGTCATCGGACACGAGGTAACGGGACAAGTGGAGGAAGTTGGTGCGAAAGTACAGAGCCTAAAACCCGGTGATCATGTGGTAATTGAGCCGATTTCTTATTGCGGATCGTGCTATGCCTGCCGCAAAGGGCGGCCGAATGTTTGCGCCAAGCTTTCTGTATTTGGCGTACATGAGGACGGGGGCATGCGGGAATATATTGTGCTTCCGGAAAGGCAGCTTCACGCGGTCTCAAAGGACTTGCCTTGGGAGGAAGCAGTCATGGCCGAGCCTTATACGATAGGCGCCCAGGCAGTGTGGAGAGGCCAGGTGGAAAAAGGTGATACCGTCCTGATCCAGGGAGCGGGGCCCATCGGGATCTGTGTGTTGAAAATGGCAAAGCTGGCGGGCGCTGCTGTCATGATGACTGACTTGAACAACGAGCGGCTGGCATTTGCGAAAGAGAACGGCGCCGATGCTGTTGTAAATGTCCAAGCAGAACATGTTGCCGAGCGGGTCCATGAATGGACTGGGAATGAAGGAGCAAACGTGGTCATTGATGCTGTTTGCCTGCCGGAGACTTTTGCACTTTCAATTGAGGCTGTGTCACCGGCGGGACATGTGGTTGTGCTTGGATTTGATGAAAGAGCGGCTCAGATTTCTCAGCTGCCGATTACAAAAAAAGAAGTCACGATAACCGGATCGCGATTGCAGACCAATCAGTTTCCAAAAGTGGTAGAGCTTTTGAATAGAGGCCGGTTAGTGCATAACGGGCTGGTGACCCATACATTTTCAGTTGATGACGTTCATCATGCATTTCAGTTTATTAAGGAGCAACCAGATCAGGTGCGAAAAGCCGTCATCACGTTTGATTAAATGACTGAATCCGGAGGTGCGAGCATGAATATGACATTCCGATGGTATGGAAGAGGCAACGATACAGTCACACTTGAACACGTGAAGCAAATTCCCGGTGTCAAAGGCATCGTTTGGGCTCTCCATCAAAAGCCTGTCGGCGACGTGTGGGAAAAAGAAGAAATCAGAGCCGAGACCGAATATATTCAATCCTATGGTTTTCATGCTGAAGTTGTAGAAAGCGTGAATGTTCACGAAGCAATTAAACTTGGGAACGAAGAACGCGGCCGGTATATTGAAAACTACAAGCAAACGATCCGCAACCTTGCCGGATTTGGCGTGAAAGTGATCTGCTATAATTTTATGCCGGTTTTTGACTGGACACGCACGGACATGTTCCGGCCGCTAGAAGATGGATCGACCGCTCTGTTTTTTGAAAAGGCCAAGGTGGAAAGCCTTGATCCTCAAGAGCTGATTCGGACGGTGGAGGAAGCATCTGACATGACACTGCCGGGGTGGGAGCCAGAAAAATTGGCTCGGATCAAAGAGCTTTTTGCTGCCTACAGAACGGTCGATGAAGAAAAGCTATGGGACAATTTATCATTCTTTTTGCAGGAAATTCTTCCTGTTGCTGAGGCCTATGGTGTTCAAATGGCCATTCATCCGGATGACCCGCCGTGGCAGATTTTCGGACTGCCGCGCATTATCACAGGAGAGGCAAGCTATAAGAAACTGCGGGCGATATCAGATTCACCGTCTAATTGTATCACCCTTTGTACAGGTTCAATGGGAGCCAATCCCGCTAACGACATGGTGGAGATCGCTAAAACGTATGCCGGCATCGCTCCATTTTCACATATTCGCAATGTGAAAATTTATGAGAATGGTGATTTTATTGAAACATCTCATTTAACAAAGGATGGTTCGATCAACATTCAAGGCGTGATGGAAGAACTGCATAAGCAGGATTACGAAGGATATGTCAGACCGGATCATGGGCGCCATCTTTGGGGCGAGCAATGCCGCCCGGGATATGGCTTATACGATCGGGCACTTGGCATCATGTATTTGAACGGGCTGTGGGACGCCTATGAAGCAATGGCAAAAAAAGAGGTGGACGTATGATCCCGCTGCATGAGAACCTGACTGGTAAAACGGCTGTCATCACTGGCGGCAGCGGCGTGCTTTGCTCTGCGATGGCACGGGAGCTAGCCCGTCATGGCATGAAGGTGGCGATATTGAATCGGACGGCTGAAAAAGGCCAAGCGGTCGTGAAGGAGATAACGGCGGCTGGCGGCACAGCGTGCGCTGTTGCTGCGGATGTGCTGGACAGGATGTCACTGGAACGGGCAAAGGAAGACATCCTTGGCCAATTTGGCGCTGTTGATCTGTTAATTAACGGGGCTGGCGGCAATCATCCTGACGCGATAACCGATGTGGAGACATATGAAGAAGCGGGAGAAGGCCAATCCTTTTTTGATATGGATGAGAGGGGCTTTCTAACTGTATTCTCCACCAATTTCACCGGTGCGTTTCTGGCCTCGCAAGTGTTTGGAAAAGAGCTGCTGAAAGCCGATTCACCGGCGATCATCAACCTTTCTTCCATGAGTGCTTATTCACCTATGACGAAGGTTCCGGCATACAGTGCCGCGAAAGCATCCATCAATAATTTTACGATGTGGATGGCTGTTCATTTTGCCGAAACCGGGCTGCGGGTCAATGCGATTGCCCCAGGCTTCTTTCTGACAAAACAAAATCATGATCTGCTGATCAACCAAGACGGAACGTTCACCAGCCGATCTCACAAAATTATTGCGGGAACACCGATGAAGCGCTTCGGAAAACCCGAGGATTTGCTCGGTACGCTTCTTTGGCTGGCGGATGAATCCTATTCCGGTTTTGTCACTGGGATCACCGTTCCTGTCGATGGAGGATTTATGGCTTATTCAGGTGTGTAACGAAAGCGGTGCAACAGAAACTGAACCAACATAGGGGTGAGGTTGAGATGTTTTCAAAAGATAAGCTTCCCGTTATCCTTTTTTTGTTCCTGGCAGGGGTGATTAATTACCTGGATCGCTCGGCGCTTTCCATTGCAGCTCCTTTTATTCAGGATGATCTCACATTGTCTGCCACGCAAATGGGCTTGATTTTCAGCAGTTTTTCGATTGGTTATGCGATTTTTAACTTTCTTGGGGGCGTGGCATCCGACCGCTATGGGGCAAAGCTGACCTTGTTTGTCGCGATGGTTGTTTGGTCGCTGTTTAGCGGAGCAGTCGCCCTCGCTTTTGGCTTTGTCAGTCTGCTGATTATACGCATTCTCTTCGGAATGGGAGAAGGCCCGCTTTCGGCGACCATCAACAAGATGGTGAACAACTGGTTCCCGCCGACCCAGCGGGCGTCCGTTATCGGTGTAACCAACAGCGGCACGCCGCTCGGGGGAGCCATTTCCGGCCCGATAGTCGGCATGATCGCAGTGGCGTTCAGCTGGAAGGTATCCTTCGTTCTCATTATGATTATTGGATTGATATGGGCAGTGCTCTGGTTCAAGTTTGTCAAAGAAAAGCCGCAAGAGACGATCAAGGAAGCACCGGCAATAAAAGCAGAAACGTCTCCCGGAGAAAAAATTCCGCTCACCTTTTACCTGAAGCAAAAAACGGTCCTGTTCACGGCGTTCGCTTTTTTCGCTTACAACTACATCCTCTTCTTCTTTTTGACGTGGTTTCCGAGCTATCTTGTCGACGAGCGGGGATTAAGTGTTGAATCGATGAGTGTCATCACGGTCATACCGTGGATTTTAGGATTTATCGGGCTGGCTGCAGGGGGATTTGTTTCTGACTATGTGTACAAAAAAACGGCCCGAAAAGGTGTGCTGTTCTCGCGCAAGGTTGTGCTTGTCACGTGTTTGTTTTCATCAGCTGTCCTGATTGGTTTTGCCGGGCTTGTGGCAACGACTGCGGGGGCTGTCACTCTTGTCGCTCTGTCAGTGTTCTTTCTTTATTTGACCGGTGCTATCTATTGGGCTGTCATTCAAGATGTGGTTGATCAAAACAATGTCGGTTCTGTTGGCGGCTTCATGCATTTCCTCGCCAACACGGCAGGAATTATCGGCCCGGCTTTAACCGGATTTATTGTTGACCAAACAGGCACGTTTTCTGGAGCATTTTTGCTTGCCGGAGGGCTGGCTGTCTTCGCTTCACTTGCTGTGATTCGTTTTGTCCGTCCAATCATCGGCAAGACAGCGGGAACAGAAGCGGAAAACCCTGTGTCTTATTAATCTGGAAATACAGTGGGAGAGGCGGTATGTTTGATGATACAATATACAGTAAATAATCGCAGCCGGTATGATAAGGAAGGGAATTAGATGGTAACCATAAAAGATATCGCAAAACTCGCAAACGTATCCCACACAACCGTTTCCAGAGCACTCAACAACAGCCCTTACATCAAAGAACATACGAAGAAAAAAATATTAGAGCTAGCAGAGCAGCTCAACTATACACCAAATGTAAATGCGAAAAGTCTCGCGATGCAAAAGTCGCATACGATCGGGCTTTTCTTTACAAGCATTACAAACGGAACCTCACACAGCTTCTTTGCAGACACAATTAAAGGCGTCAATCAAGCCATAAGTGAGGATTACAATCTGTATGTGCGCGGCATTGATGATCTGAAAAACTATGACTCCGTTACACCGATGAGATATGACGGCATCATTTTAATGAGCCAAAGTGACATTGATAATTCTTTTATTTACCATATTCGCGAAAAAAACATTCCGCTTGTCGTGCTGAATCGTGATATTGATGATCGCACCATCACGAATATTTTGTCCAATGACAAGGAAGGCTCTCAAGAAGCTGTAGAATACTTCATTCAGTCCGGACATCAAGACATCGCCATCATCGAGGGGATCGAAGGCTTTAAATCTTCCCAGCAGCGAAAGGAAGGCTACTTATCTGCACTGATTCAACATCATATTCCGATCAAGCATGAATACAGTGTCAAAGGACAGTACGATATGGAAAGCGGCTTTCAAGCGATGGAGCGGCTGCTGGCACTGCCGAATCCTCCAACCGCTGTTTTTTGTTCCAATGATGACATGGCAATCGGAGCGATGAATGCGATATTCGCAAAGGGCCTGCGCGTCCCTGATGATATTTCGGTGATCGGGTTTGATGATATTGGGTTTTCACAGTACATCACGCCAAGGCTTTCAACAGTAAAGCGCCCAGTGGAGAAAATCAGCGTGCTTGGCGCGCAAAAACTCTTGTCTCTGATCAGCAAGCCCGAAACAAAAGCAGAAAAAATCTTGGAAAACACAGAATTTATGGTGCGTGATTCAGTCAGACGATTGACGACGTGATGTCCCGTTTTTCAGCGGGCATTCTTTATACAGAAAAATGTTAACGTGTGCATAAAAAGAGGGAGGCAATAGGGGTGCAGAAGCTGAATAAAAGTATGTACGATCACTATACTCAGTATCCAGAAAAAATTCTCCAGTTCGGAGAAGGAAACTTTCTTCGGGGATTTATCGATTGGCAGATTGATCAATTGAATCAACACACTGATTTTAATGGGAGTGTGGCGGTTGTTCAGCCAAGGGGTTCAGAAAAAATCAAACGATTAAATGAGCAAGATGGATTATATACGCTTTTTTTACAAGGAATGAAAGACGGAGAAGCGGTAAACGAGCATATGATTATCAACTCAATCAGCCGGGGAATTGACCTGTTTTCTGATTATGAAGCATACAAAGAATTGGCATCAAGCGAAGAGCTTCGGTTTATCATCTCCAACACCACTGAGGCTGGGATTGTATGTGATGAAAAAGATCGTTTAGAGGATAGGCCGCAAAAAACATTCCCTGGGAAATTAACTGCATTTCTCTACTTCCGCTATCAGGCTTTTAAAGGAGATCAGACAAAAGGGTGTGTCCTAATCCCATGTGAGCTGATTGAGAACAACGGTGAAAAGCTGAAGGAAACGGTTCTTCATTATGCAGGTCTGTGGAAGCTTGAGGAAGGATTTACACAGTGGATTCATGAGGCCAATACGTTTTGTAATAGTTTAGTAGACCGGATTGTTCCGGGTTTTCCCGTCGACAGCATTGATGAGATCACGGCAGATCTTGGCTATCAGGATGATTTGATAGTTGTGGGAGAGCAATATTATTTATGGGTTATCGAGGGGCCTGATTGGATTGGAAAAGAACTTCCCTTTGCGGCTGCAGGGCTGCATACAAAGATCGTCAGCGACCTCACCCCATACCGGACTAAAAAAGTAAGAATTTTAAATGGCGCTCATACAGCAATGACGCCAGTGGCTTTATTATACGGCTTGAAGACTGTTAGGGATGCAGTCGAGCATCCGGAAGTGGGGCGATTTATAAGAGAGCTGATTGATGACGAAATTCTTCCTGTTTTAAAAATGGAAGGTCTTTCTCAGTATGCTGACGATGTGCTGAACCGTTTTAAAAACCCGTATATTAAGCATTACCTGGAAAGCATTGCATTGAACGCCATTTCCAAATTCAAAACGAGAAACCTGCCGACTCTTAAGGAATATGCTGAACAAAAGGGACAGCTTCCTGAACGCTTGGTGTTTTCTTTCAGCGCTCTTCTGTATTTTTATCATGATAACGAGACATTGCAGGATGATCCGGCAGTGCTTCAATTTTTCAAAGAGGTTTGGTGTCAGGAGGATGGCGACATGCTTCGGATTGCATCAAGAGTGTTAGGCGAACAGTGGCTGTGGGGGGCAGATCTCAATGAGATACCGAAGCTGACTGATAGAGTCGCTGTTTACTTGAATCATATTCATGAGCTGGGCATGCAGAGGGCTCTTGAACAATACTGCATACAAGGGGGAGAGGTACGTTGAAGTCGTTTATAAAGATTCATAAGCAAGATAATGTCCTTCTTGCTCTGCGGGATATTGAGAAGGGAGAGCGGCTGAATGCGGATGGCATGTCGATTGAAGTGAAGGATGATATAAAAAGAGGCCACAAGATTGCGCTTCAGCCTATCAAAGAAAACGACAGCATCATCAAATACGGGTTTCCAATCGGGCATGCAACACAAGATATATCCATCGGAGAGCATATTCATGTCCATAATACGAAAACAAACCTGTCTGATATCCAAACATACAGCTATACACCGAGATTTGATGAAAATCCGTACTCAAATGAGAACCGGACGTTTAAAGGATTTAAAAGAGAAAACGGAGTTGCCGGTGTACGCAATGAATTGTGGATTGTCCCAACTGTCGGCTGTGTCAATGGGATAGCAGAAAAAATGCTGCAGCGTTTTGTCAGAGAAACAGGGGATATCACTCCATTTGATAACGTACTGGTGTTAAAGCATCAATACGGATGCTCGCAGCTTGGCGACGATCATGAAAATACGAAGCAAATCCTGCTGAATGCTATTCGCCATCCAAATGCCGGCGGCGTCTTGGTGTTAGGGCTTGGCTGTGAAAACAATGAGCTGGCAAGAATGAAGGAAGCACTGCAAGATGTGAACCTGGAGCGGGTGAAGTTTCTGGAATCCCAGTCGGTGACCGACGAAATGGAGGCAGGCGTTGCTTTGCTGAAGGAAATTCATGAAGCGGCCAAAGGAGATAAGAGAGAAGACATTCCGCTGTCTGAACTGAAGATCGGGCTGAAATGCGGAGGTTCGGACGGTTTTTCCGGCATAACCGCAAACCCGCTGCTTGGACGTTTTTCAGATTATCTCATTGCACAGGGAGGGAGTACTGTGCTGACGGAAGTACCGGAAATGTTCGGCGCAGAAACCATCCTGATGCAGCGGGCTGCCAATGAAGAAGTGTTTCATAAGATAGTCGATTTAATCAATGATTTCAAACAATACTTTATTAAACATGATCAGCCGGTGTACGAAAATCCTTCACCGGGCAACAAAGCGGGCGGCATTTCTACACTTGAGGATAAATCGCTGGGCTGTACGCAAAAAGCGGGGATTTCTCCTGTCACGGATGTCTTGAAATACGGGGAAGTGCTCAAGACAAAAGGGCTGACGCTTTTGAGCGCGCCAGGCAATGATTTGATCGCCTCCTCCGCATTGGCGGCTGCCGGCTGCCAAATTGTCCTCTTTACAACGGGAAGAGGCACGCCGTTTGGCACCTTTGTCCCGACTGTGAAAGTAGCGACAAACACCGAGCTGTATGAGGCGAAGCCGCATTGGATTGATTTTAACGCAGGCCTTTTAGCAGAGGATGATGTTCATGAGGAATATGTGCTGCGTGAGTTTATCCACTATATGATAGAGGTGGCAAGCGGCCAGCTTGTGAACCATGAAAAAAATGATTTCAGAGAACTCGCCATTTTTAAATCGGGTGTGACGCTATAATAAGAAAAGGCTATCCTTCAAGCGCGGATAGCCTTCTTCATTAAATCAATTTTAAACCGCTGACTAAAATAATGGACGCCATAATAAATTGCAGCGGACGCGGGGAGAATCGAGGCGAAAGATGGCTTCCGATCAGCACGCCGGGAATTGAACCAATGAGCAGATTAGCTGCCAGCATGTAATCCACGCTTCCGAAGCTTGCGTTCAAAATGCCTGCTGCCGTAACAAGAAGAAATGCATGCGCGATATCGGTTCCGACAATCTGTGACGCTTTCATGTTAAATAAGTAAATCATGGCGATTGCAAATAATGAGCCGGAACCGATTGATGTTAATCCGACGATAAACCCAAACACCACACCAATAAGAATTGTCAGCGCCCTCTTATTTTCAAGCGGCATCAGCTGCCAGCGGTTGGGGCGAAGTTTTCTATCCAAAAACAAACGAACGATGATTGAAATGGCAACCAGCGTTAACACATATCCTAGGGCATGCTTAATAATTTCTTCCTGATGCTGGTGAAAGGCGGGGAACAAATGCAATATGCCAATGGCTAGCGAAGCACTCGGAATACTGCCGATGGCTAAGTATTTTACCAATTTAAAGTTAATCGTTTTCTGCCGCCAATGGGAGGCAACGCCAAACAGCTTTGTGATCGAGTTATATACAAGATCCGTACCGACCGCGATGGAAGGATTAATTCCAAGCACAATTAAAAGGGGAGTTAATAAGGCCGCTCCACCCACTCCCGTCAATCCGACTAAGGCTCCGACAAACAAACCCATCAATATGATGCTTACACTCATGATAAAGGCCTCCTGAAAACCCGACTATTTTTATCAGATTATATATGATTAGGACGCGTTAATCAATTAAATTTTTTGAATTTTTGCACGTCAGCTGCTTGAAATTTTGGTATGCTCAATATCTCTATTCATTTGCCCTATAATGAGTGTCTGGACGAAATCGAGAAGTACTAAAGGCGCAAAAAAAAGATACCTCTTAACAGGTATCTTTTTTCTTGTTTACGCTACATGCGCTGCTGATAGAAAGGAAGCTCAGTGTGGCCCATTTCCCGCACATACACGAACAGGTTGCCTTTATGGTGAATTTCATGCTCCATTGCAAGCTGAAGCAGCGCGCGGCCTGTGACTTTTCTGCCGAAAGCGGATGTCAGATCAATTTCTCTGTCCAGCTGCTCTTCAGTCAGCTGTTCAAGGATAGCGGCCGTTTTTTCTGTATATGTTTTTGCCAGAACATTGAGATCTGTTTCTGTTTCTTCCTGCTTGTTTTGAAATGGTGAGGCATTGCCTTCCTTAATGACATTTGCGAACAAGTGGAAAGACGTAAGAATGTGTTTGACCAGCTCTTCTGCTGACATTGATGTTTCTGCCGGTTTGTAGCTGTAATGGTCTTTGCTGATTTTTTCGGCAAGCTCATTGGTCACGTTTCGATGGGATAAAAAATGGCTGACAATTTGATTGGATTGGCTCATTATGATCTCCTCCATATGTAAAAATAAATGGTGCAATGAAATCCTATATCAACGGTTATGAATTCACAAGTAATATGCTGTGGGATGAAACAAAATGCTATGTCAATCGTATATATAACGTTCACAAAACATGAAATGGAGTATAAACATGACTAACATACCTTTCATTTATCAGTACGAAGAAAAAGAGAATGAAAGAGCTGCGGCGGGCTACGGCACTTTCGGTTACCTTATCACACGGATTGAAGAAACGCTTTATGATCAATACGGTGTATTCTATGAGCTCTATGCCAGTGATGATCCAAATACGGAATACTGGGAGCTTCTTGTAGAAGATGTCCGCAGCGGTTCATTGGAGCCTGAGCATGTGGCATATATATTTGAAAAGCTTGAAAAGAAAACCTTTGCTTACGATGAAGATGAGAAAGAACCGGATTATACCGTCCATAAGTCTATAAGAAACAGTGTATACGCGTATCCTGAAAAGGGAGTTGCTTTTGCCAGAATTCCATATTTTCAAGATGGGAGCATTATGAGTTTTGATTGTCTGTTTGCGGTTAACGATGAAAAGATGCGTGCATTTCTGGAGGGAGTCAGACCGCGTCTTTGGGAAAAAAGCAAGCGGAAAGTGACCGTGTTTACGGATGGAGATGGAGGGACTTCAAGAGAGCAGGAAGCCATTGTCAGAGAGGTTCAGCGGAGTCAAGTCATCATGAATCCGCTATTGAAAAAAGAGATATACAGATCAATTGATCAGTTTTTTCATAGTGATAAATCGTTTTATCAAACATATGACATCCCTTACAAGCGCGGCATTCTGTTATATGGACCTCCTGGAAACGGAAAGACGACGTTAGTGAAGTCGATCGCAGGCAGTATCGATGCACCTGTTGCTTATTGGCAAATTACTGAATTTACGTCGAGCGAGACAATAGAAGAAGTCTTTCAGGCAGCGAGACGACTCGCTCCTGCAGTTCTGGTCATCGAGGATATAGATTCGATGCCGGAAGATGTACGGTCCTTTTTTCTCAATACGCTGGACGGCGCGACATCAAAAGAGGGGCTATTTCTCATCGGTACGACAAACTATCCCGAAGAGATCGATCCAGGTTTGATGAATCGTGCAGGGCGATTTGACCGTGCCTATGAAATCGGGCTTCCGGATGAAGAGCTGAGGCTGGAATATATGAAAATGAGAGGCTTTGGCATCTTTTTGAGTGAAGGAGAAATAAAAAACGCCGCAAAACTTACAGAAGGCTTTTCCTTTGCACAGCTGGGAGAATTATATGTATCTTCAGCCCTTCAATGGCACCAAGAAGGGAATCACCATATTGAAACCATGGTGAAAGACATGACAGGAGAGCAAAGAAAAAGCCAGCGGAGAAGCTGGATGGAAAGAAACAAAGTCGGTTTTCACTAAAAGAAAGCACGGGTGTTTGAAAAACCCGTGCTTTTTGTTGCGGTTAGCCGAAATTCGACAATTGCGGTTATTTTGCGTTCTTCTTTTTCTTGCAAATATGATAAAATATGACATATCTCGGGTAATTCAAAAAGGGGGGATTAATTGAGGATGAAGCAGACGATTCCGTCCTCTTATGTCGGGCTTAAAATTAATGAATGGTATACTCATATCCGGCAGTTCCACGTCGCTGAAGCCGAACGGGTCAAGCTCGAAGTAGAAAGAGAAATTGAGGATATGGAAGAAGACCAAGATTTGCTGCTGTATTATTCTTTAATGGAGTTCAGGCACCGTGTCATGCTGGATTACATTAAGCCTTTTGGAGAGGACACGTCGCAGCTAGAGTTTTCAGAATTATTAGAAGACATCGAAGGGAATCAGTACAAGCTGACAGGGCTTCTCGAATATTACTTTAACTTTTTTCGAGGAATGTATGAATTTAAGCAGAAGATGTTTGTCAGTGCCATGATGTATTATAAACGGGCAGAAAAGAATCTTGCCCTCGTCTCGGATGATATTGAGAAAGCAGAGTTTGCTTTTAAAATGGCTGAGATTTTTTACAATTTAAAACAAACCTATGTTTCGATGAGCTACGCCGTTCAGGCATTAGAAACATACCAAATGTATGAAACGTACACCGTCCGCAGAATCCAATGTGAATTCGTTATTGCAGGTAATTATGATGATATGCAGTATCCAGAAAGAGCATTGCCCCACTTAGAACTGGCTTTAGATCTTGCAAAGAAAGAAGGCAATCCCCGCCTGATCAGTTCCGCCCTATATAATCTCGGAAACTGCTATGAGAAAATGGGTGAACTGCAAAAGGCAGCCGAATACTTTGAGAAATCTGTTTCTATTTGCAAGTCGGAAAAGTTCGATAATCTTCCGCATTCTATCTACTCTTTAACACAAGTTCTGTATAAACAAAAAAATGACGCCGAAGCGCAAAAAAAGTATCGTGAAGGATTGGAAATCGCCCGTCAATACAGTGATGAATTATTTGTGGAGCTTTTTCAATTTTTACATGCGTTATACGGAAAAAATATTGACACAGAATCGGTCTCACACACCTTTCAATTTCTTGAAGAACATATGCTGTATCCTTATATTGAAGAGCTGGCGCATGATGCTGCCCAATTCTATATAGAAAACGGACAGCCCGAAAAAGCACTTTCATTTTATGAGAAAATGGTGCACGCACAAAAACAAATCCAGAGAGGAGATTGTTTATATGAAATCTAAATGGATGTCAGGTTTGTTGCTCGTTGCGGTCGGGTTCAGCTTTACTCAGGTGATGGTTCATGCAGGTGAAACAGCAAACACAGAAGGGAAAACATTTCATATTGCGGCACGCAATCAAACATGATGCATAAAAAAGACCCTTAAGGGTCTTTTTTATTTCTTCAGCTTCCATTCTTTTATCGTCAGCTCAGAAGATCCACTTGCCACCAGCGGATCCGCATGCCCGATTTCCGCTGCCTCTTCCAGTGAATTTGCTTCGATGACATACGCTCCGCCTGTGGCGTCGCTGAATGGCCCAAACATTTTTAAACGTTTTTCTGCTTGTAAACGATCCAGAAATTCATAGTGCCCAGCCACATGCTCCTGATTAAATTTCTCCGTTCTCATTGTCAGCATTAAATATGTATACATATTCAGACCCTCCGTGAACTTCAGTTTAACACATTTATCCATATTACGGTGATAGATGATATGAGCTTTTCGTCCTACGAATGCCACCTATTTATGAAAAAAGAAAAGGAGAGATGATAGGTGAGCATTCCAGTAAAGAAAAATTTGGTTTCTGAGGCGAAATACGCGTTGAAGTGTCCTAATGCAATGTCCGCTGAATACATTACCATTCACAACACGGCAAACGATGCATCAGCGGCCAATGAAATCAGCTATATGATCGGGAACACAAGCTCGACAAGCTTTCATTTTGCGGTCGATGATCAAGAGGTGATTCAAGGTCTGCCGCTTAACCGAAACGCCTGGCACACAGGTGACGGCACAAACGGTCCGGGAAACCGCAAATCAATCGGTGTTGAGATTTGCTACAGCAAATCGGGAGGCCCGAAGTATGAGGCAGCTGAAGCCTTGGCGATTTCATTTGTTGCACAGCTTTTGAAGGAGCGCGGCTGGGGCATCGATCGTGTGAGAAAGCACCAGGACTGGAACGGAAAGTATTGCCCGCACCGCATTTTATCAGAGGGGCGCTGGGATCAAGTGAAGGCGGCAATTGAAAAGGAATTAAACGGGGGCTTATCAGCTAAAAAAGCTGCAGTCTCTTCTTCAGCGTCTGTATATCAGGTGAAAAAAGGCGACACATTGTCAGGGATTGCCGCATCACACGGAGTCAGTGTGAAAACGCTGCAAAGCATCAATCATATTACTGACCCGAATTACATTAAAGTCGGACAAGTGATCAAACTGCCTCAGACGGCATCTGCTTCTAAAAGCCATGCCGCATCCTCATATCCTCTCCCATCCGGCGTGATCAAAGTGACAAGCCCGCTGACGAAAGGGACAAAAGTAAAGCAGGTGCAGACCGCTTTAGCCGCTCTTTATTTTTATCCTGATAAAGGAGCGAAAAATCACGGCGTTGACGGCGTTTATGGCCCGAAAACAGCAAATGCAGTGAAACGTTTTCAGTCTGTCAGCGGTTTAACGGCTGATGGGATTTACGGTCCGAAAACGAAAGCGAAGATGGAGGAAAAGCTGTAAATGAAAAGACGGAAGCTGTGAAGCTTCCGGCTTTTTATCTTACATACAGACTGCGGCAAGCACCTTTTGAATATCATAAATGCTCTCATCTTTTTTAAACTGCTTTGAGACGGCAGGAAGTTCTGCGCCGGAAATCCAAATTTTCAGCTCTGAATCGAGGTCAAAGCGGCCGGCCGTTTCCACGCTGAATCTGGAAATGCTTTTGTACGGAATCGATTGAAACTCCGTTTTCTTGCCTGTGATTCCCTGCTTGTTCACAAGAATAAGCCGCTTGTCAGTGAAGACAATCAAATCGCGAACCAGCTTAAACGCGGCTTCAACCTTCTCACCCTCAAGTAAAATATGAGCAAGCTCTTCTTTTACAGCAGCCGTTGGCAGTGTTGACGCATTGCCGAGTAATCCATCAATAAACCCCATCATATACCTCCTCTGCGTATTCTATCAAATCATACTATAAAAAAGGTTTTCATTCATAGATGAGTAGAGTAAACTGGTGCTGACTGGTAAAGGGGGCGTTCAAAATGGAAGATATGTATGACAGCTTTGCGGCCCTTTCTGCTTCTGAGTCGGAGTACCGGATTATTTATGAGGAGAAAAACGGAAGTGAGCTTATCGTCCTCGGTCCTCACGGCGGCAGAATTGAGCCTGGCGTCAGTGAACTGGTGCGGGCATTTTCGGATCGATGTTCCATCTATTTGTTTGAGGGTCTAAAGCAGCGAAACAACCGTTCCTTGCATCTCACTAGCATTCGTTTTGATGAGCCGCTGGCTTTAGAAAAAGTGAATGACCACCATTACGCATTAGCGTTTCACGGGTATTATGATCCGAAAATCCCGCATACATTGGTCGGGGGGGCGGATCGTAAAAAAGCCAAGCTCATTTGTGAGCGTCTGAATGAAGCAGGTTTTAGCGCCGAGCTCACTAATGAGAAAGACCGCCTGGCAGGTGTACACCCAAACAATATTGTCAATCGGACGAAAAGAGAAATGGGACTGCAATTGGAGGTAAGCACGGCACAGCGAAACGCGCTATTCCGCAATTTTGGGTGCCGTGATAAAAGCTACATACAAAACGATTTGTTTGATCGATATGTGGAAGCCGTCAAGCTTGGCTTTTATAAATAAAACTAGACGGGACCTGCACGGTCGGCCTATTCCTTCATACGCTGGGGTTGTGCGAAAGTGTAGGAGGAATGATTCATGTTTTATCATATAAAAGAGCTTCAATATCAAGCAAAGCCAGCTCATCCCGATCCGGTTTATGCGAAAAAACTTCAAGAGGTGCTCGGCGGCCAATTCGGTGAAATTAGCGTCATGATGCAGTATTTGTTTCAAGGGTTTAACTGCAGGGCGGATGCTAAGTATAAAGATTTGTTATATGATGTGGGGACCGAAGAGATTGGGCACGTAGAAATGCTGGCAACGATGATTTCCAGACTTCTGGACAATGCACCCGCGGATGTACAGGAGGATGCTTATAAAAGCAATCCCGCTATTGCAGTAGTCATGTCAGGGATGAATCCTCAGCACGCGATTGTGTCCGGATTGGGGGCGATGGCATCAGATAGTGAGGGCTATCCGTGGAATGCAAAATACATTATCTCAAGCGGAAACCTGCTGGCCGATTTTCGCGCTAACTTAAATGCGGAGGCCCAAGGACGCCTTCAGGTGACACGGCTTTATGCCATGACCGATGATCCAGGGGTAAGAGATATGCTGTCATTTTTGATTGCAAGGGATACCTATCATCAAAATATGTGGTACGCGGCCATTAAAGAGCTGGAGGAAAGAGAACGGGATATTGTCGTCCCGACGACGTTTCCGCGTGAGCTCGAAAAGCAGGAAGTCTCCTATGACCTGTTTAACTTTTCCAGGGGAGATGAAAGCTCACAAGGAAGATGGGCACATGGGGAAGCCTTTGACGGCCGGGGTGAATTCAGGTATATCCCGGCTCCGATTGCGTTCGCATCTGCGCCTCATCTTAAACCGGCGCCCATGTGGCTGCATAATACAGTTCCCCCAATGTCGAAATGTTAGGTTCTCTTCTGGGCTGAGGAATATATCCTCAGCCCTTATTTGATCAGATGTTTTTGCCAATATGATATAACGCTTTTTCCTCAGCGACCTGCAAGTGCTGCTGATCGCCTTCCTCGTACGCATGTGGCCGCTTGTGAGATAATAAATAAGCGAGCCGCTTCTGAAATTGAATACCTGCTTTACGCCGTTCAAACATGTCAAGCCTTTTATCAGCAAATTCCTTTGTTACCCGGAATACCGCCGAAATTGTGGCGAGTGCCTGGCTTCTCCATTGCGGCAGTTCCATCTGCAACAGCATAAAGGTTGGCACACAGAAGTGGTACATAAATTGATTTGCCTGGAATTCCTGAAGCTCTCTGAAGAGCTTGTTCATCTGAAAATGATTGCCTGCATGCTTTAACACGTGGCACAGCTCATGGCCAAAATCCTCCCATTGCTCTTCCCGTGACTTTTTTTGGTTTAATACGATACTGTACATGCCGTCGTATTTCACCATCATGCTCCCCATATCCTCAAAATGCACCCAAATATCCAGATCCTTTGCGATTTTCAGCATGTCAATGTGATGAGGGGATGTGATGCCCAGCCGGCCGTATAAATTTTTAACGTATTCCTCCAGATGTGATAAGTAATCGCCCAATTGAATACTCCCTTTCGAACATTTGTTCTGTTTTTAGCGAGAAAGAAAAGCCCGTATAGGACTGGAAAGTAGTGTAGAAATCTTTCCCTTTTCTTTAAAAAATAAACACTTTTTTCTTTATATCGGTCTACTTTTTATATGTTTTAGAGAACAGAGAACGATTTATTTATTTTTCGGTTTGCGGTTTTTCTCTTTTTCTTTTAAATAGTTGATAAATTCGATGGCCTGCTGTTTGCTTTCTGGGGAAAAATCCTGCATATCGCGGTATGCAAGCTGCAGGTCCGGATCTGAGAACATATCGTCATCGGATTTTTTGTCTTTTCCCGTTAATAAGTAATCAGTCGTTACTTGAAAGTAATCAGCCAGCTTTTGGAGTGTGTCGTAATCAGGTTCGCTTCGCCCATTTTCATAGTGGGAATATCGTGCCCGTGACACACCGATGTGTGATGCGATTTCTTCCTGTGTCCTTTTCCCTCTGAGACTCTTCAATCTGCCGCCTATCATACTATGACCTCTCTTTTTTAAACTCCCTAAGTTACTTATGATTATAGATACAATATGTATCAAAATAAAGTTATGATAAAAAAAGTATCAAAAATAACTTGATGATACATTTAGTATCGTTTATACTTGGTAACATCCGATACAAAATGTATCAAAAAAAGATCAGGAGAGTGATCACATGTATCCGATCCAAATCGTTTTTAGTGAAAGTCCCATAGATCAGCGCCATCTCGGACAATCCGGCGGCACCATTTCGTTTACCGCATGCGGCCTTCCGGTGTTTCACTTTGAAACGCAGGAACAGTTTCAAGCATACATGATGTTAAAAGGAGAAGCGGCGTCCAATGAAAAACGATAAAAGCTATCCTTTTCCGACGTATTCAGGGTTATTGAATTCAGAACATTATGACAAAATTGGCCCGGCGCTATGGCTGTTTCTCTGGTTTATCAGCTCAACAACAAAAGAAATCGAAAAAGACGGCGTAAGCTGGGGCATCGTACTCGGCCATAAGCCGTTAAAAGCGAGAGAAATGGCGGCAGTCTTCGGCGTAAGTGAAAAAACCGTCAGAAGATGGCTGGAGCTTCTCGAAAACCATGATTACATAAAGGCCGTCCGTGCGCCATACGGACTGATGATTTCGGTAAAGCATTCCAAAAA
Source organism: Bacillus sp. GW821-FHT01G09 (assembly GCF_059422205.1). Taxonomy (NCBI): domain Bacteria; kingdom Bacillati; phylum Bacillota; class Bacilli; order Caryophanales; family Bacillaceae; genus Bacillus; species Bacillus sp. GW821-FHT01G09. The sequence continues at coordinate 373,461 of NZ_JBWKWL010000002.1, forward strand.
ATTCAGCTTCAGATCGGACAATACTGTACACGGGAGTCTAAAAGAACGGCCATTTTCGCCGCAGACACCGGACACAAACGACCGTACAGATATAGATAAAACAAACAAATATACTGCTGCTGATGATGCAGTGGATCACATTGCGAAGCGGTTTACACAATTACGGTCGGCTCAAGAAGGACGCACCGTGTATCCTTCCTCAAGAGATTATCAAGCCATCGCCCGCATTGTTGCCATCGGCGTTCCTGTCACGCAAACAATCAAATGGCTTGAAGAATGCTTTCAGGCTTTTGAAAACCGGCGGACCGCCGCTTCTGAAACAATCAAGGCTTTTCGCTACTGCTCGAAATTCATTGAAGATCGATTTTTCGCGCAGCAAGCCAAAAAGAATGCCGCAATTCAGCATGAGAGGATGAAAAAACATGACAAAACGAACAATCGAACAGATTTTGGACGAGCTGAGAAGAGGGAGACGTCCATTACTGGCGGACAAACCGGCCGAATCAGACGCAAGCAGGTATGATTGCCTGCGCTGCAAGGATCAGGGAGGTTATCTCGTCAGGCAGAATGGCCTGGAAGTCTGGACGATGTGCAGCTGCATAGCAGAACGGAAAGTGAAGCGGCTGCTGGGTGCAAGTGAGATTACCCACGCTTTCAGACAGCTCGGCTTCAAGGAATTCCGCACGGAGGGAAAGCCGCAGGCCATAAAAGACGCATTTGAGTGTACAAAAGAGTATGTTGCCGATTATGAACAAATCAAGGATTGCCGAAAAAACAGCATTGCCCTTTTAGGACAGCCTGGATCAGGGAAAACACACCTTTTGACTGCCGCTGCCAACGAATTAATGAGAACATGCTATGTGCCTGTCATTTATTTTCCGTTCGTGGAAGGCTTTACTGATCTGAAAAATGATTTTGCCCTATTAGAAGCGAAGCTGAACCGGATGAAGCAGGCGGATGTGCTGTTCATTGATGATCTGTTTAAACCGGTTAACGGCAAACCCCGCGCTACAGATTGGCAATTAGAGCAAATGTATTCGGTACTCAATTATCGCTACTTAAATCATAAACCGATTTTGCTTTCTAGCGAGCTGACAATTGAAGCACTTGTACGGGTCGATGAAGCGCTCGGCACGAGAATCTATGAGATGTGCAGTGACTATTTAGTGATTATCAAAGGAGCAGCCTACGAGCTTAACCATAGATTGGAGGGCGTCAGATAATGTGCAAGCTTTGTCAAACAAAGAAAGTCATTGTGGAACATACCGGTATTGGGGTCGTTTTTCATCCATGTCCGAACTGTCGGTCCGGCACTGACTTAACGCCTGTCATTCAAAAGCTGGAGCAAATGCTGACAGCGGGAAAAGCGAGGCTGAATATCTATGATTAAACAGCTGACTGCTCTAATCACTTTGCTGTTTCGGGCAAAGCGAACAGAAAAAAACATTGAACAATGGTATAAGGACGACGGGAAGTGAAAGTGTTGGTAAAGACAAAACAGGCAGAGAAAAGCCCTGCGCCGTGGCGTGCTGTCCCGTGCGGGGATACGAAACCGATCTATATTTATTCAGCTTACAGTGAAGAAGAAAAAGAAAGATTCCCATATTCAAACGGACGGCTGATTGCCGCTGTATTTGACCTCAGCTCTTATTCGCAAAAAAGCAATGCCACTTTGATGGCCGCTGCGCCTGAATTGCTGGAAGCGTCTAAAGCAGCGCTTGATTTTCTGAAAGGGAATTCTGTTCATTCAAAGGAGCGCATCATTCAGCTATTAGAAAAAGCTGAAGCAAGCGCTGCACCGAAAAGGGGAGGAAATAAAACATGATTCATCCTAAAAAACTGCTGCATATCGATTCCGTCACGCTTAAGAGCCAGCTGGAGGACGGGAAAATCCGTGTCATTATTGTGGATGGCATCAAGCAAGAAGCATGGATCACAGAAGCGCCCGAGCATGGAAAAACGCTCGTCGAAACAAGAAAGGGCGACCTTGCCCGAGTGGAATTTGAAATCGGCTACAAATTAAATTAAAGCGAAAACAGAATACGTCCAAGACGGAAAGCCTGCGGACACTGATCAACTGTACAGCATTTGTGCGTTGATTGGTGTCCGTTTTTTATTTGCCAAAAATGAGGAGGATCATAGAATGCAAGACTTACTATTTGAATATAAACGAACGCTCAAACAAACAAGAAACCAATATAAACCGCTCGCTGAGGCAGATGAATCCGTGCTCTCAGCTGAAGAGCTGAAGGATAAAAAAATCATTAGAAATATGATTACTGATCTTGAATATGTAACAGAGTGGCTTGAAAAAGGAAGGCAGCCCGGCATCAGACGGGCGATTGACCGGCGTGATGCCTACCAGCGGCTGATGATCAAGGACCCGAGGATCATCGAATCATTTTCCAGCGCTATGATGTTTGAGCCGGACGGACAGGTATCAGAAGAGGACAGAGAGAGAATTCGAGAAGCATTAGCCCTGTTAACGGACAGAGAAAAGGAAATGTTTTTGCTGCATAAGGTAGAATGTTTTTCTTATGAACGGATCGCCGATCTTCTCGGCGTAAAAAAATCGACAGTGCAAACGACGATTAAACGGGCGATTGTAAAGGTGCAAAGACAGCAGAAAGAAATGAATCGATCACTTGCCTGAAAGCTTGTCATACGTTTGCCACCTATAAGTGAATAGCATGACACATAAGCGGCTGGCTGATCAGCCGCTTTTATGAATAAACAACCATGCTGGAGGTGGCGGTGATGCCGTAGCATGAAAACACAACTTCGCGAACAAGCATTAGCAATCTATCAACAACATCAAGGAAAGATCACAAATCGGGCGATTGCGGACACAATCGGTGTTTCCGCGAAAACAATCGGCATCTGGAAAAAACAAGACAAATGGAAAGAGGCGCTGTTTTCTGCGTCCAAAAACGAACAAAAACAGCGCCCTATAGACAACGATGAATTAAATGAACGCCAGCGGCTGTTTTGCCTGTATTACGTCAAAAGCTTCAATGCCACACAGTCAGCAATCAAAGCGGGCTATTCTCCGGACAGCGCTCATGTGACGGGCAGCCGGCTCTTAAAAAACGAAAAGGTCGCTGCTGAAATCAGACGCATAAAAAAAGAAATGGTCAATGAGATGTTTATTGAAGCGATGGATGTGCTGCAGGTTTATATCAAGATCGCGTTTGCGGATATTACGGACTATGTGACCTTTGGAAAAAAAGAGGTCCAGGCTGTCGGGAAATCGGGTCCGCTGTTTGATGAAGATGATAACCCGATTATGAAGGAAATCAGCTTTGTCGATGTCAAAGACTCCGGGCTCGTTGACGGCACCATTGTAACGGAAGCAAAGCTTGGCAAAGAAGGCATTGCCATCAAGCTTGCAGATAAAATGAAGGCGCTTGAGAAGCTATCCTTATATTTTGATTTGTTTCCAGATCAATTTAAACAAAAAATAGAAAATGAGAAATTGAAGCTTGCCAAACAAAAAGCGGAGAAAACAGATGACAGCCAAGAGCCGATTGAAATTATGATCAAACGAAAAGAGCGCAAGTCATGATTGTAAAAGAAATCAACCCACATTTCGAAGACTACGTGTTCAATTGGGAGCAGACGTACCAGTTTCTTGTCGGCGGCTACGGCTCATCCAAAAGCTATCATACCGCATTGAAAATCGTGCTAAAGCTGCTGAAGGAAAAACGGACGGCCCTTGTGATCCGGGAGGTGTTCGATACCCATCGGGATTCGACCTTCGCCTTGTTTCAAGAGGTGATCGAAGAGCTCGGTCTCACAAAGGCCGTGGCATCTCTTTCTTCCCCGCTGCAGCTGCGATTTCACAATGGCAGCCGGATCATGTTCAAAGGAATGGACAATCCGGCAAAATTAAAATCGGTTCATAACATTTCATTAATATGGATTGAAGAGTGCTCAGAGGTGAAGTATGAGGGGTTCAAGGAGTTAATCGGACGTCTTCGCCATCCTGAGCTGAAGCTTCATATGATCTGTACCACCAATCCCGTCGGCACCTCCAATTGGACGTATAGGCATTTTTTTCGGGATGAACGCAAGAAACGGTTTGTGCTGGATGACAGTGAACTTTACGAAAAGCGGACGATTGTAAAGGGAGATACGTATTACCATCATTCCACCGCTAGCGACAATCTTTTTCTCCCGGAAAGCTATCTGAAACAGCTTGACGGACTCAAAGAGTATGATCCCGACCTGTACCGGATTGCCCGCAAAGGACGATTCGGCGTCAACGGGATCAGGGTGCTGCCGCAGTTCGAGGTACTCCCGCATGATCAAGTGAAAAAATGTATCGCAGCCATCAGCAAGCCAATCTTTCGTACAGGTATGGATTTTGGATTCGAGGAATCCTATAATGCCGTCGTCCGGCTTGCTGTAGATCCTGAAAAAAAATACCTCTACATTTATTGGGAGTATTATCAAAATAAAATGACAGATGATAGGACGGCTGAGGAGCTGCGTGAGTTTATTGAGACACAGGAATTGATCAAAGCCGACTCGGCTGAGCCGAAAAGCATCCAATATTTCCGCCAGCAGGGCTTTCGGATGGTTGGAGCCAGAAAGTTTCCCGGATCCAGGCTTCAATATACCAAAAAGGTAAAACGGTTCAAAAAAATCTTCTGTTCGGACCGCTGTGAAAATGTCATCTATGAGCTCAAGACACTTACGTATGCCAAAGATAAAAACGGCGCGCTGATAGAGGATGAATTCACGATTGACCCGCATACGCTTTCTGCTATTTGGTATGCGCTTGATGATTATGAGGTTGCTGATATGAAAGAGACAGCAAACAAACGTATCCGGCCGAACCGGGAAAGGAGGAGGTCATAAATGATGCACAATCAAACAGTCAGAGCAACTGTATTCAAAGCTAATTCCGCCGCTCCTCAGACAAAGCAAATCTATGAAGATGACTTTTCTGAGCTGTACGGAGAGGATATTATCGCACCGCCCTACAATATCATCGAGCTCAAAACCATTGCTGAATACTCGACCATTCTTCAGCAATGCATAGATGCGTACAGAGTCAATATTACAGGTTTTGGCTTTGATGTTGAGTATACGTTTGATGTTAACGCCACTGACGTCGATCAGGCGAAAAAGAAAAGGGCGGAAAAAGACTGGGCCAGACTCGAAGCCTTTTATAAATGTCTTCATTTTGACGAATCAGCCGAAATGATTTTAGGCTATGCCATCGAAGACAGAGAAAAAACAGGCAATGGCTTTATGGAAGTGCTTCGGGACGGGATGGGAAAACCGGCTGGCATCGAATATTTAGATGTGAAAAATATGCGTGTATGCGGAGCCGGCGAGCCTGTTGAAGTATCTTTTATGTATGAAGAAAACGGAAAAGTGAAGAGAATCAAAAGGCAAAAACGTTTCCGAAAATATGTGCAGATGATCAATGGAAAAAAAGTATTTTTCAAAGAATACGGTGATCCGAGAAAAATGGACATGCGCACGGGTGAATATGTGAGCACATTGGCAGAGAAATATCAAGCGAATGAAGCCATTCACCTCAAAATCGGAAGCGGCGTATACGGCGTGCCGCGCTGGGTAGGCAATATCGTCAATCTATACGGAGCGCGAAAAGCGGAAGAGCTCAATTTTATGTATTTTAAGCAGGGCCGTCACGTCCCCGCTGCGATCACAGTGGAAAACGGGATGCTGTCGGAAGCTTCTTATCGGGAGCTGCAAGAATACATGAATGATCTTGAAGGCGTGGAAAACGCCCACAAATTTCTCTTGATTGAAGCGGAAGGAATCGCGAAAGAGAAGGATCTCCACGGGGGAGAGGATATTACGCCGGTGTCCGTGGAAATCAAGTCCTTGGCGGAAATTCTCCAGAACGACGCCTTGTTTCTTGAGTACGATGAAAAAAGCAGAAATAAGCTGCGCTCGGCGTTCCGCCTCCCGCCTCTGTATACAGGCGAGGCGCAGGAATACAACCGGGCGACAGCTGATACCGCTAGAAAAATTACGGAGGAGCAGGTCTTTCAGCCGGAGCGAAAAACGCTCGTGAATAAACTGAACACGCTGCTTTTGCCGGAGCTGAATATCCATGACGTCAGGCTGACATTAAAAGGACCGGACTTTCGTGATCCGCTTGAGATTGCGAAAGTGCTCGGTCCTTTTATTACAGCCGGAGCGGTATCGCCGAATGATTTACGCGATCTTGCGGGGCGGGTGCTTGGCAAAACGCTGGAGGAGTGGCCTGAGGAAATCTATAAACGGCCTGCAGGACAGGATGCGGAAAAGGCAAACCTGACTGCTCTCATGCAGGAGCTGAAAGAAAGCATCGAAGATATCAAAACGTCCTGAAGGGAGGTGAATCAAGCAGGTGGCGCGAGAATTAAGAAATGCCAAAATCAGCTTTGTCAGTTATGTGGACAAGGCGGCTAACCAGACAGAATTTTTCTTTACGAAGTCAGCCGAACCTCCGTCATTTGAAAAAAAGGTTCGGCTGTTTACAAAAAGTGAGCAGGATGAACAAAAGCTCGTGTACGGAATCGTGTATGAGCCTGATGTTCCTGATGCCCACGGCGATTTTATGACCGCCGAGGAAATTGAAAAAGCGGCGCACGGTTTTCTCGCGGAGGCACGGGAGATTGATATCAATCACAGCTTTGAGGGTGGAACCGGCGTCGTGGTCGAGTCCTATGTGGCGCCCGATGATTTTATGATCGGATCAAAGCGGATTACAAAGGGCTCATGGGTGCTCGTGACAAGAGCGTCTGACGAGGTGTGGGAACAGATTAAGGCTGGAATCATCACCGGCTACAGCATGGCTGGCACTGCAGATGTGTATGAAGAAGAACCGGTCGAAAAAGCAGGGTTCTTTAGTGTATTCAAGCAAATGCTTGCTGACAAAACAGGGAAGGAGACTGAAGAAATGAGAAAAGAAGACATGAAAGAATCATTCGAGCATGCGCTTTACCCTCTGCTCAAACGGCTTGAGCGGATTGAAAAAAACACAGACACGGAGGAAAAGCCGGAGCAGACGGGTGATGACGAGCGTCTGAAAAAGCTCGTTGAAGACATGCTTGCCCCACTGATCGAACGCATCGAGGCTTTGGAAAAAGCGCGAGGCGCGTCTAAGCAGACAGCGGACGATATGGGCGGCAATACAGAGCAAGTCAAAAAATCAATCTGGAGCGGACTGCTGTAAAACCAGTCAAGGAGGAGGAAATCAATTGAGAAATCAAGAGATCATTCGGAAAGCGGAAATGTCGCTTTCTGCTTTAAAAAGCGGCGGGCTCATGAACCCTGCGCAAGCATCGGCTTTTATCCGCATGGTGCAAAACACGCCGACCATTTTCAGTGAATCCCGCGTGATTCAAATGGAAAATGACTCGCAAAAATTTGAGAAAATCGGCTTCGGCCAGCGTATTCTGCGGGCTGCGCAAGAAGGAAAAGCACTGTCAAACGACGAGCTGACAGTTCCAACGACAAGCACGGTCCAACTGAACACGAAGGAAGTCATTGCGGAAATCAATATTACGTATGACACACTTGAAAACAATATTGAAAAAGACGGCCTGCAGCAGACAATCATGCAAATTTTAGCAGAGCGCGCAGCCGTTGATATTGAAGAGCTGATCGTTAACGGTGATACAGCATCAGCTGATCCGTATCTGGCGCAGCTGGACGGCATCCGCAAACAGGCGGTTTCCCATATCGTTGACATGAACGGTGAAGAACTGTCCAGAGCGACATTCAAGAAAGGCTTAAAGGCAGTTCCGCCAAAATATTTGCGCATCCCTCAGGAATTCAGATTCTATACGTCTCACGGCCTAGAAGTTGAATGGAAGGACCGCGTGGCAGACCGCCAGACAAACCTTGGGGACCAGGCTGTTCAGGGCGGCTTGTCAACAGCATTCGGCGTACCGGTCAAAGGGGTATCCAATATTCAGCCGTACACAGTCGGTGAGGGAGACGCGCAATATGACGCTTCTGATATCATTCTCACACATCCGAAAAATATCATTCTCGGCTTCTCCCGCAATATCCGAATTGAAGTCGACAAAGACATCCGCTCCCGTAAATTCATTATTGTCTTAACGGCCAAGCTGGACAGCAAGTTCGAGGAAGAGGATGCCTGCGCGAAATTAATTAACGTAAAAGAATAATAGAAACGAGGTGGTCAGCTCATGCTCATTGAACCGACTGACGTAGCCTCCTATTCGGTCTATGATCGGGTGAAAAACAGGCCGGAAGAGCTGCTGGCGCAGGATATCATCGAGGCGGAAGCGGAAGCGGCTCTCATCACGGGCCACCGCTTTGAAGACAGCTTGTATGATCCGCTGCCCGGCAAGGTGAAGTTGGCTTTAGTAAAGCTTGCCCAGTATTTTGCGCTTGTCAACAGCGATGAATCTGCCTCATCAAGCTATCAGTCTGAGAAAATGGGGGATTATTCCTACACGGTTTCCGGAGAAGGCGGGATTCAGCGGCCTGAGGTGTATCATTTGCTCGAAGAGTTTATCAAGCCGGGCTACGTCCCTGAATCCTCCAGACTGAAGGTGAGATCTTTATGAGCTACAAGCAGATGCTCATTCACCGCTGCGATATTTATCATGAAGCAGCGCAAGCGCCGTCTGCAGGCCGATTTGGGATTCCGGCAGACAGGCTGCAGCCGGTGATTTCATATCCGGATACACCCGATGAACAAGATGTCCCTTGTTATTTTACCGAAAAAACGCAGCAACTGATTCAGGAGGAGCCGGATCAAACTGTATATCATAGCTTTCTCGTCCATTTTCCGTTGTCAGCGGACATCCGCGTGAACGATAAAATCATTTGGGAGAATCATAAATATATACTAAAGCTGCCGAAAAGGATCAGACATCATCATTGGGAGGTCATCGCAGTCAGGGATGAAAGCCTATGAAAATAGCGGGATTGAAACAGCTGAACACGGCATTAAAAGAAGCGGCTTCAGGCGGTTTTTCCAGACAGGCGTCCCGGTGGCTTGAGGAGTGCGGGCAAGATTTTCTGGAGATCGTCCAATCTGAACTCATCAGCACACAAACGATTGATACAGAAAAACTGCTCAGTTCCTTTGAGAAAGGCGCAGAGGACAATCTCTGGATTGTGCAAAGCGGCGGGCTTTCGCTTGAGGTGGGGACACAGCTTGATTACGCCTCATTTCTTAATGACGGCCATTGGACGTCAAAACAAGATGTGAGATGGGTGCCGGGGCGTTTTCAAGGCTCACGGTTTATTTATGATCCAGCGGCTTCAACGGGAATGGCGCTCAAGAGAAAATGGATACCGGGCACGAGCTACTGGGATCATGCACTGCTTTTATATGAACAGCTGTTTGAAAAATCGCTGGAAAGCAAACTGCGCCAGTGGCTGAAGAAGCTGTAAAGGAGGAGCAGGATGAACAGTGAAACAGGATCGATCATGGCGTTTTTGTACAGCCGGTGGTCTGTTCCCATTTATGAACGCGAGCTTCCTGATCACTTTCAGGTGCCGTCGTTATACGTCCCGCCACCATCTGTTTTCGAGGAAACAGATACGGTCTCCACATTTAAAAAAACCTACAGTCTCAATGTAAAACTGTTTCATCTGGACTCCGTTCAGGCGCTGGATGAAGCGGACAGGCTCGCGGATGCCATAAGAGAGGCGAGAAATATGATTCCGCTGCTGAGTGAATCCGGCGAGAAGACGGGGGATATGGTTCGCATCTCCCAAATCGAGACAAGGGTAGGAGACAGGGGCGAGGCGGCCATGGTGATCAGGTGGAGCAGCCGATATTATTATCACAAAATAGAACAGCCTGTCTTACAGGATATCGACATGAACAGCGGGGTGAAATAAACGGTGTCAAAGGACAAACAACAGAAGAAGGCTGTACATACAAAGAGCCGGGAAGCTCTATTTGATACAGCGGATTTGATTAAGCACGCGAAGGAACTGTTCGGCGTTAAGCCGGATATTCTTCAGGGGGCTTTATTTGGCGTGGATCAACCACGTATGACGAAATCAGAAGCCAACCAATTGATTCAAACATTTCTAACCAAGGAGGTCATGTCATCATGAATGGCGGAACATTTACAACAGGCAAAGAAAAAGAACGTGCAGGCATTTATTTTAACTTTAAAACGACGGCACAGGAGCGGGTATCACTCAGTGAACGGGGAACAGTCGCACTTCCGGTCGCATCAAGCTGGGGCGAAGCGAAAACGTTCGTCTCCATTTCCAGCGTTGAAGACCTGAACAAAAAAGTGGGTCTCAGCATTGATGACCCGTCTTTATTGCTGCTGCGTGAAGCGAAGAAAAATGCGAAAACGGTATTGATGTACCGTCTAACCGAAGGTGTCCGAGCGTCTGCTGATATTGCTGAAGGCGTCAAAGCAACTGCAGTATATGGCGGAACAAAAGGAAATGACATTATCATCCGCATCAATCAAAATGTGCTGGATGCTAATTCTTTCGATGTGACAACATATATGGACGAATCAGAGGTTGATAAACAGACTGTCAAAAAGGCTGAAGAATTAACAGCTAACGGCTATGTCACTTTTACCGGAACAGGCGATCTTTCTTCAACGATTCCTCTCACTGGATCAGAAGGAGACACTGCAGCTGAGACGCTGAATGCATCCGCGGGAATCCGTTTATCTGGCGGTACGGATAAAGCCCCGGTCAACTCCGACTATACAGATTTCTTAGCCGCGGCTGAAACAGAGAGCTTTGATGTGATTGCGCTGCCTGTTGCAGAAGGTGACCAGTTGAAGGCGACGTTTGCTGCTTTTATTAAACGCCTGCGCGACGGCCAAGGACAAAAAGTGCAAGGCGTCACAGCCAATTATGCCGGTGATTATGAAGGCATCATCAACGTAACAGAGGGTGTGCTGCTTGAAGATGGCACGGAAGTTACACCGGACAAAGCAACAGCTTGGGTAGCTGGAGCGAGTGCAGGAGCAACCTTTAACCAATCACTCACATTTGTAGAGTACGAAGGCGCCGTTGATGTGTTACACCGCCTTGACCACGATACGATTGTTGAACGTCTGGGCAAAGGTGAATTTTTATTCACATTCGACGCCCGCGATAAATCCGTCAGTGTAGAAAAGGATATTAACTCACTCGTGACGTTCACAGCTGAGAAAAACAAGAAATTTGCGAAAAACAAAATCGTTCGTGTCCTGGATGCTGTGAATAATGATTTAACACGCGAGCTGAAAGCCTTAATTAAATCAAGAAAAGGCAGCGGAAGCGATATCCCGGCATCTGAAGACGGACTGCAGTATGTAAAAACGATGATCACGCAATACATGACAACACTTCAGGATGCAGGCGGCATCACTGGCTTTGATTCCGATGAAGATATCACAATTTCAATGAATGAAGATCGTGACGGCTTCTTGATTGACCTGGCTGTACAGCCTGTCGATGCAGCAGAAAAATTCTACTTTAATGTGGAGGTAAACTAATATGGCATTAAAAGCACAAAACACAATCTCAGGAAAAGAAGGCCGCTTATTTCTCGATGGTGAGGAAATGGCGCACATCAAAACATTTGAAGCAAACGTTGAGAAAAACAAATCCGAAGTCAACATTATGGGCCGCCGCATGACAGGCCATAAAACAACAGGGGCAAATGGAACAGGGACCGCAACGTTCTACAAAGTCACATCAAAATTCGTGCTATTGATGATGGACTATGTCAAAAAAGGCAGCGATCCTTATTTCACACTCCAAGCCGTGCTGGATGATCAATCCTCAGGCCGGGGCACAGAGCGAGTCACGCTGTACGACGTCAACTTTGACTCTGCCAAAATCGCAAGCCTTGATGTCGATTCAGAAGCGTTAGAGGAAGAAGTTCCATTTACATTCGAAGACTTCGACGTCCCTGAAAAGCTGTCTGACACGTTTTAATAAAAGGCGCATACGCAGACCTTTCTCAGAAAGGTCTGTTTTTTTACAGGATCAAACTAAACAATAGACAAGGGAGTTTTTTACATGAGCGAGAAGAACGAAAACGTATATGATCTTTCCTTTTTTATGCCGGGAAAAACAATTGAAGCTGAGGAAATCAAAGTGCCAATCTCAAAGCGTTTTGTTGATAAAAAAGGGAACATCGTGCCATTTATTTTTAAAGCGATCACGACGGAGCGCATTGATGAATTGGAGAAAGAAACAACAACGTATAAAAATGTCAAAGGCAGAGGCCGTGTAAAAGATTTAGACAGCCAACGCTTTTATGCCCGAATCGCAGTTGAATCAACCGTTTATCCGGACTTCCGTTCAAAAGAGCTTCGAGAAGCTTACAAAACGGCTGACCCGGTAGAAGTTGCGAAACGCGTGCTCTCAGTTGGAGGCGAGTATGCGAACTGGTTAAACAAAGCGATTGAGATTAATGGATTTGAAGATGAATTAGAGGATCTGGAAGAAGAAGCAAAAAACTAATCAAGGATGGGCATAAAGAAGCCGTGTATCTCTACTATGCGATGCACGAGCTTCATTATTCTCCATCAGATTTATTAGCGCTCTACGAAGCGCCCAGAAACTATAAAGCGCTGTTGTATGGAATGATCGGATATAAGCTCGATCTCCTTGAAAAACAAGCAAAGAAAGGAGGGGCATCGTAATTGGCAAAGCTGACAGCAAGGTTTGAAATGGAAGACCGTGTAAGTAAAAAGTTAAGAAAGATCCAGAATGGGTTTAGAGCACTTGAAAAATATAGAAAAATGGTGCAGCGAAAAAGCGCTATTGATGTACGAAAAGAAAGCAAAACTGTATTAAGGACAATTGATCGCATACAAAAATCATTAAAGAAAAAGCTTGGCGCCCAAATGATCTCCATTTCAACTGAGGATAAAGCCAGCAGTGTCATTCAGCAGGTTAATGTTCAATTGCAGGGATTGCCGTCATCTGTATCTATTAAAATAGATGCTAGTGACCAAGCAACCGAAAAGTTTGAACGATTAAGAGAGCTCGTGGCAGGTTTTAAAGGCTTTACGATTATGCTGAGTGCAGAAGATCAAGTGTTGCCGGCTGTGCAAAAAATACAGCGCTATATGGAAACTGCACTTAAAAATGGTTACTCTGTTACGATACGCGTGATTGATCACGTCATGAAAACAGTCGGTCGTATTTCTGCTGGTATTGATGCCTTAACAGGAAAAGACAACAAACTTGAGCTCGCTATTAATGACAGGGTGTCAAATAAGCTGGATTCATTGCAGAAAAGAATTGACAGCATGGGAAGCTCAGGTCCCTCCGAGAAAGGAGCGCCTTCATCAGGAGGAAATACAGGAGATATTGCGAGCATGTTTGATCCAGAAACGATTTTGACAGCACTGGACAAATTTGCTGCTTCTTTCATGGAAAAGGTGGATGAAATCGCCACAAAGTTCAGCCCGGAAACAATCTTAACAGAGCTGGATAAATTTACGACATCGTTCATGAATAAGGTGGATGAAGTCGCCACAAAGTTTAGTCCAGAGACAATTTTGTCGCAGCTGGATAAGTTCACAACATCGTTCATGAGTAAAGTGGACGCAATTGCAACGAAGTTCAGTCCAGAAACGATTCTGGCACAGTTGGATAAGTTTACAACATCGTTCATG